>NZ_JBIUYV010000010.1:0-213915 GCF_044744725.1 Nocardia sp. NPDC087230
GGCCCCCCCCCGGGGGCCGCGGCAAAACGCGAGGATCGCCCCTAACTGGGGGGCCCCGCGGGGGGGGGGGCGGGGGGGGGCGCGCCCCCCGCCCCGCAGCGAACCATGGCCGCCGACGGTGATCGCCGCGGCCGGTGCCAGCGCGACCAGCAGGCTGTCCGGGAAGAAGGGCGGAATCCGTTCGGGCCGTGGCCCGGCACCGGCCGGGGCGCTCGCACTCGCGCCGAGGACCTCGGCGCCGAGGAGCCGGTCACCGTCGCCGATACGGGCGATCAGCCGTGGCCCGTCGGGCAGCTGCACCTCCACGCCGTCGGCGGTGTCGCGCACGGGCAGGCGATGGCGATGGGCGTAACCGGCCACGACCGCTCGCGCGCCGGTGCCCGGCAGCATCCGGGCGGCGGCGCCCACCAGCTCGGCCACCCGTCCCGGGTCCGGTGTCGCGGACGGCACCTGCTCGTCGTCGACGATCAGGTAGGCGTACGCGCGCCCGCCGTGGTTGAACTTGGTCATCCCGCGAGCGCCGAGCGCTCCCAGCGCGATGATCGACAGATGATCGGCGGCCAGCATCGGATCGGGGAAGCCCGAGAGATCCACGACTCCCTCGGCGAATTCGGGAATCCCGTGCCGTAGTCCGAGCTCGCGCACCCGCGTCGACGCCGCGACGCCCGGCAAGCCCTCGAGGGTGGGCTTGGCCCACGCCCACATGAAGGTCAGGTCCTCGGCGTAGGTCCCGATCTCGCCGGACCCGGCGAACTCCCGCTCGCCGATCCAGACCCGACCGGACCGATGGTCCACCCGGGTCGGCCCCGGCCTGATCTGCTCCTGAAATACCGAATACTGCTCGATCGCCCCGCCGAGATAATCCCGCGCCAGCCGCAACAGCGAATCGCTGAACGTGTCCACGCGCTCGAAACTATCAGTCCCGGGCCTGTCCCCTCATGTCGAGCGGTGACCGGTCAATTCTTGTGGCGCAGCGGCTTTCGCCGACCCGGTCGCGTGCCGCGCACACGACCGGGGTCCGGCGAACTCAGCCGCGGATCTTCGCGGTGACCGCGGCGACGGCGTCCTCGGCCGCGATCTCCTCGGCCTCGCCGGTGAACCGGTTGCGCAGCTCGACCTTGCCGTCGGCCCAGCCACGGCCGATCACCAGGATCCAGGGCATGCCGAGCAGTTCGGCGTCCTTGAACTTGACGCCGGGCGAGGCGGTGCGGTCGTCGAAGAGGACCTCGAGGCCCTGCTTGTCCAGCCCGGCCACGACCTGCTCGGCGCCCTCGCGGGCGGCGGCGTCCTTGTTGGCGATCACCACGTGCACGTCGAACGGGGCGACCTCGGCGGGCCAGCGCAGGCCCTTGTCGTCGTGCTGCTGCTCGGCGATCACCGCGACCAGGCGGGACACACCGATGCCGTAGGAGCCCATGGTCAGTCGGACCGGCTTGCCGTTCTCGCCCAGCACGTCGACGTCGAAGGCATCGGTGTACTTGCGGCCGAGCTGGAAGATGTGGCCGATCTCGATGCCGCGGGCCGACACCAGCGGACCGGCGCCGTCGGGCGAGGGATCGCCGTCGCGGACCTCGGCGGCCTCGATGGTGCCGTCAGGGGTGAAGTCACGACCGACGACCAGCCCGACGACGTGCTTGCCCTGCGTGTCGGCGCCGGTGATCCAGGCGGTGCCCTCGACGACGCGCGGGTCGACGAGGTAGCGAACACCGTTGGCCTGCAGCGCCTTCGGGCCGATGTAGCCCTTCACCAGGAAGGGGTTCGCGGCGAAGTCGGCTTCGGTGAGCAACTCCACCTCGGCCGGCTCGACGGAGGCTTCGAGGCGCTTGTCGTCGACCTCGCGGTCACCGGGGACACCGATGCCGAGGATCTCGGTCTTGCCGTCCGGGTGGCGCAGCTTGACCATGACGTTCTTGAGCGTGTCGGCGGCGGTGACGGTGCGGTCGAGCACCTTCGCCTCGTTGGCCCAGTCGACCAGCGTCGCGATGGTGGGGGTGTTCGGGGTGTCGTATTCGACGGCGGCGGGCTGTCCCTCGAGCGGCAGCGGCGCGGGCGCGGGCGTGACCACGGCTTCCACGTTGGCCGCGTAGCCGGACTCGACGCAGCGCACGTAGGTGTCCTCACCGACGGGGCTCGCGGCGAGGAACTCCTCGGAGGCGCTGCCGCCCATCGCGCCGGAGGTGGCGGCCACGATGACGTACTCGACGCCGAGCCGCTCGAAGATGCGCTGGTAGGCCGCGCGGTGGGTGGCGTAGCTGGTGGCCAGGCCCGCGTCGTCGAGATCGAAGGAGTAGGAGTCCTTCATGGTGAACTCGCGACCGCGCAGGATGCCGGCGCGGGGACGTTCCTCGTCGCGGTACTTGTCCTGGATCTGGTACAGCGTGACCGGCAGATCCTTGTAGGAGTTGTACTCACCCTTGACGGTGAGCGCGAACAGTTCCTCGTGGGTGGGGCCGAGCAGGTAGTCGCCGCCCTTGCGGTCCTGCAGGCGGAACAGCGCGTCACCGTATTCGGTCCACCGGTTGGTGGTCTCGTAGGGCTCGCGCGGCAGCAGCGCGGGCAGGGAGATCTCCTGGGCGCCGGTGGCGTCCATCTCCTGGCGCACCACGTCCTCGATGCGGCGCAGCGTGCGCAGACCCAGCGGCAGCCACGAGTACACGCCGGGGGCGATCCGGCGGACATAGCCGGCGCGGACGAGCAGTTTGTGGCTGGGCACCTCGGCGTCGGCGGGATCGTCTCGCAGGGTGCGCAGGAACAGGCGGGAGAGGCGGGTGATCACGGATGCACAGGGTAGTCCCTGGTCCGGGACGCCGTGCAAGCCGATCGCGGTTGCGGGGCCACCACCGGCCGGGCCGGGCGCGGGCGCCGGTACCGTAGGCGATCGTGCTGGTGCTGCTGCCTCCCTCCGAAACCAAGTCCGACGGTGGGTCGGGCGCGCCCCTCGACCTGGCCGATCTGGCGATGCCGCAGCTCACGGCGGTGCGCGACAAGCTGATCACCGAGGTGGTGCAGCTCGCGGCCGACCCGGCCGCCGCCACCGCGGTGCTCGGCCTCGGCAAGTCCGCCGACGCCGAGATCGCCCGCAACGCGAGCCTGCGCACCTCGGCGACCCGGCCCGCGCTCGAGCGCTACACCGGCGTGCTCTACGACGCGCTGGACGCGGCGTCGTTCACCAAGGCGCAGCGCGCGAAGGCCTATGCGCGCCTCGGCATCGGCTCCGCACTGTTCGGCGCGGTCCGCGCGGCCGACCCGATTCCGGCCTACCGTCTCTCCGGCGGCACCAAACTGCCCGGCCTGCCGACCTTGTCGGCGGTGTGGCGCGATGTCCTGCCGGACGCCCTGTTCGCCGAGGCGGGCGGCGAACTCGTCATCGATCTGCGCTCGGGCACCTACCAGCAGCTGGGCCGGGTCCCCGACGCGATCACCGCCAACGTGCTCACCGAGCACCCCGACGGCTCCCGCACCGTGGTCAGCCACTTCAACAAGCATCACAAGGGCCTGCTGGCCCGCGCCCTGGTCCTGACCCGCGCGGAGCCGACCGACATCCGCGCGGTGGCGAAGGTGGCGACCAAGGCCGGCCTGCGCGCCGAGATCGCCTCCCCCACCGAACTTCTCATCATCACGCGGTAGCGGGTTCCATCAGCTGGATGAGGTTGCCGCAGGTGTCGTCGAAGACGGCGGTGGTGACCGCGCCCATCGGCTGGGGTGGCTGGGTGAACAGCACGCCGCGGTCGAGCAGGCGGCGGTATTCGGCGTCGAGGTCGTCGACGGTGAAGATCATGCAGGGGATGCCGTCGGCGGTGAGCGCGCTCTTGTAGTTCTGGGCGATCGGGTTCTGGTCGGGCTCGAGCAGCAACTGGATGCCGTCGACGTCGGCGGGCGAGACCAGGGTCAGCCAGTCGTACTCACCGATCGGCACCCGGTCCTTGACCTGGAAGCCGAGCACGTCGGTGTAGAACTTCTCGGCCTTGTCCTGGTCGTCGACGAAGATGCTGGTCACACCGATGCGGATCATGTGTCCTCCTGGGGAATCGGCCATCGCTCCGAGACCGCGCGCAGCGGCGTGAAATCGGCGTGATGGAACTTGTAGCGGCCTTGCCGACGGGTGGTCACCAGCCCCGCGGCCTCGAGCATGCCCAGGTGCTGGGTGATCGCCTGCCGCGACGAACTGATCCCGTGGCGGGTGGCGAGCTTGGCGCACAATTCGAACAGCGTCTGCCCGTCCCGCTCGGCCAGTTCGTCGAGCAGCGCGCGCCGTGTCGAATCCGCCAGGGCGGTGAAGATATCTGTCACGGCGTGCGCTCCTCCCGTCGTCTCCCCTCGAACCATAGGCAAGCGGTGGCTTGCATGTCAAGCATCGGCGCAGGTGGGAGGCTCTCGTCTCACACCGTGGCGGCTGCCAAGGCGGCCCGGATCGCCGCGATGTCGCCGGTGGTGGCGGCCGCGGGCGGCCAGGAATCGCCCGGGACGGCGTAGGGATGGACATAGACCGGGGTGTCGCGCTGGGAACGGCGGCTCTCGGCGAGCGTGCCGCCGTCGACCACGTCGTAGCCGAGCGCGTCGATCAGGTGGGCCGCGGCGATCTTCGCGGCCGGATCGTCGCCGAAGACCGGCAGCGCGGAGCGGTCGGCCGCGCCCGCGGGACGAGCGAGCGTGGCCAGGTGCTCGAAGTAGATGTTGTTGAACGCCTTGACCACCTGGGACTCGGGCAGGTGCCGCTGCAGCAGTTCGCTGGTGGTGACGGTGTCGGCGTCGAGTTCGGCGATCGCGCCGTCGCGCTCGGGGTAGTAGTTGTTGGTGTCGAGCACGACCTTGCCCGCCAGCGGCGCGACCGGTACCTGCTGATAGGCCTTCAGCGGCACGGTCACCACGACGAGGTCACCGGCGGCCGCCGCCTCCGCGGGCGTCGCCGCCCTGGCCCGCGGGCCGAGTTCGGCGACGAGGTCGGCCAGCGTCTCGGGTCCGCGAGAGTTGCTGAGCACCACGTCGATTCCGGCCGCCACCGCCAGCCGTGCCACCGTCGATCCGATATTGCCGCTGCCGATCAATCCGAGTGTCGTCATGTGCTCGGTCAACCACCGATCCGGTGCGACTGTTCCCCCGGCGCGGCAGCGAGAGATCCCCCACGGCTCGATCCGGGCGGGAATACCGGCTCACTCCGCGCGCCACGCGACCGCGGCGGCGAGCAGCCGGGCCCGGACCCGCTCGACGTGCGGGCGGGGCGCCCCACCGACCCGGCGGGCCAGGAACGCGGTGTTGATCGGCGGATCCGCCGGATCGAGCAGGGGCACCAGGGTGCCGTCGGCGAGCTCGTCCGTACACAGATAGCGCGGCAGCACGCTGATTCCCGCCCCGGCGAGCACCGCGGCCAGCACCGCCCGCAGATCGGGGACGATCAGGGCCGGGGTCGCCTCCAGCCGGGTCTCGAACACGTGCCGCCAGTAGCGGCGCAGGATCGGCAGGTCGGCCGCGTAACTGAGCAGCGGGAGGCCGTCGAGCGCGCCCGGTCCGGTGCGCCGCAGGCGCGCGGTGTCGACCCGGGCCGCCACCACCGGCGCCGCGACGAGCAGGAATTCCTCGTCGACGAGCGGCTCGGCGAGCACGGTCCGACCGCGCGGGCGCGCCGTCGAGATCACCAGATCGAGTGTCCCCGATCGCAGTTCGGCCAGCAGATCGTCGGTGAGGCCGGCCCGGACCGTCAGCCGCACCCCCTCGGCGAGCAGCGGCGCGAGGGCGGGCAGCACCTGCGCGGCCAACATCTCGGCGGGCCCGCCCAGCAGCACCGGCGGCTCGGGCGGCGCCGGTGTGTCGGCGACGGGGCCACCCACGACCGACGCGAGCGCGTCCAGCGGGGCGCTCACCCGTGCCGCCAGCTCGTGACCGGCGGCCGTCGGCGCCACCCCGCGCGGCAGCCGCTCGAACAGCGGCGTGCCCAGGTACCGTTCCAGCGCCTGGACCTGCGTGGTCACCGTGGGCTGGGACAGCCCCACCTGGGCGGCGCCCGCGGTGAGCGATCCGGTCCGATAGACCGCCAGGAAGGTCCGCAACTGCACCAGATCCATCGAGCCATCGGCTGGCCTATGTCTCATATAGGCCATCCTATTGGTCAGGAAATGCCCGAGTACCTAGCGTCGAGAGTGCGACCCGACGACGCTGCCGGCCGATCGCCCCGAAACCCGTTGAATGGAGAAGGAATCCGATGGCACACATCCTGTTCGTCCTCACCGGCGCCGATCACTGGACCCTGGCGGACGGCACGAAGCACCCCACCGGGTACTGGGCCGAGGAATTCGCCGCGCCGTACGCGGCGTTCACCGGCGCGGGCCATACCGTCACCGTCGCGACGCCGGGCGGGGTGACCCCGCCGGTCGACCAGGGCAGTCTGGCACCCGAGGCCAACGGCGGGGCCGAGCGCGCGCGGGAGATCGCCGAGATCCTGGCCGGGGCGCAGGCCCTGCGGCAGCCGATCCCGCTCGCCGAGGTCGATCTCGCCGACTACGACGCCGTGTTCTATCCCGGCGGGCACGGCCCGATGGAGGATCTCGCGGTCGATCCCGTCTCGGGTGCGCTCCTGGTCGACGCGCTGGCCTCGGGCAAGCCGCTCGGTGTGGTCTGCCACGCGCCCGCCGCCCTGCTCGCGACCGCCGACGCCGACGGCAAGTCACCCTTCGCCGGGTATCGAGTCGCCGCGTTCAGCAATGCCGAGGAGACCCAGGCAGGCTTGGCCGACAAGGCGAAGTGGCTGCTCGAGGACCGTCTCGTCGCGCTCGGCGTCGACTATCGCGAGGGTGCGCCGTGGGCCCCGCACATCGAGGTCGACCGCACGCTCTACACCGGCCAGAACCCGGCGTCGTCGGCGCCGCTCGCGGCACGGATGCTCGACGCCCTCTGACCCACCGCCCGGCGGACCGCCACCGGCCCGCCGGGCGTTCGTGTCGGGTCGCACTTGTGGCGTGGCCCACATGCTCCTACTCTTCGCGCTGTGGATCCCCGTCGTTCGCTGAAGAACTGTCTGCGCGTGCTCGCCGCGGTCGTCTGTCTCGCCGCACTGCCGTCGGCCCCCGCCCAGGCCGAGCCCTCGACCCCGGACGGCGCGACCTATGTCGCGCTCGGTGATTCCGGGGCCGCGACCACCGGCGCCGCGAACCTCGACCTCGGCGCGCCCCTGCGCTGCGTGCGGTCAACGACCAACGCGCCCAAGCTGGTCGCCGAGCGCCTGCGGCTCACACTCGACGACCGCACGTGCAGCTCGGCGAAGATCCCCGACCTCTACACCGCCCAGACCGGCGGCGTCGCACCACAACTCGACGCGCTCGGGCCCGCGACGAAGATCGTCACCGTGCACATCGGCGCCAACGACGCCGAGATGACGAAGTACATCCTCGGCGACTGCCACGCGGGCGCGGCGTCGGGCGGGTGCGCCGCGGCCGCCGATCCCGCGTGGGACGCCGGCATCGACGCCATCGCCCCGGCCTACGCCGCCGCTCTCACCGAGATCACCCGCCGCGCGCCCGGCGCCACGATCTTCGTCGACGGCTGGCCCACCTACCTGGCCGACACCAGCTGCCCGGCGATGCTCGGCCTGCTGCCCGCCGACGCCGCCTACATCCAGTCGAAGTTCGCCCGTCTCAACACCGTCGTGGCCCGCGAGGCCGCCGCGCAGGGCGCGATCTACGTCGACACCATCGCCGCCTCGCCCGCCCTCGGCATGTGCGCCGATCCGGCCGTACGCTGGTTCGACCCGCTGGTGGCCGATCAGACCCTGCTCCCCTATCACCCCACCCTGGCCGGGCAGCGCGGCGTGGCCGAACTGCTCACCGCCGCCATCGAATCCAGCGGCGCCCTGCACCGCTGAGCCGAGTTCACTCGGTGAGCTGGGCCAGCTCCGCCGCCAGATTCGCGCGCGCCCGCTCCTCGTAGCGGGCGCGGGCCGCCGGAGTCCGGTACAGCACAGGCTGATTCGCGATCGAGCGCAGCACCGCGGCGCGACCGGCGCGGAACAGGTCGTCGGGGACGTGCGCGTACTCGGTGCGCACGGCGGTCGCGTAGGCGGCGTAACTCGCCGGATCGCCCCCGAGGACGACCAGGTCGGCATCGCAGAGCACCGCGCCGTTGGTGTCGCCCGCCTCGGCGTCGTGACCGCGGGTGAGCAGGACCAGCCGGACCACCTCGTCCACCAACGGCCGTGCGGCGCCCAGGGATTCGAGGACATCGCGGGCCAGGTCGGCGCTGCGTTCCTCGTTGTCGGCGCGGTCGACGGCGTAGATCGCGTCGTGGAAGAACGCGGCGTAGCGCACCGCGTCGATATCGGCTGCGCTGTCGGCCCATTCGTCGATCGCGCGCAGCATCGCGCGCAGATGCTCGGCGGTGTGATAGTGGCGATGGGGTTCGCTGTAGCGGGCGATGATCCCGGCTCCGAGAGGAACGGAGTCCGGTCCGGCCAGAGCGGTCCAGCGGTCGAGAAGATCCAGCGACGACAACGTCATGGGCTCCAGTGTCGGCGGACTCCCGCTCGCCGACAACCCCGATTTCCTGTGAGATCGGCACGATGGCCTACCGCGGGTCGCCGCCGCCGGTGAGTTCGCGGACCAGTAGCGCGGTGTGCAGCGAGGTCCGGGACTCGCCGTCGTCGAGATCGACGGCGAGGATGCGCTCGATCCGGGCGAGCCGGTCGTAGAGCGTCGGCCTGCTGATGGCGAGCGCCTTGGCGAGCTCGGTCTTGTTGCCCGCCAGGTCGAGAAAGCGGCGCAGGGTGGCGGTCAGATCGCTGCCGTGCCGGATGTCGTGGCGCAGCAGGGCGCTCAGTTCGGTCTCGGCGAAACTCTGCACCCGGGGGTCGTCGCGGATCAGCGAGAGCAGGCCGCGCAGCCGAATATCCGCGCTGCGGAAGAACATCCGGGTGGGCGCGGCGCGCATCGAGGCCGCGACGGTGGCGACCTCCGTGGCGTCGGCGAGTCCGCTCGCGGTGTCGAGCAGGGAGTCGGAGTCGGCGCCGACGCCGATCACCGCGCGCCGGACACCGTCGACCCGGCGCACCTCGGTGAGCACAGCCGCGCACACCGTGGCGAGCCGCTCGTCGACGACAGCGCCCCGGGCGAGGGCCAGGATCATCGCGACCCGTTCCCCGTCGATCGCGAGTGATCGCGCGCCCGCACCACGCGGCCCGGGCCGGTGCTCGGTGGCACTGAGCGCCGAGGCGCCGACGAGGCCGAGCCCGTGGGTCACCGCCTCGACCACCGCCGCGCTGCGCCGTTGCGCCGCCACCGGATCCGGGTCGGCGACGGCGTCGATCTCGATGGACAGGGGCACGTAGCGGGCATGCCGGTGCAGCCCGAGCGCGGCCGCCCGCGCCTGCGCGTCGCGCTCGTCGCCGACCCTGCCCTCGACGAGGTCGGCGATCAGGCCGGTCTGGGCCCGGCGGTGCAGACCGAACCGGTCCTTGTCGATCATCCGGTGCAGGGTCAGGGTCTGTGCCGCGCGCTCGAGCACCATCCGCGCGCGCGGTGTCGGTCCGTGGTCCGCGCGCAGGATCAGCCTGCCCCAGCGCTGCATCTGCGGGCCGACGTCGACCACGCCCTCGCCGCCGGGCAGCAGTCGCGAGGTCGCCTCCCAGTTCTCCAGCAGCGCCGAGGAGGTGGTGTGCCGGGCGGTCGCGGCCAGTACCCGGTGGGCCAGGTCCTCCAGCACGACCGACGCGTCGAGCATGGTCGCCGCGGTGCGCACGATCTCGGCGAGCGCGGCCCGGCGCACACTGAGTTCGGTGAAGGTCTCGTGCACGGTCCTGGCGAACTCGAGCTCGGCGTACTGGTCGGCGACGATCGCGCGATGGACGGCCTCGGTGATCTCGACGAAGCGGGTCACCCGGTGCAGCACGATCACCGGCAGCCCGAGGTCGGCGGCCGTGGCCGCGACGACCGGGCCCAGCTCGCTCACATAGCTGCCCAGTTCCACCACCAGGCCCGCGACCCCGGCCGCGGCCAACGAGCGCAGGTAGGCCACGCGCGCCGGCTCCGGCGCGGCCAGCGCCTGCCCGGTGGTCAGGATCAATTCCGCGCCGACCAGCACGTCGGCGACCTCGGCCAGGTCGCTGACGTGCACCCAGCGCACCGGCCGGTCCAGGTGGGCCCCGCAGATCACCTCGGGCTGACCTGCCTGGACCACCGGCGTGGCGAGCACATCGGCCACGGTCAACAACACCGACGAATCGTAATACGAATGCCGCGACTCCGTACAGATCGTCGGCCCTCGCGCGGGTGGGGATGGACCAGGGTGGAAGCACCACCGTTCCCGGCGAAACGAGGTCTCCATGCAGTCCATCGGCCACTGGATCGACGGCAAGTCCGTCACCGGCACCAGCGAGGCGATCGCCCCGGTCACCGATCCGGCGACGGGCGCGGTCACCGGCGAGGTGGCCCTGGCGAACGTGGCCGACACCCGCGCGGCGATCGACGCCGCGACCGTGGCCTTCGCGACCTGGCGCGACACCTCGCTGACCCGCCGCACCCAGGTGCTGTTCCGGTTCCGCGAGCTGCTCGCCGAGCGCAAGGAGGAGCTGGCGGCGATCATCACCGCCGAGCACGGCAAGGTGGCCGCCGACGCGCTCGGCGAGGTCACCCGCGGCCTGGAAGTCGTCGAATTCGCCTGTGGCATCCCGCATCTGCTCAAGGGCTCGTTCACCGAGAACGCCTCGACCGAGGTCGACATCCATTCCGTGCGCCAGCCACTGGGCCCGGTCGCGATCATCTCGCCGTTCAATTTCCCGGCCATGGTGCCGATGTGGTTCTTCCCGCTGGCCATCGGCGCGGGCAACACCGTGGTGCTCAAGCCCAGCGAGAAGGACCCGTCGGCGGCACTGTGGCTGGCGCGGCTGTGGCAGGAGGCCGGGCTGCCCGACGGTGTGTTCAATGTCGTGCAGGGCGACAAGGTGGCCGTGGACGAACTGCTCGACAACCCCGGCATCAAGGCGGTCTCGTTCGTCGGCTCCACCCCGATCGCCAAGTACGTCTTCCAGCGCGGCACCGCGGCGGGCAAGCGGGTGCAGGCCCTCGGCGGGGCGAAGAACCACATGGTGGTGCTGCCCGACGCCGATCTGGACCTGGCCGCCGATGCCGCGGTCAACGCGGGCTTCGGCTCGGCGGGTGAGCGGTGCATGGCGATCAGCGTGGTGGTCGCGGTCGGCGGGGTCGCCGACGAGCTGGTCACCAAGATCGCCGAGCGCGCGTCGACCATCGTCACCGGGGCCGGGACCTCCGGCGCCGACATGGGTCCGCTGATCACCCGGGCCCACCGCGATCGCGTCGCGGAGTACATCGACGCCGGCGAGAACGCGGGCGCCCGGGTGGTGCTCGACGGCCGTCCGCTGATCGTCGAAGGCGCGCCGGACGGATTCTGGCTCGGGCCTACCGTTCTCGACGGGGTCACGCCGTCGATGAGCGTGTACACCGACGAGATCTTCGGACCGGTGCTCTCGGTCGTGCGGGTCGGCACCTACGAGGAGGCGGTGGCGTTGATCAACGCCAACCGCTACGGCAACGGCACCGCCGTGTTCACCAACGACGGCGGCGCGGCGCGGCGGTTCCACCACGAGGTGGAGGTGGGCATGGTCGGGGTCAACGTCCCGATCCCGGTTCCCCTCGCCTACTACAGTTTCGGCGGCTGGAAGAACTCGCTGTTCGGCGACTCGCACGCGCACGGCACCGACGGCGTGCACTTCTTCACCCGCACCAAGGCGATCACCACCCGCTGGCTCGACCCCAGCCACGGCGGGCTGGAACTCGGCTTCCCGCAGAACAAGTGACCGGACAGGAGCATTGTCGATGACGCTTTCCGACGAGGCCGCCCGCGCCTACGAACTCGATCGCCGCCACGTCTTCCATTCCTGGTCGGCGCAGGCCCAGGTGTCGCCGATCGTCCTCACCGCCGCCGAGGGCTGCTACGTGTGGGACGGCGAGGGCAACCGGCTGCTCGACTTCTCCTCGATGATGGTGAACACCAATATCGGGCACCAGCATCCGAAGGTGGTCGCCGCGATCGCCGCGCAGGCGGCCGAACTGTGCACGGTCGGCCCGGCCTTCGCCAATGCCGCCCGGTCCGAGGCGGCCCGGCTGATCAGCGAGCTCACGCCGGGGGACCTGGACAAGATCTTCTTCACCAACGGCGGCGCCGACGCGGTCGAGCACGCCATCCGGATGGCGCGCCTGCACACCGGACGGCCGAAAGTGCTCGCGCGGTACCGCTCCTATCACGGCGGCACCGAGACGGCGGTCAATGTCACCGGTGACCCGCGGCGCTGGCCCAACGACCACGGCACCAGCGGGGTGGTGCACTTCTTCGGCCCGTTCCTGTACCGCTCGGAGTTCCACGCGAGCGACGAAGCACAGGAGACCCAGCGCGCCCTCGAGCATCTCGAGCGCACCATCGCGATGGAGGGTCCGGCCACGATCGCGGCGATCGTGCTGGAATCGGTGCCGGGCACCGCGGGCATCATGGTGCCGACCACCGAGTACATGCGCGGCGTGCGGGAGCTGTGCGACCGGCACGGCATCGTGTTCATCGCCGACGAGGTGATGGCGGGCTTCGGCCGCACCGGAAAATGGTTCGCCATCGACAATTTCGAGGTCGTGCCGGATCTGATCACCTTCGCCAAAGGCGTGAACTCCGGCTACGTGCCGCTGGGCGGCGTCGCGATCAGCGCCGCCATCGCGGCGACCTTCGCCGACCGGCCGTACCCGGGCGGGCTCACCTATTCGGGTCATCCGCTGGCGACCGCGGCGGCGGTGGCCACGATCACCGCGATGCGCGAGGAGCGGATCGTGGAGAACGCGGCCGAGATCGGCGCGCGGGTCATCGGGCCGGGGCTGCGGGAACTCGCGCAGCGGCATCCGAGCATCGGTGAGGTACGCGGGCTCGGGGTGTTCTGGGCGCTCGAGCTGGTGCGCGACCGTGCCACCAGGGAACCGCTGGCCCCCTACGGCGGCACCAGTCCCGCGATGACCGAACTCGTCGCCGCCTGTCGGCGCGGCGGACTGCTGACATTCGTGAACTTCAACCGGCTGCACGTGGTGCCGCCGTGCGTGATCACCGAGTCCGAGGTCAAAGAGGGGCTGGCGATTCTCGACCAGGCGCTCACCGTCGCCGACGCGCACACCGTCGACGCGCCGTAGGACCGGCCGTTTCGCGGCGGGCGGAATGCGCCCGCCGCGGGACGCGTTGTCCCGGAGCGTGACTGATACCGCAGTGCTTTCCGACGAACTGAAGTCGTATCTGGACGAGGAGAAGGTCTACGCGACCGTCGCCACGGTCGGCGCGAACGGGCACCCGCATCTGACCGTCGTCTGGATCAAGCGCGAGGGCGACGAGCTGCTGTTCTCCACCACCGTCGCGCGCCAGCAGGCCAAGAACCTGGTGCGCGACCCGCGGATCACGGTGATGGTGAACCCGCCGGAGCGGCCGTTCCTCTACGCCGAGATCCGGGGCACGGCCACCACCATCCCGGATCCGGAGCGCGCGCTGCCCGACGAGATGTCGCTCAAGTACACCGGCAAGCCCTACCGCGAGTTCAACCCGGCCTCCGTCGACGACGCGGGGCGGGTGATCGTGC
This sequence comes from Nocardia sp. NPDC087230, assembly GCF_044744725.1. NCBI lineage: Bacteria > Bacillati > Actinomycetota > Actinomycetes > Mycobacteriales > Nocardiaceae > Nocardia > Nocardia sp. NPDC087230. The sequence continues at coordinate 13,598 of NZ_JBIUYV010000010.1, forward strand.
GGATCACCCCGCACCGGGTCGCCGGTCGCCTCTGAGCGGACCGGGGCCCGGCGGTCTCAGGCGCGCTGGGCCTCGTCCTGGGCGTGCTGGGCCTGGACCAGCTGCTGCGGGGTGAACCGCAACGTCAGCGCGACCAGTGCGGCGAGCACCGCCAGACCGGCGCAGCACAGCAGCACCAGGGTGTAACCGCTGTTGAGCGCGTCGATCTCGGCCGTGGTCATGTCCGCGGCCCGGCCGTCGCGCCCGCCCAGGGACAGGGTGCGCGAGGCGGCGATCGGGCTGAGCAGGCCGATCGCGATCGGGGTCGCCAGGTTCATGAACATCTGCCCGACCGCCGAGAGCGGGCCGATGTTCGACGACGGCACCCCGACCAGCACGCACAGCGGCGCCAGCACCATGGCGACGCCGACGCCGAAGCCGATCACCAGCAGCAGCGCCAGCAGGGTCGGCAGGTACTGCACGTGCCGGTCCAGCGTCGACCCGAACAGCAACCCGCAGGCCAGCACGACCGCCGCCGCCGACAGCAGCCAGCGCGGCGCGATCACCAGCGCCGCCTTCGACGCCACCGCGCCGCCGACACCGATGCCGATGGTGAACGGGATCGAGGCGACACCGGCCTGCAACGGGCTGTAGCCGAGCACGTTCTGCAACAGCTGGGCCACGAAGAACGTCATCGCGCCGAGCACCGCGCCCGCCAGGAAGATCAGCGCGAAGGTGGCGACCCGGTCGCGGCTGTCGAACAGCGACCACGGCAGCAGCGGATCGGCCTCGCGGCGCTCGGTGAGCACGAAGACCACCAGCAGCGCGAAACCGCCGATCAGCGAGCCGAGGATGAGCGGACTGGTCCAGCCCATCGCCGGGCCCTCGGTCGCGCCGAACACGATCGTCGCGCAGGCGAGTGTGCCCAGGATGGCGCCCTTGATGTCGAGCGGGGTGCGGTGGTGGGCGGTGTCGGTGAGCTTGTAGACAGCGCCGAGCACGATCAGCGCGCCGATCGGCACATTGATCAGGAAGATCCAGCGCCAGGAGAACTCGGTGAGCGCACCGCCGACGACCAGGCCGCCGACCGAGCCGATACCCGCCATCGAGCCGACGATCGCGATCGCCTGGTTGCGGGCGGGCCCCGGCGCGAAGGTGGTGGCCACCAGCGCGAACGCGGTCGGTGCCGCGATCGCGGCACCGGCGCCCTGGAAGGCGCGCGAGATCAGCAGCATCGCCTCGCCGGTGGCCAGGCCGCAGGCGAGCGAGGCCGCGGTGAACAGGCCGACGCCGTAGATCAGCATGCGCTTGCGGCCGAACGCGTCACCGAGCCTGCCGCCGAGCAGCATCAGCCCGGCGAAGGTCAGGCCGTAGGAGGTCACCGTCCACGCGCTGCCCGAGCTGGACAGCCCCATCTCCTCCTGCAGGCGCGGCAGGGCGAAGATCACGACGGTGCCGTCGAGCACGACCATGAGCTGCAGGCCGCTCAGTACGAGGATGGCGAGGCCGAAGGCCCGCTTCGTCACCGGATACTGCATCGTCGCAGCGGGTTTATCGAGCACAACGAGGCAGTGTAATTGGCGCGGCGGCAACGCACGGGTGCGCGGCCCGCGAAGCTAGTCCAGCCCGAAACCCGCGGTCGGGCCGATGACGATGATCGCCGGCGGCCGGATGCCCTCGGACTTGACCTTCTCGGCGACCGTGCCCAGATCAGCCCGTACCACCCGCTGGGTGCGCAGCGTGCCCTCCTGGATGACCGCGGCGGGCGTCTCGGCCGGGCGGCCACCGGCCAGCAGCGCGTCGGCGAACTTGTCGATCCGCTCCACGGCCATCATCAGCACGAGGGTGCCGCGCAGCTTGGCCAGCGCCGCCCAGTCGACCAGCGAATCGGGGTGATCGGGGGCGACGTGCCCGCTGACCACGACGAACTCGTGGGTCACGCCCCGGTGGGTCACCGGGATGCCCGCGGCGCCGGGCACCGAGATCGGGCTGGTGATGCCGGGCACCACGGTCACCGGGATCCCGGCCTCGGCACAGGCTTCGAGCTCCTCGTACCCGCGGCCGAACACGTACGGGTCGCCGCCCTTGAGCCGGACGACGAACTTGCCCGCCTTGGCCCCTTCGACCAGGGCCAGATTGATCGCCTCCTGCGCCATCGAGCGGCCGTAGGGGATCTTCGCCGCGTCGATCACCTCGACGTGCGGTCCCAGCTCGGCCAGCAGTTCCGGCGGCGCGAGCCGATCGGCGACGACCAGATCGGCGCGGGCGAGCAGCCTGCGGCCGCGCACGGTGATCAGGTCCGGGTCGCCCGGTCCGCCGCCGACCAGGGCGACGCCGGGGGTCACCGGCTCCGAATCGTCGGTCACCACACCGGATTGCAGCGCCTCGAGCAGGCCGTTGCGCACGGCGGCCGAGCGCCGGTGCGCGCCACCGGCCAGCACGCCGAGGGTCAGCCCGTCGTAGCGGGCGGTGGCGGGGGTGACGGCGGTGCCGTCACGGGCGACATCGGCGCGCACGCAGAAGATCCGCTTCGCGGTCGCCTCGGCGACCACCGCGGCATTGGTCTCGGGTTCGTCGGTGCAGGCCATCGCGTACCAGGCCGCGTCGAGGTCGCCGTCGGCGTAGGCACGCAGTTCGACGGTGATCTGACCGGCGGTCGCCATGCCCTCGACGGCCGGCGTGACCGCCTTGCTGATCACGTGGACGTCGGCGCCCGCGGCCACCAGCAGGCCGAGGCGGCGCTGGGCGACGGTGCCGCCGCCGACCACGACTACTCTGCGGCCGCGCAGATCGAGCCCGACCAGGTAGTTCGGGTCGCCTGCGGGCGGGGTCGATGCGGTGTCAGACGTGTTCGGCACAGTGTCCCAGCCTAGTTCCTGGCTCGCCGCCCGCCGAACGGGCCCGCCGACACCGCCGCCGCGATCGCCCGCCGTCGGCGCGCCCGCGTTGCCGTGGGGTCCCCGTGGCGCGACAGTGGAGACCATGACCGAGCCGGACGCATTTCTCGCCGTGGCCTACGACGAAGCCCTGCGCGGGCGGGCCGAGGGCGGTGTCCCCATCGGCGCCGCGCTGTTCGACGCCAACGGCACGCTGCTCGGACGCGGCCACAATCGCCGGGTCCAGAACGACGACCCGAGCGCGCACGCCGAGACCGACGCCTTCCGCGCCGCGGGGCGTCGCCGCGACTACCGCTCCACGATCATGGTGACCACCCTGTCGCCGTGCTGGTATTGCAGCGGCCTGGTCCGCCAGTTCGGCATCGGCACCGTGATCATCGGCGAGGCGCGCACCTTCCACGGCGGCCACGACTGGCTCGCCGACCACGGGGTACGGGTGCTCGTCCTCGACGATCCGCGGTGTGTGGCGCTGATGACCGAGTTCATCGCCGACCGCCCCGACCTGTGGTTCGAGGACATCGGCGGCGCCGACGCACCGACCAGGGAGACGCCGGCATGAGCGGCGCCATCGCCTCGGTCGATCTGGCCCGCTGGCGCACCGGCGGTGCCGCGGCCGCCGCGGTGCGGCGCGAGGTGGACGAGAGTCTGCGCCGGGCCGACTTCCTGCGCGTGCGCCTGGACGCCATCACACTGACCTGACCGGTGCGCCCCGTACACTCGCGACCCATGCCCGCCTGGTCCCGCCTCGTCCCGATCATCGCCGCCCTTCTGCTGGCAGGGCCGGGGCCCGCCGTCGCCGCCCCGACCTACGAGCCCGCGGCCGGTGTCGAAGCGCACTACGCCGCGCCGGGCCCGTTCGCCGTGACCGAGCGGATCGGCGAACTGTGTTGCGACACCACCGGTGCCGCGTTCGACCTGTGGTATCCGAGCGAGCTCGGCACCGGCCATCCGATCGTGCTGTTCGGTGACGGCACGCAGGCGGTGCCCACCCAGTACCGGCATCTGCTGCGGCACTTCGCGTCGTGGGGATTCGTGGTGATCGCCACGCAGAACCAGTACACCGGTTCCGGTATCGACATCCTCGCCTCACTCGACCGCCTGATCGCCGAATCCGCCGATCCGACCAGCGTTTTCGCCGGGCGGCTCGACCACACGGCGGTGGGCGTGGTGGGTCATTCCCAGGGCGCGTCCGGTGCCCTCAACGCGATGCGGCGCGCCGGTGGGGCGATCCGCACCGCGATCACCGTCGAACTGCCCCGCACCGGCCTGTGCTCGGATGCCCTCAGCTGCACCGATCCGGCCGCGATCGATACCGGCTCGGTGTTCCTGATCAACGGCTCGGCCGACACCCTGATCTCCCCGTCGGAGCAGTCGCTGCCGGTCGAGGTCGTCGGCGTCCAGTCCCACCGCGCCTACTACGACGCGCTCACCGTGCCGAAGGTGTGGGCGACGCTCGAGGGCGCCGACCACAACGATATCCAGGGCGATCCCGGCTGCGCGGACAACCAGCTCGCCTGTGGCACCGGCGTGTACGGCTTCCTCGGCTATCCGACGGCGTGGCTGGCCGCGCGGCTGCGCGGCGATGCCCGCGCCGCGGCGGCCTTCGTCTCCGGCTCCGGCGCGCTGTTCGCGCCGTCACCGCACTGGCGCAATCAGACCGGCACTTTCACCGGCTGATCTCAGCCGCCGACATACGGGTTGTTCTGCACCCAGCGGAAGTCGGTGCCGCGCAACGGGAAGCTGTCGAGATCCAGCCGGGTGAGGGTGACCGTCACCGGCTTGCCGTCGAGCTCGCCGCGCAGCGTCAGCCGGTCGTCGGCGGGCCGGTCGACCGTGAAGGTGGTGACCGCCGTGGGCGTTTCGCCCGGTGCCGACGGCGCGGCGGTGAGGGTCATCGTGTGCGCCTCGGGGTCGAAAGCGGCGACCACCGGCACGATCGAGTCGTCCATCCGCTGATAGCCCGCCGAGCCCGCGTCGACGATCAAGCGCTGCCAGCGCACCGGATCGGCGGTCAGCGGCGGCACCGGGGTCGCCTCGGCGGTGAACTCGGTGACGTCCCAGATCCCGTAGAGCTCGGGTTTCGGTGCGCCACCGCCGTATTCGTCCCAGGACTTCTCCCCGAGGTAGAGGCAGCCGGCGACGATCCACAGGCCCGTCGCGATCTGCACGACGCTCGCCCACCGGTTCGCCCGCGCCGAGCCGAACAGCGGCGGCTGTCCGAGAGGTCCCGAATCACGTTCCAGCACGAGCACATTCGCCAGTCGCCGGGCCTGCGGCGCCAGCAGCACCAGGCTCATCAGCAGCAGATGCCCGGACAGCATCTTCACCGGCACGTCGAAGGTGAGGTTCAGCAGGAACACCTGCGCCATGCTGATCACGCTGAGCATCGCGCCGAGGGTGGCCGTGCGCGGCCAGAACAGCAGCAACCCGGCGAGCACCTCGGCCGCACCCAGCGATATCTCGTAGGCCGGGGACGAGCCGACCTGGGTCCACAGCATCGACATCGGGCTCAGGTCACCGACGCGGGTGAGCAAGGTGGTGAGCGCGGGCTCGGGCATCTGGGTCGGGATGAGCTTGGCGAACCCGTAGAACAGCATCTGCCCGCCGACGCACAGCCGCAGCAGGGTGAGGAACCAGCTCGCCATCCGCGGATAGGCGCGCCTGCGCCGGTCGAGCACCGACCAGACCACCGTGACCAGGATCGCGGCCACCAGCACCAGCCCGCACTGGATCCAGATCGCGGCCTGGTCGCCGCTGCCGTTCATGACCAGCTCCGCCTCGACCCCGAACACGTGCTCGCCGATCCAGCGGCTCACCGGGGCCAGTGAGAGCATCTGCCAGGCGACGGCGTCCTCGGGCAGGTGCAGCGCGAACACCCCGAGGAAGACGAAGGTGATCTGCGCCATCCACAGGCAGAACAGACCCAGATAGGCGACGCTGAACCGGAAGGCGAGCCGCGTCACCGGATGCCAGATCGGCGGCGGTGGCGGCGGGCTCGCGATCGCGTCGTGGGCGCACTGCGTGGTCACGGCGGTCACCGTTGCCTCCTCGTCGAGTTCGATTGCTACCGAAGCTAACTGGTGTCGTGGACGAGCGCGTCCGGGAAAACCCCCATCTTTACCGTGTCAACCCTGAATCTCACTCACCGACTGACGGCTTACATTCCCGTCGGCCGTCCGGTACGCCGGTATCGAACGTGTTCCATCTCGCCGACAGGGGTACTCATAGATGTCCGACGATCCGGATCCCACCGCGCAACAGTCGCTCACGGTCACCGAGCGCGACCTCGACGAGCTCGCCGAGCAGTTGTCGCAGTGGCTGGCCGGCAAGGTCGGCTCCGACGTACCGCCGAAGGTCGGCAATCCGAGTAAGCCCGCCACCGGCGGCATGTCGAGCACGACCATCCTGTTCGACGCCGAATGGTCGGTCGGCGGGGTCGTCGAGAGCGGCTCGTTCGTGCTGCGGATGGCTCCCGAGGACGGCTCCTTCCCGGTCTTCGATTCCTATGACCTGCCGATGCAGTACGAGGTGATGGCGGGCGTCGGCGCGGCCTCGGACGTCGCCGTGCCGGTGCTGCGCTGGCTCGAACTCGACGAATCGGTGTTCGGTTCGCCGTTCCTGGTGATGGAGAAGGTCGACGGACGCGCGCCCGCGGACAACCCGCCGTACGTCTTCTTCGGCTGGGTGTTCGACGCGACTGTGGAGGAACGCGCGCGGATCGCCGACGCGACCGTCGACGTGATCGCCCGCATCCACGCCATCGACGACATCGCCCGTCGCTTCCCGCGCCTCGACGGCGAGGGTCCGGCGCTGCGCAGGCACTTCGAGGCCCAGCGCGCCTGGTACCGGTGGGCGCTGACCGACGACGGCGTCGAGATCCCGCTGATCGAGCGGACCTTCGAGTGGCTCGAGGCCAACTGGCCCGCCGAGACCGGCCCCGAGGTGCTGAACTGGGGCGACGCCCGCCCCGGCAACATCCTGTTCGACGGGTTCACCCCCGCCGCGGTGCTGGACTGGGAGATGGCCACGTTCGGCCCGCGCGAACTCGACCTGGGCTGGGTGATCTTCATCCACCGCTTCTTCCAGGACATCGCCACCCGCTTCGATCAGCCCGGCCTGCCCGATTTCCTGCGCAAGGACGCGGTGGTCGCGAAATACGAAGAGCTGACCGGACATACGGTCCGCGATCTGGACTTCTACATCATCTACGCCGCGCTGCGGCACGCGATCGTGATGGCCCGGATCAAGCGGCGGATGATCCACTTCGGTGAGGACACCGTGCCCGCCGAGCTCGACGACTACGTGATGCACCGGCTCAGCCTCGAGGCTCTGCTCGACGGCACCTACGAGTGGGACTGAGAAGGAGACACGACCATGAACGCGATCATGCCCGTCCCCCTGGACGAATACCCGGTCCACCAGACCCCGCTGTCGCTGGCCAGGGTGGCCACCAGCGACCGCAACTTCTACGACCGCTACTACTTCAACGCCTTCGACCCCGCCGGCGACGCGATGCTGATCACCGGGTTCGGCGTCTACCCGAACCTCGGTGTGGTCGACGCGTTCGCGACGGTGCGCCACGGTGACACCCAGCGCAGCGTGCGCTTCTCCGACGCGCTCACCTCGCGCGATCTGACCACGGCGGTGGGCGGCTACCGGATCGAGGTGATCGAGCCGCTGCGGCAGTTGCGGGTGGTGTGCGAGCACGAGGACCTCGGCTTCGACCTCACCTGGACCGGCGCGCACCCGGCCGTGCAGGAGCAGCCGCACCTGATCCTGTCCGGCACCCGGCCGATCATCGAGGCCTCCCGGTTCGCCCAGCTGGGTTCCTGGGCGGGCACGCTCGCCGTCGACGGGCGCGACATCACCGTCGACCCGGCGGCGTGGACCGGCAGTCGCGACCGCTCCTGGGGCATCCGGCCCTCGGGCGAGCCGGAGCCGCCAGGGCGCGCCGCGGCCGAGGGCGCGGGCGGGTTCTGGTGGTTGTACGCGCCGCTGCGCTTCGACGAGTTCGCCATCGTGGTGATCGTGCAGGAAGAGCCCGACGGCACCCGCACGCTCAACAACGCGGTCCGGATCTGGCACGACGGCCGCAAGGAACAGCTGGGCTGGCCGCGGATGCACTGGACCTACGAGCCGGGCACCCGGCACCCGAAGTCGGTGCGCCTGGACATGACCACCCCCGACGGCAAGCCGCTCGAGGTCGAGATCGAGTCCCGGCCCGGTATTGCCCTGCACGTCGGCTGCGGTTACGGCCCCGACCCCGACTGGACCCACGGCCGCTGGATGGGCCGGGACTGGTCGCTGTCGAGTTCCTACGACCTCACCGACCCGGCGATCATCGCCCGCACCCCCTACGGCGTGATCGACCACATCGGCTACGCCCGCTGCGGCGACGCCGAGGGCTGGGGCCTGTTCGAGCACGCCTCGATGGGCCGCCACGACCCCACCGGTTTCGCGGATTGGTCCTCGGTCGCCCCCTGACGACCCGACCTCGCGAGAGGAAAGCCGCCGCCGCGACAACGAGGTCGCGGCGGCCGGCGATTTCCTAGGCGGCCGTGGCGAAGTCGGCCAGCAGCGACGGCACGGCGGCGTCGAAGCCCGCGACGTCGAGCATGCCCGCGTCGTCGGGATCGGCGATGCTGAACCTCGTCGCGGTCATGCCGACCACCACGAGCTTGGCCCGCGGGTTCACCTCGCGGCGGTAGCGGGCCAGCGCCTGGTGCGGGTGCACCGAGCCCGCCCACGTCTCGTTGTCGGTGTACACCGAGAACACGTCCACCTCGATGCCCTGCTCCAGCGCGTGCAGGATCGGCATCGAGCAGTCGGTCCCGCCGAAGGGCAGACCCGACACCGCGCGCACGGCGTCGTCGAGGCGCTGCCGCGGCGAGATGGCCAGCGGGGACAGGTTGCGTGCCCCCTGCCAGCGGGTGCCCGTCGCGGTGAACCCGACGATCTGGTGCCGCTCCTCGGTCCGGGCCGTGACCAGGGCGAGCGCGGCCGAGGCCTCGCGCGCCGAGAGCGGTAGCCCGGCGATCGGCGACGTCATCGACCCGGACACGTCCAGCGCCAGCAGGTGCCGCAGACCGGTCGGGCGCACCGTCTCGAACGCCGCGTAGAAGGCCGCGTCGAGCGCGTCCACCACCGGTGCCGACGGCGTCCAGGTACCGGCGCCACGTGCCGAACGCCCGGACGCGTAGGTGCGCAGCGCGATCAGCACCGCGACCGGGTGCACGCGTGCCTTGCGCAGCCGCTCCGGGTCGCCGAGCTGCGCGCAGATCGCCGCGGTGCGCGGACCGAGCGGAGCCAGCAGGCCGAGCCGGGTCAGGCGCGGCAGCTGACGCAGCAGCGCCGTCTGCGGAATGCCGTTGTCCAGCAACGCCTCCCACACCTCGGGTGTGTTCAGCGCGGCGTCGGGCAGCATCTCCCAGCTCAGCCGGTACGCACGGACCAGCTCGGGTACCTGCTCGACCGGTGCGGACTGCGCGCGCTGGAAACCGTCGACCAGGTCGAGGCCGTCGAGGTCCGGGGTGCGGCCACAGATCCAGTCGAACAGCCTGCGCCGCTCGTCCTCGGTGGTCGCCGGGTGCGACAGGCGCAGCAGGTCGCGGTGCGACCAGCCTTCACGCTGCCGGTACTTCACGACCTGAAACGCCAGGTCACCGACCGGCTTGTCCAGGTACCAGTTCGCGACCGCGCGGGACAGGCCGCGACCCCAGCCGCGGAACTGCTCGGCGTAGCCGGCGAACAGGAACAGATGGGTGCCGGTGCGCGCGACCAGCGGCAGCGCCGCGAGCGCGGCCCGGCGACCGTCGACATCACCGAGCGCGGCGGCGGCCGCCAACGCGAACAGGGCCGGGTTCGGTCGCGGGGCACGCCCGCCGGTGGAGATCTCGACGATCTCACGCACCAGGTCGGCGGTGTGCTCGGCGGCGTACGCGGCGATGAACTCGGCATTGTCGGCGGTCAGCGCGGCGGCGCTGACGTAGTAGGTTCCGGATTCCGTTCCGAGGGTGAGGAATCGGCGCACCCGGGCCTGCGGGGTGATCTCGAAGACGTAGCCGCCCGCGGCGTTGACGACCTGCCGGGCATCGGCAGGACTGGTCTGCGGCGTGCTGCGACGCGAAAATCGCGACAGAATGTTCATCGTTCCCCCTCCGATACAGCGACCGGCGTTGCGGTTTCGGCCCCGGGACCCACCGGGGCGTGTGACGATGCGCGGAGCGGACGGACATGGGTGTCTCGGCCGGGAAACGGAAATCGCTTTCCGCCGCAGGGCTCGAACCTGCTGGACTGTGAGTCCTCGCCAGATAACCGACCGAATCCGGTCCGTCCTGCTCCTGTGCACCGCAGCCGCACAGCGGACGTGTGTGTCCCGACCGGAAGGCGCTCTACCGAACTGAGCTACCACCACCGCGCGGTGGTGGACGGGATTCGAACCCGCGACATCCCCATCTGAAGGTAACCGACCGGATCCGGTCCGCCGTGCTGCTGCTGGAGATGACGGTACGGGGCGGAGGTGATCTTGCCCAGCGAATTAATCCGAGTCGCTCGCCCCCACCGTCGCGACGGCGACTACGACGCCGTCCACAACGGTTCGCCCGCACAACAGTTCGCCCCTGCCCGCGAGCAATGCCGCCGCCTCCGCGACCGAGGCCGTGCCGACGGCCCGCGCCGTCCGAGTGGAGCGAGTCGGCGTCTCGACCTCGGCCAGCTGCTCGGCGCCGAACGCGACCACCGGCACACCGAGCGCCGCCGCGGCCGCGCGGACCCCGGGATCGGCCGCGCGACGGTCGATCGTCGCCAGGCAGGTCACGGCGGCGGACCCCGCGACGACCGATTCGACCGCACGAGTGATCTTTTCCGCGTCGGTACCAGGTCGGACGCCGAGCCCGACGATCACCGCGCCCCTGCCCGCCGTCCGCTCGATCATCGCGTCGGCGCTGTCCATCGCTTCGCCGTCATCGATCGAATCGACGTGCGGCAGCGACGAATCGGGTGATGGCGGCCGGGTTTCCGGCGGGGTGGGTGTGCAGGTACGAGGCGTGGACCTGCCGGATCACCGCGCCCTCGGTGACCGAAGCCGTGGTGCGCCAGCCCCAGGCGGCGTTCTCCGGGCCGACCCGGGTGAGACGAGTGCGGTGGAATTCGTGGCCACGGACGCGGGTGCCTGCCTGCCAGAGAGTGGAGTCGTGCAGGGCGACGGCGTCGCGGTAGCCGAGGGTCAGGCGGGGGCCGAATTCGGCGTCGGCGTCGATGACGCCGGCCATCGGATGGCCGTCGAGGGAGCGGGTGAGGTAGAGCAGGCCCGCGCATTCGGCGTGGATCGGCAGGTCGCGGGCAGCGCCTTCGGCGATCGCCGCACGTAACTTCTCGTTGGCCGACAGGGCGCCCGCATGCTCCTCGGGAAAACCCCCGGGCAGCACCAATCCCGCTGTACCGGAGGGGAGTTCGTCGGTCAGCGGATCGAAGACGACCACCTGGGCGCCTGCCGCGAGCAGCAGCTCGCGATGTTCGGCGTAGCCGAAGGTGAACGCCGGTCCCCCGGCCATCGCGATCAGCGGACCGCTGCCGGTGGTGCCGACGATCGCGTCGGTCGGTCCTGTCCGCGCTTCGCTGCCCGCGGTCAGTTCCCTCGCGGGGTCCCAAGCCGGACCTCGGACCGACCCGCCCGCGAGGTCGACGATCGCCGCGAGATCGATGTGGGCCGCGACGAGTTCGGTCATCGCGTCGACCGCTGCGGTGGCGGCGGTGCCGTGCTCGACGGCGGGAATCAGCCCCAGATGCCGTGAGGGAACTTCCAATTCGGCCATGCGCGGCAGCGCGCCGAGGACCGGGACGCCGACGCGATCGCACGCCGCGCGCAGCACCTGCTCATGGCGTTCGCTGCCGACCCGGTTGAGGATCACCCCGCCCAGCCGGACCGAAGAGTCGTAGGTGGCGAAGCCGTGCAGCAGCGCGGCCAGGCTCTGGGAGTGTCCGCGCGCGTCGACGACCAGCACCACCGGCGCCCCGAGCAGGCTCGCGACCTGCGCGGTGGAGCCTTCGGCGACCGCCTCGGTCCGGTTCTCGTCGATGCGACCGTCGAACAGGCCCATCACGCCTTCGACGACGGCGATATCGCAGCCGTGCGCGCCGTGCCGATACAGCGGCACCACCCGATCCTCGCCCACCAGAACAGGATCCAGATTGCGGCCGGGCCGCCCGGCCGCGAGACCGTGATAGCCGGGGTCGATGTAATCGGGGCCGACCTTGAACGGCGCCACCCGATGACCCGCCCGGCGCAGCGCGCCGATCAGGCCGGTGGCCAGAGTCGTCTTGCCGCTGCCGGATGCCGGGGCGGCGATCACCACGGCCGGCGCGCTCATCGCCGCACCTCGCCCGTGCCGTCACCGCACCGAGGACCGCAACCGAACCAGCTCACCGCGACGCCGCGCGGGCCGGAACCCGTGCTCGGCATCGTCGCGTCGCCGGTCCGGGCGGGGGCGACGGACAGGGGCGCGTCCGTCACGGTGACGGTCACCATTCGATCCCGCGCTGGCCTTTGCGGCCCGCGTCCATCGGGTGCTTCACCTTGGTCATCTCGGTGACCAGATCGGCGGCGTCGATCAAGGCCTGCGGCGCGTCGCGGCCGGTGATGACGACGTGCTGGTTACCGGGGCGGCTGGTCAGCGTCTCGACGACCTCGTCGACATCGACCCACCCCCACTTGAGCGGGTAGGTGAACTCGTCGAGTACGTAGAAGCGGTGCTGTTCGGCGGCGAGCCGTCGCGAGATCTCCTGCCAGCCCGACAGCGCGGCGGCGGCGTGATCTTCCTCGGTGCCGTGCTTGCGGGTCCACGACCAGCCCTCGCCCATCTTGTGCCACTCGACCGCGCCACCGGCACCGGTCCGCTCGTGCACCTCGCCGAGCGTGCGGAACGCGGCTTCCTCGCCGACCTTCCACTTGGCGCTCTTGACGAACTGGAACACGGCCACGTCGAAGCCCTGGTTCCAGGCCCGCAACGCCATCCCGAAGGCGGCGGTGGACTTGCCCTTGCCCGGGCCCGTGTGGACGGCCAGCACCGGCTGGTTGCGCCGCTGCCGTGTCGTGAGGCCGTCCTCCGGCACGACTTCCGGAACACCCTTGGGCACGAAGACTCCTCCTTCTCGGCACCGACGCGCCGGTCCGCGGCCCGGGTGGACCGCACTGTCGATGGACGACCGCGCCAGTGCCTCGAGCACCCGACGGCGCACCGGTCGACCGGTCGCGCGACTGTCGCTCACCATTTCTATCAGGGCGTCCTCCGGCCGCCTGACCCTCCCACTACCGTCGGGGAACGTCCTCGGCGGCGACGCGCGACAGGCCGATGCCGCCCCGTCGATCGCCCAGGTCGCCGGGTGCGGGCGCTCGGGTCAGGCGGCGCGAGCGCCGGTCGCCCGGACGACATCGGCGACACTGTCGCCGGTGAGTTCGTCCAGGCGCAGGTAGCGGGCCCGCAGGTCACGGGCCAGCTCGGCGGCGAGGCCGAGCCGGATCATGCCGCGCTCACAGTCGATGACCATCGCGGTGTGTCCCTCCCCGGCCAGCAGACGCGCGGTGGCGCGGGCGCGGGGCAGCGGATCGACACCACCGGTGGCGCGGCCGTCGGTCAGCAGTACCAGCATCGGGCGGCGGCGCGGGTCGCGGACGTGTTCGCGGGCGATCACCTCGCGCGCCTTCAGCAGGCCCGCCGCGAGCGGGGTCTTGCCACCGGTGCGCAGACCGGCCAGGCGGCGCACGGCGATGTCGACCGAGGAGGTCGGCGGGAGGACCAGTTCGGCCGCGCTGCCGCGCACGCTGATCACGGCCACCTTGTCGCGGCGCTGGTAGGCGTCGCGCAGCAGGGTGACGATGGCGCCGGTGACGGCGGTGAGCCGGTCGCGCGCCGCCATCGACCCGGACGCGTCGACGACGAACACCACCAGATTCCCTTCGCGCCCTTCGCGATACGCGCCACGCAGGTCCTCGGCGGCCAGCGCCAGCGGACCGCTGAACCGGCCGCGCTCGAATTGCCGAGGCGCGGCCGCGAAGACGGTGCCCAGCAGGTGCAGCCCGGTCGAGGTGTCGGTGCTGGGGCGCACCATGCGGCCGGTGCGGGTCCGGGCGCGGGACCGGCGGCCCGGCGCGCCTTCGCCGATGCCGGGAACCTCCCAGCGCGGTGCGGGCTTCGAGACGGAACCCGGTGTGCCGGAGACGCTGTCGGCCGCGGGCCGGGATCCGCCGCCGTGGGGGCCGCCGCCCGGGTTGTCGTCGGGGCCGTCGGGACCACCGTCGTCGGGACCCTGATCGTCGGGTCCGCCGTCGTCGGGACCCGGGTCGGCCGGTCCCCCGTCCTCGGGGCCCTGGGGCCCCTCGTCGGCAGGGCCTCGGTCGGCACCGTCGTCGACCGCGCGCGGTCCCGAGCTGCCGGACGCGTCGCCGTCGCGATCGTCGCCGGGCGTCTCGCCTCGCGGATCGTCGTCGAATTCCTCGGTGGCCGAGGCCTTGTCGACCTCGTCGGCGGCCGACCGCATCGCCTCGTCCAGCTGCTCCTCGCTGATCCCCGGCTCGTCGAACGGATCGCGCCTGCGCCGGTGCGGCAGGGCCAGCTCGGCGGCGATCCGCACATCGTCTGCGGTGACCCGGTCGCGGCCGCACCATGCGGCGTGCGCGGTGGCGGTCCGGGCGACGACCAGATCGGCGCGCATCCCGTCGACGTCGAACGCCGCGCACAGCGCCGCGATCCGCCGCAGTTCGGCGTTGTCGAGGGTCACGCCGGGCAGCCGGTCGCGCGCGGTCAGAATCCGTTCGGCGACAACGGCATCGGCGTCGGCGTAGCGGGCGGCGAAGCCGGCGGGGTCGGCCTCGTAGTCCAGGCGCCTGCGCACCACCGCCATCCGGGTGTCCACCACGCGGGAGGCGGCCACGTCGACGGTGAGGCCGAACCGGTCCAGCAGCTGGGGCCGGAGTTCGCCCTCCTCGGGGTTCATGGTGCCCACCAGCACGAATCGCGCCGGATGCGAATGCGAGACACCGTCGCGCTCGACGTGGACCCGGCCCATGGCCGCCGCGTCGAGCAGCACGTCGACCAGGTGATCGTGCAGCAGGTTCACCTCGTCGACGTAGAGCACGCCGTGGTGGGCCGCGGCCAGCAGACCGGGCCGGAACGCCTGCTCACCGTCGCGCAGGACCCGTTCGAGGTCGATCGACCCGACGACACGGTCCTCGGTGGCGCCCACCGGCAGTTCCACGAGCCGGGCGGGCCGCGCGCCGCTCTCGTCGACGACCGGCGGCAGCAACTCGGCCAGCGCGCGCACCACCGTCGACTTCGCGGTGCCCTTCTCGCCCCGCACCAGCACGCCGCCGATCCCGGGGTGCACCGCCGACAAGATCAATGCCAGCTGCAGGCGCTCCTGGCCGACGACCGCCGAGAACGGGAAGCCCGCCTCACCCGCCGAGCGAGCGGCGGTGTGCGGACCAGCGGCGACATCAGCAAAACCAGGCACGCCCCCACTGTATTCGCGCCATGATCACGACCGGACCCCGGGCGTCGGCGCCGGAAAGACGCGAGGTCCCCGGCACCGTGCCGGGGACCTCGCGAGTGGACTGTCAGCCCCGACGCATCGGGACGTGCGGGATGCCGTCGTCGAGGAATTCCTCGCCGTCGGGAACGAAGCCGTACTTGGCGTACATGTCGACCAGGTAGGACTGCGCGTTCAGACGGACGGTGGCCGAACCGGTCTCGGCCAGCGCCGCCTGCAGCAACCGGGTGGTGTAGCCGTGCCCACGGGCGGGCACGGCCGTGCACAGCCGACCGAGCCGGAAGCTGGTCACCCCGTCCTCGTGCTCTTCGAGCAGCCGCAGCGTGGCGATGACCTCGCCCTCGTCGTCGAGCCACAGGTGCCGGGTCTCCGGCAGCAGGTCACGCCCGTCCAGCTCGGGATAGGCGCAGGCCTGCTCGACGACGAATACCTCGACGCGCAGTTTCAACAACCGGTACAGGGTGGCGGGGTCCAGATCCGCCGCCCACGCCCGTCTCAATGCGACCGTTGACATCATCGCGTCTTGCTATCACACCTGCGCGTAGGTGGCCGCCTCCGGCTGCGCGGGCGTGTTGTTGGCGTCCAGCTTCAGCGACTTGTTGGTCCAGTCCCAGACTTCCTGGAACAGGGCCTGGTTCTCCGACAGCTTCTGGCCCAGCGAGGGGATCATCTGCTTCAGCTGCGGGGTCCAGTCGGCGTACTCGCGCGGGAAGCAGCGCTGCATGACGTCGAGCATCGCGGTGACACAGGTCGAGGCGCCCGGCGAGGCACCGAGCAGGCCGGCGATGGTGCCGTCCTCGGCGGAGATGACCGCGGTGCCGAACTCGAGCACACCGCCCGCACCCTTCTTCCGGATGACCTGCACGCGCTGACCGGCGGTGATCAGCTCCCAGTCGCGGCCCTCGGCACGCGGCAGGAACTCCTCGAGCACACCGATCTTGCCGTTCTGCGACTTGAGCAGCTCGCTGATCAGGTACTTGGTCAGGCCCATCTCGGTGAGACCGACGCCGACGAGCGAACCGATGTTGTTCGGCTTGATCGACTTGAACAGGTCGGTGTTGGAGCCGTCCTTGAGGAACTTCGGGGTCCAGCCGGCATAGGGGCCGAACAGCAGGCCCTTGCGGCCGTTGATGACGCGGGTGTCCAGGTGCGGCACCGACATCGGCGGCGCGCCGACGGCGGCCTTGCCGTAGACCTTGGCCTCGTGCGCGGCGATCAGCTCCGGGTTGGTCGAGCGCAGGAACTGACCGCTGATCGGGAAGCCGCCGAAGCCCTTGGCCTCCTTGATGCCGGACTTCTGCAGCAGCGGCAGCGCGCCACCACCGGCGCCGACGAAGACGAACTTCGCGTTGACGGTGCGGCTGCGGAAGGTGCGCAGGTTGCGGACGGTGACGTTCCAGCTGCCGTCGGACTGCTTGGCGAGGTCGCGGACCTCGGTGCCGAAGGCGATCTCGCCGCCGGACTTGCCGATGTAGGCCAGCAGCTGCTTGGTGAGCGCGCCGAAGTCGATGTCGGTGCCGCCGTCGGTCCAGTTCAGCGCGATCGGGTCGGCGAAGTCACGGCCCTTGGCCATCAGCGGCAGGCGCGCGGCGAACTCGTCGGGGCTGTCGATGTACTCCATGCCGCGGAACAGCGGGTGCGGCGCCAGCGCCTCGTAGCGCTTGCGCAGGTAGTCGACGTTGTCGGCGCCGTGCACGAAGCTGACGTGCGGAATAGGGTTGATGAACCCGGACGGGTCGTCGAGGACGCCGGTGTCGACGGCCGAGGCCCAGAACTGCCGGGAGACCTGGAAGCGCTCGTTGATGTCGACGGCCTTGCCGATGTCGACCGAGCCGTCGGCGTTCTGCGGGCTGTAGTTGAGCTCGCACAGCGCCGAGTGCCCGGTGCCCGCGTTGTTCCACGGATCGCTGCTCTCCGCGGCGGCGGCGTCGAGCCGCTCGAACACCGAGATGGTCCACTCCGGCTGCAGCTGCCGCAGCAGCGCGCCCAGCGTGGCACTCATGATGCCTGCGCCGATGAGAACTACATCGGTCTTTTCAGTCTTCGCAGCGTTCGACACGGGTACTTCGACTTCCTTGTCCTTCTCAGCTACCCACCGGGGTGAGTTCGCTTGGGCGCGGGCGCTTCGTGGTTTGGTGCGACTCGCGGTGAATCGCCGGGGAGTAGGTTACCCGTCGTTCACCTGAAGCCAATTGTGCACCTCAGCCGTTCGTAGTACCGCAACCGACCTACCGAATGTGATCTAAACCAACACTGCACGTCGCGCTGACCGCGCGATAGATTGAGCGGTGTGACGAACGAAACCTCACTCGATCCCGCCGGCACCGCCGATCGGACCGATGAGCAGTGGCAATCCGATGTCCTCGGCACCGGCTACCAGCAGCGCACCCTGCCGCTGGGCCCCGATCCCGACGGTGAGGGCGAGGTGGTGGCCACGCTCGTGCGCTATCTGCCCGACGCCGCCGCACCGGCCACCGAGCCGACCGTGCTCTATCTGCACGGGTTCACCGACTACTTCTTCCAGGAGCACGTGGCCGAGCACTTCGCGGCCCGCGGGCACCGGTTCTACGCCCTCGACCTGCGTAAATGCGGTCGTTCGCGGCGGGCCGGACAGAGCGCGCACTTCGTCAGCGACCTGGCGCTCTACGACGCCGAGCTGAACGAGGCGCTGCGGATCGCGCGCGCGGAGACCGGCAACGACGTCCTGATCGTCGCGCACTCCACCGGCGGACTGGTGGCACCGCTGTGGCTGGACCGGCTCGAGGCCGCCGGCGGCAGCGCCGCGGCAGGCGTGGTCGGCGTCGTGCTCAACAGCCCGTGGTTCGACCTGCAGGGGCCCGCGTACTACCGCACCGTCGGCACGCCGATCATCAACGCCGTCGGCAAGGTCAGGGCGTTCGCGCAGCTGCCCGCCGTGGGCGTCAGCACCGCCTACGGCGACAGCCTGCACCACAGCCGCAAGGGCGAGTGGGACTACAACCTGGACTGGAAGCCGCTCAGCGGCGAGCCGGTGCGGCTGGGCTGGCTGCGCGCCATCCGGCGCGGACAGGCCCGCCTGCACCAGGGACTGGCGATCGGGGTGCCCGCGCTCATCCTGCGCTCGCGGCTGACCAGATTCGCGCGGGCCCACAGCCCCGCCGTCGATGTCGCCGACGCCGTGCTCGACGTCAAGCAGATCCAGCGCTGGGCGGGCTGCCTGGGCGAGCGCACCACGATCGTGCCGATCGACGGCGCCCGCCACGATGTGTTCCTGTCCTCGGAAGCGGTGCGCGCCAACGCTTTCGCCGAGACTGACAGCTGGCTGGACTGGCTGGCGGCCTACCGCAAGAACTGAGCCGGGTGGCGTGCCGGGACCGCGAGGTCCCGGCCGCCGCTCACCAGAGGCTGGTCCGCAGGACGATCTCGGTGGCCAGTTCGTGGGCGCCCTCGGTGGCGATGTTGTCGACCTCGACCGGGACCACCCGGAACTCGCCGTAGACGTAGCGGCCGGAGGCATCGGCCACGGCACGCGGCAGGCTCTTGGTGACCAGCATGGTCACCGGCAGCTCCAGCGGCGGACAGGACGCGTCGGGAGCCGTGCCGTCGGCGTCGGGCACCGCCGGATGGCCGTGATCGGCGACCACCAGGCTCATGAACCGCCCGAACCGGCCCGCGCACAGCCGCCAGGCCAGCGCCGCGCCCGCACCGCGTCCCGCGACGTTCACATACGGCAGCTCGAGTTCGTCGAGAATCGCGTGGACGGCCGGGGGCTCGAGCCCCTCGACGGACTCCAGCACGACGGTCTGCAGATCGGATTCGTGCAGCCGCGCGCACACGGTGTCGAACACGTCGGCCGGATCGTCCGCATCGGGAAGCAACAGCACATTGTGCCGCGATTGTGGGCCGTCGACCCGCACTGTCCAGGCCCGGTCACCGACCGTGATCCGCCGAGATTTCATGCCGGTGTACGGTACACGGCCCGGTTGAACACGGCAGCGTGTTGCGCTCCGCCCGGCCGGTCTGTTTTTGCCCGTGTCCTGGGCTTTCCCAATCCGGAGGGCCCGAATTGCCAGACCTGTCACAGCGGGCCGGTCGCGGCTGTGAGGAGAGCGGCCGCACAGCGGGCGACGGGTGCGGTACGAGCCACGTACCGGAGCGAGGAGGTGTGCGGAGTTCCCCTCCCGGCGGCGCCGGGCACGCCGTACGATGACGGCCGAACCGATCGATCGGCGTTCACGGGGGGCTTGTGAAGCGAATCATCCAGCGTGTGCTGTGCGCTGTCGGCGCCCTCTTCTTCGGCGCGGGCGCACTGTTCGGGATCACCCAGCCGATCAACGCCACCGCCTACCTGTTGGGGTTCGGTCGCGAGGTCACCGTCCACGTCGACGAGAGCTCGCGCGGGCTGATGGGCGGCCGCAGTCGGGCCGGCATCGGCACGAACGTCGAGGACGGCAGCGCCGTGCGCCTGTTCGATGTGCGATCAGGTGACACCGTCAGCGCCCGGATGGTCCTCATCGATATCGGCGTGGACAGCTTCGCCTATCGCTCGGCCAGGGCCGCGGCCACCGATTTCATCTGGCTGCTCGGCGTCCTCGTCCTCGGCGGGCCCGCCCTGGTGTTCGGCCTCGCGGCCTCCGCGCCGGCGCGGGCGAGACCTGCTGTCACCGCGGCGGCCGACGGAGCCGATTCCCCTGCCGGTGCCGATGTTTCGAAGCCGAACACCCCCGGCGAGAGCTGAGCGTTCAGCCGACGGTGGGGCGGTCGAGTTCGCTGTGGACGACCGGTAGCTCCCGTGGTGCGCCGCGGCTGATCAGGGCGTCGAGGGCGGCCAGGTCGACGTGCCGCTCGACCAGGTCGGCCAGCAGGTCGAGCTGCGCGGTGCGGGTGGCCGCCACCGAGGTGTCCGGGGCGACGCGGAATCCGGTGCGCCCCGCGTGCCGGGCGACCTCGGTCAGCCAGGCGCGGCGGAACTCGTCGGATTCGAGGAGGCCGTGCACGTGGGTGCCCCAGATCGATGCCCGCACACTGCCTTCGGGAGCTCCGTCGATGGTGAGCCAGGGCGCGTCGGCGCTGTGCCGGACGCGGCCGTGGTGGATCTCGTAGCCGTGCACCGGCAGCGCGCCCGCCTCGCCGACGACCTGGCGGGCGATCTTGGGCTCCGCGAATTCGATGGCGAGGTCGAACAATCCGAGCCCGTCCACCACGCAGGGCCGCGCCGCGTCCCCGTCCTCAGCCGACGCGGCGACGGCACCCTGATCCCCCGCGGACCCGACGTGTTCGACGCCGTCGACGATGCGACGCCCCAGCATCTGGTAGCCGCCGCAGATCCCGAGGATCGGGCGCCCCGCGGCGGCCCGGGCGTGCAGCGCCGCGTCGATCCCCTTGGCGCGCAACCACGCCAGGTCGGAAACCGTCGACTTGGACCCGGGCACGACGACGAGATCGGCGGTGGCGATCTGATCGGGTCCGTCGGCCCAGCGGACGGCGACGCCGGGCTCGCAGGCGAGGGCTTCGATGTCGGTGGAGTTGGAGATGCGGGGCAGCCGGACGGCGGCGACGGTGAGCCAGTCGGTGCCGTGGGGTGGGCCGGGGCGACCGACCGGGGTACCCGCGACGGTGCCGAGGGAGTCCTCGGCGTCGAGCCAGAGGTCGTCGGCGAACGGCAGCACGCCCAGGGTGGGGCGGCCGGTCAGGACGGTCAGCTGGTCGAGGCCCGGTTGGAGCAGGGCGACGTCACCACGGAACTTGTTGACGAGGAAGCCCGAGATGAGCTGCTGGTCTTCGGGTTCCAGCACCGCGACGGTGCCGAACAGGTGTGCCAGCACTCCCCCTCGGTCGATATCACCGACCACGAGCACGGGCAGCTCGGCGGCGCGCGCCAGACCCATATTGGCCAGATCCGTGGCCCGCAGATTGATCTCGGCGGGTGATCCGGCGCCCTCGCAGATCACCACGTCGAATTCCGCACGCAGGGAAGCGAGTTCGTCCGCCACCACCTCACGCAGCTGCTGCCTGCGCGTGAAATAGTCACGCGCGCCGACGGTCCCGACGGCCTTGCCGCGCACGACGAGCTGCGAGCGCCGATCGCTGCCGGGCTTGAGCAGCACCGGATTGAACCGCACGCTCGGCTCCAACCCACACGCCCGCGCCTGCAACGCCTGCGCCCGCCCGATCTCCCCGCCGTCGAGGGTGACGACGGAGTTGTTGGACATGTTCTGCGCCTTGAACGGCGCCACCCGCACGCCACGCCGCGCGAGCATTCGGCAGATCCCCGCGACCACCACGCTTTTCCCGGCGTCGGAGGTCGTGCCCGCGATCAGCAGCGCCCCGCGCAGATCGCCGCTCATGCCACGGACCGACTCACGGCAGCGTGAGGATTTCCGCGCCCGTCTCCGTGACCACCAGGGTGTGCTCGAACTGGGCGGTCCACTTGCGATCCTTGGTGACCACGGTCCAGCCGTCGTCCCAGATGTCGTAGTCGATACCGCCGAGGTTGATCATCGGCTCGATGGTGAAGGTCATGCCGGGCTCGATGACCGACTCGATGCTGGGCTGGTCGTAGTGCAGGATGACCAGGCCGCTGTGGAAGGTGGGACCGACGCCGTGGCCGGTGAAGTCGCGGACGACGCCGTAGCCGAAACGATTGGCGTAGGCCTCGATGACGCGCCCGATCACATTGAGCGCACGGCCTGGCTTGACCGCCTTGATGGCCCGGTTGGTGGCCTCTTCGGTGCGCTCGACCAGCAGGCGCACCTCCTCGTCCACGTCGCCGGCGAGGAAGGTCTTGTTGGTGTCACCGTGCACGCCGTGGATGAAGGCGGTGACATCGATATTGACGATGTCACCGTCCTCGATGACGGTCGAGTCGGGGATGCCGTGGCAGATGACCTCGTTGAGCGAGGTGCAGCAGGACTTGGGGAAGCCCTTGTAGCCCAGGGTCGAGGGGTAGGCGCCGTGATCGCACATGTACTCGTGGGCGATCCGGTCCAGCTCGTCGGTGGTGACGCCGGGCGCGACCGCCTTGCCCGCCTCCTCGAGGGCCTGCGCGGCGATCTTGCCCGCGATCCGCATCTTCTCGATGGTCTCGGTGGTCTGCACCCAGGGCTCGCGCCCTTCGTTGGCGGTCTTCTTCCACACGTACTCGGGACGCTCGATGGAACGCGGGACGTCCCGGATCGGCGACTGGGTGCCGGGAACGAGTGGCTGACGGGTGCGCACGGACATAGCTGCGAGTGTAGCCAGCACCCCTACCCGGCGCTGTGGCGCGGTTCGAGCCGGACCACGATGCCCTTCGAGGTAGGGGTGTTGCTGATGTCGGCCACGCTGTCGAGCGGGACCAGCACGTTCGTCTCCGGATAGTAGGCCGCCGCCGAGCCACGGCTGGCCGGGTAGGCGACCACGACGAAGTTCTCCGCGCGCCGCTCGACCCCGTCCGTCCAGACGCTGACCAGATCGACCACGTCGCGGTCGGCCAGGCCGAGCTCGGCCAGATCGTCCGGGTTGACCATCACCACCCGGCGCGCGTTGTGGATGCCCCGGTAGCGGTCGTTGTTCGCGTACGGGATGGTGTTCCACTGGTCGTGCGAGCGCAGCGACTGCAACAGCAGGTGACCGGGCGGCACGTCGAGGAAGGTGAACTCGTTGCGGGTGAATTCCGCTTTGCCGCTGGCCGTGCGGTAGATGCCCCGGTTGACCGGGTTGATCAGCCGCAGTCCACCCGGCCGCTCGACGCGCTCGGTGAAGTTCTCGAAGCCGGGCACCACCCGCGAGATCCGGTCGCGCACGGTGTTGTAGTCGGCTTCGAACTCCGCCCACGGGATCGCCGGGGTCGCGCCGAGGGTGCGCTGGGCGAGCCGGGAGATGATGGCGACCTCGCTGAGCAGGTGCGGCGAGGCCGGGTCGAGGCGACCTCGCGAGGCGTGCACCTCGCTCATCGAGTCCTCCACCGTGACGAACTGCTCGCCGGTGGCCTGGATGTCGCGATCGCTGCGGCCCAGGGTCGGCAGGATCAGCGCGGTCTCACCGCACACCGTGTGCGAGCGATTGAGTTTGGTGGAGATCTGCACGGTGAGCGCGCACTGCCGCAGGGCGGCCTCGGTCACCGCGCTGTCCGGTGTCGCCCGTGCGAAATTGCCCGCGACGCCGACGAAGACCTTCGCCTGACCGTCGCGCATCGCGCGGATCGCGGCGACGGAGTCCAGGCCGTGCGCGGTCGGCGGGGTGAAGCCGAACTCGGCGCCGAGGGCGTCGAGGAAGGTCTGCGGTACGCGTTCCCAGATGCCCATCGTGCGGTCGCCCTGCACATTGCTGTGTCCGCGGACCGGGCACACGCCCGCTCCGGTGCGGCCGAGATTGCCACGCAGCAGCAGGAAGTCGACGATCTCGCGGATCGTGGGCACCCCGTGCTTGTGCTGGGTCAGGCCCATCGCCCAGCACACGATGATCCGTCGCGAGCCGAGCACAGCCGCATGCACGTCCTCGATGGCCGCGCGGGTCAGGCCGGTCGCTTCGAGGGCGGCGTCCCAGCCGATCCCCCTGGCGTGCGCGGCGAACTCGGCGAAGCCGTGGGTGTGTTCGCGGATGAACTCGTGGTCCAGGACGGTGCCGGGGGCGGCGTCCTCGGCCTCGAGCAGCAGCCGGTTCAGGGTCTGGAACAGCGCGAGGTCACCGCCCGGTCGGATCTGCAAGAAGTAATCGGCGATCGCGGTGCCGCGCCCGATCACCCCGCGCGGGACCTGCGGGTTCTTGAACCGGATCAGCCCGGCCTCGGGCAGCGGGTTGACCGCGACGACCTTCGCGCCGTTGTGCTTGGCCCGCTCCAGCGCCGAGAGCATCCGGGGATGGTTGGTGCCGGGGTTCTGCCCGACGACGAAGATCAGGTCGGCGGCGTAGATGTCCTCCAGCGACACGCTGCCCTTGCCGACGCCCAGGGTCTGGTTCAGCGCAGAACCGCTGGACTCGTGGCACATGTTGGAGCAGTCGGGCAGATTGTTGGTGCCGTAGGCGCGGGCGAACAGTTGCAGCAGGAACGCGGCCTCGTTGTTGAGCCTGCCCGAGGTGTAGAACAGCGCCTCGTTCGGCGAGGCGAGGCCGCGCAGCGTCTCGGCGATCAGGTCGAGGGCGGCGTCCCAGCCGATGGGCTCGTAGTGGGCGGCGCCGGGGCGCTTGACCATCGGTTCGGTCAGTCTGCCCTGCTGGTTGAGCCAGTAGTCGGAGGTGGCGTCGAGTTCGTCGACGGTGTGGGTGGCGAAGAACTCGCGGGTGACCCGGCGGGTGGTCGCCTCGTCGCTGACGTGCTTGGCGCCGTTCTCGCAGTACTCGTTCTTGTGCCGGTGCTCGGGCTCCGGCCAGGCGCAGCCCGGACAGTCGAAGCCCTCGGTCTGGTTGACGTTGAGCAGGGTGAGCGCGGTGCGCGTGGCCGAGGTCTGCGCCAGCGAGTACTCGAGTGCGTGGACCACCCCGGGAACGCCGGCCGCCCAGGTCTTGGGCGGGGTGACCGACAGGTCGTCGGTGGGGTCGTCGATCGAGGTCATCACCGGCTTCTTCCCGTGCCGCGGCACTGCGATCGGACTGGATGACCTCAGGCTTCCCAGTTTCGGGGCGGTTGTCAACGCGACGGTTCACACCCGGTTTCGCCCGCAGGGGTGAGGACGGACGAGCGCCGCGCTCGCACGCTGTCTGCATGACGACACTTCCCGCCCCGACCCTCGCCGCCGTCGCCCAGCAGCTGACCGGCGGCGGCCGCGGCATTCTCGCCGCCGACGAGTCGATCAAGACCATGTCCGCGCGTCTCGAGCAGGAGGGCATCCCGGCGAGCGCGACCGCCCGGCGCGACTATCGCGCCCTGCTGCTGACCACCGACGGACTGGCGGATCGGGTCAGCGGAATCATCCTGTGCGACGAGACCTTCGGCCAGGAACTCGCCGACGGCCGTGCCTTCCCCGCCGCCGCGCGCGATCTGGACATCCTGCCCGGCATCAAGGTCGACACCGGCACCACCGCCCTGCCAGGGCAAGCGGGCGCGCTGGTCACCGAGGGACTCGACGGTCTCGGCGCCCGGCTGGCGTCCTATGCCGAGCGCGGGGCCGCCTTCGCCAAGTGGCGGGCGGTGTTCGACGTGCGGACGATCACGCCCTACGCCGCGCACGCCAACGGGCACGCGCTGGCGCGCTATGCCGCGCTGTGCCAGGAGCACGGCATCGTGCCGATCGTCGAGCCGGAGGTGCTGTGCACCGGCGAGCACGACCTGGCCGCGTCCGCCCAGGCGACCCGGCTCGCCCTGCGGTCGGTGTTCGCCGCGCTCGACGCCGCCGGCGTCGACCTGACCGGCATCGTGCTCAAGCCGAACTTCGTGACCCCGGGCCTGGCCGCCGCGCCCGCGTCCACCGCGGCGGTGGTGGCCACGACCTTCGAGGTCCTGCGCGACACCGTGCCCGCCCCGGTCCCCGGCATCGCGTTCCTGTCCGGCGGCCAGCCGACCGAGCGGGTCTGCGAGTACCTGCGCGCGCTGCACGCCCACGGCGACCGGCCGTGGGCGGTCACGTTCTCGTTCGGGCGCGCGCTGGTCAGCGCCGCGTTACGGACCTGGGCCGGCGCGCCCGCCGCGGTGCTCGACGCGCAGCGGGTGCTGCTGGCGAACTGCCGCAGTGCCGCCGACGCGACCCGCTGACTACCGCAGCGGCAGCTCGACCAGCACGATCGTGCCGCGCCCCAGCAGCGACTCGACGCGCAGCGAAGCCTCGATGACGGCGCAGCGTTCGGCCAGGGAGCTCAGGCCGAAGTGCTGGCCGTCGGCGGCGGCCCGCTCGGCCCGGCGCGCGGCGGGGTCGAAACCCGCGCCGTCGTCGGAACAGCCGAGCACCACCGAGTCGCCGACCCGGCGCAGCGACAGCACGATCCGGCTCGCGCCCGCGTGCTTGACCGCGTTCACCAGCGCTTCCTGCGCGATCCGGTACAGCGCGGCGGCCGCGTGGTCGGCGATGTCGCCGACCGCGGCGGCCGGGTCGACGAGCAATTCGATCGCCGGGCCGCCGCCGGTGCCCGCGGTGCGGACCAGCGATTCGAGCGCGGCGACCAGGCCGAGGTCGTCGAGAACCAGGCTGTGCAGGCCCGAGATCGCCGCCCTGGTCTCGTTGTAGGCGAAATCGGCCAGCGTCCGGGCACTGACCAGTTCGGCGCGGGCCCGCTCCAGCGCGCGCACGCCGGACTCGTCGCCCGTGGCGACGTGGGCGGCGAGTTCGGAGACGGTCAGGTCGGCCGCGGACAGGTGGAACGACATCGACGCGAGCGCGGTGGTCACCCCGTCGTGCAGGTCGAACGCGATGCGCCGACGCTCGGCCTCCTGCGCGGAGATCGCCTGTTCGACCAGGCGATCCCGCTCGGTGCGGTGCCGGTTGACGGTGCGCCACAACCGGTGCGCGTGCACCGACAGGCCGAGGACACCCGCGTAGCCCGCCGCGCGGTCGAGGTCGGCCGGGCCGAACGGTTCGGCCGGATCCCGGTGCGCGGCAAGGACTCCCACCACGGAATCGTCGACACCGCGCAGCGGCAGGCACATCCGCGCGATCGTCTGCCCCGGCTCGAGGCGTAACAGGCTGCGGTGCAGGGCGTTCCGTGGCGAATCCCGATCCAGCAGGACCGGGGTTCCGGTCCGGGCGACCAGCCCCGTCACCCCGAACCCGACCGGCAGGGTCAGCGAGCCGGCCGACGGGTGCGCCGGCCACAGGTCGACCACGCCGAGATCGGATCCGTCGACGGCGTAGAGCTGCACACCGTCGGCCGCGAGCAGCGGGGCCAGCTGCGCCGCCGTCGGCGCGGCACCGGTCACCGGAACAGCCCTTCCCGCAACGCGACCGCGATCGCCCCGCTCCGATCGGACACGCCCAGTTTGCGATACAGCCCGCGGATGTGGGTCTTCACCGTGTCCTCGCTGACCACGAGCTTGCCCGCCACCGCCCGGTTGGAGTGCCCGGAGACCAGCAGTCCCAGCACTTCCGACTCGCGCTGGGTCAGGCCCAGGTGCGCGCCCGACCAGAACTGCCCCGCGTCGAGCCGGGCCGCGGCCAGTGCCACCCGACCGGCCAGGGCGGGATCGATGACGGTCTCGCCCTCGGCGGCGCGGCGCAGGTGGGCGACGAGTTCACGCCCGTCCACGCGCTTGAGCACATACCCGGCCGCGCCCGCGCGCAGCGCCTGATAGAGGTAGTGCTCGTCGTCGTACACGGTGAGCACCACGACCTTGGTGCCCGGATACCGCTCGGTGATCTGGCGGCACAGATCCAGACCGCTGGCCTTGCCGATGCGGATGTCGCACAGGACGATGTCGGGCCGGTGCTCGTCGATCAGGCGCAGTGCCGCGGTGTCGGTGCTCGACTGGCCCACGATCACGACCTCGTCGGGGAAGTGGCCGAGCATCGCGTCGAGCCCGTGCAGGACCATCTCGTGGTCGTCGACGAGCACCAACCGTAACGGGGTCGGCGGCTCCGGCATACCGCCACAGTACGGCGGAAAAGCACTGGGGTTCGGGGCAATCGGCGAGAAATCACCCGTGCGGCCACCCGCGCGGGGGAAGGCCGCGCTGCCCCGGGTGCGGTCGGATGGACGGACCCGATCGAAAGGCGCCACCCATGCCGGAATCCACTGTTCATCGGCCGCTCGTCGTGTCCGCCGTCGACACCGACCGGCTCGCCGTCGACACCCTGCGCTTCCTCGCCGCCGACATGGTCGAGGCCGCGAACTCCGGGCATCCCGGGATGCCGATGGGGGCGGCGCCGATGGCGTGGACGCTGTGGAGCAGGCATCTGCGCCACGATCCGGCCGACCCCGGCTGGGCCGACCGCGATCGGTTCGTGCTGTCCGCCGGGCACGGTTCGGCACTGCTGTACGGGCTACTGCACCTGTTCGGCTACGACCTGCCCATCGCGGAGCTGCGCCGGTTCCGCCAGCTCGGGTCGCGCACGCCGGGCCATCCCGAGTACGGCGAGACGCCGGGGGTGGAGTGCACGACCGGCCCGCTCGGCCAGGGGCTGGCGATGGCGGTCGGTATGGCGTTGGCGGAGCGCATGACCCACGCCCGCTACCCCGAGTTCACCGACCACCGCACCTACGCGATCGTCGGCGACGGCTGCCTGATGGAGGGCGTCAGCCACGAGGCGGCCTCGCTCGCCGGGCAGCTGCGGCTGGGCCGGTTGATCGTGCTGTGGGACGACAACGCCATCACCATCGACGGCGCGGTGGACCGGGCCTGCGGCGACGACCAGCTCGCCCGCTTCGCCGCCTACGGCTGGCACACCGAGGCGGTGCCCGACGGCACCGATATCGCCGCGATCGACGCGGCGCTGACCCGGGCGAAGGACGATCCCCGGCCGAGCTTCCTCGCTGTCCGGACGGTGATCGGGCACGGTGCGCCCGACGTGGCCGGCACGGCGAAGGCGCACGGATCACCGTTGGGCGCCGATCAGCTGGCGCGGGCCAAAGAGCTCGCGGGATGGACGTTTCCGCCGTTCACGGTGCCCGAGCAGGTCGCCGCGACGTGCGCGGTGCTCGCCGGGCTCGGCGCCGAGGACCGGGCCGACTGGCTCGGCCGGTTTACCGAATTCGCCGCTGCCGCACCGCGACGCGCCGACGAGTTCGCCAGGGCCGGTGCGCGGACACTGCCCGACGGTCTGGCCGACGCGCTGTCCGGGATCGTCGGCGACGCGCCACGGGCGACCCGGCAGTCCTCGCAGGCGTGCCTGGACGCCCTGCGCCCGATCCTGCCGGAGCTGGTGGGCGGCTCGGCCGACCTGGCGGGCTCGACCGGCACCGCGTTCGGCCCGGTCGTGCGCGGGGACGACTACGCACCCACCGCGATCGCGTTCGGCATCCGCGAGTTCGGCATGGCCGCCGTCCTCAACGGAATCAGCCTGCACGGCGGGTTCCGCGTGTTCGGCAGTACGTTCCTGGTGTTCGCCGACTACCTGCGGCCCGCGCTGCGATTGTCGGCGCTGATGGGTCAGCCCGTGATCTACGTGCTCACCCACGATTCCATCGCCGTCGGCGAGGACGGGCCGACCCACCAGCCCGTCGAACACCTCGAATCGCTGCGCGTCATCCCCGGTCTCCAGGTGCTGCGCCCGGCCGACGATGCCGAGACCGCGCTCGCCTGGGAACTCGCGCTGACCCGCACCGACGGGCCGACCGCGCTGATCCTGTCCCGACAGTCGCTGCCGCAGCACGACACCCACCGCCGAGCACCCCAACCCACTGTCACGCCCCGGCCCGCCGCGGCCGACGGTCCCGGCGCCGCGGACCTCGTGCCCGCCCCGCGAGTGACAGCCACCGGCAAGCCTTCGGACGCCGCCGTCGTCGGCTCCCCGCCCACCGCCGACGATGGCGCGGTCGCTGTCGCCGAGCCGCTGATCGGCGAGGAACATCGCACCGTCGAGCTCGTCGCCACCGGTTCGGAAGTCGCACTGGCGGCGGCGGTCGCCGAGAAACTCCGCGCTGACGGCCATCTCGTGCGGGTGGTGTCGGTGCTGGATCGCACGCGCTACTCCCCCGATCCCTCGGCGTGCACCGTCAGCATCGAGGCGGGCACGACCACGGCCTGGGCTGGCGTGGTCGACCTGGCGATCGGCATCGACGAGTTCGGGCACAGCGGTCCCGGCGCCGAGGTCATGGCCCACCACGGCTTCACCGTGTCGTCGGCGCTCGCCCGCATCCGCGACCATCTGGGCAGCGCGCGATGACCCGCCTGGAGGCGGTGATCTTCGATGTCGACGGCACCCTGGTCGACAGCGAACGCGACGGCCACCGGGTGGCGTTCAACGCGGCCTTCGCCGAAGCCGGACTCCCCGACCGCTGGGATGTCGACCGCTACGGGGAACTGCTGCGGATCGCCGGTGGCGCCCAGCGGATGACCCACTGGTTCGAGAGCACCGGGCGCTCAGCCGACCAGGCCAGAGAACTCGCGCAACGACTACACCCCGCCAAGACCCGGATCATGCGGAGCCTGGTCGAGGACGGGCAGATCCAGCCGAGGCCGGGCGCCCGGGAGCTCATCGAACGGCTCGCCGCCCGCGGTGTCGCGCTGCATGTGGCCACCACGGGCACCCGCGCGTGGGTGGAACCGTTGCTGCGCAACGCCTTCGGCGAGGTGTTCGACACCGTGGTCACCGGGACGGAGGTGCCCGACCTCAAACCGAGTCCGGCGGTGTATCTCGAGGTTCTGGCCCGCACCGGGTCCGCTCCCGAGCACGTTGTCGCCGTGGAGGATTCCGCCAATGGCGTGCTCGCCGCGACAGCGGCCCGGGTGCCGTGCGTCGCGGCGCAGAACGCCTATACCCGCTCGCACGATCTGTCCGCGGCGCTGCTGGTCGCGGACGGTCTGGACGACCCGGAACTGGTCAGCTGGTTCGACGGCCAGCCGGCCACGGCACCGCCGCGTTCCCGGTAACCACCGCGTGCGGGGTCGGCGCGAGCAGTCGCCGTGCGGCGAATCCCGGCGGGCGACGCTCCTCGATCGCCCGGCGGTCGGCCGGTCAGAACGCGGGGACCGCGTCCGCCGCCGGGGTGACTTCGGTGGCGGGCCGCGTGCGGCGCAGCACCGTCACGCTGACGAGCAGCGCCGCTGCGAGCAGCCCGGCCGCGACGGTGAACGCGAGCCGGTAGCCGCTGGTCAACGCGACGGCTTCGGTAGCACCCGAGGCGAGTTGGGCGCCGGTCCTGGTAGCGGCGAGGGTGGACAGGACCGCGATTCCGATCGCCATCCCGACCTGCTGAGTGGTGTTGAACAGGCCAGAGGCGAGCCCGGCGTCATCGGCCGAGGCACCCGACATGCCCAGTGCGGTGAGCGCGGGCAGCACCAGGCCGCCACCGGCGATCAACACCATCATGGGCAGCAGATCGGTGACATAGTCGGCGTCGACGGGCAGCCGCATCAGCCACGACATGCCGACCAGCAGCAGCACCAGGCCGGCGATCAGCACGGCCCGTTCGCCGAAGCGTGTCATCAGCCGGGCCGAGGCGAACAGCGATACCCCGCCGATGGCGACCGCGGCGGGCAGCATGGCCAGACCGGTCTGCAAGGCGTTGTAGCCCAGTACCTTCTGCAGGTACAGCGCGACGATGATCTGGAAGGCGAACATCGCCGACAGCGTCAGCATCTGCACCACATTGGCGCCGGAGACGGCGCGCGAGCGGAAGATCCGCAACGGCAGGAGCGGCTTGCGCGCGGTGGCCTGCCGGACGACGAACGCGACGAGCAGCGCGACGGCCGACGCCGCGAGCCCCAGGGTGCGTGGCGACACCCAGCCGTACCGCTCGACCTCGACGATGGTGTAGATCCCGAGCATCAGACCGGCGGTGACCAGGACGGCCCCGAACACGTCGGCGCCCGCCGCCCACCCCAGACCGCGATCGGCCGGCAGCGCCCTAACGGCGACGAGCATCGTCACCAGCCCGATCGGCACATTGATCAGGAAGATCCAGTGCCAGTTCAGCGCATCGGTGAGCACGCCGCCGAGCACCTGCCCGATCGAGGCCCCCGCCGCGCCGGTGAAGCTGAAAATGCCGATGGCCGTGGCCCGTTCACGCGGTCCGGGAAAGATCGTGACCAGGATGCCGAGCACCACCGACGCGGCGATGGCGCTGCCGACGCCCTGCAGGAAGCGGGCCGCCACCAGCATCGCCGGGGTGGTCGCCGCGCCCGCCAGCAGCGAGGCCGCGGTGAAAACGACGGTGCCGGTGAGGAACATCGTCTTGCGGCCGATCAGGTCGCCCAGCCGTCCGGCCAGCAGGAGCAGTCCACCGAAGGCGATCAGGTAGGCGTTGACGGTCCAGCTCAGGCCGGCGGGCGAGAAGCCGAGATCCGCCTGGATGGCGGGCAGCGCGACGGTGACGATGCTGCCGTCGAGGATGGTCATCAGCGTCGCCGCCGACAGCACCGCCAAGGCGATGCGCTGAGAAGAGGTCATGAAATGACCGTACTAGATAGTTTCGTTGCAGACAATCTATAACGGACTATTGCCGGGCGCGCCGCGCGGGAGCCGCCTCCACCGCGGTGGACAGATGCCCCTCCACCAGCAGATTCAGCGCGCGAACCAAGGTCTCCCGCTCGCCTTTCGGCAACGATTCGAGCGCCGCCCGATGCACGCCGTCCACGATGTCGGCACTGCGCGCGGCCAGCTTCGCCCCCGCGGGCGTCACCGCGATGATGCGCGCGCGACGGTCGGCACTCGACGGCTTGCGCTCGGCCAGACCCGCCTTCTCCAGCGCGTCGACGGTGACGACCATGGTCGTCTTGTCCATGTCGCCGAGCTCGGCGAGCTGCGCCTGGGTCCGCTCGGCCTCGAGCGCGTGCACCAGCACGCAGTGCATGCGGGCCGTCAGCCCGATCTCGGCCAGCGCGGCCGCCATCTGGGTGCGCAGGACATGACTCGTGCGGTCGAGCAGGAAGGACAGGTCGGGTTCGGTGCGCGTCGTCGCGAGGGCGGTCATACCGTCACTATAGTTTTGTAATAGATAATCTGCATCCCTCCGTATCCGCGGGAATTTTGCCGGACCGCGGTCCGTTTAAGCGGTGACCGGAGCAGACCACATCCCGAGACGAGGTTCACATGGAACTGGGGCTGACCACCTTCGCCGAGCTGTACCCCACCGGCGATCGGCCCGCGCCGACCGCCGCCGAGCGGCTGCGCCAGGTCGTCGACGAGGCCGTCGCCACCGAGGCGGCGGGCCTGGACGTCTACGGCGTCGGCGAGCACCACCGCAAGGACTTCGCGGCGTCCTCGCCCGCCGTCGTCCTGGCGGCCGCGGCGGCGCGGACCGAGCGCATCCAGCTGACCAGCGCGGTCACCGTCCTCAGCTCCGACGACCCGGTCCGGGTGTATCAGGACTTCGCGACATTGGACGGGCTGTCGAACGGCCGGGCCGAGCTGATGGCCGGGCGCGGCTCGTTCACCGAGTCGTTCCCGCTGTTCGGCTACGACCTCGCCGACTACGACGACCTGTTCGAGGAGAAGCTGGCGCTGCTACTGCGGCTGCGCGAGGAAGAGCCGGTGACGTGGTCGGGCCGGTTCCGCGCGCCGCTGCGGGACGCGACCGTCTACCCGCGCACCGACGACCGGCCGCTGCCGGTCTGGATCGCGGTCGGCGGTAGTCCGGAGTCGGTGATCCGCGCCGGCCTGCTCGGCCTGCCGCTGGCGATCGCGATCATCGGCGGTCAGCCGGCCAGGTTCACACCGCTGGTCGAGCTGTATCACCGCGCGCTCGCCGAGGGTGGCCACGAGAAGCAGCCGGTGGCGGTGCACGCGCACGGCTATGTGGCCGATACCGACGAGCAGGCGGTGGCCGATTTCTACGCGCCGTACGCGCTGGCCATGTCCACCATCGGTCGCGAACGCGGCTGGGGCCCGATGACCCGCGAGCAGTTCGACGCCTTGCGTTCGCAGAGCGGTTCACTGTTCGTCGGCACGCCGGACTACGTGGCGGGCAAGATCGCCGAGGTCCGCGACACCCTCGGCCTCGACCGGTTCATGCTGCACACCAGCGTCGGCACGCTCCCGCCGGAGCAGGTCCTGCACAGCATCGAGCTGCTCGGCACGAAGGTCGCCCCGCAGGTGCGCTGACCTCCCCGAGCGCCTACTCGAGCGCCGCGTCCAGCTCGCCCCGGCGGGCGGCGCGGCGTTCGCGACGACGGCGCAGGTAGCGGCGGATGCGGCTGGCACAGGCGTAGACCACCCACAATCCGATCGCCAGCGAGACGGCGGCGATCACCGCGGCCAGCACGGGAAAGAACACCGCGAGGGTGATGACGCCGCCGACGCCCAGATCCTCGGCGGTACTCACCGCGATATTGGTGACCGGTTCCGGCGAAGTGTTGATCGCCATCCGGGTACCGGCTTTGACGATGTGGCTGGCCAGGGCCGTCGTGCCGCCGACCGCCCCGGCGAACAGCGTGGGCAGCGAGTCGTCCTGCCCGGCGATCAAGGCCGCCACCACCGCCCCGGACGCGGGCCGCACGACGGTGTGCACGGCGTCCCAGAACGAATCCAGATACGGGATCTTGTCGGCCACGGCCTCGATCACGAAGAGGATGGCGGCGGCGACGAGCACATCGGTGCGTTCGAGTCCGGGCGGCACGTCCTCGGCCCAGCCGATCCGCCCGAAGAACCCGAGCAGGAACACCACCGCGTACGCGTTGATCCCGCTGGCCCAGCCCGCGGTGAAAATCAGAGGTAGCACCGACACCTGCTCAGCGTAGGCCCGTCCACCGACTCCGCGCGGCCGCCGAGCAGGGCTGCCACAGCGCTCCGAAATCTAGCATCGCTAGACACGCTAGCGCTCGAATGCTACCGTTGCTCCAGCTTCTAGCGACGCTAGAGTTCACGAAGAGGGAGCCCGCCATGCTCGTTGTCACCGGCCAGATCATCGCCACCGTCGCCGTCCTCGCCAATGCCGTCGTCTACGGCACCGATGTCTGCGGTGCCGTGATCATGCGGTCCGTCTACCGCAAGCTCGATGACGCGACCGTGACCGTGAGCGCGGGGTGGGGTCACTACTACGGCGACAAGCGCATGCCGATCGCCGGGGTGGGCGGGGTGGTCACCGCGGTACTCACGCTGGTGATCGCGCTGTCGGCCGGCCAGCTCGGCGCCGCTGTCGCGGCCGGGATCTCGGTGGCCGCGCTGCTGACCTGGCTCGCCTTCTATGTCCGCGTCGCCAAGCCGATCAATTCCCAGCAGACCGCCGCCGCGCTCAGCGGCGTCATTCCGGCCGATGCCCGTGCGCTGCAGGACAAGTGGGACAGCATCCTGAAGTACCGGGTCACCTTGCAGTTCATCGCCATCGCCGGCCTGTGCGCCGCGCTGATCCTGTTCTGACCGCACCGACATCGCAGACACCGAGGAGTACCGAGATGACCTTCACCATCAATGAACAGCAGTTCCTCGCCGAGGCGGGAATCGGCAGGCTGGCCACGGTGTCGCCCGACGGCGTCGTCCAGAACAACCCCACCAACTATCGCGTGAACGCCGACGGCACCATCGACATCGGCGGCATGCGGATGCGAACCAGTCGCAAGTACCGCAATGTCGAAGCGGGCAGCCGGGTCTCGTTCGTCGTCGACCAACAGGTCTCGGCCGAGCCCTACGTGATCCGCGGCATCGAGGTGCGCGGCAAGGCGGTGGCACTCGAGGACGAGGAGCCACCGTTCCCGCACCAGGAACGCGTGGTCCTACGAATCCACCCCGACCGGGTCATCTCCTGGGGCATCGACGGTGGATCCTTCGACTTCACCAGCCGCCGCCCGGAATAGCCTGGCTCCTCCGCGGCGCCTCGCCGAGACCGGGGCGGCGCGGTTAGCGTGGTGGGATGGCCAGTGCAGCATCCACCCACCGTCGCGAGCAGCTCCGCGACTTCCTGCGGTCGCGACGGGAACGGGTCCGGCCGACGGACGTCGGACTACCGGCGGCGGGTCGGCGCCGCACCCCGGGATTGCGGCGCGAAGAGGTCGCGATGCTGGCCGGGGTGGGGGTGTCTTGGTACACGTGGCTCGAGCAGGGGCGCGACATCACGGTCTCGGGGGAAGTCCTCGATGCGGTGGCGGGCGTGCTCCGGTTGAGTGTGCCGGAGCGGGCGCATCTGTACCTGCTCGCCGGGCTCAACCCTCCGCCCCCGAGCGCCACGCCGGGGACCGAGGTGACGGTCGAGATCCGGCAGCTGATCGACGGCTGGGAACGTGGGCCCGCCGTGGTGCGGGACCGGTACTGGAACATCCTGGCGTTCAACGCCCTCGCCGGGCGGGTATTCGGCTGCGACGACGGCGAACCGCACAACTGCCTGATCACCTTCTTCACCAGCCGGCGGTATCGCGGACTGCCCGAGCTGTGGGACGCCGCGGCGCCGGGGGTCGTCGCGGCCTATCGCGCCGACGCCGCCCTCGCCCCACACGATGACGAATTCCACCGGGTGGCACGCGAACTCGCCGCCGCCGAGCCCGACTTCGCGCGACTGTGGGAACGGCACGAGGTCGGCGTGCCCGCCCAAGCCGTCAATGCCCTGCACCATCCCGAAGTCGGCGAGTTGTTCTTCGACGCGACCACGCTGACCGTCGCCGACCACCCGAATTGGTCTGTCGTGCTCTACAACCCGAAGCCGGGCACCGACACCGCCGAACGGCTCGCCCGCCTGCCGCGTCTGCGCCTGACCGAATCCGCCTGACCCACGACGCCCTTCCCGCCGGCACGCTCGCGGCGGAACCCGTGGCACCACGGAACGCCGTCCGGCATCGCGCAGTCGGCGGGTGGCCGAACCGACAGCGAGCACGCCGCGGCCACACACGATCCGTGCCGCCGGGGGCGCCGAGCCTGGTGGTTGCACACCCCGGATAACTGCGCACTGTCTGCGCGGCGCGTCGACGGCCACGCTGAATCCATGACGCACAACAGTTCTCGATTCGACGGCAAGACCGCGCTGATCACCGGCGGCACCAGTGGCATGGGTCTGGCGACCGCGCGCCGGCTGCTCGCCGAAGGGGCCGAGGTCGTGGTGACCGGGCGCGACAAGGGCAGGCTGGACGCGGCGGTGGCCGAGCTCGGGGCGCGGGCGCACGGCATCGCGGGCGATGTCACCGATCTCGACGACCTGGACACTCTGGTGGCCGCCCTCGCCGCTCGCTACGGCCGCCTCGACGTGGTCTTCGCCAATGCGGGCATCGGCTCGTTCCAGCCGATCGACCAGGTCACCGGCGCGTTGTTCGACGAGGTGATCGCCGCCAACGTCAAGGCCGCGTTCTTCACCCTCCAGAAGACGTCGCCGCTGCTGCCCGAGCACGCCGCGATCGTCATCAACGCCTCCTTCGGCCTGCACCGCGGCGTCCCCGGCGCCGCGCTGTACTCGGCGAGCAAGGCCGCTGTCCACAACCTGACCCGCACGCTCGCCGCCGAATGGGCGCCGCGTCGGATCCGCGTGAACTCGGTCAGCCCCGGCTATATCGACACCCCGGCCTTGCGCGCCGAACTCTCCGACGCCGCCCAGGCAGGTGTCGCGGGCCTGTCCCCCGCCGGTCGAGTGGGCACCGCCGATGATGTCGCCGCCGCCGTCGCCTTCCTGGCTTCCGCCGACGCCGCCTACGTCAACGGCCACGACCTGCGCGTCGACGGCGGCCTCACCGCCGTCGACGCCGCCGCCCTCCTGTGAACGGCGCCTGGTCGGACGCCGGCACGAGGCCACCGTCTCCCGCGGAGGTCCCGGGGTCGGTTCCCGGTGGCGGTGACGGCTGGCGCCCGCCTCGTACCGGAACGAATCAGCGCAGCGCGGCCCGTCCCCGCACCCGACCGAGGACGACCAGGACCACCAATGTCACGACGACGAGGACCGTGGTCCCGGCCGCGGCGTCGAACACTTCGCCGCGGTCGGTCTGGGCGAAGATGCTGACGGGCAACGTCTTCCAGGTGGCCGGGTAGACCATGATCGTCGCGCCCAGCTCACCCATGGACAGCGCGACGGCCAGACCGGCCGCCGCCCCGAGGGCGGGCAGCAGCAACGGCAGGGTGATCTGGCACAGCACACGTACCGGCCCGGCGCCGAGGGATTCGGCGGCCTGCCGGTACGCCGGGTCGAGCCGGTCCAGCGCGGCGGACACCGCGCTGAACGCGTACGCCAGCACCAGCACCGCGTGCGCCACGATCACGATCCACTTGGTGCCGCCGAGCAGCAGCGGGCGCTCGTTGAACGCGATGAGCACACCGAGGCCGACCGCGACCGAGGGCACCGCGACCGGCAGGTGGAACACCGCGTCGGTCAGCCGGCGCAGCCAGGCCGGCGCTTCCCGCGAGGCGAGCGCGGCCCAGGTGCCGAGGACCAGCGAGATCGCCCCGGCCAGCAGGGCGGTCTGCAGGCTCACCGACAGACTGGCGGCCTGCTCGCCGCTGAGCGCGTTGCCGATCGTGGTGAAGCCGAGGTCCGAGGGCAGCGGGCCGGTCCAGCTACCGGCCAAGGCGGCGGCGACCACCGTGGCGATCGGGGCGACGAACACCACCGCGACCACCAGCCCGAACACGCCGAGCACCAGGGCCTTTCCCCGGGGAGTCCACACGAGCACGATCAATCCCCCTTCGGGCGAGCGGTGAACCGGGCGAAGACGAGCCGGTAGGTCAGGTACAGGGAGAGCGAGAGCAGCACCTGCACCGAGGCCAGCACCGCGGCGCCGGGCAGATCGAAGGTGACGATGCCGCGGGTGTAGATCAGCGCGGGCAGCGTGATCACCCCCTTCGCCCCGGTGAACAGCACGATGCCGAACTCGTTGAGCGTCAGCAACAGGACCAGGCTGCCGCCCGCCGCGAGCGCGGGCCACGCCTCGGGCAGCACCACCTGCCGCAGCACCCGCCACGGCGAGGCGCCCAGACTGGCGGCCACGTCGAGCTGTTCGCGCGGCAGCTGCGCGAACGCGGCCAGCACCGGCCGCACCACGAACGGCGTGAAATAGGTGATCTCGGCCAGGATCACCCCGAGCGGGGTGGTGAGGAAATCGACGACCGGCTGGGTCGCGCCGGTCAGCTCGGCCAGCAGGGCGTTCACCGCGCCCGCCGTGCCGTAGAGGAAGGTGAACGCGAGGGTGATCAGGAACGAGGGCAGCGTCAGAATGGTGTCGATGAGCCTGCCGACCAGGCCCGCACCGGGAAACGGGACGAACGCGAGCACGATCGCCAGGAACGTCCCGAGCACCAGGCAGCCCGCGGTCGCGCAGACGGCGATGGACACGGTGCGCCACAACGCGTCCCGGAACGACTCCGAGCCCAGCACCGAGGTCCACACCTCGGTGCCACGCCCGGCCGGGGTCCGCGTCGACTCGGTGAGCACCCGCAGAATCGGGTAGCCGGCGACGCCGAGCACGACCAGCACCGGGGGCAGGGTCCACAGGATCGGCAGCCAGGAGCGCGGCGAGCCGGCCGCTGTCGGTGCCGCGGCGGGGACGGGCGGATCGAGGACGGGAGTGCTCACCGCGCCGCCTCCATCGCACCGCGCCGCGTCGCCACGCGCCGCTCCCCGGGGTCGACCGTCGTCGCGCTCATGACGCGTCCGCCGGACCGGCGGCGACGGAACCGGGTGTCCCCCGGACACTCTCGCCGACGCTGTTCGGGATCAGGACCCCCGCCGGGTCGGGCAGGCGCACGCCGACCGCCGCGCCGACCTCGGTGGTGAAGTGCCCCGGGACATCGACGGCCAGCGCCCCCGGCAGCCCGTCGACCGCCAGCTCGACCCGGGTCGACGCACCGCGCCACACCGAGGTCAGCACGGTGGCCCGCAGGGCGTCCCGGTCGCCGGTCGCGCCGAGGGTGATGGTGTGCGGCCGAAGACACAGCAGCGCCTCGTCGTCCGGCGCCCAGTCGGCTCGCCCGACACCGGGCTGCGGGGCCTGCGCGCGCAGTGTGGCGGTGCCCGCGGTGACCAGCGCCGCCGTGCCGGAGACGTGGTTGACGGTGCACGGCACCAGGTTCGCGCCACCCAGGAAGGCGGCGGTGAAATCGGTGGGCGGTCGCTGCCACAGGTTCTCGGCGGTATCGACGTCGACCAGCCGGGCATCGCGCATCACCGCGATCCGGTCGGCCAGCGCCAGCGCCTCGGCCTGATCGTGGGTGACGTAGAGCATCGCGGTGTCGGGCAGGGCCCTGCGCAGTCGCTGCAGTTCACCGAGCATCGAGTGGCGTAGCTGCGCGTCGAGCGCGGCCAATGGCTCGTCCAGCAACAGCACCGCGGGCCGGATGGCCAGCGCACGGGCGATCGCCACCCGCTGCTGCTGCCCACCGGACAGTTCCCGCGGCAGCCGCCGGGCGTAGCCGGCCATCCCGACCATCTCGAGCGCCTCGGTGACCCGCGCGCCGATCTCGGCTCGCGGCACCCGCTGCGACTTCAGCCCGAAGGCGACATTGCCGTGCACGCTCAGGTGCGGGAACAGCGCGTAGGACTGGACGACGACCCCGATCCCGCGCTTGGCGGGCGACAGATCGGTGACCTCGCGCCCGGCCAGCCGGACCGCGCCCGAGGTGGGCCGGACGAAACCGGCCAGCGCCTTGAGCGCGGTCGACTTGCCCGACCCACTCGGGCCAAGCAGCGCGACGGTCTCGCCGACGGCGACGCGCAGGGTGAAATCGGTCAGCGCGACCGCGGCCTTGCGGCCCCGGCCGTAGCTGACTCCGACCCGGTCGAACACGATCGCCGGTTCGTTCGTGGCCGACCCGGTGCGGGCGGCGGTAGCGGACTTCGTGCGGAGATCACCGTCGGACATCGTCTACTCCCTTACAGCACAGCCGGATTCAGCTGCCGGTTGCCTTCTGGTACGCCGCGACATCGGCGTCCAGCTCGGTGAGGACCTTGTTCCAGTCGACCGCGACCACCTCGACGCCGGTCAGTGTGGCGGCCGGACCGCCCTCGGCGGGGGCCTTCACGTCGGTGCGCGGGGACACCGCGAAGGCCTCCGGGCCGAGCTTGCTCTGCGCGTCGGTGGCGAGCAGGAAGCTCATCAGTTTCGTGGCGTCGTCCTTGTGCGGCGCGCCCTTGGCCAGGCCCATCACGTACGGCACCGACACGGTGGAGCGCTTGCCAGCGGTCGCCGGGAAGAAGACGTTGAACTTGGAGCCCTTCTCCTGCACCGTGGTCAGGTTCATCTGCACGTCACCGTTGGCGATCAGCAGCTCACCCTTGTCGACCTTGGCCTGCAGCTTGCCGGTCGAGGAGGACGGGCCGACGTTGTTGGCCTGCAACGCGGCCAGGTAGTCCAGTGCGGCCTGCTTGC
Organism: Nocardia sp. NPDC087230; assembly: GCF_044744725.1. NCBI lineage: Bacteria > Bacillati > Actinomycetota > Actinomycetes > Mycobacteriales > Nocardiaceae > Nocardia > Nocardia sp. NPDC087230. The sequence continues at coordinate 54,770 of NZ_JBIUYV010000010.1, forward strand.
CGCGCAGCTGCTGCAGCAGCACCAGCACGGCGGTACCGTCGCCGGCCTGGCCGGGGGTGGAGTACTGCAGCTTGCCCTTGAACTCCGGCTTCAGCAGGTCCTCCCAGGTCAGCGCGGAGGCGTCGACCGAGGGGTTGGCGATGAAGCACAGGTAGTTGTTGGCCAGGGTCACGTAGGTGCCCTCGGCGTCCTTGTCGGTGGCCGGGATCGCGGCGGTGTCGATGCCGCTGGGCTGCAGCAGTCCGGACTGCTTGGCCTTCTGGATGAACGGCGGCAGGGTGACAACCACGTCGGCCTGCGGGTTGGACTGTTCCTTGTCGACGCGGTTCACGACCTCGCCGGAACCCGCCTCGACGAGGTTGACCGCGATGCCGGTCTGCGCGGTGAACTCGGCGAACCGGTTCTTGTACCAGCCACCGACACCGTCGGCGGAGTAGACGGTGACGGTCTTGCCGTCCGCGGATTCGGTGCCGGTGCCGCCGCAGGCCGCGGTGAACGCGACGGCGGTGACGCCGGCCAGCAGCAGCGCGACCTTGGACAGGCGGCGCGCGGTGAGGGAAGTACGCACGATTACAGCAACTTTCGTCTCGTTGTCGAGGGGGAATCGCAGGGACGGTGGATCTTCGAGACACCGCGACGGGTTGCCGCGGCGGAGTCAGGGCGCCAGTACCAGCGCGGGGAAATCGGCGACCGAGGCGACGACATGGGTCGCGCCGGCGGCGCGCAACTGGTCGGCGGTGTGCGCGCCGGTGAGGGTGCCCGCGACGATGCCCGCGCCCGCCGCGAGGCCGGTCGCGATGTCGCTGGTGGTGTCACCGAGCACGGCGATCCGGTCGACCGCGTCGACGCCGAGGCGCAGGGCCGCGGTGAGGACCATGTCGGGGTACGGGCGGCCACGCCCGGCGTCCGAGGGGGCCAGCGTGAGGTCGGCCAGGTCGGCCCACCCGAGAACGGCCAGCAGCTTGTCCTGGGTGCCGCGGCTGAAGCCGGTGGTCAGCGCCACCCGCACACCCGCCGCGCGCACCGCGGTGATCGCCTCGACCGCACCGGGAATCGGCGCGATGTCGGCCTCGTCGATCAGCGCGTCGTAGGCGGACTCGAACGCGAGGTTGGCGGCCTGGGCGGCGTCCTCGTCACCGAGCAGGGCGCGGAAGACCTCGATCTTGGACTGCCCCATGGTGTCGAGGACATAGCGGCGAGCCTGCTCACGACGCGGGCCGTCGGGCTCGATCCCGGCGGCGGTGGCGGCAGCCTCGAAGGCGCGCAGGACCAGGCCGCCATCGGCGACGGTGGTGCCCGCCATGTCGAGTACGGCGAGCTGAATCATGGTGTCCGGCATTGCTTCCTCACAGTCCGATCTGGTCGGCGGTCTGCTCGCCGATGGCGGGGCCCAGGGTCATGCCGCGGCCACCGGGGCCGGTGACGACCCACACGTTGGTGTCGGCCCGCACCCGGGTGACGATGGCGTCGGGATCGACGCTCTGGCTGTAGACACCCGCCCAGCGGCGCACGACGCGCGGCAGCCTGCGGCCGAGCAGTTCCTCGGTCACCTCGGTGAGGTGGTCGTAGGGCGCCTCGTCGACGTCGAAGGCGAACGGCTCGGTGTACTCGTGGGTGTCGCCGATGGTCAGGCCGCCGTGCAGCCGCTGCACACACAGCAGCTGCATCTTGTGCTCGGCGGCCGTGGCGGTCTGCGACTGTTCCAGTGCCAGCGAATCCACTTGCGCACCGGCGAATCCCGGGTAGTAGCGGAAGCTGTCGCCGTCGGCGATCGCGGTGGTGAGCGGTTCGTCCAGCGGCGCGGTCTGCATCATCTGCAACCGCACCCGGCGCACCGGCAGCTCGCCGGCCAGTTCGCGGGTGAGCCCGGAGTGGGCGGCGCCGGGGCAGTGCACCACCAGGTCGGCCTGGTGGCGGCGGCCGTGATCGTCGACGACGACGGCGCCGGATCCGGTGTCGAGGACCGAGCGGGCCTCGGTGCCCTCGTGGAAGGCGTAGCGGCCGCTGCCCGCCATATGGGCGCGCAACGCGGGCAGCGCCTGGCGTGATTCCACCGCGGCGTCGGTCGAGCAGTGCAGTCCGGCGAGGTATTTGCCGCGCAGCGCCGGATTGAGCACACGCACCTGGTCGGGGTCGAGCAGGGTGAAGCCGCGCGCCGGTGCGGTGGCGCCCGCGGCGGCCGCCTCGGCGACGGCCAGCTCGGCGGGCGTGCGCACCAGCGTGATCGAGCCGGCGGGACGGAAGCCGACGCCGGCCACCCGGCCACCGATCTCCTCCCACAGCTCCCGCGAGCGCAGGGTCAGCTCCAGCTCCCCCGCCGCCCGGCCGGACACCCAGACCAGGCCGAAGTTGCGCACGGTCGCGCCGCGCGCCTCGCGTTCGCGTTCGAGCTGGACGACCTCGTGGCCACGGGCGATCGCCGCCCAGGCGTGTGCGGTGCCGAGTATCCCTCCACCGATGATGACCAATCGCATGTCAGCGATGATGGCAAATGGTCTAGACCGATAGGTGTTGGCTGCGAGAACGGCAGGTTAAGTTTTGGTATAGACCAATCGAGTAGGCTAGCGGGCATGGAGACACCGCACACGACGCGCGTTCCGAAGGTGTTCCTGGTTCGCACCGAAATCGACGCCATCCTGGCCGATCTCGACGAAGGCGACCCGGTGCCGTCCGAACGCGACCTCGCCACCCGGTTCGGCGTCGCCCGCGAGACGGTGCGCCAAGCCCTGCGAGAGCTGCTGGTGGAGGGCAGGATTCGGCGGCGCGGGCGTGGCACGGTGGTCTCCCGCCCCAAGCTGACCCAGCCGCTGTCGCTGCGCTCCTACACCGAGGGCGCGATCAGTCTCGGCCGCACCCCGGGCCGCATCCTGGTCACCTGGGAGGACGTCGCCGCCGACGCGGAGACCGCCGCCGACCTGGAACTGGAGCCGGGCACGCACGTGATGCACCTGGAACGCGTGCTGCTCGCCGACGGTGAACGCATCGGGCTGGAGAGCACGTACCTGCCACTGCACCGCTTCGGCGGCCTGCGTGGCAGCTACGACCCGACGACGTCGCTGTACGCCGCGATCCGCGCCACCGGCGTGGAACTCGCCGGTGCGCGGGAACGCATCGAAACCGTACTGGCAGCGCCCAGAGAAGCGGGCCTGCTCGAATGCACAACGGCGTTGCCGATGTTGCTGTTGCATCGACGCAGCGTCGATGCCGACGGCGCACCCATCGAACGGGTGCGCTCGCTGTACCGGGGTGACCGCGTCGCCTTCGAGGCGAGGCTGTCACCCGAGCACGAGTAGCCCGTTACTGCTCGGGCAGCCGTCGCCGTCCGCCCGCCACATCGGTGACCAGGTCGGTATAGCCGTCGACGAGTTCGGCGAGGTGGTACCAGTGCTTGTGCGTGCTGTCGCTGCGCGCGCCGTCGAGATCGATGGCCTGGTTCGCGTCGACCCAGCTGCGCGCCATCCGGTCGACCACCGCACCGAGGCTCTCGGTGTGCAGTGACGCGCCGTTGCGGTGCAACGGGATCTCCTGGACGATCCAGTCGTTGATGTCGTCGACGAGTTCGCTGCGACGGCAATCGATTTCGGCGATCAGCGCGGCGTCGCGCACCTGTGCTCGCCGTTCGTGCAGTTCAGCCAGTGCGTGCGCCGACCGCAACAATTCTCGATCTTGAAAACGCCTGCCCTGGAATGCGCACAACAATTGCGGCGCAGTCGGCAGTACCCCCATCACCGGCGCGCTCATCGCAACGCCCCGAATTCACCCGACACCCAAGATTTGTGTACCAACATGATTGGCTCTCGATTCGGTTATCCCGGTCTTCTGTTCGGATTGCTCGCAACCAGGCTAACTGGATCATGCTCGCTCACACTGCGAAACGCAAGATTGCGTTGTCAGCCTTGCGGTAAAGCCGCCCTGACAGAACCGATGGTCACATCCGCACGGCGGCACCGGTTTACGGCGTGTCCGCACGCACGCCGACCTTCGGCTATGCGTCGGAGGCATCGTTCTCGGCCGATCGCGTGACATCGGCGCCGCACAGCGCAATAATGCGATTCACGAAGCGCGCCACAGGCGAAGGGGAACCATGGCAGGCAAGCGCACGACACTGACCGTCCGACTACGCCGGCTCGCCGCGATGTTGCGCGAGTTGCGCGAAACGGCGGGTCTGAGCAAGGAAGATGTCAGCGCTCGCACCGGCATCAACGTGACCACGCTCTATCGCATCGAAATGGCGCAGGCCCGCCCGCAACGCCGCACTCTCGGCGCGATGCTCGACCTGTACCAGGTCACCGAGAAAACGCGAGAAGAAGCGCTCAGCCTGCTCAGCGACGCGCTGAAACCCGGTATGTCGCACGCCTACGAAGGCGCGGTATCCGACGTCTACGCCACCTACATCAACTTCGAGGCGGAAGCCCTGTCGGCCCGCCAGTACCAGACCTCGACGGTGCCCGGCCTGCTGCAGACCTACGAGTACGCGGCCGCCGTCATCGATACCTCCATGCCCCGCCTCGACGCCGCGACCATGGAGAGCCGCGCCAAGGCCAGGATGGACCGCGCGGTCAACCTGTCCAAGGAGGATCCGCTCGAACTGTGGGTCGTGATGGACGAGGCGGCCATCCGCAGGGTCGTCGGCGGGCCCGCCGTGATGGCCGGGCAGCTCGACCGGCTGATCACCGAGACCAAGCGCAAGAACGTGATCCTGCAGATCCTGCCGTTCGACGCGGGCGCCCACCCCGGCATGGCCGGCTCGTTCACCCTGCTCGACTTCCGCAACCCGGTCGACCCCGAACTGGTGTACGTGGAGAGCCTGGCGATCGACACCCTCGTCGAGGGCCATTCCGAGATCCGCCGGTTCGGCGTGATCTTCGACCAGCTGCGCGCGATGGCGCTGAGCCCGCGCGATTCGGCCCTGCTGCTCGCCGACGCGCGCGCCGCGATCGCTCAGTAGCGACTGGCGCGCCGGAACCCGACCGCGGCCGGTAACGCGAACACCGCGATCGCGCCCAGCGACCAGGCCAGCGTCGCCAGCAGCGGGCCCCGCACCGGTCCGCCCAGCGCGAGTCCGCGCATGGTGTCGATCGCGTGGGTGAGCGGATTGTGCTCGACCAGCGGACGCGCCCAGCCGGGATAGGCCCGCAGCGGGACGAACCCGGTGCTGAAGAACATCAGCAGCGACGAGCCCAGCGAGATGACCTCGACCAGCGCGGTTTTCGACGTATGCACCGCCAGCGCGGTGACCATGGTGGCGAAACCGAGACCGTAGAGCAGCGGGATCGCGAACAGGGCGAGGGCGGCGAGCGGCCCCTGGGTGAAGCGGAAACCGAGCACGGTTCCGACAGCGAAGATGGCCAGCGTGCTCAGCGCGATGCGCGCGCACTCGGCCACCACCCGCGACAGCAGGCCCGAGGCACGGTGCACCGGCAGCACCCAGAACCGCGCCAGCAGACCCTCGTCACGCTCCCGGCCCAGGGTCACCGCACCGGCGAGCGACCCCGACATCACCCCGACCAGCGCGAGCATCGGCGCCGAGCCGTAGAGCGCGTCGGCGTCGGCGAAGGCCGAGACCTGGGTGCCCAGCACCGAGTTCAGCATCACCAGCAGCAGCGACGGGAACACCAGCGCCTGCATGACGGTCAGCGGGTCCCGATACCACCGCAACAGCAGGCGCTTGGTCTGGATCGAGGTCTGCGGCAGCAGCATCCGCAGCGATTCGGTGCGCCGGGTGACCATCGGCAGGGCGGCGATGCCGGTCATCCGCGCCGCCGGACCGCGCGCAGCCAGGCCAGGGCACCGCACCCGAGCAGCATCCCCAACGCCCAGGCCAGGCCGGGGCCGAGCGTGGCGAGGTCGACCGTGCCCGCGTCGCCGGTGGAATCGCCCGCCAGCGCCCGCAATCCGGTGACGAACTGCGAGACCGGCTGATTGCGGGCGTAACCCTGGATCCAGCCGGGGAACTGGCTCGCCGGGGCGAAGCCGGTGGAGACCATGCCCAGGATCAGCTGGGGCAGCACCAGGATCTGAGTGGTGGCTTCCGGACTCGTCGTCACGCTGCCGAGCAGATCGGCGCCGCAGCACAGCGCGAGCGCGATCAGCAGCGACAAACCGACGAAACCGACGGTATGCCACCAGGCTCCGTGGAAACGGAAACCGACCAGCGCGCCACTGACCAGGGCGGCGGTCACCGCGACCACCGACCGCTGGGTCGCGGCGGTCATCCTGGCCGCGAACGGCACCCACCGCGGCATCGGCAGCGTGGCCAACCGCAGGTCGAGACCGTCGCGGGCATCGGTGGCCGAGCGGAAGGCGGCGGCGATGGCACAAAACGACACCGCCTGCAGGACGATCATCGGCATCAGGAACTGCGCGTAGCTGCTCAGCCCGTGCCCGTACTCGCTCATGACCAGGTTCAGCGGCACGTAGAAGCCGAGGGTGAAGACCACCGGCGCGAGAATCGCGGTGAGGATCTCCCCGGTCCGCCAGGACGGCCGGATCAGGCGCAGCGACAGCACCCACCATTGAGTGAACGCCGAGCTCGGTGGCCGGTCCCGGCGCATGATCACCGGGTCGGCCGATATCCGCACCCTCCCATCATGAGTGATCCCGTCGGCGGGCGCCGGGGATCCGGGCGCGGTCAGCATGCCGTGCGCCCAGCCGCGGCGGCCGTCGCGAGGACGCGGGCGAGATCGGGCAGCAGGTCGGGGGCGGTCAGCTCGTCCGGAGTGGCGTCGAGCACGAAGCCGGTCACCGCGCCCTCGACATAGCGGTGCCAGTTCCGTACCACGGCTTCGGGAGTCGGCCGTGCGGTACCGTCGGGCTCGCGACCCGCGACACCGACGATGAGGTCACCGGTCAGCACCGAAGGGTGGTGGCCCGCCACCATCCGGGCCGCCGCGTCGGCCGCCTCGGTCAGGCGATCCAGATCGGCGCCGGTCAGTTCTACGGTGCCCGCCAGCGCCCGGACGAGGACCGCGGCGGTCTCCTCGGGCGACAGGCCTGCGGTGTCGGCCTCGACAGCGAGCAGCGGGCCGAAGCGGTACACGAACTCCCCGGCCGTCGCCCGCGGTGGCGGGACGGCCTCGCACGCGGCGGGGTCGGCGTGGAGCACGACGACGTCGACGTGTTCCCCGGCCGCACGCAGCAGCACCGCGATCTCGTGGGCGACGAAACCGCCTGCCGACCAGCCGAGCAGCTGATACGGGCCGTGCGGGGCGATCCCCCGGATCTCGGCGACGGCGCGGGTGGCGGATTCGCGGACGGTGCGCGGCGCCGCGGTCGTGACCGGCGCCTGGATCCCGTAGACGGGGACGCGCGGATCCAGGTGGTCGAGCAGGCCGGCGTAGCTCCAGGCCAAGCCCGCCTCGCCGGCCAGACAGAACAGTGGGGCGCCGTCGACGTGCGGGCCGAGTGGCCGGATCGGCACCATCGACGCAAGGGCCGACGCCCCGGCACGCCGGTCGTCGAAGATGGGCACCGCCGGACACGATTCGGGTTCGTCCGGCGCCCAGACGCAGCCCGGCCGGGTGCCGAAGGGATCGGCGGGAGAGCTCACAACAAAGGATACGTCGTACGAAACCGTCTCCGGCCCACCAGTTTCGGGGGCATCCACCGACCGCTGCCGACCGTACTCAGTGGCACCACGAGCCACGAACGGAACCGATCGCCTACCGGACGCTCGCGGTGTCCGGTAGGCGATCAGGCGAAAGATCTACTGCACGCGCAGGCTGCCGAACAGGCCGTCCTTCTCGTCCTCGGGGCCCGCGGTGAAGTACAGCGCGTTGGCGTCGCCGAGGCTCTCGCCGTTGCCGAACATCAGCGCCCACAGCCCGGCGATCTCGACCGGCTCGGCGTCGCCGTCGCGCAGATAGTCGACGAAGGTGCCGGTGGTGTCGTCGTAGGCCAGCACGCGCCCGAGGCCACCGAAGTTGCCGATCAGCAGCTTGCCCGAGAGCGCGCCGAAGTTCGACGGCGCGATCGCCACGCCCCAGGGCGCGTTGAGCCTGCCGCCGTCGTCGACGATCCGCACGAGCTTGCCCGCGGCGTCGAACTCGGCGACCTTGCCCTTGTCCGGCTTGCCGTTGGCGGCCTTGTCGGCCTCGGCGTCGAGAGATTCCTCCTCGGCCTTGTCGAAGGCCTTGGGGTCCTTCTCGTCCGGCTGGGTGATGGCATAGGACACGAACACCCGGCTGCCCAGGGTGGTGATGTTGAACGGGGCCGGGTCGCCCGGCTTGGCCTTCTTGCCCTTCTCGGGGGTGGCCGGGTCGATCAGGTCACCGGTGGCGAAGGGGTTGGCGAAGCCGGTGGTCGCCACCGGCTGCCAGAACTTGTCGAAGGTGCGGACCTGCGGGTCGGCGCCGAAGTCGGCGGCGAGCAGCTTGTCACCGGACGGCGAGAGCGCGATCCCGAAGAACGCCATGCCCTGCGCCGAACCGTCGAACACCTGGTTCGCGCCGCCGTCGCGGCGCACGATCGCGCCGTCGGGCGCCTGTTCGGTCCAGGCCGAGATCTTGCCGGAGTCGGTGGCGAAGATGAACCGCGACGAACCGCCGAGCGGGACCGGCGTGCCGTCGACATCCACCCACTGGTCGCGCACCGCGAACAGGTCGGAGGTGATCGGGGCCGGGTTGAACGCCACGCCGGTGACCTTGCCGACGCTCTTGTCCGAGGTGTCGGCGTCGGCGCCGGGTACCCCGACGAGCTTGAGCTGATCCTGGAACAGCTTCTGCAGTTTCGGATCCGAAGAGGCGTGCACGTCACCGACGAACTGGTAGGACTTGCCGCCCGCGCCGACCCAGAAGTGCCCGCCCGCGCCCTTGGGGCGATCGGCCAGGCCCCAGGCGTTGACCAGGTCGGGGAAGGTGAACTGGGCGTGGTAGGAATCCTTGTTGGCGGCCAGGTTCGTCTGGCTGTACCGGTTCCCGTCCAGCGCGGCCACATCGTCGCCGGCCTGCTCGGAGCTCGAGCACGCGGCCGCCAGTAGCAGGGCCGCACCGAGAACCACACCTCGCACCAGCCCGGACCGTACCCCGCGGGTACCCCTCACATGTCCGTTCACGTTCTTTCCTTTCGACCTCCGCCGGACGGCGTTCAGGCGAGGCTGACCTTAGCCTGACCCGAGCCCCGGCGTGCCGTGACCGTCTCCTCCAGGGCAGGTCTAGGCTGTCGCCCGTGGTCGAACCCTCCGCCCCCGTCGCCCCTCATCCCGACATCGCCGCCCTGGCCCCGCTGCTCGGCAGCTGGCGCGGACGCGGCCACGGCGAGTACCCGACCATCGAATCCTTCGACTACGTCGAGGAGATCACCTTCGGACATCTCGGCAGGCCGTTCCTCACCTACCGGCAGCGCACGAAGGCCGCCTCCGACGGCAGGCCGCTGCACGCCGAGACCGGCTATCTGCGTTGCCCCGCGCCCGGCCGGGTCGAGCTCGTGCTCGCCCACCCCACCGGCATCACCGAGATCTGCGAGGGCACGATCACCGAAACCGTCGACGGAATCCGCCTCGAATTGAACTCGACGAATATCGGGCTGAGCGGTTCGGCGAAACCGGTTACCGCCCTCGGCCGCTCTTTCCACGTGACCGGAGACACGATCGACTACACGTTGCGAATGGCCGCCGTCGGCGAATCCCTGCAGCACCATCTGGCTGCGACTCTGCAACGCACGTAACATCCTTCGAATTCGGTAATTTACCTCACCAGGGGCGCTGAACTGCGGATTTCGCCTATCGATACCGCGCATTCACCTTTTCATCACGGTCGCGTACCGATTGTGTTCGAACACGCCCGCACATAACGCAACAATTGTGTGTCGCTTGCCTAGGTCTGTTGTTACCCGCGCGGCGGCCGATCTACGGTTCAAGCACCAGCAAACCAACAGACAATCGAAAGGCTGCCCGGGAGAGCACGTCGAAACCCTGAACGAGGGAGACGAAACCATGAGGCGTTCCACCCTGATCTTGACCACTGCCGGGATGATTCTGGGCGGCGCGGCCGCCATCGACCTCCTCGACGGCGCGGGCACCCATGCCGCACCCGAGCCCATTGCCGGGTACAACGTCGTGCACAACACGGCCACTGCCCATTCCGAGAGCAGTTCACTCGCGGTGGTGCGGGGCCTGCTGGCGACCGAGAACGCCGGCGGACCCGGCCACACCGCTGCGGCGCCCGTTCAGTAACCCGGCGGCAGCGCGGCGAACATGTCGCGGGTGACGGCGACCGCGTTGTCGGAGCTGCCACCCTTGACCAGCAGGGTCGCGAAGGCCATGTCCCCGCGGTACCCGACGAACCACGAGTGCGATCCGCCGTCGACCTCGGCTTCGCCGGTCTTGCCGTACACCTCGCCCTGGTCCCTGATCCGTTCGGCGGTGCCGCCCGTGACGACCATGCGCATCATCGTGCGCAGTCCGTCGACCACGTTCCGGTCGATCGCGGGCCGGTCACCGTCGATCCGGGTCGGCCTGCCCGCGATCAGATACGGCACCGGTGCCGAGCCCTGCGCGACCGTCGCCGCCATCACGGCCATGCCGAACGGGCTCACCACGACCCGGCCCTGTCCGATGCCGTCCTCGGCGCGCTGGACGAGTCCCTCGGCGGGCGGCACCGAACCCGACATCGTCGGCAGGCCCTCCACGGTGTAGTCCTGGCCGATGCCGAGCCGGGCCGCGGCGTCGGTCAGCGCGGTGCTGTCCAGCCTGCTGGCCAGCCGGGCGAAGGTGGTGTTGCACGAGCGCTCGTAGGCGGTGGCCATCGGCACGTCGCCGACGGAGAAGAGGTTGTAGTTGGGGATGGTGCGCTCGCCGATGGTGGTGTGGCTCGGACACGGCAGCACGGTCTCGGGCGTGGCGATGCCCGCCGCCATCGCGGCCGAGGCGGTCACCGTCTTGAAGATCGAGCCCGGCGGATACTGACCGCTGGTGGCGACGGGGCCGTCCCGATCGGCCGCCTTGTTCTGGGCCACCGCGAGGATCGCCCCGGTCGACGGACGCAGCACCACCATCATCGTCTGCTCGGTGCGCAGGTCGACCGCGTGCTGCGCGGAGTTCTGCACGAACCGGTCGATGCTCAGCGCGAACGAGGGCGCCGGCTGCGCCGCGACCTCGTGCAGCACATCGAGATCGGCGCCGTTGGCATTGCGGGTCACCACGCTCCACCCCGCCTTGCCGTCGACCTCGGCGATCACCGTCTTGCGCACCTGGGTGAGCAGATCGGGCGCGAACTTGCGGTCGGTGGGCACCATGTCCCACTCCTGGGTCAGGGTGACACCGGGCAGCCCGATCAGTTCGCCGCCGATGGTCTCGGCCTCGTACTCGGTCAGCAGGATCACCGTGGAGGGCCCACCGGATCGGCGGGCCGCGTCCAGGATCGACTGCGGGGTGTAGGCAACCGGATCGATCCGGCTCAGCGCCGCGGCCAAGGCGCCGGCGACCCGATCCGGCTCGGTGGCCGCGGCCGGGTCGAACCGCACCCGCGACACCTTGCCCGGCACCAGCACATCGCTGCCCGCCGACTCGTTGACCCGCGCGCGCGGCGCCGGCGCGGTGCGCAGTTCCAGCGTCTGGGTGTCGCCGAGCTTCGGATGGATGTCGGCGGAGGTCCAGCGCACCAGCCACCGACCGCCGGTGCGGCCCATCTGCAACTCGCCGGTGTATGTCCACTGGCGGCCCTTGGGCAAGGTCCAGGCGTAGGTGTAGTCGACGGTGGCCGTGTCACCACTGACGCGCGCGTCGCCGGTGCGGATCTCGAGCTTCTCGGCCTGCAGCGCCTGCCACGCCGAAGTCAGTGCGGCCGTGGCCTTCTCGGGAGCGGTGGTGAGCTCGGCGGCCGCGGCGAGATCGCGGTCGGCCAGCGCCTCGGCGAAGGCGTCGGCGGCGGGTACCGGTCCCTGCGGGCCTGCGGAGCAGGCGGTGGCCGCCACCGCGAGGGCTGCCACCGCGAACGTGGTTACCATCCGTGTCCTCATCGGCACCGATGGTAGCGGCGACCGGGCAGCAAACCCCGGATGACGGCGCCGTACACGCCCGGATTTCAGTCGACGAGCACCGTGGCGAAGGTCGCGATCTGACGGAAACCCACACGGCTGTAGGCACGTCGGGCGATCCGGTTGTAGTCGTTGACGTACAGGCTGGCCGTACGCCCTGTCGCGACAACGGCATTCGCGACCGTCGCGGTGCCCGCGGTGCCGACGCCCGCCCCGCGGAAGTCCGGATGCACCCACACGCCCTGGATCTGGCCGGTGCGCCGCGACAACGCGCCGATCTCGGCCTTGTAGACGACCTCGCCGTCCTCGAAACGTGCCCAGGCCCTGCCGGATTCGATCAGGCTCTGGATTCGCCGCCGGTAGCCACGGCCGCCGTCGCCCGCGCGCGGGTCGACGCCGACCTCCTCGATGAACATGGCGATCGCGGCGGTCAGGTAGCGGTCGATCTCGTCGGGCCGCACCCGGCGCACCCCCGCGTCCGGGCGGGCCAGCGCGGGCGCGCCGAGCGCGAGCAGCGGCTGATCGGCGCGCAGTTCCCTGGCCGGACCCCACTTGGGCAGCAGCAGCTCCCACAGCGGCAGAGCCAGCTCCTGTCGGCCGACCACCGAGGAACACACCCGCGGCCAGCGCGCCGCCCGCTCGGCGAACGCGCGTAAGGCCTGCTGGTCACCGCGCAGCGGCACCAGATTCGCCCCGGAGAAGCAGAGGGAGTCCGCGGGACCGCCCCGGCTCCACAGCTCACCGAGCCCGGAGCGCGCGTCGAGCCCGAACTCCTGGACCCGGGCCGCGATCATGCACGAGGCCACCGGGTCGGAGTCGAGCACACGCAGCACCTCGCCCAGATCTCGCACGGACACCGGGCGCGCGGGAGGGGTTTTGGACCGTCGCGTCGGCTCCAGCAGACTCCGCACGGCACCAGCCTGCCACGAAAGCACGCGCAGTGGTACGGGTCCGCCGAATCCGACGTCCGACCGTGAGCGACGGAGCTCAGCCCACGGTGACGACCGGCTCACCGCCCGGCTGCTCGCCCATCTCCTCGGCAATGCGCATCGCCTCTTCGATCAGGGTTTCCACGATCTGCGCCTCCGGCACGGTCTTGATGACCTCGCCCTTGACGAAGATCTGGCCCTTGCCGTTGCCCGACGCGACACCGAGGTCGGCCTCGCGCGCCTCACCGGGCCCGTTCACGACGCAGCCCATCACGGCGACGCGCAGCGGCACCTCGAGGCCGTCCAGGCCCGCGGCGACCGCGTCGGCGAGGGTGTACACGTCGACCTGGGCGCGACCGCACGACGGGCAGGACACGATCTCGAGCTTGCGCGGGCGCAGGTTCAGCGACTGCAGGATCTGGCCGCCGACCTTCACCTCCTCGGCGGGCGGGGCCGACAGCGAGACCCGGATGGTGTCGCCGATGCCCTCGCTGAGCAGCGCGCCGAAGGCCACCGCGGACTTGATCGTGCCCTGGAACGCCGGGCCGGCCTCGGTGACGCCGAGGTGCAGCGGGTAGTCGCTGCGCGCGGCCAGCTGCCGGTACGCCTCCACCATGATCACCGGGTCGTTGTGCTTGACCGAGATCTTGATGTCGCCGAAGCCGTGGTCCTCGAACAGGCTCGCCTCCCACAGCGCCGACTCGACCAGCGCCTCGGGGGTGGCCTTGCCGTACTTCTCCAGCATCCGCTTGTCCAGCGAACCGGCGTTGACGCCGATGCGGATCGGGATGCCCGCGGCGCCCGCGGCCTTGGCGACCTCGCCGACCCGGCCGTCGAATTCCTTGATGTTGCCCGGGTTCACCCGGACCGCGGCGCAGCCGGCGTCGATCGCGGCGAAGATGTAGCGCGGCTGGAAGTGGATGTCGGCGATCACCGGGATCTGCGACTTCTTCGCGATCGTGGCGAGGGCGTCGGCGTCCTCCTGGCGCGGGCACGCCACCCGGACGATGTCGCAGCCCGACGCGGTCAGCTCGGCGATCTGCTGCAGCGTCGCGTTGATGTCGTGGGTCTTGGTGGTGGTCATCGACTGCACCGAGATCGGCGAGTCACTGCCAACGCCGACATTGCCCACCTTCAGCTGGCGGGTCTTGCGCCGGGGTGCGAGAACAGCAGCGGGGGCGGCGGGCATCCCCAATCCGATTGTGCTGGTCACGTTCGGCTGCCTTCTTTCGTACGTTTCGTGGATTCGACCGGGGGTGGTGCTGCCGAGCTTAGTCGCGCGGGGTTGCCGCACGCCCTGTGAGGGGCACGACAGCGGTTCGGAGCGATCAGGGCAGACGGATCGGATTGACGATGTCGGCGGCCAGGGTCAGCAGCATGAACGCACCACCGATCACGACCGCCACATACGTCACCGGGAGCAGCTTGAGGTAGTCCACCGGACCGGCCGGGGCCTTGCCGCGCCAGGACCGGATGGTGTCCCTGATCTTCTCGTAGAGCACGACCGCGATGTGCCCGCCGTCCAGCGGCAGCAGCGGCAGCAGGTTGAACGCGCCCAGGAAGAAGTTCAGGCTGGCCAAGACCATGATGAACATGCCCCACAGGCCGCGCTCGGCGGTCTCGCCGCCGATGCGGCTGGCGCCGTAGACGCTGACCGGGGTCTCCGGATCGCGCTCACCGCCGGTGACCGCCTCCCACAGCGCCGTCACCTTCTGCGGCATCTTGGCCAGCGACTTGACCGTCTCGACGAAGAAGTCACCGGTGAACGAGATGGTCGCCGGAATCGCGGCGATCGGGCCGTACTGCTGGGGCTCGGCGTAGTCGGGGCCGACGCCGACCGCGCTGACCTCCCGGCTCGGGCCTTCCTTCGGATAGCGCACGGTGCGCTCCGGCGTCACCGGAACGGTCAGCGTCCGGCCGTCGCGTTCGATCGTGTAGGTGAAGGTGCCGGTCTGCTTCTGCGTCTCGGCCTGGAACTGCGCCCACGTGGTCACGGGCACGCCGTTGACGGCGGTCACCACGTCGCCGCGCCGCAGCCCGGCGCGCTGGGCGGGACCGTCACCGGCGCACGGCTGCATCGTCTGATCGGGATTCTGCTGCGCGACGCAGCTCATCGAGCCCAGCGCGGTGGCCGGGGGCTGCTCGAGCTGCGGCAGGCCCCAACCGACGGCCAGGACCACCAGCAGGATGAACCCGAGCAGGAAGTTCATCGCGATGCCGCCGAACATCACCACCAGGCGCTTCCAGGTCGACTGGCGATACATCGCCCGCTCGACCTCCTCGGCCTCGAGTTCGTCGAGCGCGGTCATGCCCGCGATATCGCAGAAGCCACCCAGCGGCAGCGCCTTGAGGCCGTATTCGGTCTCACCGCGACGGAACGAGAACACCTTGGGCCCGAAGCCGATGAAGTACCGGCGCACCTTCATGCCGGTGGCCTGCGCCGCCCACATGTGCCCGCATTCGTGCAGCGCGATCGAGATCGTGATACCGAGGGCGAACAGTGCGAACCCCAGCGCGAATACCATCTGGCCTCTTTCTCTGGCGGCTGGCGCCGCGGGTTTTCGGCCTCGTGACCTCGCGTCCGAGCAGCGATACTGCGCCTGCGGCGTTCCGTCTCGCTACTCGGACGCGAGGCGGCCGAAAACGTGGTGGTCAGTTCGTCGGTCAGGTCCTGTCAGGACGCGACGATGGTGGCGGCGTACCGACGTGCCCAGCGGTCGGCCGCGAGGACGTCGTCCAGGGTATCGGGTTCCGCGTGCCAGCGATCGGCGGCCTCTACCGCCTGTGTGACGGTGCGCACGATCGCCGGGAAGGTGATCTTGCCGTCGAGGAACGCCTGCACCGCGACCTCGTTGGCGGCGTTGTAGACGGCGGTGACGCTGCCGCCCGCCTCGCCGGCCTGCCTGGCCAGGCGCACGGCGGGAAAGACCTCGTCGTCGACCGGTTCGAAGGTCCAGGTGGACGCGGTGCCGAAATCACAGGCGGCCGCCGCGCCGGGGACCCGGTCGGGCCAGCCCAGGGCCAGGGCGATCGGCAGCTTCATGTCCGGCGGGCTGGCCTGGGCGAGGGTCGAGCCGTCGGTGAAGGTGACCATCGAGTGCACGATCGACTGCGGGTGCACCGTGACATCGATGCGGTCGTAGGGCACCCCGAACAGCAGGTGGGTCTCGATCAGTTCCAGGCCCTTGTTCACCAGCGACGCCGAGTTGAGGGTGTTCATCGGGCCCATCGACCAGGTCGGATGGGTCTTGGCCTCGCTGGGGTTCACCGATTCGAGCATCTCGGCGGTCCAGCCACGGAACGGCCCGCCCGACGCGGTGAGGACCAGCCGGGCGACCTCGTCGGCCCGGCCGCCGCGCAGGCACTGCGCGAGGGCGGAGTGCTCGGAGTCGACCGGGACGATCTGGCCGGGCGCGGCCGCGCGGGTCACCAGGGATCCACCGGCGACCAGGGATTCCTTGTTGGCCAGCGCCAGCCGGGTGCCCGCTTCCAGGGTGGCCAGGGTGGGGCCGAGACCGAGCGCACCGACCAGCGCGTTGAGCACCACGTCGGCCTCGGTGCGGCGCACGAGTTCGGTGGCCGCGTCGGGGCCGCCGAGTTCGAGGTCGAGCGACTGGGCGGCGGCGGGATCGGCGACGGCGACATTGCGGGTGCCGACGGCCGCCATCTGCTCGGCGAGCAACGCGGGATTGCCGCCGCGGGCGGCGAGGCCGACCACCTCGAAGCGGTCGGGGTTGGCGGCGATCACCTCGAGCGCCTGGGTACCGATCGAGCCGGTACTGCCCAGGAGCAGCACCTTCACCCGGTCGGTGGACGTGGACTGGCCGTGTGCGGCACGGGTAGCTGGGTGGGACACGGCCCCATTGTGGCAGGGCTGCTGGCTACGACGGACGGTCGTATGCCACGATATGCTCACTCGCCCAACCAGAACTCGAGCCCTAAGGAGCGATCGTGGCCGCCACGGACCTCGAATCAGTCAGCACCGAGCGCGCCGTCGCCACCAGCGTCGATCCCGCCGAGGTGCCCTCGGCCGCGTGGGGCTGGAGCGGTGAGTCGCGCAAGACCTTCCGCATCGCGGCCTGGGTCGTCGTGGTGATCCTGCTCGGCATGACCTTCGGCAACCACCAGGGCCACATCGAGGACATCTTCCTCATCGGCCTGGCCGGCCTGATCGCGGTGATCCTGGTCATCGACTCGCTGACCCAGCGCATCCCGCGCTAGCTTCCGACTTCACCGACAACGCCTGCGGCAGCGACTTTCTCGCGCCGCGGGCGTTGTCGTGTGCGCGGTGTCAGCGGCCGCGCCGCGCGCCGGTCTTGCGCCCCTTGCCCCCACGAGCGGGTTGCTGCTTGGCCGTCGGCTTCTTCGCGGCGCTCTTGCGCGCGGGCGCGGCCGCCGCCCGCCGTGCCGGCTCCGCCGCGACCGCGCCGCGCGAGCTGTTCGCCGACCGGCCGCGCACGATCCCGACGAACTCCTCGAGCAGTTCGCTGTCGCTGCCCGCGGGCCAGGCCAGCGCGATCTCGGTGAATTCGGTGTCGCTGACCGGCCGGTAGACCAGGTCGCGCCGGTGATGCAGCCGCGCGATCGACTGCGGCACGATCGTCGCGCCGCCGACCGCGGCGACCAGCGCGAGGGTGTCGGCGGCCTGATCGAGATCGGTGCCGTCCTGCAGCCGCTCCTCGGCCAGGTCGGCGGGCGTGATGGTCTCCAGCAGCGAGAGCGCGTCGTCCTTCTGGACGACCGCGACCGGGGTCTCCTGCCACAGCGGGATCGCATTCATCACGGTCCGGTCGATCGGCAGCCGGACGAAGCACAGGTCGACGCGCCCCTCGCGCAGCGCGCTCTCCTGCTCCCCCTGCGCGACCCCGACGACCTCGAGCGGATGGTCCGGCAACCGGTCACCCCAGATCCGCGCCCATTTCGACACGGTGACACCGGGTACGAACCCGACCCGCAGGCTCGCGGGCGCTTCCGGTTTCTGCTCCCGCTCGGCCTGCTCCTGCGCACTGATCAGCGCCCTGGCATGGTTCAGCAGCGCCGCGCCGTCCTCGGTCAGCTGGGTCGGCGACGCCCCCGGCACGAACACCCTGGTACCGAGCTCGTGCTCCAGCTCGATGACGGTGGCGCTCAGGCTCTGCCGGGAGATCCGCAGGCCCTTCGCGGCCCGGGCGAAGTGCAGTTCCTCGGCGACCGCGACGAAGCGACGCAGCCGGGCGAGGTCGATGGAGTCGGCGGCGGTGACATCGAAGTCGCTCATTCTGACCAGAATATGGCACCCGCCGGGCGGCCCCGACCACCGATCACAGGTTCGACAGCACCCACAGCACGGCGATGATCGACCCGACGACGGCGATCAGGATCAGGAAGGTGGTCAGCACCGAGCCCCACCCGCTGCGCGACGGCGCCGGATACGGCATCGGCGGCGGCACCGGGCGCTGCCACCCGGGCGGCGCGACCGGGCGCGGTGCGACGGGCTGGTACGGGGGTACCGGCGGACGGTTCACCGGGTACGGCACCCCCGACCCGCTGACCGGGCTCATCGGCGCCATCCCGACGAACGGCTGCGGATGGGCACCGGAGGTCGGCCGCACCGTCGCCGCGCCACCGGTGCCGGTGCGCAGCGCCCGCTGCACGGCGTCGACGAATTCCTCGCAGGAGGAGAACCGGTCGGCGGGTCGTTTGGCGAGCGCGCGGGCCATCACGGCATCGAGCACCGGCGGCAGCCCGGCGCGGCGCGGGCTGACCGGCGGGGGCGGTGCCTGCAGATGCCCGGTGATGACGGCGGCCGGGCTGGGCGCCTCGTACGGCGCGGTCCCGGTCAGCAGCGAGTACAGCGTGCAGGCCAGCGAGTACTGGTCGGCGCGATGGTCGAGCGGGACGCCGGTGAGCTGTTCGGGCGCGGCGTAGGCGAGCGTGGCGGTGAACGATCCCGTCTCGGTGAGGTGACCGGAATCGTCTCGCAGCCGGGCGATCCCGAAATCGGTGAGGTACACCCGCTCCTGGCTGTTGGATCGGGCCAGCAGGATATTGGCCGGCTTCACATCTCGGTGCAGGACGCCCGCGCGATGCGCGTAGTCGAGCGCGGCGGCGGTCTCGCCGATGATCTGCACCGCCCGGTCCGGCGGCAGCGACCGCGGATCCAGCATGGACGCGTCGACCCCGTCGATGTACTGCATGCTGATCCACAGCTGATCGCCCTCGACGCCGCGGTCGAACACGGTCACGATGTTCGGGTGGTCGAGCTGGGCCACCAGATCGGCCTCCCGCTCGAATCTGGCCCGGATCTCCTTGTCGGAGTACAGCTCCTGGTTCAGCAGCTTGAGCGCGGTCCAGCGCGGCAGCCGGGGATGCCGGGCCAGATACACCGACCCCATCCCACCGCGGCCCAGCTGCCGGTCGATCGTGTATCCGGCGAATACCGTCCCGTCAGAAACCACTCTGACCCCCGAATCTCGCTCGTCGTCCGACGGGTGTGGACCCTACCAAACACCGTTCGCCGCGGTACGGGGTCGCGCGGACACCGGGGTCAGCCGAGCGGGAAGCCCGCGACGTCGGCGATCAGCGTCGGCATGTTCTTCTCCACCGTGTTGCCCGCGAAGGGGGTGTCGTCGGAGCCGCGATAGAACAGCAGCACCCAGCGCGCTCGGGCAGGTTCGGCGAAGGTCGACACGATCGCGGAGCCGACGTACCGGCCGCCGCTGGACCGTTCCCGGCGGTCGTCGGTGCGGGTGCCGGTGGTCGCCTGGCCGTGGTCCTTCGTCTGCTGCCGGAATCGGCCGACGACGTCGGCGGCGGCCTGGGCCGTGGGATAGGTGAAGAACGCGTAGTGGGTGTCACCGACGAAATTGTCGGCGCAGTTCCACTTCGCCTGGTAGCCGTCGAACGTCTTCATCCACTCCTCGCCGTACTTCGACGCCGTGAGGCGGCCCGAGCACAGCCGATCACCGATGACCCGGCCGCTGCTGTACCCGTCGGGCAGCATCTGCGGGAACGCCGCGTGCAGCGCGTCCATGTCCTGGTGTCCGGCGGAGCGGTGCAGGGCGTCGGCGAGCGGGGAGCTGTCGTCTTGCCACACCCAGTAGGTCGCGCCGAGGATCAGGGCCAGCACCGCGAGCAGGACCACCGGCGTCCAGTTGCGCCGTCGCGGCACCGGCCTCGGCCGCCCGGGATAGGGCGCGGGGGCCGCGAACGGTGGCGGGTACCCCGGAGAGCGTTGCGGCACAGCGGGATGCGGCAACGGTGGATGCGCGAACTGCGGCACCGACTGCCCCGCGAACACGGTCGGCTGTGCCCCGGTGCCGCTGAGCGCGCGCCGCGCGGCCGCGACGAACTCCGCGCAGGAGTCGAAACGGTCGGACGGCCGCTTGGCCAGCGCGCGAGCGAGCACGGTGTCCAGCGCGACGGGCAGATCGGGCCGGTGCGCCCGCAGCGACGGCGGCGGCGATTGGAGGTGGCCCTGGATGACCAGCACCGGATTCGTCGCCTCGAACGGAGCGACGCCGGTGAGCATCGAATACAGCGTGCACGCCAGCGAGTACTGATCGGCGCGATGATCCAGATACGCACCGGTCAGCTGTTCGGGCGAGGCGTAGGCGAGCGTGGCGGTGAAGGTGCCGGTCTGGGTCAGGTGGTGCACATCGTCGCGGGGCCGGGCGATCCCGAAGTCGGTCAGCAACACCCGCTCCCGGCCGTCGGTGTCGGCCAGCAGAATATTGGCGGGCTTGACGTCGCGGTGCAGCACGCCGTTGCGGTGCGCGTGATCGAGGGCCGCCGCGGTGCCCTCCACGATGTGCAGCGCCCGCTCGACCGCCACCGGATGTTCGATGGTCGCCGCGTCGACCCCGTCGACGAACTGCATGCTGATCCACAGCCGTCCGTCATCGACACCCCGGTCGTAGACCGTGACGATGTTCGGATGCTCCAACTGCGCCGCCAGATCTGCTTCCCGCTCGAACCTGGCCCGAATCTCGGTGTCGGCGAACAACTCCGCGTTCAGCAGCTTCAGCGCGATCTGCCGGGGCAACCGCGGATGCCGCGCGAGATACACCGATCCCATTCCGCCACGGCCGAGTTGGCGCTCGATGGTGTATCCGGCGAAGATCGCCCCCTCGGAAATCACTGCCTGCCCCCGAATCTCCCGCGTCGATCGACGCGTCAGGACCCTACCAAAACCCGGATTCGAGGCCGACGGGTCGACTCGGCGCTCGGTATTCGGATCACAGTGACGCCTTGGCCAGACGCGC
This sequence comes from Nocardia sp. NPDC087230, assembly GCF_044744725.1. Lineage (NCBI taxonomy): Bacteria > Bacillati > Actinomycetota > Actinomycetes > Mycobacteriales > Nocardiaceae > Nocardia > Nocardia sp. NPDC087230. The sequence goes on from NZ_JBIUYV010000010.1 coordinate 75,915, forward strand.
CGCGAGATCGTCGAGCCACCGCTGGTTGTCGCCCTTGGCGGCCGTTCGGTCCGGCCGCCGGTGCGCATCCCGCCGGTCGGCCACCCTCAACCTAGCGCCTGACCACGCGGGATCGGACATCGTGGCGCGGCGGTCGGCGGGTGCCGCGAGATCGCCCTCCGGCGATGCCGGACGACGCTCAGTCTTCGACGCGCACACCCATCGACCGGGCCGTTCCGGCGACGATCCGCATCGCCGCCTCGACGTCGGTCGTGTTCAGGTCGGGCAGTTTGCGGAGTGCGATGCGCCGCAACTGTTCCCGGGTGAGGGCGCCCACCGGTGTGTGGCCGGGCCGGGGTGAGCCGGGTTTGCCGAGTGCCGCGCGGATCAGCGAGGCCGTCGGCGGCGTCTTGAGCCGCATGGTCCAGCGTTTGCGGGCATCGATCGTGATGACGGCGGGGATGATCTCCCCGCGCCGATCGGCCGTCGCCGCGTCGTAGCGGCGTTTGACTTCGAACGGCGGGATGCCGGTGGGGCCGAGCATCTTGCCGAGAACCATGAGGGAGGCATTGCCCGCCTCGAGTTCGAGAGTGACTGTGACAGAGGCTGTTCCGCGCGCCATAGTCAACGATCTCGGATGCGGGCCTCGTTCCGGTTCCGTGCCGATAACGCCTGGGCCGCAACGTGATCGGCACTCCGCCGACAACCCGGTGGCCGGCCTCGGCACGGGCCCGGATCCCGCGGTGCGGCCGGACCGAAGGTGCCCGGGTCTCACCGATGGCGGCGCTGCCGGTCCGGCACGACGAGGCCGATGCCCGTCCGTTGTGACTTCGCGACCGGCACGCGCCCGTGTTCGAGTCGCCCCGCGCGCCGCGGCCTGTCAGGCTGGAGCCGTGAAGCGTGATGTGTCCGCGAGCATGGAGATCACGGTCCACGCCGACGCGGTGCTGCAGTGGCAGATCGCCGTCGCCCGGCAACCCGGCCTCGATCTGATCGAATCCATGACGTGCGTACTCGACGGCGAGTACGTCACGCCCCGCGAGGTGATCGGCCCGCACCATTCCCGCCTCCACGTGCTCGACGCGCAGGCAGGCACGCTGCGGCTGGACTACCAGGCGACGGTGTTCGGCACCGCGATCCCCGCACCGGCCACCGACTACGAGATCGCGCTGTACCGGCGGCCCAGCCGCTACGCCGAGTCGGACAAGCTGCTCGGCTACGCTGCCGCCGAATTCGGTTACGGCATCGTCGATCCGGACATGGCCGCTCGGGTGGCGGCGTGGGTCGGCAGGCGGATCTCCTATGTCCCGGGCAGCAGCGCTCCGATCGACGGCGCGGTGGAGACCCTGCTGTCGGGCACCGGCGTCTGCCGCGACTTCTCCCACCTGGTGGTCGCGCTACTGCGCGCGGTCGGCGTCCCGGCCCGCGTGGCGGCGGTCTACGCCCCCGGCTGCGTGCCGATGGACTTCCACGCCGTCGCCGAGGCCTACGTCGACGGCGCGTGGCGCGCGCTCGACCCGACCTGCCTGGCGCCACGCTCGAGCCTGGTCCGCATCGCCACCGGGCGCGACGCCTCCGACATCGCCTTCCTGGACAACCACGGCGGCGACATCACGCTCAACACGCTGACCGTGAACGCCTTCGTCGACGGCCCACTGCCCTACGACGACTTCACCCAGCCGATCGGCATCGAGTAGTGGATCAGCCCTCGGCGGCGAGCTGGCCGCAGGCGGCCGCGATCTCCTGGCCGCGGGTGTCGCGCACCGTGCACGAGACGCCCTGGGCGATCACCCGGCGCACGAACTCGCGCTCGACCGGCTTCGGGCTGGCGTCCCACTCGCTGCCCGGGGTCGGGTTGAGCGGGATCAGGTTCACGTGCACGAGCGGGCCGAGGGCCTTGTGCAGCTTCTTGCCGAGCATGTCCGCCCGCCACGGCTGATCGTTGACGTCGCGGATCAGCGCGTATTCGATCGACACCCGGCGCCCGGACTTGTCCGCGTAGTACCGAGCGGCGTCGAGCACTTCGGCGATCGACCAGCGGTTGTTCACCGGCACCAGGGTGTCGCGCAGCTCGTCGTCGGGGGTGTGCAGCGACACCGCCAGCCGCACCGACATGTCCTCGTCGGCCAGCTTGCGGATCGCGGGCGCCAGGCCGACGGTCGACACCGTCACCGAGCGCTGCGAGATGCCCAGACCGTCGGGCGCGGGCGAGGTGATCCGGCGGACCGCGTTCACCACGCGCTTGTAGTTGGCCAGCGGCTCGCCCATTCCCATGAACACGATGTTGGACAGCCGGCCCGGACCGCCGTGGACCTCACCGTCGCGCAGCGCGGCGGCCGCGGCGCGCACCTGGTCGACGATCTCGGCGGTCGACAGGTTGCGCGTCAGCCCGGCCTGGCCGGTCGCGCAGAACGGGCACGCCATGCCGCAGCCCGCCTGGCTGGAGATGCACAGCGTATTGCGGTCGGGATAGCGCATGAGCACGCTCTCGAGCAGGGTGCCGTCGTGGGCGCGCCAGAGCGTCTTGCGGGTGTCGCCCTCGTCGCAGGCGAGGTGGCGGACCACCGACAGCAGCGGCGGGAACAGCGTCTCGCCGACCTTCGCGCGCACGTCGGCGGGCAGATCGGTCATCAGCGCCGGGTCGGCCTGCAACCTGCCGTAGTACTGCCGGGCCAGCTGATCGGCGCGGAACTTCGGCAGTCCCAGCTCCTGCACCGCGACCTTGCGTTCGTCCGCGTCGAGGTCGGCGAGGTGACGCGGGGGCATCCCGCGACGCGGGGCATCGAACACGAGGGGCAGGGAGGTGGCCATAATTCCACCATTGTCCCAAACGCGGCAACGGCCCCGGTGGGCGGGCCGCCACGCCGAACGTCGTTATCGAGAAGATGCGTGCACGGGTGATAGCTGTCGGCAATGATCGAACCATGTCCACCAATGCCGAATCAGGGTCGTCACCGGCCGCGCCCGAGCCCGCGGCGCCGACGAGCGAGCAGACCGACACCACTCCGCACCGCAAGGACACGCAGGCTCCGGCCAAGCGCGTCACCCCGAAGGGTGTGCACGGCTCACGCACCGGCTACACCTGGATCGGCCTGCTCGCCGCCGCGATCATCGGCATCGTCCTGCTGATCTTCATCATCCAGAACCTGGACCAGGCGCAGGTCAACCTGCTGTTCTGGGACTTCTCGCTGCCGCTGGGCATCACCGTGCTGCTCTCGGTGATCGCGGGCGCGCTGGTGATGGGACTCGTCGGCGGGGTGCGGATCCTGCAGCTGCGCCACGCCGCGAAGAAGCCCTGACGCTCAGAGCAGCGCGCTGAGCACCAGCCAGGACACGAACGCCGAGGGCAGCATCGAGTCGAGGCGATCCATGATGCCGCCGTGGCCGGGCAGCATCGTGCCCATGTCCTTGATGCCGAGTTCGCGCTTGATCTGCGACTCGATCAGGTCGCCGCAGGTCGCCACGACCACCAAGCCGATACCGAGCACGACGCCGATCATCGAGTTCGCCTCGAGCAGCAGCGTGACGGTCAGCAGACCACCGATGACGCTGAACACCAGCGAACCGCAGAACCCCTCCCACGACTTCTTGGGGCTGATCGCGGGAACCATCGGATGCCTGCCGAACAGCACGCCGGCGACATAGCCGCCGACATCGGAGCACACGACCAGGATCATGAACGTCAGCACCCGCAGGTTGCCGTCGGGTTCGAGCAGCAGCAGTGTCGAGAACGCGGCGAGCAGCGGGATCCAGGTGAGGGTGAACAGGGTGATCGCGGTGTCGCGCAGGAAGTTCTTGGGCGCGGTGCTCAACCCGTGGTCGAACAGCCGCCACACCATGCAGACCAGCGCTGTCGCGGCGAACGCGCCGACCACGCCTTGGGCGCCCCACGGCCAGCCCAGCCAGAACACCGCCTGGCCGCCGACCAGCAGCGGGATCCGCGGGACCAGGACGTCGGCCTCGCGCAGTCGCTTGGCGACCTCCCAGGTCGCCACGCCGACCGCCGCGCCCGCCACCCCGATGAACACCTTGGGGACGAACAGCAGGATCGCGATGAGCGACAGGCCGAGGCCGAGGCCGACCGCCAGCGCCGCGGGCAGGTTACGACCCGCGCGCGACGTCGGCGCCTGCGGCTCGGCAGGCGCCACGTCGTCCGGTGTGCCTGCCGCCGCGGCGGTCTCCTCGACCCGGTCCGGCATCGGCTCCGGTGCCGCTCCGGTGGCGGCGGCGTCTTCGGCCACGATTGTCCCGTCGCTCAACTCGTCGTTCCGTTCATCCCCCGCACGAGCGGGACTGGCGAGATCTGCGCTCAGACCTCGAGCAGTTCGGCTTCCTTGTGCTTGACCAGCTCATCGATCTGGCCCACGTACTTGGCGGTGGTCTTGTCGAGCTCCTTCTCGGCGCGCCCGACCTCGTCCTCACCCGCCTCGCCATCCTTCTGGATCCGGCCGAGTTCGTCCATCGCCTTGCGCCGGACGTTGCGAATCGAGACCTTGGCGTCCTCGCCCTTGCCCTTGGCCATCTTGACCATCTCGCGGCGACGTTCCTCGGTGAGCTGCGGCACCGTGATGCGCAGGATGTCACCGTTGTTGGTCGGGTTCACGCCCAGGTCGGAGTTGCGGATCGCGTTCTCGATCGGGCCGAGCTGGCTCTGCTCGTAGGGCTTGATCACCACCATGCGCGGCTCCGGCACGGTGATGCTCGACATCTGGGTGATCGGCGTCAGCGACCCGTAGTAATCGACCACGACACGGGCGAACATGCCCGGGTTGGCGCGGCCGGTGCGGATGGTTCCGAGGTCGTCCTTCGCCACCGAGACGGCCTTCTCCATCTTCTCCTCGGCATCGAAGAGCGCTTCATCAATCACGACCGGTTCCTCCACAGCGTCGTCATCGTCATCTTCCGCGGTTGCGGGATCAGGACCGAACCAAGGTGCCGATGTGCTCACCGGCGACTGCGCGGGCAATGTTGCCCTTGGTCAACAGATTGAACACCAGAATCGGCATCTGGTTGTCCATGCACAAGCTGAAGGCGGTCGCATCGGCCACCTTCAGCCCCTTCTCGATCACTTCCTTGTGGGTGATCTCGGTGAACATGCTCGCGTTCTCGTCGACGCGGGGGTCGGCGTCGAAGACGCCGTCGACGGCCTTGGCCATCAGCACCACGTCGGCGCCGATCTCGAGCGCGCGCTGGGCGGCGGTGGTGTCGGTGGAGAAGTAGGGCATGCCCATGCCCGCACCGAAGATCACGACGCGGCCCTTCTCCAGGTGCCGCTTGGCCCGCAGCGGGAGGTACGGCTCGGCGACCTGCCCCATGGTGATGGCGGTCTGCACACGCGTGTCCACCCCCTGCTGCTGCAGGAAGTCCTGCAGCGCAAGGCTGTTCATCACGGTGCCGAGCATGCCCATGTAGTCCGAGCGGGCGCGTTCCATGCCGCGCTCCTCCAGCTCGGCGCCGCGGAAGAAGTTGCCGCCACCGATCACCACGGCCACCTGCACGCCGGTCTCGACGATCTCGGCGATCTGCTCGGCCACGGTCTGCACGACATCCGGGTCGAGGCCGACCCCGCCGCCACCGAACATCTCCCCACCCAGCTTCAGCAGCACCCGGTTGTATCCAGGGCGGTCGGTACCCGGGTCGGTCATGGGTGTTCGTCTCCTTCGGCAAGGTCGATATGGGTCGAACTGCGGGCACGCGAATCGGCCACACAGCAAGGCGAAGCGGCATCCATCCTGCCTTATCCGGTTCGCGTCACCGCACAAGACCCCCTTGCGCAACGCGGAGACCCCGGAACCAGGGGCAGGTGCCGTCAGGAATCGGCAAGAGCCCCTCGGGGGCAGACGGACGCTGCTCCCGAGGGGCTCTCGTTCAGGCGGATCAGGCCTGGCCGACCTCGAAGCGGGCGAAGCGGGTCAGGGTGACACCGGCCTCGTCCAGAAGGGCCTTGACGGTCTTCTTCGAGTCGGTGACCGACGCCTGCTCGAGCAGGACGACGTCCTTGAAGAAGCCGTTGACGCGACCCTCGGTGATCTTCGGCAGCGCGGCCTCCGGCTTGCCCTCTTCGCGGGCGGTGGCCTCGGCGACGCGACGCTCGTTCTCGACCAGCTCGGCCGGAACCTCGTCACGGGTGACGTAGCGGGCCTTGAGCGCGGCGACCTGCATGGCGGCGGCGCGGGCGGCCTCGGCGGCGGCATCGCCTTCACCGGTGTACTCGACCAGCACGCCGACGGCGGGCGGCAGGTCCGACGCACGCTTGTGCAGGTAGGTGGCGACCGGGCCCTCGAAGGAGATGACGCGACGCAGTTCCAGCTTCTCGCCGATCTTGGCGGCCAGCGCCTGCACGGCCTCGTCGACGGTGCCGTTGTCGAGCTTGAGCGCCTTGAGGGCGTCGAGGTCGGCCGGCTTGCCTGCGGCGGCAGCGGTGACGACGGCCTCGGCCAGCTCCTGGAACTCCGCGTTCTTGGCGACGAAGTCGGTCTCGGAGTTGATCTCGACCATGACGCCGTCCTTGGCGATGACCAGGCCCTCGGCGGTCGCGCGCTCGGCGCGCTTGCCGACATCCTTGGCGCCCTTGATGCGCAGCACCTCGACGGCCTTGTCGAAATCGCCGTCGGACTCGGCCAGCGCGTTCTTGCAGTCCATCATGCCGGAGCCGGTGAGCTCGCGGAGCCGCTTCACGTCAGCAGCGGTGTAGTTCGCCATCGGGGGCGAGCCTCCTCGTGTGTGGGGTGCTTGGGTGTTTACACCACCTTGCCGACCGCTTCTGAATTCAGAAGGGCCGGCAAGGTGAACGTAGAGCTACCGATCAGCTCAGAAGTCGGCCGGGGTGTGCTGCGCCGGGTCGGCCTTGACCTCGGCCTCGGCCTCGGCGGGCGTCTCGACGGCAGCTTCGGCGGCCGGGGTCGCCTGAGCCAGCAGCTCCTGCTCCCACTCGGCGAGCGGCTCACCGGCGCCGGCCTCGGGCTTCGCGTCGCCGGAAGCCTGGCCCGCGCGGGCCTGCACGCCCTCGGCCACCGCGGAGGCGACGACCTTGGTGAGCAGAGCGGCGGAACGGATCGCGTCGTCGTTACCCGGGATCGGGTAGTCGACCAGGTCGGGATCGCAGTTGGTGTCCAGGATCGCGATGACCGGGATGTTCAGCTTGCGCGCCTCGCCGACGGCGATGTGCTCCTTGTTGGTGTCGACGACCCAGATGGCCGAAGGCACCTTGGCCATGTCGCGGATACCACCGAGGGTGCGGTCCAGCTTGGTCATCTCACGCGTCAGCATGAGGATTTCCTTCTTGGTGCGACCCTCGAAGCCACCGGTCTGCTCCATGGCCTCGAGCTCCTTCAGGCGCTGCAGGCGCTTGTGGACGGTCGAGAAGTTGGTGAGCATGCCACCCAGCCAGCGCTGGTTGACGTAGGGCATCCCGACGCGAGTCGCCTCGGCCGCGATCGACTCCTGGGCCTGCTTCTTGGTGCCGACGAAGAGAACAGTGCCACCGTGGGCGACGGTCTCCTTGACGAACTCGTAGGCCTTGTCGATGTAGGTCAGCGTCTGCTGCAGGTCGATGATGTAGATGCCGTTGCGGTCGGTGAAGATGAACCGCTTCATCTTCGGGTTCCACCGACGAGTCTGGTGCCCGAAGTGCGCGCCGCTGTCGAGCAGCTGCTTCATAGTTACGACAGCCATAGCTCCCGTATCTCTCTTTCGTTGCCGGTTGACGCAGCCGATCGGCGATCGACTGCCCTGGCGCCACCGAAACCGCCGGACCCAGGTCTGCGAGACCGGGACCAGCCGACGATTCCACTGTTCATCCGTTGGAGAACTCGCGCGAACATGCCCTCACGGACTGCCTGCGTATGCGAGCGGCGACCGGATGGACGAGCACGGGTGGCGCGCGAAGTCGGTTCCTGCTGTGCCCAGCACAAACCGCGTTGATCAGTCTACGCGGAGCGGGGCCAGGCCCGAAATCGCCCCCTGACAGCGCCCGCCGAAACAGGTGGTGAAGTGCGCGGTATCCACATCCGGCGAGGTTGTCCCCAGTTGCCGGATCGGAGGTCTGCCCGGGGTGATCTCCCCCGAGAGTAGGGGCATGAACACCTTCCCACGAACCCTGATCTCCACGATTCCGCTGCTCTGCGCCACGGGGGTGCTGGCGGCGCCCGCCGCGGCGCATCCCGGTGCGGAAACGCCCGTCACCCCGGTGTGTGGCGCGGCCGCCGTCGCACCCGAGCGGCACGGGGCGGCGGCGCCTCCGCGTGGTGACGCGCCGCCCGCGCCGGTGCCGGTTCGGGTGACCGTGCGCGATCTGACGACCGCTGCGGGCCCGGCCGGTGATCGCGGGCGGGCGGCGCCCGTGGAGGTGCAGATCGTCGTGCGAGGCGGTGGATCGGCGGCGGAGTTGCCCGCCGCGCTGCGCGATCTGGTGCAGACGTTGATCACGCCACAGCGTGTGCCCGCGCCGCGACCGCATCGTTGAGCTGGTGCGAGCCCCATGCCTGGTGGCGTCTGTCGTCGGAGAGCCAGCGGTGCTGCCGGTTCCGAGTCGGTCGAGCGCTCGACCGAGCCGGGGTGCCCGAGCACATCGCTCGCCCCGGGCGAACCTCCGGGCAGGCGCGAGTTTCGGGTTACCGCGACGCGTGCGGGCGGTGGCGGTCGTCTGTGCGGCGGTGATGGTGGCGGGGCCGGCCTGCGGTGGCGCACCGGCCGCCGGGGCCGAGCAGGGGATGTTCGGGTGGCCGCTGCGGCCGCGGCCGACGGTGGAACGGCGGTTCGACAAGCCGGTGCGGAACTGGCTGCCGGGTCATCGCGGGGTCGATCTGGCGGGCAGCGAGGGACAGCCGGTGCTGGCGGCCGGGGACGGCATCGTCGTGTTCGCCGGTGTGGTGGCGGACAAGCCGGTGGTGTCCATCGACCATCCCGGTGGACTGCGCACCACCTACGAACCGGTGCGGGCACACATCGCCGTGGGGAGCCGGGTGAGCAGGGGCACGCCGATCGGGACCCTGGTGGCCGGACACGAGGGGTGTCCGGCCACCGCGTGCCTGCACTGGGGTGCGCGCCGGGAAGCGAGCGAGCACGCGCGGCGCGAGTACATCGATCCGCTGGGTCTGCTGCACGAGGTGCCGGTCCGGTTGAAACCGCTGGCACCCGCGCTGTGACGAACCACTCGGCCGCACCGGGTTCATCGCGCCCGAACGCGGGACGACAATCGGGGTGTGCCAAAGGAATCAGCGCCCTTCACCTACCCCGAGGTGGGTGCCACCCGTGGCACCTTCCCCGCGGGCTACGACCGGTTCGAGCTGCGGCGCCCGATCGGCCACGGCCGCGCACTGTTCGACCGGACCGCCACCCACATCCTCGCGTTCGGGATCCAGAAGGGCGCCGGTGTCTTCCATCGATCCGATACCGACACCGCGGTGGCGGGAACGGAATTGACGGTGCGCATCGGTCTCGGCCCGGTCGGCATCGTCGCGCCGTGCCGGGTCGTCTACGTGCTGGACGACCCGAACCGCCGCGGCTTCGCCTACGGCACCCTGCCCGGGCATCCCGAGATCGGCGAGGAACTGTTCGCCGTCGAATACGACCCCACCGACGACACGGTGTACGGCCTGGTCACAGCGTTCTCCCGCCCGGGCGCCTGGTACGTGGCGGTCGGCGGACCGGTCGTCCGGCTGATCCAACGCTGGTTCGCCCATCGCTACCTGAAAACCTTGCCTACCAGCGACTGAGCATCACAGCCCGCGCTCGGTGCCGACTTTGTGCCCGCGCTCGGCGCGCGACACGAGGAGATCCACGGCACGGTCGCTCTCGAACGCCCTCGCCCACGAGATCCGTCTCGCTGATCAGTCGATCAGTCCGGTGACCAGCACCCCGGCGACCCCGATGAGCGCCATCATCGCGACAGCGACGGCGGTGGCGGTCACGACATGTCGCCCGGCCTCCACCCGGCCCTGATGGAGCGCGCGACCTCGGAACCATCCGAGAAAGCTCAGCAGCAGGGAGACTGCCGCGGCAACCATCGGCAGCGCGTTCGTCGGCCACCCGTCCGCCGTGACCTCATGGGCGAACAGCAACGCACAGCCGGCTGCGCCCAGGGAAGTCCGCCGCCAGGCCAGTGCCGTGCGTTCCATCGCCAAAGTCGGGGGCGTCACGACAGCAGCACCGCCAGGCAGGCGAGTGCGGCGACGACAGCGACTCCGACCGACAGCACGGGGACCAGGACGGTTCCCGGTAGTGGTCGTCCGGTGCGCATCGCGACGTCTATCCGCTGCCAGTGTCGGAACGCTCCCAGCGCTACCGCGAAGGACATCACCAGGCAGCTCACGGCGATGATGCCGCCGAGTCCGGCCAGGCGGAGCGGCTGGACCAGTGTGTGCACGGCGACGCCACCGGCGAGCAGACCGAGCGCCGTGCGTACCCAGGCCAGGAATGTCCGCTCATTGGCGAGGGTGAATCGATAGTCGAGTTCCTCTTCCCCGTCCTCGGATTCACCCCCGACATCGGGCAATGCCATCGCCGACCACCTCCGAACCCCATCTTGCCGTGCGCGCGCCTACCGGCCGGGCAACGCGCCGACCGCTTCACCTTGGCACCGACCGGGCCGATCGCGACGTGGCGAACTCACCCGTCATCGCGCCAGGTCGTGCAGGCCGGCGAGCGCGCAAGGCCAGGGATCGTCGGCTGGCAAACCGCAGGGCGGACTACCGCACGCCGGGAATCGCCTACTCGCACGGCAGTCGCTCGCCAGTGAGCGTGGGCCTGCGCGACCTCGCCTGCGTTCAGGCGCGGGGATGGGCCTGGTCGTGGACTCGTTTGAGGCGTTCCACGGAGACGTGCGTGTAGAGCTGGGTGGTGGCCATGCTGGCGTGACCGAGGAGTTCCTGGACGACGCGCAGGTCGGCGCCGCCCTCGAGCAGGTGGGTGGCGGCGGTGTGGCGCAGGCCGTGCGGGCCCATGTCCGGAGCACCGGGGATCGCCGAGACGACCTCGTGGACGACGGTGCGGGCCTGGCGCTGGTCCAGGCGGCGGCCGCGCTGACCGAGCAGCAGTGCCCGGCCGGAGTGCTCGTTGGCCAGGGACGGTCGGCCCGCACGGAGCCAGGCGTCGAGTGCGGTGTCGGCGGGGCCGCCGAAGGGCACCGAGCGTTCCTTGTTGCCCTTCCCCAGGACGCGCACGAGAGCACGCTCCCGGTCGATGTCGTCGATGTCGAGGCCGCACAGCTCGCTGACCCGAATGCCGGTGGCGTACAGCATCTCGACGATCAGCCGGTCCCGTAGCGCCATCGGGTCCTGCTGGGCTGCCCCTGATTCCGCCGCGTCCATCGCCTGCACGGCCTGCCTCTGCGCCAGGACCGCGGGCAGTACCCGGTGTGCCTTCGGCGCCCGCAACCGCAGACCCGGGTCGATGGGCAGGCGTCCGGTCTCGGTGAGCCAGGCAGTGAAAGTCCGTGCGGCAGAGGCGCGCCGCGACAGTGTCGTCCGCGCCGCGCCCGACGCCGCCAGCTCGGCCAACCACGACCGCAACAGCGACAGATCCAGTTCCCGCACCGACGAATCCGCCGACCGCGCGTACAGATGTTCCAGCAACGACCGTACGTCCCCGACGTAGGCCCGCACCGTATGCGCCGACCGATTCCGCCCCAACCGCAGATGCCGCCCGAACTCCGTGAGCAGCGCGGTCAGGTCGTCGGGCAACACATCCATTCCCCCACCGTCGCCCGTCCAGCCACCCCACGCAACCCACCACGCCGCGCGACCCAGACCCTCGACCATCCCCGCTCACCGGATACGCACGTGGCGCGGCGCACCGCACGTAGTCTCGCGCTGACTGCCTGCGGTCCGATTGCACAGCGGTCTCCTCGCCGGCAGCGCCCCGTATGTCGCCCCGGCACTCCGTACTTCCGCCCCGGCTCATCCGCGGCACCGGCACCGCGCAGCTCAGGCAGCGTGCGGCACGGTCCCCGGTGCGATCACTATGCGCGGCAACAGCCTGGCAATAGGTGAGATTCCCCCGCGTCGCGCGGCGTGCGGGTGAGGGAGGCGTGTTTGCGGGGCGGAAGGGGCGTGTTTGCGGGGTAAGCCGTAGGTCGGGAGTTCGGCCTGGTCGGAATCCGGTACGCCGCAGTTTCCGTCGCCGAGGGCCACACGAGCCGACCAGGGGCGCACTGCATCGACTGCATGGACGTCTGCGGCCGACACGACCGACTACGCGGACGACCGCGACCGGCTGCGGCTGACGCGCGGGGGACGCGATCTGCGGACACGGTGATCTCGTCTGGTGCGCGAGAGGACGCGATCCGCGCACCCGGCTGTCACGGTGCCGTTGCGCCGTTACATCGCACCGGCGCACAGGGTCTCGGTTGGCGTGCGCCGGTCGAGGCCCCTTCATCTCGACCCCCGGCCTCGGGTGCGGAACCAGCCGTCGGAATCGCACCCGACCAACTCGGCGAGTTCCAGGCCGACCAGGACAGCGCGGACCGTCGCGACGTCGAGGCCGGATTGGTGGGCCAGGTCCACGGGGAGGCGGGAGCCGATGGCGGGGAGGGCCGCGTAGACGTCGGCTTCGGCGCCACGCAGGTGAGCGGCAGGGTCGGGGGTGTCATCGGTGACGGGGAAGCGGAGGGGGCCCGCCTCGTCGATGACGTCTTCGGCGCGGGTGACGAGCACGGCTTCGCCCTCGCGGATCATGCGGTGGCAGCCGACCGAGGACGCGGACCCGACGGGGCCGGGGACCGCCATCGCGGGGCGGCCGAGACGGCGGGCCCATTTCACGGTGTTGCGGGCGCCGCTGCGCAGGCCGGCTTCGACGACGAGGACGCCGTCACCGAGAGTGGCGATGAGCCGGTTGCGGGCCAGGAATCGATGCTTCTGGGCGGTGGTGCCCGGCGGATATTCGCTCAGGACCAGGCCGGTCTCGGCGATGGCGGACAGCAGGCGGTCGTGCTGGGCGGGGTAGGGCCGGTCGACACCACAGGCCAGCACGGCCACGGTCGGGCCGCCGACGGCGAGGGCCGCGCGGTGCGCCGCCGCGTCGATGCCGAAGGCCGCGCCCGAGACGATGGTCCAACCGCGCCCGGCCAGGTCGCAGGCGATCTCGCTCGCCACCTGCACCCCGTAGCCGCTGCTGCAGCGCGAACCGACCACGGCGACAGCGCGTTCGGACGCCGTCCGCAGCGAGAGCGGGCCGCGTGCCCACAGCACCAGCGGCACCGCGCCCTCGCGGTCACGCTCGCTGTCGAGCTGGTCGAGGCCCAGCATCCGCCAGCCGGGCCACTCGTCGTCGTCGGGGGTGATGACCCGCCCGCCCAGCCGCTGTATCGCCGCCAGATCGTCGGCCGCCGTGTCGATCTCCCGCCGAGCCGCCGTCGGGCCACGCAATGCCTCGGGCAGTTCGCATTCGCGCACGGCCCGCGCCGCCTCGCACACCCCGACCGAGGCGATCAGCGCCGACAACGGCGCGCACGGCCCCTGTACCACCCGCGACAGGTATACCCAGGCGAGTCTGCGCTCGTCGACGTCCAACGCCACCGGTGAATTACCGGCCGCCGCGGCACGCGGCCCACTCACTGGGCGCCTCGCTGCCGGAAGTTCAAGGCCGACAGCACGTCCTGCACGCTCGGGATCTCCCCGCAGCGCAGGTCGCAGATCGTCCACGCGACCCGGATCGCCCGATCCGCGCCTCGGGCCGACATCCGCCCCAGCCGCAAGGCCGTCTCGATGGGTGCGATCGACTCCCGAGGCAACCGGAAGCGCTGCCGCAGAACATGTCCCGGCACCTCGGCATTGGTGGCCCAGCCGTCGGCGCTCCAGCGTTGCAGGGCCAGCCCACGGGCCCGAGCGACCCGCGCGGCGACACCGGCGCTGCTCTCGACCTGCGCGTCACCGAACGTCGCTCCCGCCTGACCGTGCATCTGCACCCAGATATCGATGCGATCCAGCAGCGGCCCGGACAGCTTGCCCAGGTAGCGCCGCCGGGCCAGCGGCGCGCAGATGCAGTCGACGTCGCGAGCCGGCGCGCACGGGCAGGGATTGGCCGCGAGCACAAGCTGGAATCGGGCCGGGTAGCGCGCGACACCGTCGCGCCGGGCGATCCGCACCTCGCCTTCCTCGAGCGGAGTGCGCAGTGCCTCCAGCACTTTCGTGCCGATCTCCGCGCATTCGTCGAGGAACAGCACCCCGCGATGTGCCCGGCTCACCGCGCCCGGCCGAGCCATGCCGGAACCACCGCCGATCATGGCGGTGACCGAGGTCGAGTGATGCGGGGCGACGAACGGGGCCAGCGTCATCAGCGGCTGTTCGGCCGACAGCGAACCCGCCATCGAGTGGATCGCGGTGACCTCCAGCGATTCAGCCTCCGACAGGGGTGGCAGCAGACCTGGCAGGCGTTGCGCCAGCATCGTTTTGCCGATCCCGGGCGGCCCGGTCAGCAACAGGTGGTGGCCGCCGGCCGCCGCGACCTCCAATGCCCAGCGGGCCTCGTCCTGACCGACGACATCGCTCAGGTCGCCGCTGGGCGCCTGCGCCCCGGGGACCCTCCCGTCCGGTTCCAGCAGACTGCCTTCACCGCGCAACCAGGCGACCACCGCGCGCAGACTGACCGCGCCGAGCACCTCGATTCCCTCGACAAGCCCGGCCTCGGCCACCGCCGCCGCGGGCACCACCACCGTCGGCACGCCCGCGGTGCGCGCGGCGATCACCGCGGGCAGCACCCCGCGCACCCGTCGCACCCGGCCGTCGAGGGCCAGCTCGCCCAGCAGCACGGTCTTGGCCAGCCGCTCCCCCGGCACCGCACCGGACGCGTCCAGGACCGACACCGCCAGCGCCAGGTCGTAGACGCTGCCCACCTTCGGCAGCGTGGCCGGGGACAAGGCCAGGATCACCCGGCCGTCGGGCCACTTCTCCCCCGTGTTGGCGACCGCCGCGCGCACCCGATTGCGCGATTCCTGCAGCGCCGTGTCGGGCAGGCCGACCAGGTTCACCGAGGGCAGGCCCTGGCCGATATCGGCCTCGATCTCGACCAGTTGACCGTCGACCCCGGTCACCGCCACCGACAACGCGCGACCGAGCGCCATCAGAAGGCTCCGGCCAGGTGGTCGATGACGGGCCGGTGTCCGCGCGGGACCAGCACCGACACCACGTCGAACCGGATCCGCCGCCACGGGCCCTGCTGCTCGGCCAGCCAGAGCAGCGCGAGCCGACGGATCCGCTGCTGTTTGCTGAAGGTGACCGATTCGGCCGGGGTGCCGAACCCCAGGCCCGACCGCGTCTTGACCTCGACGAACGCCGTGACCGTCGGGTCCTGGACGATCAGATCCAGTTCGCCGTAGCGGCATCGCCAGTTGCGGGCGACGATCTCCATCCCCGACTCACGCAAGAACTGCGCGGCGAGCTTCTCCCCGTATGCGCCGAGCGCCTGTTTGTCTGCCACGGGTCGAAGCATGACGATCGACTCCGTCGCGCCC
This sequence comes from Nocardia sp. NPDC087230, assembly GCF_044744725.1. NCBI lineage: Bacteria > Bacillati > Actinomycetota > Actinomycetes > Mycobacteriales > Nocardiaceae > Nocardia > Nocardia sp. NPDC087230. Next base: position 91,342 of record NZ_JBIUYV010000010.1, read on the forward strand.
GGTCCGGTGACCTGGGCGAACAACAACTCTGTGGACAACCGCCGACCTGTGGACAACCAGGCCGGCGGTGCGCCGCCTACTCCGGCAGGCGCAGGTCCGGCTTCTCCAGTTCTTCGATGTTCACGTCCTTGAACGTGATCACTCGCACGTGCTTGACGAAGCGCGCCGGACGGTACATGTCCCACACCCACGCATCGCTCATCCGCACTTCGAAGTAGACCTCGCCGTCGGCGTTCTGCGGCCGCAATTCGACAGAATTGGCCAGGTAGAAGCGACGTTCGGTCTCCACCACGTACGAGAACTGGCCGACGATGTCCTTGTACTCGCGGTACAGCGACAGTTCCATCTCGGTTTCGTACTTCTCGAGGTCCTCAGCACTCATCGGGTGGGCCGTCCTCCTTCTAGCAGCGCCGCGTTCATAGTGGACATCATCGCGCATGCGCGGCACGAGTAGCCACTCGGCTACCGCCGGGCACCTCGAGTTCGCGCACATTGCGCCAGGACCGGCGATGTTCGGTGCTCGGTCCGAGCTGCCGGAGCGCGGCGGTGTGCTCGGGCGTGTTGTAGCCCTTGTGCGCCGCGAAACCGTACCCGGGCAGCTGCCCGTCGAGCTCGACCATCATCCGGTCCCTGGTCACCTTGGCCAGAATGCTGGCCGCGGCGATGCATGCCGCGGTGGCGTCGCCGCCGATGACCGGCAGCGACGGCGCGGGCAGCCCGGGGACCTTGAAGCCGTCGGTCAGGATGTAGCCGGGCGTGCGGCCCAGCCCCGCGACGGCCCGGCGCATCCCCTCGATATTGGCGACGTGGATCCCGATCGAGTCGATCTCCCATGCCGGCACCACGACGACGCTGTAGGCCAGCGCCAACCGCTGGACGACCGGGAACAGCTCCTCACGGGCCGCCTCCGTGAGTTTCTTGGAGTCGTCGAGGCCCGACAGCTTGTCGTAGGCCTTGGGCGCCAGCAGGCACGCGGCGACCACCAGCGGTCCGGCGCACGGGCCGCGGCCCGCCTCGTCGACACCGGCCACCGGGCCGAGGCCGCCGCGGATGAGCGCCGCCTCGAGCGTGCGCAGGCCCCCGGCCCGGCGCATCACCACCCGCGGCGGCCAGTTGGTCCGATCCTGCCCCACAGTTCGATTGTCCCCGTGTCTCGTCGCGTGTCAGTTTTCCTGCGCGTTCTGCGTCTTCACCGGCCCCATCCGGCTCGGCGGCCAGATCTTGAACACCGTCTTGCCGCGCACGTTGTCCACTGGCACGGTGCCCTGCAGATCGTCGCTGACGTGGGCGCGCGAATCGGCCGACTCGTTGCGGTTGTCGCCCATCACCCACAGGTTGCCCTCGGGCACCTTCACCGGGCCGAACACCCGGCCCGCCGGGTAGACCGCGTTGGGGCGGTCGGTGAACCAGGGGTAGTCCTTCTTGATGTACGGCTCGTCGAGCGGCTTGCCGTCGACCATCACCCGGCCCTGCGGATCACAGCACTGCACGGTCTGCCCGCCGACGGCGATGACGCGCTTGACCAGATCGTTCTCGTCCGGCGGGACCAGCCCGAAGTAGGACAGGAAGTTCTGCAGCCCGCGCACGACCGTGTTGTCGGAGCGGACCGACTTGTAGTGCCCGTTCCACGACGGCGGGCCGACGAAGACCACGACGTCGCCGGGGCCGGGATCGGAACCGTAGTAACTGATCTTCTCGACATAGATGCGGTCGCCGATCAGCAGCGTGTTCTCCATCGACTGCGACGGAATCACATACGGCCGTCCGACGAAAGTCACCATCAGCGCGGCGATCACAGCCGCGATCACGATCAGAATCGGCAGCTCCTGCCAGAACGGTCGCTGCTTCTTGTCGCCGCGCTTGCGCTCGCGCCGCCCACCTTCGTCGCCCGAATCGGACACCGACACCGACCCACTTTCGTCTGCCACGCCGAACAGAGTAGCCCGGCGCCCCGACCGAAGTCGGAGCGCCGGGCTACCGGAAAATTCTGTGCTGCGAACAGCTACCGCGAGATCAGCGCTTTTCCTTGATCTTGGCGGCCTTACCGCGCAGATCGCGCAGGTAGTACAGCTTGGCGCGACGCACGTCACCGCGGGTCACGACATCGATGTGGTCGATGTTGGGGCTGTGCACCGGGAAGGTGCGCTCGACACCGACACCGAAGGACACCTTGCGGACCGTGAAGGTCTCGCCGATGCCGCCGCCCTGACGCCGGATCACGACGCCCTTGAAGACCTGGATGCGCTCCTTCGAGCCTTCGATGACCTTCACGTGCACGTTCAGGGTGTCGCCCGGACGGAAATCGGGGACATCGCTACGCAGCGACTTCTCGTCGACGAAGTCAAGGGTGTTCATTTTCCACCTTTTCGGATTCTTTGCGCGAACAGAGGAACCTGGCGGCACTGACGCGCTCGACCGGTTCATGCTCAGAACAGGAGTGCTCACGGACACAACTCGGCCGAGGCAACCGGTTCATTGTGCCAGACCAGGCACTCCGGACTGAAATCGGGCGACCCCGGTCACTCGCCCGCGGTGGTGTCGGCCGTGGCCTCGGCCCGGCTGCGCGGGAGCAGATGGGGATGGGGCGGCGGTGCGGGCGGTGCCGCGACCACCCGGCGCGCGAGCTCGGCTTCGGCCGCCGTCTTGGCGTGCTCGACATCGGGCTTGCCCGCGATCAGGTCCTGGATGAAGATCTTCGCGCGGATCACCGGGCGCCGATAGCGCCGTTCCCTGGCGATGGCCCGGTTCATGGTCTTGTGCCGGTTGCCGTAGCGCCAGCGCGCCCACGGCGCGCCCGGCCTGCTGAGCCGGATCGCGCCGATCAGCAGCAGCGGGGTGAAGAACATGCCGAACAGGCCCGTCCAGATCTTGCCCTTGGCGATCACCACCGCCGCCAGTCCCAGATTCAGCAGCAGGGTGCCCAGGACCGCGATGCGGACGCCGATGCCGCGCGACTGCCGGAAGTCGTCGTAGTCGAGGAAGGTCGCCGGTTGCACGCCGAGCAGCAGCAGGCCGGTCACCGCGAGGGCGACGAAGACCGCGTCGACCGAGGTGCGGCCCTGCTCCTCCCAGTAGACGTCACGCAGGTAGAAGATCAGCGCGAACTCGTCGAGCACCAGCGCCGCGCCGACCCCGAACAGGGCGGCGAGCACGCTGGAGGTGACCTGGGTGGAGTCCTCGGCGGTGGCGATCAGCCCGATGCCGGTCAGCAGCACCGTGATGACGCCGAAGACCATGTGGTGGATGTGGGTGTCGCCGGCTTTGACATTGCCCGGCCACCAGCGCACGTTGGCCCGGATCATCCGCACGCTGATCCGGATGACCACGAAACCGAGGATGAACCCCAGCAGGAAGCACAACAGGGGCAGGCGGCCGTGCGCGATCACATCGTCTTCGAGCCACCGTCGCATGCCGCCCGCCCTGTCGTCGAGTTACTTGCCGCCGAATCCCGCCCGGCGCAGCGCGTCGGCCATCGATCCGCTCGGCTCGGCCGCGGGCTTGCGCTGGTTGCCGCCACGCCCCTGTGGGGCCTGGCCACGTCCCTGCGCCTGTCCACGATCCGAGCCCTGACCACGGCCGCCCTGCGGACGACCCTGACCACGGCCCTGGCCGCGCGGTGCGCCGCCACCACGATTGTCCCCCTGGGCCGGCTTTCCGGGCTCGTCGTCGAGCCGCAAACTCAGCCCGATGCGCTGGCGGGCGACGTCGACCTCCAGCACCTTGACCTTCACGACGTCACCGGACTTGACCACCTCACGCGGGTCCTTGACGAAGGTGTGCGACATGGCCGAGACGTGCACGAGACCGTCCTGGTGCACGCCGACGTCGACGAACGCGCCGAACGCGGCCACATTGGTGACGACGCCTTCGAGCACCATCCCCGGTTTCAGGTCGGCGACCTTCTCCACGCCCGCGGCGAACTCGGCGGTCTTGAACTCCGGTCGCGGGTCGCGGCCGGGCTTCTCCAGCTCGGCGATGATGTCGCTGACGGTGGGCACACCGAACTTCTCGTCGGTGAAGTCGGCGGGCCGCAGCGCGCGCAGGGTGCCGGTGTTGCCGATGATCTCGGCCATCGGGCGGCCGGTGTGCTCGAGGATGCGGCGCACCACCGGGTAGGCCTCGGGGTGCACGGCGGAGGTGTCGAGCGGGTCGTCGCCGCCGCGGATGCGCAGGAAGCCCGCGCACTGTTCGAAGGCCTTGGGGCCGAGCCGGGGCACCTCGAGCAGCGCGGTCCGGCTGCGGAAGGGGCCGTTCTGGTCGCGGTGGGCCACAATGCTTTCCGCGACCGAGCCGGAGACACCAGACACGCGCGAGAGCAGCGGCACCGAGGCCGTGTTGACGTCGACGCCGACCGCGTTCACCGCGTCCTCGACCACCGCGCCCAGCGAACGGGCCAGCAGCGTCTCCGAGACGTCGTGCTGGTACTGGCCGACACCGATCGACTTGGGATCGATCTTCACCAGCTCGGCCAGCGGGTCCTGCAGGCGGCGGGCGATGGAGACCGCGCCGCGCAGCGACACGTCCATGTCGGGCAGTTCGGCCGAGGCGTAGGCCGAGGCCGAGTACACCGAGGCGCCCGCCTCCGACACCACGATCTTGGTCGGTTTGTTCTCGGGGATGCGCGAGATCAGTTCGGTGGCCAGGGCATCGGTCTCGCGCGAGGCGGTGCCGTTGCCGATGGCGATGAGCTCCACGCCGAACCGGGCGACCAGCGCGGCGAGCACGGCCAGCGACTTCTCGGTCTGGCCCTGCGGCTTGTGCGGGTAGATGACCTCGGTCGCCACGGCCTTGCCGGTCGAGTCGACCACCGCGACCTTCACGCCGGTGCGGTAGCCGGGGTCCAGGCCCATGGTGGTGCGGGTGCCCGCCGGTGCGGCCAGCAGCAGGTCGCGCAGGTTCGCGGCGAACACGTCCACCGCGTCCTTCTCGGCGGCCTGGCGCAACCGCATCCTGGTGTCGATGCCGAGGCTCACCTGCAGCTTGGTGCGCCAGGCCCAGCGCACGGTGTCGAGCAGCCAGGAGTCGGCCGGGCGGCCCTGGTCGGCGATGCCGAAGGCGACGGCGATGCGGCCCTCGTAGATCGTGCGCTCGCCCGGCGCGGGCTCCTCGGTGTCGGGCTCGAGGTGCAGGGTGAGCACCTCTTCCTTCTCGCCGCGCAGCAGCGCGAGGATCCGGTGCGAGGGCAGCTTGTGGAACGGCTCGCTGAATTCGAAGTAGTCGGCGAACTTGGCGCCCGCTTCCTCCTTGCCCGCGCGGACGGTCGAGGTGACCTGACCGCGGTTCCACATCAGGTCACGCAGCTCGCCGACCAGGTCGGCGTCCTCGGCGAAGCGCTCGACCAGGATCGCGCGGGCGCCCTCGAGCTGTTCGGCGGTGTAGCCGGCCGGATCGGTGGTCGGGTCGCCGATCAGCGCGTCGGCCACCGGCTCGTGCCCGGCCTCACGCGCGATCTGCGCCTTGGTGCGGCGCTTGGGCTTGTACGGCAGGTAGATGTCCTCGAGGCGGGCCTTGGTCTCGGCGAGCATGATCTGCTGATGCAGCGCCGGGTCGAGTTTGCCCTGGCCCCGGATGGATTCGATGATCGCGCCGCGCCGCTCGTCGAGCTCGCGCAGGTAGCCGAGCCGTTCGTCGAGCTGACGCAACTGGGCATCGTCGAGGCCGCCGGTGACCTCCTTGCGGTAGCGCGCGATGAACGGCACCGTCGAACCGCCGTCGAGCAGTTCGACGGCGGCGCGGACCTGGGTCTCGCGCACCCCCAGTTCGTCGGCGATCCGCCTGCCCACGCTGGCGAGGATGGTCGTGCTGTCGGTCGGAGTGCCGTTCGACGTCGAACGGGCGGTCTCGGGCGCTGTCGTCACGACCGCAGAGACTACAGCGCTTCCCCGACACCCGGCCGACTCCCAGGTCAGCGGACCGTCGTCACCTCGGCCTCGTTCGCGGGACGATCCAGCGGTGTATCGGTGCGCTCGCGCAGGAACTTGTCGAACATCGCGGCGACATAGGTGCGCACGAGAAACGCCATCCGATCAGGGTCGATGGTGCCGATGTACCGCGCGGCGAGCGGCCGGGCCGATCCGGGCACCAACCACGGCATGTCGGTGAAGTCGTAGTGGGCCGAATTCGCAATGGCGAGATGGCGTTTCCAACCGGTCGCGGACCGCCAGAAGGCGTCGAGCGAGGGATTGGCGTCGCCGACCTCCTCGATCTGGCTGCTGGTCAGCACCAGCGTCGGTCGGTCGACGCCCTCGGTCACCGCGCGGCCGAAGGCCTCGTCCACCCCGAGCTGGCCGTCCAGATCGACGGCCGCGTCGATGCGCCGGTCCTCGTACATGGCCTCCACCGCGGTGTAGCCACCGGAGGAATGGCCGACGGCACCGACCCGGCCGAGGTCGAGCACCCGGCCCAGATCCGAAGGCAGAGCGTCCCGCTCGGCATCCGGGTTCTCCCCGCTCGCGAGAAGGGTGAGGCTGTCGAGGACGAGGCGGACGTCGAGCAATCTGGCCTCGATGTACTTCGCGCGGATGGCGGTGTCGAAACCGTTCGGCGCGGGCGCGGGGCGCACGATCCGGCCGCCGGGAAACTCGACGGCGGGCCCGGTTTCGTAGGTGTGGTCGACGGTCACGACGACGTAGCCGCGGGAGGCGAGGTCCTCGGCGAGACCGGTCCCGAGGATCCGCGAGACGCCCGCGCCCGGCGTGTACAGCACGACCGGGTAGCTGTCGCCGGTCCGCGCGGGCGCCCCGCGAGCGGCATGGGTCAGCGCGCCGGGGAGATCGATGCCCAGCGTCTGCTCCAGCCCGGGAATCAGCTCGGTCGAGACGTAGTGCCCGCGCGGGTACCGGTCCACCTCCGTCGCCGGATAGAACACCGAGACCATCAGTTCCCTGGCCACGTCGGGCGCGAACGGATCGGGCCGATCCGCGTCTGCCAGATGCAGGGTGGTCGTCCCCACCGGGAACGCACCGGTCGGGCTCGGCAGCACCGCGATCCCCGGGTCGGCGCCCGCGGTTCCCGCACTCGCCGCGACCAGCGCGCAGACCGACATCGCTACCATCGTCGCTCGACGGATCACCGTCTCCCCCACCATCATCGGAGAACCCCGGCTCCCCCGGCGATTCGCCGGACACGCTATCAGCCGGTCGTGCATCCGGCGGCGTGTCACGTCATCTGCCGGGAGAGGCGGGGTCCGGTCGATCAGCCGAGGATGTCCCTGGCCAGCTCGCGCATCTCGGCTTTGCGGATCTTGCCGGTGACCGTCATCGGGAACTCATCGACGACATGGACGTAGCGCGGGATCTTGTAGTGGGCCAGGCGGCCGGTGCAGAAGGCCCGGACTGCGGCGGCGTCGAGCAGCGGCGCGCCCTCGCGCAGCCGGAGCCAGACCATCAATTCCTCGCCGTACTTGTCGTCGGGGACGCCGATCACCTGGGCGTCGACGACGTCGGGGTGGGTGTAGAGGAATTCCTCGATTTCGCGGGGGTAGATGTTCTCGCCGCCGCGGATCACCATGTCCTTGATCCGGCCGGTGACCGAGAGGTAGCCGTCGTCGTCCATGACGCCGATGTCGCCGGTGTGCATCCACCGGGCCGCGTCGATCGCCTCGGCGGTCTTGTCGGGCTGGTCCCAGTAGCCGAGCATCACCGAGTAGCCGCGGGTGCACAGTTCGCCCGCCTCGCCGCGCGGCAGGGTGCGTCCGGTCGCCGGGTCGACCACCTTCACCTCGAGGTGCGGCCCGACCCGGCCGACGGTGGCGGTGCGGCGCTCGATGCTGTCGTCGCTGCGGGTCTGGGTGGACACCGGCGAGGTCTCGGTCATGCCGTAACAGATGGACACCTCGGCCATCCCGAGCTGGTCGATGACCCGTTTCATCACCTCCACCGGGCACGGCGAGCCCGCCATGATGCCGGTGCGCAGGCTCGACAGATCCGGGGTGGCACCGGCGTCGAGCTCGGCCAGCATCGCGATGAACATCGTCGGGACGCCGTAGAGCGAGGTGCAGCGCTCGGCGGCGACGGCGGCCAGGGTCGCCGCCGGGTCGAACGCGGGCGCCGGGATCACCACGGCCGCACCGTGCGAGGTGGCCGCGAGATTGCCCATGACCATGCCGAAGCAGTGGTAGTACGGCACCGGCACGCAGATCCGGTCGAGCTCGGTGTAGCCGCACAGTTCGCCGACGAAGAAGCCGTTGTTGAGGATGTTGTGGTGGCTGAGCGTGGCGCCCTTCGGGAAACCCGTGGTGCCCGAGGTGTATTGGATATTGATCGGGTCGTCGGCCGACAGCGTCGCGGCGATGCCGGCCAGACGCGCGGCATCGGGTTCGGTGGCCGCGACCCGCTGCCACTGCGGCCGCCCGAGGATGAGCACCTGCTCCAGATCGGGACAATTCGGCCGGACCTCGTCGATCATCGCCACATAGTCCGAGGTCTTGAACTCCGGCGCCGCGATCAGCTGGCGGATACCCGCCTGCCGCAGCACGTACTCGAGTTCGCTGGTGCGATAGGCGGGGTTGATATTGACCAGCACCGCGCCCAGTTTCGCCGTGGCGTACTGCACTAGGAACCACTCCGCGCAGTTGGGCGCCCAGATCCCGACCCGGTCGCCGGCGCCGATGCCGAGGTCGGCCAGACCGGTCGCCACGGCGTCGACGGCGACGCCGAGTTCGCGGTAGGTCCAGCGCCGTCCGGTCGGGCGGTCGATCAGCGCGTCGCGGTCCGGGTGGGCGGCCACGGTGCGATCGAGGTTCGCGCCGATGGTGTCGCCGAGCAACGGGGTGTCGGCCAAGCCGTGGGCGTAGCTCAGTTCGGGCATCAGCGGGTCTCCTTGCCGCGCAGCAGGAAACGCTGCACCTTGCCACTCGGTGTCTTGGGCAGGCTCGCCACGTAGTGGACCTGCCGGGGGTAGGCGTGCGCCGCGAACTTGTCCTTGACCAGCCGCTGCAGTTCGGCGGTCAGCTCGTCGTCCCCGGTCGCGCCGTCACGCAGCACGACGAACGCTTCGAGGACCTCGCCGCGCAGCTCGTCGGGCATGCCGACGACGGCGGCCTCGGCGACCTGATCGTGCAGCACCAGCACGCTCTCGACCTCGAACGGGCCGATCCGGTAGCCGGCCATGATGATCACGTCGTCGTCGCGGGAGCTGAAATGGAAGAAGCCGTCGATGTCGCGGGCGCCGACGTCACCGGTGAGGTACCAGCGGCCGTCGGCGGTGAACCGGCTCGCGGTGCGTTCGGGGGCGTCGAGGTAACCGAGGAACCACAGCAGCGGGCTGTGATCGGTGTCGATGGCGACCCGGCCGATCTCGCCGGGCGCGGCCTCGACATCGGCGTCGTCGGACAGGACCGCGCAGGTCCAGCCGGGCAGCTGGGTGCCCATCGACCCGAGCGGGGCGGGCCGGTCGACGTCGGGATGCCAGGCATGACAGATGACCATGCCGTGCTCGGTCTGGCCGTAGTGATCGCGCACCGCGACCCCGAGCGCCCGCTCCGACCAGGCGACGACATCGGGGGTGAGCGGTTCGCCCGCCGACGACGCCCGGCGCAGCGTGATCCCCTCGGGGACGGCGCCCGCGCGCAGCGCCCGGTAGACCGTCGGCGCGGCGGCGAAGTTGGTGACGCCGAAGCGGCGCAGGACGTCGACGGTGAGCGGAGCCGAGAAACCGGCGTGCAGCAGCAGGCTGCGGGTGCCGGTCGCCAGCGGGGCCAGGATCGCGTAGTAGAGCCCGTACGCCCAGCCCGGGTCGGCGGCGTTCCAGTAGACGTCCTCGGGCCGCACGTCCAGGGCGAACTCCTGGTAGGCGTGGAACGACGCCAGCGATCGCACGGGGATCGGGACGCCCTTGGGGGTGCCGGTGGTGCCGCTGGTGAACAGCTGGACCAGCAGGCCGTCACCCCCGACGGCCACCGGGACCGCGCGCGGGTCGTCGGCTCGGTGCGCGGCGAGCAGGTCGGCGAAACGCAGCGCCCCGGGGACATCGGTCTCGCCGACGATGATCGTGCGGCGATCCGGATCGGCGGGGATGTCGGCGCTCACGGCCAGCTTCGCCGCCTGGTCGGCGTCGGCGACGACCACCTTCGTGCGGCTGGCCGCGAGCCGGAAGCCGATCGCGGGCGGCGCGAAGGCGGTGAACAGCGGAACGTGCACCGCGCCGCGCCGCCAGATGCCGAGCAGCGCCACGACCAGATCGGCGGACTTGGCCATCAGTGTCGCGACCCGGTCGCCCGGCTCGACACCGAGCTCGGCCAGCGCCGCGGCGAAGCGGGCCGATCGTTCCCGCAGTTCGCCGTAGGTCAGATCGTGCGCACTCAGATCGGACTCGACGACGGTGAACGCGATCCGCTCGGCCGGATGGCGATCACACAGCAGGTCGGCCGCGGTGGCCTCGGGTCCGTCGTAACACTCGAGCAGGTCGCGCACCCGCGCGTCCAGGTCGGTACTCATCGCAGTTCTCCTCAACACCTGGACCGGGCCGCCAGGTCTTGTCCTAGAATGTGGCACACCTCACGTTCGCCACTACCCCCGAAAAGGGGTGACCGATGCCGGCCACTGCTCTGTTGCGCCCCCGCGACGGCGATGCCCTGCGCGCGGAGATCCGCTGGGTGGCGCGCCGGGCGGACGTCCCGGTGATCTTCGGCGGCGCGGTCGACGAGGACGCCCTGCTGCTCACCGAGTTCGTCGGCACCGTCACCACGGGGCTCCGCGGCCTCACGGTGCTGCGCACGTCCGGGCTCGGCGGCCAGGCTATGGACCTGCGCAGGCCCGCCTCGGTGGCCGACTATCGCGGCGCTTCCACCATCACCCACCACTACGACGGCCCGGTATGCGGCGAGGGGCTGCGCTCGGTGGTCGCGGTGCCGGTCGTGGTGGACGACCGGCCGCGCGCGGTGCTGTACGCGGCCACCCGGGGCGCCGGCCCGATCGGCGATCGCACGACCGAGGTGATCCTGCAGTCGAGCAGACGGCTGGCCGCCGAGATCGCGGTGCGCGACGAGGTGGACCGGCGGGTCAGGATGCTCGCGCTCACGGCGCCCACCCCTGCCGCCGCTCCGGCGGTCACCGAGGAACTGCGCGAGATCCACGCCGAGCTGCGGGCTCTGGCGGCGGCCAGCGGCGACGCGGGGGTGCGTGCGCAACTGTCCGGGGTGTGCGATCGGCTGACGGGAGTGCTGGCGGGTGAGTCGGCGGCGGAGGTGCCCCGGCTGTCGCGACGCGAACTCGACGTCCTCGCCCAGATCGCGCTCGGCTGCACGAATCAGGAAGCGGCGCTGCGGCTCTCACTGGGTGCCGAGACCGTCAAGAGCTATCTGCGGCAGGCGATGACCAAACTCGACGCGCGAACTCGGCACGAAGCGGTGGCGCTGGCTCGGCGCCACGGACTGCTGCCCTGATGTGTGATCGGTCACCCTCGCGGCCGTCCTGACGGCCGGTGCGCGCACCCGCGATCGACGATGCCGCCGAGTACGTCCCCCGGCCCGGGGCTCGCGTCCGGGACGCTTCGGTCCGGGCCGGGCCTCGAATCCTCCAGGGCCGCACGGTCTGTACTGGGCACATGGGCGGCACGGCCGGAGCACACCGCCCGATCGGCCGAGTACCGTTGCGCCGGAAGCCGTTCCGGATGGAACGAGCAATCCTCGCCCTGGACGATGACACAACGAATTACCCCTGCGGATACCCGAATATCTTTGGGACAAAACAATCTCGACGTCGATCCGGCCCGGTAGCGTCGGTCCGATGACGGAGCCTTTCCAATTGGCCGGCGTCTCGCTGGACTGTGACGACCCCGAAACCCTCGCCCGCTTCTATCTCGGGCTGCTCGGTGGCCGCGTGCTGTGGAACGACGTCCACAGCGTCGGAATCCGGCTCCCCTCGGGACTGACGGTCGCCGCGCAACGGGTCGAGGACTACTACCCGCCGCAGTGGCCGGGCAGCGCCGCCGTGCAGCTGGAGCTGGCCGCCGATGCCGACCTGGATCTGTGCGAACAGCACGCGATGGCGATAGGCGCCAAACCAGCTCCGGTGCAACAGGATCCGCGCTGGCGTGTCCTGCTCGACCCGGCGGGGCACCCGTTCTGTATCACCACCCGGGTGGTGCCCGCCTAGCGCGGGAGTTCCGGCTCCGGGAGCAGATCCGGCCTGCGGTCGCGGGTGCGTTCCAGCGCCTGCTCGTGCCGCCAGGCGGCCACCTTGGCGTGATCGCCGGAGAGCAGGATCGGCGGCACGTCCAGGCCGCGCCAGGACACCGGGCGGGTGTAGCTGGGACCCTCGAGCAGTCCGTCGGAGAACGAATCCTCCTGGTGGGACTGCTGATTGCCGAGCACGCCGGGGATCAAGCGCACCACGGCCTCGGTCATCACCAGCACGGCCGCCTCGCCGCCGATGAGCACGTAGTCGCCGATGCTCACCTCCTCGACGCGCACGCGACGGGCGGCGTCGTCGAAGACGCGCTGGTCGATGCCCTCGTAGCGGCCACACGCGAAGACGAGGTGGCGCTCGGTGGACCAGCGCTGCGCGGTGGCCTGGGTGAACGGCACGCCCGCGGGCGTGGGCACGACGAGCAGGGCGTCGTCGGGGCAGACCGCGTCCAGCGCGTCACCCCAGACGGTGGGCTTCATGACCATGCCGGGACCGCCGCCGTAGGGCGAATCGTCGACCGACTTGTGCACGTCGTGCGTCCAGTCACGCAGGTCGTGCACACCGATCGAGATCAGGCCCTTGTCGACGGCCTTGCCGAGCAGCGCGGTACGCAGCGGCTCGAGGTACTCCGGGAAGATCGTGACGACGTCGAGTTGCACGAATTACTCCGGATCGAGCAGGCCCTCGGGCGGATCGATGACCACCAGTCCATCGGCGATCGACACGGTCGGCACGATGGCGGTGACGAAGGGAATGAGAATCTCGCGGCCGTCGTCGGCGGCGCGCACCGACAGCAGTTCGCCCGCGGCCGAATGCAGCACTTCGGTGACCTCGCCGACGACGGTGCCGTCGGTGAGCTCGACCCGCAGGCCCTCGAGCTCGTGGTCGTAGAAGGCGTCCTCGTCCTCGGACGGGGGCAGCGATTCGCTGTCGACGACGAAGAGCATGCCGCGCAGCGCGTCGGCCGCGGTGCGGTCGGCGACGCCGTCGACGAAGACCAGAAGCCGGCCCGAGTGCTCTCGGGCCGACTTCACGGTGTAGTCGCGGGTCGCCGCGGATTTCGGCATCCGGCCGTGCAGGGTGGCACCGGGGGCGAACCGGAGTTCCGGCTCGTCGGTGCGCACCTCGACGACGAGTTCGCCGCGCACGCCGTGCGACTTGGCGACCCTACCTACGACGAGTTCCATCTAGGCGTCGGTGTCGACCACGTCGACCCGGATACCACGGCCACCGATGCCGGCGACCAGGGTGCGCAGCGCGGTCGCGGTACGACCACCGCGTCCGATCACCTTGCCGAGGTCCTCGGGGTGGACGTGCACCTCGACGGTGCGCCCGCGCCGGCCGGTGATCAGCTCGACGCGGACGTCATCGGGGTTGGCGACGATGCCACGAACCAGATGTTCGACGGCATCGGCAACAACGGCAGTCATTACTCGGCAGCCTCAGCGGCGGGGGCCTCGGCGGCCTCCTCGTCCTTCTTGGCGGCCTTCTTCTTGGGGGTGACGGCCTCGGCGACGGGCTCGTTGTCGGCGGCGGCCAGCGCGGCGTTGAACAGGTCCAGCTTGGACGGCTTGGCGGCCTTCACCTTGAGGGTGCCCTCGGTGCCCGGCAGGCCCTTGAACTTCTGCCAGTCGCCGGTGATCTCCAGCAGACGCTGCACGGACTCGGTCGGCTGCGCGCCGACGGACAGCCAGTACGCGACGCGATCGGCATCGATCTCGATCAGCGAAGGCTCTTCCTTCGGGTGGTACTTGCCGATGGCCTCGATGGCCCGGCCGTCACGACGGGTACGGGCGTCGGCGACAACCACGCGGTACTGCGGGTTGCGGATCTTGCCCAGGCGGGTGAGCTTGATGCGAACAGCCATGCTGATCTGCCTCTTTCAGTAGTTTGGTCACCACGCGATTCGGCGACCCGCATGGTCTGCGGGTCCGGTTTCGCGCATGAAGTGCGTGACCGCCGCGCGGTACGTGACCGGAGACGGGCTGACACTGTCCAGGAAGGACGGTTGTTCATTGTGCCAGACCGGCCCACCCCGCTCGAAATCGGCCGTTCCCGCCACCGGTCAGCGGTGGCCGGTCACCGGGTTCGGGGTTTTGACGACCAGACCGCGCAGGACGACCCAGTCGGGGTCGGTGAGCGCGGCCGGAGTGGTGCGGGGGTCGTCGGAGTAGACGACGAAGTCGGCGGGAGCGCCTTCCGCGATGCCGGGGCGACCCAGCCAGGCGCGGGCGTTCCAGGACGCGGCGCCCAGGGCCTCGTGGGGCGACAGACCCGCACCGCCCAGGGCGGCGATCTCGTCGGCGATGCGGCCGTGGCGGATGGAACCGCCCGCGTCGGTGCCCGCGTAGATGGGCACCCCCGCCTCGTGGGCGTTGCCGACCGTGTCGCGGACGCGGCGGTGCAGGTCGCGCATGTGGGCGGCGTAGACGGGGAACTTGCCCGCGCTGTCGGCGATGCCGGGGAAGGTGTCGATATTGATCAGGGTGGGGACCAGGGCGGTGCCGTGGGCGAGCATCAGCTCGATGGTGTCGTCGGTGATGCCGGTGCCGTGCTCGAGGCAGTCGATGCCCGCGTTGATCAGGCCGGGCAGAGCGTCCTCACCGAAGACGTGGGCGGTGACGCGGGCGCCGTTGGCGTGGGCGGCGTCGATCGCCTGCTTCAGGATGTCGTCGCTCCACAGCGGGCGCAGGTCGCCGACGGAGCGGTCGATCCAGTCGCCCACGATCTTGACCCAGCCGTCGCCGAAGCGGGCCTGCTCGGCGACGATCTCCGGCAGGTCGCGTTCGTCGTCGAGCTCGATGCCCAGTTCGCGGATGTAGCGCTTGGGGCGCGCGATGTGGCGGCCCGCGCGGATGATGCGCGGGAGCTCGGCGTGCTCGTCGATGAAGCGGGTGTCGATCGGCGAGCCCGCGTCGCGCAGCAGCAGCGCACCGGCGTCGCGCTCGGTCTCGGCCTGGTCGATCGCGCCCTCGCGGGTCTCGTCGCCGCCGCCGTAGCGGATGCCGACGTGACAGTGGGCGTCGACCAGGCCGGGCACGATCCAGCCGGTGCGGCACAAGGTTTCGGCCCCGGCGACCGGCTCGAAGGTGACGGACCCGTCGACGACCCACAGGTCGCGCTCCTCGTCCCCGGGGAGAACCACACCACGCAGATGCACACGAACCTCCAGACGTCGGCCTGGCCCCCAACCTACCGCTCGGGGGCGGCCGAGGCACTCGCCTCGGGCGCGAGCCCGCTGCCGGTGACTAGCGGCCGAGCGGTTCGTCGAGGAAGACCGTCACCGCGACGATCCGCGGCTCGTCGGCCGCGAAGTCGACGAAGGCCACCCCCTGCGCGGTGCCGATCCGCACACTCGCGCTGACCGTGCGCCCGGCGGCGATCATCTTGTCCCACCGGATGTCTCGCGCGAGCTCGGCGAACCCGGCCGCGTCGACCGGCCGCCCGGCAGGCAGTTCCACCGCCGCCCTGGCCCCGAGCAGGTCCCGCACGCCCGCCGGGTCGCCCGCGGCGGCGGCGCCGAACAGCCTGCCGACGACGCGCTTGCCCGTCGCGCCCACGCCGCGCAGGCCGCGCAGCATGCCCATCGCACCGCCGACGCCCAGCTCGGAGACCAGTTGCGGACCGAGCTTAGTCCCGGCCAGCACCCCGGCCGGGCCGGTGGCCAGCAGCCGCCGGATCATCACCGCCAGCTCCCAGTGCGCGGCCAGGCGCGCGATCCGCCAGCCGTCGGCCGACTCGATCAGGTCGTAGCGCAGGTGCATGGGCACGGTGACGGTGGCGCCGGTCGACATGGTGGTCTCGATGTGCAGGTCGCGCACCACCGTGCGCCCGGCGACCAGGTCGCGCTCGACCCGGAAGGCGATGGTGTTCGGAGCGATGAAGACGTTGTAGAACCGCGAGATCGCCTCGCGGCCGATGTGTTCGCGCGCGCCGTACGGATCGTGCACCGCGGCGTTGTCGACGAACAGGCCGACCCAGGCGTCCTTGTCGTGCGCGGCCACCGCGCGCGGTGAGGCCTGCACGGCCGCCAGCAGGTCTTCCGCGGTCCGATCCAACGGCATGTAGGTCCTCCATAGTCGCGCTGCCCCTGCCCGATCCATGATAGAACGTGTTCTAGTTTTGCGTCGGCGATCGTGCCCGGCGCTCTGTTGGACAAAGGAATCTCGATGGACTGGTACACCGGGAACGCCACCTACGACACGGTGCTGGCCATCGCCTTCGCCTTCGCCGCGTTCGTGATCGTGGGCGGACTGTTCGCGCAGAGTCCCTACGGCCGTTTCGCCTCGACCTCGATCGGCTTCAATCTCAACCCCAAGCTCGGCTGGTGGCTGATGGAACTGCCCGCAACCGTGGTGTTCGCGGTGTTCTACCTCGGCGGGCCCGACCGTTTCGAGCCGGTGCCGCTGGTGCTGGCGGCGATCTGGCTGCTGCACTACGGCAATCGCGGCTGGTTCTTCCCGCTCTCCATCCGGCAGGTGCCGGGCAAGAAGAGCAGCTTCAACTTCTCGGTGGTCGCGGCCGGGGTGTTCGTCACCGCGTTGCACGGCTACCTCAACGGCGCGTTCTTCAGCCACGACTACAAGAACCAGTACGGCACCGCCTGGCTCACCGACCCGCGCTTCCTGATCGGGCTCGTGGTGTACCTGTGCGGCTTCGGCCTGCTGGTCCGGTCGGAGGCGATCGTGCGCAACCTGCGCGACAAGAACAACCCCGGCGCCGCCGAGTACCGCATCCCGCACGGCGGCGGCTTCCGTTTCGTCAGCAGCCCGGCCTACCTGGGCGAACTGATCGCCTGGGCCGGGTTCGCGCTACTCACCTGGTCGCTGGCCGGCGTGGCCATCTTCCTGATCACCGCGGGCAACCTGGTGCCGCGCGCCTTCGCGACGCACCGCTGGTACCGGGAGAAGTTCGTCGACTACCCCCCGACCCGCAAAGCCCTGATCCCCGGCGTGATCTGACAACTCCCCCCGCACAACCCGACCTCGAGGAGGGTTCGCCGCGCAGCGGCGGTCGCGGCCGTCCCCCCCCCCCCCCGCCCGGGGGGCCCCCCCCCCCGCGCCCCCCCCCCCCGCCGCGCCGCGGGGCCGAACGGGGCGCGCCCCGCACGCCCCCCCCCGCAAACCCCAACCCCCTGGCGGGGGGGGGGCTCTGCGGCGGTCGCGGCCGTCCCGCCGATCAGCGGCAGTTGCGCAAGCGACGAAGGAGCAAGCAACTGCCGCCGATCGGCGGGACAGAAGGGGCCGCGACTCGAGCGCACCAGCGCTCGAATTACACAGCTCAGTTCTTGGGGAACTTCAGCTGCGACAGGTCGATACCTTCCAGACCGGGCGGCAGCTGGTCCAGGCCGGGCGGCATCTGCGACAGGTCCATGCCCGGCGGCAGACCGGGCATCCCGGCGGGCATACCGGGGAAACCACCGCGCATCTTCGGCGGGGTCGGGCCGCGACCACCCTTCTTGCCCTTCTTGCCCTTCTTGTTGTTGCCGCGGCGCGCGCCGGGCAGGCCCATCTGACGGCCCATCATGGCCATCATCTTCTTGGCCTCGAAGAAGCGGTCGACGAGCTGGTTGACCTCGGAGACCTGCACGCCCGAGCCGTTGGCGATGCGCAGGCGGCGGGAGGCGTTGATGATCTTCGGGTTGTCGCGCTCGGCGGGGGTCATGCCGCGGATGATGGCCTGCACGCGGTCGAGCTGCTTGTCGTCGACCTGGGCGAGCACGTCCTTCATCTGACCGGCGCCCGGCAGCATGCCGAGCAGGTTGCCGATCGGGCCCATCTTGCGGATGGCCAGCATTTGATCGAGGAAGTCCTCGAGGGTGAGCTCGCCGCTGCCGATCTTGCGGGCGGTCTCCTCGGCCTGCTGGGCGTCGTAGACCTGCTCGGCCTGCTCGATCAGGGTGAGCACGTCACCCATGCCGAGAATGCGCGAGGCCATCCGGTCCGGGTGGAAGACGTCGAAGTCCTCGAGCTTCTCACCGGTGGAGGCGAACATGATCGGCGAACCGGTCACGTTGCGGACCGACAGCGCGGCACCACCGCGCGCGTCGCCGTCGAGCTTGGTGAGCACGACACCGGTGAAGCCGACACCGTCGCGGAACGCCTCGGCGGTGCTGACCGCGTCCTGACCGATCATCGCGTCGAGCACGAACAGGGTCTCGTCGGGCTGCACGGCGTCGCGGATGCCCGCGGCCTGGCGCATCAGCTCGGCGTCGATACCGAGACGGCCCGCGGTGTCGACGATGACCACGTCGTGCTGCTTGGCCTTGGCCTCCTCGACACCGGCGCGGGCGACGCCGACCGGGTCGGCCGCGGAGATGCCGAGCGGGTTCTCGCCGCCGCCCACGGAGGTGCCGGGATGCGGGGCGAACACGGGCACGCCCGCGCGCTCACCGACGACCTGCAGCTGGGTGACCGCGCCGGGACGCTGGAGGTCACAGGCGACCAGCAGCGGCTGATGACCCTGGCCCTTGAGCCATTTGGCGAGCTTGCCGGCGAGGGTGGTCTTACCGGCACCCTGCAAGCCGGCCAGCATGATGACCGTCGGCGGATTCTTGGCGAGATTGAGCCTGCGGGTCTCCCCGCCGAGGATGCCGACGAGCTCCTCGTTGACGATCTTGACGACCTGCTGCGCCGGGTTCAGCGCCGCGGAGACCTCGGCGCCCTTGGCGCGTTCCTTGACGTTGGCGATGAAGCCGCGCACCACGGGCAGCGCGACGTCGGCTTCCAGGAGGGCGAGGCGGATCTCGCGCGCCGTGGCGTCGATGTCGGCCGGTGACAGACGCCCCTTACCGCGCAGATCCTGCAGTGCACCGGTAAGCCGGTCGGACAGGGATTCGAACACCGATCGCGCTCCTGATCTGAAAGGGACGTCTATTGCCCTCCCAGGGTAATGGGTGTTATTCCCGGTGCCGCACGTGCGGTGGCGCGGTGCGCCGCAATTCGTGGTTTTCGATGTTCACCAGGTACACCGCCTCCCGCCCGGTGAGACCCAGTTCACGCGAGAGCGCCTCGATCCGCGCCCACTCGGCATCGGGACTGTCGACGTGCCGGGCGGTCGTGGAGGCGATGGTCATCGCCGCCAGGGCCTGGGCGCCGGTGAGTGTGCGCCCCGGTAGCCACGAAACCACCCACAGGTCACCGCCGACGCAGCGCGCGATATGCGTGGTCGCGTCACTGGTCATCATCGATGCGGAAACGACTTCGATAGCCACGGATCTGCTCCCCTCGAACGAGTGACAGCCAGACCTCTCGAATGCTATAGGTCTGATCTCGACTGATCGGGCAACGCCGACCGTTGACGGGCAACCTGATAGCAATCGGTGGTGAAACCGTGTCCTGACTGTCTCAGTCGGCGCTCGCCTCCGCGGGCGGCGGGGGCGCCGGGAGCGGCACCACGTCCAGGACCGCCTTCTCGATGCGGTCACGCAGCTGCGGGCTGTCGGCGTCACCCAGATCGAGACAGAAGGCGTCGACCACGGCCGACCCCATCGTGACGACCTTGGCCCAGCGGACATTCACCCCAGCCGTGGCGAAGGTGCCCGCCAACCTGCTGAGCAGGCCCACCCGGTCTTCGGCGCGCAGTTCGAGAATCACCAGTCCCGGCGTGCTGGTGGCCGACCAGATCATCCGCGGCTGAGCGCGGGCATAGCGGCCCGGTCCGGCGGCGACCGCCTCGGCCTCGCGCTTGGCGAGCACCTCGGGCAGGTTCAGCGCGCCGGTGGTGGCCCGGATCAGCTCCTGGCGCAGCAGGCCCGCGTCCGGTGGGTCACCGAACTTCGGCGTCACCACGAAGGTGTTGATCGCCGACTCCCCCGCGCTGCCGAGCGAGGCCGACAGCACCCGCAGCGAGTGCAGGGCCAGCACACCCGCGGCGTCGGAGAGCAGGCCGGGCTCGTCGGGCGCGATGACGTTCACCAGGTAGGTGTGCTTGCCCTCGCCCGGTGTGAGGGTGACGTGCACGCCGCCCGCCCGCGCCTTCTCCAGCAGCTCCGGGTCGATCGGTTCCGGCTGCGGCAGCGGCTCCCCCGCCATCACCAGCTTGCAGCGCCGCACCAGGTCACCGATGAGCGAGGCCTTCCAGTCACCCCAGACACCGGGGCCGGTGGCCATCGAGTCGGCCTCGGCGAGCGCGTGCAGCAGTTCGAGCAGACCGACGTCACCGCCGAGCGCGTCGGCGACGAACCGGACGGTCTCCGGATCGGCCAGGTCACGCCGGGTCGCGGTGTCGGGCAGCAGCAGATGGTGGCGCACGATCGCGCTGAGCGTGCGCACGTCCGAGGGCCACAGGCCGAGCCTGCGGCCGATGTGGGTGGCCAGTTCGGCGCCGACGACGCTGTGATCACCCGCCCGGCCCTTGCCGATGTCGTGCAGCAGCGCGCCGAGCGCGAGCAGATCCGGCCGGGCCACCCTGGTGCTGAGCGCGCCCGCGTAGGCGACGGTCTCCATCAGGTGCCGGTCGACGGTCCAGGTGTGCAGGGCGTCGCGCGGCGGCAGGTCACGGACCGCGCCCCACTCGGGGAACAGCCTGCCCCACAGGCCGGTTCGATCCAGCGCCTCGACCGCGTCGATGCTGCCGCGGCCGGCGCCGAGCAGGACCAGCAGGTCGTTGAGCGCGTCCTTGGGCCACGGCTCGCGCAGTTCCGGCGCGTCCTCGGAGAGCCGGTTGAGCGTGGTCGCCGACATCGGCAGCCCGGTCTGCGCCGAGGCGGCGGCGACCCGCAGGATCAGGCCGGGATCGCGCTGTGGCCGCGCGTCCCTGGCCAGCACCACCTCGCCGGAA
The DNA here is from genome assembly GCF_044744725.1 of Nocardia sp. NPDC087230. Classification (NCBI taxonomy): domain Bacteria; kingdom Bacillati; phylum Actinomycetota; class Actinomycetes; order Mycobacteriales; family Nocardiaceae; genus Nocardia; species Nocardia sp. NPDC087230. The sequence goes on from NZ_JBIUYV010000010.1 coordinate 112,251, forward strand.
TGCTCGACCACCCCCTCATCGAGTGGTCGGCGCACCGGCATCCGGCGCAGCCTGGCCAGGCCGCGGCGCGGCAGCGCGTTGGCCGCGGTGCGCAGGCCGACATCGGTCGAGTAGCTCACCGTGCGGGCCGAATCGCTCAGCGTGCGGGCCAGATCGAACCGATCGCCGATGCGTAGCGCGGCGCCGATCTCGTCGGCGTCCTGGGCGCGCAGCTGGTCGCGGGCGCGACCGGCGACGCGGTGCAGTTCGGTGCGCACGTCGAGCAGCCTGCGATGGGCCTGCTTCAGGCCGCCGCCGGGGACCTCGGGGCCCAGCCCCGGCATGGCGTCGGTCAGCTGGGCGATGGCAAGCGCGTCGAGCAGCTGGATATCGCGCAGGCCGCCCCGGCCGTTCTTGAGGTCGGGCTCGGCGCGGTGAGCGATCTCGCCGCTGCGCTGCCAGCGCGCGGTGGTCTGGGCGATCAGTTCGTCGAAGCGGGACCGGATGCCGGTCCGCCACTCCCGGCGCACTCCGCCGATGAGCAGATTGGACAGGTCCTCGTCACCGACGATGTGGCGGGCCTCGAGCAGGCCGAGCGCGGCGACCATGTCGTCGGCGGCCACCCGCAGCGCCTGCGGCACGGTGCGGACACTGTGATCGAGCTTGATGTGGGCGTCCCACAGCGGATACCAGAGCTGATCGGCGACCTCCGACACCACGGCCGGGTCGACGTCGTCGTGCAGCAGCACCAGATCCAGATCGGAGAACGGCAGCATCTCGCGACGGCCGAGGCCGCCGACCGCGACGACGGCCAGGCCGCTGTCGGCGGTGATGCCCAGTTCGTTGCCCTTGCTGGTGAGCCACAGTTCGAACAGGTCGACCAGGGCCGCGCGCAGCGATTCCGGATCGAGCCGGGGATTTCGGGGCCCCGCCCCGTCGAGCAGCTGTGCTCTGGCCTTGACCAGGTCGGCCGCCCCGTTGTTCTGAATACCGCCGTTCTGTTGTGCCACAGTCCCACCGCCATTCATGCGGGCGGCCCCGCCCCGACCGGGTCGTACCGGTGGGAGCGGGGCCGCCGCTCGATCGTTTACAACCGTGCGTCGCTACCGAATTACAGAGCGTCGCTTCCGCGTTCGCCGGTGCGGACCCGGATGATGGTGTCCACCGGGGTCACCCACACCTTGCCGTCACCGATCTTCCCGGTGCGCGAGGCCTCGACGATCACCTCGACGACCTTCTCGACCGACGCGTCGTCGACGACGACCTCGACACGAACCTTCGGAACGAAGTCCACCGAGTACTCCGCACCGCGGTAGACCTCGGTGTGGCCCTTCTGCCGGCCGTATCCCTGGACTTCGCTGACGGTCATGCCGAGCACGCCTGCCTGCTCCAGCCCGGTCTTCACGTCTTCGAGCGTGAACGGTTTGACGATTGCCGTAACCAGTTTCATGTTCGTCATGCCTCCTTGACGAGCGAGCGTGCCGTGCCACCCACAGCAGCGAAATCGTAAGCGGTTTCCGCGTGCTCGGACTCGTCCAGGCCCGCCGCCTCGGACTCCTCGCTCGCGCGCAGGCCGATGGTGAACTTGATCGCGTACGCGATCACGGCCGTCACGACCAGCGAGTAGGCCAGGACGGTGAAGGCACCGACAGCCTGCAGCTTCAACTGCTCGACTCCACCACCGTAGAACAGACCCTCGACAGCTGCGGGAGCTTCGGCCGTGGCGACCAGGCCGACCATCAGGGTGCCGACCAGACCACCGACCAGGTGGACGCCGACGACGTCGAGCGAGTCGTCGAAGCCGAAGCGGAACTTCAGGCCGACGGCCAGGGCGCACAGCGCGCCGGAGACGACACCGATGGCCAGCGCGCCGACGACGTTCACCGAGGAACAGGCCGGGGTGATCGCGACCAGACCGGCGACGATGCCCGAGGCCGCGCCGAGGGAGGTCGGGTGACCGTCACGGATCTTCTCCACCAGCAGCCAGGCGAGCATCGCGGCCGCGGTGGCGATGGTGGTGGTGAGGAAGGTGGCACCGGCGATACCGTTGGAGCCGACCGCCGAACCCGCGTTGAAGCCGTACCAGCCGAACCACAGCAGACCGGCGCCGAGCATGACGAACGGCAGGTTGTGCGGACGGAACGGGGACTTCGGCCAGCCCTTGCGCTTACCGAGGATCAGGCACAGGACCAGACCGGCCGCACCGGCGTTGATGTGCACAGCGGTACCACCGGCGAAGTCGATCGCCTTGAGGTTGGTCGCGATCCAGCCGCCGTTCTCGGCGGTGATGCCGTCGAAGGCGAAGACCCAGTGCGCGACGGGGAAGTAGACGATGGTGGCCCAAATTCCGGCAAAGACGAGCCACGAACCGAACTTCAGGCGGTCGGCGACCGCACCCGAGATGAGGGCGACCGTGATGATCGCGAACATGAGCTGGAAGGCGACGAAGACCGACAGCGGGATGGTGCCCGCGAGCGGGATCCCCGCCGGCGTCGCCGGGTCGGTGGTGGCCAGGTACTGGCCGCCGAACACGCCCTTCAGGCCGAAGTACTGGAGCGGGTCACCGAAGAAGTTGCCCTTGTCTTCGCCGAATGCCACTGAGAAGCCGTAGAGACACCACAGGATGGTCACCAGACCCATCGCGGAGATGCTCATCATGATCATGTTCAGCACGTTCTTGCCACGGACCATACCGCCGTAGAAAAACGCCAAGCCCGGCGTCATCAGCAGCACGAGTGCTGACGCGGTCAGCAACCATGCAGTGTCACCGGCATCGGGTGCGCCGATTACGGGAAATGCCACCTTGTGTTCCTCCTCATCTCGGGCCCTGCCGATGACGGCAAAAGGACCTGTACAGAAGGGTCGCCACTCGGTGTTTCATCCGTTGAGCTGTGGTGTTTCACCTGAGTGAACGGATAGCGCGGTTGTGTTGCTTCCACGTTTCGTGCGGTTGGCCACCACTTGTCGCCTCACGGTGAGACCGGTACGAGTGTGCGGTTCGCCCGGCGTTCGCGTGGGGAGGCGGGCACGGCGTTTCCCCTGGAAAACAGCGATGCCCGCCCGATCGCTGGATCGGGCGGGCATCGCCGGCTGACTACGCGGCGCCGCCGAGCAGCGCGTCGACGAAGGCACCGGGCTCGAACGGCGCCAGATCGTCGGCGCCCTCGCCCAGACCGACGAGCTTCACCGGCACGCCCAGCTCGTGCTGCACCTGGAACACGATGCCGCCCTTGGCGGTGCCGTCCAGCTTGGTCAGCACGACGCCGGTGATGTCGACGACATCGGCGAAGACCCGCGCCTGCATCAGGCCGTTCTGGCCGACGGTCGAGTCGAGCACCAGCAGGACCTCGTCGACCTCGGCCTTCTTCTCCACGACGCGCTTGACCTTGCCCAGCTCGTCCATCAGGCCGGTCTTGGTGTGCAGGCGACCCGCGGTATCGATCAGGACCGCGTCGACCCCGCGATCGATGCCGGCGGTGACCGCGTCGAAGGCGACGGCGGCCGGGTCGGCGGCTTCCTTGCCACGCACGGTCTCGGCGCCGACCCGCTCGCCCCAGGTCTGTAGCTGATCGGCGGCGGCGGCGCGGAAGGTGTCGGCGGCGCCGAGCAGCACCCGGCGGCCGTCGGCGACGAGCACCCGGGCCAGCTTGCCGGTGGTGGTGGTCTTGCCGGTGCCGTTGACGCCGACGACCAGCAGGATCGCCGGATGGTCGGCGTGCGGCAACGCGTGAATGGACCGGTCCAGCTCGGGGCGCAGCGCCTCGATCAGCACGTCACGCAGGGTGGCGCGGGCCTGCTCCGGTGTGCGCACGCTGCGCGCGGCCATCTCCTCGCGCAGGCGCTCGACGATCTTCGCGGTGCTCGCGGTGCCGATATCGGCCAGCACCAGGGTGTCCTCGACCTCCTCCCACGAGTCCTCGTCGAGGTCACCACCGCCGAGCAGACCGAGCAGGCTCTTGCCGACCGCGTTCTGTGAACGGGACAGCCTGCCGCGCAGGCGCTCGAGCCGGCCGGAGGTGGGGTCGATCTCCTCGATCGCGGCGGCGACCGCGTCGACCTCGGCGGGCGCGGTCGGGGCGGGGGCCTCGGCGACAGGTTCGGCGGGCGCGGTCTCGGCCGGGGTGGGTTCGGTCTCGGCCGGTGCCGTCTCGACGGGGACGGTGTCGGTGGGCGCGGTCTCGGTGGGCGCGGTCTCGGTGGGCGCGGTCTCGGTGGGCGCGGTCTCGGTCGCGGTGGTGTCCAGGGAGCTCAGGTCGTCCGGGACGACCACGGTCTCGGCGGCCTGGACATCGGCCTCGGGCAGCGGGACGTCGGTGATGCCGCGGCGGGGGGCGTCGCGCGGGACGGCGGCGTCGTCGCCGACGTGCGGCTGCCCCTCGTCGTCGGTGCGCTCCCCCACCGGTTCGGGTCGTGGCAGCGTGGGCGCCGACCCACCCTGACTGAAACTGAATCCGCCGGACGCGGTGTACCCACCGGACCGGTCCGTCAACTCCTTGTCCGGCTCGGGCGGTGCCAGGGAGATCTGGCGCCGCTTGTACAGGACGAAACCCGCGACGAGCGCCACCAACAGCACGGCGGCGATCGCGGCGATCAGGATCCACGCTTGCGAACTCACCCGGCAGAGTCTATTCGGGAGGCGGATCGCGGCACGTCGGCGGCGTCGGCGCGGCGGGTCGGTGACGAGGGACGGAGCGCATCGGCACGCCGGGGAAACACTACAGATTCGTTGTCCTGCGGAACTTCTGGCGCTCGCCCCATAGGATCGGCGACGTGACCGATCGAAACGTGCTTGGGGGGCCGCTGGAAGAGTGCGGCACCGATCCTCTCACGGGCTTCTACCGGGACGGCTGCTGCAGCACCGGTCCGGAGGATCTCGGCAGCCACACCGTGTGCACGGTCGTGACGGCGGAATTCCTGGAGCATCAGGCATCCATCGGCAACGACCTCAGCACTCCCCGTCCGGAGAACAACTTCCCCGGCCTGCAGCCGGGCGACCGCTGGTGTGTGGTGGCGGTGCGCTGGTTGCACGCGCACGAGGACGGCGTCGCCGCACCGGTGGTGCTGGCCGCGACGCACGAGAACGCCCTGGAGGTCATCTCCATGGACATCCTCCGCAAATACGCCGTGGACGTGCCGGACGACGTCAGCGATCTGCTGTAGGCACGGGGTGGCGCCTGCGGTGCGCCTTCTGCCGGCAGGCTGCCGAGCAGTAGCGGGCGGGCCTGCCGGTGGCCGATCGGCGCACCGGTGCGGCGCACACGGGACAGCGCGCAGTTTCGTCACCCGGACGCGTTTCGTCACGATCTGACGGCGCCGGTTCCGTGACGCCCGCCGGGCGGGCGCGCAGGGCGTCGAGGACGAGCACGACAGCGGGCGCGAGCGGCTCGCCCGCGCGTCGATGCCGTTGGATCGCCACGCAGCCGGTGAAGATGTCGAGCACGTCGGCGACGCCGACATCGGCGCGAACAGTGCCCTGCCGCTGGGCGGCGGCGAGCAGGGCGCCCAGCGCCCGATGGAAGCGGTTACCCGCGCCGCGAAGCAGGGCTCGTGGCCAGCCGTCGTCGGATTGCACCAGGTCACAGAGGTCCTTGTTGCCCGGCGTCGTCACGATGACGTGGGTGCACAGCGCGAAGAAGGCCGCGCCGGGGTCGGGATCGGCCAGGTGCTCGGCGGCCAGCGCGGCGAGCCGGTCGACCCGCTGCTGCATCACCGCCTCCAGGAGATCGGTCTTGGTCGGGAAGTGCCGGTGAACGGTGCCCGCGCCGACGCCGGCCCGGCGGGCGACCTCCGCCAGCGAGACGGTGGTGCCGCGTTCGGCGAGCGCGCGCTGCGCGGCGGCCAGCACGAGGGCCCGGTTACGCCGGGCGTCGGCCCGGATGGCCGGTTCCGCGCCGTTGTCGACGGACATTTCGTTACGCCTTCCCTGCACCACACCTGGTCAACCGGGGCGACCCGCCCGTACCGTCCGGAATACGGGTCGACCGACCCGATTATAGGGAACGAAACGGAGCTCATCCGCAATGACTTCAGCACTGCCCGTTCTGATCACCGGCGCGACCGGCAAGCAGGGCGGCGCCACCGCCGGGAAACTGCTGGCCGACGGACACCCGGTCCGCGCCCTCGTCCGCGATCCCGCCGCGCCGGCGGCCCGCGCCCTGGCCGAGGCCGGCGCCGAGCTGGCGATCGGCGATTTCGACGATCCCGCCTCGCTGCGGGCGGCCGCCACCGGGGTCCGGGCCGTATTCCTGGTTCCCCCAGTCGATTACGGCCCGAGCGGCTGGAACGCGGGCGATGAGGGCCGCCGTGGTGTCGCCATGGTCGATGCCGCGCGCGCCGCGGGCACCGACCAGATCGTGTTCACCGGCGTGGCCGCGCTCGGCTCGGCCGACTCGTGGGGCCAGGAGGGCAAACGCCGGATCGAGGACGCGGTCGCCGCGTCCGGCCTGCGCTACACCGTGCTGCGCCCGGTGCGGTTCATGGACAACTACCTCCTGCGGGGATCGCCGGTCGACGGCATCAGGGCGGGCGGGGAACACCGCCACCTGTTCCCCGCCGATCAGCCGCTCCAGATGGTCGCCCTGGCCGACATCGCCGCCTTCGCCGCGCTGGCCTTCGCCGCTCCGGCCGACTGGCACGGCCGGACCCTGGAGCTGGCGAGCGAGGCGATCACCCCGGTCGCGGCCGCCGCGGCCATCGCCGAGGCCACCGGCCGGGCGATCCACTACCGCGAGATCGACGAATCCGAGGCCGAGGCGATCGGCCCCCAACTGGGCAACACCTGGCGATTGATCCGCGAAACCGGCGGCTGGCACGCCGACCTCCCCGCCCTGCGCGCGCTGTACCCGGGCCTCACAACCCTGCGGGAATGGCTGGCCACGGGCGGAGCGGCGAAAATATCGGCCGAGCTCGACGAGCCCGCCCCGACCGCCTGACCACCGCGTCGCCCGCCGCAGCGGTGCGACCAGGCAACAGCGCGCAGCCACGCGGCGTAGCCCCGGCAGCACAGCGCGGATTCCAGCCAGGGTGCCGGTCACCTGACCAGGTCCGCCGAGCCTTGTCACGCCGGGCGGTGGCAGGCCGATACCGCGCGGCTCCCGGTGGCTCGAGCGGGGCTCTCTGCGCACGGTTCAGGCTCCGGCACGCTCGGGCGATGCGGCGCAGTGGAGGGTGGTCTGTCGGGTCTCACCGCATCACCACACCTGGTCGGCGGGTCGTGACGGTGACGTCGTTATCCCGCCAGCGACCGGTTCGGCGGCTTCCTACCGTCGGTCGTTGTGCATGCTGAACCTGTCGCCACGAGGCCGAGAACTCCGCTGCGTGGCTCTGTCGTGTTGTTCATGTCATCGGCTGCCGCGCTGGGGACCTCGGCGCTGTATCCGCTGCAACCCGCGATCGCGGATGTCGCGGACTCGGTGGGCGCGGGGATCGCGGTCGTGGGGACCGCGCTGGCGTGCGGGCCGGTCGGGTATCTGGTAGGGCTCGGGCTGCTGGTCCCGCTGGTCGACCGGTTCTCGCCCGCGCGGCTGCTCGCGGTCCAGTTCGCGGTGCTCGCCGCGGCATTGGCGATGAGCGCGACGGTCGGCCGACCGTGGCAGCTGGGCGTGGTGATCGGCGTGGTCGGGGCGTGTTCGGCGGTGGGCGCCGCGCTCAGTTCGGTGGCGGGACGGCTCGCGTCACCGGATCGGCGCGCGACGATCCTCGGCATCGTGACCGCGGGGATCTCGGCAGGCATCCTGGCCGGGCGCATCGTCGGCGGGTGGCTCGCCGACGAGATCGGCTGGCGTGCGATGCAACTGACGTTCGCGGCCGCCTGCGGGTGCGTCGCGCTCGGCTGCCTGGCCGTGCTGCCGACCGAGCGGGGCACCAGCGATCGCGGCTACCTCCGGACGCTGCGTTCCCTCCCCCGCCTGATGGCACGCGACGACACACTGCGGACCGCGTCGATCCGCGGCGCGCTGTGGTTCTTCGCGTTCTGCGCGGTGTGGAGCGGACTCGCGGTCGCGCTGTCCGAGCCGCCGTTCTCGTATTCGGCGGAACAGATCGGCCTGTACGCCCTGGCAGGGCTGTCGGGCATCGCGGCGACGCGGATCGCGGGCGGATGGACCGATCGCGTCGGCCCCCGGCGGGTCCTGCTGACCGGTCTCGCCCTGGCCGGTGTCGCCGCGATCGTCCTGGGCACCAGCCTGACCGGCACCGTGGTGACGCTGGTCTGCCTCGCGCTGTTCGACGCCGGCCTCTTCGCCGCCCAGGTCGCGAATCAGAGCACCGTGCTCGCCATCGACCCGGCCTCGCCCGCACGCTTCAACAGCGCGTACATGATGGTGTATTTCGTGGGCGGCAGCCTCGGCACCGCCTTCGGCGCGGCCGCGGTCGAGTGGTTCGGCTGGCCCGCGACCGCCACGATCGCGGCACTCGCCATCGGGGTCGCGGCCATCCTCGTCGCGATCGCCCCCCGCGACTCGACTCCGGTCGCACCGTGAGAAGCCCCGCCACGGCGCCGAGCGAATGCCGGTCTCCCCGGCGCCGTCGCGCGCGGATCAGTTCAGCGCGCCGTTGTAATCCGGGAACTTGAAGGTGCGCTCGGCGTGCCCACCGGACAGGTCCGACGGGCTGTTGCCGATATTGGCGACGATCGTGTAGCCCTTGCTCTCGATATCGGCCCTGCTCGCGGTCTTGTACTCGGCCAGTCCGGCATTGCCCGCCGACAGCGTGGTCGGCGCGCTGCCGTACAGCCCGTCGACCGGGTAGCCCACCGAGCTCAGGTTCGCCTGCGAATAGGCGTTGACCAGCGCGGGCCTGCCGGTGACGAAGATGATCGCGGCACCGTTCTGCTTCGCCCAGGTGGCCAGGCCGAGCACCGGCTGGATCGCCGGGATGATCAGCCCCGTGTTGTAGGAGGTCTCGAGCGTCGTGTTGTCGATGTCGAAGACGATCGCGGGCTTGGTCGCGCCGGGCAGCCGGCCGGCGAGATAGGTCTTCGCCTCGGCCACGACGGGTGTGATCTCACCGATCCACTGCGCGTACGGCGGCAGCTCGGACTTGTTGCCCGACAACGACGACGAGCCGCCGCCGGACAGCGACGACGAACCGGTGTCGGCGCCGGCCACGGGCAGTGGGGCGAGGAGCGCGGCCGCGATACCGGCGACCAGCGATGCTGTAACACGTTTCATCCGTCGCACGCTAACAGCGGCCACCATCGGTGAAATGTGTTGCCAATTCACCATCCCGGACAGTGGGACAGCTACGCCGGCGCGCCCACCGGATCGGTATCGGTCACCTCGGCGCGGTTCAACCGCTGCGAGATCACCTGGGTGATGCCGTCACCGCGCATGCTGACGCCGTAGAGCGCGTCGGCGATCTCCATGGTCGGCTTCTGGTGGGTGATGACGATCAGCTGGCTCTTCTCCCGCAACTGCTCGAACAGGCCGATGAGCCTGCGCAGATTGGTGTCGTCGAGCGCCGCCTCGACCTCGTCCATCACATAGAACGGCGACGGCCTGGCCCGGAAGATGCTGACCAGCAACGCGACCGCCGTCAGCGACTTCTCGCCGCCGGAGAGCAGCGACAGGCGCTTGACCTTCTTGCCCGGCGGCCTGGCCTCCACCTCGATGCCGGTGGTGAGCATGTCGGAGGGATCGGTGAGCACCAGCCTGCCCTCGCCGCCGGGGAACAGCTTGGCGAAGACGCCGACGAACTCCCGCTCCACGTCGGCGTAGGCCTCGGTGAACACCTGCAGGATGCGCGCGTCGACCTCGGCGACCACGTCGAGCAGGTCCTTGCGCGCGTTCTTGACGTCCTCGAGCTGGGTGGCGAGGAAGGTGTAGCGCTCCTCGAGCGCCGCGAACTCCTCCAGTGCCAGCGGGTTCACCTTGCCCAGGGTGCTGAGGTCCTTCTCGGCGCGTTTGGCGCGGCGCTCCTGGGTGGCCCGATCGTAGGGCATCGGTTGCGGCGCGCTGACCTGCTCGCCCCGCTCCTTGGCCGCCTCGTACTCCTGCAATTCCAGCGCCGAGGGCGGCAGTGCGACATCGGGTCCGTACTCGGCCACGAGATCGGCCAGCGCGATGCCGAACTGCTCGGAAATGGTCGTCTCGAGCTGTTCGATGCGCAGGGCCGCCTGGGCCTTGGCGACCTCGTCGCGGTGCACGGCGTCGGTGAGCTGGGCCAGCTGCGTGGTCAGCGCCCGCGACCGCTCCTTCACCTGTTCGAGCGCGGCGGCGCATTCGCCGCGGCGCCGGACCAACTCGTCGCGCCGGGCCGCGGCGGCGGCCACGACCTGCTCGAGCTCGCGGGCGATCTCGGCCCCCGACTCCGCGACCGCGGCGGCCACGGCGGCGGCCTGGCGGCGCGCGGCCTGCGCGCGTTCGGCGCGCGCCCTGGCCTCGCGTTCGGCGCGGGCGGCCCGGCGCAGCGAATCCGCCTTGCCGCGTACCGATTCCGCGCGTTCCTCGGCGGTGCGCACGGCCAGCCTGGCCTCGACCTCCATGGTGCGTGCTTCGGCGAGCGCGGCCGCGGCCTCTTCGCGTTCCCGGCCCGCGGTCTCGGTGCCCGCGGCGCCGTAGCTGTCGTCGCCGCCGTCGTGTTCCATCTCGGCGTGGCGCAGGCGGTCCTCGAGCTCGGCGAGGGAGGCCAGCGACTTCTCCCGCGCGGCCTCGGCGTCGGCGCGCTGGGTCGCCAGCCGCTCCCCCTCGGTCTGCGCCGAGCGCGCGGTCTGGCCGACGCGGGCCAGCCGGTCGTAGATCGCCAGCAGCGCCTGATCGGATTCGTGCAGCGCCATCAGCGCGTGATCGGCGGCGTCCTTGCGGTCGGTCTGCTCGGCCAGCGCCCCGGCCAGTGCGGCTTCCAGTTCCTCCGCCCGGCGCTGCGCGGCCACCAATTCGGCGGTGGCGGCGTCGATCTCGGCCTGGACCTCGAGCTGGCTCGGCATCCGCTCCGAACCGCCGACGATCCAGCCCGCGCCGGCCAGATCGCCGTCGCGGGTGACCACCCGCAGTTCCGGGCGCAGCGCGACGAGTTCGGTGGCGGTCGCCAGATCGTCGACGACCACCACGCCCGCGGTGAGCGCCGCCAGCGCGGGCCGCACCGGCTCGGCGCCGTCGACGACCTCGGCGAGCCAGCGCGCCCCCGTCGGCAGGCTGCCGCGTTCGGAGGGCACCAGCCCGGCGGTGGCGAAGACGAAGGCGACCCGGCCGCCGTCGCCGGAGCGCAGTTCGCGCACGGCGGCGTCGGCCGCGGTGGGGGTCTCGGCGGTGATCGCGTCGGCGAGCGGGCCCAGCAGCGCGGCGACCGCGGCTTCGAAACCGCTATCGACCCGCAGCTGCGCCGAGAGCCGGTCACCGAGGCCGCCGACCCCGTGTTCGAGCAGCCAGGCCGCGCCGTCCTTGCGGGCCAGGTTCATGCCGAGCGCTTCGATGCGGGCGCCGAGCCGGGCGACCAGCTTGCTCGCCTCGCGGTCCTGTTCCCGCAGTTCCCGCACGCGTTCGTCGGCCAGCGCCAGGGCGGCGACGGCGTGCTCGTGCTGGGCGTCGAGGCCCTTCTCACCGGCGTCCAGTTCGCCGAGTTCGTCCTGCACCGAGTCGTATTCGACCTGGGCGGCCTCGCCACGATGGCGGGCGTCGGCGATGGCGACCGACAGCCGGGCGATCTCGGCGTCGACCGATTGCGACTTCGTGCGCAGGTTCTCGACCTGGCCGGAGAGCCGGGCCAGCCCCTCGCGCCGGTCGGCGATCGCGCGCACGGCGGCCAGATGCGCCTGCTCGGCGGCCTTGGCCGCGTACTCGCGATCGGCGAGCGCCTCGCGGGCGGCCTCGAGCGTTTCGGTGGCCATCTCGACCGCGTAGCGCAGCTCGGCTTCCTCGGCCTCGATCCGGTCGGCCTCGGCCTCGAGCTGGTCGGGATCGCGGCCGGTGCCGACGGGCGTCTCGGTGTGCAGGTGCCTGGCCCGGTCACCGGCGATGCGGATGGTGGCGTTGACCCGCTCGGCCAGCGCGGACAGCTGGAACCAGGTCTGTGCGGCGGCCTCGGCGCTGGGACTCAGGCGCGAGAGCTGGAACTCCTGCTGCGCGAGCGCGGCATTGGCGGCGTCGAGCTCGGACTGCACGGTGATCTGCTGCTCGCGGGCGTAGGCCTCCTTGCTGAGCTGAGATTCCAGCTCGCCCCGCCGGGTCACCAGATCGTCGGCGGCCAGCCGCAACCGGGCATCGCGCAGGTCGGCCTGCACGGTCTGCGCGCGCCGGGCCACCTCGGCTTGCCTGCCGAGGGGCTTGAGCTGGCGGCGCAGTTCGGTGGTGAGGTCGGTGAGGCGGGCGAGATTGGCTTGCATCGCGTCGAGCTTGCGAACCGCCTTCTCCTTGCGGCGCCGGTGCTTGAGCACGCCCGCGGCCTCTTCGACGAACGCGCGGCGGTCCTCGGGGCGGGACTCCAGGATCGCCGAGAGCTGGCCCTGGCCCACGATGACGTGCATCTCGCGGCCGATACCGGAGTCCGACAGCAGTTCCTGCACGTCCATCAGCCGGCAGCTGCTGCCGTTGATCTCGTACTCGCCCGCGCCGTCGCGGAACATCCGCCGGGTGATCGAGACCTCGGCGTAGTCGATCGGCAGCGCCCCGTCGGAGTTGTCGATCGTCAGCGTCACCTCGGCGCGCCCGAGCGCGGCGCGACCGGTGGTCCCGGCGAAGATGACGTCCTGCATCTTGCCGCCCCGCAACGCCTTGGCACCCTGCTCACCCATCACCCAGGTGAGGGCGTCCACGACATTGGACTTACCGGACCCGTTCGGCCCGACGACGCAGGTGATGCCCGGTTCGAAGCGCAGCGTGGTCGCGGACGCGAAGGACTTGAACCCCTTCAACGTCAAGCTCTTGAGATGCAAGGCTGGCCCGCCTCTCCGCGATTCAGGCCAGACTCGAGCGCGAGAGGGACGGCGCACGCGGCTGGCGGTCGGGTATCGGGTTGCGGTAGCCCGTGCCCGACGAGTTACCCATGTGCTCGCGTGAGCTTACCCGCCGCTACCGGCCGCTCCGCGTCAGTGCGGGCGATCCGGGTTGTGTGGGTCCATGTGCTGGACGTGCTTCATCTGCTTCTGCAGCTGGCGCAGGTGGGTCTGGGTGCCCGGGGACGCTTCCCAGCCGGTGAGGACACGGAAGACCAGCACCGCGCCCCAGGGGCCGATGACCCACATCGGCCAGAAGTAGGTGAGCTCGCCGGCGCTCAACGAGATCAGACCCCAGATGACCACCACGATCAGGCTGACGCCGAGCCAGCTGCCCGCCTCGATGCGCTGCCAGACCGGGATTCGCGGACCCTTCTGCGCGGCGGGCGCGGCGGCCTGCTGCTGCGCGGTCAGCGGCGGCAGATCGGACAGCACGACGGCGAGTTCGTCGCGCGTGGCGGTCGCGTAGACCTTGGCGACGCGCTGGTCGTATTCGGTGAGATCGAGCCTGCCGTCGGCGAGATGGGTGCTCAGCTGCGCGACGATGGCGTTGCGCTCGGCGTCGGACGCGCGTGTGCCTGGGGTGATGTCCATGCCGACATCCTCTCGTTCACCAACCACAGTGGACAGCTGTTCCCAGCCTCCACCCTCCACTGTGTGATGTCAACCGCGGCGACGGTCACAGGATGGCGAACGCCACCACCAGACCCAGGGCGAAGTGCGCGGCCGCGACCACCAGCACCTCGGGGGTGTAGGTGTCGGCGTGCAGGGTACGGCCGATGTCGATGCCGGTGACCTTCTCGATCACACGCACCGAGATCACCTGCGCGATGATGCCGACCAGGCCGTAGACGACCGCGGCGATCAGCCCTTCGGAGAGCTTGTTGACCCCGCCGGTGGCCAGCACCGCGAACACGACGATGAAGGCCATGCTGACCATGCCCGCCGCGGACACGATCAGCGCGTTCGGCTTGCCGGCCACGACCAGGTCGCGCAGCTTGCCGGGCGTGGTCAGGTCGATGGCGAAGAAGCCGATCAGCATCAGCGCGAGACCGATGAGGCAGTACAGGATGATGGCGCCGACGCCTTCACCGAGCGCGCTCCAATAACCCGATTCCAGGGCGAGGGCGGTCATCGTGGTCCTTTCGAACAGTGTTGTGTGGTCACGGGTCAGTCGACGATGCGGTGCGGGACGAAGGCGGCGCCGTCGTCGGTGATCAGGCCCGCCGTCTCCCGGATGCCCAGACCCGCCGCCGTGTCGCCGACGACCCAGGCGCCCAGCACCGGGCGCATGCCGTCGAATTCCGGGAGCGGATCGAGCAATTGGTAGACGAAGCCCTCGGCGCCGTAGACGCCGCCGGTCGCGGTCTCCATGCCGGGACCGACGATGGTCATGTTGGCGCCCTCGCGACCGAGCTTGGGTTTGCGGATGTACTCGGTGAGCTCGTGCGGGCTGTCGAGGTAGGCGGGCAACAGGTTCGGGTGTCCGGGATACATCTCCCAGAGCACGGCCAGCAATGCCTTGTTGCTGAGCAGCGTGGTCCACAGCGGCTCGACCCAGGCGGTGGCGGGCAGGCTCTCGACCACGCGCTTGCCGAAGTCGTCGTCGAGGATCCACTCCCACGGGTACAGCTTGAAGACCGCCTCGATCGGCGCCTCGGCCAGATCGACGAAGCGGTGCAGCTCGGTGTCGAAGCCGACCTCCTCGATCGGCAGCGCGACCGTGTCGAAGCCCGCCTCGGCGGCGGTCTCCTGCATGTAGGCGGTGGTCACGTTGTCCTCGCCGGTCGCGTCGGCGCCCGACCAGGTGAAGTGCAGCTCGGTGCCCGGCAGCACGCCGCGCAGTGCGGTCCAGCGCTCCACCAGCTTCTCGTGCAGCGAATTCCACTGGTCGCCACCGGGGTACACCTGCTGCAGCCAGTGCCACTGGATGATCGCGGCCTCGAGCAGCGAGGTGGGGGTATCGGCGTTGTACTCGAGCAGCTTGGCCGGTCGCCGCGCGTCGTAGCGCAGGTCGAAGCGTCCGTAGACGTAGGGGTCACTGCGCCGCCAGGATTCGGCGATCGGCCCCCAGCTCCATTCGGGCAGCCCGAAATCGGCGTAGCGCTCGGTGAGGACCACGTGTTCGGCCGCGTGCAGGCACATCGACTGCAACAGCTCCACATCGGCTTCCAGCGCGAGGATCTCGTCCATCGAGAACTCGTAGTGCACCGACTCGTCCCAGTACGGACGCGGCTGACCGCTGGCATCGCGGCCGGGCGCGCCGTAGACCAGCCCCTGACTCTCGATGATCTGCTGCCAGCCCGGACGCGGCGTACTCGCCACCCGCCGCACTAGGACCCGCTCCCGCCGGTGGACTTGCTGCCGAGCCCGCCACGCTGGATCGTGGTGCCGCTCTTGGTGGTGACGGTGGCGTTGCGCGGCTTCACCGAGCTGCCGCCGCTGGGCGGCTTGCCGATGGTGGAGGTGCCGCCGTAGTGGTAGCGGTACTGCGGCCAGCCGAGCAGGATCAGGCTGCCCGCGCCACCGTGGCTGGTGTCGCTGCGGAAGTTGGTCTTGCCGTCGCCGCAGTTGTCGTCGGGGACGACGATCTCGTTGCCGTTCTGATCGATCTGCACGCACGAGGCGGTCACCTGATCCGGTGCCGCGATCGCCCGGTAGGCCAGATAGCCACCGCCGACCAGCGCGGCGACACCGACGACGGCGACGCCGCCGATCATCACCCGTTTCCTGGTGCGCCGCTTGGCTTCCGCCGCCTCGGCGGCGGCACGCTGGGCCTGTTCGGCCTGCTTGCGCGCCTTGTCCCGGGCGCGCGCCTCACCGACGGTGGGCGGGCGGGGCTGGGTGAGGCCGGGTTCCTGCCTGGCCATCCGGCCGGGCCGCGGCGCATCGGCGGGCGGTCCGGGCGGCTGCTGCGGCATCGGCGGCCAGCCCGCGCCGGGGTCGGGCGGCGGCCAGCCCGCGCCGGGATCCGGCGGCTGGTGGGGCGAGGGCCCGGAGCCACCCGCGGGCGGTTGATCGGGCGGACCAGGGTTCTGTGTGCTCACCGCTGCCGCCCCCTAGCCCCCGAAGTCACCACTAGCGCTCCTCGAATCCCGTCATGTCGCCCCGCGCGGGCTCCCAGCTTTCCACAACCAGGTCGACCCGGCCAGGTGCATCGCCGGACCGTAGCAGCTCGAGCAGCGTCGCGCCTGCCGATCGCGATCCTTCGGCGACCACGTGCACCCGTCCGTCGCGGTGATTGCGGGCATACCCGGTGAGCCCGAGTTCCAGTGCGCGCGAGCGGGTCCACCAGCGGAAACCCACCCCCTGCACCATCCCGTGCACCCAGGCGCTGAGCCGCTGCGGCGCCTCGCTCATGCCGCGTCCGATGCGCGTGATCGGGGTCGCTGCGTGGGGACACGGCGCTGCCGCCGCCGGGCCGGCCCGCTCATGCGTCGACGGCGAAGTTCAACGTCACCTTCGTGCCCGCCTTGAGCGTGCGGCCCACGGTGCACACCTTGTCGACGGCCCGCTGCACGGTGACCAGTAGTCGCTCGCGCGCGGCCTCGTCCAGCTCGGACAGGTCCAGT
Organism: Nocardia sp. NPDC087230; assembly: GCF_044744725.1. Taxonomy (NCBI): domain Bacteria; kingdom Bacillati; phylum Actinomycetota; class Actinomycetes; order Mycobacteriales; family Nocardiaceae; genus Nocardia; species Nocardia sp. NPDC087230. The sequence continues at coordinate 128,730 of NZ_JBIUYV010000010.1, forward strand.
TCCAGGACCTCGTCGAGCTGCGGGTACAGCTCGTTCTCGCGGTCGGCGTCGCCGGAGACGCGGATGGTGGCGTCGAAGTCGTCACCGAGGCGGCGCGAGAGCGGCAGGTCCGAGCTGAGACCGGTGCAGGCGGCCAGCGCGATCTTCAGCAGCTCGCCCGGGGTGAACGCGCCTTCGACGCCCTGCGAGGCGATCAGGACCTCCGCGCCCCGATTGCTGCGTCCGGTGTAGGCCCTGGTTCCGGTGCGCTCGACCCACAGCTCGGTCGGTGCGGTGGTCACAGGTGCGTTCTGCTGCTCAGCCATGCCTTGATCCTGCCATTCGCGTCGGGGACGATGCACGCCTGGGAACGCCTGCGCGTGCGGCGGCATTCCGGCGCGTGACCCGGGGCACGCGTCACTCCTGGAAGCGGTACCCCATGCCGGCCTCGGTCAGCAGGTGCCGGGGGTTGGCCGGGTCGTCCTCGAGTTTGCGGCGCAGCTGCGCGAGATAGACCCGCAGGTAGTGGGTCTCGGTGGCGTAGGCGGGTCCCCACACCTCGCGCAGGAGTTCCTTGCGCCCCACCAGTTTTCCGCAATTGCGCACCAGCATCTCGAGCATGCCCCACTCGGTGGGCGTCAGGTGCACCGGCGCGCCCCGCTTGGTGACCTTCTTGGCGACCAGGTCGACGGTGAACGAGTCGGTGACCACCACCGGATCGACGGTGTCGACCTCGGTCGCCCCGCGCCGGACCGCGGCGCGCAGCCGGGCCAGCAGTTCGTCCATGCCGAACGGCTTGGTGACGTAGTCGTCGGCGCCCGCGTCGAGCGCTTCGACCTTGTCGGCGGAATCGGTGCGCGCCGAGAGCACCAGCACCGGCGCCGAGGTCCAGCCGCGCAACCCGGCGAGCACCTCGATGCCGTCCATATCGGGCAGGCCCAGGTCCAGGATCACGACGTCGGGCTGCCGTTCCGCGGCGGCGCGCAACGCGGCGGCACCGTTGCCCGCGGTGATGACCTCGTATCCGCGCACCGACAGGTTGATCCGCAGGGCCCGCACGATCTGCGGCTCGTCGTCGACCACCAGCACCTTGGTGGCGGCCGGAGCCTGGTTCTTGTCCGTCATCACCGTTCCTGGATTGTGGCCGGGCGGCCCGGCCTGATCTGTGGCGACCGCCGATGCGGTCATCGGTCAGTCTCGTCGGGATCGGCCGCGCTGTCATCGTCCGGGACCGGCGCGGCGCCGACCCCGGACGGCAGGTCGACCAGCATGGTCAAGCCGCCGCCGGGGGTCGGTTCGGCGTGGACGTTGCCGCCCATCGCCTCCACGAAACCGCGGACCACCGACAGTCCGAGACCCACTCCGGTGGTGTTGTCCCGATCGCCGAGCCGCTGGAACGGTTCGAACAACTGCTCCTCGGTCCCCGCCGGCACACCGGGGCCGACGTCGACGACCGCGATCGACACCCGGTCCCCGTCGTGTTCGGCGGTCACCCGGACCGGCGTCTCGCGGCCGGAGTGCCGCAGCGCGTTGTCGATCAGGTTGGCCAGCACCCGTTCGAGCAGACCGCTGTCGGCGAGCACGGAGACCTCACCGACCTCCACCTTCACCCGATCCATCGCCGCGCGGCGCAGTCCACGGGTTCCCATCCCGACGCTGACCAGCGCGCGATGGACCGCCTCGTCCATGTACACCCGTCGCAGCTGCGGGGTGACGACGCCGACGGCCAGCCGCGAGGAGTCGAGCAGGTTGCCGACCAGCGCGGTCAGCTGGTCGACCGATTCCTCGATCGCCTCGAGCAGCTCACCGGTGTCCTCGGCCGAGAACTCGATATCGTCGCTGCGCAGACTGGACACGGCCGCCTTCGCCCCGGCCAGCGGGGTCCGCAGGTCGTGGCTGACCGCCGACAGCAGGGCCCGGCGCAACCGGTCGGCCTCGAGCAGCGCCGCCGCGGCGCTGGCCTCCTCGGCCAGCGCGGCCTGGCGCACCAGCCCGACCGCCTGATTGGCGACGGCGTTGAGCACCGGCCGCTCCGTGGAATTGATCCGGCGGCCCGCCAGCAGCAGATGGCTCTGCGCGTCCCCCGCCTCGATGACGGTGTCGGCGTGCGACGGCCGGGTCGGCGGCTCGGTGCCCACCGAGGCGACGACCTGGTCCCCGGATCGCAGGCTCACCGCGCGCTGGCCGTAGGTCTCGCGGACCTGTTCGAGCAGATTGGGCAGGTCGGCGCCGTGCAGCACGGATCCGGCGAACATCGTCAGCAGTTCGGCCTCGCGGGAAGCCTTGCGCGCCTGCAGCGTCCGCTTCGCGGCCACATCCACCAGGGCCGCGACGGCGACCGCGACGATGAGCAGCACCACCACGGTCACGAAGTTGTCCGGCTCGGCGATGGTGAAGCTGTAGCGCGGGTCGGTGAAATACCAGTTCAGCAGCAGCCCGGACAGCAGGGCCGAGAGTCCGGCGGGTACCACGCCGCCGAACAGCGCCACCGCGACGACACCGACGAAGAACACGGCGCTGAGCCCGCCCAGCTGTAACCAGCCGTCGAGGAGCACCCCACAGATCAGGCTCACCAGCACCGGCACCACGACCGCGGCCAGCCACGCGCTGACCGGGCGCCGCGGGCGCAGCCAGTGCCTGCGCAGGCCGCGATTGGCTTCCTCGTGGGTCACCATGTGGACATCGATCTTGCCCGAGCGCTGCACCACGGTGGAGCCGATGCCCTCGTCGAGCATGCGTGCCCAGCGCGAGCGTCGTGAGGTGCCCAGCACCAGCTGAGTGGCGTTCACCTCGCGCGCGAACTCGAGCAGCGCGGTGGGCACATCGTCGCCGGTCACGGTGTGCAGCGAGGCGCCCAGACCCGCGGCGAGTTCACGCAGTTTGGCCATCCGCTCGGTCGACACCCCGGCCAGCCCGTCCCCGCGCACCACGTGCACCACCACCAGGTCGGCGCTGGACTTGGACGCGATCCGGCCGGCCCGGCGCACCACGGTCTCCGATTCGGGACCGCCGGTCACCGCGACGACCACGCGCTCGCGCGCCTCCCACAGCTCGGTGATCTTGTGGTCGGCCCGGTACTTGGCCAGCGCCGCGTCCACCTGGTCGGCCAGCCACAGCAGCGCGAGTTCGCGCAACGCGGTCAGGTTGCCGGGGCGGAAGTAGTTGCGCAGCGCCGCGTCGACCTTGTCGGCGGCATACACATTGCCGTGGGAAAGCCTGCGCCGCAACGCCTCCGGCGTCAGGTCGACGAGCTCTACCTGGTCCGCGGTGCGGACGACGGCATCGGGCACCGTCTCGCGCTGCTCGATACCGGTGATCTGCTGGACCACGTCGTTGAGACTCTCGAGGTGCTGCACATTGACCGTCGAGATGACATCGATGCCCGCGTCCAGCAACTGCTCCACGTCCTGCCAGCGCTTCTCGTGCACGCTGCCCGGCGCGTTCGTGTGCGCCAACTCGTCGACGAGCACCACCGCGGGCCGGCGAGCCAGCACGGCGTCGACGTCGAGCTCGGGCAGGTGCGTCCCCCGGTACTCGATCAGTTTCGCCGGAATCCGCTCGATGCCATCGAGCAGTTCGGCGGTCTTCTTCCGGCCGTGCGTCTCCACGACGGCCGCGACCACATCGCGGCCGCGTTCCAGCCGCCGATGCGCCTCGCCGAGCATGGCGTAGGTCTTGCCGACGCCCGGCGCAGCACCGAGGTAGATGCGCAGCTGTCCGCGTTTCACCGGTCCATCATCGCGGGTCGACGCGCCGGGGCCTGCGGGCGCACCGGCAACACACCGACGGTCACCATCGGTGCGTGTGAGGTGTTGAGCCGGCCGAGCACCCGGATCAGCAGCAGCGATGCGACGAAACCGAAGATCACCGCAAGGGTCACAACAGACACCGCGATCTCTCTTTCCGTGAACACAGGGGCCGGCGGTGCCCTTCGCCCGCCGGTGCACACCCTTTGTAGTCGCGCGAGTACGGCCTGATCTCGATCTTTACGGTGTGTTGACGGCTATCGGCCCTGCCTTGACGGCATCCTCACGCCCTTCCCCGGGCGACGCGTCAACATTTCGCAAAGGCCGTGCCGCCCGGCGCTAAGGAGTCGTAAGGAAACCACGCCGAGCCCTGATCCGGCGTTTCACTCACCTAGGCGCTTCACCTCGGAGCGCAAGGAGGTCGGAAATGTCTGTCGTGGTGTTCACGGTGCTCACCGTGGCGATCTTCGCGCTGCTGGGCGTGGTCCAGCGGGGGGTGGAGAAGCTGTGATCGCGAACCTTGTCGGTCTGGTTCTGGCCGTCCTCGTCGCCGTGTACATGGTCGCGGCGCTGCTCTTTCCCGAGAGGTTCTAGGTGAACACGACAACAGCGGGGATCGCCTTCGTGGCGGCCCTGGTCATCACGCTGGCCCTGGTGCATGTGCCGCTCGGCGACTACATGTACCGGGTCTACAGCAGCGACAAGCACTCCCGCGCCGAGCGGCTGATCTACCGTGCCATCGGCGCGAAACCCGAGGTCGAGCAGACCTGGCCGGTCTATGCCCGCAGTGTGCTGGCATTCTCGGCGGTGGGCATCCTGTTCCTGTTCTTCTTCCAGCTGGTGCAGGGCGCGCTGCCGCTGCATCTGAACGACCCCGGCACCGAGATGACCCCGGCGCTGGCCTGGAACACCGCCGTCAGCTTCGTCACCAACACGAACTGGCAGAACTACTCCGGCGAGTCGACCCAGGGCCACCTCGTGCAGATGGCCGGGCTGGCGGTGCAGAACTTCGTCTCCGCGGCCGTCGGCATGGCGGTGGCGATCGCGCTGGTGCGCGGCTTCGCCCGGCGCCACACCGGTGAGCTCGGCAACTTCTGGGTCGACCTGGTACGCGGCACCCTGCGGATCCTGCTGCCGATCGCGTTCGTCTTCGCGATCGTGCTGATCGCCGGCGGTGTCATCCAGAACTTCCACGTACACGATCAGGTCGCCCAGACCCTCGGCGGCGCCGAGCAGACGCTGACCGGCGGCCCGGTCGCGAGCCAGGAAGTCATCAAGGAACTCGGCACCAACGGCGGCGGCTTCTACAACGCCAACGCGGCGCATCCGTTCGAGAACGCGAGCACCTGGACGAATTTCCTGGAGATCTTCCTGCTGATGGTGATCGCGTTCTCGCTGCCGCGCACATTCGGCCGGATGGTCGGCAGCACCAAGCAGGGCTACGCGATCGTCGCGGTGATGGGCACCATCGCGCTCACCAGCATCACGCTGACCAACCTGTTCCAGCTCCAGCACCACGGCACGGTGCCGACCGCGATCGGCGCGTCCATGGAGGGCGTGGAAACCCGTTTCGGCGTGGCGAATTCGGCGACCTTCGCCGGCGCGACCACCCTCACCTCGACCGGCGCGGTGAACTCGTTCCACGATTCCTACACCAGCCTCGGCGGCCTGATGACGATGTTCAACATGCAACTGGGCGAGGTCGCGCCCGGTGGTGTCGGCTCCGGTCTCTACGGCATGCTGATCCTCGCCGTGATCACGGTGTTCGTGGCGGGCCTGATGGTCGGCCGCACGCCGGAGTACCTCGGCAAGAAGATCACGCCGCGCGAGATCAAGCTGGCCGCTTCCTATTTCCTGGTGAGTCCGCTGATCGTGCTGATCGGCACCGCGATCGCGATGGCACTGCCCGGCCAGCGGGCCGGCATGCTCAACAGCGGCCCGCACGGCCTCTCGGAAGTGCTCTACGCCTTCACCTCCGCGGCCAACAACAACGGTTCCGCCTTCGCCGGACTCACCGGCAACACCGAGTGGTTCAACACCGCGCTCGGCCTGGCCATGGTGTTCGGGCGGTTCCTGCCGATCATCTTCGTCCTGGCGCTGGCCGGTTCGCTGGCCCAGCAGGGCACCACTCCCGCGTCGATCGGCACGCTGCCGACGCACCGGCCGCAGTTCGTCGGCATGGTCGTCGGTGTGACGGTGATCCTGGTCGCGCTCACCTTCCTGCCCGCCCTCGCGCTCGGGCCGCTCGCCGAAGGAATTCACTGAGATGACAAGTCCTACCCTCGAAACACCGGCCGCGCCGCGGCCCGAACACCGGACCAAGGGCGTACAGAAGGGCGTCCTGGATCCGAAGCTGCTGCTCACTTCCCTGCCGGACGCGCTGCGCAAACTCGATCCGCGCACGCTGTGGAAGAACCCCGTCATGCTGATCGTCGAGATCGGCGCGGCGTGGTCGACCATCCTGGCGATCGCCGATCCGAGCTTCTTCGCCTGGGCGATCGTGGTGTGGCTGTGGCTCACCGTGGTCTTCGCCAACCTGGCCGAGGCCGTCGCGGAGGGCCGCGGCAAGGCCCAGGCCGACACGCTGCGCAAGGCCAAGACCGACACCGTCGCGCGCAGGCTGGCCGACTGGACCCCCGGTGGCCGCATCGTCGAGGAACGGGTCGCCGCGACCGAACTGCGCCGCGGTGACGTCGTCGTGGTCGAGGCCGGTCAGGTCATCCCCGGTGACGGTGACGTCGTCGAAGGCATCGCCTCGGTCGACGAATCGGCCATCACCGGCGAATCCGCCCCGGTCATCCGCGAATCCGGCGGTGACCGGTCGGCCGTCACCGGCGGCACCACGGTGCTCTCGGACCGGATCGTCGTGCGGATCACCCAGGAGCCCGGCGCCAGCTTCATCGACAAGATGATCGCGCTCGTCGAAGGCGCCAGCCGCCAGAAGACCCCGAACGAGATCGCGCTCAACATCCTGCTGGCCGCGCTCACGATCATCTTCGTCTTCGCGGTCACCACGCTGCAGCCGCTGGCGATCTTCGCCAAGTCGAACAACCCCGGCGTGCCGGATACTTCGGCGCTGGACGCGCACGGCATCACCGGCATCGTGATGGTCTCGTTGCTGGTCTGCCTCATCCCGACCACCATCGGCGCGCTGCTCTCGGCCATCGGCATCGCCGGGATGGACCGCCTCGTGCAGCGCAATGTGCTGGCCATGTCGGGCCGCGCGGTCGAAGCGGCGGGCGATGTGAACACGCTGCTGCTCGACAAGACCGGCACCATCACCCTCGGCAACCGGCAGGCGGCCGCATTCGTCCCGATGCCGGGCATTCTCGACGACGAACTCGCCGACGCCGCCCAGCTGTCGAGCCTGGCCGACGAGACGCCGGAGGGGCGGTCGATCGTCGTGTTCGCCAAGCAGACGTTCGACAAGCGGGAACGTTCCGCGGGCGAGCTGCCCGGTGCCACCTGGGTGGAGTTCACCGCGCAGACCCGCATGTCGGGTGTCGACCTCGCCGATGGGCACCAGCTGCGCAAGGGGGCAGCGGGTGCGGTGATCGAATGGGTTCGGGCCCAGGGTGGTTCGGTCCCCAGCGACGCCACGGCGATCGTCGACGGCATCTCGGCCTCGGGCGGCACGCCGCTGGTGGTCGGTGAGGTCAAGGACGGCACCCCGCGGCTGCTCGGTGTCATCCATCTCAAGGACGTCGTCAAGCAGGGCATGCGGGAACGCTTCGACGAGATGCGCCGCATGGGCATTCGCACGGTGATGATCACCGGCGACAACCCGCTCACCGCGAAGGCGATCGCCGACGAAGCGGGGGTGGACGACTACCTCGCCGAGGCGACGCCGGAGGACAAGCTCGCCCTGATCAAGAAGGAGCAGGACGGCGGCCGCCTGGTCGCGATGACCGGCGACGGCACCAACGACGCTCCCGCGCTGGCCCAGGCCGACGTGGGCGTGGCGATGAACACCGGCACCTCGGCCGCCAAAGAGGCGGGCAACATGGTCGATCTCGATTCGGACCCGACCAAACTGATCGAGATCGTGGAGATCGGCAAGCAGCTGCTGATCACCCGCGGCGCGCTCACCACGTTCTCCATCGCCAATGACATCGCCAAGTACTTCGCGATCATTCCCGCGTTGTTCGTGGCGCTGTTCCCCGGCCTGGACGCGCTGAACATCATGCGCCTGGCCAGCCCGCAGTCGGCGATCCTGTCCGCGGTCATCTTCAACGCGATCATCATCGTGGCGCTCATCCCGCTGGCGCTGCGCGGTGTCGACTACCGGCCGAGCGATGCCTCGACCCTGTTGAGCCGCAACCTGACGATCTACGGCCTGGGCGGCATCATCGCGCCGTTCCTCGGCATCAAGATCATCGACCTGCTCGTCCAACTCCTCCCCGGGATGTCCTGAAATGCGTATGTCAACCTGGATCCGCCAGCACCTGGCCGCCCTGCGCGCCCTGCTCGTGCTGACCGCGATCACCGGAATCGTGTACCCCGTCGCGGTTTTCGCGGTCGCGCAACTGCCGGGACTCCACGACAATGCCGACGGCTCACTGATCGAGCGGGACGGAAAGCTGGTGGGCTCCAGCCTGATCGGGCAGTCGTTCACCGACGCCGACGGCAAGGCCATGGTGCAGTACTTCCAGAGCCGCCCGTCGGCCGCGGGCGACGGCTACGACCCGCTGGCCACCGCCGCGAGCAATCTGGGTCCCGAGGACATCGTCGACACCGCCGCCCGCACCAGCCTGCTCACCACCGTGTGCACCCGATCGAAGGAGGTCGGCGACCGTGAGGGGGTCGACGGCGCCCGCCAGTTCTGCACGAAAGACGGTGTCGGCGCGGTGCTCTCGGTGATCGGTCCGCGCGATGCCGACGGCGATGTGTCGCGACCGGTGCAGGTCGTCAGCGTCAACGAGCTCTGCCCGGCGCGGCCGTTCCTGGCCACGTTCCGCGGCGTCACCGTGGAATGCGCGCAGGAAGGCGAGGACTACTCGGTCGGCCGGATCATCCCGATCCTCGGCGACGCCCCGGCCGAAGCGGCGGTCCCCGCCGACGCGGTCACCGCGAGCGGCAGCGGCCTGGACCCGCACATCTCCCCCGCGTACGCGGCCATCCAGGTCGAGCGGGTGGCGAAGGCGCGCGGCCTCACCGGCGATCAGGTGCGTGATCTGGTCGCGGCGCACACCGCCGGGCGCACGCTCGGGTTCCTCGGCGAGCCCCGGGTGAATGTCGTCGAGCTCAATCTCGCTCTGGACGAACGGTTTCCCGTCCGCGGCTGAGTCCTGAGCAGGGGCCGGACCCACCACGGGTCCGGCCCCTGTGCCGTCCTAGGACTGCTCGTCGGTGATCAGCGCCCATCCTTCGGGCAAGCCGGTCACGGTCACCGCCGACCCGCAGACCTCGACATCGACGGTGACGTCACCGAGCCGGAACTCCGAGAGCCGCACACACCCCCACGCCTGCGGCACCTGCGGCCGCACGGTCAGGGTCTTGGCGGGCACATCGGGGTCGAGCCCGAGGAACGAGCGCACCAGCAGCAGCGGCGCGGCACTGGCCCACGCCTGCGGCGAACACGAGGTGGGATAGGGCACCGGCGACGCGAAGCGGGCACGCGGGAAACCACAGAACAACTCGGGCAGCCTGCCGTCGAACGCGGCGGCGGCGTCGAGCAATCCGGCCGACAGCTTCGTCGCCAATGCCACCGCGCCCGGCACGTGCTGGTACCGCATCAACCCGGCGACCGCGATCGCCGTGTCGTGCGGCCACACCGAACCGCAGTGATAACTCATCGGGTTGTAGGCGCCCATGGTCGAGGCCAGCGTGCGGAGACCGAACCCCGAATCCATCTCGGCCTTGGCCAGATTCGCGATCAGGCTCTCGGCGTGTTCGTCGGTGGCGATCCCCGACCACAGGCAGTGCGCCGCGTTGCTGGTGAGCGCGTCGACCTGCCGCTTGCTGCCGTCCAGGGCCACCGCGTACCAACCGCACTGAGGTAGCCAGAACTGCTCGGCGAACTTGGTTCGTAGCTCGGCGGCCCGCTCGCGCATCCGCGTCGCCATCGCGGGATCGTCGAACTGATCGGCCAGCTCCGCCCGGGCCAGATACGCCGCGTACACGTACCCCTGCACCTCGCACAGCGCGATCGGGGCCTGCGCGATATGCCCCGCGGCGTCGTTGATCCCGTCGAAGCTGTCCTTCCAGCCCTGGTTGATCAGCCCGCGATCGGTGGCGCGCACGTACTCGACGAACCCGTCGTCGTCGCGGTCGCCGAAATCGGTGATCCAGCCGATCGCGGCATCGGCCGCGGGCAGCAGGGTCGCGATCGAGGCCGGGTCGGCGCCCCAGCGCAGGCACTCGGCCAGCAGCATCACGAACAGCGGTGTGGCGTCGACGGTGCCGTAGTAGATCTGCCCGCCGAGCACCTGACCGACCGAGGGGCCGCGCCGCATCTCGTGCATGATCCGGCCCGGTTCCTCCTCCACCAGCGGATCGACCGTCTGGCCCTGCAATTCGGCCAGCTGCTGCAGCGTGCCCAGGGCCAGGTCGGTCTCCAGCGGCAGCGACATCCATGCCGTGAGCAGCGAGTCCCGGCCGAACAGCGTCATGAACCAGGGCGCGCCCGCGGCGACGAACGGTCTGCCCGTGCCGGAATCGGTGTGGATCTGCAACGCGCCCAGGTCGCTCTCGGTGCGGCGCAGGATCTGGTTGAGCAACCCGGAATCGGCGCTGATGTCGGTGGCGGTGGCCCGCCAGGCCTGGATCTTGCGTACCGGTTCGCTGGCCCGGTAGCGCTCACCGGGGGTGCCCTGGGTCTGCGGGCGCTGCGCGGCACCCGCCGGTTGCGCGGTGATCTCGGTCTGCCAGCGGCCACCCGCGGGCACGACGACGCGCCAGATCATGGTGCCGGGCAGCACCATCGGCTCGACCGTCGAGGTGAGCGCGAGCCCGCGCGACAGGTCGGCCCGGTCGTGCAGCAGCAGTTCGCCGTCGGAGGTCGTCATCTCCGCGCGGCGCCCGCCCATCCGGCCTTCCTTCACCGAGAACAGGTCGACGAAATCGGCGTCGACGTGCAGTTCGAGCACCACCGCCGTGGCCTCGCGGCTCATGTTCTCCAGGGTGATCAGCTCGTGCATGCCCTCGGCGACGAGCCGGTCGCGCACGACCAGCAGGGTGCTGTCGGCACGACCTTGCTGCGGCGGCCTGCGCAGCACGAACCGCCCTGCGAAGGCCTCCGGGCTGAGGACCGACAGCGGCTCCGGCCGCTTACCGTCGATCATCAGCTCCCAGCGCGAGATCACCCGCGCGTCACGGAAGAACAGGCCCTGCGGCTTGCCGGGCTCGATGTCACCGAGCCGGTCGGACAGGCAGAAGGTGCCGCCTTCGACCAGGGTGACGTTGCCGCCGTTGCCGCCGAGCCCCGCGGGTTCCCCCGCGTTGAGCGGGCTCGGCGACGACGCGTTGTTCAGGCTCATCCGCGCCCACTCACCGCCGCCCCGACCGGTATCGGCATCGTGAAGGCGTTGCCGTAGCCGATCGTGGTGCGGGCCAGCAGTTGCCGGTACACCTGCTCATAGCCGCCACCGAGGGTGTCGGCGCCGAAATTCGCTTCCACGTGCGCCCGGCAGGCCGCCGGATCGAACGTCGCGACCTCGGCGATGGCGGCGGGCAGTTCGTCCGGTTCCTCGCAGATGCGCCCGGTGACACCGTCGACCACGACCTCGGCCACGGCACCACCGCGCAACGCGACCACCGGCGTTCCGCAGACCATCGACTCGATCATCACCATGCCGAACGGCTCCTCCCAGCGAATGGGGAACAGCAGACACCGTGCTCCGGACAACAGTTTACGCTTGGCCGCCGCGTCGGCGAGGCCGAACACATGATCGGCGTCGGTCAGCCGCGGTCGCACGTATTCCTCGAAATAGGCCTTTTCCGGCGGCTCGGAACACTTGCCCGCCAGGATGAGCGGGATGCCCGCCGCGTGCGCGGCGTCGAGTGCCAGATGCGGCCCCTTGTCCATGGTGAAGCGGCCGAGGAACAGCGCGTAGTCCTGCTTCTCGGTCACGAACGGCCACTGGTCCGGCCGCAGCGCGTTGTGCACCCGGCCCGCCCACGGCAGTTCGGGCGCGAGTTCGCGCTGCCGGTCGCTGATCGCGACGAGCGAGCATTCCTCGCCCAATTCGCGGTAGTAGCGGTAGCAGTCGTCCTGCACCGGCCCGTGCACGGTGACCACCGTCGGCAGGCCCAGATTGGCGTACGCCGGGGCGTTGAGCGGGCCGGCGAAGGTGTGATCGTGCACCAGGTCGATGCCTTGGGTCTCGGCCAGACGCTCGATCGCGCGGCGCACGCGCAGCGCGTGCACCACCTCGGGGAACGGATCGCCGAGTCGTTCCGGGACGATCCGGTCCCACAGCGGGACGAAATCCGCCTTGGTACCCGGCTCGCCCGCGCCGAACAGGGTGACGTGATGGCCGCGCTCACACAGCGAGTCGACCAGATCGGCGACTACGGCCTCGACGCCGCCGTAGGCCTTCGGGGGGACGTCGAAATACGGTGGAACCACCATCGCGATCCGCAGTGGGCCGCCGTTGTGCTCGATCGAATAGAGATCGGACGTGGAGAGCCCGGTCGGCGACATTGCCGACGTATCTGCACTCATGACCTTCCTTCCAGGGACACAACCTCGCAACACTTGCGCGAACAAGAGATGGCCGCCTCGGCGGGGGTGGAGACGAGAGCTTCACCGCCGTCCATGGGGCATGGTTGGCCTGGCCAGACGGGGAGCACACCACGCGGGTGCCCGGCTGAACAGAGGGGCCGTAGTGGAACGTACCCCGCTACCGGGGAGTAAACCAGCGGGTTGCTGGCAAATCGTGTCGGCGAATGCCCAACGAGACAGGAGATTACGCCGTCAGAGGCGGTCTACGGCGTACAGAATTTCGGTTCGACCGGGTCGACGCACGGGATGTTGCCGAACTCGGTCATGGTGAGCCTGGCCTTACCCCGCGTCAGATAGTCCAAGAACTGCGCGACCAGCGAATCACCGGCGATCGGACCGTGCGTGTAGGCGTACTCCACGCCCGTGAACCGGTAGGCACCGGACCGGATGGTCTCGGGCGTCGGGCTCACCCCGTCGATCGCGACCGCCCTGGTCTCCGCCCCGACCGCCGAGGTCTCCAGATATCCCACCGCGCCAGGGATTTTGGCAACAAACGTAGCCACTTCGTCGGTGACGTCGACCTCGCACTGCTCGCCGCCCGCGGCCATGCCGATGCAGCTGGTGTAGCGGAACACCTTGCGGTGGTCCTCGAGCAGTCGCGATTCCAGTGCCCGACGAGTGCCCGAGCCCGCGGTCCGGTCGATCAGGACCACCGGCAGATCGGGACCGCCGATCTGGCTCCAGTTCTTGATGTTTCCCCGGTACAGGTCCCGGATCTGCTGGGTCGAGAGGTCTTTCAGGCCGACGCCCGGGTGCACGACCAACGAGAACGACCCACGTGCCAGCGGTAGCTCGGTGAGCGCCTCGAACGAGGTGCCCTTGGCGCCGTCGCCGATCGCGAGCAGGTCCGGGGTCGGACCCGCCTTGGTGATCGTGCGCAGACCGGGTTCGGTCCCGGCGAAATCGAAGCTGAATCGCGCTCCGGTGCAGGTCTTCTCGTAGTTGTGCGCGGCCTTGCGGATCATCGGGGCCATCGCGGTGGAACCGACGACGCGCAACTCACCCGCGGCGCAGTCGCGCGGCGGCGGATCACCGCGCAGCACGGTGGCCAGCAACTGCACCATCACCACCAGGGCGAGGAACACGCTCAGGCCGAGCAGCGCGGGCTCGCGGCCGGAGCGGCTGGTGGTCTCGACGAACCGGCCGCCCTTGAGGCCGCCCGCCTTGGTCACCACCTTCGCCGCGTTGATGTCCTGCGGATCGGGCGCCGGACCCGACAGCACCGCCAGCACCTTGTAGTGCTCGCCGCGCTCGAGCCGTTCGCTCGGCAGCACGATCCGCGCGGCATTGTCCGCGCCCACCGTGGAGGCCAGCTCGCGCAGGGCGTCGCTGAGCGCGGTGACCGACTGCCCGGTCCGGGTGACCCGCTCGGTGACCTCGAGCGCCCGGATCGTGTGGTGCGGGAACAGCAGTCGCGGGCTCTCCCCGGCGTAGTCGTCGGCCTCGATCACCGTGGAGCCGTAGTTCTCGATGCGGATCAGCACCACCGACACCGGCTCCGCCGCCGAGTTGCCCCCGGTGGCACCGCTGTGGGGGTCGGCGAGCTGGATCCGGCTGGCGGGGGTGTTCATCTGCACGCGGTAGCCGAGGCGCTTGCGACCGACGAAGACGAACTCCCGCAGGAACGCGGCCGTCGCCACGAACAGACCGAGTGCCGACAGCACGATCTCGATCGGGAACTCGCCCATCGGCTCCCCTCCCCCACACCCCGGATACCTGTAACCGACTGTCTATCAGGTCGATCCGCCACCACGGCGTCCGGCGCCGGTTGTTCGGCGAGTCTTCATCCGGTGGTCGTCGCGCACCAGCTCAGCAGCTCGTCGACCGCCCAGGTGTTGATCACCCGCTCGGCCGGAACGCCGTTGGCCAGCGCGCGCTCGCACCCGTATCCCTGCCACGCCAACTGGCCGGGGGCGTGGGCGTCGGTGTCGATACTGAAATGGCAGCCCATCTCCACGGCCAGGTCGATCAACCGCCCGGGCGGGTCACGGCGTTCGGGGCGGCTGTTGATCTCGACGGCGGTGCCGTACTTGCGGCAGGCCTCGAAGACGAGTTCGGCGTCGAAGCTGGACTCGGGGCGGGTGCCGCGACCGCCTTCGACGAGCCGGCCGGTGCAGTGGCCGAGGACGTCGACATTCGGGTTCGCCACGGCGTAGACCATGCGCTTGGTCATGGTGGCGCTGTCGTCGCGCAGATGTGAATGCACGCTGGCGACAACGATATCGAGGCGTTCCAACAGCTCGGCGCGCTGGTCGAGGGTGCCGTCGTCGAGGATGTCGACCTCGATGCCGGTGAGGATGCGAAACGGCGCCAGCTGCTCCTGGAGGCCGGCGATCACGTCGAGCTGGCGCAGCAGACGGTCGGCGGACAGACCGTTGGCGACCTTGAGCCGCGGCGAGTGATCGGTCAACGCACAGTATTCGTGGCCGAGCGCGGCGGCCACGCCCATCATCTCCGCGATCGGGCTACCGCCGTCGGACCAGTCCGAATGGGTGTGCAGGTCACCGCGCAGCAGGGTGCGCAGCGGATCACCGGCCGGGGCGATGGGGCGGGCGGCCCCGCGCAGCTCGGCCAGGTAGTCGGGAACCGCACCGGCGCAGGCCTGTTCGATGACGGCGGCGGTCTTGGGGCCGATGCCGGGCAGGTCCCGCCAGCTGTGCTCGCTCGCGCGGGTCGCCCGCTCGGACTCCGAGAGTTCGTCGACGATGTCGGCGGCACGGCGATACGCCTTCACCCGATGGGTCTCGGCGCGCGATCGCTCGAGCCAGAAACCGATCTCGCGCAGCGCCGCCACCGGGCCCGGACCCGCCGCCGACATCGGCGCTACCCGATCCGGCCGTACTTGAGGAAGGCGACACCATCGGCGTACACGCGACTGGTGATCACCCGGAAGCGTTCCGGCTCGGGCAGTTTCGCGCCACCGCCGAACAGCGGACGGCCGGTGCCGAGCACCACCGGATGCAGCTTGAGGAACACCTGGTCGATCTCGGGCAGCAGCGTCTGCGCCAGCTCACCGCCGCCGCACAGCCAGATTCCCAGCCCCGACTCCCGTTTGAGCTCGCGCACGGCGGCGATCGGGTCGGCGGTGATCAGCTCGACCCCGGGCGCCGGCGGCTCGGGCAGCGTCGTGGACACCACGAACTGGCGCAGGTGCTCGTAGGGGCTGGCGGTGCCGGTGCGCACCCCGAAGTCATGGGTCTTGCGGCCCATGATCACGGTGTCGAAGTAGACATTGCCCGCCGCGATGCCGCGTGCCTCGCGCACCTTGGTCGGCAGGGTCTCGGGATACTGCGAGATGATCGCGGGCCCGTGGTCGCCGCCCACCGGGAAGAAGTCCAGGGTCCCGTCCTCGGCGGCGATGAATCCGTCGATCGTCGATGCCACGAAATAGGTCAGCTTGCGCATAACGTCCTCCTGCACGGACCCGGTCCGATACGACCTGTCAGGAGAAACGGTAGCGTGCCCGGATCAGCGACGGCGAGGCTTCCGCTGACACTTCGGGCAGGAAAACGACGAGCGATTCATGAATTGTTCGCGGATCAGCAGCGCGCCACACCGGTCACACGGCTCGTTCGCACGGCCGTAAGCGGCCAGCGACCGGGAGAAATAGCCGGATTCGCCGTTCACGTTCACATACAGCGCGTCGAAGGAGGTACCGCCGACGGCCAGCGCCTCGTTCATGACCGCGCCGACGCCCTCGAGCAGCCGGCGCACCACCGGCCGGGTGAGCTCGGCGGCCACCCGGGTACCGTGCAGACCGGTCCGCCACAGCGCCTCGTCGGCGTAGATGTTGCCGATGCCCGACACCACGGTCTGATCGAGCAGCACCCGCTTGATCTCGGTGTTCTTGGCTCGGATCGCCGCCACCACGGCCTCGGCGTCGAAGCGCGGATCCAGCGGATCGCGGGCGATGTGGGCGACGGAGTCCGGGACCACGGTGCCGTCGACCTCGACGAGATCGGCCAGCGCCCAGCCGCCGAAGGTGCGCTGGTCGACGAACCGCAGCTCACTACCGTCCCCGAGGACAGCGCGGATGTGGGCGTGCTTCTCGACCGGGGCGCCCGCGGGCTGCACGAGCATCTGCCCGCTCATGCCCAGATGGACGACCAAGGCGGTGTCCGGCTCGTCGAAGGTGAGCCACAGGTACTTGCCGCGGCGCTGCGCGCCCTCGATCTTCAGACCGGTGAGCCGGGCCGCCAGATCGGCGCCGCCCGCCACGTGCCTGCGCACGGCCCGGGGATGGGTGACGGTGACGGCATCGATCGCCCGGCCGACCGCGTGATCGGCCAAACCGCGCCGCACCACCTCGACTTCGGGCAGTTCGGGCACGGGTCAGGCTTCGTCGGAGGATTCGGCGGAGGTTTCGGCGGTGAGTGCCTTGTAGGCGGTGCCCGCGGCCTTCTGCTCGGCTTCCTTCTTGGAGCGGCCGACGCCCTGCCCGTACGGACGACCGGCGATCACCGTGGTCGCGGTGAACTCCTTGTTGTGGTCCGGGCCGGTGGAGGTGATCTCGTAATTGGGCACGCCGAGGCCACGCTCGGCGGTGAGCTCCTGCAGGCTGGTCTTCCAGTCGAGGCCGGCGCCCATGCGGGGGCCGCGCTCGAGCAGTTCGGCGAACAGGCGCAACACGACGCCACGGGCCACCTCGATGCCGTGCTCGAGATGCACGGCGCCGAGCAGGGACTCCATGCCGTCGGCGAGGATGCTCGGCTTGTCACGGCCGCCGGTGAGCTCTTCGCCCTTGCCGAGCAGCAGGTACTGACCGAGTCCGCCGTCACCGAGACCACGCGCCACCTCGGCGAGCGCGTGCATGTTCACCACGCTGGCGCGCAGCTTCGCGAGCTCGCCCTCGGACTTCTCGGGGTGCTCGGTGTAGAGGCGCTCGGTGATGCTCAGACCGAGAACCGAGTCGCCGAGGAACTCGAGGCGCTCGTTGGTCGGCAAACCACCGTTCTCGTACGCGTACGACCGGTGCGTCAGCGCGAGGCGCAGAAGCTCCGGTCGTACGTCGACACCGAGTGCGGTGAGCAGGCTGGCGTGATCTGCCGAGCCCGCGGTGTCTTTGCTGGCTGTCACGAATCAGACAGCAGCAGTGACCTGGCGGCCCTTGTAGGTGCCGCAGGACGGGCACGCGATGTGCGGGAGGGTCTTCTCACCGCAGGCACGGTTCGGGCAGGTGACCAGGGTCGGCGCGACGGCCTTCCACTGGCTGCGCCGCGACCGGGTGTTGGAACGGGACATCCGGCGCTTGGGAACAGCCACGGCTACTTCTCCTCTGTGTTTTCGCTGGCCACGTGGGCATCGTTTGCCACGGGAGCGGATCGGTCTGGGGTGGTGGAACCCTCAGCGGGGTCGCCGGTGCCGGGCGCCTCTGCGGCGAAACTCGCCAACTTGGCCCAGCGAGGGTCCAGTATCTCATGCCCGTGATCAGGACCCGCAATCGCCATCCGCACACCGCACTCGGGGCACAGGCCCGCGCAGTCCGGGGTGCACAGCGGCTGCAGCGGAAGCTCCAGCCCGATGGCGTCGAGGATCACCGGCTCGAGGTCGATGAGGTCGTCTTCCATGCGGTAGACCTCGTCGTCCTCGGTCGTCTGCTCGGTGGTGCTGTCCGGATACGCGAACAGCTCCGTCAGACGAATCTCGACCTGGTCGTCGAACGGTTCCAGGCAGCGCGAGCACTCCCCCACCGTCGGCCCGGACGCCGTGCCGGTGACCAGCACACCCTCCGAGACGGCCTGCAACTGCAGGTCGAGTTCCACCGCGGCGTCGGCCGGGATGGCGATCAGATCCAGACCCAGCCGCTCATGGTCGGTGACGGTGCGACGCAGCTCCCGCATGGTCCCCGGCCGACGGCCGAGGCTGCGGACGTCCAGCACGAAGCCCGCGTCGGACACAGGACCACTGGTCTTGTGCGGACGCGACGGCGAACCGGAAGCGGCGGGCATCACTGACTCACTTACTTCTGAGGGGATTTGGGCAACCACTCAACAGTACGGCAGGACCCCGTCGGAACTCAAAACGCGGGAGTGCGGTCAGCGCCGGTGCTCGGCGGCGTATTCCGGGTATTCGGCCGCCTGACCGCCGCGCATCTGCTGGCGACCGCGGGTGATCGTGCGCCGCGTGGTGCTCAGCGTCTCCTCCATCGCGGCGAGCCTGCCACCGAAATCGGCCATCTGCTCGTCGACGTAGTCGTCGCATTCGGCGCGGACCCGGTCGGCCTCGGCCTGGGCGTCGTCGATCAGGCGCGCCGACTCGGCGTGCGCGGCCCGCACGACCTCGGTCTGGGCGACCAGCCGGGCCTGCTCGGCCTTGCCGTCGGCGACCGAGCGCTCGTAGGAGTCCTTGCCCGCCTGGATGGCCCGGTCGGCGTCGATCTGGGCGCGGCTGGTGAGTTCGTCGTACTCGGCGTTGCCGTCGGCGATCACCTGCTCGGCCTCGGCCTGCGCGGTCGCGACCAGGCGATCGGCGTGCGTGGTGGCCTCGGCGACCATCCGGTCGGCGTGCGCCTTGGCGTCGGCGAGGATGCGGTCGGCCTCGGCGCGGGCGTTCTCGATGGTGGTACGCGCCTGGTCGTTGGCCGAGGTGATGGTGGCCTCGGCGCCGGTGCGGGCGTCGCCGACGATCTTGTCGCGATGATCGAGGACGTCCTGGGCGTCGTCGAGCTCACCGGGCAGGGCGTCGCGGACGTCGTCGAGCAGTTCGAGGACATCGCCGCGCGGCACGATGCAGCTGCGAGTCGGCGGGATGCCGCGCGCCTCTTCGACGATGGCGACCAGTTCGTCGAGTGCTTCGAATACGCGATACATGCTCACTACCCTCCTGCTTGCTCACGGCGAAACCACTACCGCCGTGGCCCAGTGTGCCCGTCGGCGGCGCGTGTTCCGAATGTCGTCGCGGTGTGTCGCGAGAGTGTCCTAGATCGCACAGATATCAAGTGGAGTGAATCCCTCCACTTCCGCTACCATCGGTAGGCACGACAACGCCGTCCGCCGGGAAGCACTGCACGTTTATTGCTGTTGTACTCCTCGACGCTCGTTCATTGCGATCGGAGTCGACCATGACCGTCCTCGAAACACCGAGACCTTCGGTGTCCCACGTCGCGGGCATGTTCACACCCTGGATCGGAACGTTCCCCGCCGTTCCCGCCGCTACACCCGCCCCCGCGGTGCGCCCGCAGGTCGACCGAACCCTCACCTACCTGCGCGGCGACCGCGCGCTCCCCCAGCTCATCCGCTTCGCCCTGGTCGGCGGCTCCAGCAATATCGCCTACGTGCTGCTGTTCTTCGCCATGCACGGCGTCGGCCCGCTGATCGCCAATGTCGCCGGCTCGGTGGTCAGCACCGTGATCGCCAACGAACTGCACCGCCAGCTCACCTTCCACGCCGCCGACCGGGTCACCTGGTTCACGGCGCAATGGGAAGGCGGCGGGCTGGCGCTGCTCGGTCTCGGCATCACGACGGCGGGCCTGGCCGCTCTCGGCGTGTGGGCGCCCGGCCTGGGTGACAGCGTGCAGGCACTCGCCGTCCTCGCCATCACCGCCGCGGTCGGCGGCATGCGGTTCCTGGCTCTGCGCGGCCTGGTCTTCTAGCCGCGACGCTCGGCCAGGCGGTCGAGCAGGCGCTTGTGCACCGCGGGCGGGAGCATGTCGCTGACGTCGCCACCGTAGGCCGCGACTTCCTTCACCAGGGAGCTGGACAGGAAGCTCAGCGACGGGTTGGTGGCGATGAAGAAGGTGTCGACACCGGCCAGCTTGTGGTTCATCTGGGCCATCTGGAGCTCGTAGCCGAAGTCGCCCGCGTCGCGCAGACCCTTGACGATCGCGCCGACGCCCTCCTGCTTGGCGAAGTCGACCAGCAGACCCTGCCAGGACGCCACGCGCACATTGGGCAGATGGGCGACCGACTCGCGCAGCAGTTCGATGCGCTCGTCGACGGTGAACATGCCCTGCTTCTTGGGGTTCACCATCACGGTGACGATCACCTCGTCGAACTGCGCGGCCGCGCGAGCGAACACGTCGAGGTGACCGTTGGTGACCGGGTCGAAGGAGCCGGGGCACAGTGCTGCAGCCATGGTTCAGACGCTAGCACCGAATTCGGCGAGCTCGATTCTGGTCTCCCCGTACTTGCGGATCTTCAGCGGCGCATAGCCTGCGGGCCAGGCGATTTCGGGTGAGCGGATGGACCGCTCGACGATCACCAGCGCGTCGGGCGCGAGCCAGCCGTTGGCCGCCAGCGCGGTGAGGTCGGCGATCACGTCCTCGGTGCTCACGTCGTACGGCGGGTCGGAGAAGACCACGTCGTAGGGACTCGGCGCGGCGTGCGCCAGCACCGAGCCGACCGTGCCCAGGCGCAGTTCCGCGCCGGGCAGGCCGAGTTCGGCGATATTGGCGCGCACGACCGCGGCCGCCTTGCGGTCGGCCTCGACGAGCAGGGCGTGGGCGGCGCCGCGCGAGAGCGCTTCCAGTCCGAGCGCGCCCGAACCGGCGTACAGGTCCACCACCCGCGCGCCGTCCAGATCCAGGCGCGCGTCGATCGCGCTGAACAGGGCCTCGCGGACCCGGTCCGAGGTGGGCCGGGTCCCGGCGGGCGGCACCTTCAGCCGCCGCCCGCCCGCCGTGCCCGCGACGATGCGCGTCATTCCGACTCGCGCGCAGCCAGTTCCACCAGCAGATCGCCGCCCTCGACCTGCTGCACCTTGGCGGTCGCGATCCGGCCGACGATGCCGGCGCGCGGCGCGGTGATCGCCGCCTCCATCTTCATCGCCTCGATGGTGCCGACGGTGTCGCCCGCGTGGATCTCGTCGCCCTCCGACACCGCCAGCGTGACGACACCGGCGAACGGCGCCGCGATGTGGCCGGGGTTGTTCTTGTCGGCCTTCTCCGCAGCCGGCACCTCGGAGGCGATCGAGCGGTCCCGCACCGCGACCGGGCGCAGCTGCCCGTTCATGATGCACATGACCGTGCGCATGCCCTTCTCGTCCGGCTCGGAGATCGCCTCCAGCCCGATGAGCAGCGTGACGCCCTTCTCCAGCTGGACGCGGTGCTCCTCGCCGCGGCGCAGACCGTAGAAGAACTGGTTCTCCGACAGGCCGGTGGTGTCGCCGTACTTCTCCCGGTGCGCCTGGAACTCGGCGGTCGGGCCGGGGAACAGCAGGCGGTTGAGGGTGTCGCGACGCTCTTGGGAGGTGCCGTCGAGCCCGGCCTGGTCGGCCGCGGTCAGCGGGGTCTCCGGCTTGGGCTCGTTGCGCCCGGCCAGCGCCTTGCTGCGGAACGGCTCGGGCCAGCCACCGGCGGGCTCGCCGAGTTCGCCGCGCAGGAAGCCGATCACCGAGTCGGGGATGTCGTAGCGGCCCGGATCGGCGGCGAAGTCCTCGATGTCGACACCGGTGCCGACCAGCGCCAGCGCCAGGTCACCGACGACCTTCGACGACGGGGTCACCTTGATCAGGCGGCCCAGCAGCCGGTCGGCCGCGGCGTACTTGGCCTCGACCTCCTCGAACCGGTCGCCCAGGCCCAGCGCGATCGCCTGCTGGCGCAGGTTCGACAGCTGACCGCCCGGGATCTCGTGGGTGTACACGCGCCCGGTCGGCGCGGGCAGACCCGACTCGAACGGCGCGTAGACCTTGCGCAGCGCCTCCCAGTACGGCTCCAGATCGCACACGTTCTGCAGGTTCAGGCCGGTGTCGTGCTCGGTGTGCGCGGTGGCCGCGACGATGGCCGACAGCGCGGGCTGGGAGGTCGTGCCCGCCATCGCGGCCGAGGCACCGTCGACCGCGTCGGCGCCGGCCTGCCAGGCGGCCAGGTAGGTCGCCAGCTGACCGCCGGGGGTGTCGTGGGTGTGCACGTGCACCGGCAGATCGAAGTTGCCGCGCAGCGCGGTGACCAGCTTCGCCGCCGCGGGCGCGCGCAGCAGGCCCGCCATGTCCTTGATCGCGAGCACGTGCGCGCCCGCGTCGACGATCTGCTCGGCCAGCTTCAGGTAGTAGTCGAGGGTGTAGAGCGACTCGTTCGGGTCGAGCAGGTCGCCGGTGTAGCTGAGCGCGACTTCGGCGATGGCCGTGTTCGTTTCGCGCACGGCGTCGATGGCCGGGCGCATCTGGTCGACATTGTTGAGCGCGTCGAAGATGCGGAAGATGTCGATGCCGGTGGTCGCGGCCTCGGAGACGAACGCGCGGGTGACCTGTTCCGGGTACGGCGTGTAGCCGACGGTGTTGCGGCCGCGCAGCAGCATCTGCAGACAGATGTTGGGCACGGCCTCGCGCAGGGCGGCCAGCCGCTCCCACGGGTCCTCGTGCAGGAAGCGCAGCGCCACATCGTAGGTCGCGCCGCCCCACGCCTCGATCGAGAGCAGTTCCGGGGTCAGCCGGGCGACGTGCCCGGCGACACCGAGCAGGCCGTTGGTGCGCACCCGCGTCGCCAGCAGCGACTGGTGTGCGTCGCGGAAGGTGGTGTCGGTGACGCCGAGGGCCTTCTGCTCGCGCAGGGCGCGGGCGAAGCCCTCGGGGCCGAGGGCGAGCAGGCGCTGACGCGAGCCGTCCGGCGGCGGCAGCGTCAGGTCGACGGCGGGCAGCTTGTCGTACGGGTACACGGTGGTCGGGCGGTCGCCGTGCGGCTTGTTGACGGTGACGTCGGCCAGGTAGCTCAGGATCTTGGTGCCACGGTCGGCCGAGCCGCGCGAGGTCAGCAGCTCGGGCCGCTCGTCGATGAACGAGGTGGTGACCCGGCCCGCCTGGAAGTCGGGGTCGTCGAGCACCGAGAGCAGGAACGGGATGTTGGTCGTGACGCCACGGATGCGGAACTCGGCCAGCGCGCGCCGGGCACGGGCGGCCGCGGCGGGCAGGTCGCGGCCACGGCAGGTCAGCTTGACCAGCATCGAGTCGAAGTAGGCGCCGATCTCCGCGCCCAGGTTCGCGCCGCCGTCGAGGCGGATGCCCGCGCCGCCGGGGGTGCGGTAGGCGGTGATGCGGCCGGTGTCGGGGCGGAAGCCGTTGGCCGGGTCCTCGGTGGTGATGCGGCACTGCAGCGCGGCGCCCCGGATCGACACCGTGTCCTGGCTCAGGCCCAGATCGGCCAGGGTCTCCCCGGCGGCGATCCGCAGCTGTGACTGCACGAGGTCGACGTCGGTGATCTCCTCGGTGACCGTGTGCTCGACCTGGATGCGCGGGTTCATCTCGATGAACACGTGCTTGCCGCGCTCGTCGAGCAGGAACTCCACGGTGCCCGCGTTGCTGTAACCGATCTGGCGGGCGAAGGCCACCGCGTCGGCGCAGATGCGTTCGCGCAGTGCGGGATCCAGGTTCGGCGCGGGCGCGAGCTCGATCACCTTCTGGTGGCGGCGCTGCAGCGAGCAGTCGCGCTCGAACAGGTGCATGACATTGCCGTGCTGGTCGGCCAGGATCTGCACCTCGATGTGGCGCGGATTCACCACGGCCTGCTCGAGGAACACGGTCGGGTCACCGAAGGCCGACTCGGCCTCGCGCGAGGCCGCCTCGATCGACTCGCGCAGTTGCTCGGGCGCGGCGACCCGGCGCATGCCGCGACCACCACCACCGGCGACGGCCTTGACGAAGATCGGGTACTCGAACTCCTGGGCGGCGGCCAGCAGGGCGTCGATGTCGGCGGAGGGTTCGCTGGACTTCAGCACCGGCAGGCCGGCGGCCTTGGCGGCGGCGATGGCGGTGGCCTTGTTGCCCGCCATCTCCAGGACGGCGGCCGAGGGGCCGATGAACGTGATGCCCTCGCGCTCGCAGGCGGCCGCGAGGTCGGGGTTCTCCGACAGGAAGCCGTAGCCGGGGTAGATGGCGTCGGCGCCCGCGCTCTTGGCCGCGTCGATGATCGCCTCGATGGACAGGTACGCCCGGACCGGGTGCCCTTCCTCGCCGATCTGATACGACTCGGCCGCCTTCAGCCGATGGACGGAGTTGCGGTCCTCATGGGGGAACACCGCGACCGTTCCGATGCCGAGTTCGTATGCCGCGCGGAAGGCGCGAATGGCGATCTCACCACGATTGGCGACCAAGACTTTCGAGAACATTGGACCACGGTACCCGGACGCGACCGCAGGACCGTCACGCAAGGTGGCTTCGCAGCAATCTTCACATCGCACACCCGCCCACCTGCGAAGTTGCGTTCATCGGGCCGTCACATCTCACCGTGGCGGACGCCCGGCGGTGCGCCGCCGAAGCGCAGGTCACGCGGGCCACGCGCGCCGGGGTGGTCGCGACGGTACGCGCCGAGGCCCTATGCTGGGCGACGCAGCTGGTTCGCCTGCGCGGTGGAAGAGTCGGAGCCCCGACCTCCCGCGCCGGTGTCGAAGCCCGGGCACTGTGTGCCGGGTGAAGAGGGAACCCGGTGGGAATCCGGGACTGTCCCGCAGCGGTATGCAGGAACGACCGCCGTCATCAGCACTGGGCACGACGCCCGGGAAGCGACGGCCAGTAGGTCGGTCGATCACACGGCCGGTGCCCGCGAGTCCGAAGACCTGCCGACTGTGCCGGATACGCCGTATCCGGCGGCCACCGCCTCGTGGATCGGGCGCGCGGACCACCTGTGCCGGCCTGTCGTGTCTCGCGACGGGTCCCGGAGGTGTCTTCCTCGCCCGCGAAAGGCGTCGGCTCTCCCCGCACGACACTGGAGAATCTCCGTGACTGTTTCGCACTCTCCGTTCACCGCAACGGTTCTCGGCCTACCGCGGGTCGGCCCGCGCCGGGAACTCAAGCGCGCCATCGAGTCCTACTGGGCAGGTCGGCTCGACGCCGAGGACCTGCACGCCGTCGGCCGCATGCTGCGCACCGTGCAGTTCGCCGCGCTCCACGCGGCCGGCCTGGATTCGGTGCCCGTCGGCACCTTCTCCTACTACGACCAGATGCTCGACACCGCCGTCCTGCTCGGTGCGCTGCCGCATCGGGTGACCGACATCGCCGACCCGCTGGACCGCTATTTCGCGGCCGCACGCGGGACCGACACGGTCACGCCGCTGGAGATGACCAAGTGGTTCGACACCAACTACCACTACCTGGTGCCCGAGATCGACGCGGCCACCGTGTTCACGCTGCACCCGGACAAGCTGCTGACCGAACTCGCCGAGGCCATCGCGCTCGGCGTGCCGGCCCGGCCGGTGGTGATCGGCCCGCTGACCTTCCTGAAGCTCGCCAAGTCCGCCGACGGCGCGGCGCTGGACCGGCTGCCGGAACTGGTGCCGCTGTACCTGGACCTGCTGGCACGCCTGGCCGAGGCGGGCGCGCGGTGGGTGCAGATCGATGAGCCGGTGCTGGTCACCGACCTGACCGCGGCCGAGATCGGGCTCGTGCGCGAGACCTACACCGCGCTGTCGGCCGCGCCGGACCGGCCCGCGCTCCTGGTCGCCACCTACTTCGGGCACCCCGACGGCGCGCTGGCGGCAGTGGCGGACACCGGCATCGAGGGTGTCGCCCTCGATCTCACCGCGGGCATCGAGGTGTCCGCGATCGCCGCCGTCCCGGCGCTGGCGGGCAAGCTGCTGGTCGCCGGTGTCGTCGACGGCCGCAACATCTGGCGCACCGACCTCGACGCCGCGCTCGACACGCTCGGCGCCCTGGGCACCGGCGTGGCGGTCTCGACCTCGTGCTCCCTGCTGCATGTGCCGTACTCGCTGACCCCGGAGACCGGGCTCGACGACCGGCTTCGCTCGTGGCTGGCATTCGGCGCCGAAAAGGTCGGCGAGGTGCGGGTTCTCGCGACCGCCCTGGCCGAGGGCGCCGCCGCGGTCGGCGACGAGCTGGCCGCGGCGCGCGCCGCCGCCGAGACCAGGCGCACCGACCCGCGCCTGCACGACGACCGGGTCCGCGCCCGCCTGGCCGCCCTCGACGAGGACGACCTGACCCGCTCCCCCGCCGACGAGCGCAGGGCGGCGCAGCGCGCTCACCTCGACCTGCCGGTGCTGCCGACCACCACGATAGGCTCCTACCCGCAGACCTCGGCCATCCGCCTGGCCCGCGCCGCGCTGCGCACCGGCGAGATCGATGCGGCCGAATACGAGCGCCGGATGCGGGCCGAGATCGCCGACGTGATCGCCCTGCAGGAGAAGCTCGGCCTGGACGTGCTGGTGCACGGCGAGCCGGAACGCAACGACATGGTCCAGTACTTCGCCGAGCTCCTCGACGGCTTCGCCACCACCGAGGCGGGCTGGGTGCAGTCCTACGGCACCCGCTGTGTGCGCCCACCGATCCTGTTCGGCGACGTCGCGCGGCCCGCGCCGATGACGCTGTCGTGGATCGGCTACGCCCAGTCGCTGACCGCCAAGCCGGTCAAGGGCATGCTGACCGGTCCGGTGACGATCCTGGCGTGGTCGTTCGTCCGCGACGATCAGCCGCAGGCCGACTCGGCTCGTCAGGTCGCGCTGGCGATCCGGGACGAATTGGTGGATCTGGAGGCCCAGGGCGCCCGGATCATCCAGGTCGACGAGCCCGCCCTGCGCGAGCTGCTGCCGCTGCGCGCGGCCGATCAGCCCGCCTACCTGCGCTGGTCGGTGGACGCGTTCCGGCTGGCCACCGCCGGTGTCGCCGACACCACCCAGGTGCACACGCACCTGTGCTATTCGGAGTTCGGCGAGGTGATCTCGGCGATCGCGGGCCTGGACGCCGATGTCACCTCGATCGAGGCGGCCCGCTCGCACATGGAGGTTCTCGACGACCTGAACGCGGCCGGTTTCGCGCTCGGGGTCGGCCCCGGCGTCTACGACATCCACTCGCCCCGGGTGCCCTCGGTCGAGGAGCTCACCGCCGCACTGTCGGCCGCGCTGGCGGCCGTACCGGCCGAACGACTCTGGGTGAACCCGGACTGCGGTCTCAAGACGCGTGGCCCGGTGGAGGTCGAGGCGTCGCTGCGCAACCTGGTGACGGCGGCCGCCGCGCTGCGCTGAACACAGCACCGCCCCGGACGGGTGATCCGTCCGGGGCGGTGGTGCCGGTCCGCGGCGTCGGCGATGCGGTGCCGACGCGGACCGGTCAGTGACGCGTGGGCACCGGACGCTGGTCGACGCCGCGATACTCCGACAGCGGCCGGATCAGCGCGTTCGCGGCCGACTGCTCGGCGACGTGCGCGGTCCAGCCGGTGATCCGGCTCATCACGAAGATGGGCGTGAACATCTCGATGTCGAAGCCCATCAGGTAGTAGGCGGGCCCGGCGGGGAAGTCGAGATTCGGTGCGATACCGGTCTTCTCGGCCATGGCCGCGGCGAGCGCGTCGTACATTCGCACCCACCGCTGTCCGCCGGTGACCGCGGCCACCTCGTCGAGGGCGGCCTTCATCGTCGGCACCCGCGAGTCGCCGTTGCGGTAGACGCGGTGGCCGAAGCCCATCACCTTGCGCCGCGCGGCCAGCGTCTCGCCGACCCAGGCCGCGGCCCGAGCGGGGTCACCGATCTCGAGCATGGTGTGCATGACCGCCTCGTTGGCGCCGCCGTGCAGCCTGCCCTTCAACGCGCCGATGGCCGCGGTGATCGCGCTGTACAGGTCCGAGCCGGTGGAGGTCACCACCCGGGCGGCGAAGGTGGAGGCGTTGAAACCGTGCTCGGCGTAGAGGATCAGCGAGATCTCGAACGCCCGCACGATCCGCGGCGCGGGCACCTCGCCGAAGCACATGTACAGGAAGTTCTCGGCGAACCCGAGCTGGGAATGCGGGGCGATCGGGTCGAGCCCGCGCCGCCTGCGCATCGCGGCCGCGATCACCGTGGGCAGCAGCGCGGTCAATCGCAGTGCGGCGGCGAGTCTTTCCCGTTCGCCCACGCTCTCGGCGGCGGCGTCCTCGGTGCCGAGGTAGCTGACGACCGTGCGCACCACATCCATTGGATGACAGGTGTCGGGCATCTTCTCCACCAGCGCCAGCACCGACCGGTCGATCCGGCGCTGCGCGCGTTCGCGCTGGCACAGCTGTTGCAGCTGCCCGTCGTCGGGCAGCTCGCCGTGCCAGAGCAGGTAAACGACCTCCTCGAAGGTGCAGCGCGCGGCCAGATCCTGCACGGGATAGCCGCGGTAGGTCAGCGAGTTGGTCTCGGCGACCACCTTGGAGATGCTCGTCGTGTCGACCACCACCCCCGCCAGCCCCTTGGCGATGGGCCGCGGTGCCGTCTGTCCACTGGTCATGGTCACTCACCCACCGTGAAATCGAAGATGCCGGAGTCGAATTCGTTGTAGCGCTGGTAGCCCAGCAGTTCGTAGAGCCGCGACCGGTGCTGCATGCGACCCAGCAGCGCCGCTTGAGTACCGGCCGTGGCGATCTCGCGCAGGCCGTCCTCGATCGCGCCCATCGCCAGCCGCAGCGTGGTGACCGGGTAGATCACCGCGTTGTAGCCGAGATCGGTCAAGGTCGCGGCCGACAGCAGCGGGGTCTTGCCGAACTCGGTCATGTTGGCCAGCAGTGGGACATCCACGGCAGCCCGGAACCTCGCGAACTCGGCCTCCTCGACCAGCGCCTCGGTGAAGATCAGGTCGGCGCCCGCGTCGGCGTAGGCCTTGGCCCGCTCGATCGCCGCGTCGAGTCCCTCGATGGCGCGCGCGTCGGTGCGGGCACAGATCACGAAGCCGGGATCGCGGCGCACCGCGACGGCGGCCCGAATCCGGCGCACCATCGCCGCGGTCTCGACCACCGCCTTGCCGTCGAGATGACCGCACCGTTTCGGATTGACCTGATCCTCGAGGTGACAGCCGGCCAGGCCTGCGTCCTCGAGCAGGGCCACCGTGCGGGCGGCGTTCATCGGTTCGCCGAAGCCGGTGTCCGCGTCGACGAGGACCGGCAGTTCGGTGGCGCGCGCGATCTGGCGACCGCGTTCGACGACCTCGGTGAGGGTGGTCAGGCCGATGTCGGGCAGCGCCAGCTCGGCCGACACCACCGCACCGGAGACGTACACGCCGTCGAATCCGATCTCCTGGATCAGCGTGGCCACCAGCGGATTCACCGCGCCCGGCAACCGCTGCAACTGTCCGGAGGCCAGGCCGGCCCGGAACGCGGCGCGTTTGCGCGCCGGGCTGGTGTGCGCGGCGAGCAGTCCCGAAACATTCATCAGAACAGTCCTTCCCGCGCGGCGGGGAGCACCTCGAACAGGACCGGGTCGACCGCGAAGCTGAGCTGGTCCAGCTCGCCCGCGGCCAGCTCCGGGGTCCGCTGCGCGGCGTCGAGGAAGCGCTCCTGCTCGTCCGGCGCGACGACGCCGTCGGCGAGGACGCGGAACTTCTCGAGGTACTGCGCGCGGGCGAACGGCCGCGCGCCCAGCGGATGCGCGTCGGCCACCGCGAGCTCGTCGACGACGACGGTGCCGTCGTCGAGGGTGACCACGGCCCTGGCGCCGAAGGCCTTCTCCGCCGGGTCGGTCGCGTGATAGCGGCGCGTCCACTCCGGGTCCTCGACGGTGGAGATCTTGCGCCACAGCGCGATGGTGTCGGGCCTGCGCGCGCGCTCGGGTGCGTAAGAGCGCTCGTGATGCCAGGTGCCGTCCTGCAGGGCGACCGCGAAGATATAGGGCAGCGAGTGGTCGAGGGTCTCGCGGCTGGCGTGCGGGTCGAACTTCTGCGGGTCACCGGACCCGGTGCCGATCACGTAGTGGGTGTGATGGCTGGTGTGCAGCACGATCGAGGTGATGCGGGCGGTGTCGGCGATCCGCTCGCGCAGCCTGCGCGCCAGGTCGATCGGGGCCTGGCTCTGGTATTCGGCCGAGTGCTCCTTGGTGTAGCTGTCCAGGATCGCGCGCTTGGCCTCGCCGGGGCCCGGCAGCGGCACCCGATATTCGGCGTCGGCGCCGCCGAGCAGCCAGGCGATGACGCCGTCGGCGCCCTCCCAGATCGGGGCGGGCGCGCCCTCCCCGCGCATCGCGCGGTCGACCGCCTCGACCGCCATCTTGCCCGCGAAGGCCGGCGCGTAGGCCTTCCAGCTGGAGATCTCGCCCTTGCGGGACTGCCGGGTCGCGGTGGTGGTGTGCAGCGCCTGGCCGACCGCCTGATAGATGGTCTCGGCGTCGAGACCGAGCAGCGTGCCGATGCCCGCCGCGGCCGACGGGCCGAGATGGGCGACATGGTCGATCTTGTGCTCGTGCAGGCAGATCGCGCGCACGAGGTCGATCTGGATCTCGTAGCCGGTCGCCAGGCCGCGGATCAGCTCGGCGCCGCTGCGCCCGGTGTGCTGGGCGACGGCCAGGATCGGCGGGATGTTGTCGCCGGGATGGGAGTACTCGGCGGCCAGGAAGGTGTCGTGGAAGTCGAGTTCGCGGACCGCGACACCGTTGGCCAGCGCCGCCCACTCCGGGGAAAAGCGCTGCGCGCCCGCCAGTCCGAACACGGTGGCGCCGTGTCGGCGTGCGCCCACGGGCAGCGGATGGGCGCTCGCCTGCGCTCTGGCCGTCCGCACCGGGCCGCGCAGGACCGAGGCCGCGGCCACCGCCGCGTTGTCGATGATCCGGTTGACGATCATGTCGGTGACCTCGCCTGACACCGGCACCGGGTCGGTGGCCACCTCCGCCACCAGCGTGGCCAGGTGCTGCGCGCGGGGGAACTCCTCGGCGGCGCCGACACTGCGAACGAGATGGGTTTTCACTGATCCTCCGATTCCAGCTGGTCGATCCCAGCCACAATTCGCACGCTACGCACCGCGAACCGCTCGGAGAACATGCTGAACAAGCGTATTTTTGTGTGCGACACTCGATGAATCAGCGAACGTTGCGAAGGCTGGACGGTAAGGTCGGGGACGTGATATCCGATCGCCACGGACCCCGGATCCGACCTAACGGTCTCTTCGCACGTTACGCACCGGTAGTCACAGGTAAAATCCCTTGCAGGACTGGGCTTCTCCCCAGACAATCACGATTTCGAGCGAACATTGCAAACCCGGCGAGTTAGGATCTCCGGCGTGCGGAAGATGTACGCGGGGGCCAGGCTACGACGGCTGCGTGAAGAACGACGGATGACTCAGGCGGCGCTCGCGAAATCGCTGGATCTCTCGCCCAGTTATCTCAACCAGCTCGAACGCGACCAGCGCCCGCTCACCATTCCCGTTCTGCTGAAACTGAACTCGACCTTCGATCTGGATGTGCAGTTCTTCGCCGCCGACTCCGACGCGCGGCTGGTCTCGGATCTGCACGAAGTGCTCGTGGAAGCCGCGGGCGGCGGTGACACCGCGCCGATCACCGAGGTCGAGGAACTCGCGACCCGGCTGCCGGAGGTGGCCCGCATCGTCATCGCCATGCACCGGCGCCTGCGCGCGGCCACCGATCAGCTCGACCTGCTGTCCTCGCGGGTGGACACGCCCAGCGGCGCGCCGGGCACACCCATGCCCTACGAGGACGTACGCGACTTCTTCTACGACCACCGCAACCACATCTCCACCCTCGACCACGCCGCCGAGCAGCTGTTCGAGGAGTCGGGGCTGAGCATCGGCTCGCTGGATCGGCAGCTGGCCAGGATCGCGGAGGAACGCGCAGGCGTGACCGTGCTGGTCCGCGGCGACGGCGCCGACCCGACCATTCCCAAGCGCCACTACGATCCCGACACCCGCACGCTCACCCTGGCGCGGCGGCTGCGCCCCGGACAGCGTGCCTTCCAGATCGCCACCACCCTGGGCCTGCTGCTCTACGGGCGCGAGATCGACAACGTCCTCGCCGAATCACGGGCACTCACCGGTGAGTCCCGCACCCTGGCCAGGGTCGGGCTGGCCAACTACTTCGCGGGCGCGCTGATCCTGCCCTACGGCCGGTTCCTGCGGTCGGCGGAGGAACTGCGCTACGACGTCGACCTGCTCGCGCTGCGGTTCGAGGTCGGCTTCGAGACGGTGTGCCACCGGCTGAGCACCCTGCAGCGACAGGGCCAGCGCGGGGTGCCGTTCTTCCTGGTACGCACCGACCGGGCGGGCAACATCTCGAAACGGCAGTCCGCCACCGCGTTCCATTTCTCCCGGGTCGGCGGCAGCTGCCCGCTGTGGGTCACCCACGAGGCGTTCGCGCACCCGGGCCGCATCCTCACCCAGATCTCGGAGATGCCCGACGGGCGCCGCTACCTGTGGATCGCCCGGACCACCCCGGCATCCGCGCAGGGCTATGGCACCGCGGCGAAGAACTTCGTCATCGGGCTCGGCTGCGATATCGAATACGCCGACCGGCTGGTCTACTCCCAGGGCCTGCAACTGGACGACCCGCAGGTGGCGGTGCCGATCGGGGCGGGCTGCAAGGTGTGCGAGCGGCCCGCGTGCCCGCAGCGCGCGTTCCCGCAGATCGGGCGGCCACTCGCGGTGGCCGAGCACACCAGCACCGATCTGCCGTATCCGCGCCTGCCGCGCTGAGCGTCAGGACTTCGCGAGGTATTCGATGCGTTCGCCGTCGACGGCGGCGTCCATCATCCCCGCCAGCCCGGGATGCTTCACCAGGCCGGGGTCGTCGGCGACGACCTGCCTGGCCAGCTCCTGGGCGGCGGTGATCACCTCGAGATCGTCGAGCAGCGACAGCAGCCGCAGCGACCGGGCGGTGCCGGACTGCGCCGCGCCGAGCACATCGCCCTCGCGGCGCTGGCGCAGGTCGAGCACCGAGAGTTCGAAGCCGTCGGTGGTCGCGGCCACCGCCTCCAGCCGGGCCATCGCGGTGCCGCCGGGCGCGGCATCGGTGATCAGCAGACACAGGCCGGGATGCTTGCCACGGCCGATCCGCCCGCGCAGCTGGTGCAGCTGACTCACGCCGAACCGGTCGGCGTCGACGATCACCATCACCGTCGCGTTCGGCACGTCGACACCGACCTCGACGACCGTGGTGCACACCAGGACATCGATGGCGCCGTCGTTGAACTGACGCATCACCTGGTCCTTCTCGTCCGACGGCAGGCGGCCGTGCAGCAGCCCGACCCGCACGCCGGACAGCGCGCCCGCGCTCAGCGTCTCGTACATCTCGACCGCGGCCTGGGTGGTCGGGCCCTCCTTCTCCTCCGCGGATTTCTTGCCCTTGGCGGGCGGGGCGTCGGGGTCCTCGCCGATGCGCGAGCACACCACATACGCCTGTCTGCCCGCGCCGACCTCTTCGAGAATGCGCTCCCAGGCGCGGTCCACCCAGCCCGGATGCAGCTTGCGCGGCACCACCTTCGACACGATCGGTGAACGGCCCCTGGGCAATTGGGTGAGGGTGGAGGTCTCCAGATCACCGAGCGTGGTCATCGCGATGGTGCGCGGAATCGGCGTGGCGGTCATGACCAGCAGGTGCGGGCTGACGCCGTCCTTGGCCTTGGCACGCAGGGCATCGCGCTGTTCGACGCCGAAGCGGTGCTGTTCGTCGACGACCACCAGGCCGAGGTCGAAGAACTCCACCGCGTCCTGGATCAGCGCATGCGTCCCGATGACCAAGCCGGCTTCACCGGTCATCGCGTCCAGCAGCGCCGCCTTCTTCGCCGCTACCGACATCGAGCCGGTGAGCAGCACCACCTTCGTGGATTGTTCGGCCGCGCCGAGTTCCCCGGCGGTGCCGAGATCACCGAGCATCGCCCGCAGCGACCGGTAGTGCTGGGCGGCGAGCACTTCCGTCGGCGCGAGCAGCGCGCACTGGCGGCCCGCGTCGACCGCCTGCAGCATCGCGTGCAGGGCGACGATGGTCTTGCCCGAGCCCACCTCGCCCTGCAACAGGCGGTGCATCGGGCGGGTGCGCGACAGGTCGGCGGAGATCTCGTCGATCACCTGCTGCTGGCCCTCGGTCAGCTCGAACGGCAGCCGCTCGTCGAAGGCGGCGGCGATGCCGTCGGTGCGCGGCGGGCACGCCGGGGCGGTGCGGCCCTCGACCTCGTGCCTGCGCTCGGCCAGCACCAGCTGCAGGGCCAGCGCCTCGTCGAAACGCAGCCGGTCCCTGGCCTTCTCGATATCGAGCTTGTGTTCGGGCAGGTGGATCAGGCGCAGCGCGTCGGAGACCTCGAGCAGGTGGCGTTCCTCGCGCAGGTCGGCGGGCAGCGGGTCCTCGATCGGGTCGAGCTGGTCGAGCACCTGGCGAATGCAGGCCAGCAGATCCCAGCTCTGCACCTTCGCCGTCGCCGGGTACACCGGCACGAACTCGCGCTCGAAGAACGACGCGTCCACTCCCCCAGCGCCTTTCGCGCTCTGCGCCAGTCCGCGCAGCGCGCCGCTGCCGCGTACGGAGGTCAGCTCCTCGACACCGGCCTCGGCCTTGTCGGGCAGGATCAGATAGTCCGGGTGCGAGAGGTTCCAGCGGTCGGGGCGCCACCAGTGCACGGTGCCCGACATCATCGCTCGCACCCCCTCTTTCACCAGGTAGCGCACCTTGTCACCGTTGAAGAAGGTGGCCTCGATCGGGCGGGTGGCGCCGGTGTCGAGCTGCACCTTGAGCAGCGAGCCGCGCCGGTTCTTCATCGGGCGCAGTTCGGTTTTGGTGATCCGGCCGATGACGGTGATGTGCGCGCTCTCCTCCGGTTCCTCCTCGGTGAGCGGCTGTCCCTGGGTGGCGTAGCGGACGGGATAGTGACGCAACAGGTCCTCGACCGTGGTCATGTCGAACGCCTCGGTCAGCCGGTCGGCCGCCTTCACCCCGAGCACGTGGTCGAGCCGGTCACTCAACGTCGCCATCACTCGACCCCTATCTGCACCAGATCCGCTTGCTGCCCACCGGAATACACCACGACCTCGACACCGGGGAAACCGGCTGTCACGTGCTCGGCCAGGACCGCGCCCAGTTCGGGGCCCGCGTCGGCGCCCATCAGCAGTGTCACCAATTCGCCACCGAGACCGAGCATCCGGTCCAGCAGGATACGACCGGCGCCGACCAC
Source organism: Nocardia sp. NPDC087230 (assembly GCF_044744725.1). Taxonomy (NCBI): domain Bacteria; kingdom Bacillati; phylum Actinomycetota; class Actinomycetes; order Mycobacteriales; family Nocardiaceae; genus Nocardia; species Nocardia sp. NPDC087230. The sequence goes on from NZ_JBIUYV010000010.1 coordinate 163,947, forward strand.
GTCGGGGTCGATGACCACCACGTCGTGGCCGACCAGGCCGAGTCCGTCACCGGGCGAGCACATGCCGACCATGGTCAGCGCGCGTACCCGGGCCGGGCGCAGCGCGCCCCAGCGGGTGGTCGCGGCCGCCTCCGACATCGCGAACGCGTCGTCCACGGCGATCCGGCCGCGATCGTGGACCGCGAGCGCGGCCAGGCCCTGCACCATCGACGCGCTCGGCAGCAGCAGGACGTCACGTGACCCGTCACGGGCGGCGACACCGGCGGCCACGAGTTCCTGCGCGGGCAGCGCGCCGTTGGGCAGGACGAGGACTTCCCGGTTCGGCATCGCGCGGATCGCGGTGAGCAGGGCGGTCGTGTCGAGCTGGCGGTCACCGCGCAGCACCACCGCGCCCGCGTCCTCGAACAGGCGGGCGGCCGCGGCGCCGGAGGCCACCGCCAGGATGCCCCGGTCGGCGGGCACCGGGGGGCCGGCGCGGTGCCGACCGTCGCCGTTGGTCGCCGGCGCGCCATCGCGGGCGGCGTCGAGCGCGACGTGTTCGGCGTGTCCGCCGTGGGGCGCGGTCACCGCGAAGCTCTCGATGCGGATGCCGGTCACGGTGCCGATCGCCAGTCCGGCTTCGATCGCCGCGCCCGCGTCGCGGCAGTGCACATGCGCCGACCAGGTGCTGTCCCCGTCGCCGACCACGACGACCGAGTCACCGAGCACGGCGAGCCGGTCGCGCAATCCCGACGCGGCGGCCTCGTCCGTGTCGGCGATCACGTACATGACCTCGAAGTGGGGATCCGGGAAGTCGCGGTGGTCGTCCCAGGAGTCGGCGGGGCGCGTCGGCTCCGAATCGGCGGTTCGGGGAGGCGCCTGCCCGGACGGATGCTCTCGGCCATCGACGGGTCGGCGGGCGTCGGATCGGCCGCCATCGGATCGGTTGGCGTCGGGCCGGTTGGCGCCGGATCGGCTGTCGGCGGGCGGGCCGTCGTCGACGCCAGGCCACCGCCGGGTCGCGCTCTGCCCGTCGGCCCGCAAGTAGCTGTCCCTGGCCGGGGCTTGCCCGCAGATCCGTCGCACCAGGCAATCGAGCAACACCAGCAGTCCCCTGGCACCGGCATCGACGACGCCCGCCGCCCGCAGGACGCCCAGCTGCGCCGGCGTCTCGTTGAGCGCACGCGCGGCGCCCTCGGCTGCCGACTGCGCGACGGAGATCAGCGAGACTTCCGCCGAGGCGTCGGCCGCGACGGCGGCCCGGTCGAGCACCGTCAGAATCGTGCCCTCGACCGGAGCGCTGAGTCCGGTGCGCACGAGCACCGCGGCCCGCCGCAGGGCCGTCCGCAACCGTTCCCCGGTCAGCGGACCCCCGACCACCGCCTCGGCGATCCCACGCAACACCTGCGACAGAATGATCCCCGAGTTCCCCCGCGCACCTGTGGTCGCTCCGCGCGCGAGCGCCTGCGCGACGAGATGGGCCGAAGGGCCGCCGCCGGTCTCCGTAGCTCCCGTGCCCATGCCGACGTCCATGCCGACCGCGCCGAGTCCGACGCCCTCGGCACCCGCCCCGGGGTCTATACCCCCAATGCCGCCTGCGCCAGGGTCCACCCCCGCGATAGCGCCCGCGCCAGGATCGACACCCGCGACACCACCCGCACCGGGCTCCACACCCGCGAGGCCGACTCGATCGGCGGCGAGACCGGCAGGTGTCGCGTCCGGGATCGCGCGCTCGGCGGCGGCGACGGCGGCGCGCATCGTGGCGAGCAGATTGGTTCCGGTGTCGGAGTCGGCGATGGGGAACACATTGAGCGCGTCGATCTCGGCGCGGCGGAGTTCCAGATCGGTGCGGCAGGCCCTGGCCCAGTCCAGCAGCTCGGCGCCGTCCAGCGCCTCCCGCACGTGCGACACCGTCACCTCGCTCACCGTTGGCGGCGCCCGCCCGCCGGGCACCGCACGCCAGGTTAGCGCCAGCGACCGACAGGGGTATGCTGACCGCGGACGGGCCCGTCATCCGGGCCGTGCCCGGCGTGTCGACCGGGACACCCGGTTTGGAAGTTCACGGCCCGGCCAGCTACCCTTGCAGGGTTGCCTCGTGCGGCCGATCCCGGTCTGCGCTGGCCGACGCGAGTCGGCAAGGCATTTGACGACATCAGTTTCCGGTTCAGCGGGCATACGTGCGCCGCTGTCCGCTTATGACATGAAGGAGCTCGCGACATGGCTGCCGTTTGCGACGTCTGCGCCAAGGGCCCCGGTTTCGGGAAGTCGGTCTCGCACTCGCACCGGCGCACCAACCGTCGCTGGAACCCGAACATCCAGACCGTGCGTGCGCAGGTTGCCCCTGGCAACACCCGCCGGATGAACGTGTGCACCTCCTGCCTGAAGGCGGGCAAGGTCGTCCGCGGCTGATTCTCAGCCCGTACATTCTGCCGACAGCGCCCCGGCGCCCCTCGTGGGTGATCCGGGGCTTTGTCGTCGGTGGGGGTCGACGTGACTGACTGGCGCCTCGCGTCGCTGACCGCCGAGCGGGTCACCGCGCTCGCCGCCTGTCATATCGCGAGCTGGCGCGAGGCCTACGACGTCCTGGTGCCGGGCCATGTACTGTCCGGGTTCGATCTCGAACGCTCCGCGCTCACCTGGGAGCGCCGCCGCACCGACGGAACACACCGCCTGCCGATCGCGCTGTCCGGCGACCGGCTGATCGGCTTCGCCTCGGCGACCGAATTCGAACTGGAAGCGCTGTATGTCCGCGCCGCCTGGCACGGCACCGGCGTCGCCGACGCGCTGATCGAAGCCGCCGCTCCCGGCTCACCGTGCACACTGTGGGTCTTCGGCGACTATCCGCGTGCCCACGCCTTCTATCGCAGGCACGGCTTCGCCGACACCGGAGTGCGCCGGGTCGACCCCTTCACCCTGCTGCCCGAACAGTGGTGGCGACGCGGCTCTCGCTAGGGTGACGCCATGAGTACCACCGAACCGGTCACCGCCGTCACTGTCGTCGACGGCGTCCTGCAGCTGCCGATCGCCACCGCCGCCGCGGGCACTTCGATGAATTTCGACCTGATCAACGCGGGCACCGAGGCCCTGCGCGCGCTCGATCCCGAGGTCGGCGCTGTGCTGCTGACCGGCACCGGCGCCAACTTCTGCGCGGGCGGCAACGTCCACCACTTCGCCGGCGCCGAGGACCGTGGCGCCTACCTGCACCAGCTCGCCTCCGAACTGCACGACTTCGTGCGCGCGCTGGCCGCGACGCCGGTTCCGGTCGTGGCCTCGGTGCACGGCTGGGCCGCAGGCGCCGGCATGAGCCTGGTGTGCGCCGCCGACATCGCGATCGGTGGCCCCTCGACCAAGCTGCGCCCCGCCTACCCGGGCATCGGCCTGAGCCCCGACGGCGGCATGTCCTGGCTGCTGCCCCGCATCGTCGGCACGAGCCGGGCCGCCGAGATCCTGCTCACCGACGCCGTCCTCGGCGCCGACGAGGCCGTGCGCCTGGGCATTCTGAGCCGCACCGTCGCCGACGACGAGGTCCGCGCCGAGGCACTGCGCGTGGCCCAGAGTTTCGTCACCGGCCCCCGCGCCACCTACGCGGCCATGAAAAAGCTGCTGGCCCAGTCGCCGACGGCGACACTGGACCAGCAGCTCGATGCCGAACGCGACAGCATCTCCGCCGCCGCGAACAGCAGCACCGGCACCGAAGGCGTCGACGCCTTCGTCGCCAAGCGCAAGCCGAACTACCTGGGCCTCACCTGATCATCGAAGGTTTCGGCCGCCTCGCCGCCGAGGGGCGGGACGTAACGCCGAAGGCGCAGTCTCGCCCCTCGGCGGCGAGGTCACGAGGCCGAAACCCCGCGGCGCCAGCCGCCTACTAGCACTGCGCGCCGAGGGCGCTGAAGGTGTTCTGCAGCAGGCAGGTCACCTTCGCGTTCACGCCCGAGGAGATGGTGGAGGTGCCGGTGGAGGTCCATTCCTCACCGATCTGGGTAGTGGCCACCGGCGCGGCCTCCTCGTTGTAGGGCTCGAGTGCCAGGCCCGCCGCGTTGGCCGAGGCGGCGCCCGCGGTCAGGGCGGCGGCGACGGCGGCGGTCGCGACGGCGGCGCGAACGGTCGTGATGTGCATCGGGTTGTGCTCCTTCATCATTTTCTTCTGGTGCGGGCGACGCCCCGGGTCAGGGCAGCCGCCAGTCGACGGGTTCGGCTCCGAGTTCGTCGAGCAGTTCGTTGACCCGGGAGAAGGGCCGCGAACCGAAGAATCCGCGCGAGGCCGACAAGGGTGAGGGGTGGGCCGATTCGATGTAGGGGATCTCGGCCTCGGTCAGCGTCGGCTTGAGCGAGCCCGCGTCGCGTCCCCACAGCACGGCGACCAGCGGCTCGTCGCGGGCGACCAGCGCCCGGATGGCCTGCTCGGTGACCGCTTCCCAGCCCTTGCCGCGATGCGAGGCGGGCGTGCCGGGCGTCACGGTGAGCACCCGGTTCAGCAGCAGCACACCCTGATCCGACCACGGGCTCAGGTCACCGCAGCTGGGCGTATCGAAGCCGAGGTCCTTGGTGTACTCGGCGAAGATGTTGGACAGGCTGCGCGGCACCGGCGAGACCTCAGGGGCGACAGAGAAACTCAGACCCATCGCGTGGCCCGGCGTCGGGTAGGGATCCTGGCCGACGATCAGCACGCGCACGGCGTCGAACGGACGGCGGAACGCGCGTAGCACGTTCTCCCCGGCGGGCAGATAGCCCCGGCCCGCGGCGTTCTCGGCACGCAGGAATTCGCCCATCTCGCTGATCCGGTCGGCCACCGGCTCCAGTGCCCGGGCCCAGCCCGGATCGATGATCTCCGACAGTGGTTTGGCACCCATGACCGCACAACCTATCGGTTCCGGCCGCCGGGCGTGGCGTCCGCCCCACGGAACGATTCCCAGCCGGTGCCGCCGGTCGGCGCGGCACCGTCCACGGTGACGCCGCTGCCTGCGGTGACGACGCCGATCGGCCGCCAGCCCGGCGGCAACGCGGTGCCCGCGGGCCAGGTGCCCGCGAAGGCGTGATCCTCGCCGCCGGCCAGAATCCATTGCGCCGCATCGACATCGAGCAGTACGGCGAGCGCGGCCAGGTCGGGGTCGGCCAGCGCCGCGCTGTGCACGTCGATCGCCACGCCCGAGGCAGTCGCGAGATGGCCGAGGTCGGCGAGCAACCCGTCGGAGACGTCGGTGAGCGCGGTCGGCGTCGCACCACCGGCGACATCGAGCACCGCGGCGTAGGGCGGTTGCGGAACCCGATGCGTCGCAAGGGCGTGCGCGAAAGCCGGGTCGGAAGTGTCGGCGTCGCCGGACAATACGGCCAGTCCGGCGCCGGACCAGCCGAGTTCGCCCGCCACCGCGACGATGTCACCGACGGTCGCGCCCGAGCGGGTCAGCGCCGCCCGGCCGCCCAGGTCACCGAACGCGGTCACCGAGACGACCAGCTGGTCACTGCGCACCAGGTCGCCGCCCGCGATGGACCCGCCCGCGCGGCTCGCCTCGGCCCACATGCCGTCGGCGATGCCGGTCACCACCGGCACCGGGGTGTCGGCCGGGCAGCCGAGCGCGACGACGAAGGCCGTCGGGCGCGCGCCCATGGCGACGATGTCGGCGGCGTTCTGCGCGATGGCCTTGCGACCGATGTCCTGCGGCGCCGACCAGTCGCGGCGGAAGTGCCTGCCCTCGACCAGCATGTCGGTACTCACCACGAACCGCCCGTCGGGCGCGGCGACCAGCGCGGCGTCGTCACCGGGGCCGAGCAGCACCTGCGGTCCCTGCTCCCGGTTCGCGGTGATCCGGTCGATCAGGGCGAACTCGCCCAGCTCACGCACCGTCTGCGGACGGCTGTCCTCGCTGATGACCGGCCCCTTCCCAGTGTGCTGCTGACCGACGAAATCGCCCCGACGGTACCCTTTCGGAGGCGATCGGACACAACGGAAAGGACCGGACGGTTATGGCGGCGGATTCGTCGGACCCGACAGCGGCGGACGACCGGGACGGCAAGTCTTCGGGCGCGGACGCCCCCGACACCGCGGCTGCGGCGACGACCGACCCGTCCGCGACCGGCTCGGCTGCCGCGTCGACGACGGACGAGCCCGATGCCGACGCGTCGACCCCCTACTCCCCCGCGCTGATCGCCACCGCGGTCGCCCTGCCGGTCATCCTGATCGTCGGCGTCCTCGTCGCGGCCTTCATCGCCCTGCGCGCCCCCGTCGAACGTGAGCCCCTCGCCCTCGGCCCGGTCCCGGCCCCGGCGGCCGACGGCCCGGCCTGCCAGGCCCTGCTGCCCGCCCTGCCCGCCGACCTGGGCGACTACACCAAGTCGACTCTGGTCGAGCCGGCGCCGCCCGCGACCCGCGCCTGGCAGCACCCCGACGGCGGCGAGCCGATCGTGCTGCGCTGCGGTCTGGATCGGCCGCTCGAATTCAACCGCGCGTCCCCGCTGACGGTGGTCGACGGTGTGAAGTGGTTCCAGGTCCGCGACGAGGTCGGCAAGGTCGGCACCTGGTTCGCCGTCGACCGCGAGACCTACATCGCCCTGACCGTCCCCGACGGGTCGGGCGCGGGCTCCATCCAGACGGTATCCGAGGTCATCACCGCGAATCTGCCCGCCCGCGAACCCACCCCGGGCGAGCTCTAGTTCGGAGCCTCGATACTCCGAGACGCGCGACCACCACGTTTTCGGCCGCCTCGCCGCCGAGGGGCGAGACGAAACGCCGAAGGCGCAGTATCGCCCCTCGGCGGCGAGGTCACGAGGCCGAAAACCCGCGGCACCAGCCGCCGAAAACTCAGCGCAGGCCGGTGCCGCGCGCCACGGCGGTGTCGATCAGGGTCGAGACGAGCGCCGGGTAGTCGACACCGGTCGCCTCCCACATCCGCGGGTACTGCGAGATCGGGGTGAAGCCGGGCATGGTGTTGATCTCGTTGATCACCGGGCCGTCGGCGGTGACGAAGAAGTCGACCCGGGCCAGGCCCTGGCAGTCCAACGCGCGGAAGGCACGCACCGACAGCTCGCGGATCTGGTCGGCGACCGCGTCGTCGAGCTTGGCGGGGACGTCGAATTCGCAGACGTCGTCGAGGTATTTGGTGGCGAAGTCGTAGAACTCCGGGGCCGCGGCGTCGGCGTCGGGCATCCGGATCTCGGAGACGACGCTGGCCCGCACCTGCCCGTCGGCGAATTCCAGCACGCCGCACTCGACTTCGCGGCCGACGATGCCCGCTTCGACGATCACCTTCGGATCGTGTTCACGCGCGGCCGCGACCGCGGCGTCCAGATCGGCCCAGTCGGTGATCTTGGTGATGCCGATCGACGATCCGCCGCGAGCCGGCTTCACGAACGCGGGCAGGCCGAGGCGCGCGCGCTCGTCCTCGGTCAGCGTCGCCGTGCCGGGCCGCAACACCACCTGCACGCCGACGGGCAGACCCTCGGCGGCCAGCAATTTCTTGGTGAACTCCTTGTCCATGCCCGCGGCACTGGCCAGCACGCCCGCCCCCACATAGGGGACGCCGGCTAACTCGAGCATGCCCTGGAGCGTGCCGTCCTCGCCGAACGGACCGTGCAGGATCGGGAACACCACATCGACGCCGCCCAGGGCGGCGGTGGGATCGTCGAGCGCGACCAGCGCGCCGCCCCGGCCCGGATCGGCGGCCAGGGTGAGCGCGGTGCCCGCCGCGTCGACCGCGGGCAGCGCGTCATGGCTGAGTTCGAGCGCGCCGAGGCCCTCGGCCAGCACCCAGCTGCCGGTGGTGGTGATGCCGATCGGCACCGCCTCGTAGCGCTCGGGATCGAGGTTGCGCAGCACACTGCTCGCCGACACACACGAGACGGCGTGCTCGCTGCTGCGCCCGCCGAAAACCACGGCCACCCTGATCCGATTCGTCATGAACGTCACCGTAACCGGTCGGCCGACCTGCGGCGCTATCGACCTACTCGGGCTTGATCCGCCTGCCGAGCAAACTGTCGACGGCCTCGCTGACCGAAAGACCCTCGTGACACACCCGGTGCACCGCGTCGGTCAGCGGCATCTCCACGTCGTGGGCGGCGGCCAGGGCCCGCACCGATGTGCACGACTTCACACCTTCGGCCACCTGCCCATTGGTCGCGTCCTGCGCGACCTGCATCGACCCGCCCGCGCCGAGGACATACCCGAAGGACCGGTTCCGCGACAGCGGCGAGGTACAGGTCGCCACCAGGTCGCCGACGCCGGCGAGCCCGGCCAGGGTGACCGGCTGCGCGCCGAGCGCGACTCCGAGCCGGATCACCTCGGCCAGTCCGCGGGTGATCAGGCTGGCGACGGTATTGTCGCCCAGTCCCATCCCGGAAGCGATGCCGCAGGCCAGCGCGATGACGTTCTTACACGCGCCGCCGATCTCGCAGCCGATCACATCGGTGTTGGTGTACGGCCGGAAATAGCCCGTGGCGCAGGCCCGCTGCGCGACGCCGGCCCGCTCGCTGTCCGAACACGCGATCACGGTGGCCGCGGGCTGCCGTTCGACGATCTCCCCCGCGAGATTCGGGCCCGACAGCACCGCGATGCGTCCCGGCTCGGCACCGGTGACCTCGGCGATGACCTGACTCATCCGCAGCAACGTGCCGGTCTCGATGCCCTTGGCCAGGCTCAGCAGCGTGGCGTCGGCATCGATATCGCCCTTCCACTGCTCCAGATTCGCGCGCAGCGACTGCGACGGGACCGCGAGCACGACCAGGTCGGCGCCGGCGAGCGCGGCCCGGTGATCATCGGTGGCGTGTACCGGCGGCAACTGCACGCCGGGCAGGTAGATCGGATTGCGGTGCTCCGTGTCGAGCGCCTGCGCCACCTCGCTCCGTCTGGCCCAGATCGTGACCTCGGTCCCCGCCTCAGCCAACACCTTCGCGAACGCGGTGCCCCACGACCCCGCACCCATAACCGCCGCCCTCGTCATCAGCTCAATATGCCATGTAAGGATTGATGTCATGCGTCCGCACACCGTGCACGCCGTGATGGCGGTCAAGCACATCGATCGGGCCAAGAGCAGGCTGGCCGACGTGCTGACTCCCGAGCAGCGCGGTCAGCTCGTGTTGGCCATGTTCGCCGACACCGTCGTGGCCGCGACCGCGGTGCCCGAGGTGTTGTCGCTGACGGTGGTCACCCCCGATCCGCTCGTCGCGACCCGGGCCCGCGCGCTCGGCGCGCACGTCCTCGACGAACCGGTGGGCGCCCCCGATCCGCTCAACGCCGCGCTGTCGGCGGGCGCGGCCGAGGTGCGCGACCGGCACGGCCCGGCCCATCTGCTGGCCCTGCAGGCCGACCTGCCCGCCCTGCGCCCGGCCGAGTTGGCCGACCTGCTCACCGTCGCTCCCGACGGCGTCCGCTCGGTGGTAATCGACCACACCGGCACCGGCACCGCGGCATTACTGGTCCGCGACACGACCGCCGCGCTGGCTCCGCGCTTCGGCGTCGACTCCGCGCGCGCGCACCGCGCGGACGGCGCGCACGCACTCGGCGGGCACTGGCCCGGTCTTCGTTGCGACGTCGACACCCCCGCCGACCTGGCGACCGTCCACCGGCTCGGGGTCGGTGCGCACACCGCGCACACCCTCGCCGAATTCGGGCTGTCCTGTCACCTGGGTGATCCGGTTCGCACCGTGTGCTAGCCGATCGCCGCCACTGGTCAGGGTCGGGCGAACGCGGCAACGTCATACTGCGGACTGCCCGGTTCGTAGGGGATGATTGACAGCGTGAGCGATACGGAAACCATCAAGCAACAGCCTCCGATTTCCCCGCCACCTGCGGCCGCCACCGCCTCGGGCGGTGACCCGTCGACGCAGCGATTGCCCAGGGATCGCTACCTCAACCGGGAACTGAGCTGGCTCGACTTCAACGCCCGCGTCCTCGCGCTCGCCGAGGACGCCTCGCTGCCGCTGCTCGAACGCGCCAAGTTCCTGGCGATCTTCGCCTCGAATCTCGACGAGTTCTACATGGTCCGCGTCGCCGGCCTGAAACGCCGTGCCGAGACCGGGCTGTCCGTGCGCTCCGCCGACGGCCGCTCCCCGTCGGAGCAACTGGAGATGATCGCCGCCCGCGCCCAGGAACTCGCCGAGCGCCACGCGCACGTGTTCCTCGACGAGGTGAATCCCGCGCTGGCCGAGGAGGGCATCGACCTCATCGGCTGGGCCGATCTCGACGACGATGAACGGCAACGGCTCTCGGGGTATTTCACCGATCAGGTGTTCCCCGTGCTCACCCCGCTGGCCGTCGACCCGGCCCACCCGTTCCCCTACATCTCGGGCCTGAGCCTCAACCTCGCGGTCACGGTGAAGGACACCGGCACCGGCGGCGAGCATTTCGCCCGCGTGAAAGTGCCCGACAACGTCGACCGGTTCGTGCGCGTGCGCCGCACCAAGGCGCCCTCGGCGATCGCGGCGTTCCTGCCGATGGAAGACCTCATCGCCGCGCACCTGGATCTGCTGTTCCCCGGCCTGACCGTGGTGGAGACGCATTCGTTCCGGATCACCCGCAACGCCGATTTCGAGGTCGACGAGGACCGCGACGAGGACCTGCTGCAGGCGATGGAACGCGAACTCGCGCGGCGCCGGTTCGGGAAGCCCGTGCGGCTCGAGGTCTCCGACGACATGACCGAGCACATGCTGGAGTTGCTACTACGCGAACTCGAGGTCGACCCCGGCGACGTCATCCAGGTGCCCGGGCTGCTGGATCTGTCGTGCCTGTGGCAGGTCTACGGCGTCGACCGGCCCGATCTCAAGGACGCGCCGTATGTTCCGGCCACCCCCGCGGCCTTCGGCGAACGCGAGACCCCGCGCAACGTCTTCGCGGCACTGCGCGAGGGCGACGTGCTGGTGCACCACCCCTACGATTCGTTCTCCACCAGCGTGCAGCGCTTCATCGAGCAGGCCGCGGCCGACCCGCAGGTGCTGGCGATCAAGCAGACGCTCTACCGCACCTCCGGTGACTCCCCCATCATCAACGCGCTGATCGAGGCCGCCGAGGCGGGCAAGCAGGTCGTCGCGCTGGTCGAGATCAAGGCCCGCTTCGACGAGCAGGCCAACATCAAATGGGCACGCGCGCTGGAACAGGCGGGCGTCCACGTGGTCTACGGCCTGATCGGCCTCAAGACCCACTGCAAGACCTGCCTGGTGGTGCGCCGCGAGGGGTCCACGATCCGCCGCTACTGCCATATCGGCACGGGCAACTACAACCCGAAGACCGCGCGCCTGTACGAGGACGTCGGGTTGTTCACCGCCGCACCGGAGATCGGCGCCGATCTGACCGACCTGTTCAACTCGCTGACCGGGTACTCCCGCAAGGAGGACTACCGCAACCTGATGGTCGCCCCGCTCGGCGTGCGCGCGGGCATCATCGAACGGATCGACCGCGAGATCGAACTGGCCAGGGAGGGCTTCGACGCCCGGATCCGGCTCAAGGCCAACGCGATCGTCGACGAGCAGATCATCGACGCGCTGTACCGGGCGTCCCAGGCCGGTGTGCCGGTGCAAATCGTCGTGCGCGGCATCTGCGGCCTGCGCCCCGGCGTGCCCGGCCTGAGCGAGAACATCGAGGTGCGCTCGATCCTGGGCCGGTTCCTGGAGCACTCCAGGGTGATCGAGTTCCGCGCGCAGGAGCAGACCTGGATCGGCAGCGCCGACATGATGCACCGCAATCTCGACCGCCGCGTCGAGGTCATGGTCCAGGTGAAGGATCCACGCCTGGTCGAACAGCTGGCCGTGGTGTTCGATTCGGCGCTCGACCCGATGACCCGCTGTTGGGTCCTCGGCCCGGACGGCACCTGGCAGGCCAGCCCGACCGACGCCGACGCCGATCAGGTGCGCGACCACCAGCAGTTCCTGATGCGACTGCGTCGTCCCGATCAGCCGTGAGCGAGGGCGTACAGACCGCGATGCACGACCCCCGGGTTCGACCCAACATCCATGCCGCGGGCGCGGTCCTGTGGCGCGACGGCGCCGCAGGACCGGAGATCGCCGTGATCCACCGGCCCAAGTACGGCGACTGGTCGCTGCCCAAGGGCAAGCTCGACCCCGGCGAGACCCCGGTGATCGCCGCGGTGCGCGAAGTCGGCGAGGAGACCGGGCTGCCGTGCACCCTCGGTCGCTATCTCGGGCACGTCACCTATCCGATCCCCGGCCATCGTCAGCTCAAGCGGGTCGACTACTGGGCCGCCGAGGCGGCGGTGGGCGAGTTCGCCGTCAACGCCGAGGTCGACCAGCTGCGCTGGTACCCGCTCGACCGGGTGATGGATCAGCTGTCGTATCCGATGGACCGCCAGGTCGTCCGGATTTTCGCCCGGCTGCCCGCCCGGACGAACACGGTACTGCTGGTCCGCCATGCCAAGGCAGGCAAGCGCTCGCGTTTCGACGGACCCGACGAGTTGCGCCCGCTCGAGCCCGCCGGCGAGCAGCAGGCGAAGGCATTGACACCGAATCTGCTGGCGTTCGGCCCCTCCGAGATCCATTCGGCCGATCCGCTGCGCTGTATCCAAACCGTGACCCCGTTGGCAGAACAGTTGAACGCCGAAATCAATTGCGAGCCAATGTTTTCCGAGCAAGGTTACGATTCAGCGAAAAGCGCCGCACGGCAACGATTTCTGTCGTTGGTAACGGATCGGGGTGTGCCGGTGGTGTGCAGTCAGGGCGGGGTGATTCCGGATCTGACGCAGTGGCTCGCCGAGCAGGGCGGGCTCACCCTGCCGCCCGCGCGCAATCGCAAGGGCAGCGTCTGGGCATTGTCGTTCGTCGCGGACCGATTGGTCGCGGCCGACCATATGGACCGGTCGCTCTCGGCGGGAATCGTCACCACCTGAGTCGCCCGCACCGCCCCGAAACAGCCGAAACGGCCCCGGATTCCCGGGGCCGTTCTCGGTCCAGTGGTGGGTGATGCGGCCTACGTGCACATTCCCCGACCCGATCCCGCTGCGGCGGGATCAACGAGCACGACGGGTGGCTGTCTTCTTCGCAGCAGTCTTCTTGGCAGGAGCCTTCTTGGCGGCGGTGGTCTTGGCCGCGGTGGTCTTGGCGGCCGTGGTCTTCTTGGCCGCCGTGACCTTCTTGGCCGGAGCCTTCTTGGCCGCGGTCACTTTCTTTGCCGCCGTGGTCTTCTTGGCGGCGGTGGCCTTCTTCGCCGCCGTCGTGGTGGTCTTCTTGGCGGCGGGTGCCTTGGTGGCTGCCTTACGGGCGGTGGTCTTGGCCGGACCCTTCGACGGCGTCGCCTTCTTGGCGGCGGTCTTCTTGGCCGCCGTCTTCTTGGCTGCCGCCTTCTTCGCCGCCACCGGGGCGTTCACGCCACGCTTGACGGCAGGGCCGGACGCGGCCAGCTTCTGCTTACCCGCGATCACCGCCTTGAACTGAGCGCCCGGCCGGAAGGCAGGCACCGAAGTCGCCTTCACCTTCACGGTTTCCCCGGTACGCGGGTTGCGGGCAACCCTGGGGGCACGCTTGCGCTGTTCGAACACACCGAATCCGGTGATGGTGACGCTTTGACCTTTGTGCACGGCGCGAACGATGGTATCGACCACGTTCTCGACAGCCGCAGTTGCCGTGCGCCTGTCCGTACCCAACTTTTCGGTCAGAACGTCGATCAGTTCCGCCTTGTTCATTGAATCCTCCGCAGACTAATGGCCCGTCGTCGGACCGACTAGGTACCACGGTAAACCCAGTTTGAGCAAGAGTCTATGTGCCACGCCAAAATTCATGTGGTTTAGCACACGTCCAGCTACCGCCCCCAGGGAAGCGCCACTAAGCGTCCCAGGTGATTACGCCTGCGAAATAGGCTCCGGCAGCGTCACGGGTTTCCATGACGGCCTTCCCTTTTCGAACTCGCCGATGACGTCGGCCCGCCGCAGCGTGAGGCCGATGTCGTCCAAACCCTCCAGCAGACGCCACCGGGTGTAGTCGTCAATATCGAACGGCAACACGACGGTTCCCGCCGTCACGGTGCGCGCGGTCAGGTCGACAACCAATTCGAGGCCGGGCTGTTCCTCGATCAGCTTCCACAGCATTTCGACATCGTTCTGTGACATCTGCGCGGCCAACAGGCCGCCCTTCCCCGCATTCCCGCGGAAGATGTCGGCGAAACGCGACGAGATGACCACCCGAAAGCCGTAGTCCGACAGCGCCCACACGGCGTGCTCCCGGGAGGACCCGGTACCGAAATCCGGCCCGGCCACCAGCACGCTGCCGTGGCTGTACGGCTCGGTGTTCAGAATGAAGTCCGGATCGGCCCGCCAACCGGCGAACAAGCCGTCCTCGAAACCAGTGCGGGTCACCCGCTTCAGGTAAACGGCCGGGATGATCTGGTCGGTGTCGACATTGGACCGGCGCAGCGGGACCCCGATGCCTTTGTGAACAGTGAAGGCTTCCATAACGATTCTCCTTCGATCGTGGTGGTCGGGGCGCTCAGGCCAGATCGGCGGGCGAGGACAGGGTGCCGCGGACCGCCGTGGCGGCCGCGACCAGGGGCGAGACCAGGTGCGTACGGCCACCCTTGCCCTGCCTGCCTTCGAAATTGCGGTTCGACGTCGACGCGCAGCGCTGGCCCGGCTCGAGCTGATCGGGATTCATGCCCAGGCACATCGAGCAGCCCGCCTGGCGCCATTCCGCGCCGGCGGCGGTGAAAATCTCGCCGAGTCCTTCTTTTTCCGCCTGGACGCGCACCTTCATCGAGCCGGGAACGACCAGCATTCGCACGCCGTCGGCCACGTGGCGGCCCTTCAGCACATCGGCGACGGCCCGCAAATCCTCGATCCGGCCGTTGGTGCAGGAACCGACGAAAACGGTGTCGACGGTGACCTCACGCAGCGGCATTCCCGGCGTCAGGTCCATGTAGCGCAAGGCCTTCTCGGCGGCCTCGCGCTCGCTCTCATCGGCGATCTGGGCCGGATCCGGCACGTTCGCGCCCAGCGGCAGGCCCTGACCGGGGTTGGTGCCCCAGGTGACGAACGGGGTCAGCTGGTTCGCGTCGATGTGGACCTCGGCGTCGAAAACCGCGCCCTCGTCGGTCTTCAGCGCCTCCCAGGCGGCCACCGCGGCGTCCCAGTCGGCGCCCTGGGGCGCGTGCGGGCGGCCCTTCAGGAATTCGTAGGTCACCGCGTCCGGGGCGATCATGCCCGCGCGGGCACCCGCCTCGATGGACATGTTGCAGATGGTCATCCGCGCTTCCATCGACAGCTTGCGGATCGCCTCGCCGCGGTACTCCAGCACATAGCCCTGACCGCCGCCGGTGCCGATCTGGGCGATCACGGCCAGGATCAGGTCCTTGCTCGTGACGCCGGGCGCCAATTCCCCGTCGACGGTGATGGCCATGGTCTTGAACGGGCGCAGCGACAGCGTCTGGGTGGCCAGCACGTGCTCGACCTCGCTGGTGCCGATGCCCATCGCCAGCGCGCCGAACGCGCCGTGCGTGGAGGTGTGACTGTCACCGCAGACCACGGTCATGCCCGGCTGGGTCAGGCCGAGCTGCGGGCCGACCACGTGCACGATGCCCTGCTCGACGTCGCCCATCGGGTGCAGGCGCACGCCGAACTCGGCGCAGTTGCGCCGCAGCGTCTCGACCTGGGTGCGCGAGATCGGGTCGGCGATCGGCTTGTCGATGTCGACGGTGGGGACGTTGTGGTCCTCGGTCGCGATGGTGAGATCGGGCCTGCGCACCGGACGGCCCGCCGCGCGGAGCCCGTCGAAGGCCTGCGGGCTGGTCACCTCGTGCACGAGGTGCAGATCGATGTAGATCAGGTCGGGTTCGCGGGAGGAACCTTCGCCTTCGCCAGGGACGACGACGTGCTGTTCCCACACCTTCTCGGCCAGTGTGCGGGCGCGCTCGGCCATTGCTTGATCACCTTTCGACGGACATACTTGGAATCTCAAGATATGAGACGTTAGTATCGTTCTATGAGACAGCATAGCGGTATCGGGGTCCTCGACAAAGCCGTGGCGGTGCTCTACGCCGTCGCGGACGAGCCATGCGGTCTCAACGACCTGTGCACCCGCACCGGCCTGCCCCGCGCCACGGCGCACCGGCTGGCGGTCGGGCTGGAGACGCACCGGCTGCTGGCACGTGACGGCAACGGGCTGTGGCGTCCCGGCCCCGCGCTCACCGAACTATCGGCGGGGGCCGCCGATCCACTGGTGGAGGCCGCAGGGGCCATTCTGCCCCGGCTGCGGGAGATCACCGGCGAGAGCGTCCAGTTGTACTGCCGCGACGGCAACGCGCGCGTCTGCGTGGCCGCGCTGGAGCCGCCCGTCGGCCTGCGCGACACCGTGCCCGTCGGCTCCCGGCTCCCGCTCACCGCGGGCTCGGCGGCCAAGGTCCTGATGGCGTGGGCGGACCCGGAGCTCCAGCGCACCGTCCTGGCCGACGCGGTGTTCGGCGATCGCGCGCTGGCCGAGGTCCGCAAGCGCGGCTGGGCGCAGAGTGCCGCCGAACGCGCGCAGGGCGTGGCGAGCGTCTCGGCGCCGGTGCGTGACGCGGCGGGCGTCGTGGTGGCCGCGGTGTCGGTGTCGGGCCCGATCGATCGGATGGGCAGGCGGCCGGGCGCGCGCTGGGCGGCCGATCTGGTCGCCGCCGCCGAGGCGCTGCACAAGCGGCTGTGAACGAAGAAGACCCCCGGTCGAATTCGACCGGGGGTCTTTCTTTGTAGCCCCGACGGGATTTGAACCCGCGCTACCGCCTTGAGAGGGCGGCGTCCTAGGCCGCTAGACGACGGGGCCAGGATGATCTCACCGAAGTGAAATCTTGCTGGGGTACCAGGACTCGAACCTAGAATGGCTGAACCAGAATCAGCTGTGTTGCCAATTACACCATACCCCAAGGATGGAAACGCTCGGCCTCCGTTTCACCGGCTGGTTGTCGGTGTTGCGAGGCCGTGTTCCGCGGCGAGGAGAAGATTACCAAACACAGTGGGGTAAACTACAAATCGCCTGGTCAGAAGCCCATTTTCAGCTGTTTTGACCCTTCCGGGGCGGTGCGGACACCGCCCCGGAACGCACTCACTGCGCGGCGGGCACCCAGCCACGGGCGGCGCGGAGCCGGTCGAGCGAGACCGCGCGGCCGAGCAGCTCCATCGACTCGTAGAGCGGCGGGCTGATGTGCGAGCCCGTCACCGCGACGCGCACCGGCGCGAACGCCTTGCGCGGCTTGAGCCCCAGATCGTCGATCAGCGCCTTCTTCAGGGCCTCTTCCAGGGCCGGGGTGGTCCACTCGGCCAGCGGTTCCACGGCGGCGATGGCGGCGTCGAGCACGGGGTCGGCCTCGGCGCCGAGATTCTTGGCGCCGGCGGCCTGGTCGATCGCGAACTCCTCGGGCGCCACGAACAGGAATTTCAGCAGGTCCCAGGCGTCGCCGAGCACGACGATGCGGGTCTGCACCAGTTCGGCCGCGGCGAGGAAGATCTTCTCGTCGATTTCGGCGCCGATATGGCCCTGCGCGGTCAGGAACTCCCGCAAACGGTGGCCGAAATCACCCGGCTCGAGCAAACGAATCTGCTCGGCATTGATCGCGTCGGCTTTCTTCTGGTCGAATCGGGCCGGATTGGAATTGACCGTCGAAATGTCGAACGCGGCCACCATCTCGGCCATGGAGAACACGTCGCGGTCCTCGGCGATACTCCAGCCGAGCAGGGCCAGGTAATTCAGCAAACCCTCGGGGACGAATCCCCGATCCCGGTGGACGAACAGATTCGATTCCGGGTCGCGCTTGGACAGCTTCTTGTTGCCCTGACCCATCACGAACGGCAGATGACCGAACTCCGGGGTGAACTCCGCGACCCCGATACGCTGCAGCGCCGCGTACAACGCGAGCTGGCGCGGGGTCGAGGACAGCAGATCCTCACCGCGCAGCACATGGGTGATCTTCATCAGCGCGTCGTCGACCGGATTCACCAGCGTGTAGAGCGGATCACCGCTACCGCGGGTGAGCGCGAAATCGGGCACCGTGCCGGCTTTGAACGTGGTTTCCCCGCGCACCAGATCGTTCCAGCTGAGATCTTCGTCGGGCATCCGCAGCCGGATCACCGCGGGCCTGCCCTCGGCCTTGTAGGCCGCGATCTGCTCGGCGGTGAGGTCGCGATCGAAGTTGTCGTAGCCCAGTTTCGGGTCGCGACCGGCCGCGCGATGGCGCGCCTCGACCTCGTCCGGGGTGGAGAAGGACTCGTAGGCCTCGCCCGCCTCGACCAGCTTGCGCACGACCTCGAGGTGCTGATCGCGGCGCAGCGACTGCCGGTACGGCTCGTAGGGGCCGCCGACCTCGGGGCCCTCGTCCCAGGTCAGGCCCAGCCAGCGCAGCGCGTCCAGGATCGCCCGGTAGGACTCCTCGGAATCGCGTGCGGCGTCGGTGTCCTCGATGCGGAAGACGAAGCTGCCGCCGTGGTGGCGCGCGTACGCCCAGTTGAACAGTGCCGTGCGGATCAGGCCGACGTGCGGCGTGCCGGTCGGCGACGGGCAGAAACGGACCCGTACTTCAGTCATGACTCTCTCTCCGCGGTATCAGCGCTTGGTGGCAACAGGATTGGTGAGGGTGCCGATGCCCTCGACGGTGACCGACACGTTCTGCCCGGCCCGCAGCGGGCCGACGCCTTCCGGTGTGCCGGTGAGGATCACGTCACCGGGCAGCAGGGTCATCACGGTCGACACCCATTCGATGATCTTGGGGATATCGTGCAGGAACAGCGACGTGCGGCTGCGCTGGCGGACCTCGCCCTCGACCTCGGTGACGATCTCCAGATCGCTTGGATCGATGGCGGTTTCGATCCACGGGCCGAGCGGGCAGAACGTGTCGTAGCCCTTGCCCCTGGTCCACTGCCCGTCGTGGCGCTGCTGGTCACGGGCGGTGACATCGTTGGCGACGGTGTAGCCCAGGATGACCTCGGCGGCCTTGGCGGCGGGCACATCCTTACACGGACGGCCGATCACCACGGCCAGCTCGCCCTCGTAGTCGACCTGGGAAGAGCTGGGCGGCAGGATGATCGGGGCGTTCGGGCCGACGATCGCGGTGTTCGGCTTCAGGAAGATGACCGGATCGGCGGGCGCCTCGCCGCCCATCTCGGCCGCGTGCGCGGCGTAGTTCTTGCCGACGCAGATCACCTTGCTCGCCAGAATCGGGGCCAGCAGGCGGACATCGGCCAGCGGCCAGCTCCGGCCGGTGAACGTCGGCGAACCGAACGGGTGTTCGGCGATCTCCTTGGCGGTGGCATCGCTGCCGTCACCTTCGATGCTGACGAACGCGACTCCATCGGGACTGGCAACTCGACCTAAGCGCATGCCCCGGAGTCTATCGAGACACGCCCACCTGCCCGAACGCGCCCGGGATGCGGCACAGCGGCGGTCATGCGCCCGCGCTCGGAATGCGGGAAAGCTCACACCACTGTGATTCGAAGGCGCTGCCCGCCTACGACATTCGCCACCCGCGCCGGGACCGCCGATTGTGATCTGTCAGACACCGAAGCGGAGGGCGCCATTCAACGGTCACGGGTGTACCGTGAGTCCAGATGTTCACCAAATGAGACATCCATCTCAAATATTGAGATGCAATAGTGCAACCCGGCGAGGTGAGAATCGTGACAGAGGTGCGGCCGACGGCCGAGACGACCAGGATGAGCGACGGCAGACGCTGGCTGATGCTCGCCCTCGGCGTCTTCGCGCAGACCTCGAGTTCGATCTTCATCCACGGCACCCCGTTCCTGCTGCCCGCGCTGACGGCCCGGGGAGATTCGCTGGCCGCCGCCGGTGCGCTGGTCGCCCTGCCGACCGTCGGCCTGGTGTGCACGCTGATCGCGTGGGGCTATGTCGTCGACCGGATCGGTGAGCGGATCGTGCTGGTGGCGGGCACGGCGCTGATGTTCGTGGCCGGCGTCGCCGCCGCGGTGGTAAACGATCCGATCGCCTTCGGCGCGCTGCTGTTCCTGGGCGGCGTCGGCGCGGCCAGCTCCAACGGCGCGAGCGGACGGGTGATCGTCGGCTGGTTCCCGCCGGACCGGCGCGGCCTGGCCATGGGCATCCGCCAGACCGCGCAGCCGCTGGGCGTCGGCCTGGCCGCGCTGAGCATCCCGTGGGTCGCCGCGCACCACGGCATCCCCGCCGCACTGCTGGTGCCCGCGCTGATGGCCGGCATCGCCGCGCTCGGCTGTCTGGTCGGCATCGTCGACCCGCCGCGCCCGCCCGCCGAGGCAGCCGACCGCGCCAACCCCTACCGTGGCGATTCCACCCTGTGGCGCATCCACGCCGTATCGATCCTGCTGGTCGTCCCGCAGGCGACCCTGTGGACCTTCGCCCTGCTGTGGCTGCACCGCGACCTGGGCTGGTCGCTGGCGGCCGCGGGCGCGCTGATGACGGCCACCCAATTCCTGGGCGCCGCCGGGCGGATCGGCGCGGGCGCCTGGTCCGACCGGGTCGGCAGCAGGCTGGGCCCGTTGCGCCGGGTGGCCGTCGCCGCCGTCGTCGTGATGGCCGCGCTGACCGTCACCGCCTGGACCGACTGGTGGTGGGCGGCCGTCCCGCTGATGGTCGCCGCCTCGGTGATCTCGGTGTCGGACAACGGCCTGGCCTTCACCGCCGTCGCCGAGATCGCGGGCCCGTTCTGGAGCGGTCGCGGCCTGGGCGTCCAGAACACCGGCCAGAACCTCGCCATCGCCGCTGTCCCACCGGTCTTCGGCCTCCTGATCACCGCCACCGGCTTCCCCGCCGCTTTCGCCGTAGCCGCCATCGCCGCCGCCGCGGCTGTTCCCCTGGTCCCGCGGGTCACCGGAAAGTAGCTGTGCCGCAGCATTTTTCACGAAATCGAAATATGCTGCGGCACAACATAACAGCGAATGTCCACCCAACGCGAAGGCCCGCCCCGCAAAACCGGGACGGGCCTTCGGTCGTTGCTGTCCTCAGACGATGGCGGCGATCCGGTCGCCGACCTCGACGGTGGAGGCGGTCCCGGTGCGCGAGGCCAGGTCCTTGGCGACGGCGGACTCGATGCGGGCCGCGCCCTCGGTGTTGCCGAGGTGGGTGAGCAGCAGCGAGACCGACAGGATCGCGGCGGTCGGGTCGGCCTTGGACTGGCCCGCGATGTCGGGGGCACTGCCGTGGACCGGCTCGAACATCGACGGGTTGACACCCGAGGCATCGATGTTGCCCGAGGCGGCCAGGCCGATGCCACCGCTGACGGCGGCGGCCAGGTCGGTGATGATGTCGCCGAACAGGTTGTCGGTGACGATCACGTCGAAGCGGCCCGGATCGGTCACCATGTGGATGGTGGCGGCATCGATGTGCTGGTAGGCGGTCTGCACCTCGGGGAACTCGGCGGCGACCTCGTTCACGGTGCGCTGCCACAGCGACCCCGCGAAGGTGAGCACATTGTTCTTGTGCACCAGGGTCAGGTGCTTGCGGCGCGCCTGCGCGGTCGCGAAGGCGTAGCGCACGACACGCTCGATGCCGAAGCGGGTGTTGGTCGAGACCTCGGTCGCGACCTCGTGCGGAGTCTCGACGCGGATCGCGCCGCCGGTGCCGGTGTAGGGGCCCTCGGTGCCCTCACGTACGACCACGAAGTCGATGTCGGGGTTACCGGCCAACGGGCTGGTGACACCCGGGTACAGCCGCGACGGGCGCAGGTTCACGTGGTGGTCGAGCGCGAAGCGGGTCTTGAGCAGCAGACCGCGCTCGAGCACACCGCTGGGGACCGACGGGTCGCCGATCGCGCCGAGCAGGATCGCGTCGTGCTGCTTGAGCTCGGGCAGCACCGACTCCGGCAGGATCTCGCCGGTGCGGTGGTAGCGTGCGGCGCCCAGGTCGTACTCGGTCTTCTCGACACCGGGCACCACCACGTCGAGCACCTTCAGCGCCTCGGCGATGACCTCGGGCCCGATGCCGTCACCGGCGATGACTGCAAGCTTCATGAGTTTCCGACTCCAATCAGAACGATGACGGTCATCCGTCGAACATCGCCACGCTACGCGGCGTCCCTGCCCCTGCTCCCCCGCACCGGGCGCGGTGGGGCAATCCCGCCCCGCCCCACGCAACCCGCACGACCCGACCTCGAGGAAGGTCCCGCCGCGCAGCGGCGCGGGGCGGGCCGGCCCCCCCCCCCCCGCCGGGGGGGGCCCCCCCGCCGCCCCCCCCCCACCCCCCCCCCCCCCCCCCCCGGGACCGAGAGGCCGCGACCTCGAGCGCGCCAGCGCTCCAACAAACACAGTCCGCGACCTCGAGCGCGCCAGCGCTCCGATAATTCAGGCCAGGTCGACCAGGACGACCTTGGCGGCGCCGACGGCCTCGGCGATCGCGGACTGCACCTCGGCGGGCACCTCGCGGTTGACGCGCAGCACCACGGTGGCGCCCTCGGCGTCGACGTCCTGGCTCAGCTGCGCGGCCAGGATGTCGATCTCGGCCTCGCCCAGCTTGGTGCCGATCTTGCCCAGCGCGCCCGGCTTGTCGCCGTAGTTCAGCACGGCCAGGTTCAGGCCCTCGGCGCGCATGTCGTAGTTGCGGCCGTTGATGTTGACGATCTTCTCGACCAGGTTCGGCTCGGTCAGCGTGCCGGCCACGTTCAGGGTCGAGCCGTCGCCGAACACGGCGCGCAGGTCGACGACGCTGCGGTGGTTCGGGCTCTCGGTGGCCGTGGTGACCTCGGCGGTGATGCCGCGCTCCTTGGCCAGCGCCGGGGCGTTGACGAAGGTGACCTGGTCCTCGACCAGCGCCGAGAACACCCCGCGCAGCGCGGACAGCTCCAGCACGGCCACATCCTGCGAGGCCAGCTCGCCGCGCACCTGCACCTCGACGCTGACGGGCAGCTCGTTGGCGATGGCGCCGAGCAGCGCGCCCTGCTTGCGCACGACATCCAGCCACGGCGCGACGACATCGTTGACCGCGCCACCGGTGACGTTCACCGCACCCGGCACGAACTCACCGGCCAGCGCCAGCAGCACCGACTTGGCGACATCGGTGCCTGCGCGGTCCTGGGCCTCGGCGGTGGAGGCACCCAGGTGCGGGGTCACGACGACCTCGGGCAGGTCGAACAGCGGGCTGTCGGTGCACGGCTCGGTCTCGAACACGTCCAGGCCGGCGGCGCGCACGTGGCCCGACTTGATGGCGTCGGCCAGCGCCTGCTCGTCGATCAGGCCACCGCGGGCGGCGTTGACGATGATGACGCCCGGCTTGGTCTTGGCCAGCGTCTCGGCGTTGAGCATGCCCTTGGTCTCGGGCGTCTTCGGCAGGTGGATGGAGATGAAGTCGGCGCGCTCGAGCACCTCTTCCAGGCTCAGCAGCTCGATGCCCAGCTGGGCGGCGCGCGCGGGCGAGGTGTAGGGGTCGTAGGCGACGATCTTGGTCTCGAAGGCCGCCAGACGCTGCGCGAACAGCTGGCCGATGCGGCCGAGGCCGATGACGCCGACGGTCTTGCCGAGGATCTCGACGCCGTTGAACTTGCTGCGCTTCCAGGTCTTCTCGCGCAGGGTCGCGTCGGCCGCCGGGATCTGGCGGGCGGCGGCGAGCAGCAGGGTGACGGCGTGCTCGGCGGCGGTGTGGATGTTGGAGGTCGGCGCGTTGACGACCATCACGCCACGCTCGGTGGCGGCGGGCACGTCGACGTTGTCGAGGCCGACGCCGGCGCGGGCGACGATCTGGAGCTTCTTGCCCGCCTCGAGCACCTCGGCGTCGACAGTGGTGGCGGAGCGCACGAGCAGCGCGTCGGCCTCGGGGACCGCGGCGAGCAGCGCCGGGCGGTCGGGGCCGTCGACCCAGCGAACCTCGACACCGTCACCGAGCGCGTCGACGGTCGACTGGGCGAGCTTGTCGGCGATCAGAACTACAGGACGGCCTGCTTGGCTCACTGTGGGGTACTCCTGGGGAAGAAAGGGGGTCGGCAGTTACCGCCGACCAGAATAGTCGCCGGGGTTCGGATGCCCTTACCCCCCTGCCAAAAACCGGGTGAACCCTGGGCGTCGCCCCGCCTACCATCACGCCATGTCCTTGCGCACCGTCCCCGACTCGATGGATCCGGCCGTCGTGGCCGCCGTCGACGCCGAGCTCGACCGGGTGGCGGCCGAGCACGGCGTAGCGATCCGCCTGGCCATCGAAAGCGGCAGCCGGGCTTGGGGTTTCCCCTCACCGGACTCCGACTACGACTGCCGTTTCGTCTACGTGGCGAGCCTCGAGACCTATCTGTCGCCGTGGACGACCCGCGATGTCATCGAGACCCCGCTGCTGGGACTGCTGGACGTGAACGGCTGGGACCTGGCCAAGGCCCTGCGCCTGCTGGTGCGGGGCAACGCGGTGCTGGTGGAGTGGCTGATGTCACCCATCGTCTATCGCGGCGACGAGGCGTTTCGCGCCCGGCTGCGCGAGGTGGCCCACCAGGTGGCCGATCGCGACCGGATCGCCCGGCACTATCTGCACCTGGGCGCGCGCCAGTGGGCGCTGTTCGAGCGCAACGGCGGCTTGAAGAAGGTGTTCTACTCGCTGCGCCCGGCGATGGCGCTGCGCTGGCTGCGTGAGCACCCCGGCGCGGCGGTGGCGCCGATGCACCTGCCGACGCTGCTGGCCGAGTGCGAGCTGCCCGCCGACCTGGTCGCCGCGATCGGCGAGCTGACCGCGCTCAAGTCCAGGACCAGGGAGATGGGGTCGGGCGAGCCGCCGCGCCTGATCACCGATTTCATCACCGCCGAGTTCGGCGTGGCGACCGCGGAGTTCGTCGCGCGCGGGCCGCGGGACCTGACGGCGGCGCGCGCCGTGACCGACGAGTTCTTCCGGGCGGAGGCGTTGGCCCCCAGATAGCAGAAACTCCGCACCTACTGGTGCGGAGCTTCACGTTCGTACGCTGGTCAAGCGCAGAATCAGAGGACGCGGACGTCCTGAGCCTGCGGGCCCTTCTGACCCTGACCGATCTCGAACTCCACACGCTGACCCTCGTCGAGGGAGCGGAAGCCCGAGCCGCTAACAGCCGAGTAGTGCACGAAGACGTCGGGTCCGCCGCCGTCCTGTGCGATGAAGCCGAAGCCCTTCTCGCTGTTGAACCACTTCACAATGCCCTGAGCCATTTCAAAACCTTCTGTAGACGAGCCAGGTCCTAATAGTCCGGTCCCGGTCTCGGCTTCAACAATGCCATGATCCGACGAATTCCTCCACACTCGAGCTCGCGGACTGTGAGGAACCCAACCCCCCGATGCTGCCACCTGGTGCTGTCACACAGCGGGCGCGGCGGGCAACGAAGCGGATGCTCGGCGTATGCCGAGGCAGTTGCGGCACGGATGCCGGATTAGCTGGGTAGCGCCGAGCAAACCGACTGGCACGGTTCACCATCGACATCTCTACGGCACGGTGACGTATCACCGTCAGCAACCCTAGACATTTTCGAGAAACCCAGTACGGCAAATTTTCTACCAGCGTATTTTCCGAGATCGTGAGGGATCGCACACCTCGCGGAGAAATCACGCAAGGAGTAGACAGTGCTGGACATCAACCATTTCACCTACGGCTGGGTAACCCCGCTGCTGGCGTATCTCATGTCGGTCCTCGGGTCGATGCTGGCACTGCGTTGCATGGTTCGCTCGCGCGCTTCCGGTACTCACGGCGGCTGGCTCACCGCGGCCGCGATCGCCCTCGGCGGGACCGGAATCTGGGTCATGCATTTCATCGCGATGCTCGGGTTTTCCGTCCACGGCGCGACCATCCGCTACAACGTCCCGATCACCTTGTTCAGCGCCGCCGTCGCGATGGGAGTGGTGTGGCTCGGACTGTCCATCGTGGTGCGGCGCAGCTGGGACAGCGCGGCTCTCCCGGTGGGCGGGACGATCACCGGACTCGGGGTCGGCGCGATGCACTATTCCGGCATGTACGCGATGAAGACCGACATCGAGATCGTCTACGACCCGTTCGTGGTGGCCGTGTCGATGGTCATCGCCGTCGTCGCCGCCACCGCCGCGCTCTGGTTCGCGCTGCACGTTCACGGCATCGTCGCCACCATCGGCGCCGCCCTGCTGATGGGCGTCGCCGTCTGCGGCATGCACTACACCGGCATGTTCTCGATGAGCGCGCACACCAGCGCCCACGTCGCCCACGCCACCGGCGCCACCGCGACCCAGCTGCTCACCCCGCTGATCATCGGCATCAGCATGGTCACCATGATCCTGCTCATGCAGGTCGGCATCACCGAGGCCGAGGACCCCAACCTGGCCCGGCCCGTGCACGGTCAGCGCGCGAGCCGGTTCTGGCCGAGCGGCCAGAACTAGGCCGAATCTGTCGTACCCCGGGGAGACACTCCGGCTCAGCGCCCGGCTGCTGATCGTCAGCGCGGTCGTCTCGCCGGCCGCGACCACACGGCGATCTATGCCGTCGGGGTCACTAGACGACCCGCACGTGCTGTGCTTCCGGTCCGCGCCGGGTCTCCCTGACCCCGAATTCCACCCGCTGACCCGCCCGTAGCGTGCGGAACCCCGCACCGACCAGCTCGGTGTATTCCACGAACACCTCGGGCCCGCCCGCGTCGGGGGTGATGAACCCGAATCCCTTACCGCTGTCGAACCAGCTCACAACGCCGTTCGGCATCGACCGACCTTCCGAATCATTTACCTGACATGCAGATTCGTTCATCGTCGCATGCCTGGGTCCGGCACCGGCAGCAGGGCGGCGGCGACCGGCGGCACCACCGGGCAGGTGACCGGTCCGCGACACGGCGGCGGCGGACCTCACGTGCGCCCGCGCGCGCATCGGCCCTGGATAGACTCCCTCGCAGGTCCGCCCGGACCCAGCCGGTCGCGAGAACGGAGATTCGGTGCACGCCCCCATCGCGCGACGCCCGAAGAGCCCGCGACCACCCGTGCGGGCCGCCCGATGACCCGGCGGCCCAACGTCACCGAGCTGCGGACCGCTGCCGAAGCGGTCACGGTGTTCGTGGCCGCCGCGGTCGCCGTCCTCGCCATCATGCTGCCGATCAGCTTCGCCGCTCTGGCCGAATCGCGCCACGTCGACCTGCTGGTGTTCAACATCCCGCGCGCGATGACCGGCGGCGCGTTCGTCGCGGTCATCACCGCCGCGGTCACCGTCGCCGTCGGCAGCGTGCGCACGGCCCGGTGGACGGCACTGGTCGCGCTCGCGGGAATCCTGCTCAGTCATCTGGTCCTGGCCCGCAATGCCGACAGCACGCATTTCACCGGCCTGTCCCTGCCGACCCTGAACTTCGTCGACGCCCTCCTGGCCGGAATGGCGGTGGGCGCCTTGGCCGTCGCGGTCTGGCCCGCCCCGCTGTTGCGCGGGGTGTACCTGTTCGCCGTGCCCGCCGCGACCGTGCTCGGTGACCTCACCGAGGCGCCCACCGACGAGACCTCGGCCGGTTTCGACGGCGTCCTCGCCGGCACCCTGCCGCTGTGGTTCATCGCGGCCACCGTCCTGGCCCTCGGCTACTTCGCGGCGACGACCACCACCTCGCCGCGCCCGGTCCTCGACACCGCGATCCCGTTGGCGCCCGTGTTCGCCGCCGTCATCGCCTTCTCGGCGATCCTGGCGGCGTCGCTGGCGGTGGCCGTGCGCGAGATCACCGTCCCGTACGTGCTCGTCGGCGCGATCGTCGTCGTGGCGGCCGCGACGACGGCCGCGCTGATCCTGCCCGACCGCGACGGCGTCCTGCTGCTGTTGATGACCACATTCGCCGTGGCGGGCAGCCTCGTCATCACCCTGCCCCGCTCGGGCCTGGTCGACGTGGGCACCATGATCGCTCTCGGCGCCGGGCTGCTGGTCGGTCTGCGCGCACCGCGCGCGATCCTCGCCGCGGCCACCGTGGTCGCGCTGTCGGTATTCGTGCTGGCCACCGACCTGCTCGACCCGCCGGCGGCCCTCAACGCCGCCGTCGGCTGTCTGGCGCTGGGCGCGGTGTGCGGATACTGCGTCGGCTCGGCGGTCCCCGGGAGTCCCACCTCCGCCGTCGTCGGCCTGTCGATCCTGTTCGTGCCCTCACTCGGAGTCGCGTTGAGCGACGACGAATTCGGCCACCTCGCCTACTCCTCGTCGTGGTACCGCACCGCCGACGTCGACCGCGGTCCGATCCCCGCGACGGCCTCGATCGGCATCGCGCTCGCCTGCACCGCCGCGATCGCGCTGATCCAGCGCCGCCGACCAGCCGCCTAGTCCCAGCCCAACTCGGAGAACACCCGCCCGGCCAGCGCCGCCCGCACCCCGACCTCGCAGTATTCGACGATCTCCGCCGGGAGCTGTGCCGGATCGAACCACCGCAGCTCCGAACACCTCTCCGGTTCCCGATTGACAACCTCCCCACGCCAGCGCCGCACGACGAAGAACATCTGCACCCGCTCGTCGCTGTGCAGCACATGCGCGAATGCCACGTCCCCGGCGTCGATCTCGACGCCCACCTCTTCGCGCGCCTCCCGGATCAACCCCGCCACCGCCGACTCCCCCGCCTCGAGATGCCCCGCGGGCACATGGAACAACCCGTCCCCGAAGCCGGTAGCGAGCCTGCGCCCCAACAACACCCGCCCGTCACCGTCGAGCAGCACCAGATGAACGCCGACGAGTACCCGATACTTGTCCACGAATTCACCCTACCGAGATACCGAGACCGCCCCTGTTACAGCCGAATTCGGGGTACAACCGGTACATGAGTTTCCCGGTGACCTTCGGGTTCGCCCAGATCGGCCTGCTCGCCCTGCTCGCACTCGCCGTAGCCCTGCTCGTCTCCGCCGCCCTCGCGGCCCGCCGCCGCGGCGGCCTCAAGACCATCCTGGGCCGTGGCGCCCCCGGCCTGGCCCTGCTCCTCGTCGCCACCCTCCTGCTTTGGATCGCCACCCTCCTCCAGACCTACCTGGGCCTGACCGGCGAGATCACCGCCGCCCACGTCACCGCGAAACCCGTTGCCGGACAGTCCGACCAACTCGAGATCGAACTGACCCTCTTCGACGACGACGGCGCCGTCGACACCCGCACCACCCACCGCGTCGAAGGCAACCTCTGGGCCCTGCAAGCCAACATCGTCGAACTCCACCCCTGGGTCAACGCCCTCGGCTTCCACTCCGGCTACAAGATCACCCGCCTCTACGGCCAGCGCCTCGACGGCAAAGCCACCCACCAGGACCACATCATGCTCAACGGCAGCGACCGAGACTTCTTCGAAGACATGAACACCGGCACCTGGTACACCTCCCCCTTCGTCAAATCCGCCTACGGCAACGCCGTCATCGCCACCCCCGGCGAATACGACGTCCTCATCTCCCACGACGCCATCAAGGTCCGCGCGACGAATTGACGCCATCCCGTCGCAATGTGGCAAACTTCCGGTGTGGACCTCGGGGCAGAGCGAGCATTTCGCGAACAAATCTTCATTCAGTTGGCAGAACTGCTCGTAGTGAAGCCGATCCTGCAGCGTCGCGATCTCGAGTATTTCGAACTTGATGGTGCGCATTGCAGGATTGCAGATCGTAGCAAGGGCATCTGGAACCCGCGGGACCTCATGGCCACGCTATCCATCCTATCGACGCCGGATAGTAGCTATCCGGACGTAGATCTGGGAGATGGGCTGTTCGCGTATGCCTACCGAGAGGGGTCCACCGACGGTGACAACACGAAGCTACGCAGAGCATTCGAGCTGAAACTCCCGGTCATCTGGCATCGCGGATTCAAGGCTGGGTCAGTGGTCCGCTACAAGCCCGTGTTCCCGGTCTACATCGTCGAGGACGACCCCGAGAACCGTCGAGTCATCATCTCTCTCGATACCGGAGATGAGCCCGTCGACCTTGACGCACTCACCGATGATCCGGAGATCAAGAAGCGGTACTCCGTGGAAACAAAGCGGCGTCGACTACATCAGCGACAATTCCGGAGTCGACTGCTGGTTGCCTACCAATGGCGATGCGCCGTCTGCCGATTGGATTTTCCGCCTTTGCTGGATGGCGCGCATATCATCGGTGATGCCGAATCCGACGGCAACCCCGTGGTCGACAACGGACTGGCCCTCTGCAAAATCCACCACGCCGCATATGACGCGGACCTTTTGGGCATCTCTCCCGACTACCGAGTGCACATCAGCGAGACATTGAGAGATTCCACCGACAGCGGACCGGTCATCACCCACGGGTTCCGTGAACTCGATGGTCACCCTTTGGCCGTACTACCGGACCAGGAATCTCATAGGCCGTCGAAGGATCGCCTTGGACTCCGGTTCGAGCGCTTCGCCGGCAGCATGGACGTGGCGTGGCCGATCCACCCGGTGCAGACGAGCCTCGCGTCACCAGGCAACGACGAGGTCGACTGACGAGACCCTGCGCGGCTGTCGAAACCGCCTCATTCGCCTGCGTGACGGGCTGAACCATCGAGGACGGGCATTCTGGGCATTGTCAAGAGGCGAATCTTGCGGAAACTTCGTCTGTGGGACGTCGGTTCACATGTATTCGTGTCGTTGTTTTCGTTGTTGTGCACAGATCTTCGTGAAGTTGGGGGTCGGGGGCGGGTGGAGGCGGCATCCTCGGGGGTGAGTTCGCGTTACCCAGGAGTCACATGACGAATCGAAGTGACCGTGAGGGTGGCGTGCCCGTGGCGCTGCCCTCGCTACAGAGTTTGCCTGCTGATGAGGCCAGGGACTTGTTCGAGTTGATGCGGGCGGCGGTGACGTTCGAGGCGAAGGCGTTGGACAAGTCGATCGACTCGATGTTGGGGGCGTTGCCCCGGCCGTTTCGCGCGGTGACGAAGAAGATCATGTTCGGCGGCAGATGACGGATCTGACTACGCGGGCGCAGTTGATTCTGCTGGCTCGCACGCTGCATGTTCATCCTCAGCGGGTGCAGCATCTGCGGTATCTGGGGGCCGATCGGTTGCACGAGTTGCAGCAGCAGATCGCGGGGGTGCTGTTCGATCAGCACACCGAGACGTTTCGGCGGATCAGCGCGCTGGTGCCGTTCATTCCGCTGTCGATCTCGATTCCGTTGGTGCAGCGGCTGGTTCCGCCGATGACGACCGGGCGGGCGGCGGGGTCGGTGGGGGTGGAACATCCGGTCAAGGCCGCGGAGACGTTGATGATGCTCGATCCGGGGTACGCGGCGGATTGCGCGCCCTACCTGGATCCGCGGGCGATCGCGCAGCTGGCGGATGTGGCGCCGCCGGGGCCGGTAGTCGAGATCGTCAACGAGCTGCTGCGGCGGTGTGACTACGTGACGGCGGGGCCGTTCCTGGCGTGCGCCACACCGGAGCTGATCGCCGCGGTCGAGGCGGACGTGCACGACGACGCGGGGCTGATCCACTCCGCCGCGTACTCCTACGATTCCGAGATCCTGAGCTCGGTGATCCGGCAGTTGCTCGATGGGCCGCATCGGCGGATTCCGCGGATGGCGCAGGCGGTGATGGCGGGGCGGCCCGCGCTGCAACACGCCGCGCTGTCGGTGTTCTCGCGGTGCGCGCCGGATGTGATCAGCCGGGTCGGCGACGTGCTGTTCGGTAGCGCGCCGCAGCGGGAGGTCGCGAATCTGGTGCGCAACGCGATCGAGGTGGGCGCGGTGCCCGAGTTCCTCACGGTGGTCGGGCATCTCACGCCGCTCGGGTTGTGGACGCTGGTGGGGAATTCGGTGTTCACCGATCCGGGGGTGGGCGTCGGGTTGGTCGCGCCGCTCGACGATCGCAGTGATGTGGGGAGCTGGCGGGGGCTGTTCACGTTGATGTCGCGGATGGACGACACCATCCGGGGTGTGGTCGGGTACGCGCTGGCGGCACTGTCGGACGCGACGGTCGCGGAATTGCCGGCGCACGCCACCGAGACCAGTTCCTGGCCTGCGCTTCTCGATCTGGTCGCGGTGTCGGGGCCGGAGGCGCAGGGGCGTTTCGGCGCGGTGTGGTCGGATCTGGTGCCGGAGCGGCGGGCACATCTGCATCGGTGCATCCACGAGCATCACTACGACACTCGGTTGGCGGACATCACGGCCGCGGTCGATCCGGTCGCGGTCGATCAGTTGTTCTTCCGGCGGCGGCGGATGCAGCGGTATCGCAACGGCTGATGACAGAGGTGCCTCGCCGGCCGCCTCGTTACACCGGCGGGCCGCCGCGACGGCCTCCGGAGAACCCACCAACAGGACGATCGCCCACATCAGCGACTTCTCCGAATTCGCCTTCGCGAGTACACGAAGCCCCTCACCGAGGTCTACCGGCGAACGGAGGTGGTCGCATTCGACGGACTTCGCTCCCGCAGGGCACGCGAAACAGAGCGAGTGCACCGCCACACCATCGTGGCTACGGGATCCGGGGCTTCGTGTATTCGACCGCCAGTCCGGGTAACTGGGTAGGGCGGCGGGCTCACTCGTGGGCTGGATGCGTGTCGGTGGACGAGACAGCGGGGCGAATCCGGGAGAGGGTGGGGTCGACCGGAAACAGCGAGGAGGAGCGGATGTACAGGGTTGCCGATCAGCGGCCTGCCAGTGGCGGGACGGCCGTGGTGGCGGCGGTGCTCGCGCTGCTCGGGGGAATCGCCGGGGCCGTGGGGGTGCTGTTCGGGCTGTTCAGGATGGTGCGGAGCGAGACCGGGGTGTTCGGGTGGGGGATCGCGCCGGGGTGGGTGTCGGTGGTATCCGGGGCGACCTTGCTGGTCGATGTGCTGTCCGCGGTGTCGCTGTCGGTGGGGGCGATTCTGCTGTTCCGGCGACGTGGGGCGGGGCCCACACTGGTGGCGCTGGGAAGCGTCGGGACGTTGGGCGCGTATGTAGTGACGGCGATGTCGACCGCGGTCCAGCTGATCCAGTACGACCTGTCGATCGGGCGTCACCTGGACGCGGTGCTGGGGCAGTCGGTGTTCAACGGGCTGTTCTCGGTGGAGCGCAGTGTGCCGTGGATGGTGTCGGTGCTGCTGTTGGTGTTTCCGGTGGTGGCGTTCGTGCTCGCGGTGCTGCCGTCGACCCGGCGGTGGTGCAGGGCGGCCCGACCGCCCGGCGGTAGGGGGACGCGGGAGCTGGGCAGGCATCCCGGCATACCGTCGATGGCCGGTGTGCCGGGCCGACCAGGGCCGGGCGCACCGCATCAAGCGCTCCACGCCCAGCCTCCGGGGGCCCAGTTCACCGGCGGTGCACCATATCCCGGCATGCCGCCCGTTCCCGACGCACTTGATGCAGGACGGCAGCAAGCTCCCGGCGCCCCGCATGCGGGCGCCCAACCGGCGCTCGGTGCGCTGCACTCGGGAGCCCAGCCCACGCCCTACCCCAGCGCACCGCTGCGGCCCGACGCGCAGCGGCCCGACAGCCCGGCACCGAATCAGGGGGCACCACAGGGATATCAGCGCCCCACTGGACCACCGCAGGATCATCGTCCGCAGGACGGATACCGGGCCTGACAGATCAGGGGACGACAGCGGCGGGAATCTGGGGCAGGGTGTAGGCCTGCACGATCTGGTTCGAAAGGATTCACCTGTGAGCTCGAAACAATCCCACCGTCGCCTGCTCCGACTCGCGCTGACCGGCGCGTTCCTCGCCCTCCCGCTCGTCGGTATCGCCGGTCCGGCCGGCGCGCACGCGGCGCAGCCGCCCGCTGCGGCCGAGTTCGTCGACCGCGGCTGGCACGACCACGACAACGGGCTGCACCTCGGACACAACCCGCTGCGCAAGTGGCTGCATCAGCTGCTGCCGCACGGCGCTTTCGGTAGCTGCGACTGATCGATCGGGGCCTGCTCTCCCCGTGGGGGCAGGCCCCTGCTGTGCGCGGAATTGCCAGCGGCGGTGTGGGATACCCAGAATGAGCGCATCATTTCGATGCGAGGAGTTCGGGTAATGACACGCGGGCCGTTGGTCTTCTTCGGTGCCGCGGTGGCGGCATTCTGTGGCGCGGTCGGCGCGTTGATCGCGGCGGACCATCTGCTGGACGAGCGAGAGCGAAAGCTGCTCGCGACGCACTGCGCGGTGGCGGTCGACGTTCCCGGCGGGGCGGTGCTGCTGAACTCGCTCGGGGCCGGGTTGCTGATCGGCACCGTGGTGTTGCTGGCCGGGCTGATCGTGTCGCTGACGCGCGGCGACGCGCGGTGGAAGGTGGGGGCGATTCCGGTGGCGGGGCTCGCGCTCGTCGGGGTCGGCCTGTACGCGGCGCTGGTGACGCTGGCGACGGTGTCGCCCGATGCCATCGAGCCCGGTTCCGCCGACTATCACCCCTGCGTGACCCGAAGCTGAGGACTACGACACGGCGCGGAACCGTGATCCCCATTCCGCCAGCCGCTCGGTCAGTTCCGGCGGGCCGAGGACGCGGAACTCGGCTTCCACCTTGCCCAGCAACAGGATCGGCCAGTCGAGGTTGTCGACGGTCATCTCGATGTGGGAGCGGTCGGCGGGCAGCGCGGTGACGGCGCACCAGCGGCCGACGCGGGCGTGGACGTCGAGGGCGGGCGCTTCGATCTCGGCGGTGACGGTGTACCCCGTTCGGCGCGAACCCATTCCGTCGCGGACGAAGGTGACGGCGTCCGGAGCGGGCAGGTCGCGGGGGCGGAACCGGATGCCGGTGGCGCGGGAGTCGGTGAGACGGTCGACGCGGAAGTTGCGCCAGTCGTGGCGGGTCAGGTCGTAGGCCACGAGATACCAGCGGCGGCCCAGCGAGACCAGGCGGTGCGGTTCCACCTCGCGCGCGCTGGTGCGGCCGTCGGCGGCGGTGTAGGTGAAAGTGAGACGTTCCTCGCCGCGGCAGGTCAGCGCGAGGTCGGTGAGCACGGCCGGGTCGACGTCGGAGAGCGGGACGGCGTTCCAGCCGGCGGAGACGGTCATGGCGCGCAGCGCGTCGACCCGGCGGCGCAGGCGGGTGGGCAGGACAGTGACGAGTTTGGCCAGGGCGCGGACCGACGGCTCGGCCAGGCCGTCGCCCGCGCCCTGGGAGCCGGCTTGCAGGCAGACGGTGATGGCGACGGCCTCGTCGTCGTCGAGGACCAGCGGCGGGAGCGCGGCGCCCGCGGCGAGCTGGTAGCCGCCGTCGACGCCGGGCCGGGCGTCCACCGGATAGCCGAGCTCACGCAAACGATCGATGTCGCGGCGCAGCGTCCGTGGCGAAACACCGAGCCGCTCGGACAGTTCCGTGCCCGGCCAGTAGCGATGGGTCTGCAGCAGAGACAGCAGACGGAGGGTGCGAGCGCTCGTGTCGGCCATGTTTTCCATTCTCGCGCACATTGCGGACAGAAAGTGACCGCAATGGGTTCTACCTTGGCTTTCATACCGACAACGAAGGGAAACCAGCTCATGACCACCACCGCTTCCCCCCTCCTCGACACCGAGCGCACCGACCTGCTGGAGATGCTGGCCAAGCACCGCCACTTCCTGCGTTTCACCACCCGCGAGCTGACCGACGAGCAGGCCCGGATGCGGACCACCGCCAGCGAGCTCACCCTGGGTGGGCTGATCAAGCACGTGGCGGCGGTCGAGGCGAACTGGGCGAAGTTCATCGTCGAGGGGCCCGCGGCCGGACCCGATTTCTCCTCGATGAGCGAGGCGGAGATCGCCGAGTGGAGCAACAAGTTCGTGCT
This sequence comes from Nocardia sp. NPDC087230, assembly GCF_044744725.1. Lineage (NCBI taxonomy): Bacteria > Bacillati > Actinomycetota > Actinomycetes > Mycobacteriales > Nocardiaceae > Nocardia > Nocardia sp. NPDC087230. The sequence continues at coordinate 199,378 of NZ_JBIUYV010000010.1, forward strand.
GCTGCCGGACGAGACCCTCGCGGGCGTGCTGGCCGAGTACGAGCAGGTGGCCGCGCGCACCGACGAGCTGGTGCGCACGCTGCCGGACCTGAACGTGTCTCAGCCGCTGCCGGAGGCGCCGTGGTTCGAGCCCGGCGGACGCTGGAGCGCGCGCCGGGTGTTCATGCACATCATGACCGAGACGGCGCAGCACTCCGGCCACGCCGACATCATTCGGGAATCGCTGGATGGAGCGAAGTCGATGGGCTGAGCTCGGACTGGATGGCCTGGGCCGCCGCGCGATGCTCGGCGGCGGCGTCCGGGTCGGTGGGTTCGAGCACGTCGGCGATGCCCTGGTGCGCGAGCGCCTCGGCGAGGCGGTAGCCGAGTTTCGGTGCCAGCTCCAGGGTCTGCCGGTACAGGCGCAACGCCTCGTCGGGAAGACCGGCCAGCCGGCAGGTTTCGGCGTAGCCGTTGAGGAAGTGGATCTTCCAGTGCTCCTCGAACAGGTCGTCGAGCAGGGCGAACGCCTCCCGATGGCTGGCGAGGGCCTGTTCGTAGCGGCCCATCCGGCGCAGCGCGACGCCCTGGCAGTTCAGGCACCAGGCCTCGTTGTGCTTGTGGCCGTCGGCGCGAGCCGAGGCCAGCGCGCTGCTCAGGTGCGCGAGCGCCTCCTCCGGCGCGTCGGCGGCGATCGCGACACCGAGGGTGATCTGGGCCTGCAGCGACGGCGGCCAGGTCGGATTGTCGGCGGGGACCGCCAGCGCCTCGCGGGCCAGCTCGGCGGCCTGCTCGCGATGGCCCAGCTGCAGCATGGCCCACGCCTCGCTGGCCATGGCGTCGGCGGCGCTCATCGGGCAACCGCTGCTCGCGTAGAGGTCGCGGGCCTGGCGGAACAGTTCGAGTGGTTCCTCGGTATCGCCTTCGTCCCAGCGTAATTGGGCGCAGCGCATGGTCAGCTCGGCGCGCGGCAGCGGGTCGCCCGCGGCCGCGACCAGCGGGGCGGCGGCGGCGTAGGCGGCGGCCGCCTCGGTCATCCGGCCCGCGTTGTAGCGGGCGAAACCCAGGTCGCTGTGCGCTTCGGCGAGCTGGCGGGGGTCACCGAGATGCTGTGCGGCGGTCAGGGATTGCTCGAACAGGGCATTGAGGTGGGTGGTGCCGCACCGCCGGGCGAAGAACGCGCGCATGAAGCGCGGCAGCTCGCACACGTGGACGTTCGCGCCCACCTCGACGGCCGCGTAGAACACTGCCATCAGGTTGGTGTACTCGGAGACGAACCAGAAGAACGCGGCGTCGCGGCCGGGGAAGGTCGGTAGGTCGGCCGGAGGCGAGCCCGCCGAGACGGGGCGGGTGGGCGACAGGAACGGCATCGCGGCGTCGGCGGCGGCCGCGGTGTGCACGTAGTAGTCCAGGACCCGGCCCAGCGCGCGCTCGCGGTCGGCGTCGGAATCGTGTTCGAAGGTGGCGTGGCGGGCGTGCTGCCGGACGAGATCGTGCAGGCGGTAGCGGCCCTCGGCCGGCTGCTGGACCAGGTGGGCGTCGAGGAGATCCTCGAGTATGGTGCGCGCGGTGCGCAGCGGCACGTCGGCGACGGCGGCGGCGACATAGTCGGTGAAGGTGGAGCCGGGGATCAGGCCGAGCAGCCGGAACAGACGGCGCTGATCCCGGTTGAGCTGACGCACCGACATGCCGAACGCGGTGTCGAATTCGGTGGCGCCCTCGGCCATTCGCTCGACGAGGATGCCGACCGACCAGCCCGGACGATGCCGCAACCGGGCCGCGGCCAGCCGCAACGCCAGCGGCAGATTGCCGCACAGCCGCAGCACCTCCGCGGCCTGCTCCGGCTCCCGCGCGAGCCTGCCGTCGGGTCCGCGCGCGTCACCACTGGCACGGACCAGCAGTTCGGCGCTCTCCTCGGCGGTGAGCACGTCGAGGGTCACCGGCGGCACCTCGTCGAGCTCGAGCAGCCGATTGCGGCTGGTGATGATGGCGACCGACTCGCCCGCGCCCGGCAGCAGCTGGCTGACCTGCGCCGCGTCGGCGACGTTGTCGAGCACGACCACCGCGCGCAGCCGGGCCAGCTCCGAGCGCCAGCACGCCGCCCGCAACTCGACGCCACCGTCCTGCGGCACCTTCTCCGAGGGCACCTGCAGGGCGGCCAGCAGGGCACGCAGGGCGGCGTCGGGGTCCAGCGGCTGACGGCCGTCGGTGAAACCGTGCAGGTCGAGATAGAGCTGGGCGTCGGGGTAGTCGGCCGTCAGCTGGTGCGCGGCGTGCACGGCGAGGGAGGTCTTGCCGACGCCGGCCATGCCGTCGATGGCGACCACGCGGTCGGCCCGGACGGCGGCCAGGACATCGGCCAGCGCCTGTTCCCGGCCGGTGAAGTCGGGGACGTCGCGGGGCAGGTCGTTACGCGGCGGCGGTGGGGCGTCGGCGGGCGGGCTCGGCGGCGCGACCTGTCGACTGGTCTTCGGCGGCGCGGGCAGCGGGTTGTTGGCGCGCTCCCAGAGCGGGCGCAGCGGACGCGGATCGCGTTTGACCAGGCGGCACAGTTCCAGCACGGCGGGCCACGGCGGCACCGTCTGCCCGCTGAGGTAGCGCGACAACGACGACGAGCTCAGCCCGGTGTCGCGAGCCAGCGCACGCACGCCGCGGCCCGACAGCTCCTGGATCAGGCGCAGGCGCGCCGCGAGTTCGTCCTGCGGGTAGGCCTTCGCCGTCTGCTGTTGCACAACCACCGTTTCCCACTGTCGCTGTCCCGGCCCGGATCAGGAAGTTTCCCGAGGACAATCGGGAGGTCAGGGCCGTTTTCCACTGTCCCACAGTGTCCCACAGCCATCGTTTTCCGGCGCACGACGGGCTGTTATTGGGTCACACCGCAAGCAGCGGAGAACAACGGGAAACAAGGAGAACGACATGCAGTCTCGGATGCAGAACCCGGCCATGGTCCTCACCGACGCGATGGGCCCGATCCAGCAGGTCCTCAAGGCCGTGCAGACCGGCGGCGTCGACGGCGAGATCCTGGAGCTGGTGCACCTGCGGGTCAGCCAGATCAACGGCTGCAGCGCCTGTGTCGACGGCGGCACCAAGACCGCCCGCAAAGCCGGCGTCAGCGAGGATCGCCTCGCCACCGTCGTCGCCTGGCGGGAGACCCCGTACTTCACCGACGAGGAGCGCGCCGCCCTCGAGCTGGCCGAGGCGGCGACCCGCCTGGCCGACCGTCCCAACGCCGTCACCGACGAGATCTGGGACGCGGCCGCCAGCTACTTCGACGAGCGCCAGCTCGCCTCGATCGTGCTGATGATCGGCGTCACCAACATGTTCAACCGGCTCAACGCCACCACCCGCCAGATCGCCGGCGCCTGGGGCTGAGCCCCGTTCACCCCCCTGATCCACCGAAAGGAACCTTCGAGATGACCACCAACCAGTCCCACAAGAAGAGCTCGCACGGGGGTTTCTCCCGGTGGATGCAGCACCGGATGAACGCCAGGATGAACCGCAAGGTCCGCTCGGGCCACGGCACCTTCATGGGCATGGACGTGCTGATCCTGCACACCATCGGCCGCCGCAGCGGCGAACCGCGACAGACGCCGATCTCCTGGTTCGCCGACGGCGACTCCTGGCTGCTGGTGGCCTCGGGCGGCAAGAACGGCCACCCCGACTGGCATCTCAACCTGATGGCACACCCGGACCAGGCCACCATCGAGCTGCCCGGCGAGGCACCGCTGCCGGTCACCCCGCGCGTGCTGACCGGCGCGGCGCGGGCCACGGCCTGGGAGTCCATCACCGCCGCGCAGCCCCGGTACGGCAAGTACCAGGCCAAGAGCGAGCACGAGTACGCGGTGGTGCGGCTCAGCCCGCGCTGACCGGACGCGAACTCACGCGGGCAGCAGCCGGCCGATCACCTCGGCCAGCTGCCGCACCGTGCGGCATTCGTGCATGGTGACGATGTCGGTGTAGACGTGGGCGGCCGAGTCACCGGTCGACCACGAGCGCGACGGCTCCGGATTGAGCCAGTACACCGCCTTGGCCCGTTCGGTCATCGCTTGCAGCGCGGCCAGATTCGGGTCGGTGCGGTTGGTGCGGGCATCGCCGAGGATGAGCACGCAGGTACGTGGGCCCAGGGCGTCGAGGTAGTGGTCGACGAAACCCTGGAAGGCCTCGCCGTAGTTGCTGGAGCCGAAGCGGGCCACGCCGGCGTCGCGGACGATCTCGCGCGCGAAGCCGGCCGGGGGTGGTTCACCGGGGGTGAAGTAGTCGGTGATCTCGGCGCACACGTCGACGAAGCCGAAACTGCGGACCCGGCTGAACTGGTCCTGCAGGGCCTGCACCAGTTGCAGGGTGAACTCGGCGAAACCGGTCACCGAACCCGAGACATCGGCCAGCACGACGAGATCGGGGCGGCCGTGGCGGCGGGCCCGCAGCACCGGATCGATGGGGACACCACCGGTGGCCATCGAACGGCGCAGGGTGCGGCGCAGGTCGATCTGCCCGCGCACGGCCTTCTTGCGGCGCACCGCCAGGCGGGTGGCGAGCTTGCGGGCCAGCGGATGCACCAGACGCCGCATCTCGGCCAGGTCCTGCTCGCGAGCACCGAGGAAATCGGTACTGTCCGCGCCGGATTCGACGCCGCGGCGCGCGATGTAGTCGGTGCCGCGCAGCTGCGCCGAGCGCAACCGGGCCTCGGCCTGCACCTGCGCACGGAACTGCTCCACCCGGCGACGTGCCTCGATCGTGTGCACTGCCGCGTCGAACTGGCCTGTCCCGCCCATGGTCTGCGCGACCTGTTCGGAGATCTCGTCCGGGCGCAGCGATTTCATCGTCAGATACGACGACCAGCCCGCGCCCGACGCCGAGGTGACCCGGCCCGCGCTTTCCCCCGCGCCACCGTAGGCACCGAAGGTATTGAGCGCCTCCCTGGCGAGTTCGGCGGTGTCGGCGCCTTGAATCAGCGCCGCGATGACCCGCTCGCGCAGCGGATCGGCATCCTCGTCCGCCACGGCGACCGGCCGGGCGCCGTCGAGGAAGTAGAGATCGAAGAGCTGATCGAACACCGCGCGCTGGCCGTTGCGGCGCAGCAGGCAGGCGGCCAGGCCCGAGCGCAGCACCCGGGAGTCTGCGGTGCCGAGGGCGACGATCGTCGCCGCGGCGTCGACGGTCTCGCTGGGGCCCGCGTGGATGCCGTGTTCGCGCAACAGCCCGACGAAGCCGACCAGGCGATCCGACATCGGTGCTTCGACACCGCCGTGCGCCGCCACGATGGTCACCACGCCACGGCGCCGGTCATCGGGCCACGCTGCCGTCGGTCCGATCGTCGAGACCGAGCCGTTCGATCGCCACCCGATGATCGGACTGGTACTTCAGCAGCACGCCCAGGGTGGCGCGGACAACGCCCGCGCTGAGCGTGCGGCTACCCAGCGCGACCAGGGTCTTGGCCCAGTCCACGGTCTCCGCGATCGAGGGTGCCTTGCGCAGCGACAGCTGCCGCAACGCGCTCACGGTCGCCACGACCGGCTCGGTCAGGTCCGCGTCCAGTTCGGGCACCTTGAGCCGGACGATCGCCTTCTCCAGTTCGGCCGCCGGATAGTCGATGTGCAGGTACAGGCAGCGCCGCTTCAGCGCTTCGGACAGGTCGCGGTTGGCGTTGGAGGTGAGGATCACGAAGGGCTTGCGCACGGCGGTGACCGTGCCGAGCTCGGGAATGCTCACCTGGAAATCGCCGAGCACCTCCAGCAGGAGGCCCTCCAGCTCCACGTCGGCCTTGTCGAGCTCGTCGATCAGCAGCACCGTCGGATCGGGGTTGCGGATGGCGGCCAGCAGCGGACGGGCGAGCAGGAACTCCTCGGTGAAGACGTGGTCGCGGGTGCCCTCCCAGGTCTCCCCCGAGGTCGCGGTGATCCGCAGCAGCTGTTTGGCGTGGTTCCACTCGTAGAGCGCGCGGGCCTCGTCGATGCCCTCGTAGCACTGCAGGCGGATGAGCTCGGCCGAGACCGCCGCGGCGACGGCCTTGGCGAGCTCGGTCTTGCCGACACCCGCGGGCCCCTCGATCAGCAGGGGCTTGCCGAGGTGATCGGCCAGGAAGACCGCGGTCGCGATGTCGGGGGACGGCAGGTAGCCGGCCGCGGTCAGCCGGTCCTGCACCTGGTCCACCGAGGCAAAGAACTTACTCATCGGTAACCAGTGTAGGCGGCGAGGACCTCAGTAGGCGTGCGGGGCCGCGGTGATGCGGCCGGAGTCGATGGCGGCGAGCAGAGAGTGGCGGTCGGCGAGGGTCTGGTCGCCGTAGGCGAGGCCGAACTCGCCCATCGCGCGATCGAAAACGTCGCCCTTGCCGAGGTAGGCGGCGATGGCGACGCGATCGCCGGAGCGCGCGTGCGCACGGGCCAGCACCGAGCCGCACAGCTCCGCGTACTGGGCCAGCTCGCTGTGGGTCTGATTGGCGACGTCGGCGGAGCCCTTCATGTCGCGCAGCTGCCGCATGTAGAAGAACCGGCCGGCCGGCCCGGTCGCCCAGGCCAGGAAGACATCGCTGGCCGACTGCATCAATCGCTGCCCGACCACCACCCGATGCCCCTGGTGGTGATACTTGCTCGGATTCAGGTGCGGCGCCAGCACCGAGGTCTCGGCCTCCTTGAGCTGCAGGAACAGCGGGCTGCCCGTCTCCTTGTCCATCATCAACGCGATGAAGCACCGGGTGCCGACGCTGCCGACACCGACCACCTTCATCGCCTGATCCACCAGGCGGTGCCGGTCGAGCAGGATCCGGCGCTCGTCGGGCAGGCTACGGCGGAAGTCGGCGAAGACCTCCTTGATGATCTTCTCGTCCGGCACCTCGATCGGCACCAGCAGCGGCGGCTGGTTCTTGATGCGTGGAATACCGTTCGCGTCGGGCTCGGTGAGCTTGTTCAGCGCCTGCAGACTCGTCTTACCGCGGGCGGTGCTGATGGCACGGTCGAGCTTCTTGCGCACCTTCGGCTTCTGAATCAGGTCGTAGACCTGCTCGGCGTCGACCCGCTCGTACCAGACCGACATGCTGTCGGCCTCGGCGAGCATGTGCATGGCCTCGCGGTAGCCGCGGGCGGCGGCTTCGACGGCGGTGGCGGCCCGATCGTCCTCGCACCCGTTGTCGCGAGCGGCCACGGCGACACTGGCCGCGAGGCGTTTGACGTCCCACTCGAACGGACCGGGCAGGGTCTCGTCGAAATCGTTGACGTCGAAGACCAGGTTGCGCTCCGGCGAGGCGTAGAGCCCGAAGTTCGACAGGTGGGCGTCACCGCAGAGCTGCACCGTCAGGCCGGTGTTGGCGCTCTTGGCCAGATCCGCCGCCATGATCGCGGGCGCGCCGCGCAGGAAGGTGAACGGGGACAGACTCATCCGGGCATACCGGATGGGCACCAGCTCCGGCACCCTGGTCATGGCCTGACGTTCCAGAATGGTGACCGGATCCTCCCGGTCCGGCCCCGCGCCCCACTCCCCCAGTTCCGAGCGCGAGATCCGTTTGCGCGCCGCCTTGCCCTGTGCGACCGCTTCGTCCGCGAAGTCCTCCACCGTCTGATTCGTCATCGAGCAAGTCTCGCGCTATCGGTGATCAACAGCAAGGACGCGCGCCGAACCCGACCTCAGCGGCCGATCGGCAAATCGATGGCGAAGGGCCCGCTCGCGCGCGGCGAACGGGCCCTTCGACAGCGAACAGCGAGAACTTACGCGGTCTCGGTGATCGGGCGATCGACCCAGCTCATCAGGCCGCGCAGCTTGGCGCCGGTGACCTCGATCGGGTGCTCGGCGTTCTCCTTGCGCAGACCCTCGAGCTCCTTGTTGCCGCCCTCGACGTTGGCGACGAGGCGCTTGACGAAGGTGCCGTCCTGGATGTCCTTGAGGATCGCCTTCATGCGCTCCTTGGTGTCGGCGTCGATGACGCGCGGACCGGACAGGTAGCCACCGAACTCCGCGGTGTCGGACACCGAGTAGTTCATGCGCGCGATGCCGCCCTCGTACATGAGGTCGACGATCAGCTTCAGCTCGTGCAGGACCTCGAAGTAGGCCATCTCGGGGGCGTAGCCCGCCTCGACCATGACCTCGAAACCGGTCTTGACCAGCTCCTCGGTGCCACCACAGAGGACGGCCTGCTCACCGAACAGGTCGGTCTCGGTCTCTTCCTTGAAGGTGGTCTTGATGACGCCGGCGCGGGTGCCGCCGATGCCCTTGGCGTAGGACAGCGCCAGCGCCTGGCCCTCGCCGGTCGGGTCCTGGTCCACCGCGATCAGGGCCGGAACGCCCTTGCCGTCGGCGAACTGACGGCGCACCAGGTGGCCGGGGCCCTTCGGGGCGACCATCGCGACGGTGACGTTGGCCGGAGCCTTGATCAGACCGAAGTGGATGTTGAGGCCGTGGCCGAAGAACAGCGCGTCGCCGTCCTTCAGGTTCGGCTCGATGTCGTTGGTGAAGATCGACGCCTGGGCGGTGTCGGGCGCCAGCACCATGATCACGTCGGCCCACTCGGAGACCTCGGCGGGGGTGCCGACGGTCAGACCGGCCTCTTCGGCCTTCGGCCGCGACTTCGAACCCTCAGCGAGGCCGACGCGGACGTCGACACCGGAGTCGCGCAGGCTCAGCGAGTGCGCGTGGCCCTGGCTGCCGTAGCCGATCACGGCGACCTTGCGGCCCTGGATGATCGACAGGTCAGCGTCGTCGTCGTAGAACATCTCGACTGCCACTGTGGAGTCCCTTCTGGATAATTTCTGGTGGGTAAAAGTTAGCGGGTGGCCGTGATCGACTTCGGACCGCGTCCGACTGCGACCACGCCCGACTGCACGATCTCGCGAATGCCGTAGGGCTCGACCATGCGCAGCAGGGCATCCAGCTTGGACCGGGTGCCGGTGGCCTCGATGGTCAGCGCGTCGGGCGAGACGTCGATCACCTTGGCGCGGAACAACTGCACGGCTTCGATCACCTGGGTGCGCACCGACGCGTCGGCCCGCACCTTCACCAGGATCAGTTCGCGGGCCACCGAGGCGTCGGCGTCCTGCTCCACGATCTTGATGACGTTGATCAGCTTGTTGAGCTGCTTGGTGACCTGCTCGAGCGGCAGATCGTCGACGGTCACGACGATCGTCATGCGCGAGATCTCGGGGATCTCGGTGCCGCCGACCGCCAGCGACTCGATATTGAAGCCGCGGCGCGAGAACAGGCTCGCGACACGCGCCAGCACGCCCGGCTTGTCCTCGACGAGAACGCTCAGGGTGTGGGTGGTGCTCATTCCTGGGAACCCTTCTCGAAGGCCGCCTGCTCGCGCTCCATCGCCTCGTGGATGACGGCGGGCTCGGAGACCTGCTCGTCCTCGTCGAAGAGCGGGCGGATGCCGCGGGCGAACATGATCTCGTCGTTGCTGGTGCCCGCGGCGACCATCGGCCACACCTGGGCGTCCTTGCCGACGATGAAATCGATCACGACCGGGCGGTCGTTGATCGCCTGCGCCTGCCGGATCGCGGCCTCGACATCCTCTTCCTTCTCCACCCGGATGCCGACGCAGCCCAGGGCCTCGGCCAGCTTCACGAAGTCGGGGATGCGCAGGGTGTGCGTGCCGAGATCGGTGTTGGAGTAGCGCTGCTCGTAGAACAGGGTCTGCCACTGGCGGACCATGCCGAGGTTGCCGTTGTTGATCAGCGCGACCTTGATCGGCACGCCCTCGACGGCACAGGTGGCCAGCTCCTGGTTGGTCATCTGGAAGCAGCCGTCACCGTCGACCGCCCAGACCTCCTTCTCCGGGGTGCCCATCTTGGCGCCCATGGCCGCGGGAACCGCGTAACCCATGGTGCCGAGGCCACCGGAGTTCAGCCAGGTGCGCGGCTTCTCGTACTTGATGAACTGCGCGGCCCACATCTGGTGCTGACCGACGCCCGCGCAGTACACGGCGTCGGGACCGGCCAGCCGGCCCAGCGTCTCGATGACGAACTCCGGCGAGAGCGAACCGTCGCTGGGCGTCTTCCAGCCCAGCGGGTAGTTGTCGCGGATCCCGCTGAGGTAGGCCCACCACTCGGTCAGGTTCAGCAGCGGGGCGGCGCCGGACTGCGGATCGGCCTTGAGGGTCTCGATCAGCTCGACGATGACCTCACGCGCGTCGCCCACGATCGGGACGTCGGCGTGGCGGTTCTTGCCGATCTCGGCCGGGTCGATGTCGGCGTGGATGACCTTCGCGTCGGGGGCGAAGGAGTCCAGCTGACCGGTGACGCGGTCGTCGAAGCGGGCGCCGAGGGTGATCAGCAGGTCCGACTTCTGCAGCGCGGCCACGGCGCCGACGGTGCCGTGCATGCCGGGCATGCCCATGTTCAGGGTGTGGCTGTCGGGGAACGCGCCCCGCGCCATCAGGGTGGTGACCACCGGGATGCCGGTCAGCTCGGCCAGCTCCAGCAGCTCGGCCGAGGCGTCGGACTTGATGACACCGCCACCGACATAGAGCACCGGCGACTTGGACTCCAGGATCATCCTGGCGGCCTCGCGCACCTGCTTGCCGTGCGGCTTGGTGACCGGACGGTAGCCGGGCAGCCGCATCTCCGGCGGCCACGAGAACGTGGTCTGGGCCTGCAGAGCGTCCTTGGTGATGTCGACCAGGACGGCGCCGGGACGGCCCGAGGCGGCGAGGTAGAACGCCTCGGCCAGGATGCGCGGGATGTCGATCGGGTCCTTGACCAGGAAGTTGTGCTTGGTGATCGGCATGGTGATGCCGGAGATGTCGGCTTCCTGGAACGCGTCGGTGCCGACCAGGCTCGACGGCACCTGACCGGTGATCGCCACGATCGGGACCGAGTCCATCTGGGCATCGGCCAGCGGGGTCACCAGGTTGGTGGCGCCGGGGCCCGATGTGGCCATACACACACCGACCTTGCCCGAGGACTGCGCGTAGCCGGTCGCCGCGTGACCGGCGCCCTGCTCGTGACGCACCAGGACGTGGCGGACCTTGGTGGAATCGAACAGCGGGTCGTAGACGGGCAGGACCGCGCCGCCGGGAATGCCGAATACGGTGTCGACGTCGAGCTCTTCGAGGGACCGGACCACCGACTGCGCGCCGGTGACGCGCTCGGGCGCGACCTGGCGGCGGGTGGGGTTGGTCGCCGGGTTACCAGTCTGGTTCGACTGTCCCGCTGAAGGCGCTGACCTGCGGGCCGATGGCCCGGGCCGTGCGGTTGGTGCACTCACCGTCTTCGTTCCTAACTTTGTCGTTCTGACCCCGGACAACACTTGGTGTGCCTGACACGCGGTGCCTTGCGACCCGCCGCGTCGGGTAATGCCCGAACACAAAAAAGCCCCCGACCAGCCATGGCTGTTCGAGGGTGGCGCGTCGCAACGCGAGCTGACGTATTCGACTCAGGCAGTCAGGCTCAACGCTGGACGCGCCGGCCGATTACGAGCAACTCGGTTCGATTCACGAGCACGACGTTAGGCGCGCGTGAGCCGAAGAGTCAAACAGACTACTCTCTGCGTCCCATTATGTGGGACGTGAGTGGTTGCGTGGGTCCGTGTACCAGGATGCGAGGATAGGAGGGTGTCATCACCGCATCAGTCCGTGCCACCGGCTAAATCGTCCCACACCGCCGCCGAGGGAACCGATACGGGTCGCTCCTCGCGACCCGGCGGCCTGCGCTCGGCGAGCCCGGGCAGGCTCGCGGCCATCGCCGCGGTGGTGCTCGCGTACCTGATCTTCGTCGTCGTCGGCACCGTGCAGGACTGGTCGCTGGGCCTGCGGATCGGGCTGATCGTGCCCACCGCGGTCGTCGTCTGGCTGCTGGTGCCGCGCAGGTCGACCACGCCCACGCCGGGCGTGCACGTCATCGGGGTGCCGCGCCTGGCCTACATCGGCGTGCTGGTGCTCGCTTTCTGCGTGTTCTTCCCGTTCGTCGGCTGGCCGGCGGGACTGTGGTGGCTGCTGCTGCTCCCGCTCGTGGCGATCTGGTGGGTCGTGCGGACGCACACCACGATCTCCGACGCGGGCCTGGACCTGAGCACGATGGTCGGCACGAAGCACCTCGACTGGGCACAGGTCAAGGGCATCAGCATTCCCAAGCGTGGCGCGGTGAAGGCACGGCTGGCCGACGACTCCGAGGTCCGGCTGCCCGCGGTGGGCTACGACCGGTTGCGTGAACTGATCGACGCCTCCGGTGGCCGCCTGCCCGATGTGTTCGCCGCCGCCGAGCAGGCCGAGGCCGAGCGCGTCGCCGCCGAGCGGGCGGCCGAGGCGAAGAAGGCCGAGCAGTCCGAAGCCGAGGAGCCCGGCACCACGGAGTGAGGGTCGGCTCCGTCACTGTGGGAATCGGCACGGCGCCGCCTGCGGTTGCAGGGGTACGCTGACGGCACCCGGGCACCCCGCGCCGACGGCACCACCGCGGCGACACCTTCCGGAGCGACACTCCCGCCTCGAGCCCGGTTCCGGCACCCACCCGCACCCACCACCGGCGCGACGCGACCACCGCGCGCCGGAGTAACGTGCAGGCTTGCCGGACGCACCGCGCACTCGCCTTGTGCGGCGCAGGTCAGCCCCCTGCGCGCACGCTTGGACGCACCCAGCGACACTACGAGGACTCCCCCATGCCACCGCTTCGCTCACGCACCACCACCATCGGCCGCAATGCCGCGGGCGCCCGCTCGCTCTGGCGCGCCACCGGCATGACCGACTCCGATTTCGGTAAGCCGATCATCGCGATCGCGAACTCCTACACCCAGTTCGTTCCCGGCCATGTGCACCTCAAGAACATGGGCGACATCGTCGCCGAGGCCGTGCGCGCCGCGGGCGGCGTGCCGCGCGAGTTCCACACCATCGCCGTCGACGACGGCATCGCCATGGGCCACGGCGGCATGCTGTACTCGCTGCCCTCGCGCGAGATCATCGCCGACTCGGTCGAGTACATGGCCAATGCGCACACCGCCGACGCGCTCGTGTGTATCTCCAACTGCGACAAGATCACTCCCGGCATGCTCAACGCCGCCATGCGGCTCAACATCCCGGCCGTGTTCGTCTCCGGCGGCCCGATGGAGGCGGGCAAGGCGGTGGTCGTCGACGGTGTCGCGCACGCGCCGCTGGACCTGGTCAGCGCCATCTCGGCGAGCGCCAGCCAGGCCGTCTCCGAGGAGGGCCTCGACGAGGTCGAGCGCTCGGCCTGCCCGACCTGCGGTTCGTGTTCGGGCATGTTCACCGCCAACTCGATGAACTGCCTCACCGAGGCGCTGGGCCTGGCCCTGCCGGGCAACGGCTCCACGCTGGCCACGCACTCGGCGCGCCGCGCGCTGTTCGAGCGGGCGGGCACCGTCATCGTCGACATCGCCAAGCGCTGGTACCAGGACGACGACGCCTCGGTCCTGCCCCGCAATATCGCCAACGCCAAGGCCTTCCGCAACGCGATGGCCCTCGACGTCGCCATGGGCGGTTCCACCAACACCGTGCTGCACACCCTCGCCGCCGCGCAGGAGGGCGAGATCGACTTCGATCTGAGCACCATCGACGAGATCAGCCGCCGGGTGCCGTGCCTGTCGAAGGTCTCGCCGAACTCGGACTACCACATGGAGGACGTGCACCGCGCCGGCGGCATCCCCGCCATCCTCGGCGAACTGCGTCGCGGTGGGCTGCTCGAGACCGACGTGACCACCGTGCACACCGCCGACTACGAGGAATTCCTCGACACCTGGGACATCCGCTCGGGCAAGGCTTCCGAGGAAGCGATCGAGCTGTTCCACGCCGCGCCCGGTGGCGTGCGCACCGTCGAGCCGTTCTCCACCAGCAACCGCTGGTCCTCGCTGGACACCGACGCCGCGGGCGGCTGCATCCGTGACATCGAGCACGCCTACACCGTCGAGGGCGGGCTGTGCGTGCTGCGCGGCAACATCGCCCCGGACGGCGCGATCCTCAAGACCGCGGGCATCGACGAGGAGCTGTTCACCTTCGAGGGACCGGCCGTGGTGGTCGAGTCCCAGGAGGAAGCGGTCTCGATGATCCTGGGCAAGAAGATCCAGCCCGGCGACGTGATCGTCGTCCGCTACGAGGGCCCCTCCGGCGGCCCCGGCATGCAGGAGATGCTGCACCCCACCGCCTTCCTGAAGGGCGCGGGCCTGGGCAAGGTGTGCGCGCTGATCACCGACGGCCGCTTCTCCGGCGGCACCTCGGGCCTGTCGATCGGCCACATCTCCCCCGAGGCCGCCCAGGGTGGCGTGATCGGCCTGATCGAGAACGGTGACCGCATCCGCGTCGACGTGCACACCCGCGCGCTCGAGGTCCTGGTCTCCGACGAGGTGCTGGCCGAGCGCCGCGCCAAGATGGAGGCCTCGGAGCGGCCGTGGCAGCCGGTGGACCGCGTCCGTCCGGTGACGACGGCCCTGCGCGCCTACGCGGCGCTGGCCACCTCGGCCGACAAGGGTGCCGTCCGCAAGGTGCCGTAATCGCCTTACCCGCGAGCAGTGGGGGGGGGGGGGGGGGGGGGGGGGCGGGGGGGCGGGGGGGGGGGGGCGGGGGGGGGGGGGGGTGCCGGCCCGCGCCCCCCCCACGCGGGGGGGGGGGGGAGGAGGGCGCGGGGGGTG
>NZ_JBIUYV010000011.1:0-154909 GCF_044744725.1 Nocardia sp. NPDC087230
TACCCGGTGCCCGACAGCGTGAAGTCCGGTGACCAGGTCACCAGCGGTGGCGTCGGCGTCGCGGGCACCGTGGGTGTCAGCAACGAGATGCCGGGCCTGACCGCCTGCTTCACCGCGCGCGGCGCGAACGCGGGCGAGACCGTGATCGGCAGCCTCGGCGACAACGGCCTCGGCTCCTCCGACGGTCAGCTGAGCTCCACCGGCTCGCTCAGCGACGTCATCTCCGACGTGCTGCGCAATCTGATCGGTAGCTGATCGCGTAGCACCTGGTCGCCGGGACGGTCTCGCGCTGCCGTCCCGGACGACCTATCGCCCGTCGTCCTTCGGCCGAAGGACGACGGGCGAGTGATGCATCGTTTATGAATCATTCAACGGTCGGCGGCCTGTCCCGGCCACGTGCCAACCGACTGACCTCGGCGACCGCCTCTTCGAGCGAGCCGAGGCACCGCACACCAGGCACCTCGGGCCATCCAGGTCCCGCAAGAAGCAGCTGGGCCGGTGCACCGATTCCGGCGGGGATCGGCGCCGCTGCCGCCGTGCGCGCGGTTTGGGACCACAGCACCACCACGGGATCCTGCGCTTTGGCCACCGCGTCAGCGAGCGCGCCGCCGGGTACCGCCGCGCCGAGTAGCACCGCCGGTACGCCGATCTCCGCCAGCGCCGCTCGCAGAACTTCCAGGGGCAGTACATGCGCCTCGCCCGGAGCACAGGCCAGCAGCACCGGAGCGAGCCCGGCTACGCCGCGCACCGCCGGCACAGCGCGGTGCAGACCCGTGGTGATCGCCCAGGACACGACATGCTCTACATCGATCAAGCCATTGCCACGATCCTGCCTGCTCACGATGTCCGCGAAGACAGGTCGACACAACTCGCGCCACGTCGCCACCACCCCGAAATGGGTCAGATGGGCAGTGATCACGCCCAGGAGTTCGGCGACCCGGAGCTGCTCGGCAGCGTCCAGCACCGGCGCCACATCACCGAGGGTGGGGACAGAATCCGCCGCGATCCGGGCGGCCTGCGCCGCTTTGGCCGGGCTCGCTCCAGCACGGACCAGATCGGCCATTCGGCTCAGCATCGCCACATCCCCGGCCGTGTAGTACCGGTGACTGCCCGGGCGGCGGTGCGCGGGGCCCAGGCCGTAGCGCTGGTTCCAGCTGCGCAATGTCGCTACGGGAATGCCCAGCATCGCGGCCACGGTTCCGACGGTGTAGCCGGATGCCGAGTCACCCCTCACACCACCTTCTCCCAACCTCCGCGCGCCTTTCCACGAATCGGACGAGATCTACGGCTGCCGACCTGCCGCGTTCCCGAAGCACCGACCTCGTTCGATCGGTGCCCTCCGGCCCGCCGGACGGCGCACGCCCGGTGTCAGCGCAGCGACACGCAACCCTGCAGGGTCTGGAAGTCGCCGGCGAAGGCGGGACCGCCGGTGCAGGTGGGGGTGGTGACGCCGTTGACGGTGACCTCCGCTCCCGGACCGGCGATCCCGATGGACAGCCCGGGCCGCACCCCGGTCGTCGTCACCTGCGCACCCGGCCCCAGGGCGATGGCGGCCGGGCCCGACAGGAACGTCGAGCTCGAGGTCGCGGTGCCGCCGTTCTGCGCGATGGCCAGCGACAAGCTCGTCGGCGCGGCATCGGCGGACGCGGCGCCGTCGAATCCGTAGGCCGCCGCCGCGCCGCCCGCGGCGCTCGTCGCGGAGCAGGACCCGTCCGCCGCACCGGCCTGCACGGACGCCGCACCAGGCGCCGGACACATGGCAGTCGGCGCGGCATTCGCCGTCGGTGCGGCGGCCAGGGCGAACAGTGAGGCCGTTCCCGCACTCACGAGAAACCCGAGTGCGCGCCCAGCAGTGAAATGAACCATGACCATCTCCTCGCTTCCGATTCTTGTCCGTGGCCGCGCCACGCCCGTGACGATGTCGGCCGGTGAAAATATCTGCCTACGAGATGCCTGTGAGGCTTCACACTACACGTCAAATGATGCAGAATCGACGCATCAGGAAGTTTAATTGCGTGGTCCACGACGCACAGCGGTAGCGCGGGCTCCGACCCCGCTTCGCAGCAATCGATCCTGCGCCGTCGGCCGATACGGGCATCGCCCCTGACAGGAAGGCACGACATGAAGGTTCGACAGCACTCCGGAACAGTGATCGCGGTACTGGCGGCGATAGCGATCGCCGGGTCAGCGTGTACCGACACCGACGAGGCAAGCGACACCACGTCCGCACCCACGACGACCACGTCCGCTACGGCCATGCCCGCACAGGGCGAGGTGGCGATGACCGGGCTCGTCGGCCCCGGCTGCGCAGACTACGCGGCGCAGGTACCGACCGGACCGGGCTCGATCGAGGCGATGTCGCAGGAGCCCGTAGCGACCGCCGCCGCGAACAACCCCTTGCTGACCACCCTCACCGCGGCGGTGTCCGGCCAGGTCAATCCCCAGGTCAACCTCGTCGACACGCTCAACGGTGGCGAATTCACCGTTTTCGCGCCGGTGGACTCCGCGTTCGCCGCGCTCGGCCCGGGCACGCTGGAAACACTGAAAACAGACTCGGCGATGCTGACCAGCATTCTCACCTACCACGTCGTACCGGGACGGTTGGCACCCGAAGCCGTCGTCGGCACACACGCGACCGTCGAGGGATCCGAGGTCACGGTGACGGGATCGGGCGATCAGCTTCGCGTCAACGAGGCAACAGTGGTCTGCGGTGGTGTCCGCACGGCGAACGCGACCGTCTACCTGATCGATGGTGTCCTGACACCGCCCACCAGCTAGCGGAACCGGACGGCTCCAGGGCGGGTGCGAGGTTGCCGAACGCGCTGCCGCACCCGCTCCTCCGGAGTGCGTGCGGCCGCAGGGCTCGAGCCCCGTCGACCGGACGGTGAGCCCCGGGCGGGCCGTTCGCCCAGCGCCGTGGCTCGTCCGCCGCCTCCGCTCAGCCGGGCGTGTGTGCGCGCATCAGGCCCTGCGCGTCCACCGAAGCGACCAATTCTCCTGCGCGCGTGAAGATCTGGATCCGCTCGGACATCCGTCCCGCGCCCGCGAACGGACTCTCACAGCGCAACAGCAACCAGTCGTGCACGGTGAACGGCCGATGGAAGGTGACGGTCTGTGTGAGCATGGCCGAGGTCCCCCGGCCACCGCGCCGCGTGATCTCGGCCTGCGGATACGGCCGCATGCTGACCGGTCCCAGGAAACCCTCACTGCCATGGGCCAACAGCGCCCGGGAGAACACGGGCAGGTCGGGCGCCTTGTCGCAGCGCATCCACACATCCAGCGACGGTGGACCCGCGAGGTCGAGCGCCAGCGCGTCCGCCCCGCCGGGCGTCCGCACCTCCCAGGGCAGCAGGGCGCACGGCAGGTCGGCGCACTCGTCCGGACCCGGCACCTCCGGCGGTAGTGCGACGTGGTGTGCGAGGAAGTCCGGCTCGTCGACGCTGAGCATGGCCAGCACCCGGGCGTGCTCGCGCCCATCCTGCCGGAACGCCACCTGCACGGTGGCCAGTGCCCGGCCCGACTGGATGACCTCGACATCCACGTCGACCTCCCGATCGGCGAACCCACCGCGCGGGAACACACCGTGCAGCGACTGCACCGCCATCTGCGGCACGGTGCGCTCGGCCGCGACCACCGCCTGCGCCAACGTCTGACTGCCCAACGTCGTCGGCAGCGTCGATGTCACGTTCCTGGCCCGGAATCGTCCGGGCGCCGTCTCGGCGAGATCGAGCACGTCGAGGAGGTCGGCCAGGTCGACGACCGGCCAATTATCGGTTCCACCAGCCATGGCCGAATGCTCGCACAGACCCCGACTGCCGGGAAAGCCGAGAGGAGCGGTGAATGGGACACTTTTTTCCTCCCCCGACCGGCGCTCAACGCCGCTTCCTCGCGCAGCACAGCAACGGACTGTCGGCCTGGTCACCGGTTCGGCTGCACCCTGGCGCCGACGTTGTGCACGATGACCACAGTCGGATTCCACGGCACGAGGTCGTCGACGCGGCGTTGCAGTTCCTCGACCGGTGGCAGTTGTTCGGGCCCGAGCACCGAGATCGTCGCGGTATCGCTCTGCAGCGTCACGTCGGTCACCTGTGCGCCCGGCTCGTCGCGCAGCCAGTCGCCGGTGGCCTCGGCGATCTGGCCGGCCCACAATGTCGACAACGAGTTGATCACCATCGGGATCGCGACCAGCACCAGGGCTGCGCCGAGTATCGCGAAGCTGCGTCCGCGTCGCGCCGCGGCGGCCTGCGCGTCGGCCGCGTAGCCGGCACCGAGCAACACGATCGTCGCGGTGATGATCATCGCCACGACATTGGACGCGAACAACACGAACGCACCCAGGGCCAGGGCGGGTGCGTGCGAGCCGAGGCAAACTCCGACCACGCCCAGCGGCGGCACCAGCGAGATCGCGATCGCGACGCCGGGCAGCACATCGCCGACGTCGCGCCGGGCGATCGCGACAGCGGCCACCAACCCGGTGGCTATCGCCGCGGTCAGGTCCACCAGTTTCGGCGATGTTCGTCCGACGACCTGAGCGTTCGACAGGACGTGCACCGGATTCGGCAGCAACTGGGCGAAGAGAAAACCCAAGACGACGACAACGACGACGCCGGCGCCCACCAGCACCACGCTGCGCCCGATCAAGGCCGAACGGCCGGTCACCACGCCCAGCGCCACCCCGAGAATCGGCAACGACAACGGCGCGACGATCATCGCGCCGATCACCGTGGCGGTGGAATCCCCGATGACGCCGGAGATCGCGATCACCGCCGAGAGCACCAGCATGATCCAGAACGCGGAACGCTTCGCGCCGACCTCACCGACCGACAGATCCAGCCGATCGGTGAGCTCGGCGAGCGATCGCCGCTGGTCCACGGGCACGAGATATCCCAGCATGGCGGTCCTTTCGGCGAGGCTGTCGCCGACGTTAGCGACAGCGGACCCCAGGCGACTCATCCGCTGCGGGTGAACTCCACCTCCCGGCTCAGCGGGCAAGCCCGATCGTCGCGGCGAGGAACGGCCAGGACCGACGAAGATCGTCTTCCCAGTACCCCCACGAGTGCGTGCCGACCGGGCGCTCGTCCAGCGTGACCGGAATATTCAACTCGCCCAGCCGATTCGCCAGATTGATCGTGCAGAAGCGAACCGCGGCTTCGATCGGGCCACCGAGAAGCACCTGCGCCGCCAGCGGAATGCGACCGTCTTGGACTCGGGGATCGGCGGGAGTGTCGTGCGGCGCGGCGGGCACACCGCTACCGGTACTCAGATAGATGGCGGTCCCGCGCAGCCGTTCGGCATTGACCAGGGGATCGTTGGCCCGCCACAACGGCCCATTGCGCGGACCCCACATGTTCTCCACGCTGCGTCCGCCGCCCCAGTTCTCGACGGTGACGCGGACGAACTCCTGCCCGACCGGATCCGACGTCTGCGCACAGCCACTGTAGGAGGCCACGCTGCGCCAGAAGCCCGGCTTGGCGATGGCGAGATTCAGCACCGACGTGCCGCTCATGGACACCCCGGCGAGCGCTCGCTCGTCATCGGCGCCCAAGAAGTTCTCGATCACCGGCGGCAGTTCCTCGTTGAGGAAGGTCTGCCACTTGTTCCGGCCGAGAACGGGGTCGTCGGCGATCCAGTCGGTGTAATACGAACTGCTCCCGCCGACCGGTGTCACCACGTTGACGTCCTCGGTGCGCAGAAAGTCGATCACCTCGGTCTGCGCGTCCCAGCCGCTTCCGTTCGGACCGCCCTGCGAACCGTTGAGGAGGTACAGCGTCGGCCGTGGCCGAGCCTGGTCCGCCGCCCGGAGGACCTGGACCGGGACGGACCGCTCCATCGCCGCGGAGTACACCGAGACGACCTGTCGACGGTCGCCCAGGTCCTGCACGGTGACCACGCCTGCCGATGGTTCGCCGACCGCGGGCCCGGCGAGGGTCGCCGGACCGGCGGCGGCCGCCACCGCGACCATCAGCGCGCTCCATCGGAACCGGGCAGACCTGCGTATCGGTCGCGGTGTTCTCATGTGAGGTCATCCCTAGTGCTCGCGTCAGAACCTGACTGGCCCACGTGCCGACGATCTGACGGCACGACAGGAGGTTCGCGGCGCTACCGGGTGCGGTTTGGTCCCCTGAGCGAACGAAGTGACCGTGTCGGCGAGCCGGTTCGGCCACGCCGATCTCCGGACGGCGTCACCGCGTCATCGCTCGGAGGAACCGCTCGCCGATCCACTTCCCAGCAGACACAACGGATTCGCGACCATCGCCGACTGCGCCGAACCCGACGACGAACCGGTGATCCCGGCGTCCACCGGCGGCGTATTCGGCACCGGTGCCGCAGGGTCGCCCGAGCCACCGTTCAGCATCGACTCGCCGTCGAGATTCGCCGGCGCCGAGACCTCGAGCAGGTCCAGCACGGTCGGGGTGATGTCGGCGAGGGTGTATCCGTTGTGCTGCGCGCCCGCGGCGAACCCCGGTCCGCGGGCGATCACGAAACTGGCTGTCTCGTAGGCACTCTGCCCACCGTGTCCACCGTCGGGCTTGTGTCCGTGGTCGGTGGTGACCAGAATCGTCCATCGCTCGTTCGCGTGCGCGGCCGCCCGCGCGTCGACCGCGGCGGTGATCTTCCCGACCAGGCCGTCCACCCGCCCGATGGCATCGCGATACGCCTGCGGCCAGACTCCGCGCAGCGTGTGCCCGACGATGTCCACCTGATCGAGGTGCGTGAACAGCAGATCGGTCCCGTCCTCGGTGATGGCCGAGACAACCGCCGCGGCGGCGTTGGAGTCCGCGGTGGTCTCGCAGACGCCCGCGCCGGTGGGATCGATCTGGGTGACCGCCACCCGGTCGGCTTGCGGGCTACCGGTCCGCGCGATCATGCCGATCGTGTCCCAGGTCCCGATGGAAGCCGTCGACAACGACGGACGCTCCCGCTCCACCTGCGTGAACACCGTCGGATACGGCGCGAAAGCCTCCGCGTTGCAGGTGGCTCCGTTGTCCCGGATCCCGTGCTTGCTGTCCCATACGCCGGTCAGCGCCGTCGCCCACGAGACGCACGACATGGTGGTGTGCGGGGCGATGGAGGTCCGTGCCAGCGTGCCCTGCGCGGCCAGGCGGTCGAGGTTCGGCGCCTCGGCCGCCGACACCTCACTCCACAGGGTGCCGTCGATACCGATGACCACGACCTTGTTCACGATCGGAGCCGCCGGGGCCGGGGCGGCTGCGGCGAGTGGGACAGCGGCCAGTGCGGCGGCCGCGAGTATGCGGTGAGTGCGAGACATGGGCGGCACCGTAGTTGCCGAGCGGCCCCCGCACCCAGCAAATTGGACAATCGACCGGCACAGTCCCGTCCACCGGGAAGTCCTCGCCGCCGCCATTCGGGCCCACAACCCCGCGGCGGACACCGCGTCTTGTAAAAAGGAAACCACCCCGGTAAAATGTGAGCAACCACACCACTGTGGATTCTGCGCCCGCACAGCGATTTTCGCTGGACGGATAGTTTTCCGATGATGCACCACGACACCGAGCGAGCAGTCGCGCACGGAAATGAAGAGCATCTCCCCATCCTGACTACCACCACCGCTTGGTGGCCACCGACACCCGGATCGGAACGGGGAGAATTTCTCGACAGGACCCGCATCCATTCACCGCCGAATTGCCTGATGCCGAATGGTCGATAGACAATGCGCGACGACCTTGAATTCGTACAGATCGATCAGGTGATCGAACGCCTGATCACCCGTTTCCCCGCGGAATCACCGGCGGAGATCGAGCTTCTGGTTCGCCGTATTCATGCGCGGTTCGCCGAGGCCCGTATCCGAGATTTCGTTCCGCTGCTCGTCGAAAAGGCCGCTCGGCAAGCTGTCGGCCGCGTCCCGGTCGAGATCCCTCGCAGCACTCCGAGCATGGCTACGATCCAGTAGTGGATTCCCCCACGGCGCACGCCGTCCCGGTGACGACCGCCTCCGCTCGCGCCCGAGCACGCTGAGGCCCCCGACCATGTCGTGGAAGCAGCGAGTGAGCGCCTTACCCGGGATCGCGACGGCCCGCGGCTATCGTCGTGCGTGGCTGCGAGCCGATGTCACCGCGGGCCTCGTCTTGACCGCGTTGTTGATCCCCGCCGGCATGGGCTACGCCGAGGCGGCGGGGCTTCCCGCGTATGCCGGGCTCTACGCCACCATCGTGCCGCTGCTGGCCTACGCGGTGGTCGGGCCGTCCAGGATCCTTGTGCTCGGCCCGGATTCCTCGCTCGCTCCGCTGATCGCGGCCGCGGTGCTGCCGCTGGCCGCCGTCGACGACCCCGACCGTGCGCTGGCTCTCGCGGGAGTCCTCGCGGTCCTCGTCGGGCTCATCCTGCTCGTCGGGGGGTTCCTTCGGCTCGGGTTCGTCACCGAACTGCTGTCCAAGCCCATCCGACTCGGCTACCTGAACGCCATCGCGCTCATCGTCGTCGTCGGACAACTTCCCAAACTGCTCGGGTTCTCCGTCGACGCCACCGGCGTTCTCGCCGAGATCGCCGAGATCGGGAAGGCCGTCGTCGACAGCGAGATCGATCCCATCGCGGCCGCTCTCGGCCTCGGCACCCTCGCCGTCATCGTGGCCTTTCGCTGGTGGCTACCCGCGGTGCCGGGAGTGCTGGTCGCGGTCGCGGTGGCCATCGCGATCTCGGCCGCCGCCGGACTCACCGACGACATCGGCATGGTCGGCGCCTTGCCCGAAGGCCTGCCGCTGCCTTCCATCGACGGCATCGGCTGGGACGACATCGGGCACCTGATCGGACCCGCGGCGGGCATCGCGCTGATCGCGTTCGCCGACAGCGGCGTCCTGTCGCGGACCTTCGCCGCCCGACACGGAGAAGACGTCGACGGCAGCACCGAGATGAAGGCGATCGGAGTCGCCAATGTGGCGGGTGGGCTCTTCGGCGGATTTCCCGTCTCCGCGAGCGGGTCACGAACCCCGGTCGCCGAACAGAGCGGCGCCCGGACACAATTGGCCGGCGTCGTCGGCGCGATCGCCGTCCTGCTCTTCGTGCTGCTCGCTCCGGGTCTCACCGCGTACCTGCCAGACGCCGCGCTCGCGGCCGTCGTGATCGTCGCCGCCACCGCGTTGATCGACATCCGCGGCATGGTCCGGATGTGGCGGATGAGCTCGGTCGAATTCGCCCTGGCGGCAGCCGCGTTCGTCGGGGTCGCGTTGGTCGGCGTGCTGCAGGGCATCCTCGTCGCGATCGGACTCTCCTTCGTCGCGGTGGTCGCACGAGCCTGGCAGCCCTACCGCACCGAACTCGTCCGGACACCGGACCGCCCCGGCTACCACGACATCGAACGTCACCCCGACGGCCTGCGCATTCCCGGCTTGGTGCTGGTCAGGTTCGACGCACCACTGTTCTTCGCCAACGGACAGATATTCGACGACTATGTCCGCTCGGTCGTCGCCGACGCCCCGTCCCCGATCGAGTGGGTCATCATCGCCGCCGAACCGATCACCGATCTCGACACCACCGCCGTGGACGAACTCGTCGACCTCGACAATTACCTCGAAGGCAAAGAGATCCAATTGAAGTTCGCCGAGATGAAAGGACCGATCAAGGACAAGCTGATCCGCTTCGGCGTCGGTGACCGGTTCGACAGAACGCACTTCTATCCCACCGTCGAGGCCGCGGTAGCGGCTTTCCACCATCGCGCCGACCGTCCCGCGGACAGTTGATCCGGAGTCGCGCCTTTCGCTCGCCCTCGAACGCATTCGAGATCGGCAACGCGGCTACTCCGAGCTCGCGGAGTCTGCTCCGCCCGCGAACTCGCTGTACAGCTCGGGTAGGAATCCCGCCAGGTGCGCCATTTCCTGACCGCAGTGCAACAGGAGATCACGTGCCAACCCCAGACCGAGCACCAGATCCGCGGGATCGAGCGCGGCGCCACGCCCCAACGCTTGGGCGGCCTGGCGAGGGTCGGGCAGGCGCAGGCCGTAGCGGTTGAGGTAGAAGCGGCTACGCATCTCGCTGCCGCCGGGGATCGGGCGCACTTGATGGGCAAGCCAGCCGAGCTCCACCGGCGCGATGCTGCTCCCGACCCGTCCCAGGATCACCGTATGCCCGGCCGGGACTTCGAAGCCGTGCGCCACCGGGTCGACGAACGAGATCGCGAGCTGCTGCAATTTCGCCCCGACATACTCGTCGACGTAGGAGATGGTGCCGACGTATTTCGCCCGGTCGGGCATCGCCTCGGCACTGCGATCCGAACTGATGTCGGCGTACAGGTGCGCGTCAGGATGCCAGAGCTTGTACCGGGCGGACTCCGCCGAGTGCCAGCCGAACCACCAATCCCACATCGCCGCGGTCACACCCGGCATCTCGGTGCGCACCGCGGTCCACACCAGACCTTCGTCGCTGCGGCCGTACCCGGTTTCGACCGGCGAATAGCCCGAGATCGACAGGTCCGACGTCACCGCGGAGAACGCAGGAATCATGCCGCCCGGAGTCGCCGGCCCGTGGAATGCCGCCGCGACCGCGGCGGGAGGGGCGACGGTGCGGTGGGCCATGAACCGCGCGTAGGGTTGGGCCCAATCCTGTGCGGAATACCCCGGATAGCGGACAACCGGCGACGCCTGTGCCGGTGCGGTGGTTCCCAGGATCAGCTCACCCGCCATCGCGGTTCCCAACGCCAACACGTCGCGTCTGCGCGGACGCCACCCTCTCGACATTGTCCGACGCTAGCCATCACCGGGCCGGTCGAGGGCGCAGTCCCCGCAAATATTGTGACATGTAACAGATTCGGCGACGCCGTGCTCCGGCACAGGTAGGAGAATCCGGGTGGCACCGTCGACTGTCGAAGTGATCCCGGCGGAGCCCCGCATCAGGACTGGGTATCCGCGTCGGCGTCCGTCGCCTGCGCTCGGCGTCGTGCTCTGATGGCGCGCATCGAGACCTGACTGCTGCAGGCGTTGCTGCAGTACGCGGCCGAGGTATTGCGGGTGCGGTCGTAGAAAGCGAAGTGGCAGGGCGGATTTCGACATGCCTTGAGCCGCGACCAGGAACCGGTGTAGGCGAGTTCGGTCACCGCGGCGAGGATCGCCGCCAGCACCGCGGACACGCCGTCGGCGATCGGTCGCAGTTCCACTCCGTCTCGGTCGATCGTCGCGCGGAGTGGATACCTGTCGGCCGCCCGCCGTAGCAACGCCTCGCTCTCCTCGATCGCGACGGCGGAGACGTTCGGGTCCGCGGAGTGGGTGAGCAGGATGGTCACGACGGCATCGCGCAACTGCCGCGCCTCGGCCGCATCCGCGTCGGTGACCGCACCGGTGACCTGTCGCCCGGTACCCCGCAACCACGTGCGCAGTCCGTCGGCGTCGGCGAACTGCTCGACACCCCCACCACCATCGGCGTGCGTATTCGCGAACGCGATCACCGCCAGCGCTGCTTCCGACCCATCGCCCATACCGCGAATTTACCTCGGGAGTTGTCGGCTAGCCAATTTCGATGGGAACAACTTCCACATCAAGCGTTGACTTGTTGCTAGCAAACAACTTACGCTCGCAACATGATCAACACGTCGAAAGCTCCCATCACATGGTTCATCACCGGCGCCTCATCCGGCATCGGCCTGGCATTGACCGAGGCGGCCGCCGCACGCGGCGACAATGTCGTGGCCTTGGCGCGGCACATCGATGCGCTGTCGCCCCTGGCCGCGGCTCATGGCGGCCGGATCACTCCCGTTGCCGCCGACGTGCGCAGGCAATCGTCGATCGACGACGCCGTCGCGCTCGCGCTGCACACGTATGGGCGCATCGACGTGGTTGCGAACAACGCAGGCTACGGGCTCTTCGGAGCAGTCGAAGAAGTCGACGACGAGCAGGCCCGCGAGATCTTCGACACCAACTTCTTCGGAGTGCTCACCGTGCTTCGCGCTACCCTGCCGATCCTGCGCCGACAGCGCGCCGGTCACATCCTGCAGGGTTCCTCCTACTACGGACAGACCGCCCACGCCGGCGTAGGCCTTCTCGCGGCGACGAAGTGCGCCATCGAAGGACTCACGGACGCGCTGCTGGACGAAGTCGCTCCCCTGGGTATCGACGTCACACTCGTCGAGCCCGGCCCGACCGCAACCCCGTTCCTGGCCAACCTCCATCACGCCCGGCCGATCGACGATTACGACCGAACCGTGCGCGAAGTACAGCGACAGATCGGCGAGCTGCCGCCGACGGCGTTCAACGATCCGAATCGGGTCGCGGCCGCCATCCTCACCGCGGTCGACAGCGACACTCCCCCGGTGCGCCTGGTCACCGGAGGCTTCGCCGTCACCGAGATCGACGCCGCGCTGCGGCGGCGACGCGATGAGCTCGCGGCGTGGCACCAGGTGTCCTGCGATGTGGACGTCGCCGCAGCCCCCGCGACGGTGTAGCGCCGACCACCGACAACGCGTCCGGTTCGGCGCACCGATAGTCGTCGGTGCGCCGAACCGGACGAGAGCGCGAGTGCCGGCGTTCGCCGGAACTCGACCCGACGGTGACAGTCCAGCCGAACGTCAATCCTCGTACAGCTGGACGAACCGACGCACCAGCGCGCCGGGGTGCACGACGTTGCCCGAGCGGGCTACTTCCTTGAGCGCTTCGGCCTCGACGGGGTCGAAGTAGCCGTGGTGCTTATAGGCGTCGATACGGATGCTCATGCCCTGCGCGTCCAACTCCGGATGGAACTGCGTGGCGTACACGTTGGCGCCCACCCGGAATGCCTGTATCGGGCAGCCGGTCGAGGTGGCGAGCCGTTCGATCCCCGCCGGGAGCTCGGTGGCGGCCTCCTTGTGACCGACGAACGCGTCGAACTCGCGCGGGAGCACGCACAGCAGCGGGTCGACCCGCCCGGCATCGGTCAGAGTGATGGTGGTGGGGCCGACCGGTTCGGGATGGGTTCGGTCGATGACAGCGCCGATCACCGAGCCGATCACGCCGATGCCGTAACAGGCGCCGAGGAACGGGAAATCCTGACGGACCACGGCCGCCACGAGCTCGCGCAACTCAGCTTCCACTCGCCGCTGCACCGGCGATTTCGTGTCGGGCGGGTCGGAAACGGTGAACGGGCTCCCGCCCAGCATGATGCCCGCGTAGCGGTCGAGGTCGATCTCTCCGAGCGGATCGCGTTCCAGACGGCGCCGGTGCAGTCGGCGCGGTACGAGCCCGCCGCAGCGCAGGAAAGCCTCGTATTCCTGGTCGGCGGCCTCGTTCTCGGCGCGTGTCGCCAGCAACAGGAACGGCCTTCCGTCGCGGTCGCGCACCATCGCGTCGCTCATGCCGAACACCGTAGCGGTGCGAACGGCCGGAACCCTCGCAGCTCACCGGCGTTCGGATCGAAGCGCCGCAGGCTCGCGATCGGTCAGTCGATTAATGGTCTCCGCTCGCCAGGCGATATCAGGAAGAGATCCCCCGTTTCGACGACGGAAGTAGTTCGATGGCGCACACACACTTTGTCTTCGTGATTGCCTGGGTGAGCGGCGATGCCACACGGTCGGGGCACACCTTCACGGAGGCGTGGCTGCTGGCCTGCGGTGACGAAGTACGCCGATTCTGGCGAGATATGTCCGGATTTCGCGAGGAGCACACCTGGTCGGTACATCCACCGGTCGAGATCGATCAGCCCTACGCCGACGCCGACGCACTCGCCGCCGCGGTGCGCGTGAAGGCCGCGGCCGACGGGGCGCCCTTCCCGAAGGGCGCCGTCCTGGTGGTGATTCAGGATTGGGCGGCCGCCACCGGTGGCCAGTTCGGCTACGACGGTCAATTCGCCGCTGCCCAGCTGAGCGCTTCGCTGCTGTGCCACGAGCTGGGCCACTACTACCAGCGTCGCAATCACCAGCCCGGCGGCCACGCCAGTACGTTCAACGGTCACGTCGGGCTCGACTACGCCGATCCGACCTGCATCATGGGCTCGGTCGGAACGCTCGCCGCGCAGGAGCCGCAGCTGGCACACGCGTCACCGGGCCACGATCTGACCGGGCCCGCCCTGTGCCCGGCGGCGACGGTGCCGATCGGCTGGCTCGACCCCCACCACCCGACGGCCACGGTAGCGGTGCCGCGACAACCGGCGGGCCCTATCCAAGTGGCACGCTGGCCCGGCGTCCCGGCCGCGGGCCACACCGGGGCTCCGGTGGTGGCTGTCGCCCACGCGATGGCTCCGGGCGGTGCCGACGTCTACATCTCGCTTCGCTCACCGCGCGTCTGGGACCGCGGCTTTCGCACGCTCACCCCGCAGGGCATGCAACGCCAGATCGTCGCGCAGGAGCTGGCGCGCAGCGGTGCCACGTTCCTGCTCGCCCAGGTACCGGTCCAGCCGGGAGCGTCGATGCGGTTGGGCCGGGCGCCGCTGCGTCTCGATGTGCGCGGCGGAGGCGACGCCGTGGCCGAGATCGATGTGGTGGCGGATCCGTGGCGGTTGTGGTCGGTGCTGGAATCCCCACCGCTGCATCGGGCGGCCCGGATCGCGGCCGTCGCGCGCGAGGGCGAGATCGACGTCTTCGTCGTCGCGCTCGACGGCGCGGTGCTGCAGACCCGGTTCACCGGCCACGTATGGGTGTCGTGGCGAGCACTCACCGACCCCGGCGCGTTCGACCCACGTGCGGGCATCGCCGCGGCCAGCTCGACGACGAACACGATCGACCTGTTCGTTGTCGGCACGGGCGATCACCTGGTGCGCCGACGCCGGTGGATCGACGATCGGTGGGCACCGGACTGGCAAGTGTTGACCGGCGGCGGGTTGGGCCCGCGTTCAGCGTTGGCCGCGACCGCGACCGCGCCGGGGCGAATCGAGCTGTTCGCCGGCGATGCCGAGGGCACCGTCATCCACACCACGGTCACCGATGCCGCCGCGAGCTGGCGACCGCTGCCGCCGCTGCCCCGGGCGGGCAGCGTCGCCGCCGTCACGCTGTCCGGTGACACGATCCAGGTCAGCGCCGTCACCGAAGGCCCCGGCGACGGGCGGATCTGGACCATCGTCGGCGAACCGGACCAGTGGCCGTCCCCGTGGGAACCCCATCTCGATGTCGGCCTGACCGAGGACGGCGGAATCGCGGCGGCCCGGTCGACGCCCGGGGTGAGCGAACTCGTCGCCGCGGCCAGTCCACTGGCCGCACGCTCCTACGCCTACGGTGCGTGGACCGGCCAACCGGTACGGGTCCCCGGTCAGCCGCCGGGCACCGACAACCGCACGGTGGCCGCGGTATTCCGCACCCCCACGACCCTGGATGTGCTCGCCGTCGCCGACGGCAAGATCCACCGCATCACCCGTTCCTTCGACCCCGACGTCGTCCAAACCGACATCCAGGAGCGGGTGCGATACCAGGCCCGCCTCGTCGCCTCGGGCGGTCGGTTCGTCCGCGTCAGCGACGACCCACTGACCCGCGACCTGCTGATCGCCGACGAGTACCTGCCCACGCCCGCAACGGTCTTCACGATCAGCGAACTCGCCTACTACTCCTCGTACGGGATCAGGACGGTGGTGTCGATTCGAGCGCACGACGGCCGGTACGTGATGGCGCTCGACGGCGGCGGCGAGTGGTTGCGGGTCGGCGCAACGACCTTGGGCCAGTGGGAGAAGTTCGTCCTGACCACCTCCGGCGGCGCGAGCACCATCATGGCCTTGGGCGGGCACTACTGGTCGGCGCAAGGCGGGGACTCGTGGCTGCTGTGCGACCGAGTCGCGGTGGGTCCGTGGGAACGGTTCGACATCGCCCGACTCTGACCTTCCGGAGAAGGCCGCGGTGTAATCAGGGGACACACTCACTATCCACAACGATCCGACGCGATCGTGGCCGAAGGCCGAACGCCATTCCCGGAAACGGACAAGCTGACACCCAGAGCCACAGCGGCACAGGCAGTTCAGGACCCGCACCGCCACGTAGGTCCGGCGGGAAGGCCATGAATGTGGACGAAGAAACCAGCGTCAGCTGCACTGCCTGATCTGATGCTTGGTCACGGTCTTGTGCACCCGGGACGGCGTGGGTCGGCGGCCACCCGGTCAGATCTTGCACGTCGGGACCGAGCCGGACGCGCATACAGTCGGGTCGTGATCGAGATTCCCGATGATTTCGCCCGCGAGACCGTTCTCCGAGAGGGAGATGCCGGCAGGACGTGGATCTCAACACTTCCAGGCTTGGTCAATGAACTGTTGCAGCGGTGGGACTGCGTACCCGACGGGTCGGTGCTGCACGGCCACATCGGAATCATCGTGCCGGTGCGACACACCGACCTACCTCCCTCGGTCATCAAGGTGTCATTCCCGCATCCGGGCAACGTCTACGAACCGGACGCGTTCAGTGTCTGGAACGGCAGCGGAGCGGTGCACCTCTACGGCCGTGACGATGAGCATTTCGCGATGCTGCTGGAACGGGCGGGACAGGGAACGCTGGCCGATGTGGCCGACTTCGACCAAGCCGTCAGCACGCTCGGCCAATTGTCTCAGCGCCTTGCTGTCGGCGCACCGGAGGAATTGCCGAGACTCAGCGACCTGGTCGCCGACTGGGAAAGCGAGATCATCACCACCGCAGCCGAACTCGGTAATCCACTGCCACGCCGAGCCCTGGACGCCGCAATAGCGACGCTGCGGGAGCTGGGCCCAGACCAACCCGACACCCTGGTCCACGGCGACCTCCACGACGCCAACGTCCTGCCGGGTGACCGGGAACCCTGGCTAGCCATCGACCCGAAAGGCTATGTCGGTGACCCGGCCTACGACACGATCACGGTGATCCGCAGTATTCGCTTTGCGCATCTACTGTTCGGGCCGAATCCTGAGCAGGGGCTTTCACGCAGCCTGGACCTATTCTGCGAGTCAGCGGGCATCGACCGCGAGCGGGCCCGTCGCTGGGCGCAGGTCCGCGCGATCAAGGCCGCGCTCTGGGGACGCCAACACCACGACCCGGGCTGGGTGATCCAAGCCACCGACCAGCTCGTCGACATCCTCACATAGCACCGCAGGGGATCGAACCGCACCCGGCTGACCCAGCCTCCACCAGCCACCGAGAAGCACAGGCTCGAAGCCGGATATCGGAGTTGGATCGATACGCGACCGAACACGTACCGATGACCGGGCAGGGAATCAAGAGCTTGGTCGTCGCCTCCTGGGTGGCCTGCCGGCCGTCCTACGCCGATCCGATCCCGACGACAAGCATCGCGCGTATCGGGAACTCGGCTTGAAACCGACCTACAACGAAAACACACGGATGGTGTTCGCCGAAGCGACTCCATCCGTGCGTGTAAAGAACGTGTCCGGAGGGGGACTTGAACCCCCACGCCCTAATACGGGCACTAGCACCTCAAGCTAGCGCGTCTGCCATTCCGCCACCCGGACTTGCTGGTGTGCCAAAAGATTATCCGACGCGGTGTCGGAAACCAAATCGCCTAGGTGACCTGCTGTTTTGCCCACTCGGCCCACTCCTGGTTCATGCGGTAGAAGCGCTTGCCCCACTCGAGGGCGATGTGGCCGTTGGTGGAGAAGGGGTTGGCGGTCCAGTCGATGGCGGATTCGAGGGTGAGGAGTTCGGCGAGGGCGGCGGCGGAGCGGGACTCGAGGGTGGTGAGGTAGGTGATCGCTTCGGCGGGGGTGAGGGCGTCGAGGAAGAAAACGCGCAGGAGGGTTTCGTTGCGGGTGATCGGTTTGGGGGCGACCTCGGTGAGCCAGTGGCGGAGGTCGGCGAGGCCGGCGGGGGTGATCGTGTATTCCTTGCGGCCGCGGGGGCCCTCGTCGGAGACGGTGATCTCTCCGGCGTCGGCGAGCTTGGTGAGTTCGGTGTAGATCTGACTCTGAGTGGCGGGCCAGACGTTGGCGAGGGATTCCTTGAAGCGGTGGATCAGGTCGTAGCCGCTGGCGGGGCGGTCGGCGAGCAGGCCGAGCAGGGCGTGACGGAGGCTCATGCCCATCATCTTACCTTCCACTCTTGACATGTCTGAATAGGAACATCTAATTTCGACCTGTCTGAATTGGAATGTCGCGTCTACCGCGTACTCAGGGAGCCACCATGTCCTACCTGCGCACCTTCGCCCCGTGGATCGTCTACGCGCTCGTTCCCGGCCAGTACTGGGCGTGGGCGGCGCTCGTCGCCGCAGGCCTGGCGCTCGCCGAGGTGGTGGGCCGCAGGCGGAACGGGGCCGGGTTCGACGCGCTGATCATCGAGGTCGGGACGCTGGCGTTCTTCGTGGGGCTGACCGTGCTGGCGTTCGGCGACCCCGACACCGGACTGCACGCCTACTCCCCCGCGCTCTCGCACACCGCGCTGGCACTGATCGCTGGTGTCTCGCTCGCGGTCGGGATGCCGTTCACCCTCGGGATCGCGAAACAGACCACCCCGCAGGAGGTCTGGGAGGAGCCGCTGTTCGTGCGGACCGGGTATGTGCTGACCGCGGTGTGGACGGCGAGCTTCGCGGTCGGTGCGGTGCTGCTGGCGCTGCTCGCGCACGCCGACACCTGGCCCCGCACACTCGCGCACGCGCTGACGTTCGCGGTGCCGATGGTGTTCACCGTGCGCTACGTCGCCTACATCCAGGCCAAGGCGGCCGCGTTCGACGCCGTGTGAGCCGATCAGGGCTGTCTGGCAACGGTTTCCACGTGGGGCTCGGACGTCGGCGGACGTCCGGGCCTCACGCCGTCGGCGGAGCCAGCGGATGAGGGCGGCGGGCGGAGTTTCGGTGGCCCAGGCGACGATGCCGTCGGGGCGGGCCGGCAAGCCGGTTCCCGGCGTGGGATAGACCGGTGCGGCCGTGACCGCGGGGAGGCGGTCCGTCCACGGCGCTGCGGCGACTCGGAGGGCGACGGAGTCGGCCGGGTCGAACAGGACGGCGCGGCGCGACGTGAAGAAGTCGGGGCGGTGTCGGTGCCGTCGGCCGGGTCGAGAAACGACGCCGAGGAGGTGGTGACCCGCGCCGAGGTCGTAGCACCGGCGGACGCCGGCGATGGATTCGAACATCGTGGTGGCGTCGTCGGCGGTTGCCATGGGTTCGCCGACGACCTCGCACAGGGCGCGGGTGCCCGGTTCAAGACGCATGACGACGATCTGCGCACGGGCCCAGGCGCCGATCGGACGACCCCAGGCGGCGGGACAGGTCCGCCGGGTGCCGCGGCAGAATGCTGGGCGACCCGGACCTCCACGGCCTTCGCGCGACTCAGCGGGCGCGCGCGGGTTCCTCGACGACGGTGGGCTCCGTCGCCTTCGCGGCGGCGGTGTGGCGGCCGGTGACCAGGAACAGCACGACGAGCCCGACCGCGAGCCACACATAGGTGTCACCGACGACGTGCTGCCACCACGCCCACGAGGTCTCGCGGTGTTCGCCGTCGGGCAGGAAGCTGTGCGGCGCGATGACGAACACCGCGGCCACCACGACGGCCGTGGCGTACCAGCCGCCTGCGCTGGCGATCGGCAGAGTGCGCGCGTGGCAGACGATGGCCAGCAGCGCGGGCGCGATCCACACC
The DNA here is from genome assembly GCF_044744725.1 of Nocardia sp. NPDC087230. NCBI lineage: Bacteria > Bacillati > Actinomycetota > Actinomycetes > Mycobacteriales > Nocardiaceae > Nocardia > Nocardia sp. NPDC087230. The sequence goes on from NZ_JBIUYV010000011.1 coordinate 19,438, forward strand.
CAGTGGTGCGACCACGAGATCGGCGAGAGCAGCAGTGTGAAAACCGCGTTGAGGGCCAGCGCGATCGCGGGGGCGTCGGCGGCCTTGCGCATGGCGGCGACGACGAGGACCAGCAGCAGGCCACCCAGGACCAGCCAGAGCGCGTCGAACGGCAGCCCGGTGACGTGCAGGCGAGCCAGCACGGCCTGGATGGACTGGTTGGTGTGGAACGCCGAGCCGCTCAGGCCAGAGACGTTGCCGAGGCCGCCGAACCAGTAGCGGGTGGATTCACCGGGCAGCAGCGCGAACGAGGCGATGGTGGCGACGGCGCCGGTGGCCGCGGCGGTGGCCGCGGCCTTGTAGTCCTTGCGGACCAGGAAGAACAGCACGAACGCGGCGGGCGTCAGCTTGATGGCGGCGGCCAGGCCGATCAGCATGCCGCGCGGATAGCGGGTCTTGGGCAGCAGGCAGTCGGTGGCGACGAGCACCATCAGCAGCAAGTTGACCTGACCGAAGTCGATGGTCGAGCGCACCGGTTCCAGCAGCATCGCGGCGGGCAGCGCGCACGCGGTCACCAGCAGCGCGGCCTGACGGTTGTCGCGGTGGTAGCGGCGGGCGACGAGGAACAGCGTCCAGCCGAGCGCGGCGACCGAGGCCACCACATAGAGGATCTTCGCCGCACCCCAGGGCAGCAGCGCGAACGGCGCGAGCGCGATGGCGGCGAACGGCGGGTAGATGAACGGCAGACCGATCCCGATGGAGGTCTTGGGCAGCTGGCCGTACATGTCGGCGCCGTCGCGCATGGCCTCGATGCCGAGGCGGTACACCTGCAGGTCGATGAAACCGCCGGAGTACTGCTCGAACGGCCAGAGTGGGATGCGCACGCACGCGATCGAGACCACGGTGAGCAACACCGGCACCAGCCACCATGCTCGATTGATCGGGCGTGGGGAAGGCTGCTGCGCAGGGTGGGTGGTGTCACTACTCATCCGCGGCGACTATACCGACTCGCGGGCCGCACCGCGCCATCGCCCGTCGGCGGTGGTGACCCGCGCAATAGCCAGCGGGATGCCCGATCGGGCTGGTCGGAGCGATTCCGGCGCCGACGGCGGGGTGCGTTCAGTCGCCCCGGTTGTAGCGGGTGAGCAGGGTCGCCATAGCCGTGACGTCCGCGTCGGTCCAGTCGGCGAAACGCTCGGTGAAGGCCTCGCGGCGGCGGCGCTCGGCCTCGCGCGCGACGATCCGGCCGGACTCGGTGGCGTGCAGCAGGTGATTGCGCCGGTTGCCGGGGTCGACCTCGCGGGTGAGGTAGCCGAGCCGCTCGAGCGCGCCGACCTGCCTGCTGACGGTCGACTTGTCGAGCAGGAACTGTTCAGCCAGATCGGTGGCCTGACATCCGCCGCGCTCCAGGATCAGATCGAGGATGCTGTAGGCGACCAGACTCAGTTCGGGGTGCAGCTCGGCGGCGCGGCCACGCGCGCGGCGGGCGAAGGCGGTGAGCTCGCGCTGGATGGCGTCCACGGCGGCGGTTCTTGTGTCGGGCGCATTCATAGTTGTATGCTACAACAATCATAGTTGCATTTACCAACTGTTTGGAGATCTCCGTCGATGACCACCACCCAGCTCCGGCATGTCGCCGGACATCTGCTGACTCCGTTGCTGATGTGCCTCGGTATGGCGTTCGCGTATCTCGGCGCGTTCCACCAGCCGACGCCGAACCATCTCGAACTGGCCGTGGTCGGCGAGTCACCGCAGGCGATGGTGCTGGCGCAGACGATGAAGGACAAGGCGGGTGACGGCGTCGACATCATCACCGTGCCCACCCGGGACGCGGCGATCGAGGCGCTGGGCAATCGCGACCTCACCGGCGCCTACGTGCCCGACGAGCGGCGTCCGGAACTGCTCGTCGCCACGGCAGGCTCCGACACCACCGCGATGGCCGCCGAGGTGGCATTCCGGCGGGTGTCCGATCATCAGGGCGTGCCGCTGGTCGTCACCGATGTGACCGCGAAGGCCGACGGCGATCCGACCGGGCAGGGCCTGTTCTTCCTGCTGGTCGCGTTGAGCGTGGGCGCCTACGGCAGTGTCGCGGTGATCGGGGCGGCGGGCGCGATGCTGCGGATGCGGGTGCGCGCCGCGATCGGTGTGGTGACGGCGTTCGTGGTGAGCCTGATCGGGATTCTCGTCGCGGGCCCGGTGTTCGGGGTCGTCGACCACGACTACGCGGCGGTGTTCGGGGTCGCCTGGCTCTACAGCGCGGGGATCATCCTGATCGGGATCGGGTTGCACACCTTCCTGAAGCGCTGGACGACGCTCGCGCTCATCACCCTGTTCGTGATGCTGAACTTCACCACCTCCGGCGGCGTCTACGGACCGCAGCTGCAGAACGGGTTCTTCGGTGCGCTGCACTCGTTCTGGAACGGCGCCGACTTCGTCGAGGGCCTCCGCACGCTGCTGTACTTCGACGCCGCCGCCGGGTTCGGGGCGCGTTTGCTCGGTCTGTTCGCGTGGCTCGCCGTCGGCGTCGTGCTCGTCGTGGTCGCGGGCCGCCACGAGGCGCGCATCGCGCCGAAGCCGGTCACGCCCGCGGCGATCGAGGAGGAGATCGGCGAATCGGTCGCTGTGTGACCCGCAGGCCGGGCACGCCCCGGCGAAAATCGTTGCCGAGACTTCGGATCCGACTCCGGACGCAGGTCAGCGAGTTCGCCGGGACGTTGCGCGGAAAGGGTCGCGGTATCTCGTAGACGCGAGTACGGTGTAGCGCGCAACCGCGGCCAGCGTCAGGCGCCGCATGGGGGTCGAACGCGGAAAGGGTGGGCTGCACCGATGAATCATCCCGGCGCGCGACCTTTCGGCGACCCGATTCCCCTCGAACAGCGCTACACCAGCGCCGACCCGATCGACTGGTGCGGCGCCGAGGTATATCCGATGTACGCCGAGGCGTTGCCGGCCGGAACGACGGCGGTGCGGTTGCGTGCGGTCTCGGTGCTGGCGCCGCCCGAGGTGACCGGGCTCGGCCTCGGCCTGACCGTGCAGGGCGGGTATGTGCACCTGAACGGGAAATCGTTGCAGGGCGTCGACATCTGGTACGACGCGCTCGCCGACGGCGTCGACATCACGGTCACCGTGGACGGGCCCGAGCCGCTGTTCACACTCACCCCGGTCTGGGTGGCCGGGTCGGGGAGCCAGCAGTCCTGGACCGGCAACTACGGCATGGTCATCGATCTGTTCCCGGGCGGCGCGTCCACGCTGTGGTGCAGCACCGGGCCCGGCACACCGGATTTCAACGAGCTCGTGGTGGAGCTGACCACCTTCCCGGCGCCGGACCCCGCGCCGTTCGTGGCACCGGCCTCCGCCCTCGCGCCGCCGTCGATCCGGGCCGCCACGGCACACACCCCGTTCGCGCCCGTCACCATGCCGCCGACTCCCGCCATCACGGCCGCGATGCTGGCGGCGGCCCTCCCAACAGCCGATCCCCTGGCGCCGTCGGTGTTCTCGCGAACTGAACCCCCGGCTTCCGCGTTGCCGACACTGTCGGCAAATCCGAACGCCAGGCCACCGGCAACCGGCGCGGAGCCGACAGCTGAACCGCCGGCATCGGCCACGGTCCCGACTACCAGGCCCCCAGCAGCTGTCGCGACGCCGACGCCCGAAGCGTTGGCACCCACCGCATTCCCGTTTGCGATGCCCCCGTCAGCAGCTGCGATGCCGACACCTGAGCCTCCTGCGCCCACCGCATTCCCGACCATGGGGCCCCCAGTGGCGGTTGCGGTGCCGACAGCTGAACCTTCGGAAGCGATCACGAGGCCGTCGACCAGTTCGCTGGCAGCGGCCTTCGCTCAGCTGGCTGCGCCTCCCCGGCAACCGATCTCAGGTCCACAGGAACCGGCATCGGCGGCAGCGGACGAGGTCGTTCCCGCCTCGGCGGTCCTGCCACCGGCGACCGGCATGCGACCGGCGGCCGATCCACCGACCGTCCTGCCGTCCGAACCGCCGATGTCGGCAGCGCGCGACTTCCGGTCAGCGGGCCACCCGGCTCCCCCGCCGCCGGAGATCCGACCGGATCGGGACGTCGAGTCGACACCGGTGATCGCGGCGCCGACCCTGCGCGCGCCGCAGACCTCGGGCGGGCAGAGCATCGGTCGTGCGCTCTATGACCTGGGGACCGCGATGAACGAACGCGGCGAACACGATTCGGCGCGCACACTGCTGACGCAGGCCGCCGAGGCCGGGCACAGTGCCGCCGCCTACGACCTGGGGGTGCTGCTGCTGCGCGACGGTGATCGCGCCGGGGCCGAACACTGGTGGAAGGCCGCGGCCCACGACGATCCGCGGGCCGCGGCCTCCCTCACCGAACTTCCGCGCTAACGCGCCTGGTCCGCCAGCACCGACACCACGTCCGGACCCGCCTCGCGCACCGGAGCCACCTCGCGGGACGCGATGTGCGCGGGCCGGTGCCGTGGCGCCGCGTACGGCTCGTCGAGCGCGTTGTCCACGCTGTTGAACACCAGAAAGATGTTCGAGCGTGGGAACGGCGTGATGTTGTTCGACGAACCGTGCATCAGGTTCGAATCGAACAGCAGGGCCGACCCGGCCCGCCCGGTGAACTGCGTGATGCCGTAGCGGGCGGCCAGGAAGGTGATGTCGTCGTTGGTCGGCACACCGATCCGCTGCTCCTGCAACGATTCCCGGTAGTGCCCCTCGGGCGTCTCCCCCAGGCACGGCACGAAGGTGCGGTGCGAGCCGGGCATGAGCATCAGGCTGCCGTTGAACGGGTAGTTGTCGGTCAGCGCGATCGACAGGCTCACTGCTCGCGGCGCGGGCATGCCGTCCTCGGCGTGCCAGGTCTCGAAATCGGAGTGCCAGGCGAACCCGCTGCCACCGAACCCGGGCATGTAGTTGACCCGGGTCTGATGCAGGTACACCGCCGAGCCGAGGATCTGCTCGGCGAGCCCGACGATCCGCGACTCGGCCACCAGCTCCGCGATCGGCTTGCTGAGCCGGTGCACCTGGAACACCGAACGCACCTGTCCGGCCACCGGCTCCACCACCACCCGGTCGTCGCCGTAGAGCACGGGATCGGCGGCGAGGTGGCCGATCTCCGCGCCGAACGCGGCGACTTCGTCGGGGCTGAGCAGGTCGGGGATCACCGCGTAACCGTTGGCGTCGAAACCTGCCAGCTCGGGCGAGGAGACCCGGCCCCACACTGTCGGATCGGAGCGTTCGATATGCGGGGCCGGTTCGATCAGCCGGGTCGGGTAGCGGTCGAGCCGATCAGACACGGGCATCCTCCTCCTCGACGATGAGCGGATACACCCCGTTCTCGTCGTGTATCTCGCGGCCGGTGACGGGCGGGTTGAACACACACAGCATCCGGAGCCGGGTCCGGGCGTTGACCTGATGACGTTCGTTGCCGTCGAGCAGGTACATCGACCCGGGGCCGAGCTGGTAGACGGCTTCGTTGTCGAGGTCGAGCAGGCTGCCCTCACCCTCGATCAGCCAGACCGCCTCGACATGGTTCTGGTAGTGGAACTCGTGGACGGTGCCCGCCTCGATGGTGGTCTCGTGGAAGGAGAAACCGACCCGGTCCCCGGCCAGCACGATGCGCTTGCTGCGCCAGCCGGGGCCTGCCACGTCGCGTTCGGTACCGGTGATCTCGGCAGTGGTGCGCACGATCATGCGGCACCTCCACACACGGTGTCGATCGAGGACGACAGGACCGACAGGCCACGGGCGAGTTCGTCGCTGCCGAGTGTCAACGGCGGCAACAGTTTCACCACCTCGTCCATCGAACCGGAGGTCTCCACCAGCAGGCCCTGCTCGAAGGCGGTGCGGCAGACCTTGCCCGCCTGCGACGGGTCGTCGAAGACGATGCCGTGCACCATGCCGCGACCACGGGTCGTGACGCCGTCGTAGCGATCGGCGATCGCGGACAGGGTGCGCCCGACGTATTCGCCGTTGGCGGCGGTGCGCTGGGCGAGCTTGTCGTCGCTCCAGTACTCGCGCAGCGCGGCCGTCGCGGTGACGAAGGCGGGGTTGTTGCCGCGGAAGGTGCCGTTGTGCTCACCCGGCGCCCACTGGTCGTGCTCGGGCTTGAGCAGCACCAGCGCCATCGGCAGGCCGTAGCCACCGATCGACTTGGACAGCGTGACGATGTCGGGGGTGATGCCGGCGATCTCGAAGGAGAAGAACGGACCGGTCCGGCCGCAGCCCATCTGCACGTCGTCGACGATCAGCAGGATGTCGCGCGCGGCGCACAGGCCGGCCAGGTGCCGCAGCCATTCCGCGCGGGCCAGGTTCACCCCGCCCTCACCCTGGACGGTCTCCACGATCACCGCGGCGGGGCGGTCGAAACCGGAGGAGCTGTCGTCGAGGACGCGCTGCATCCAGCCGAAGTCCTCGATGGTGTTGTCGAAGTAACCGTCGTAGGGCATCGGCGTGGCGTGCTCGAGCGGCACACCGGCGCCGGCGCGCTTGGCGGCGTTGCCGGTGACCGACAGCGCGCCCAGGGTCATGCCGTGGAAGGCGTTGGTGAAGCTGAGCACCGTCTTGCGCCCGGTCACCTTGCGGGCCAGCTTCAGCGCGGCTTCGACGGCATTGGCGCCGGTCGGGCCGGGGAACTGCACCTTGTAGTCGAGGCCGCGCGGCGACAGCAGCGTGTCGCGGATGGTCTCGAGCAGCTCGCGTTTGGCCACGGTGGACATGTCCAGGCCGTGGGTGATGCCGTTGCTCGCGATGTAGTCCAGCAACGCCCGCTTGAGCACCGGGTTGTTGTGGCCGTAATTCAGCGCGCCCGCGCCGGCGAAGAAGTCGAGGTACTCGCGTCCTTCCTCGTCGCGCAGCCATGCGCCCTCGGCGGTGGCGAAGACAGCGGGCCAGTCACGGCAGTATCCACGCACATTCGATTCCATCGCTTCGAAGATGCTGGTGTCGGTGGTCGTGATCATCGTCGTTCCTCCTGGCGCTGAGCGGGTGCGATGACGTACAGCTGCTCGGCCTCGTGTGAATCGGGGAAATCGTGCGTTTCGAACAGAGCGACGGTGCGTAGACCCGCACCGCGCTCGCGGGCCACCGCGGCGAACAGCGCCTGGGAGGCGGTGTTGCCGGGTGAGATCGTGGTTTCCAGGGTGGTGATGCCGGCGGGGGCCACCGAATCCAGCAGCGCGTGCAGGATCCGGGCGGCCAGGCCGCGGCCGCGGAACTCGGTGTCGACGGCGATCTGCCAGACGAACACGGTGTCCGGCGCTTCCGGGCGGACGTAACCGATGACGAATCCCACCGCCCGGCCGTCGCTTTCGGCGACCAGCGAGGTGGCGGCGAAATCGCGACACCACAGCAGGTAGGCGTAGCTGGAGTTGACATCGAGCACCTGCGAGTCGCGGGCGATCCGCCACAGCTGGGCTCCGTCACCCAGCCGCGGTGGGCGCAGTCTCGGTTCGGAACCGAGAACCGCAGGGGCGGAAGCGGATTCGATGGACACGGTGGACGAAGGCATATCTCTACAGTGTCGAACCGACTTTGCGGTCTCTGTGTCGAGCTCTTTGCAGTTGTATGACGAGTCTTTTACTACGCTTGCGGATCGAGCCGATAGCCCAGGCCGCGCACCGTGACCACGATGCGCGGGTCGGACGGGTCGCGTTCGATCTTGGTGCGCAACCGGCGCACGTGTACGTCGACGATCCGCTCGTCGCCGAAAAAGCCCTGGTCCCAGACTCTTTCGAGTAGGACGGCACGACTGAGCACCCGGCCCGGGGTCTCGGCGAGTTCGCACAGCAGGCGGAACTCGGTGACCGTGAGGTGGATCTCCTCGTCGCCGCGGCGGACCGCACCCGCGTCGGTGGCCAGCACCAGCGGCGCCACCGGGTCGGCGTCGAGGACGGACTCGGGCGTGACGTCGCGATCGGCGGTGATCCGGGCACGCCGGCGCAGCGCGCGCATCCGCGCGGTGATCTCCTTGATCTCGAACGGTTTGCTGACGAAATCGTCGGCGCCCGCCTCGAGGGCCGCGACGACATCGTGGGTGTCGTAGCGGGTGCTGATCACGATGATCGGCACGTCGTGGTCGCGGCGGATCTCCCGGATGCAGTCGAAGCCGTCGGTCTCCCCGCGCATGAGGTCGACGATCATCAGGTCGGGCGGTCCGTCGCTGCGGAGTTGGTCGAGAGCGTCCTCGGGGACACCCGCCTCGGCGACGGCGTATCCCTCGTCTTCCATCGCACGGCGCAGATCGCCGCGCATCTGGACGTCGTCGTCCACGATCATCAGGTTCGCACTCATGCCCGGACCTCGCTTTCGGCCGGTTCGGCCATGACCGCGTGGGTGGCCGCGTTCGGCCACCGTTCGCTGCGCTCGCTCATGTGCACATCCTTTGCTGACACGCCGGGACGTGCGCCGGATCACCTCGGGGAGTTCGCGTCCCCAGACCGACACGCCATCCCGTCTTCGAGCTCGTTACCGATCTGTTATTTACCCAGCCTCAGGGCTGCGTAAACCCGCCGTAACAATTCGCCCGGTCAGCAGGGGGTCCGGAGCGCCTTCGACGGTGCTGTGGCGATGGCATAGTCGAGGAGTGACACCGACCTATGACGACATCGAGGCCGCCGCCGCCAGGATCGACGGACTGGTCCGCCCGATCACCGTCGCACCGGCCGCTCCCGGCACCGATCCGCTGACCTTCGCACTGGAGTTCCTGCAGTTCACGGGCTCGTTCAAGGCGCGGGGCGCGCAGAATTTCGTGCGTGCGCACGCGGCCGCGGGAACGCTGCCCGCGGCCGGTGTGACGATCGCCTCCGGCGGCAACGCGGGGCTCGCCTGCGCGTGGGCCGCGCGCGAAGCGGGGGTACCCGCGACGGTGTTCCTGCCCGACACCGCTCCCCCGGTCAAGATCCGGCGATTGCGTGACTACGGCGCCGAGGTACGACTGATCGGTCCGGAATACAAGCAGGCGCTGGCCGCGTGCCAGGAGTTCGCCGCGACCAGCGGCGCGCTGTCCTCGCACGCCTACGACCATCCGCTCATCGCGGCGGGGGCGGGCACGTTGCTGCGCGAAATCCACGCGCGCGTGCCCGATCTCGACACGGTGCTCGTCGCCGTCGGTGGAGGCGGGCTGTTCACCGGAACGGCCGTCGCCGCACAGCATCTCGGGATCCGCACGGTCGCGGTCGAGCCGGTGGGCTGCCGCTCGCTCGACGCGGCGCTCGCGGCAGGCAGGCCGGTCGAGGTCACCGTCGACTCGGTGGCCGCCGATTCCCTGGGCGCGCCCAATGTCTCGGCCATGGCGCTGGCCGCCGCGCAACACGAGAGCGTGCGCTCGGTGCTGGTCGACGACGAGTTGATCCGGCGGGCGCGCAGGCAGCTCTGGGACGAGCACCGGATCGCGGTCGAATGGGGCGCGGCGACCGCGCTCGCCGCGCTGCTCGACGGTGGTGCCGGCGCGGCGTACCGGCCCGAACCCGGCGAGCGGGTCTGCGTCATCCTGTGCGGGGCCAATACCGACCCCAGCGATCTGGTGCGCTGAGCGAGGTCAGCGGCGCAGGGTCGTCGCCTGTTCGATCCGGGCCGGGCCTGGCCGGGTGCGCATGGCGTCGAGACCTGCGACCAGGCCCTCGTCGGCCCGGACCGCGACGACGGAATTGATCGTGCCGGTCCTACGTGCCCGGGCACGAGGTCGCCGCGTCCTGATCCCGGCGACATCGGTTCGCGCCCCGGATCATTCGATCCGGGGCGGTCGGTCAGCGGACCAGGGCGTTCTTGGCGGCGTAGCCGGACATGGCCGAGTTGAGGCCGCGCATGGCCAGGGTGTAGCCGTAGGGGACATAGCGCTGGCCCCAGTGCGCGAGCTGGATGTCGCGAGAGGTGTAGACCCAGTAGCGGTTGCGCTCCACGCCCTTCACCACGGCGGTGGCGGCCTGCTCGGGGGTCACCGCGTGGCGCAGGAACAGCCGCATCGCCTTCTGCAGTGCCGCGTTGTCGCGATCGACACCGGCGATGTCGACGCTGTCGACCATCGGGGTCGCCATCGCGCCGGGCAGCACCAGGCTGACACCGATCTTGTGCCTGCGCAGGTCGAACCGCAGCACCTCCGACACACCGCGCAGGCCGAACTTGGTGGCGCTGTAGGGCGCGTGCCAGGGCAGACCGAACAACCCGGCCGCCGAGGAGACGTTGACGAGGTGACCGCCGCGGCCCGCCGCGATCATCGGCGGCACGAACTCCTCGATGACGTGGATCGGGCCCATCAGATTGATGTCGACGGTGCGCCGCCACTGCTGGTGGGTGAGCTTGTCGACGGTGCCCCAGGTGGCGATGCCCGCCACGTTCATGACGATGTCGACCCGGCTGACCGCCTCGAAGGTGTGCGCGGCCAGACCGACCACGGCGGAATGATCGCTGACGTCGGCGGCGTGCGCGAGAGGCACCGTGGCGCCGGCCGCGCGCAGCTCGGCGGCGGTCTCGGCGAGCGCGTCGGCGGTGATATCGGTGAGCACGAGGGCAGCGCCTTTGGCGGCGGCCGCGAACGCGGTGGCGCGGCCGAGCCCGCTGGCGGCACCGGTGATCAGGCAGGTCTTCCCGTCGAACTTCGTCATGGTCCCGACCCTACGGTTCGGCGAACGGGTTCGTCTATGGTCCCGTGTCGATCACTATGGTGGTCCACCCGCCGACGTGGATCCGGCTGCCCGCGCGCAGCTCGACCGCGATCTGCGACGGGATCGGTTCCTCGGCGCCGTCGAGGCTGGTCCCGTTGGTGGAGCCGAGGTCGGTGACGGTGAGCCCACCGGCCGGGTCCGCCCGGATCAGCGCGTGCGCGCGCGACACCCCGAGATCGGCCGGGGCGATACCCAGGTCGATCTCGGGCACGATGCCCTGCGAGGTCGAGCGCTTGCCGATCAGGAACTGGTTGCCGTGCAGCGGGATCCGTCGTTCCGGATAGAAGTCGGGGAACGCGACGCGCTCGGCGTCGGGCCCCTTGCGGGCCTGGACCCTGGTGTAGAACTCGCGGTCGGCGAAGACCCGCGCGACCCAGACCCGGGCCGGTGAGTCCGCGCGTGGCCCGTCCACGCGCACGAGCGTCGAGTCGGCGCGGCGGGGGTCGGGCTCGGGCCGCGCGGGCGCGGGCAGGGCCGAGTCGTACCCGCAGACCTCGCAGAACCGGCCACTGGTCGGCATGGCGCAGGACGGGCACAGCCGCAGCTCGGCCGGATCCGATGCGCCGGTACCGGTCAGCGCCGAGCCGCACACATCGCAGTAGTCCAGGGAGCGCGACTGATGCCCGTCCGCGCAGATGGGCATGTCAGGAACCCTCCGGCCGGACCCGCGCGGTCTTGGTCGAGCGGATGTCGAGCGCGAGTTCGTCGGCGGCGGCGACCTGGCCGCGCAGCTTGACCGTGCCGTCGCGGTCGTCGACCTCCACCACGTTGCGCAGCAGCTTGGCGGTGGACTCGTGCCCGGAGGCCGCGGCCAGCTCCACCGCGCGCCGCAGTTTCGCGGTCGCGGTGGTCAGATCGCCGTTGCGGCGCGCGGCCAGCCCCTCCTGGACGGCCTGGGCCAGTTCGACCTGCCCGGTGTAATGGGCGACACGGGTGCTGATCCGGGTGGACAGGGTGGTGTCGGTGGTCCAGACCGCTCGCACCAGCCCCTGACCGAGCACCTCGTCACCGGCCAGCACGCTCAGGCGCGCGGCCAGTTTCTCGCGGCCGGGCGCGGCCGGTTCCAGCTCGATCTGCACGTGGTATTCCCGCTCCTCGGCGGCCCACGACGAGAGCGGGTACTCCCCCACCTGCGGGCCCGCGTCGGTACGGCGCGCGGTGAGGTCCTCGAGCACCGGCGCGACCTGCTTGACCATCCGCACCCGCGCGCCCGCCGGGGTCCACACCTTCAAGGTGAGCTCCGGGATGACCCGAGCCACCGAGGACTGCATCATCTTCGCGAAGTCGGCGGCCAGATCCTTCGGATCGGCGACCATGTCGGCGTCGCCGGACAGCTTCGAGGAGATCTTGTGCAGGTCGGCGGCCATCCAGTCGTCGCCGACGCCCCGGCAGTCACAGACGAAAAGGCCTTCGGCGCGATCGAGTTCGGTGGCCAGCTGCTCCGGCGTCTCGTGTTCGTTCTTGCCGTCGGTGAGCAGGATGGCGTGCGCCTGCGCGCCGGGATGCGCGGCGGCGACCTGACGGGCCAGCGCGAGCCAGGAACCCATGGCGGTGCCGCCGTCGGGGCGCAGCTTGTCCAGCGCGCGCCGGGCCGCGCCCCGATGGCCGGGATCCGCCGGCGCCGACAGGGCGCCGGTCGGGTAGATCATCCGCGCGGACTCGGTGCCCTCGATGATCGCGAACGCGGTGCCGTCGGGGATCTCGTCGAGCGCGGTGCGCGTGGCGGTGCGCGCGTTCTCGAATTTGCGCTTGTTGCCCATCGACCCCGAACAGTCGATGATCAGGATCTCCAGCCGGGGCGGCGGCGTGGCGACGGCGGCGAGTTCGGGGCCGGTGGCCACCGTCAGCACGGCGTCGACCACGCGCGTGCCCTCGGCGAGGAACTCGTTCTGGTCGACGGCGATCGATATTCCTGCGGTCTCGGCTGAGCTCATGACACTCCTGGATCGTGCGGAACGGCAGCGGGCGCGGGGACCGGGGCCAGCGCGACCGTGATGTTGTCGCTGCCGCCGCTGTTCAGCGCGAAGTCGGCCAGCGCGCGGGCCGCGGCCTGCGGTGAGGTCTCGACGGTGAACCCGGCGAGGGCGACGGCGTCGGGCAGGTAGTTCCACAGACCGTCGCTGCACAGCAGCAGCGTGCCGGGTTCGGTGACGACCATGCTCTGCAGGCAGTTGGCCGACCACGGCGCTTCCCCGCCGTCGGCGCCGAGCCAGCGCAGCAGCGTGTGCGCGCGCGGGTCGTGCATGGCGGCTTCCTCGTCGAGGGCGCCCGCGTCGACGAGGGCCTGGGCCCAGGAGTCATCGACGCTGAGCCTGCGCGAGGCGGTCGGGTCGCCCGCGGCGAGCCAGAAGGCCCGGCTGTCCCCGACATTGGCGACGGTGATCTCGGTGCCCTCGACGGTCTCGCGCACGATCGCCGACACGTAGGTGCACGAGGGCGCGTACTCGCTGCTGCGCGACATCCCCCGCACCGCCGCCGTCGCGGTCGCCAGGCCCGCCATCACGGCGTCGCGGGCGGAGCGGCCGTCGGCGAGCGCGGCCAGCGCGGCGTCGACGCCGGAGCGGGCCGCGGTGCCGGAGGCGGCCTGCGGGTCCTGCGAGGTGGAGACGCCGTCACTGACCACGATCACGCGGGTGCCGTCACCGTCGCGCACGGCCGCGGCGACGGCGTCCTCGTTGCGCGCGTGGCTGATTCCGCGGTCGGTGAGCAGATACACCGCGCCCAGATCGTCCTCGAAGCGGTCGGGGACCGGCTTCGGGCTGCCGCACTGCGCGCACAAGCCACCCTCGTAGCGGCGTTCACCACAGGTCGAGCACTGCGGCGTCGCGGCCGGATCGTGCACCGGCAGCGCGATCTTGCGCACGCCGAGTTCGCGCCCGCACCCCTCGCAGAAGCGGTGCCCCGCCCTGGCCGACCCCACGCAGTCCGGACACCCCGGCGCGCTCACAGCGTGGTCCTCGGCCGCACCGCGTTGGCCTGATCCACCAGCACGAAACGGGTCCACATGTCGTCGGCTTCCCGAGCCAATGTCCGCAAGCATCGTTCCAACCCCGTCCGCACTCCCTGCTCGGTGAATTCCACGTCCAACAGCTTGCCTGGCGCACTCGGCCGCTGTCCCGACCGGATCCAGTTCAGTGCCGCCTCCAGTACCCGCATGCGCACTCGTGCGGTCCGCGTGCGCGAGTCCAGGCTGAGTCGTTCGACCCGCTCGCCCGCCTCCCGCAGCAGCGTCTCGTCCAGTTCGCCCGGCGCACGGCCCGCCAGCAGGGTCTCCACGGCGGAAACCCTGGCCTCGGTGAACATCGACGACCCGCGGTCGACCTGGTCGAGCACCGCGACGGCGCCCGCGCGGTCCGCCTTCGCGCGCCGCAGCCGAGCCGCGCCGAAGGCGGCCGACAGATACGTGTGGTCGGTGCGCCACACCAGTTCGTAGAGCGCCAGCGCGCGATCACGCTGCGCCGCGGCCGCTTCGGCCGCCACCGCGCCCAGTTCCAGCGCGGCCGCCAGGGCCAGTTTCGGCGCGGGCTCGCCGGGCAGCGCGGCGTAGACGGCCTCGAAGTCGGCGGCGGCCGAGGCGTGGTCGCCGGTCAGCAGGGCCGCCTGCGCGCGGTACCAGATCCGGCGCCAGTCGTAGTCGAGTTCGACATCGGAGGCGGCCAGGCGCGCCAAGGCGGCCTCGGCATCGCCTGCCTCGAGTTCGGCGCGGACCAGCCGCAGCGGAATCTCCACCGACTCACCGGATCCGGTGACCACCGCCCGCAGGCCCGCTGTCAACGCCGCCTCCAGTTCGGCGGGCGTCGCGGCGTCGGTGGTGGCCAGCAGGGCGGCGCCGCTGTCGGCCGGATCGACCAGCGGGGCGGGCAGGCCGGCGATCAGCGCGGCGGGTTCCGGGGTGGCACTGTCGATGCCGAAGACCGCGCGGGCCGGACCGAACGAACTCGACATGCCGGGACGCGGCAGTCCGTCGTCGGTGGCCAGGACCTCGCGCAGGACACCGGTGAGCTGATCGGCCATCTCCGACATCGACCCGAAGCGAGCCAGCGGATCCTCGTCGGTGGCGCGCAGCAGGAACCGATGCAGGGAATCGTGCCGGGCGAGCAGGGGTTCGGCCTCGGGCGAGGGCAGCGGGCCGAGTTTCCCGTCGACGGAGGCGATCCGCATCATCAGCACGGCCAGCGTGCGGCCCGCGGTGTAGACCTCGGTGGCCACGGTGGGGCCCGTCTCGGCGATCTCGGGCGCCTGGTAGCCGATGGTGCCGTAGATCGGGCTGGTGCGGTCGTCCATCGCGATGACGGCGCCGAGGTCGATCAGCTCGAGCCGTTCCTCGGTCTGCATCACGTTGTCGGGCTTGAAATCGCAGTACGCCCAGCCGCGCGCGTGCAGATAGCCCAGCGCGGGCAGCATTTCCAGCACATAGGCGATGGCCTGGGCGGGCGGCAGGTAGCCGCCGTGCTCGGCGCGATGGGTGCGCAGGATCTGCTTGAGCGAGGTGCCACCGACGTAGGCCATCACGATGTAGCCGACCGGATCACCATCGGCGTCGGCGTGTTCGGTGAAGTTGTGGATCTTGACGATGTTCGGGTGGTCGACCTCGGCCAGGAAGCGGCGCTCGGCCACCGCCGCCGCCAGCGCGTCCGGGTCGCCGGTGTCGATCAGGCCTTTGAGCACCACCCAGCGCCGGTTGACGCGATGGTCGACGGCCAGGTAGATCCAGCCGAGGCCGCCGTGCGCGAGTGCGCCCGCCACCTCGTACTGACCGCCGACGACATCGCCGGCGCGCAGGCGGGGCACGAAGGAGTAGCGGGTGCCGCAGTGCGGGCAGAACCCGGAGGTGCGCCCGGCCACGCCGTCGTGGCTGCGGCCCACCGGCTTGTCGCATTTGCCGCAGAACCGGTCGGTTTCGGGGACCTGCGGGTCGGTGAGCACCGCAGTGGCCGGGTCGACGCGCGGGATCGGCGGCACCTCGACCAGCCCGGCACCGAGCCTGCCGCGCGCGGCCGAGCGGGCCGATCCGGACCGGTGCGTGCGCACCGAGCGGCTCGAGGTGCGCCCGCTGGCGCTCACCGTCGGCGCGGACGGTCTGTACACGGGGGCCGCGGTGGGCGCGGTGCCGCAGGTGTCGCAGTAGCCGTCGACGATCGTTCCGCCGCAGTCGGGTTCGGCGCACGCGCCCGGGGTGGATGGTACGGGCGGTGGCGACGCGCCGTTGCGCGGCTGGGCCGTGGTGCGTCCGGACCGCTGCGCCCCGGCCACCGGCACGGCGCTCGGCGGCGGCGCGCTCGCCACGGGGGCGGTGCCGCAGACGGCGCAGTAGCCGTCCTCGACGGCGCCGCCGCACCCCGGTTCACTACATGTCATGCTGTCCGCCCCGCTTTCTCCCCGATGATCGAACGATAGTCGGCGACCGCCCGGGTGACAGCGGCCAGATCGCAGGGTGTCCGGCCGAGCAGCCCGGCAGCGATGCGATCGGCGGCGAGGACGTCGCGGTCCTCGCTCACCCCGAGCCGGGACGCCTTGGCCCGGTAGGCCGTCAACCGGCCGCGGAGTTCGGCGCGCCGGTCCAGCAGTCCGCGCGCCAATTCCTGTCGCCGCGTTGCCGTGTCGACGGCGTGATTGGTGCGGGCCCGCAGCGCGAGCAGGTGCTCGACCGTCGGCCTGGTCGGTTGCGGGCCGAGGCTGTCGAGTGCGGCGAGCAGCCGCGCGGCCGGTTCCCCGCCACCGGGCAGCTCGCCGGTCGCGACCTTGTGCGCGGCCTGCGCGGCGGTCTCGTCGGCCTGGTGTTGCAGCGCGTCCAGATCGGCCAGCCGGGCCCGCAGCTGCGCGACCGCGCCGGGCAGGTCGGCGGCGACCGCGAGATGTTCGGCGTGCCGGGCGGATTCGGTCTCGATCAGCGCGGTGAGCGAGGCGAGCGCGGCGGCGATCTCCCCCGGGCGGAATCCCAGCGGGTCGGTGCCCGCGCGACTCAGCAAGGTCGTCAGCGGTTCGGCGGCGGCGTCGAGCGCGCCGTGCGCCTGTTCGACGCGCTGTTGCAGCGGAGCGAGGGCGCCGAGCACCTGCCGGTCGACCGACTCGATCTCCTCGGCGAAGGGCGCGACGAACGCGAACGCGGCCCGCATCCGGTCCAGCGAATCGGCGATGCCGACCGTCACGAGGGTCTCCGCGGGTCCGGTGAGTCCGCGCTGCGCCAACGGGATCGGGATCCGGGCGACCTCGTGTGGTCGTCCCCGCAGCAGTTCGGTGAGCCGACCCCGCGTGCGGTCGTCGACCTTGCCGCGGCCGCCGCGGATCGTCTCGGCCTCGGACAGGATCGCGCGCACCCGGCCCAGGTCCTCCCACAGTTCGCCGAGCGCCTTCTCCACCGGCGCCCAGCGACGCGCGGTCTCCCCTGTCGGCGGGTACCGGCGCACCAGGACCAGTCCGGGATGGCGGTCCAGCTCCAGCAGGGTGGTGCTCACCTGCGCCAATTCCGCGGTGCGCGCGGCCAGTTCACGATCGATCTCGGCGAGGCCGAGCATCGGCCAGGTCATCCGACGTACCGGGGCACGGGCGGGCCCGGTGACGGACCGAGCACCCCCAGGTGCTGCTGGTAGATCCGCTGCCAGGTGCCGTCGTTGCGGGTCCGGTCGAGCACGCCGTTGACGAACCGGACCAGGTCACTGCTGCCCTTGGGCACGCCGACCGCGTAGGCGCCGGTGCCGATCTCGTCGCCGACCAGTTCCAGATTGCGGTCCTGGGCGACCAAACCGGCCAGGATCGGCTCGTCACCACTGATGGCGTCGACAGTGCCCTGCTGCAGGGCGACCAGGCAGTCGGTCCAATTGGTCACGCCGAGCACGGACGGCGGTTCGGGCAGCGCGAACAGCGGCGCGGCCGCGGTGGTGCCCTTGGTGACGCACACGCGCTTGCCTGCGAGCCCGGCGGCGTTCGTGATGCCAGTGCCCTTCGGGGCCGCGATGCGTTGTGCCGCACGGTAGTACACGCTGGAGAAATCGACATCGCGCCGGCGTTCGCAGGTGGCGGAGAAGGTACGCACGATCATGTCGACCTTCTTGTCCTGCAGCAGCGGGATCCGGTCGGCCGCGGCGACGGAACGCAGTTCGATCTTGTCCGGATCACCGAACAGATCGCGCGCGATCTCCCTGGCCAGGTCGATGTCGAAGCCCTCCAGCCGTCCGGTGGACGGATTGCGGAAGCCGAACATGTAGGTGTTCTGGTCGACGCCGACCCGCAGCCTGCCGTTGGCGACGATCGCCGCCATCGACGAACCGGCCGGCATCGCGCCGGGACGCGGTTGCGCCGTCGGGGCCAGGGTCGCCTCGGTGTCGCAGGATCCCGTGCCCTCCGCGGTGGGGGCCGAGGTGATGGCTTCGGCGCCGGGGATCGGCGGGGCGACGGCGGTGGCCGGAATGGTCGACGGGTCCGGCGCGTCACCGCAGCCCGCGACCAGGACGACCGCCGCGGCCAGCGCCGCGGCCAGCAGAGGACGCCGGGTACTCACAGGAACTCCTTCAGTCGGGGCCACAGGCCGGTGACCACCGCGCCCGCCGCGGCCAGCAGCAGGATCAGCGTGCCGAACGGGCTGAGGGTGAAGGTGGTTCCGGCGGCGTCGACGCCGTCGCGCAGGTCGGTGCGGGCCTGCGCGAGCGCGTCGCGCAGTTCCCGGTCCAGGCGGGCGAAGCTGGTCGCCGAGCTGTCGGGACCGGTGCCGATGGCCTGGGTGACCGCCCCGGCGTAGTCGGCCTTCTCGTAGGCGGTGCGCTGGGCGTTGTGGCCCGCGTTCCAATTGGTCAGGGCCCGGCCCGCTTCGGAGTCACCCGCGCCCGCGGCGGTGAGCCGCTGTTCGAGGTCACGGGTGTGGGTGTGGAACGCGTTCTCCGGCGCGGTGATGTCGCCGCGGGTGATCAGGGCCAGGGTCTCGTCGGTGCGGGCCTGCTGGGCCAGGATGCGCGCGCTCGCCAGGTTCTCCACCCGCGCCCCGGCCCCGGTATCTCCGGTGTCGAGCAGTTGCGCGGCGGTGACGGTGGCCCCGGTCGACCACACCAGGGCCAGCAGCGCGGCGGCGGCGGCCAGGGCCACACCGGGATTCACCCACCGGTTGGTACGGCGCAGCAGCAGCACCGAACCGGCACCGCAGGCCGCCAGCACCAGCAACAGCAACACGATCGAGGTCCACGGCGGCGCGCCGATGCGGTGCTGGTCCTCGCGGACGGCGGCGAAGCGCGCCTTGTTCAGCTGTTCGGCGTTGGGCAGCAACGAGGTCTGCATGAGGTCGGAGGCTTGCCGCAGATACGCCGAGCCGACCGGGAAACCCTGACGATTGTTGGCGCGCGCGGTCTCCACCAGGCCGGTGTAGGTGGGCAGATCGGCGGCGATGCGGGCCACGATCGCCCTGGTCTGAGCGTCGGTAGCGCCGGCGGTCGCTTCCGCCAGCGCGGCGGCGGCTTCGGCGAGGGACTGCTCGTAGGTGTCACGCACCTGGGGCGATTCGACACCGCCGGACAGGAACGCCGTCGCGGCACCGGCGTCGGCGGCAGAGAGCGAGACGTAGAGGCTCTGCGCCGCGAACGCCAGCGGCTCGGTGCGGTCGAGTACCTGCTCGGTACGGCCGATCTTCGCGTCGAGCTGCTGTCCCACAGTCGATCCGGCGATCAGGCAGGCCACCGTGGTCACCACGAGTACCGCACCGATCACACCCGGTGTCGTCGCGGCGAAACGCCGCAGCCACATCCCCGCGTCTCGGATGGTCGCCGGTAGGCGAGATCCCACACCGTCCTCCTTCGTCTCCCCGGGCGGTGTCTTCGATCGCGATAGTACGGGAGGCGCTGGGAATTCGCCCGGGTGACCGAAACCCGCTCCGCACAACCGGATCGGGCATCGATCACCGTGACGAAAAGCAACGGGGTCCGTCACCGGGAAGTGACGGACCCCGTTCAGGATCGGGTGGCGCCGCGGATCAGGCGCCGGCGACCTTCTCGCCCGGCGCGACCGTGGTGCCGGTCTTGCTGAACCGCAGGACGCCGTCCTCGATCGGCGCCTTGTGCATCAGCGTGCGGTCGCGGTAGTAGTTGTTGACCAGCTTCCAGGCGCCCCTGGCACCCTGACGCGGCATCGCGTCGTTGCCGCGCTGGATGTAGCCCGAGGTCAGGGCGCCACCCATCAGCGACTCGTCGGCGATGTCCTCGGGGTTGGCGTGCACCTCGAAGGTGGTGTAGCCACGGTCGCGCATGATGTTGAGCACGCGGCACAGGTACGCGGCGGCGAGGTCGGCCTTGAGCGTCCAGGACGCGTTGGTGTAGCCGATGATCATCAGGAAGTTCGGGATGTCGGAGTACAGGACGCTCTTGTAGGCGACCGTCTCGTTGAACTTCACCGGCTCGTCGTCGATCGACAGGGTGATGCCGCCGAGCATCTGCACGTTCAGGCCGGTGGCGGTGACGATGATGTCGGCCTCGAGCTCCTGACCCGACTCGGTCAGGATGCCCTTCTCGGTGAACTTGGCGATCTTGTCGGTGACGATGTCGGCCTTGCCGCTCTTGAGCACCTTGAACAGGTCACCGTTGGGCACCACGCACAGGCGCTGATCCCACGGGTTGTAGCTCGGGGTGAAGTGGCGCAGGTCCACGTTCTTGCCGACCTGCAGGCGCACCTGGGCCAGCATCAGCTTCTTGGCCAGCTCCGGGTTGGTGCGCGAGAGCTGGAAGCTGGCGCGCTGCAGGGCGATGTTGCGGGCGCGGCCGATCTTGTAGGCGATCTGGTCGGGCACCCGGGACTTCTTCAGACCGATGGCGACCGGGTCCTCCGACGGCAGCGCCTGGATCCAGGTGGGCGAACGCTGCAGCATGGTGACGTGCGCGGCGGTGTCGGCCATCGACGGGATCAGCGTGATCGCGGTGGCGCCGGAACCGATGACCACGACCTTCTTACCCGTGTAGTCCAGGTCCTCGGGCCAGTGCTGCGGGTGCACGATCCGGCCCTGGAAGTCGTCCTGGCCGGGGAAGGTGGGCTGGTAGCCCTCGTCGTAGTTGTAGTAGCCGCTGGCACCGACGAGGAAGTTGGCGGTCCAGGTCTCGGTCTCGCCGGTGGCCTCGATCAGGGCGGTGACGGTCCACAGTGCGGCGGCGCGGTCGAAGTCGGCGGTGACGACCTTGCGGCCGAAGGTGATGTGGTCGGTGACGCCGTACTCCTCGGCGGTGTCCTCCACGTAGCGACGGATGCTGGCGCCGTCGGCGAGCACCTTGGTGCCGATCCACGGCCGGAAGCCGAAACCGAAGGTCAGCATGTCCGAGTCGGAGCGGATGCCGGGGTACTTGAACAGGTCCCAGGTGCCGCCGATGTTCTCGCGGCGCTCCAGGATCGCGTAGCTGCGTCCGGTCTGCTCGCGGGTGAGGTGACAAGCCGTGCCGATTCCGGACAGGCCAGCGCCGATGATCAGTACGTCGACATGCCGCGTCATTGAGGAAACTCGTTTCGTAGGGTCGTCGCCGCCCGAGCACCGTCGCCCGAGCCTCCGTCGAGGTTACGTGTTTCACACGGTTACGTCTAGTTCGGCCGGGCCGCGTCGTGGCGTGTCGGGGGTTGCGCGCACGGTGATCGGAATCCGTGACGTCACCGGCTTCGCCGGTCAGAGTCGAGGACGATTCCTCTCACTACGACGAAAGGCGGACATGACCGAGCGCGGACTGTCGTTCCACTGGTTCCTGCCCACATACGGCGATTCGCGCGGGCTGGTCGCCGGCGGACACGGCAGCTTCATGTCCGGTAACCGCCCGGCCACCCTGCGCTACCTCGCTCAGCTCACCGCGGCGGCCGAGGACAACGGTTTCGAGGGCGTGCTGACCCCCACCGGCGCGTGGTGCGAGGACGCCTGGCTGACCACCGCGATGCTGGTGCAGACCAGCGAGACGCTCAAGTTCCTGGTGGCGTTGCGCCCCGGCCTGACCAGCCCCACGCTGGCGGCCCAGATGGCGGCGACCTTCCAGCGCCATTCCGGCGGCAGGCTGCTGCTCAATGTCGTCACCGGTGGCGAGCCGCGCGAGCAGCAGGCCTACGGCGACTTCCTCGACAAGGCCCAGCGCTACGCCCGCACCGGCGAGTTCCTGCACATCGTGCGCGAGCTGTGGGAGTCGACCGAGCCGGTCAGTTTCACCGGTGAGCATCTCCAGGTGCGCGACGCGCTGCTCAGCTCCCGGCCCGACCCGATTCCGCCGGTCTTCTTCGGTGGTTCCTCCGGTCCGGCGGGGCCGATCGCGGCACGCTACGCCGACACCTATCTGACCTGGGGCGAGCCGCTGGACGCGGTCGCCGCGAAGCTGGACTGGATCCGCGGGCTGGCCGCGATCGAGGGCCGCACTGTCGACTTCGGCCTGCGCATCCACGTGATCAGCCGCGATACCGCCGCCGAGGCGTGGGCCGAGGCCGACCGGTTGCTGTCGGGGATCGCGCCGGGCGAGATCGAGCGAGTGCAGGCGAGCCTGGCCAAGAGCGAGTCCGAGGGCCAGCGCCGGATGGCACAGCTGCACAACGGCCGCACCGACGGCCTGGAGATCGCGCCCAACCTGTGGGCCGGTGTCGGGCTGGTCCGCGGCGGCGCGGGGACCGCGCTCGTCGGCTCGCACGCGGAGGTGGCCGAGCGGCTGCTCGAGTACGCCGCGCTCGGGATCGACCAGTTCATCCTGTCCGGGTACCCGCACCTGGAGGAGGCGTACTGGTTCGGTGAGGGTGTGCTGCCGATCCTGGAGCGCCAGGGCCGCTGGCGGCATCCGTCCCGGCCCGCCGCGGTGCCGGTGGTGGCACCGTTCACCGCGGCGGCCAGCAGCTGAGGCAGCGCGCTCAGCACGCCGCGCCGAACCAGCGCGGCAGGTGGACCAGCAGTTCCCGCTGGTCCACCCCCGCCCAGGCGACGTGGCCGTCGGGCCGCAGCAGCACCGCGGGGACGTCGAGTTCCTCGCTCACGTCCACGACATGGTCGACCCGATCGGCCCAGCCCGCCACCGACAGCAGGCCGGTCTGGTCCAGCAGCAGCCCGCGCCCGGCGTGCAGGCGGTCGTAGAGGCGGCCGCCCGTCAGCGTGATGTCGCGCAGGCGCTTGCCGACCAGCTCGTGGCCGTCGCCGAAGTCGTAGCGGATGCCGATCGCGACGATCTTCTCGATCAGGTACCGGTTCACCTCCTCGAACTCCATCAATTCCGCCAGCAGCCTGCGCGCGGCCTGCGCGCCCGGTTCGAGCGAGACCAGTTCCATCTGCGCGCGAGTGTTGTCCAGGACGTCCGCGGCCACCGGGCGCCGTTCGGTCTCGTAGCTGTCGAGCAGGCCCTCCGGCGCCCAGCCTGCGATCTGCGCGGCCAGCTTCCAGCCGAGGTTGAACGCGTCCTGGAGACCCAGATTCAGGCCCTGCCCGCCCATCGGCGGATGGATGTGGGCGGCATCGCCCGCCAGCAGCACCCGGCCGACGCGATAGCTGTCGGCCAACCGGGTGGCGTCACCGAAGCGCGACAGCCAGCGCGGTGCGTGCGCGCCGAGGTCGGTGCCCGCGGTGGCCACCAGCTGCCGACGCAGCTCCTCGAACGTCGGCGCGACGGTGCGATCGGCGGCGACCTCGGCCGCGGGCACCACGACGCGATACACGCCGTCGCCGAGCGGCATGGCGCCGAAACGCAGCTGGGTCTTGCGCACCTCGGCGTTCACGGCGGCCAGCGTCTCCGGCGACGCGGTCAGCCGCATCTCGCCCAGAAGGGTGTCGACCCGGCTCGGTTCGCCGGGGAAGCCGACCCCGAGCAGCTTGCGCACGGTGCTGCGGCCGCCGTCGCAGCCGACGAGATAGCGCGAGCGCAACCGCGTGCCGTCGGCCAGCTCGACGGCGACCCCGTCGTCGTCCTGCGTCAGCCCGACCACCTCGGCGCCGCGCCGGATCTCCACGCCGAGGGTGACGGCGTGCTCGGTCAGCAGGCGTTCGGTGACCGTCTGCGGGAGGCCGAGCACGTACGGATGGCTGGTGTCGAGCCCGGCGGGCTGGGGTTTCGCGATCCCGGCGAAGAAGCCGCCGAGCGGGTGCGGTGTCCCGGCGGCGAGAAATCGGTCCAGCAGACCGCGCTGCCCCAGCACCTCGAGACTGCGGGCGTGCAATCCCATGGCGCGCACCACCGGGGTCGGTGCCGGTTCCCGGTCCAGGACGAGTGCGCGCACCCCGTGCAGCCGCAGCTCGCTCGCCAGCATCACCCCGGTCGGTCCGCCGCCCGCAACGATCACGTCGATCATCAAATGCCCCTCGTTTGTGCTGGTCATGGCTTCGGCAGGCGATTGTGCAGGACGACCGGGGTCTTGCCGCAAGCCCCGGTGTGCGCTATACATTGAGAGTGGCAAGGAGTGGTTTCCCCTCCTTGCCATTGGTTTGTCCGCACCCCGGCGGTCTCGCCGGAGCCGCCGCGATCCCCCTCACCCGCCGACAGCGACGGATCGACCAGGCCGCCGGAATGGCAGTCGATGCATCTTTGCGGTCACTGCTGGTGACTGTGGATTCCTCGTCCGGGAATCCGCGAATGCGGCCGGGACCTGGCCCGTCCGCGCATACTCCAGAACCGCCATACTTCCCGCCTTGCCTGCGGTGATGCACTCCGCGCATCGCACAATCGCACTCCCCCAAGCGTTTTCGGCAGTGAGTGCACGCGGGGTTCCACGTGAATCAGCCCGTCAGCGCGGTGTTCGGGTCGATCCCGATACGCTCGGCTCGTGAGCCTCACCGTCGGTTTCGATCTGGACATGACCCTCATCGATTCGCGCCCCGGGGTCGCCGTCGCGATCGACACCCTGGCGCGGGAATTCGACCTGCCGATGGTGGGCAGCCACTTCGCCGATCATCTGGGACCGCCGCTGGCCACGCTGCTCGCCGACGCGGGCGCGCCCGACGACCTGATCCCCCATCTGGTCACCCGGTTCCGCGCGCTCTACCCCGACGTCGTCCCGCACATCCCCGCCCTGCCCGGCGCGGCCGCGGCGCTCGACGCCGTGCGCGCGGGCGGCGGACGGACACTGGTGGTCACCGGCAAGTTCGAGCCGAACGCCCGGCTGCACATCGACCACCTCGGCTGGCAGATCGACCTGCTCGCCGGTGATCTGTGGTCCACCGGCAAGGCCGAGGTCCTGCGGGCCGAATCCGCCGCGGTCTTCGTCGGCGACCATGCCGGCGACATGCGCGGCGCGAAAGCCGCCGACGTCCTGGCCGTCGGTGTGACGACCGGCCCCTACGACGCCGACGGGTTGCGGGCCGCGGGCGCCGATGTCGTCCTCGACGACCTCACCCAGTTCCCCGAGTGGCTGGCCGGTTACGCCGCCGGTCGCGGCTAGGACACCGGAAACCTTTGCGCGGGTGGATTTCCGGTCCGGAACCCCGGCGTGGCCCCGGCCGTTGTCGTGGCATGTCGACGGACCCCTACTGGAATCACAACACGCACTACCACCCCTGGATCCTCGATCAGGTCCCGGCCGATGCCCGCACCGCGCTCGATGTCGGGTGCGGCGACGGCCTGCTCGCCCGTAAGCTGGCCACCCGCTGCGACGCCGTGCTCGGTGTCGATATCGACGACAAGGTCATCGCCACCGCCCCGCCCGCCCCGAACGTGCATCTCGAACAGGCCGACTTCCGCGAACTCGACGACACCTTCGACATGGTCACCGCCGTCGCCACCCTGCACCACGTCCCCGTCCGCGACGGCATCGCCGCACTGCGCCATCTGGTCGCGCCGGGCGGCACGCTCGCGGTCGTCGGCCTCTGGAAGATGCACCCCCTCACCGACTTCCACTACCTGCCGCTGCTGCCCGCGATCCGCGGCCTGGACTGGTGGCGTCGTGGCTCGCGGGGCGGCCCGGCGGCCGCGGTCCGCGACCCGGCGGAGACGCTGTCCGAGATCCGAGCGGTGACCGGCGAATTGCTGCCCGGCGCGCAGATCCGCCGACGTCTGATGTGGCGCTACACCTTGGTCTGGCACAAGCCGCGCCGGCCCGGGGTCAGCGGCCACGGGACCTGAGCGCGACGGTTGACGGTGCGCCCGCGCCGGGTGATACAGTCCGGCGCAGTTTTTGTACGGGGAGGGTTTCGCACAGCGTGACGATGAATCGCACCAGATGGATCGTGGCCGGGATCTGCGCCGTGGTCGTCGCCATCGTCGCCGTGATCGTGGTGGTCGTGGTGACCAGGGACGCGAATCCACGCGACTACGTGGCCGAGCGCTATCAGCGGGCCCGCCAGCTCGATCAGGTCAACGACGGCATCGCGTTCACCGCCGCCGCCGCGCCCGCCGCCGTGGCCGCCGCGATCGCGAAGGCCACCGACCCCCGCGATCGCCGCAACACCGGCGACAACCACTACCTGCGCTTCGACAAGGACCTCGTCGCGGTCTCGCCGCACGCGGGCGGTTCGCTGGTGCTGGTCGACAGCCTCGCCAACGGCACCCGCCGCCACCACTCGCACACCAGCACCTACGGCTGGACCAGCGGCTCCGCGGCGGGCGACTTCCGCGGCGGCGGCAGCGACCAGGGCGGCAAGTAGTACATCGTCATTCAGCACAGGAGGACACATATGCTCGCCGACCTGGCGGCGGACGCGGGCGCCGCGCTCGCCTACTCCGCGGTGGGAATCGTGTTGATGGCCGTCGGTTTCGGCGTCGTCGACCTGCTCACCCCCGGTGATCTGCGCGCCCAGATCTGGCTCGAGCGCAACCGCAACGCCGCGATCCTGCTCGCCTCGAACCTGTTCGGAGTCGGGATCATCGTGGCCACCGCCATCTGGACCTCCGAGGGCAAGATCCTGCAGGCGCTGCTGGCGAGCGCGATCTACGGGGTGATCGGCCTGGCCGCGATGACGCTGGCCTTCGTGCTGCTCGACGCGCTCACCCCCGGCGATTTCCGCGCCGTCGTCGCCGATCCGGAACCGCATCCGGCGGTGTGGGTCACGGCATCGGCGCACGTCGCGGTCGCGCTGGTGGTGGCTGCGGGCCTGACCTGATGCCGGTGCACCGCCTGGCCAGGGCGGCGCTGCTGGCGACCGTGTTCGTCTGCGCCGCCTGCGGCCTGGTGTACGAGCTGTCGCTGGTCACCCTCGGCAGCTACCTGATCGGCGACACCGCGGCGCAGGCCTCCATCACCCTGAGTGTGATGGTGTGCGCGATGGGCGTCGGCGCGCTCGCGGCGAAACCGTTGCGCCGCCACGCCGCCGCCGCGTTCGTGGCGGTCGAGCTGGCGCTGGCCGTGATCGGTGGACTGTCGGTGGCGGCGCTGTACGCCAGTTACGCCTGGCTCAATGTCTACACCGGCACCCTGGTGCTGGCCGCGGCGGTGATCGGCATGCTGATCGGAGCCGAGATCCCGCTGCTGATGGAGTTGCTGCAGCAGATCCGCAGACAGGAGGCCAGCGGCGCGGTCGCCGATCTGTTCGCCGCCGACTATGTCGGTGCGCTGCTGGGCGGGCTGGCGTTTCCGTTCCTGCTGCTCCCGGTGTTCGGGCAGATCCGGGGCAGCCTCGTGGTCGGCGTCGTGAACGCCGCGGCCGGATCGGCCTTGGCGTTCTTCTTCTTCCGCGCGCAGATGACCCGCGCGGCCCGGCGCGTGCTGGTCGGCGCGACCGTGGTCGTCGCGGGCGGGCTCGCGAGCACCTATCTCTACGCCGATCGGTTCGAGGCCACCGCCCAGCAGGCCCTGTTCGCGCATCCGATCGTGTGGCAGACCCGCACGCCGTACCAGCAGATCGTGCTCACCGAGTCGTTCTCCCCGTTCGGCACCACCGATACCCGCCTCTATCTCAACGGTGGTCTGCAGTTCTCCTCGGTCGACGAGTACCGCTATCACGAGGCGCTGGTACATCCGGTGCTGGCGGGATCGCATCGCTCGGTGCTGGTCCTCGGCGGCGGTGACGGCCTGGCCCTGCGCGAGATCCTGCGCTATCCCGACGTCGCCGAGGTGACGCTGGTCGAGCTCGATCCGGCGATGATCGACCTCGCCCGCGCAGACGAGCGCCTCACCGTGCTCAACCAGCATTCCTTCGACGACCCCAGGGTTCGGGTGATCACCGCGGACGCGTTCACCTGGTTGCGCGGCGCCCCCGGGCTTTTCGACGCGGTGATCGTCGACCTGCCCGACCCGGACCAGACCTCGGTGGCCAAGCTCTACTCGCAGGAGTTCTACGCGATGACCGCGAACGTGCTGGCCCCCGGCGCCCGCCTGGTGGTGCAGTCCGGCTCGCCGTTCTTCGCGCCGCGCTCGTTCTGGACCATCGACGCCACCGTGCGCGCGGCCGGGCTGCGCACGACGCCCTACCACGTGGACGTGCCGAGTTTCGGTGATTGGGGCTTCGTGCTCGCCGCGGCGGGGCGGAGCCCGGCCCCGGCCCTGAGCTCCCCTGCGCCGCTGCGTTCCCTCGACGACCGCACCCTCGCCGCCGCCACGGTGTTCCCGCCGGATCGCCGCGCGGCCGACCCGCAGGTCTCGACTCTCATGCGCCCGGTGATCCTGGATCTGCAGCGCCAGGAATGGCGCTGACCTCAGGCCGTCCCGGCGCAGGCCAAGTGAGTGCCGACGACAGCCAGGCCCAGCACGGCCACGACCGCCGACAGGGCGGGCACAGGCTCACGGATCAGGCGCTCCCCCGCACGTCGTAGCGCCGCCGTCAGCCGGTCGAGCCGACGCCCCACCGGCACGGGGTCACCGGGTTTCCCCCGCGCTGCGCGCCGGAGGAGGCCGACCAGGGCGAGGACGAGCGCGGTGATCAGCATCGTCTTCCCTTCCCGCTCATCGGGTTCCGGCCGGCGCGGCGACGACAGTGGTTCGCCGCCCGCCGGGCGCGGTGACGACGCCGACGGCGATCAGGCTGTCGGCGGTGTCACGGATGGTGTCCGCGATCGGGCGCATCGTCCAGCCCAGTTCGCGGCGGGCCTTGTCGGCGCTGACGTTCTCGGTGCGGCCGAGCACCGGGAGGGTCAGCCGTACGCCCTTGTCGAACACTGCGACGAGCCGGACCAGCCAGTTCGGCAGCACCCGGGTCGGCACCCGGAAGCCCTGCGCGGCGAAATCGCGGGCCAGCATCGTGGCCAGCTCCCCCATCCACAGCGGCTCGGCCGCGCAGATGTACCGATTGCCCGCCGCCGCGGGCACTTCCATCGCGAGCCGGTGGGCGATCGCGAGGTCGCGCACATCGACCGGCGTCCAGCCGGTGCGCACCGAACCGGGCACATCGCGATTCAGCAGCCGGCGGATCGGCTCGTGCGAGGTGCTGGTCGTCGCGTCGAGCAGCGGGCCGAGCACCATGCCGGGATTCACGGCGACGAGTTCGAGTGCGCCACCGAGTGATTCGACGTAGTCCCAGGCGGCGCGTTCGGCGAGGGTCTTGCTCTTCTGATATGCGGGGATCCGGTCCACGACCGACCAGTCGGCCTCGGTGCGGACGGCGTCGTCATCGTGACCGTAGGCCACCGCGGCGACCGAGGAGGTGAGGACGACGCGCCGCACCCCGGCCGCCGCGGCGGCGCGCAGCACCCGCAGGGTGCCGTCGACGGCGGGCTCGATCAGCGCCTGCTCGTCGTCCGGGGGCGCGGACGGGAAGGGCGAGGCGACGTGCAGCACGGTGTCGCAGCCCGCCACCGCCTCCGCCCAGCCCGCGTCGTCGTCGAGCGTGGCGGCGACGAACTCGAGCGCACCGCCGGTGCGGCGGGCGAGGTCGGTCAGGTGCGCGCGTTGGGCGTGCGCGTCGAGGTCTCGCACGGAGCCGCGGACGGCGTAACCGTGCTCGAGCAGTTCGGCGATGCAGTGGCCGGCCACGAAACCCGTCGCGCCGGTGACCAATACCCGAGTGGTCATGGTGTTCACCCTTCGTCCTTCCAGGGACGCCCGCCCATCTGAGCGGTGCTCAAATAATCTAAACACTGCATAGATTTCCTGTCCAGTGCCGATCTCGGCGAGCTTCTCGCTTACGCTCGGAGGGTGAAGCGCACTCGTTACCACCACGGCGACCTGCGGGCCACGCTGATGGACGCCTGCCTGCGCCTGATCGAGAGCGAGGGCCTGGCCGCGGTGAGCCTGCGCCGCGTCGCCCGCGAAGCCGGGGTCAGCAGCGGCGCGCCCTACCACCACTTCGCCGACCGCGCCGCGCTGCTGTCGGCGCTGTCGGTGGACGGCTTCCAGCAGCTCGCCGCCGACCTCGCCGCGACCAAGGCGGCGGCCACCTCTCCGCTGGACGCGCTCACCGCGCTGGCCGAGACCTACGTCCGGTTCTCCCGCGACCATCCGGCGCAATTCCGGCTGATGTTCCGCCCCGAGCTGTCCCAGCCGGAGAAACACCCCGATGCCCACGAGGCCGGCGACGACGCGTTCCAGATCCTCGCCGACACGGTCGCCGAGGCGGTCGCGGCGGGCGTGCTGCCCGCCGACCGCG
This sequence comes from Nocardia sp. NPDC087230, assembly GCF_044744725.1. Taxonomy (NCBI): domain Bacteria; kingdom Bacillati; phylum Actinomycetota; class Actinomycetes; order Mycobacteriales; family Nocardiaceae; genus Nocardia; species Nocardia sp. NPDC087230. Next base: position 49,477 of record NZ_JBIUYV010000011.1, read on the forward strand.
CCGACACCCTGGCCGTGGCCTGGTGGGCACTGGGGCACGGACTGGCCTCGCTGTGGCTGGACGGGCATCTCGAGAAACGCAGCGAGCAGATGGGCACCAACGCGCCCGACCTCGTCGACGCGATCATGCGCTCCTTCACCGGCCTCATCGCCCCCCGGCCCACCGGCGCCTGACGCGCCGTCGCTTATTCCCTCGGCCGCACCCGCGCGCTCACCTACAGTGGGGTGCACCGTCATCCGTCGTGTGCCACCCGAGCAGGAGAGCCGATGTCTGCCACCGCGAAACTCGATCCCCTGGTCGAAGCGTTCGTCGACGCGCTCAACGCCCAGGACACCGACCGCTTCTACGGTGTGCTGACCGAGGACGCGACCATGTCCGACGACGGGGTCGAACGCGACCTCGCGCAGTGGACCGAGGCCGAGATCTTCAGCAGCAACGGCCACCTGGTCGTGGAATCGGTCGACGGTGACGGCCTCGAGCTCACCGCCGACTACACCAACAGCCGATGGGGCTCCCTGCGTACCACCTGGCGGTTCGTCCTGCGCGACGGACTGATCAGCCGATTCGAAACCGGACAGGCGTGAACGACGAACTCTTGCTGACCCCGCGCTACGGCGAGTCCTCCCTCGCCGATCTGCTTCCCTCCGTGCTGGCCTGCCTCGGCGTCGACGGCGAGACCGACCGACTCGGCCTGGATCTCGACGTCGACCACGTGTGCGTCCTGCTCGTCGACGGCCTCGGCGCGCAGGCGCTGGCCGCCAACGCCACGACGGCGCCGTTCCTGTCGGGCCTGCCGGAAGCCACCATGACCGCGGGCTTTCCGAGCACCACCGCCACCAGCCTGACCACCCTGGGCACCGGTCTGCCGCCGGGCGAGCACGGCATCGTCGGGTACCTGCTGCGGCTGCCGGAAGAGCAGCGGCTGTTCAACAGCCTGCGCTGGCAACTCAACGGCGCCGGCCCGAAGGTCGACGTCCTCGCCACGTTCCCGCCCGAGCGAATCCAGCCGCGGCCCACCGCCTTCCAGCGCGCCACCGCCGCCGGGATCGCCGCGATCCAGGTCGCGCCGGGGTATCAGGACGGCTCCGGCCTGACCAGGGCCGGCTGGCGTGGCGGCGATTTCCGGGCCAGCTTCTCCGTCGGCGACCTGATCGACGGCGTCCTCGACGCCCTCGTCTCGGCACCGAAAACCCTGGTCTACACCTATCATTCGGAACTCGACACGACCGGGCACGCGCGCGGGCCCGCCTCGCGGGCCTGGCGATTCGAGCTCGGGCACGTCGACCGGATCGCCGCCGAACTGGCCGCGCGGCTGCCCGCCCGCACGGCGCTGATCGTCACCGCCGACCACGGCATGGTCGAACTCACCGAGCGGATCGACTTCGACACCCACCCGCACCTGTCCGCGGGCGTCGCCGAGCTCGCCGGGGAGCCCCGCGCCCGCCACGTCTACACCACCGACGGCGCGACCGCCGACGTGGCCGACACCTGGGCGGGCGTGCTCGGCGGCGACTTCCTGATCCGCACCCGGGCCGAGGCGATCGAGGCGGGCTGGTTCGGGCCGACGGTCACCACCGAATCCGCCTACCGGATCGGCGATCTGGTCGTCGTCGCGCGCGGGGAGGCCGGGGTGATCCGCTCCGCCGCCGAACCGCTGCAGTCGATCATGGTGGGCCATCACGGCTCGCTCACCGCCGCCGAGCTGCTGGTTCCGTTGCGGATCCACCGCGGCTGAGGCCGACCGCTTAGGCTGGAGGCCACTCGACGCGCACCCGCGCGGCGCGACCCTCAGGAGGAACCATGCACGCCACCACCCGAACCGGTGCCGTCGCCGTCGGCGTCGCGGTGCTGGCGGCACTGGCGAGTGGCTGCACCGAGGTCGAGCGGGTGCTCAACCAGGGTGGCGACACCTCGTGCCGCGACTACGTCAACCAGGAGCCCGACACCAAGCGGATCACCATCACCAAGGCGATCAAGCAGCGCAACGGCACCGACAACGAGCCCGCGGGCACCCTGGTCGACTCGATGATCGTGCAGGTCGACCTGCTGTGCGCGGGCCAGCGCAATATCGACACCCCGATCAAGAACGCCGATATCGCCGGGCTCTTCCTGAACAAGTAGCCGACGCCGGTGCCGTCAAGCCGCCACGACAGGGCATGCACCGGTGACCCGGTCGTCCGCCGGTAAACGGTGCACACCGCGGTGGCGCAGCTGATAGACATGAAAGCGCCACCGACGAGCAGGGAGTTGAACGTGGGCGCACACGACGACCCGATCGCCGGATCGCCCCCGCCGGACCGGCTCTCGGACTATCGGGGCGCGCTCGAGAAGCAGTGGAACAAGCTGGCCGCGCCCTCGCGCCCGCTGCATCTGCCCCGTGACACCGGGCCGGTGCGCGCGGAGGTCGCCAAGTCCTGGCAGCGCTCGCTGCACACCGTGGACCCGGCACAGACCGTCGCCCCCGGCTTCAACGACATCAGCGACCGCTGGTCGGAGTCGCCGCTGCGCAGACCAGTCACCGAACTCGCCGGGCAACTGCGCGGCATGGCCGAGGAATCCGGTTATCTCGCCGTCGTCAGTGACGAATCGGGCACCATCTTGTGGACCGCGGGCGATCGCACTCTGCGCCGCCAGGGTGAGCAGGTGAACTTCGCGCCCGGCGGGGTGTGGGACGAGAGTCATATGGGCACCAACGGCCTGTCGCTGGCGCTGCACGACGACAAGGCCGTGACCGTCTTCTCCGCCGAGCACCTGGTCGCGGCGCTGCACGGCTGGGTGTGCTATTCCGCGCCCATCCACGGCCCCGACGGCAGGCAGGTCGGGGTGCTCGATCTGTCCTCGACCTGGGAACGCTCGCACCCCATGGTGATGACCTCGGTCCGGGCGCTGGTGACCGCGGTGGAGACCATGTTGCGGGCCGAGGCGCCCGCTCCCGCGCCCGGTGTCCGGCTCGAATGCCTCGGCGCCGCACGGCTGTTGCGCGACGGCAGGCCGGTCCCGCTGCCGCCACGCCAGCTCGAGATCCTGGCCCTGCTGGCGCTCGAACCCGAGGGCTATACCCCCGAGCAGCTGCACGCCGCCGTCTACGGCGACCGATCGGTCTCGCTCAACACCCTCAAAGCCGATGTCTCGCATCTGCGGCGGGCCACCCGCGGCGAGATCGCCAACCGGCGCTACATGCTCACCGGTCCGGTGTCCTGCGACGCGGTCGACCTGCTCGCCGCGATCGAGGGCGGCGACCTCACCTCGGCGCTGTGGCTGTATCGCGGGCCGCTGCTACCCGGCTCCGATCTCCCCGGCGTCGAACAGTGGCGCGCGCATCTGGATGTGGGCATCCGCAACGCGGTGCTCCACAGCGATCGGGCCGAGCACGCCGTGGCCTTCGGCCAGCGCTGTCCCGGCGATGTCGCGGTGCACGAGCACGCGCTGCGCCTGCTGCCGCGAGACGACGTCCGCCGGGCCGTCGTCACCGCCCGCCTGTACACCGCGCGACAGGGCTGACCTGGGCGAACACGCTCACCAACCTCGTACCAACCTTCGCCGACCATAGTGTGTTCCACCACGCAGAGGTCGCGAGGAGCGAGACGCATGATCTACGGCAAGCCCGGATCGGATACCGGCATCGTCAGTTATGCCGCCCGATACGACAACTTCATCGGGGGTGACTGGGCCGCCCCCATCGAAGGCCGCTACTTCGACAACACCTCGCCGGTCGACGGCGAGACGTTCTGCGCGGTGGCCAGGTCCACGGCCGCCGATATCGACATGGCGCTCGAGGCCGCGCATCGTGCCACCGACCGCTGGGCCACGACCCCGGTCGCCGAGCGCGCCGACATCCTCAACAAGATCGCCGACCGGATCGAGAACAGCATCGAACCGCTGGCGGTCGCCGAGACCTGGGACAACGGCAAGCCGGTCCGCGAAACCCTGGCCGCGGATCTCCCGCTGGCCGTGGATCACTTCCGCTACTTCGCCGGTGTGCTGCGCGCCCAGGAGGGCTCGATCTCGCAGATCGACCCCGACACCGTCGCCTACCACTTCCACGAGCCGCTCGGCGTGGTCGGCCAGATCATCCCGTGGAACTTCCCGATCCTGATGGCGGCTTGGAAGCTGGCCCCCGCGCTGGCCGCGGGCAACTGCGTGGTGATCAAACCCGCCGAGCAGACACCCGCCTCGCTGTTGCTGGTCGTCGAGCTGATCGCCGACCTGCTGCCGCCGGGAGTCCTCAACGTGGTCAACGGCTTTGGCGTGGAGGCGGGCAAACCGCTGGCGCAGAGCCCACGAGTGGCCAAGATCGCGTTCACCGGCGAGACCACGACCGGCAGGCTGGTCATGCAGTACGCGAGCGAGAACATCATCCCGGTCACCCTGGAGCTGGGTGGCAAGAGCCCGAACATCTTCCTGCCCGACGTGATGGCGGCCGACGACGACTACCTCGACAAGGCCGTCGAGGGCTTCGTGATGTTCGCCCTGAACCAGGGTGAGGTGTGCACGTGCCCGTCACGCGCGCTGATCCACTCGTCGATCTACGACGAATTCCTCGCCCGCTGCATCGCCCGCACCGAGGCCGTCGTGTCAGGTCATCCCCTCGATACCGAGACGATGATCGGCGCGCAGGCCGGCAACGACCAGTACGAGAAGATCCTGTCCTACCTGGACATCGGCAGAGCCGAAGGCGCCCGCGTGCTGACTGGAGGGGAAGCACGCAAGGTCGACGGCCTGCCGGGTGGGTACTACATCGAACCCACCATCTTCGAGGGTGAGAACACGATGCGGATCTTCCAGGAGGAGATCTTCGGACCCGTGGTCGCGGTGACCCGTTTCGACACCGTCGACGAGGCCATCCGCATCGCCAACGACACCCTCTACGGCCTCGGCGCGGGCGTGTGGACCCGCGATATCAACACCGCTCACCGACTCGGCCGCGGCATCAAGGCGGGCCGGGTCTGGACCAACTGCTACCACGCCTACCCCGCGCACGCCGCCTTCGGCGGGTACAAGAAGTCGGGATTCGGGCGGGAGAACCACGCCATGATGCTCGGGCACTACCAGCAGACCAAGAACCTGCTGGTCAGTTATTCCACGACGAAACTCGGGATGTTCTGATGCAGAACCGGATCCACCGTGTGGAGATCACCGAACGCGCCCAGACCCTGTTGCGCAGGCTGATCGAGGACAACGGCCCGGTGTTGTTCCGCCAGGCCGGCGAGGGCTGCGACGAGGACATCGCGCCGGTGTGCCTATCCGCCAAGCAGTTCCCGATCGAGAAGGCCGATGTCCTGCTGGGCAGGCTCAGCTGGCACACCGAGTTCTGGATCAGCCCCGAGCAGTTCGAATGCTGGAAGGACACCCACCTCACCGTCGACGCGGTGCGCGGGCAGGCCAGCGCCGAATCGCTGGAAGCGGGCCAGGGCATGCGCTTCGTGCTGCGCGCCCGGCAACTCACCGAGGCGGAGAACGCGGCACTGGCTGCCGCACCGCCCCCACGAACCGGCGCCGACCGCACGCTGTAGCGGCGCCACGGACCTGACCTGGTAGGACCTTCCCGGCGCTGCCAGGCCATGGCGAGCCCCCGCCGACTGGGCCATCGCGGCTCAGCCGGCGGGGCGAGCTCGCCGAATCCCCCGTGCCGGTCCGCCCCTAGCAAAGACGTTCCCGCACAAACCAAATCGCGTCTCGCTCAGCGAGACACGCAGGTCAAGACTGCAACGATTCCGTTACGTTATGGCGATGTTCTTAGCGAGACTCGGTGTTCGAACCCGGATTCTGGCGATCGCTCTCATCCCCAGTCTCACGCTGGTGGTGGTCGGCGTCGGAACGGCGGGCTACCTGGTCGACGAGAGCAACAAGGCCAAGACCTGGGCCTCGGAAATGCAAGCGGCCGTGCCCTACACGCGCGAGCTCATCGAGGCCGTCCAATCCGAACGCCAGCTCACCCTGGCCCACCTGGCCGGTGACGAGACCGCCCAGCTCGCCCTCGCGCCCGCCCGGGCCCGGCTCGATGCCGCCTTCCGGGGTCTGATCGAGGTCTCCGAGGGCATCCGCAAGGTCGACGATTCCAACATCGGCGACGACAAGGGCGGATTCAACACTCTCGGTACGCATCTGGCCGGGGTGCGCGGCGGCGCCGACGCGGGCCTGCTGCCCGCCTCCGACGCGTACATGTTCTACAACAAGCTGCTCGACGTGTTCACCCAGGGCACCAAGGTCGCCGAGCGCGCCGCCCCCGACGCCGTGGTCGCCGCGGGCGTGGGCGAGGGCATGCGCCTGCTCAACGCCGCCGAGGCGATGTCGCGCAGCAACGCCCTGGCGCTGTCGATGGTGGCCGCCGGTGGGCCCACCAGCATTCCGCTCGACGAGTTCGTCAAGCAGAGCGGCTTCTATCACAACGAAGTCGCCAACGTCGCCGCCGAACTCGACGAAGCCCAGCGCACCGCGATCACCGCGCTGATGTCGTCCTCGCAGTGGGGGCAACTGAGCGCGATGGAGTCGGCCCTCGTGCAGCGTTTCGCGGCGGCGGCCGCGCAGACCACCGGCAGCTCGAGCACCTCGACCAAGCAGACGCCCGCCGCGCTGCCGCTGTCCTCACCCGAATGGCAGAGCGCGGCAGCCGAAGTCAACCGGGCCATGCTCGACGCGTACAGCACGCACAACCGCCACGTCCAGAAGCTCGCCGAGGACACCGCGCACCGCGCCGAGGTCAACGCGGCCCTGGCCGGTGGCGGCGTGCTCGCGCTCAGTGTGCTGGTGTTCCTGGTCGCGGTGATCCTGGCCAACCGGATCATCCGCCGCCTGCGCAGGCTGCGCACCGAAACCCTCGCCCTCGCCGACGAACAGCTGCCCGCCACCATGCGCGCGCTGCGCGAGGGCGGCGACATCGACGCCGCGCAGACCTCTCCCACGCTGGACTTCGGCAGGGACGAGATCGGCCAGGTCGCCCAGGCCTTCGAGCACGCCGCCTCGGCCGCGCTGCGCGCCGCCGTCGACGAGGCCCGCACCCGCGAGGGTGTGCGCGCGGTGTTCCTCAATATCGCCCACCGCAGCCAGATCGTGGTCCACCGCCAGCTCGAGATCCTCGACGAGGCCGAACGCAGGCAGGAGGATCCGGCGCTGCTGGAGACCCTGTTCCGGCTCGACCACCTGGCCACCCGCGAACGCCGCAACGCCGAGAACCTGATCATCCTGGGCGGCGGCCGGCCCGGACGTCAGTGGCGCAAGCCGGTTCCGGTGATGGACGTCGTGCGCAGCGCCATCGGCGAGACGCTCGACTACGCCCGGGTGCGCGTCACCAAGCTGCCCGAGGTCGAGGTCGTCGGCACCGTCGTGGCCGACCTCGTGCACCTGCTCGCCGAGCTCGTCGACAACGCGACCGCGTTCTCCCCGCCGCAGTCGCGAGTCGAGGCGGGTGGCAACATCGTCGGCAAGGGCGTGGTCATCGAGATCACCGACCAGGGCATGGGCATGAGCCCCGAGGACCTGGCCCGCTACAACGACATGCTGGCCGATCCGCCGGACTTCGGTGTCGGCACGCTGTCCTCGGATTCGCGCCTCGGTCTGTTCGTCGTCGCCCGGCTGTCGACCTCGCACGGTGTCTCGGTGCGGCTCAGCGAATCCGACTACGGCGGTATCCGCGCGATCGTGCTCATTCCGCTGTCGCTGCTGGCCGGCGACTCCGACACCTCGATGATGCCGCCGGCCACCACCGGTCCGCTGCGTCGCGGTCTGCCCGCGCCCGCGCCCGAGCCCGCCCCGATCGCCGCCATCGAGTCGGCGCCCGCGCCGACCGCGGTGGCCACCCTGGTCGCCGAACCGCCCACGCCGCCGCGCCCGGTGGCGCCCGCGCCCGAACCGCCCGAGGTACCGGCCCACGGCTCCGACGAGCGCCCGGCCCTGCCGCGGCGTCAGCGCCAGACCAACCTGGCGCCCGAACTCACCGAGGAGCCGGCTGCCGCCGAGCCGCCGCGTACGCCGGAGCGGCCGCGCTCGGCCGAACAAGCGCGCGACATCATGTCCGCGATCGAGAACGGCACCCGGCAGGGCCGCAAACCACTGTCCACATCGAATCAGGATGAACAGGAAGGCTGAGGTGAACTCTTCCCACCCCGGTGATCTCAACTGGTTGCTCGACGATCTCGTCGACCGGCTGGCGGGGGTCCGCTACGCGGTCGTGCTGTCCACCGACGGGCTGCTGCTCGGACGCTCCTCGCAGATGAACCGCGAGGATGCCGAACACTTCGCCGCCATGTCGTCGACCCTCTACGGACTCGCGCGCAGCGCGGGCAGCCGATTCGACGGCGGTGGTGTGCGGCAAGCGGTGATCGAGCTCGACCGCGCCGTCCTGTTCGTCACCTCGGCGGGCGACAACGCGTGCCTGGCGCTGCAGGCCAACGAGTCGGCGAACCTCGGCATGGTCGCCTATGAAATGAACCTCACCGTGCAGCGGGTCGGCAGTTACCTGTCGACCGAGCCGCGGCACGGACTGGCGGAGCTATAGGAAGCAGCACCATGACTCGACTCGGCGATCCGTGGTTCGACGACGCGGCCGGACCCCTGGTCCGCCCGTACGCGGTGACCCGCGGCCGCACCATGGGTGCGGCGCACGACCTGGACATGCTCACGGTGGTGGTGGCCGTACACCCCGCCCCCACCCTGCGGCGACCGGAACCCGAATACGCGACGATCGCACAGTTGTGCAAGCGCGCGCAGTCGGTGGCCGAGGTCTCGGCCGTGCTGAAACTTCCTCTGGCGGTGACCAAGATCCTCGTCGGTGATCTCATCGGCGAGGGCCACCTCATCTTCCGGGCTCCTGCGACGGCCGAGGCCGGTGCCGGAGACCTCAACGTATTGCGAGCGGTTCTGGATGGCATCCGAAAACTTTGACCCCACGGCACCGGGCGGGCAGCATCTGGCCGCCTCGGTGAAGATCCTCATCGCCGGCGGCTTCGGCGTCGGCAAGACCACCATGGTCTCCTCGATCAGCGAGATCGCGCCGTTGCGCACCGAGGAGCTGATCACCGAGGTCAGCACCGGCGTCGACGACCTGTCGGGGGTGGAACAGAAGTCGACGACCACGGTCGCGCTGGACTTCGGCCGCATCACCATCGACCGCGACCTCGTGCTGTACCTGTTCGGCACCCCGGGCCAGGACCGGTTCTGGTTCCTCTGGGACGAGCTGTGCCGCGGCGCGCTCGGCGCGATCGTGCTGGCCGACACCCGCAGGCTGAGCAATTCGTTCGCGGCGGTGGACTTCTTCGAGCGGCGCGGGCTGCCGTTCCTGATCGCGGTGAACTGCTTCGAGGGCGCGCCGCGCTACACCGTCGACGAGGTGCGCGACGCGCTCGACCTCGACCCGAACACTCCCGTGGTGCTCTGCGACGCCCGCGACCGGCCCTCGGCCAAGGCGGTACTCACCCATCTGGTCGAGTACCTCATCGAACGCGCCACCCGTACCCCGGTGACCACCTAGCACCAGGGTCGACCGGGGGGCGGCCCCGGTTCCTGTTCCCGTCACCGCTGCTACGGCCCCCGCGCCGCCGACCGGAACCACCCCGATGTAGTCCAGGCCACTTGGCCGGAAACGCTTCCGCTGCCATCTGGAACGAGTAATAATCTGGAATGTGTCCACCACATCGGACTTCGAGCGCATGCTCCGCGCGGCGTCGCTGCGCGTCACGGCGCCGCGTCTGGCGGTGCTCACCACCGTGCACCAGCATCCGCACGCCGATACCGACACCATCCTGAGCCGGGTCAGGGACACCCTCGGCGCGGTGAGCCACCAGGCGGTGTACGACGTCCTGCGCGTCCTCACCACCGCGGGCCTGCTGCGGCGAATCCAGCCCATGGGCACCGTCGCCCGGTACGAGACCCGCGTCGGCGACAACCATCATCACCTCGTCTGCCGATCCTGTGGCGTGATTGTCGATGTCGACTGCGCAGTCGGCGATGCGCCGTGTCTGACCGCTGCCGCTGACACCGGTTTCGTCGTCGACGAAGCCGAAGTCATCTACTGGGGCCGCTGCCCCGACTGCACGACTTCACCATCACTCTCCTGAAAGGATTCACCGTGCCCGAGGAACATCCACCTATCGCGGAAGCCAATACGGAACCCGGTGACAATGGCTGCCCCGTGACGTCGGCGCGCCCGTTCGCCTCCGCCGACGCCCGTGGCAGCAACCGTGACTGGTGGCCGCATCAGCTCAATCTCACGATCCTGCAGAAGAATCCGCCGGTGGCGAACCCGATGGACGCCGACTTCGACTACGCGGCCGAGTTCTCGACCCTCGATCTGGCCGCGGTGAAGCAGGACATCGAGCAGGTCATGACGACCTCCCAGCCCTGGTGGCCCGCCGACTTCGGCCACTACGGCCCGTTCTTCATCCGGATGGCGTGGCATTCGGCCGGCACCTACCGGGTCGGCGACGGCCGCGGCGGCGCCGGCTCGGGCATGCAGCGCTTCGCCCCGCTCAACAGCTGGCCCGACAACGCCAGCCTGGACAAGGCCCGGCGGCTGCTGTGGCCGGTCAAGAAGAAGTACGGCAAGAAGCTGTCCTGGGCCGACCTCATCGTCTACGCCGGCAATGTCGCGCTCGAGTCGATGGGCTTCCCCACCTTCGGCTTCGGCGGCGGTCGCGTCGACGCGTGGGAGCCGGAGGAGGACGTGTACTGGGGTCCGGAGAGCACCTGGCTCGGCGACGAGCGCTACACCGGCGAGCGCAACCTCGAGCGTCCGCTCGCCGCGGTCCAGATGGGCCTGATCTACGTGAATCCGGAAGGCCCCAACGGCAATCCGGATCCGGTCAAGGCCGCGATCGACATCCGCGAGACCTTCGCCCGGATGGCGATGAACGACGAGGAGACCGCCGCGCTGATCGTGGGCGGGCACACCTTCGGCAAGACCCACGGCGCCGGACCCGCCGACCTCGTCGGCCCCGAGCCCGAGGCCGCGCCGCTCGAGCAGCAGGGGCTGGGCTGGAAGAGCAGCTTCGGCACCGGAGCGGGCGCCGACGCGATCACCAGTGGCCTGGAAGGCATCTGGAACAGCACGCCGATCACCTGGGACAACAACTTCCTGGAGACCCTCTACGGCTACGAGTGGGAGCTCAGCAAGAGCCCGGCGGGTGCCCACCAGTGGATCCCGAAGGACGGCGCGGGCGCTGACACGGTGCCCGATCCGTTCGATGCCACCAAGAAGCGCACCCCGGTCATGCTGACCACCGACCTGTCGCTGCGTTTCGACCCGATCTACGAGCAGATCACCCGGCGCTGGCTGGCGAACCCGGCCGAACTCACCGACGCGTTCGCGCGCGCCTGGTACAAGCTCACCCACCGCGACATGGGTCCGGTCGTGCGCTATCTCGGCCCGCTGGTCCCGGCCGAGGAACTGCTGTGGCAGGACCCGGTCCCCGCGCATACCGGCCCGCTGATCGGTGACACCGAGATCGCCACCCTCAAGAGCCACATCCAGGCCTCGGGGCTGACGGTCGCGCAGCTGGTGTCGACGGCCTGGGCGGCGGCCTCGTCGTTCCGTGGCAGCGACAAGCGCGGCGGCGCCAACGGTGGTCGCCTGCGACTGCAGCCCCAGGCGGGCTGGGAGGTCAACCAGCCCGACGAGCTCGCGCAGGTGGTGCGCACCCTCGAAGGCATCCAGGAGTCGTTCAACGCCGCGGGCGGCGCCCAGGTGTCGTTCGCCGATCTGGTCGTGCTCGGCGGCGCGGTCGGTGTCGAACAGGCCGCCCAGGCCGGCGGTCACGCGGTGACGGTGCCGTTCACACCGGGACGCACCGACGCCACCCAGGAGCAGACCGACGTCGAGTCCTTCTCGGCGCTCGAGCCCCAGGCCGACGGCTTCCGCAACTACCTGGCCAAGGACGCCCGCATCCCGGCCGAGTACCTGCTCGTCGACAAGGCCAACCTGCTCACCCTGAGCGCGCCGGAGATGACGGTGCTGATCGGTGGTCTGCGCGTGATCGGCGTGAACTACCAGCAGTCGCCGGTCGGCGTGCTCACCACAACGCCCGGCGCGCTGACGAACGACTACTTCGTCAACCTGCTGGACATGGGCACCGAGTGGACGCCGTCGGCGTCGGACGACAATGTCTACGAGGGCAAGGACACCGCGACCGGCGCGGTCACCTGGACCGGCAGCCGCGTCGACCTGGTATTCGGCGCGAACTCGCAGCTGCGCGCGCTGGCCGAGGTCTACGCGACCGACGACGCGAAGGAGAAGTTCGTGCGCGACTTCGTCGCCGCGTGGACCAAGGTGAGCAACCTGGATCGGTTCGACCTGGCCTGACCGCTCCGCGAAACACCCCGCGACTCGCTCGGGTCGCGGGGTGTTTCGTTGTCGGGGTGGGGGCGATCAGGCCGACTCGGCAACCTCGGCCAGCCGGTCCACCGAGGCCCGCAGCTTGTCCGAGGTGGTGGCCGCGGCCCTGACCTGACGCAGCTCGTCGTGCAGCTCGGTCCAGTCGTAGGTATGGGTCACCCGGGTGGTGGCGTCGTCGATCGGCTCCAGCTCCCAGCGCCACAGGTGACCGGGCGGGGTCTTGCCGCGCTCGGACGGATTCCACGCGATGCGGCGGCCCTCCTCGAACTCGACGATGTGGTTGTCGCGGTCGACGCCGTTGGTCAGCGTCGTGGTGAACACGTCACCGACGGCGGTGACCCGCTGGCCCGCCGCCGCTTCGGCGAGATTGTCGTTGCCGTCCCAGCGCGGCTGCTGGGCGGGGTCGGCGATCAGTTCGAAGAGGGCGGCGGCGCTCGCCGCGATCTCGCGGGAGGCGTGCACGATACGGGGCGCGTCGGTGGTTTCGGTCACGGAGGCGATGAAACCAGCAGCTCACCCGCCCCGGCAAGGATTCGGCTCGAGCCCGCGCCTAACTCACCCGCGACACCGCGAACACGGGGATCTCGCGGCTGGTCTTCTCGCGGTACTCCGCGAAGCCCGGCATGATCTCGACCATCCGGTCGAACAGCGCGGTGCGTTCCGGGTCGTCGACGAGTTCGGCTTTGCCCGTGAAGGTCTCGGTCGGCAGCTCGACGCTCAGCTCCGGGTTCGCGACCAGGTTGTAGTACCACGCGGGGTGCTTGTCGGCGCCGCCGTTGGAGGCGATCAGCACGATCCGGTCGCCGTCGGGCAGGAACACCAGCGGGTTGGTGATCGCGCGCCCCGACTTCGCGCCGGTCGTGGTGATGATCACCATGTTGTCGCGGCCTTCGAACATGCCGCCGACCCGGCCGCCGTTGGCCCGGAATTCGGCGATCACCTGGTCGTTGAATGCGCTCATCGTCGTCCTTTCGTCCCTGCGGTCCCTTGCGCCAACCATCCTGGCGCACCCCGCATTCCCGCCGTCCTCGGCATATGCGTCGAGATAGTGAGGTCGACTAACGTTGCGGGGTGCTTGGACATTCACACGCGACCAGCGGCGCGCTGGCCTGGGCGGGAACCGCCGCGGCGCTCCCGCTCACGGTCGCCGCTTTCCCCCTGTTCGACAGCGATACAACACGATTCGGGATCGCCGAACTGATCATGGGCACACTGCTGACCGCGGGTGCCGCCTTGCTGCCGGACGCGGATCATCCGAGCGGAACCATCTCACACGTGCTGGGCCCGCTGTCACATCACCTGTGCCGCTTGATCTCCTGGCTCTCCGGTGGGCACCGACACGGTACCCACTCCCTGCTGTTCGTCGTCGTCGCGGTGGGCGCCACGTGGGCGGGCGAGCATTATCTCGGCCGGCCGTTCACTCTGGGCCTGGTGTTCTTCCTGCTCGCGCTGGCGGTGCGGTCGCTGCACCTGTGTCCGCCGGGAAAGAGCCTGCGCACCTACGGCACGGTGATCGTGCTGGCGACGGCGGGCACGTTCGCGGTGGATCACTGGATCGTCGACCGGCCGGCGTGGCTGCCGATCTGCGTCGGCCTCGGCTGCCTGGCGCATCTGCTCGGCGACTGCCTCACCGATCGCGGCTGCCGCCTGCTGTGGCCGTTCCCGTTGCGGACCCGGGTGCCGTTGATCGAGCGGACCGGCAACCGGGTCGAGACCTGGGTCATCTCACCGCTGTTCGTCCTGGGCACGATGGGCGCGCTCTGGTACGCGATCATGCATCGACCGTGACGCCCACCGTGAGGGCGGCGGGCCCCTTCCCCCGCCGCCCTTGCCTTTTTCTCCGTGGTCAGTTCATCCAGATAGATGCCTTGATGCGCATATCAGCGTATCGGCATCCTATTTGTGACAGGTGAGTATCGCGGGCCTCGATTGCCGGGCTTCGTCCCGAATCGGGCCCACCTGCGGCATTTTTCAGTGCACAGTTGTACTCTCAATCTCGTGACCGAGCAGCTCCCCCAGCCCCAAGCCGAGGTACAGGCACTCACGCGCCTGGCGGGCGACGAATTCGTCGGCGCGGTGGACGGCATCGCGGCCATCCACCGGGCCATCTCCGACCGCGTGTTCGCGGCGGTTCGGCTCGGGGTGGGTCCCGCCGCGGATCCGGTGAAGGTCGTGCACGACGCGATCACCGACGGTGTATACGCGGTGGTCGGTGGCACCGGGTTCGTGGTCGGCGAGGTCGCGAGCGCGGTCCAGGTGCCCGGCGTGACCGCGCCGTCACGGACCGTCTGGGGCGCGGGCGTGCTGGCCGCCCTCCAGGGTCTGATCGGTGACGCGCTCGAGGACGAGGCACCGATCCTGGCCTCCCCCATGACCTTCCGCGTCGACGGCGCGCCCGTCGCGCCCGAACAGCTGGCCGCCCATGTCGCCGTGCCGACCACCCGACTGGTCGTGCAGCTGCACGGGCTCGTGGAGACCGAGCACGCTTGGCGGCTCGGCGGCCGCCCCACCTACGGCGACCGGCTCGAGGAGGACCTCGGCTACACCCCGGTCCTCGTGCGCTACAACTCCGGCCTGCACATCTCCGAGAACGCCGCCCAGCTCAGCGCACTCCTGGCCCGGCTGGTCGCGGCATGGCCGCTGCCGGTGCACGAGATCTGCCTGATCGGCCATTCGATGGGCGGGCTGGTCGCGCGCGGCGCCTGCCACCTGGCCGACGCGGCGGACGAGGCCTGGGTACGCGCGGTCCGGCAGGTGGTCTGCCTCGGCTCTCCACACCTGGGCGCCCCGCTGGAACAGATCGCGCACTACGCCGCCGCGGCGTTCGACCTGCTGCCCGAGACCCGGCCGCTCGGCAAGCTGCTGCGCAGGCGCAGCGCGGGGATCCGCGACCTGCGGCAGGGTTCGCTCGTCGACGAGGACTGGCGCGATCTCGACACCGACGCGCTGCGGGCGCGGGCGGTCCGCGAGGTCCCGTTGATCGCGGGCGTCGAGCACTACTTCGTCACCGCGACGCTCACCCGCAGCCCGCGGCATCCGCTGGGGCGGGTCGTCGGCGACGGCCTGGTGCTCACCGGCAGCGGCTCGGGCCGTGGCCGGACCCGCCGGATCGGCTTCGACGTGGTCAACGGCCTGCACGTGCCCGCGGCCAACCACTTCAGCCTGCTCAACCACGACGCGGTCTACGAGGCGCTGCACAGCTGGCTGACGAGCACGCCCCGCAGGACGGTGCGGGTGGATACGCTGTGGCCATGACTCTCGACCACGGCGACCCCGGCGACGCACCCTCCATTCCGCTGCCGACCGCTCCCCTGGCCAACGACGCCCGCCCCTCGGCGGCCGAGGAAGCCAGAACCATTGCGGCGGCCACCAATACCGGCACCCTGGCCAGTCTCACCGCCGACGGCGCGCCGTGGGCGTCGTTCATCACCTACGGACTGCTCGACGGCGCGCCCGTCCTGAGCGTCTCGCGGCTGGCCGAACACGGCCGCAACCTCGCCGCCGACCCGCGCGCCAGCATCGCGATCGTCACCCCGGACATCCCGGCCGACCCGCTGGCGGGCACCCGGATCACCCTGGCCGGCGTGGTGGAACGACCGGAAGGCGCCGAAGCCGAGGCCGCGCGCGCCGCCCACCTGGCCGCCGTCCCGGCCGCGAAGTACTACATCGACTACAGCGACTTCACCCTCTGGGTGCTGCGCGTGCAGCGGGTGCGCTGGGTCGGCGGCTACGGCCGGATGGACTCCGCGTCGGCCCAGGAATACCTGGCGGCGCAGCCGGATCCGATCGTGCCGCTGGCCGCCCCCGGCATCGCCCACCTCAACGCCGACCACGCCGACGCGCTGCTGGCGATGGCCACCCGGCTCGGCGGCTTCCCCGACGCGACCGCCGCCGTCTGCGAGCGCGCCGACCGCTACGGCCTCGATCTGCGGGTCGAGACGCCGCGCGGGGTCGCCCGCACCCGGGTCGGCTACGCCGCTCCGCTGTCGGAAATCGGCGAACTGCGTTCGGCGACCGTCGAATTGACGCGACGGGCCCGCGCGGCCGATTAGGCCTCGTACAGCTCGAGCGGCAGGTCGTCGGGATCGAAGAAGAAGGCCATGTGCTTGCCGGTGTACTCGTCGGTGCGCAGTTCCTCGGTGCGCACGCCGCGTTCCCGCAGCGCGGTGAGCGCGGCGGGCACATCGGCGACCACGAAGGCCAGATGTCGCAGCCCCGCCGCCTCGGGCCTGCTCGGGCGCGCGGGCGGATCGGGGAACGAGAACAGCTCGATCCGGCACCCGCCCGGCAGCCCGACGTCGAGTTTCCACGAGTCCCGATCGGCCCGGTGGTTCTCGGCGAGCACCGTCCCACCGAGCGTCTCGGTGTAGAAGCGCTTCGAGCGGTCGTAGTCGGTCGCGATGATCGCGACGTGATGGATCCCGAGAAACTCCATCCCGCGACGGTACCGCCGCCGGCCGTGCGCTCCCGCGTCCGAGGAACTCAGGTCCAGAGGGCGGCGACGAGGACGTTGACGATCGCCAGGCCGCCGGCGGCGTCGGTCATCCAGTCGATCTGCTTGCCCCGCTTGGCATCGGCGCGGCCCATCTCGGCGAGCGCGACGACGGCGACCGAGATCGCCAGCTTCACGGCCAGCTTCG
This sequence comes from Nocardia sp. NPDC087230, assembly GCF_044744725.1. Lineage (NCBI taxonomy): Bacteria > Bacillati > Actinomycetota > Actinomycetes > Mycobacteriales > Nocardiaceae > Nocardia > Nocardia sp. NPDC087230. The sequence goes on from NZ_JBIUYV010000011.1 coordinate 66,442, forward strand.
TGGTATCGGGATCCTTGCCCAGCGAATCGACAGCCGAGGCGAGGCCGGCCAGGATCAGCCCGGTGAGGAGCTGGGCCCGCGCTCCCCACACCATCAACTCCGAGACCACCGGGCGGGAGGCCGCGAAGCCGCCGACCACGGCGGCCATGCCGAGCAGATGGGTGACAACCACCAGGTTGTAAACGAATTCCATGAATGCCGAGCGTAGTTCACCCGAAACCGGCCGGTGCCCGAAGGCACCGGCCGGTTTCCGACGAACTTTCCCGTGGCGTCACAGCCCCTGCTGCGCCAGCAGGTGCGAGTCCTTGCGGACGCCGAAGGAGGTGATGATCTCCATGATGCCGATGACGATCAGGAAGATGCCGACCACCACGGTCAGGGTCGCCAGCGAGTTGATCGGCCACACGATCAGGATGACACCGGCGATCGCGCTGATGATGCCGTAGAAGATCTGCCAGCCGCGGCCGGGCACACTCCCGTCCGCCAGGGCGGAGAACAGCACCGCGACACCGCGGAACAGCCAGCTGATGCCGATCCACAGCCCGAGCAGGAAAATCGAGGTGAGATCGTCGCGGAAGCAGAAGATGCCGATGATCAGCGACAGCACACCGCTGATGAAGGAGAGCACCCGGAAGCTGGTGCTGGGCAGATGGGTGAAGGCGGCGATCAACTGGAAGACGCCGCTGACAACCATGTAGATACCGAACAGAATGCCCGCCACGAGCAGCGACGGACCGGGCCACACGAGCACGATGATGCCGAGGACCACCGCGAGGAGGCCGGTGACCAGAATCGTTTGCCAGGTTTTCTTGGCAAGAGCCGCAAATGGGCTCTCCAGCACGGTATTTGTCGTCATGACGAGATGTTATGCCCGGCCGCTCTGGTTTTCCCGATATTAGCTGGAGCCGTGATCGTGTCGCGATCACCCGGCACGCGCCGACCGAGGCCCGGACCCGCCCGCGTGACGACCACCACGTCGTTGCATGCGCGAACGTTTGGTCGGCACAGGTCCCGGGTAGCTCAAGGAGGTGTCGGTTGTACTCGTGCTGCAAGCTCGGGGCCTCGGTGATGTCCTCGCCGCGGTCCCGGCTCTGCGTGCTCTGCGTCGGGCCGAACCACGGAGCAAGATCGTGCTGGCGGCGCCGCATCGATTGGAGCGGATCGTCGACCTGATCTCCTCGGTCGACGAGCTGGTGCCCACCGCCGATCCGGCCGCGTTGATCTGGGACGGGCCCGCGCCCGAGCTGGCGGTGAACCTGCACGGCGCCGACGGCGCGAGTGCGCGCGCGCTCGCCGATACCGGGGCCGCGCGGATCATCGGACACCGCTCCCCCGCCTCGCCCAAGCCCGCCGGGCCCCGCTGGGACCCGGATGCCCATGTCGTCGATCGATGGTGTCTGCTGCTGGAAGCGGAGGGCATCGCGGCCGATCGGCGCAACCTGGGGCTGGTGCCGCCGGTGGCGTCGATCAGCCGCCGCGACTGCGTCGTCGTGCACGTCGGCGCCGGTGCGCCCGCGCGCCGCTGGCCACCGGAACGTTTCGCGGCGGTGGTCCGGCACCTGCTGGTGCTGGGTCGCGACGTCGTGCTGACCGGCGACCCGTTCGAACGTGAGATCGCGGTCCAGGTCGCCGCCCAGGCCGGATTGCCCGACGACCGGGTGCTGGCGGGCAGGCAGAACCTCACCGACCTGGCCGCCACGGTCGCCGAGGCCGCCCTCGTGATCAGCGGCGACACCGGCGTCGCGCATCTGGCGACGGCGTTCGGCACCCGCACGGTCCTGCTGTTCGGCCCGACGCCGCCGCGGCGCGGTGGGCCGCCCGCGCATCTACTCGGCAGGCATGCGGTGCTGTGGGCGGGCCAGGTGGGCGACCCCGACGGCCGGGTGCCCGACCCGGGGCTGCTGCGGATCGGGGTGCCCGAGGTGATCGCCGCGGTCGACGCGCAGCTGGACAAGCAGGACTGGGCCGAATCGACCCGGTTGCGTTACCGCCGGGTCGGTTGACCGGCCGCCGCGGCTTCCCGCAGGGCGGCGGCGTGCGCGGCCAGCGCGCTGGGCCAGAACTGCTCGAGATAGTCGCGGGCGTCGGTGAGGCCGCGCGGGTCCAGGGAGTAGAGGTGCCGGTTGCCGTCGCGGCGCATGCTCACCAGATGGGCTTCGCGCAGGACGCGCAGGTGCTGGGAGGCCGCCGAGCTGGTGATCCCGGCGGTTGCGGCGAGGTCAGCCACCGACCGCGGACCCGAGGGCAACGCCTCGAAGATCACGCGCCTGGTGGGGTCGGACAGCGCGGTGATGGCCCGAACTCCGTTAGCGTCCACTGAATCAGTGTCCCCGGGAAGCGGAGGTTCGGCAATGATCTTGTCTCCTGGGAATTCGCCCCGGTCGCTCCTCGGAATTTCCGCATTCGTTATGGTGTCGTTATAGATCAACTGGCGTTATAGCCGATCGTGATCGCAGCCACATCATTCGCTGTCGAGATCACGGTTTCGCTACGTTCGAAACATGTTCGTGACCAACCCGTTATCCGCTCGAGTCTCCGATGCCCTCGCCGGTCGCTGGGGAGGCGTTGTCGCGGGTGCGGTGGCGCTGTCCGCACTCGTGGGAACCTCGGCTGCCACCTTCGGCGAGTCCGAGACCCCGGTTTCCGACACCAGCATCACCGCCAGCGCGGGCGAAGGCGTCACCGCGGGCCAGTCGCCGTACCGCTTCACCGCCTACACCCCCGTCGAGGCCCAGGGCCCGCAGGGCGAGACCCCCGCGTCGGCCCCGATCCCGTGGGAAGAGCACCGCGAGGCCGTCGCGCTCGCGCTGCCGCCGCTGCCGATCCTTGCCCCGCCTCCGCCGCCGCGCCCGCAGACCGTTCGCCCGGTCAACGGCAGGCTGACCTCCTACTTCGGCGCCCGCTGGGGAGCCGCGCACAACGGCATCGACTTCGGTGACCCGATCGGCGCGCCGGTCTTCTCCGTCACCGACGGTACCGTCATCGAGACCGGGCCCGCCTCCGGCTTCGGGCTGTGGGTGCGCATCCTGCAGGACGACGGCACCATCGGCGTCTACGGTCACGTCAACGAGATCCTCGTCCAGACCGGTCAGCACGTGAACGCCGGTGACGTCATCGCCACCGTCGGCAACCGTGGCCAGTCGACCGGCCCCCACCTGCACTACGAGGTGCACGTCCAGGACGGCTCGCTCTACGGCGCCCCGATCGACCCGCACCCGTGGCTCGCCGCTCGTGGCGTCGACGCCGGTGTCGCCCAGGACTGATCCGCTCTACCACCCGAGTCGCGCCGTGTGCGCGATCAGGAAATCCCGCAGCCGCGCGACCGCGAGTGTCGGACCATGGTCTCCCGAGACCAGGCCGATCTCGCGGTCGCGTTCGCCGTCGATCGGCACGACCACCAGATCGGGGTGCGCGATCTCGGCCGCGGGCAACAGGGCGACGCCGAGCCCGAGCGCGACCAGTTCGCGCAGGGTCTCGAACTCGGTGATCTCGAACAGCACCCGTGGCGTGAAACCGGCTGCGGCGCACCAGCTGTCGAGCAGTGCGCGCAGCTGATAGCTGGGCGGGTTGGCGATGAACGCCGCGTCGGCCAGCTCGGCGAGATCGACCCGGGCGCGCCCGGCCAGCGGATGGGTGCGCGCCACGTGCAGACTGATGCGCTGCCTGCCCAGCGGCACCGTCGGCAGATCCGGGGGCGGCGGGATCATCACCGCCAGGTCCAGCCCACCCGCGCGCACCTGCTCGGCCAGCGCCTCCCCGTGCGCCTGCACCAGATGCAGCCGGATCCGCGGCGCCCTGGTGTGGAACTGGGCCAGCAGCGACGGAATGCTCACCGGGCCCAGGGTGAGCGGGAAACCGAAGCGGACCAGCCCGCTGTCGGGGTCGGCGTCGGCGCGCACCCGGCGCACCGCGTCGTCGAGGGAGCGCACCAGGCCGCGGGTGTGTTCGTAGAGCTCGCGACCCTGCGGCGTGAGGGTCACCCCGCGCCCGACCGGCTGGAACAGCGCCACCCCGAGTGTCTGCTCGAGCGTCTTGATCCGGCGGCTCACCGAGGACTGCGGCACGCCGAGTCGCTGGGCCGCCCTGGTGATGTGCCCCGCCCCGGCCGCCGCGTCGAACGCCGCCAGCAGCGGCGCGAGCGCCTGCGCTCCTCCGTCGCCTGAATCATCCATATTCGGATGATATTCGCACCAATCTCGTATTGGACGGATCACTCCCGGTCGCGTGACGATGGCGGTACACAGCTCACGGGAGGTTCGACGATGACCGAGACGACACCTCGCCCCACATCCGGTGGTGGCGACGACATTCTCGACGCGGTGCTGATCGGCGGCGGGATCATGTCCGCCACCCTCGGCGCCCTGCTCAGCACGCTCGCGCCCGATTGGTCGATCGCGCTGTTCGAACGGCTCGGCGAGCCCGCCGCCGAGAGCAGCCATCCCTGGAACAACGCGGGCACCGGCCACTCCGGCCTCTGCGAACTCAACTACATGCCCGACCCCCGCGACGGCGACCGCGCGGCCGGGATCGCCGAGCAGTTCCAGCTCACCCGGCGGTTCTGGGCGGCGCTGGCCCAGCGCGGCGAACTCGACCCGGCGACCTTCGCCACCCCGACCCCGCACGTCACCGTGGTGTTCGGCGACCACGACATCAGCTACCTGCGGCAGCGCTACGCCACCCTGCGCGAGCGGCCCGCCTTCGCGACGATGGAGTACACCGAGGACCGCGCCGTCATCGCGCAGTGGGCGCCGCTGCTGGTCCGCGGCCGGGCCGAGGACGAGGCCATGGCCGCCACCCGGCACACCGCGGGCACCGATGTCGATTTCGGCGCGCTGACCAGGTCGCTGCTGTCGACGATGACCGCGGCGGGCAACGCGGTCCGGCTGCACCGCGAGATCACCGGGCTCACCCGCGACAGGGACGGCCTGTGGACCGTGCGCGGCCGGGACCTCGACAGCGGCAGGCGTTTCCGGGTGCGCACGCGGTTCGTGTTCGTCGGCGCGGGCGGCTATGCGCTGCGGCTGCTGCAGCGCGCGGGCCTGCCCGAGGTGCGCGGCTACGGCGTGTTCCCGCTGGGCGCGCAGTTCCTGCGGACGACGAATCCCGAAGTCGTCGCCGAACACGGCGCGAAGGTCTACAGCCAGGCCGCGCTCGGCGCCCCGCCGATGTCGGTTCCGCACCTGGACCGCCGCGAGGTCGACGGATCGGCCGCGCTCCTGTTCGGCCCCTATGCCACCTTCAGCACCCGCCTGTTGCGGTACGGAAAACTGACCGACCTGTTCACCACGCTGCGACCGCACAACATCGTGCCGCTGGTCGCCGCGGGTCTGCGGAATCTGGATCTGGTGCGGTACCTGATCACCGAGCTCCTGGCCTCGCCGCGGCGCAAGTTCCAGCAGCTGCAGCGCTTCTATCCGACCGCCGACCCGGCCGACTGGGAACTGATCCCGGCCGGGCAGCGCGCCCAGCTGATCAAGCCCGACCGCGAGCGCGGCGGTGTGCTCGAATTCGGCACCGAGCTGGTGACCGGCGCCGACGGCACCGTCGCCGGGCTGCTCGGCGCGTCACCCGGCGCCTCGATCGCCCCGTCGATCATGCGGGACCTGCTCGACCGCTGCTTCCCCGAACGGCGCTACGAGTGGGCGCCGCTGCTGGCGGAGCTGCTGCCCGAGGACGCGGCCACGGTCAGCGCGGCGCGTTGACCAGGGCCCCGATCAGGCGGTGGCTGCGCGCGCTCATCTCGGCGGCCGTCTGCTCGGGGTGGCGCAGCCACCACAGCACCAGCGAGGTCACCGACCCCATCCAGACATCGGTGAAGGCCGACAGGTCGTCGGGGTCGGTGAGGGCGAGCGTGCTGAGCGCGTCGGCGACGCCACGCGCGGCCTGGGCGGCGATCCGCCGACGGGCCGCGCGCACGGCGTCGGCGGCCGGACCCTCGTGCGGGTGCGAGCGGTCGAAGACGACGGTCCAGTCGTGCGGACGCGGTGCGAGAGCGACGAACAGCGCTTCGAGGGTCCGCTCGGCCTTGGTCAGGCCGCTCGCCCCGGTGATGGCGGTTTCGATCGCGTCGTAGATGACGGTGGCCGCGCGCTCGACGCAGGCGATGTAGAGCCCGTCCTTGGACTGGAAATAGGTGTACACCAGCGGTTTGGACACACCGGCTCGCTGCGCGACCTCGGCGGGCGAGAGCCCCGCGTAGCCGACTCGCCCGATCTCGGCGACGGCGGCGTCGAGGATCTGCTGCTCACGCTCGGGGCGCGGGACACCCTTGGTTCCGGCTGTGCTCACCCGGCCCATCCAACCATCGCGACGACTCCTGTTGACACTCAATTGACTGATTTGTAATTTACTAGATAGTAAATTAATTCGGCCCCCTCGACGCCAGGAGTCCCCGTGCTCGACCGCCTCGCGCAGTCCCTGCTGCTCAACCCGCCCGCGTTGCCGCGCACCGTGGCGCGACTCGTGCTCGGCGAACGGCACGAGATCGCCGGCAAGACCGTCCTGCTGACCGGCGCGTCGTCCGGCGTCGGCCGGGCCGCCGCGCTCGCGCTGGGACGCGACGGCGCGCGGCTGATCCTCATCGCCCGTGCCGCCGAACCGCTGCTCGAGGTGCGCGACGCCGTGCGCGCGGCCGGCGGCCGGGCCGAGGCCGTCACCTGCGACCTGTCCGACCCCGGGGAGACCGACGACCTGGTCAAGACCGTGCTCGAGCAGTACGGCACGATCGACGTGCTGGTCAACAACGCCGGGCGCTCGATCCGCCGTCGCGCCGCCGACGCCACCGACCGGTTCCACGACTACGAACGCACCATGGCGCTGAACTACTTCGGCGCGGCCCGCCTCACCATGGGCCTGCTGCCCTCGATGCTCGCGACCGGCGACGGACACGTCGTCAATGTCGCCACCTGGGGCGTCGCCGCCGGCACGATGCCGATGTTCACCGCCTACCACGCCTCCAAGGCCGCGCTCGGCGCGTTCGGGCGCAGCCTGGGCGCCGAGACCAGAGCGCGCGGCGTGCATGTCACCACGGTCGGATTCCCGCTGGTGCGAACCGAGATGATCGCCCCGACCGGCGCCTACGACGAGTCGGCGGCGTTGACCGCGGAGCAGGCCGCGGACTGGATCCGCACCGCGATCCGGACCCGGCCGATCGAGCTGTATCCCCGCTACACCCGCCTGCTGCAGGCCGTCGCGACCGTCTCGCCGCGCGCGGTCGACGCCGTCATCTGGCGCCTGGGGATCTGATCCGATCCCGATGACCGCACCGGAGTAGGGCCTTCCCCCTACCCGGGTACTGGTCGCGAACCGTTCCGCAGCGGGAGGTCTTGCGGCGCACCGGATTTCTACCGTCGAGACATGGCGACGATCGATCTCTCCCACACCCTGTCCCGCCTCCGGTTCCCCGCCGCACCCGCGCGCGGTGTCGGTACCGACCGCGCCCCCTGGCACGGCCCGCTGCTGGTGAACTCCGCGCTGATGAGCGCGCTCGTGCTGGTGTCGGTGGTCGGCATGCTGGTCGACGACCGGACGCTGCTCGGCGAGTCGGTCTGGCTCAAACCCGCCAAGTTCGGGCTCGCCTTCGCCCTCTACGGCGTGACGCTGGCCTGGATCCTGCGGCTGCCGCACCGGGGCAGGCGGGCGACCTGGTGGCTGGGCACCGTCTTCGCCGTCACCGGGATCGCCGACGTCGGGTTCATCGCGCTGCAGGCCGCGCGCGGCACGTTCAGCCATTTCAACACCGCCGAGGAGACCGTCAACCAGATCGGCCAGCAGGTCTTCGCCTCCGGCGTGCCCGGCCTGTTCCTCGCCAATCTCGTGCTCGCCCTGATCATCTCGTGGCAGAAGCTGGCCGACCGGCCGACCCGGATCGCGTTGAAAGCCGGACTGTGGCTGGCGGTGGTCGGCATGGCGCTCGGGTATCTCATGGGCTTCACCGGGCCGCAACTGGTGCGCCGGTCCGACGGCACCGTCGTCGGCTTGATGGCCGGGCACACCGTCCACGCAGGTGGCGCGCACGGCGACGCGGTCCGCGACGGGGTCGGCGCGATGCCGCTGACCCATTGGAGCACCACCGGCGGCGACCTGCGCATCCCGCACTTCGTCGGGCTGCACGGCATCCAGGTGCTACTGCTCCTGGCCGTCGTGCTGGTCGCCCTGGCACCCCGGTATCGGTGGCTGCGCGCGGAGACCATCCGCGCGGCGCTGCTCGGGGTCGCGGTGCTCGGCTACTTCGGAGTGCTCATCCTCGTGCTCTGGCAAGCGCTCCGCGGTCAGCCGCTGGTCAGCCCCGACCTCGCCACCGTGGGCGCCGCGACCGCGCTCGCGCTGCTCGTCGCGGGTGGCGTGGCGGCCGTGTACCTGCGGGCCCGCGAATCCGCGGACATCAGCTAGCCTCGCTCGCCCCAGGGCTTTCAGCGCAACCGCTCGGCTTCGCGCGACAGCTGCACCAGGGTGGCGCTGAGCTGGGCCAGCTCGGCGTGCTCGGCCCCCTCGGCCACCGCCGTCGCCACATCCTCCGCGGCACATCTGGCCGCGAACCAGCGATCGGCCAGATCCGCGGCTTCCTGGGCGGACAACACCACGGCGTCCTCCGGAATCCCGGTTCCCTTGAGGCTGGTGCGGTGCTCGTAGGCTCGTTGACGGCACGACTGGCGGCAATAGCGGCGACGGCGCCCCGACTCGGAATCCACGATCTCCCGCCCGCACCACAGGCAGGACAGCAGGCGACTGCGCGACATGCTGCGAAACCCTATCGGTCCGGCGGCCGGTCGGGCGGCTCAGGTCTCGCTCAGCGGGCACGGACCGGGCCGTCCCGGCTCAGGGGTCGCCCGGCCGGTCCGCCGCTGCGACTACAATGGAACAGTTCAGAGGTCCCGTGCGTTAACGGTAGGACCACGACCGGCGCCAGCCGCCAAAGACAGGGAGCACACATGGCAGATCGCGTACTCCGAGGCAGTCGGCTCGGAGCGGTGAGCTACGAGACCGACCGCGACCACGACCTGGCCCCCCGCCGGATCGCCCGCTACCGCACCGACAACGGTGAGGAGTTCGACGTCCCGTTCGCCGACGACGCGGAGATCCCGCCGACCTGGCTGTGCCGCAACGGCCAGGAAGGTCAGCTCATGGAGGGCACCACGGTGGAGACCAAGAAGGTCAAGCCGCCGCGCACCCACTGGGACATGCTGCTGGAGCGTCGCAGCAAGGAGGAGCTCGAGGAACTGCTCAAGGAGCGCCTCGAACTGCTCAAGACGCGCCGCCGCGGCTGAGGCTTTCCCGCCTCCCCGGGATTCAGGCCAGACACAGGAGCGCTACCGGCAGCCACGCGGCTGCCGGTAGCGCTCCTGTCATGTTTGCCGGTACCCGGTGAGTTACCCATGTCCTCGCGGGACAGGCGGTACCGGTCGCGGGAGGGTCAGTGGCTGGCGACCTTTCGATACTGGAGCAACGCCGCGGGCATGGCGATCGCCAGGATCACCACCGAGCAGATGATCGCGTAGAGCACGCAGTTGTCGGCGGCCCAGCCGGTGGCGGGGGCGAACGACGGTGGAGCGTCGTTGTCGAACAGCTTGCGGCCCGCGGCCGAGACCGCGGTGATCGGGTTCCACTCGGCGATGGTGCGCAGCGGGCCCGGCAGCGTCTCGGCGGAGATGAACGCCGAGGAGATGAACGACAGTGGGAACATCCAGATCAGGCCCGCGCTCTGCGCGACCTCGACCGTCGGTGAGATCAGCCCGGTGAGGGCACCGACCCACGACATCGCGAACGCGAACAGCAGGATGATGGCGAAGGCCAGCGCCGCGTCGGCGACGCTGCCGTGGATGCGCCAGCCGACGATGTAGCCGCAGATCACCATCACGCCCAGGCTCAGCACGTTGACCACCAGGTCGGACAGCGTGCGGCCCATCAGCACCGCCAGCCGCGACATCGGCAGCGTCCGCATCCGGTCGATGATGCCCTTCTGCAGGTCGCCCGCGAGGCCGACCGTGGTGAAGGCGGCATTGAACGCGACCGTCTGGGTGAAGATGCCGGCGAGCAGGAACTCGCGATACTGGTCGCCGCCCAGCGACGCGCCGAAGATGTAGGCGAACAGGAATACGAACATCAGCGGCTGGATCGTCGCGGTCACCAGCAGCGTCGGCACCCGCAGAATGGTCAGCAGATTGCGGTGCGCCACGATCGCGCTGTCGCGGATGAACCGGGCCCGCGGCGGCGCCTCGTCGGGTGCGGCGGGACGCGGTGGACTCGTTTGAATCGGCAGGTCACGGGTCTCGTACTCGTCCGCGACCTCGGGTGCCACACTCACGACCGCACCTCGCTGGCGCTCGGCTCCGTGGTGCGCGTGCGCACGCTGTGTCGATGGTTCGCTCGCCGAGGCTCGCTCACGACAGGATCTCCTCTTGCACGTCGTCGGTTTCGGGTTCGGCGGCCGGCTCGGCCGGGGTGCCGGTGAGGGAAAGGAACACGTCGTCGAGGGTGGGCCGGACGACGACGGCGTCGAGAACACACACGCCCGCGTCGTCGAGGCGGCGCAGTGCTTCGACCATGGTGCGCGAGCCGTTGCCCACCACCACCGACACCTCGTCGCTGCCGGGTTCGTGGATCGGTTCACCGATCCCGACCTGCTGCAGCACCTGCACCGCGGGACTCGGGTTCTGCCCCGCGGCCAGGGTGACGGTGAGCCGGTCGCCGCCGATGGAGGTCTTCAGCTCGTCGGCGGAGCCGCGCGCGATGACCGTGCCCTTGTCGATGACCGTGATCCGGTCGGCGAGCAGGTCGGCTTCCTCGAGGTACTGGGTGGTGAGCAGCACGGTGGTGCCGTCGTCGACGAGGTCACCGATCACCTTCCACATGTCCAGGCGCCCGCGCGGGTCCAGCCCGGTGGTCGGCTCGTCGAGCACCACCACCGGCGGCCGGGCCACCAGCGCGCCCGCCAGGTCGAGCCGGCGCGCCATGCCGCCGGAGTAGGTGCCGGCGCGCCTGCCCGCCGCGTACTCGAGGCCGAGCGCGTTGAGCAGTTGCTCGGCCCGCGCGGTCGCCTGCTTGCGGGACATGCCGTACAGCCGCGCCACCATCCGTAGGTTCTCGTAGCCGGTCAGGTTCGCATCGACGGCCGCGTACTGACCGGACAGGCCGATCCTGGTGCGCGCGGTGGCCGGGTCGGCCAGCACGTCGACACCGGCGACCCGGATCGAGCCCGCGTCGGGCCGCAACAGCGTGGTGACGACCCGCACGGTGGTCGTCTTGCCCGCGCCGTTGGGACCCAGCAGGCCGAGAACCGTGCCCGCCGGGATCTCCAGATCGATCTCCTTCAGCACGCGCACCTTGCCGTAACTCTTGGCCAGGCCACGTACTTCTACCGCCAAACTCACGGACGCATCTCCTTCTGGCCGCCGCCGCACACGGTGATCTCCGGGACGGCGTCGAGGTGGCGATGCAGCACGGGGCCGATCGCCGCCAGCGATTCCGGCGTGGTCATCGCCGCATGCCTGCAGGGCAGGTCGTGGTTGTGGATGTTGCCGGTGACGAACGGCTGCCAGGCCTCGGCGCACCTGGCCGGATCGGCGGCGTTGATCTCGTCCGCCGCGGCGGTGAAGAACACCAGGTCGCCGTCGAAGGTGCGCGGCCGGAACCGGTTCGCCATCACCGTGCCGTCGGCGTACCCGGTGTAGAGCCGTTCGAGATTCTCGACCGAGAGCGCGGCGAACGGGCCCGGCTGTGCCCGCAGCAGATCCGCCGCTTCGTGCAGGTCGATGTCGGCGGGCAGCTGCGCCCCGCCGAGGATGTCGGCGCCGAACTCGCCGAGGATGTCGGCCACGCTCGGCATCGCGGTGTCGAGCCAGCGGTCGCCGAGCTGGTAGCTGTCCATCATGGCCAGCAGCGCGACGTCCTCCCCCGCGTCCTGTAGCTGCACCGCCACTTCCTGCGCGATCAGGCCACCGAGCGACCAGCCGAGCAGGTGGTAGGGACCGTGCGGCTGGATCGACTTGATGTGTGCCACATAGTGTCCGGCCGCCTCGGGGATCGAGGTGAACCGGTCGTCGCCGGACACGTGCGGCGCCTGCAGGCCGTACACCGGACGCTCGGGCGCGAGGTGGGCGAGCAGTCCGGCATAGCACCAGGCCAGGCCGATCGCGGGGTGTACGCAGAACAGCGGGGTGTCGTGCGGACCGGTGGACGGACGGAGGGCGAGCACCGGCCCCGTCGCCGCCGCCATCGCCGCGCCCGCGTCGGCACCGTCGAGCCGGGCAGCGATGCCGGCCGGCGTGGCGTCGCCGAACATCAGCTGCACCGGCATGTCGTAGCCCTGCTCACGCAGCGCGGCGACGACCTTGGTAGCCAGCAGCGAGTTGCCGCCGAGTTCGAAGAACCCGTCGTCGGCGCCGACCCGCTCCACCCCGAGCACCTCGGCGAACACCGTGCACAGCGCCACCTCGGCCGGGGTCACCGGCGCGCGGTAGCCCTCGGCGGCGAGGAACACCGGCTCGGGCAGCCGGGCCCGGTCCAGCTTGCCGACGGGGCTGAGCGGCACCTCGTCGAGCAGCATGACCGACTGCGGAACCATGTAGTTCGGCACGTGCCCGCCGACGTGGTCGAGCAGTTCCCGCACCGTCGGCGCGGTGCCCGCCCTGGCCTTCACGTACGAGACCAGCGCGGTGACGCCCGCCTGGGTGGTGTGCCCGATGGTGAGCGCGAACTCGACATCGGCGTGCCTGCCGAACGCGACGTCGATCTCGCCGAGTTCGATGCGGAAACCACGCACCTTCACCTGGTGGTCGGTGCGGCCCACGTACTCGACGTCGAGCGCCGACTTCGCGCCGTCGCGCCAGCGCACCAGGTCGCCCGTGCGGTACATCCGTTCGCCCGGTGCGCCGTAGGGATTGGCGACGAAGCGCTGGGCGGTCAGGCCCGGCCGGTTGTGGTAGCCGCGAGCCAGCGCCGAACCGGCCAGCTGCAGCTCGCCGGTGACGCCGATCGGGGTCGGATGCAGCCGCCGGTCCAGCACGGTGGCGCTGACGCCGCGGATCGGGCCGCCGATGGTGATCGGCCCCTGCGGGCTCATCGGCTGCGGCATCAGCGTGACGATCGTCGTCTCCGTCGGGCCGTACACGTTGTAGAAATTGCGTCCCGGCGCCCACCGGGCCAGCAGGTCCGGTGGCAGCGCCTCGCCACCGACGAGCACGTGTGCCAGCGAGTGCACGCCCGCCGGGTCGACGGTACCGAGCGCGGCGGTGGTGATGAACGCGTGGGTGATCCGCTCCCGGATGAACAGCTGCCGCAGATCCTCGCCACCGACGATGCCGGGTGGTGCGATCACCAGGGTCGCCGCCCCGCCGAGCGCGAACAGGATGTCGAGCATCGACCCGTCGAAACTCGGCGTGGCGAAGTGCAGGACCCGGCTGCCGGGCCGCACGTCGTAGCGATCCGCGCACTCGGCGGCGAAGTTCGAGATGCCGCCGTGGGTCACCACCACGCCCTTCGGCGTGCCGGTGGAACCGGAGGTGTAGACCACGTACGCCGGGTTGGCCACCCGCAGCGGCCGGATCCGGTCGGCGTCGGTGACCGGCGAATCGTCGGTGCCGAGCACCTTCGCGCGGGTGTGCGGATCGTCGAGCACCAGCCAACGGCAGTCGCCGGGCAGCCGGTCGCGGTGCGCCAGCAGGGTCAGGCCCACGGCCGCACCGGAATCGGTGAGCATGTGGCTGATCCGCTGGGCCGGGTAGTTGGGGTCGACCGGGACGAACGCCGCACCGGCCTTGGCGACGGCGAGCATCGTCGCCACCGACTCCACCGAGCGCGGAATTCCCAGGGCCACCAGGCTTTCCGGGCCGATGCCCTGAGCGATGAGGACCCGGGCGAGCCGGTTGGTCCAGCGGTCGAGCGCGTCGTAGGTGACGACCGTGTCGCCGGCACACAGCGCCACCGCGTCCCTGGACCGGGCGACGGCGGCACCGAACACCTCGGCGAAGCTGACCGGGGTATCCGCGCGGGTGCCGTGCACCGGCGCGAGCGCGGTCCACTCGACGGCGTCGAGCAGCGCGAGGTCGCCCACGGCCGTGTTCGGATCGGCCGCGACCGCGGTGAGCAGCCGCACCAGCCGGTCGCCCAGCCTGCGCGCGGTGACCTCGTCGAACAGGTCCGCCGCGTAGTTCACCGCCAGCGTGACACCGTCGGCGACGCGCGCGGCGGTCTCGGTCTCGGTGAAGGTGAACTGCAGGTCGAACTTGGCGATGCCGGCGTCGGCCTCGACCGCCTCGATCCGCAGCCCGGGCAGCTCGAGCATCCGCACCGGGGCGTTGCGCACCGACAACATCACCTGGAACAGCGGGTGATGTGCCTGGGAGCGCGCCGGATTGAGCACCTCGACGAGCCGCTCGAACGGCATGTCGGCGTTGGCGAACGCGTCGAGGTCGCGGTCGCGCACCGAACGCAGCAGGTCGATGAAGGCGCGCTCGTCGGTGACCTCGGTGCGCAGCACCAGGGTGTTGACGAACATGCCGATCATCGAGTCCAGGGCCGGGTGGCCACGGCCCGCCGTCGCGGTACCCACGGCGATGTCGTCGTCACCGGTGACCCGGTGCAGCAGCACGGCCAGGGCCGCGTGCAACACCATGAACATGCTGACGTTGTTGGCCGTGGCGATGCCGCGCAGCGCCCGGTGGGTGGCCGCGTCGACCTCGCAGTCGACCGTGCCGCCCCGGTAGGAGGGCACCGGCGGGCGCGGCCGGTCGGCCGGGACCGTGATCAGTTCGGGCAGGCCGTCGAGCGCCTCGCGCCAGTGCGCGAGCTGCTTGCTGATCAACGAGTCGGGGTCGTCCTCGGTGCCGAGGAGTTCCTGCTGCCACAGCGTGTAGTCGGTGTACTGGATCTCCGGGATCAGCTCGCCGAACGGCTCGCCCTCGCGGATGCCGCGGTAGGCGGCGGCCACTTCCCCGGCCAGCGGTTCCAGCGACCAGCCGTCCATCGCGATGTGGTGCACGACGAGCACCAGCACGTGCTCCTTGGACCCCGCGACGGCCAGCTTGGCCTGGGCGGGTACCGGCAGGCCGGTGTGGTCGACGGTGATCAACGCGGCTCGCATCGGCACCGAGGACGACAGGTCGAAGCCCGGGGTGACGAAGCGGGTCACCGCCGCGCCGACCTCGTCGGGGGTCGCCGTCGCGTGGAACAGCGTGACGGCCGCGATCTCCGGATCGAGTACGAGCTGTTCGGGCTCGCCCGCGCTCTCCGGGAACACCGTGCGCAGGGTCTCGTGCCGACGTTGCACCGTGTGCAAAGACGCAATGAGCGCATCGAGGTCGATCGGGCCGTGCAAGCGCAGCACGACCGGGATGTTGTAGGCGCCCGCCGACTGGCTCTCGCCCTCGGCGCCCGCGTTGAACCGGTTCAGGAACCAGAGCCTGCGCTGGGCCGCGGACAGCGGAATCCGCTCCGGGCGTTCCTGCTTCACCAGGTCGGGGCGGCCTTCGTCGCCGGACGGCCCGGACTCGATGAGCGCGGCCAGCTCTTCGACGGTCGGCGCGGCGAACACGGTCCGCACCTCCAGCCGCACATTGCTGGCGGCGGCCAGCCGCGCCACCAGCTGGGTGGCCAGCAGCGAGTTGCCGCCGATGTCGAAGAAGCTGTCGGTGGCGGAGACCTCGTTACCGCCGACCAGTTCCTCGAACACCCGCGCGACGAGCCGCTCGGACGCGGTCTGCGGCGCGCGGCCCGCGGTGGCGGTGAACTCCGGTTCCGGCAGCGCGCCCCGGTCCAGCTTGCCGACCGGGGTCAGCGGTACGCGGTCGAGCAGGGTCAGCGACGCGGGCACCATGTGCCCGGCCAGCCGGGCCGCCGCGTGGTTTCGGACCCGAGCCAGTTCGGTCGGGTCGGTGCCCTCGGCCAGCTGCACCCAGGACACGATGCGGTCGTCGCCGGCGATCCGCCTGACCTCGGTGTGCGCGAAGCGCACCTCGGGATGGCTGCCGAGCACGGCGCTGATCTCGCCGAGCTCGATCCGGAAGCCACGCACCTTGACCTGGTGGTCGCTGCGGCCCAGGTAGTCCAGTTCGCCGTCGGCGGTCCAGCGCACGACGTCACCGGTGCGATACATCCGGGCGCCCGCGGGCCCGGCCGGATCCGCGACGAAGCGCCCGGCGGTCAGGCCGGACCGCTGGTGGTACCCCTGCGCGATGCCCGCGCCGCCGAGGTAGAGCTCGCCGGGCACGCCCGTGGCGACCGGCCGCAGCCGCTCGTCCAGCACGAGGACCTGCGCACCACGCACCGGCGTGCCGATGGTCACCGGGACACCGACGCGCAGCTGCGACATCGCCGCGATGACGGTGAACTCGGTGGGGCCGTAGGCGTTCACGAACCGGCGGCCCGGCGCCCAGTTCTCCACCAGGTCCGGCGGCACGGCCTCGCCGCCGGCCATGAGTCCGCGCAGCCGCGGCAGCGGCCAGCGGGTGGCGTCGATCGAGGCGAGCACCGCCGGGGTCAGGAAGGTGTGGGTGATGTCCTCACGCTCGAGCAGCGCGCCGAGCTCGTCGCCACCGTAGATGTCGATCGGGCCGATCACCATCTCGGCCCCGGACCAGACCGCCAGCAGCATGTCGAGCACGGAGACGTCGAAGCTCGGGGTGGAGAAGAAGAACGTGCGGGCGAAGCGGTCCAGGCCCATCCGCTCCTGCAGGTCCACCGCCAGGCTCACCAGACCGCTGTGGGTGACGGTCACGCCCTTCGGCAGACCCGTGGAGCCCGAGGTGTAGATCTGGTAGGCCAGGTCGGCGGGGCGCACCGGCCGGATGCGCTCCGCGTCGGTGATCGGCACGCTGTCGTAGCCCGCCAGTTCGGCGTGCAGTGCCTCGTCGTCCACCAGCAGCCACTGGGTGTCGAGTGGACCGGCCGCCTCGCGCAGCGACTCGGCATCGGCCGTCGTGGTGATCACCGCGCGCGCACCGGAGTCGGTGAGCATGTGCCGCACCCGGTCGGCGGGGTAGCGCGGGTCGACCGGCACGAAGGCCGCGCCGCTGGCCGCGACGCCGAAAATGGCCAGCGCGCAGTCCAATCCGCGGGTCAGGCCGACCGCGACGCGGTCGCCGGTGCCGATGCCGCGAGCGATCAGCGCACGCCCGAGCCGATGCGCCCGGAAGCCGACCTCGTCGTAGTTCAGCTCCCCCACCGCACCGGCGACGCTGCCGCCGGCGAACCAGCGCAGGGCCGGGCGATGGGCGAAGGTGGTGGCCGCGCGTTCGACGATGTCGGCCAGCACGATCGGGGTCACCGCGGCCGGTCCCTGCGCGGGCACCAGCGACCGGCGCTCGGGCACCGTGAGGGCGTCGATCTCGCAGACCAGCTGTCGCGGATCGGCCGTCACCTGGGTGAGGATCTCGACGAACCGGATGGCCATGGTCTCGACCGTGGCGGCGTCGAACATCTCGGCGGCGTACACGAAGTCGAACGTGCGGGTCTCGCCGTCGCCGGGCGCCACCCGCAGCTCCAGATCGAACTTGGCGCGGGCGATGTCGAGTTCCTCGGCCGCCAGCCGCAGACCCGGCAGTTCCAGTTCCGGCGTGCGGTCGTCCTGCATGCTCAGCGCGACCTGGAACAGCGGGTGCCGGTTGCTCGCCCTGCTGTCGCGGCCGAGCGCGTCGACGACGCGCTCGAACGGCAGGTCGGAGTTGGCGATCGCGGCGAGTTCGTCGTCGCGGTCGGCGTGCAGCAGGTCGACGAAGCTGCGGCCCGGGTCCACGTCGGACCGCAGGACCAGCGTGTTGACGAACATGCCGACCAGATCGTCGAGCTGGATGTCGGTGCGGCCGGCCACCGGCGTGCCGATCGGGATGTCGCGACCACCGGTGACGCTGCGCAACAGCACCGCCAGCGCCGAGCGGACCACCATGAACAAGCTGACACCCGTCTCCGCGGCCAGCTCCTGCATGGCGCGCTGCAACGGTGCCGAGATCTCACACCGCACGCTGCCCGCCACTCCGGTCGGTTCGGCCGGACGCGGCCGGTCGAACGGCAGCGGCAGTTCGTCGGGCAGTTCGGCCAGGGCCGCGCGCCAGTGCGCGAGCTGGGTGGCGGCGATGCTGTCCGGGTCGTCCTCGGCGCCGAGAACCGCGCGCTGCCACAGGCTGAAGTCGGCGTACTGCACGGGCAGTGGCGCGCGCACCGGTTCGGTGCCCGCCGCTCTGGCCACATACGACAGCGCCAGGTCCCGGGTGAGCGGACCGAGCGACCAGCCGTCGGCGGCGATGTGGTGCACGACCACGCCGAGCAGATGCTCCCCCGGCCCGACCCGCAGCAGCCGGGCCCGCAGCGGGGTCTGGCCGGTGAGGTCGAAGCCCTGCCGGGCCAACGTGGTCAGCGCATCGAGCGCCTGGTCCGGATCGGCGTCGACGGCCTCGAGCGCGGGCAGCGCCGCGGCGACCGGCAGCACGATCTGCTGGGCGCCGGACAGATCCTCCGGGAAGATCGTGCGCAGCACCTCGTGGCGCTCCACCAGATCGGTGAGTGCGGACCGCAAAGCGCTGATGTCCAGATCTCCGCCGATTCGCAAGACGAATGCGATGTTGTAGGCGCTGGATTCGGGGGACAATCTGTTGAGGAACCACAGCCGCTGCTGCGGCAGCGACAGTGGTATGCGTCCCGGGCGTGGGGTGTGTACCGCCAGCGCCACCCGCTGCGTCCGGGGCGCTTCCGTGATCAGCTGGGCGATGCCAGCCACGGTCGGCGCCTCGAAGATCTGCCGGACCGGCAGGTCCACACTGAAATCCGCGTGCACGGCCGCCGCGAGCCGGGTGGCCAGCAGCGAGTTGCCGCCGATCTCGAAGAAGCTGTCCTCGGCGCCGGGAACCGGGCGGCCGAGAATCTCGGTGAATACCGCGGCGACCCGCATCTCCAGGTGCGTGCGAGGTGCGCGTGAACCGGCGGCGACGGCGAATTCCGGTGCGGGCAGCGCCTTTCGGTCCAGTTTGCCCGCCGGGGTCACCGGCATCCGGTCCAGCACGGCCAGCGCGGCCGGCACCATGTAGCCGGGCAGCCTGCCGCGCGCGGTGTCGAGCACCGCGGCCGGGTCGACCGGGCGGTCGGCGGTCACGTACGACGCGAGCCGCTGCTGGCCCTGCTCGTCGACGTGCACGACGGTCAGCGCCGAGCGCACGCCCGGGTGTTCGCGCAGGACGTGGTCGATCTCGCGCAGTTCGATCCGGAAGCCGCGGATCTTGATCTGGTCGTCGGCGCGACCGAGGAAGCGCAATCGGCCCACGGCGTCGGAGACGACGAGATCGCCGGTGCGGTACATGCGTTCGCCGACGCGCCCGTGCGGGTTGGCGACGAATCGCTGCGCGGTGAGCGCGAGCTTGCCGAGATAGCCGCGGGCGACACCGGGACCGGACACGTAGAGCTCACCCGGGGTCCCCGGCGGCACCGGGCGCAGGCGGCCGTCGAGCACGAACAGCCGCATGCCACGCACCGGCGCGCCCAACGGCACCGGCTCCCCCGCCACCATGGCCGCGCTCGCGGTGACCGCGACGGTCGCCTCCGACGGCCCGTACATGTTGTGCATCCGGTAGTTCGTCGCCCACCGCTGCACCAGCTCGTCCGAGCAGGCCTCACCACCGACGATGACCGTGCCCAGGTCCGGGAAGTCGCCGGCGGGCACCGTGGCCAGCGCGGCCGGAGTGATGAACGCGTGGGTGATCCGCTCCGAGCGCAGGAAGTTCGCCAGTTCCACGCCGCCGTACAGATCGGCGGGCGCGACGACGACGGTCGCCCCCGCCGCGAAGCCGAGCAGCAGCTCGAGCACCGAGGCGTCGAAGCTGGGCGAGGAGAAATGCATGGTCCGCGCCGCGTCGGTCACCTTGAACAGCTGCGTCTGCTCGCTGGCGAGCGAGGCGATGCCGGCATGGGTGACGACCACGGCCTTGGGCGTGCCCGTCGACCCGGAGGTGTAGATCAGGTACGCGGGCTGACCGGCACGCATCGGGTGACTGCGGTCGGTGTCGGTGAGCGGGGTGGCCGAACGGCTCGCGCAGTCCGCCTCGAATTCGGCGGTGCCGAACACCAGCCACTCCGGCGCCTTGCGGTGCTTGCCCGTGGTGGTGGGCAGCGCGGCGAGGTGTTCGGGCAGGGTGAGCCCGAGCGCGGCGCCGGAGTCGCCGATCATGTGTGCGATCCGCTCGGCCGGGTAGGCCGGATCGACGGGCACGTACGCGGCGCCGGACTTGGCCACCGCCCAGATGGCGACGATCGACTCCAGACTGCGGGGCAGCGCGACCGCGACCACCGCTTCCGGACCGGCGCCGTGCGCGATCAGGCTGCGCGCCAACCGGTTCGAGCGTTCGTCGAGCTCGCGGTAGGTGGTGTCGAAGCCGAGGTAGCGCACGGCGACGGCGTCCGGCAGCCGCTGCGCGATCTCCCCGAGCAGCCGGGCCAGGGTGCCGGCGGGCTCGGCCGGTGCGCCCGCGACGGGCACCAGCCGCGCGATCTCGCGGCGCTCGAGCAGGTCGAGATCGCCGATCGGCCGGGTCGGGTCGGCCACCACCGCGGCCAGCAGCGTGGTGAACCGGCGGGCGATGGCCTCGACCGTCGCGCGATCGAAGACGTCGGTGGCGAAGCCGAATTCGGCGTCCAGTGGTCCGTCGTCGTGGTTGTCGCGCACCTCGAGCTGCAGGTCGAACTTGGCGACGCCGGACTCCAGCGGCACGAGTTCGGCACTGACACCGGGCAATTCGACCCGCAGTTCCGGGGTGCGGTCGTAGGACAGCATCACCTGGAACAGCGGGTGCCGGGCCGTGGAGCGTTCCGGGTTGACGAGGTCGACGAGGCGCTCGAACGGCACGTCGGGGTTGGCGAAGGCGTCGAGGTCGGTCTCGCGGACCTGGTCGAGCATCCGGTCGAAGCCGGCGGCCGGGTCGACCTCGGTGCGCAGCACCAGCGTGTTGACGAACATGCCGACCAGCTCGTCGAGGGCCGGATCGGACCGGCCCGCGATGGGCGTGCCGATGGTGATGTCGTTGCCCGCGCAGATCCGGGCCAGCAGGGCCGCCAGGACCGCGTGCAGCACCATGAACATGCTCACGCCGTGGCTGTGCGCGAGTTCGCTGACCGCCCGGCGCATTTCGGCGTCGATGGTGAATCCCACCGTGTCGCCGCCGGTGCCGCGCCGCAGCGGGCGCGGGCGGTCCAGCGGCAGGTCGAGCTGATCGGGCAGCCCCGCCAGCGCGTCGCGCCAGTGGCCGAGCTGCTTGCCCAGGGGCGCTTCGGGATCGGTCTCGTCCCCGAGCAGTTCCCGCTGCCACAGCGCGAAGTCGGCGTACTGCACCGGCAGCGGGGTCCACTGCGGCGCGGCGCCCTGCGCCCTGGCGGCCACCGCCGACATCAGGTCCCTGGCCAGCGGCGCGATCGACCAACCGTCGCCGCTGATGTGGTGCAGCACCACCAGCAGGACGTGCTCGTCGGCGCCGACCCGGAACAGAGCGACCCGCAACGGGGTCTCGGTGCGCAGATCGAAGCCGCGGCCGGTCGCCTCGGCGACGAGGTCGGTGAGGTCGGCAGCGACGACGTCGACCGGTGCCAGGTCCGGTTCCACCGCGGCCGCGGGATGGATCAGCTGGTAGGCGCCGTCCGGCCCCTCCGGGAAACTGGTCCGCAGGCTCTCGTGCCGGTCCAGCACGTCGCGCAGGCCGGCCCGCAGGGCGTCGAGGTCGAGGCGCCCGGTCAGGCGCAACGCGAGCGGCATGTTGTAGGCCGCGGCGTGTTCGGCGAACCGGTTGAGAATCCACAGCCGCTGCTGGGCCAGCGACAGCGGCACCCGTTCGGGCCGGACCGCGGGAACCAGCTTCGGCGTGGAGGTTTCGGGCTTGTGGGTGCTGATGTAGCCGGCCAGCGCCGCGATGGTCGACGCCTCGAACAGGTCCCGGATGGTCAGGTTCGCGTCGAGGGTGGTGTTGATCCGCGCGACCGCGCGGGCCGCGACCAGCGAGTTGCCGCCGAGATCGAAGAAGCTGTCCTCGATGCCGATCGCGGTGCCGTCGAGGGCCAGCACCTCGGTGAAGATCTCGGCGAGCGCGCATTCCAGCTCGGTCTGCGGTGCGGCGGCACCGGTGGTGAGCCGCACGCCCACAGTCGGCTCGGGCAGCGCCTTGCGGTCGACCTTGCCGTTGGCGCTCAACGGCAGTTCGTCGAGTACGACCAGCGCCGAGGGCACCATGTAGGACGGCAGACCGCGTCGCAGTCCCGACAGCAGGACGGCGGGCTCGGGGGACGCGCTGCCCGGCGTGGCCACCACGTAGGCGACGAGTTCGTCGTCACCGGTGCGCCCCGCGCGTGCCACACAGACCGCGCGGGCGATGTGGTCCTGAGCGAGCAGCGCGGATTCGATCTCACCGAGTTCGATGCGCAGACCGCGGATCTTGACCTGGAAGTCGGTGCGCCCCAGGTATTCCAGGATCGGCCGGTCGAGCTGCCAGCGCGCCAGGTCACCGGTGCGGTACATGCGCGCACCGGGAGTGAACGGATTGGCGACGAATCGGTCGGCGGTCAGATCGGGACGGCCGAGGTATCCGCGCGCCAGCTGCGTGCCCGCCAGGTAGAGCTCGCCGACGACCCCGGGCGGGACCGGGCGCAGCTGCGGGTCGAGCACGTAGGTCTGGGTGTTCCACACCGGCGAGCCGATCGGCACCGTGGTCGCCTCGGCCGGGCACGGCCAATAGGTGACGTCGACGGCCGCCTCGGTGGGCCCGTACAGGTTGTGCAGCTCCGGACCACCGGTCGGGCCGTGCAGCGCGGTGTGGAAGTCGGCGACGGTGGCTCCCGGCAACGCCTCCCCACTGCAGAACACCCGGCGCAGCCCGGCCCCGCCTGCCACCCGCGGGTCGGTGACGAACAGCGACAGCATCGACGGCACGAAATGCGCCGTGGTGATGGATTTCTCGGTGATGATGCGGGCGAGGTAGGCCGGGTCCCGATGTCCGTCGGGCGCGGCGACGACCAGGCGCGCGCCGACCTGCAACGGCCAGAAGAACTCCCACACCGATACGTCGAAGGTGGCGGGTGTCTTCTGCAGGACGGCGTCGGTGTGGTCGAGCGGGTACTCGGCCTGCATCCAGCGCAGCCGGTTGACGATCGACGCGTGCGTGACGCCGACGCCCTTGGGCTTGCCGGTCGAGCCGGAGGTGAAGATGACGTAGGCGAGGTGCTCGGGGCGCAGTGGCGCGCGCCGATCGGCGTCGGTGATCGGCGCGACGTCGTGCCCGGTGACGTCGAGGGTGTCCAGATCCACCCGCGCCACGCCCTCGGGCAGGCGCACCAGGTCGCGGGCCGCGGTGAGCACGCACACCGGTCGCGCCTGCGCCACCACGGATTCGATGCGGTCGGCGGGGTGTTCCGGGTCCAGCGGCAGGTAGGCGGCGCCGGTGGCGAGGACCGCGTACATGCCGATGACCATCTCGACACTGCGGTGCAGGCACAGCCCGACCGTCGTCTCCGGGCCGGCACCCCGCGCGATGAGCTCGCGCGCCAGCTGGTTCACCCGATCGGCGAGTTCGGCGTAACCGATTGCGCGGTCACCGAATTCGAGCGCGACGGCATGCGGGCTGCGCCGCGCCTGGTCGGTGAACAGCGACACCAGCGTGGCGGTCGGCACCGGCATCTCGGTGGCGTTCCACTCACGCAGGACCCGCGCCTGCTCCGCGGTGGTGATCGCGGTCAGCGCGCGGGTGGGGGTGGTGGGCTCGGCAGCCAGGAAGCGGGCGAGGAAATCCAGGTAGCGCCCGTGGTGGGCGGCGACCTCGGCCTCACCGTAGAGTTTGGGATTGGCTTCGAAGTCGAGCTGGATGCGGCCGCCGTCGCCGTTGTAGATGTTGATCGAGAGGTCTTCGACGGGGCCGGTCGCGAGCACGTGCAGCTGGCCGGCGATGTCGCCGAACTTCAGCTCGTCGTGGAACAGCATGATGTTGACCATCGGGCCGAAGAAGCCACGCGCGTCGCGCGAGTAGCCGCAGTCGCGGCGAATGTCGTCGGAACGGTAGCGCTGGTGCCGCAGCGCGCCGGTGATCTGCAGCTCGGTCTGGCGCACGACGTCGGCCACGGTGGTGTGCTCGTCGAAGCGCACCCGCAGCGGCACCACGTTCGACACCACACCCGCCGAACGGCGCAACGCGACGGTGGTGCGGGCCGAGACCGGAAGGCTCAGAACGACATCGGAGTCACCGGTCACCGACCGCACGTAGGCGGCCAGCGCCGCGACGATGAGCGCGGAGTTGGCCGAGCCGTGCGTGGCGATCGCCTCGGTGAGCAGGGTGTCGAGATCGGGATCGAGGACCGCGGTGGCGCGATGCCGACCCGGATCGTGGGTGTCGCCGGTGACGGTCACCGACGACAGCGTCATCGGCTCGCCCACACCGGCGAGCTGTTCGGTCCAGTACTCGCGATCGGCGCGGCAGCGGCTGGACTCGCGGTAGCGGGACTCGTCGGCGTAGAGGTCGACCAGCGCGGCGGCGCGCGAGACCGACGGTTCGCGCTGCTCGCCGATGGCGGTGTAGATCTCGGCCGTGCGAGTCAGCGCGTTCATCGCACCGTAACCGTCGATAACGATGTGGTGTCCGCGTTCGTACCAGAACCAGTCCTGGTCACCGATCCGCAACACGACATTGATGGTGAGCGGCTCGCGCTCCACATCGATGGGGGTGCTGGCGTGGTCGTTCATCCAGCGCAGCGCCGCGGCGCGCGGGTCGGGCTCGCCGCGCAGGTCGATCCGGGCCCAGCCCGGCCGCCACGCCAGGTCGACCCGCTGATGTGGCACGCCGTCGATCTCGAGTAGGCGCACGTGTCCCACCTGGGATTCAGCACCGTAGCGTTCGACCGCGTACAGCAACCGGCCGACGTCCAGGTCACCGTGCAGTTCGACGTAATGAGCGATCGTGAGGGGAATATCGGGCCGGATCCGTTGCGCGTACCACAGGGCCGTCTGACCGGGCGAGAGAGCGAACGGTTGGCCCGGATCGTCGTCGGTGAGGCATGAGCTGACGCGGTCGGTGGCCAATGAACTCATCAAGCACTCCGTTCTGCCTTTGTGTCACAACTCCCCGAGCAGCGCCCGGGCACACGACGGCCCTGGGCGTGGCTATCCACGCCCATAGATTCGGAGTACTCCGGCAGCCGGATGGCTACCGATGTGGATTTGTTTCGAGCTCTGTGGAATACACCCCTGTAGCAGCTACTTTCGGCCGCTTCCCCCGGGTTGAAACAAACCGCTTATTCGGAATTCTGCGAGCTTCGCGAAACCTGCGCCTGATTCGCTCGCCTACGCCGGAAAAACACCAGCGCCACGCCGATCGCGGTCAGAATAACGGACGTCACTTCTGGCGCCGCGCCGATCCGCGTCGCGATCGTCGTCGTGTCGCGCAATGGTAGCTGGGCGACCAGCGCGGCGGGCACGACTTGCTCGGACTGTTGTGCGATCTCGCCGTTCGCGGTGATGATCGCACTGACCCCGGTGGTTGCTGCGATGACCAGAGCGCGGCCGTGCTCGACCGCCCGCACCCGCGACATGGCCATCTGCTGGTAGGTCATCTCGCTGCGGCCGAAGGTCGCGTTGTTGGTCGGCACGGTCAGCAGTTCGGCGCCCGCGGCCATCGATTCCCGGAATGCCCGATCGAACGCCACCTCATAACAGGTGGCAACCCCGATCCGCACCCCCGCCGCCGTGACCGTTCCGTCACCATCGCCGGGCACGAAATATCCGGCCTGGTCGGCATAGGACGAGAACAATCGGAAGAAACCGCGCATCGGCAGGTATTCGCCGAACGGCTGGATGATTTTCTTGTCGTGCCGATCGGCGGGCCCGGCCGCGCCGTTCCACACCATGACCGAGTTGGTGGTCGTACGGTCACCGTTCACCAGGACTGCGCCGACCAGGATCGGCGCGCCGATCCGCTGGGAGGCCTCGCTGATCTCCGCGGCGGCGTCGGCGTTGCGCAGTGGATCGATATCGGAGGAGTTCTCCGGCCAGATCACGACGTCCGGCCGTGGTGACTGCCCGCGGTCGACGGCGTCGGCGAGCTCCTCGGTGCGCCGGACGTGGTTGTCCAGCACGGCCCGCCGCTGGGCGTTGAACTCCAGGCCCAACCGCGGCACGCTGCCCTGGATCGCGGCGACCGTGATCGTCCGGTGGCCGTCGTCCGGGGCGGGCAGCGTCGGCCGGAGGATCACTCCGGCGAGGGGCATGATAGCCACAGTGACGGCGGCGGTGGCAAATCCGATCCGCGTGCCCCGGCCGATCGCCCGCGGCGCCGGCGTGCGCGCCCAGGCGAGCACGCGCAGCGCCAGCGCGGCCAGGCCGGTGCCGGTCAGCGCGACGGCGAACCCGATCAGCGGCGCGCCGCCGTAGGCGGCCAGGGGGAGGTACCAGCCGTCGGCCTGCCCGAAAGCGACACGCCCCCACGGGAATCCACCGAAGGGGAAACTCGACCTCGCCCATTCGGTGGCCGTCCACGCGAGCGCGAGCCAGACCGGCCAGCCGGGCAGCCCGCTCAGCCACCGGGCGAGCACGCCCCACAGGCCGATGAACACCGCGCACGCGGTCGACAAGGCCAGCCACGGCACCGGCCCGACGTAGATGCCGGTCCACGGCAGCAGCGGGACGAAGAAGGCGAACCCGCCGAGGAAGCCGTAGCCGAATCCACCCCGCAGCGTGCCCGGTCCCCGGACCGCGACGGTGAGCAGCGCCAGCGCGATCGGCGCGAGGAACCACCACGGCCGGGGCGGAAAGCTGCCGAACAGCAGCAGACCACCCGCGACGGCCGTCGCCATGCGAGCCAGGACACCGAACCGGTCACCGCCCGCCGCGCTGCCCGGGGTCGCGGGGTCGGTCGGGCCCGACCCGGCCGCGTCGGCGGTCGTGGCGTCGGGCCCTGGTTCGGTGGCGGGGTGGATCATGGTGTCCTGCTCCGTGATTGGTGTGCCGGTGCGGTCGTGGTCAGGCGCGGTAGATGGTGGCGCCGTTGTGCACCGTGCGCAGGCAGGTCGGCAGGTCGGCACCGGGATCGAGCCGCGGCAGACCGGGCACGCGCGACCGCGGGTCGGTCGACCAGCGTTGCACCGTGTCGGCGGCCGCCGCGACGACGAGATCGCCCGCGTCCCACACGGCGTAGGAGGCCGGGGCGCCGGGCACCAGGGTGCCCGCGACACCGTCACGCACCCCACCCGCCCGCCAGGCGCCCCGGGTGGCGGCCGCGAACGCGGCGCGCGGGGACAGCCCGTGGCCGGGCGTGCGGTGATGGACCGCCGCGCGCACCTGCTCCCACGGATTCAGCGTCGTGACCGGCGCGTCCGAGCCGATCGCCAGGGAGATGCCCGCCGCGGCCATCGCCGCGAAGGGGTTCAGCGTCGCGGCACGCTCGGCACCCAGCCGGGTGGCGTACATCCCGTCCGGTCCGCCCCACGCGGCGTCGAAACCCGGCTGCACGGACAGGATCACGCCCAGTGCCGCCAGCTGCTCGATCGCCGCGGCGTCGGTCATCTCGGCGTGTTCGACCCGGTGTCCGCGCGCGGCGAGCGCCGGTCCGCCGAGTTCGGCGGCGACCGTGGCGAATCCGGCGACCACGAGATCCATCGCGGCGTCACCGATGGCATGGAAGCCCGCCTGCACACCGGCCTCGGTGCAGGCGCGGATGTGCGCGGTGATCGTCTCGGCGTCGAGGAAGTTCTTGCCGCACCCGGTCGCGTCGGCGTAGTGCTCCCGCAGCAGCGCGGTGTGCGAGCCGAGCGAACCGTCCACGAACAGATCGCCGCCGAGCGCGGCGACCCCCAGTTCGTCGATCAGGGCGCGAGCCTGCGCCGCGTCACGCACCGCCTCGCCCCAGTACGCGCGCACCTCGACACCGTGCTCGAAGGCCAGCAGCTCGCGCACGTCCTCGCGGCCCGAGATGTCCGGGCCCGCGCATTCGTGCACGGCGACGATGCCGTGCGCGGCGGCGGCGTCGAGGGCGGCGGTGCGAGCCCGATCACGGTGCGCGCGACCGAGTTCCGCGAGGGCGACCGCGCGCACCCGATGGTGGGCGTCGGCGCGCACCGGCTCGCCGCGACGGTAGCCGTCGCCGAGATCGCCCGCCGCGTCGAGCAGCGCCGAGGAGGCCACGGCCGAGTGCGCGTCGACCCGGGCCAGGTACACGAGCCTGCCCGCGCCCGCGGCCTCGTCGAGTTCGGCGACCGTGGGCGGGCGCTGTTCGGGCCAGGCGGTGTCGTCCCAGCCCTCGCCGATGATCACGCCGTCGGGCTGGGCGATCGCGTACGCGCGCAGCGCGGCGAGCAACTCGCCCAGCGACGCGGTGCCGCTGACGTCGAGTCCGGTCAGCTGCAGGCCCAGCGCGGTGACGTGCACGTGCGGGTCGACGAACGCTGGCGCGACGAAGGCGCCGTCGAGCTCGACGATCTCCGCGTCGGGGTGCATCGCCCGGCCGGGCGCTTCGGCCCCCAGCCACACCACGGTGCCGTCGGTGACCGCCATCGCGGTCGCGTCCGGGGAGCTGGAACTGTAGAAACGACCGCCGATCAGCAACTGGGTACTCACGGTGCCCCAGTCTGCCGTATCGGCGAATCGTCAGGTCGGCAGGGACAGGACCGCGCGGACGTCGGCGTCGCACAGCCCCGCTGGAGTGTGTCCGCCCGCTTCGACGGCGATGAGTTCGAGTCGCCACGCGGCGACCGTGAAATCCGACATGGACTGTCCGGCAGCGGCACTCACCCTACGCACCGCGTCGGCCAGTTCCGCGCTCACCGTGACGGTGATCTGCTCGGTGGCCATCGGCACACTGTAGACCCTTCCCAGGCCGGGCGGGAATACTCGGCTCAGGCGGACCCGAGCGCGCGCGGCCCGGCGGAGTGCCCGTCGTCGTACCACTGCCCGACGACGACCCCGTCGACCACATCGCCGCTGTCGGCATCGACCACCATTCCGCGATACGGCGACGGTGCGAACGACGGCAGCGGACCGAAGCGCCGCGTCCCGAGCTTCTCCAGCACCGGCCGGATCAGTGCCCTGGTCGGCGGGAACAGCGCGAGCAGGCCGACGAGTCCGGTGACCAGGCCGGGCACGAACAGCAGCACCGAGCCGGTGGCCACCAGCAGCCCGTCCGCGACCGCGCTCTCGGCGGTGACCTCGCCGCGCGCGGCCCGGCGGAACCGGTCGAACACGCGCCTGCCCTGGGCGCCCAGCAGCAGCAAGCCGACACCGGACACCGCGATCAGCGCCAGCAGAGCCCAGCCGGCGCCGATCAGCTGGGCCAGGCCGACGAACGCGGCGATCTCGACGACGAGGTAGAGCACGAACAGCACGGCGGTCATGGCGATCCTTTCGGACGATCTACCCCCTCAACGCACGAGCGTCCGATTTTTCTCCCGGCCGCCTCAGCCACCCGGCCGCACGAGACCGGTCTCATAGGCCAGCACCACGGCCTGCACCCGGTCGCGCAGCCCGAGTTTGGTCAGCACGCGGCCCACGTGCGTCTTCACCGTGGCCTCCGACAGGAACAATGCCCCGGCGATCTCGGCGTTGGAGCGGCCCGCGGCGATCTGTTCGAGTACCTCGCGTTCGCGGGCGGTGAGCACGTCGAGCACGCCCGGGTCGCGCAGTCCCGCCGGGTCCTCGGCGACGAGCCGGTCGAGCAGGCGCTTGGTGACCTTCGGGGAGACCACCGCGTCGCCCGCGGCGACACTGCGGATGGCGGAGATGAGGTCTTCGGGCGGGGTGTCCTTGAGCAGGAAGCCGCTCGCGCCGGCGCGCAGCGCGCCGAGGGCGTGTTCGTCGAGATCGAAGGTGGTCATCACGAGCACGCGGATGCCCTCGCCCGCGGCGACGATCCGGCCGGTGGCGGTGACCCCGTCGACGACCGGCATCCGCACGTCCATCAGGACCACGTCGGGCCGCAGCTCCCCCGCGCGCCGCACGGCCTCGTCGCCGTTGCCCGCCTCGCCGACGACCTCGATGTCCGGGTGCGCGCCGAGCACCATCTTCAGGCCCATCCGCATGAGTTCCTGATCGTCCACCACGAGCACGCTGATCGGCATTTCCCAACCATAGCGGGCGGATCAGTCGCCTTCGGCGCGCAGCGGGAGGGTGGCGAGGACCCGCCAGCGACCGTCGGCGGTCCGGCCCGCGGACAGGGTGCCGCCGAGCACCGCGACCCGTTCGCGCATGCCGACCAGGCCCATGCCCCCGCCCGGGATCTCGGTGGGCGGCGCGTGCACGGGCAGGCCGCCGCTGTCGGTCACCTCGACCAGGATGTCGTCCTCGCGGCGCTGCACCCGCACGGTCGCCTTCGGGCTCGCCCCGGCGTGGCGCAGGGTGTTGGTGAGCGATTCCTGGACGATGCGGTGCACGCCCAGGCTGACCTCGGGGGTGATGTCGTCGAGTTCGCCGGTCAGTTCGAGATCGACGGCCAGACCGGCGTCGCGCATCAGCTCGGCCAGTTTCGCGATGCCCGCGCTGCCGTGCTGGGGCAGCAGTTCCGGCGCGTGCTCGGTGCGCAGCAGCGCCACGGTGCGGCGCAGTTCGCGCAGCGCGTCGCGGCCGGTGCCCGCGATGGTCGCGAGCGCGCGTTCGGCGGTGTCGGGGTCGTGGCGCAGGGCGTACTTCGCGCCGTCTGCCTGCACGATGATGACGCTCACCGCGTGCGCGACCACGTCGTGCAGTTCCCGGGCGATGCGGGTGCGTTCGGCGGCCACGGCCTCGTGGGCGCGGCGTTCCTTGTCGTAGTCGGCGACGGCGAGCCGGGCCGCGACCTCGGCGTCGTAGGCGTGGCGGGCGCCGTTGAACTCGGCCAGCGTCCAGCACAGCGCGTAGATCACACCGACGAGCGCCAGATCGCCGCCCTTGGGCTCGCGCAGGACCAGGACCGACAGGGCCAGGTCGGTCGCGAGGCAGCCGAGGTAGATGAGCCCGTCCCGCCTGCCGACGTAGGCGACGAGGGTGTAGAGCAGCACGCCGAGCCCGATCAGCGCGACGTGTCCGGAGGTGTCGTCGCCCGTCAGATATCCGACCAGGGTGCACAGCACCGAGAGAACGAACATCACCGCCGCCATCGCCCGCGGATAGACCCGGCGCAGGATCAGCGGCAACGGCAGGATCAGCGAAAAGACCAGGTAGGAGACCTTGTGGTGCTCGTCGCCGACGCCGAGCGCGTCGAGCACCATGAGAAACAGCGCGAGGACGGAGTCGGCGACGATGGGTCGGCCGCGAAGCCACAAGCTGAACCGGCGCACCGGCCCAGCCTAATGGCCGGGTGCGGCCGGACCCGGTTGGCTTTCCGGGCGTGATCTTGATTGCCTGGTCCGGTGCAACTAGGAGACTGGACGGTCCTGCTGGTGGCCGCGGCCGCGGCGGGATGGGTCGACGCGGTGGTCGGCGGCGGCGGATTGATCATCCTGCCGACGCTGTTCCTGGTCGCGCCCGGCATCGCCCCGCAGACGGCGCTCGGCACCAACAAGCTGGCCGCGTTCTCCGGCACGGCGACCGCGGTGATCACCTTCGCGCGCCGGGTGCCGATGCAGTGGAAGGTGCTGATCCCGGGTGCGGTGATCGCCGCGATCACCGCGGCCTGCGGCGCGGCGGCGGTCTCGCTGATCGACCGCGAGCTGTTCATTCCCCTGGTCATGGTGGTGCTGGTCGGGGTGGCGCTGTTCGTCACGCTGCGACCTTCGATCGGCATGACCATGGCGACCCATCCGCCGACGCGCCGCAAGGTGATCCTGGTGGTGGCGCTGGCCGCCGGCCTGATCGGCCTCTACGACGGCCTGCTCGGGCCGGGCACCGGTACGTTCCTGATCATCACCTTCGCGACGCTGCTCGGCACCGAGTTCGTGCGGGCCGCGGCCATGGCGAAGGTGATCAACTGCGGATCGAATCTCGGCGCGCTGCTGTTCCTCGGTGCGACCGGGCACATCCTGTGGGGCCTCGGCGCGGGCATGGCGGTCGCGAATGTCGGGGGCGCGCTGGTCGGTTCGCGGATGGCGCTGGCCAAGGGCGCCGGTTTCGTGCGGATCGTACTGCTGGTCGTGGTCGTGGTGATGGTGATCCGGCTGGGCTGGCAGCAGTTCGGTTAGCGCGCCGGCTCGACCGGGGCCGAGGCGGCCAGCCACGGCTGCAGCACCCGCGAGGTGGTCTCGTGGATCTTGCGATGTAGTCGTTCGCCGTCGTCGATGCCGTGCTGGGGCTGCTGGAACAGCACCGTCAGCGCCCCCGAGACCGCGCCGACGACCGCACCGACCAGCGCCGCCGCGCCGACCTCGTCGAGCTCGTGCGGGAAGGCGCTGTGCAACTGGCGGGCGATCTCGCGCTGCGCGACGAGCTGAGCGTGCGCGGCCCGGCCGCTCACCGCGGGCACGGTGCGCGAGACCTGCGCGCGCAGCGCCGCGACCCGGGAGTTCAGATCGTCGGCGAGATGCTCGGCGGGGTTGTCGCCCGCGGCGCGCAGCGCGCGCAGCAACACCTCGACGGGTCGCTCCCCCGGCCGCCGGGTGGCGATCGCCGCGACGGCGGCGCGCACCCGTTCGTCGGGTTCGGGGAAGAGCAGTTCTTCCTTGCTCGCGAAGTAGTTGAAGAAGGTCCGGGTGCCGACCTCGGCCTCGGCCGCGATGTCGGCCACGGTCGTTTCCTCATAGCCTCTGGCCTCGAACAATCCGACGGCGGCCATAAGGATCGCACGACGGGTTCGTTCCCTTTTTCGATCGCGGAGGGCGGATGGCGGCACGGCGGGCACCCTACGGCATCGAGGGCCGTCGCGGCGGGAGGACCGGAATCAGCGCGTCACGGTTGTGACTGCCGGAACCGGGGTTTCGCGCACCCTGACACGAAAGGTGCCCTGGCAGTGGCGGCAATCCCGGGCACGGCTCCCGCCTGTCGGTGCCACCGGCTAGCGTAGGCCGGGTGACTACCGCGACTTCCGGAGAAGTGGACGAGGAGTTCCGCGCACTCGGCTTGCGCGCGCTGGCCGAGGCCGCGCTGTCGGCGGCCCGGGCGGCCGGTGCCGAGCATGCCGATCTGCGGGTGCAGCGACTGGTGACCCAGTCCATCCGCTTGCGCGACGGGCGGGTCGAGGCCGTCACCGACTCGACCGAACTCGGCCTGGCCGTACGCGTGATCGTCGACGGCACCTGGGGTTTCGCTTCCCACGCCGCGCTCACCCCCGACACCGCCGCCGAGGTGGCCCGGCGGGCGGTCACCGTCGCGACCACGCTGCGTTCGCTCAACCGGGAGCGGGTGGAACTCGCCGACGAGCCGCGCTACGCGGACGTGTCGTGGGTGTCGGCCTACGACCTCGACCCGTTCACGGTGCCGACGGCCGACAAAGTGGCACTGCTGCAGGACTATTCGGAGCGCCTCTCGGCCGCCGACGGCGTCGATCACGTGACCGCGTCGGTGCTGCAGGTCAAGGAGCAGGTCTTCTACGCCGACACGGCGGGCTCGTCGATCACCCAGCAGCGGGTGCGGCTGCATCCGCAGCTCGAGGCGATCACCGTCGACGCCGCCGCCGGGGTCTTCGAGACCATGCGCACCCTCGCCGCGCCCGCGGGCCGCGGCTGGGAATACGTCACCGGTGCCGACGGAACCTGGGACTGGGCGGGCGAACTCGCGCGAATCCCGGAGTGGCTCGCCGAGAAGGTGAAGGCGCCCAGCGTCGTCGCCGGTCCCACCGACCTCGTCATCGACCCGACCAACCTGTGGCTGACCATTCACGAGTCCATCGGCCACGCCACCGAGTACGACCGGGCCATCGGCTACGAATCCGCCTACGCGGGTACCTCGTTCGCCACCCCGGACAAGCTCGGCACGCTGCGCTACGGCACCCCGATCATGCACGTCACCGGAGACCGCACCCAGGTCAACGGCCTGGCCACGGTCGGCTACGACGACGACGGCGTGGCGGGCCAGCAGTGGGATCTGGTGCGTGGCGGCGTCCTGGTCGGCTACCAGCTCGACCGGGTGTTCGCCCCGCGCCTCGGCCTGGACCGGTCCAACGGCTGCTCCTACGCCGATTCGCCGCACCACGTGCCGATCCAGCGGATGGCGAACGTCTCGCTGCAGCCGGATCCGGAGCGCGACACGACGACCGCGGAGTTGATCTCGCGGGTCTCCGACGGTATCTACATCGTCGGCGACAAGTCGTGGTCGATCGACATGCAGCGCTACAACTTCCAGTTCACCGGGCAGCGGTTCTTCCGGATTCGCAACGGGGAGCTGGCCGGCCAGCTGCGCGATGTCGCCTACCAGGCGACGACCACCGATTTCTGGGGTGCGATGGAGGCGGTCGGCGGGCCGAGCACCTGGCAGCTCGGCGGCGCGTTCAACTGCGGCAAGGCCCAGCCCGGTCAGGTGGCGGCCGTGAGCCATGGCTGCCCGTCGGTGCTAGTGCGCGGGGTCAACATTCTCAATACCCGGACGGAGGGTGGCCAGTGAGTGCATCGGGTGTGTTCCCCGCGGGCGCGGTGGTCGAGCGCGCGCTGGCGGCGTCGAAGGCCGACGAGGCGATCGTGATCGTCACCGACGCGCACGAGGCGTCGCTGCGCTGGGCGGGCAACTCGATGACCACCAACGGGTCGTCGGTGTCACGCGACTGGGCGGTGATCTCGGTGTTCCGGGACGGCCCGAACGCCGCCCGCGTCGGCAGCATCAGCTCCACCAGTGTCGATCCGGCCGAGATCGAGGCCGTGGTGCGCGCCAGCGAGGAGGCCGCTCGCACGGCGACCCCGGCCCGCGACGCGATGCCGCTGCTCGAACCCACGGTCGACGACACCGCCACGTGGGACCACGCGCCCGGCGCCACCGAGATCGACGTGTTCGCCGGTCTCGCCCGCGACCTGTCAACCGGTTTCGACGGTACCGACCGGCTCTACGGTTTCGCCCATCATCAGCTGCACACCACCTGGCTGGGCACCTCCACCGGCATCCGCCGTCGGTTCAGCCAGCCCACCGGCTCGGTCGAGATCAACGGAAAGCGCGGCGAGGGCGCCGATCTGGCCAGCGCCTGGGTGGGTGTCGGCACCGCCGACTTCACCGATGTCGACACGCCCGGCCTGCTGGCCGAGCTGTCGCGGCGGCTGGACTGGTCGGCCACCCGCGTCGACCTGCCCGCGGGCCGCTACGAGACGCTGCTGCCGCCGTCGGCGGTGGCCGACCTGATGATCTACCTCGCCTGGACGATGGAGGGCCGCGGCGCGCACGAGGGCCACACCGCGTTCTCCCGCGCGGGCGGCACCCGGATCGGTGAGCGGCTCAGCGACATTCCGCTGACCCTCTACTCCGACCCGAACGCGAGCGGCCTGGAATACCGCCCCTTCGTGGCGACCCCGTCGTCGTCGGAGTCGCTGTCGGTGTTCGACAACGGCCTGTCCGCCCAGCGCGTCGACTGGATCGGCGCCGGCGTCATCGAATCACTGGTCTACCCCCGCGCCACCGCCGCCGAATTCTCGGCTCCCGCCACCGTTCCCGGTGAGAACCTGCTCCTCACCGGCGGCTCCGACGCGTCCCTGGACGACATGATCGCCCGCACCGAACGCGGCCTCCTGCTGACCTGCCTCTGGTACATCCGCGAGGTCGACCCGGCCACTCTCCTGCTCACCGGCCTCACCCGCGACGGCGTCTACCTCGTCGAAGACGGCCGGGTCACGGCCGCCGTCAACAACTTCCGCTTCAACGAGAGCCCCCTGGACCTGCTGCGGCGCATCACCGAAGCCGGCGCCACCGAGATCACCCTCCCCCGCGAATGGAAGGACTGGTTCACCCGCACCGCCATGCCACCCCTGCGCATCCCCGACTTCCACATGTCCTCGGTGAGCCAGGCGACGTAGGTCGTCGGCTCACACGCGTTCGAGGACGGCGGACGCGCCGATGCCGCCGGCGGCGCAGATGCCGAGCAGGGCGGTCTGTTTGCCGGTGCGGGCCAGTTCGTTGGCCATGGTGGTGACCATGCGGGCGCCGGTGGCGCCGAAGGGGTGGCCCAGGGAGATGGAGCCGCCGTGGACGTTGAGTTTGTCGATGTCCACGGTGCCGACCGGCTCGTCGCGGTCGAGACGCGACTTGGCCCAGTCGGGGCTTTCCAGCATGCGCAGGACCGAGAGGGTCTGGGCGGCGAAGGCCTCGTGGATGTCGACGAGGTCGATGTCGGCCAGGGTCATGCCCGCCTTGTCGAGGGCGCGTGGCATGGAGATCGCGGGGCCGATGAGGACCTGGTCGGCGGGGTCGACACTGACGAAACTCCAGGAGCGCAGGGCCGCCAGCGGGGTGAAGCCGAGGGCGCGGGCCTTCTCCTCGCTCATGAGCAGCACCGCCGAGGCGCCGTCGGTGAGCGGGCTGGCATTGCCCGCGGTGACCGTGCCGCCCTTGGCGAACACCGGCTGCAGTGTCGCGAGTTTGTCGACGCTGGTGTTCGCGCGGACCAGGCCGTCGGTCTCGATCCGCGTGCCCGACGGGGTGGTCACCGGGACCACTTCGTCGTCGAAGCGGCCCGAGGCGATGGCGGCCGCGGCGCGGTGGTGCGAGCGGGCGGCGAACTCGTCCTGGTCGGCGCGGGAGATGCCGTTGATCCTGGCCATCTTCTCGGCGGACTCGCCCATCACCTCGCCGGTGGTGCGCTCGGAGATCTTGGGCTGACGCGGCAGGATGTCGGTGAACGGCGCGAGCTGACGGACCACGTCGAGGTAGTCCTTGGGCTTCGGCTTGCCCAGCGCCACCGGCGCGACGGCGTGCACGACCTTCTGCGGAAGCTTGATCTCGGCATTGCTGGTGGAGTCGCTGCCACCGGCGATCATGATGTCGTACTCGCCGCGTTCGATGGCCGCGGCCGCCGAGGTGACCGCCTGCAGACCCGACGCGCACGCCCTGGTCACCGTGTAGCCCTCGCACCCGAAGTCCAGTTCCAGGTCGAGTGCCACTTCACGAGCGATGTTGGGCGCGTGGCTCGGCAGCACCACCCCGCCCCACACGATCGACTGGATCTCCCCCGGCGCGATCCCGGTGCGCTCGATCAGTCCGCGCACAGCGGCGCCGGCCAGGGCGATGCTGTCGAGGCGGGTGAAATCGGTGAACGCGCGCACGAACGGCGTGCGCGCGCCCGCGACGACGACGGCGCGGGTACGTTTGTCGGCCATGTGAGTCCCTTCGGAGGTTCCGCTGAGCCCACGTTATCCGATACCCCGGGTACTGGGTACTGCTTCGGCCGATCTGTCAGGCGGGCGTGATCTCGATGCCGATGGTGCCAGCCTTGCCCCGGCGCAGGTTGCTGGCGAGGATGACCAGCGGGCCGGTCAGCCAGTACTTGCGGCGCAGCCAGGAGCGCACCTGCTCGGTCTCGGCGGCGTCGAGGATGCGGGCGGTGCCGGTGACGACGTCGCCGTGCGCCTTGCCGCGCGCGTCGCACGGCTGCAGGGTCACGTCGGGATTGCGGCGGATCCGCTTCACTTTCCAGCTGTCGGTGACGGTCCACACGAACAGTTTGTCCTCGCGGGCGACGGCCCACACGGCGGTGCCCACCGGGGTGCCGTCCTTGCGGAACGTGGTGAGGAGAACGAAGTTCGCGGTCTGCAGCTCGCCGAGGCGGTTGGTCATGCCCGCAGCCTAGTGACATCCGCCGCGCACGGCAGCGGCCACCGCGTTCCCCGTCATCGTCAACCGGCCGACGAGGATCGCCGCAGGTGCGGGCAGAGGGTACGCAACCGCGGTTCGCGCGCCGAGATCCGGACGCGGGACGGGGTGTGACACGCGGGTTCTCGTGTCGACGATCACGCCGCGCGGTGCGGTGCAGCCGCTGCTCGCCCTCGCGGTGCAGCTGCGCACGCAGGGGCACGAGGTGCTGGTGTGCGCCCTGGCGAATGTCCTCCGATCCGGTGTGCCGCGCGGCTCGCTCGAGCGGGCCCTCGATGCCGCGACTACGGCCCGCCCGGTCGGCGAGCGGATCGTCATCGACGGCGCACGGGTCGCCGCCGAGCGGCCGCCGAGCGCGGCCGACGAGTTATGGGCGGTTTCGCGCGACTGTTCCTAACCTCGGATCCGACCGACCCGTTCTCCGGAAGGATCCCGATGTCCGATACCGCCGTGCCGATGCTGTGGAGTGGCGATCTGCCGAGCACCTTGGCGTTCTATCAGGCGCTCGGTTACACCGTCACCTACGAGCAGTCCAGGCCTTACGTCTATGGCGCGGTCGAAGGCCACGGGTGCGCACTGCATTTCGCGCCCGCGCCGCCCGGGGTCGAGCTGCCCACCGAACACGTGGGGGCGCTGGTGATGGTCGACGATGTCGCCGCCCGCCACGCCGACTTCACCACGGCGCTGCGGGCCCACTACGGCAAGATCCCCGCCAAGGGGGTGCCCCGGATCACCCGGTTCCGGCCGGGACAGTCCCGGTTCTCCCTCGTCGATCCTGTCGGGAACACCCTGCTGGTGATCCAGCGCGACGAGCCGATGGACGTCGAGTACGGCGGCTCGCGGGCGCTGACCGGGCTGGCCAGGGTCCTCGACAATGCCCGCATCCTGCGCGATTTCAAGAACGACGACAAGGCGGCCGCCCGGGTCCTGGAAACCGGTCTGCGCCGGTTCGCCACGGCCGCGTCGGCTCCCGAGCGGGCCCGCACCTTCGCCGCGCTGGCCGAGATCGCGGTCGCGACCGAGGAACCCGAACGGCTCGCGCACTGGCGGGCGGAGCTGGACGCCGTCGAGTTGACCACCGAGGAGCACGCGGCCCTGTCCGCCGACACCGCCGCCTCCGCGGTGCTCGCCACCTGGCTGACCACCACCGCACCCGGCCGAGGCGGCGCGGCGCGGCCGGGCGACGGTTAGGCTACGGCCATGGATCGACGCTCCGGGACGCGCTATATCCGTTGTCTGGCAACCGCACTCGCCGCAGTGGCGGTCACCGGGATCGGGCCGGTGGGACAGGCGCAGGCCGGGGCCGGATGCGGGGCCACGTGGCAGGTCGAGATCTTGGCCGCCGACCTCGGTGGCCTGGAGAACCTGGAGTACGACGGCGCGGGCGGCTTCTACGTCACCGGGATCGTGCGTGGCGAGCTGCGCCACGTCGACGCCGACGGCCGCGTCAGCACGCTGCTCACCGGGCTGGACAATCCCGCCGGTCTGCGCCGCTCGGGTGCGGACCTCTACTTCCTCACCGGCGACGGCACCACCCCCGGCGGCGGTGGCACCCTGCGGCGACTGCACCTCCCGACCGGGGAGGTCACCGTGCTGTTGCCGGATCTGGTCCAACCCAACGGCCTGCTCCTGCTCCCCGACGGCGACCTGCTGCTGTCCCAGCTGTCGATCCCGTGGCCGCCGGTCGGCATCAGCCGATATCGCCCCGCCACCGGCGAATTCACCCTCGGCTGGTCCCCGGTGCCCCGCCCCAACGGCCTCGCCCTCACCGCCGACCACCGGGCCGTCCTCACCGAGGACGTCGCCACCTCCCAGATCCTGCGCGTGCCCCTCGACGCCCCCGATCGCCCGACCCCGATCGCCTCGATCCCCGACGGCCTGTTGCCCGGCCTCGACGACCTCGACACCACCGCGAGCGGACTGGCGTTCGTCGCCGGCGACTACTCCGGCAGCGTCTACCAGGTCGACACCGCCACCGGTCACTGGTGCACCCTCGCCACCGGCTGGACCACACCCCCGACCAGTCCCCTCCCCGCCCCGCCCCCGATCGGCCCCACCTCCGCCCGCCTCGCCCCCGACGGCTCCGCCTGGTCCCTCTACGTCACCAGCATCGACGGCACCCTCCGCCGCCTCCGTCCACCCCCCGACCTCGACCTGGCCCCGGCCCTCATTCCCTGACTCGACCGCTGTCCCGCGGACTCTCCCCGCACCGCCGCGAGATCCGGGGGCGAGCGGAAGGCTGGAGTCACGCGGGTTCGTGTGGTGGACTGGGCGATTCGTCGGTCGAGTCGAGGAGGGGCTGGGGTGTATTCGGCGCCGGAGTGGTCGCGGCAGCGCGGGTTCGGGATCAGCGTGGAGTGGGGTAGAACCGGAGCGGCGGCGATCGGGCCGGGGGCGGCGGTGGTGGTGGTGATCGACGTGTTGTCGTTCACCACCTCGGTGTCGGTGGCGACCGGGGCGGGGACGGCGGTGTTCCCGTATCGGTGGCGGGACGCGTCGGCACAGGAGTTCGCGGATCGGCACGGTGCGGCGCTGGCCGTCGGGCGACGTGCGGCGGATCGGGAGCGGCCGTGGTCCCTGTCGCCCGCGGCGATCCGGCGGGCACCGTTCACCGAACGGCTGGTGCTGCCTTCGCCGAACGGGTCGGCCATCGCGGCCACCGTCGAGGGCGGCGCGGTCGTCGCGGCCTGCCTGCGCAACTCTCGGGCCGTGGCCGACTGGCTGATCGCCCAGGGGTGGGGTACGACCGAGCAGCCGATCGCGATCGTCGCGGCGGGTGAGCAGTGGCCCGGCAGCGAGGCGCTGCGTCCCGCGCTGGAGGACTGGCTCGGTGCGGGCGCGCTGGTCGCCGCACTCCTCGACCGGGGTGCCACCGCTCCGTCGCCCGAGGCGCGGTCGGCGGCAACCACTTTCGCGGGCACACCGGACGTGCCCGCGTCGATCGCGTCCAGCGCCTCGGGCCATGAGCTCGCGTCGATCGGGTTCGCCGCCGATGTCGCGATCGCGATCGATCTCGACGCCGACTCCACCGTGCCGGTCCTCGTCGACGGCGCGTTCACCGATCACTCCCCCACCTGAGCACGCGCCACCGGGTTCGGCCCGGTGTGCGCCGACGGGCCGCCGCGCACCGGGCCGATACGCTCGCGGAGTGACTCGGGGACAACAAGGCGGCCGGGCGGCCCAGGCGGAAGCGCGACGGGCGGCCATCATCGACGCCGCGACCACCCTCATCGCCGAGCGCGGCTATCAGGGCACCTCCCTGGCCGCGGTGGCCGATCGCGTCGGTCTCACCCCCGCGGGCGTCCTGCACTACTTCCCCAGCAAGGACGCCCTGCTGAGCGGCGTCCTCGAAGCGCGCGACCGCTGGGATTTCGCGGCGTTCGTCGGCCGGCTGACCGACGCGCGACTGACCCACCTCGAGCAGATCGTGGAATACAACGCCGAACGTCCGGACCTGGTCCAGGCTTTCACAGTCCTGGCAGGCGAGTCCGTCACCGAGGACCATCCGGCGCGCGAGTTCTTCACCGAGCGCTACGCCAAGGCTCGCGCCGACTTCGCCGCGCTGCTGCGCGCCGAATTCGGCGACCACCTCCCCGGCGGCCTCACCCCGGAACGGGCGGCGCCGCTGCTGCTCGCGGTGATGGACGGATTGCAGGTCCAATGGCTGCTGGCCAGGGACGATATCGACCTGGCGGCCGCCTGTCGGGACTTCGTCTCGCTGCTTTCACCCACTCAGCGGGAGCAAACATAACGTTTGCATAACTTCACCAACCTAGCGTTCGGTAGGGTCACATACTCCGAGTCGGAAGTCGTGCGATCTACGTCACACTCGATCGGCGGCGCTCCACTCCCTCTCGAAGTAATTCCCGAACAACGGAGCGTGGCATGTCCACCATTCCTGAAGATCCGAAGCCGTCGAGTCCTGTCGCGACCGACCCGGACAACGACACCGGCCGTCTGGACGGCGCGTCCCGTGCCCGCATCTTCACCGTCCTCGCGGTGATCGTGCTGTTCACCGAGATCGCGCCGATGCAGTACACGATCGTGTCGGCGGCGCTACAGAAGATCGCCCCGACCTTTCCCGGCGTCGGCGCGAACATCAACTGGGCCATCATCGTTTTCGGCCTGATCGGCGCCGCCGCCTCACCGCTCATCGGCAAGATGAGCGACGTGTGGGGCAAGAAGCGGATGTTCCTCATCTGCGGCCTGCTGTTCATGATCGGCTGCGTACTCGACGCGACGACCTCGAACTGGGGCATCTTCCTGCTCGGCCGATGCCTGCAGGCCACCGCGATCGCGACGGCGGTCATCGCCTACGGCCTGATCCGGGACCTGATGCCGCGCAAGTACGTTCCGCTCGGCCTCGGCGTGACCGCGACCGGCCTCGGCGTCTCCGCCATCGCCGGACCGCTGCTCGGCGGCTTCCTGGTCGACAACTACAGCTGGCGCGCGATCTTCTGGTGCCTGGCCGGGTTCACCCTGGTGATGCTGCCGCTGGTGTACTTCATCGTCCCGGAATCCAAGCTGCGCGTGCGGGAACGGATCGACTACGTGGGCGCGCTGCTGCTCGCCGGTGGTGCCGCGCTGATCCTGATCTACCTCGACAAGGGCCACGACTGGGGCTGGGCGCGGCCGACCACGCTGGCCTGGGTGATCACCGGCGTCGTGTTGCTGCTGCTGTTCGTCCTGGTGGAAACCCGGGTGGCGCAACCGATCATGGACATGCAACTGCTGTTCCACCCGCGCGTCGCGCTGGTGCTAGCCGGCGCGCTGTTCGCCTCGCTGCAGATCGGCGTCGTCTCCTACGCCATCGCCTACATGTCCCAGACGCCCGACGAGGCGACCGTCGCGGCGGGCGCGCAGCAGGGCATTCTCGCCAAGGTGCAGGCCATGACCGGTCAGCCGCTGCCCGCCGAGGCGGTCCAGGTGACGCTGGACCCGGGCTACACCTACGGCAGCGGTTACACCCTGCTCGAGTTCGCGCTGCGTATCGCCCTGCTGGGCGCCGTGGTCACCATGGTCTGCGGTGCGCTCGCCGGCGTCATCGCGCGGCGCGTGGGCGCTCGGCTGCCGCTGGTCGTCGCGCTGGTGATCTTCGTCTGTTCGGCCGTGGCCTTCGCCGTCCTGCCGCACACCAGCACGGTGTTCCTGCTCGTGAACGCGGTGTTCAGCATCGGGTTCGGCTTCTACTACGCGGCCATGCCGATTCTCATGGTGGAGGCGGTGCCGCAGGAGCAGCAGGGCATCAGCCTGGGCATGCTCGGCGTCATGCAGTCGATGGGCGTCGCCGTCGGCCTGGCCATCGTCACCGCGTTCCTGCATGCCAACGGAATGACCGCGCTGGTCAGCGTGGGCGGACAGGCGCAGCCGCCCGCGCCGATTCCGGACGTGTTCGGTGATCGCGGATACGAGCTGGGCTTCTGGGTCTGCGGCGCCGCGGCGGCCGTCGCCCTGGTCCTGGCCGTGGTCATGCGGCACGGTCGCACGCCGGCCACCGGCGGCACCGCGCACTGAGCCCCGCGACGGACGGGCCGGTGATCCAGGTGATCACCGGCCCGTCCGCGGCTTGCGGTATAGAAATACCCCACCTACCCTCGGAGCCATGGTGCGTCTTCCCCTCAGCCCGGCCCAAGTCGAAGCAGGCCGTCGCCTCGGCCGCCGTCTGCGGTCGGCGCGGGGTGAGCGCGATCTCGCCGAGGTGGCGCGCGCCGCGGGCATCTCGCCCGAGACCCTGCGCAAGATCGAATCCGGCCGGCTGCCCTCGCCCGCCTTCGGCACCGTCGTCGGCTTGGCCGAGGCGCTGACGCTCCCGCTGACCGAGCTCGCCGAGGTCTACCGCACCGAGCAGGTCGCCGAATCCGCCTGACCGGCGCGGATTTTTCGCTCAATCACGCAGCGTCAGGACGCTCGGCCCGTCGGCCGTGACGGCGATCGTGTGCTCGCTGTGCGCGCACCGGGACCCGTCGGCGGAACGGATCGTCCACCCGTCGGCGTCGGTGACGACCGTCGCGGTGCTCGCCGCGAACCAGGGTTCGATGGCGATCGTGAGCCCGGGACGCAGCCGGAACCCGCGCCCCGCCCGTCCCGTGTTGGACACGTGCGGATCCTCGTGCATGGTCCGGCCGATGCCGTGCCCACCGAATTCGGTGTTGACCGGGTAGCCGTACGCGCGCGCGACCGCCGAGACGGCCGCGGAGATGTCACCGAGGTGGTTGCCCGGCCGCGCGGCGGCGATCCCGGCGGCGAGAGCCTCCTCGGTGGCCCGCACCAGCCGCTGATCGGCCGGGGCCGGCGTGCCGACGATGGTGGTCACGGCCGAGTCGGCGGCCCAGCCGTCGATGGTGACGGCCAGGTCGGCGGTGAGCACGTCACCGTCGCGCAGCACGTAATCGTGCGGAAGTCCGTGCAGCACCGCGTCGTTGACCGCCAGGCACACGGTGTTGCGGAACGGTCCACGACCGAACGAGGGGGCGTAGTCCCAGTAGCACGACACCGCGCCACGCTCGCGAATCCGTTCCCGCACATACTCTTCGAGCTCGAGCAGGTTCACCCCGACGGCGGCCTTCGCGTGCACGCCGGCCAGCACGTCGGCGACGAACGCGCCGGTCACCCGCATCCGCTCGATCTCCGCGGGCGTCTTCAACTCCACCATCACGCCTCCATTGGTATTTTCATACCAACCCTAGCGGTGTCGGTATAAAAATACCAATCCAGCGGAGGTTCAGCGGTTGAGGTTGCCCATGTCCACCGGGATCTGCGCGCCGGTGACCTGCGAAGCCTCGTCCGAGCACAGCCACGCGACGGCGGCCGCGATGTCGGAGGCCTCGGTGATATAGGTCGGCAGGGCGTTCATGAAGATGGGCGCGAGCGTGGCCGCGTGCTGCTCGAACAGCGGACCCATCTCCGCCATCTGCATGCCGGTCGCGACACCCGCCGGATGCACGGTGTTGACCCGGATCCGGTGCTGGCCCAGCTCGTTGGCCATCGTCTTGGCCAGCCCGGTGATGGCATGTTTGGTGGCCACGTAGTGAGCCGTGAACGGAATGCCCTTGAGACCGGCGACCGAGCTGGTGAACACCATCGCGCCACCCTCGCCCTGCTCGATCAGGTAGGGAATCGCGGCCTTGGCGGTGTGGAAGACGCCGGTCAGGTTGACGTCGACCGTCTCCTGCCACTGCTCGGCGGTGATCTCCCAGGACATCGCCGCCGAACAGATGCCGGCATTGGCCACGACGACGTCGAGCCGGCCGAACTGCTCGATCCCGCCCGCCAGCGCCGCCGACAGACCCGCGAAATCCCGCACGTCG
Source organism: Nocardia sp. NPDC087230 (assembly GCF_044744725.1). NCBI lineage: Bacteria > Bacillati > Actinomycetota > Actinomycetes > Mycobacteriales > Nocardiaceae > Nocardia > Nocardia sp. NPDC087230. The sequence continues at coordinate 111,367 of NZ_JBIUYV010000011.1, forward strand.
GCCTTGCTCGCGGCGATCTTGCCGCCCGCCGCTTCGACCAGCCGCACGGTCTCGGCCAGGTCGTCCTCGGTGGCACCCGGGTAGCTGGTGCTGGCGAAATCCGCGCACGCGTCGATGGCGATGATGTCGGCGCCCTCCTCGGCGAAGCGAATCGCCTCGGCCCGGCCCTGACCGCGGGCCGCACCGGTGATGAAGACGACCTTGCCCTCGTATCGTCGCGTCATGTCCTACCTCCGAACGTCGTTGTGCACTATGAACACCTCACCATCGTGAGCCCCCGCGCGGTGCGGAATCAGAGGTTTTCCACCTGAGCGTCCTCGCTCAGCGGACGCGTGAGCGACCAGAGCTGGGTGAACGTGCAGCGCGCGATCTTCCACTGCCCGTCCTCGACGCGGTACTCGTCGGCGTATTCGCCGGTGGCCACCGTCTCGGTGCGCGCGAGCAGGTTCAGCTGGCGGAAGCGCAGCGTCCAGCGGCCGCTCGCGGTGGTGTCGTCGTGCACGGTGATGTCGGGGTGCACGCCGTGGTGCATGTCGAGGACGACCGGCTTGCCGTCCACCCGGCGCAGCGCGATCGAGGTGAAGACGGCGGCCATGCCGTCGGCGTCGTGGGCGCCCAGGCTGCCGTAGTCGAGTTCGGCGCCCGCGGCGACAAAGCAGTCGCGGAAGCCGGCCGGGTCCTTGGCGTCGCAGGCGCGGAAGTAACGGTGCTTGAGGGCGGTGATCGCTTCGATCGCCTCCAGCCGGGTGATCCGGGCGGCGAGGTCGGGGGCGGTGTCGGTCATGGTGCTCCTGGTCGGCATGGTCAGTCGCGGGCGAAGGTCGCCCACGCGCGGACGACGACCTCGCCCGCGGCATCGGTCCCGGACAGGGTGACGTCGACGCGCGCTTCGCCGTCCTGCACGTAACTCTGCGTGATGTGGCCCGCGCAGGTCATGACTTCGCCCGAGGGCAACGCGCGCAGCACCCTGGTGCGGAACCGGCGGATGTGCTCCGCGCCGAGCCAATCGGTGGCGTAGGTGGCCAGCAGCGCGGTGGCCTGTGGCGACACCGCTTCGCCCAGTGCGGGTTCGGCCGCCGCCCAGGACTCGGCGACGAGTCCGCCGGTGCGGTCGAAGTAGCGGGTCAGCGACTCGGCGGCGCTCACCGCCGGGGCGCCGGGCGCCCCGGCGCGGATCGCGGTCAGCTGGTCGCCCGCGCGCGGCGGCGGGCCGAAGAATCGATGATCGGTCTCCGCCCGGCCGCCCGGGGTGCCGAAGCCGTCGGCGGGCAGGAAGGTCGGCGGGACCACGGGCCGCTCGGCGAGCCGGTAGGCCGGATTGTGGGAGCGCGCCGCCTCGGCGAACATCCGGATGTCGGCGGTCTCCAGAACCATCGCGACGGTACCCATGGTCATTCCTCTCGTCCGGCGGATGCCGTCACCGTAGGGCGGCCCGCACGCTTGTGACCGGTTCCTCTCCCGCTGATCGGGACGCCGGGCGCACACCGCGAAAACATGTCCGCTGACCGGGAACCCACCGGCGCGGACCCCCCTCGGCGGCGCGACCATCGGCGCAGCTCATCCCACTCCGTCCGATACATGGAGGTTTCGATGCCGGAGAACCCGCCGAACGGCCGATCACTGGACGCCACCGCCGACTACCGACAGATCGAGGCCGCTGCCGCACCGACCCGCTTCGCGCGCGGCTGGCACTGCCTCGGCCTGCTCTCGTCGTTCCGCGACGGCAAGCCGCACGAGGTGAAGGCGTTCGGCACCACCCTGGTGGTGTTCCAGTCCGAATCCGACGGCGCGCTGCACGTGCTCGACGGTTTCTGCCGCCACATGGGTGGCAACCTGGCGCACGGCACCGTCAAGGGCGACTCGATCGCCTGCCCGTTCCACGACTGGCGCTGGGGCGGCAACGGCAAGTGCACCGCGATCCCCTACGCGCGCCGCGTGCCCCCGCTGGCCAAGACCCGCTCCTGGCCGACCCTCGAGCGCAACGGCCAGCTCTTCGTCTGGAACGACCCGCAGGGCAGCAAGCCCACCGACGAGGTGACCATTCCCGAGATCGAGGGCTACGGCACGCCGGAATGGACCGATTTCACCTGGAATTCGATCCTGATCGAGGGCTCGCACTGCCGTGAGATCGTCGACAACGTCGTCGATATGGCGCACTTCTTCTACGTGCACTACTCGTTCCCGCGCTACTTCAAGAACGTCTTCGACGGCCACGTCGCCACCCAGTACATGCGCTCGACCCCGCGCCACGACATCACCGTCGGCACCAACTACGACGATCCGAACTCGACCCTGCGCTCGGACGCCTCGTACTTCGGCCCGTCCTACATGATCGACTGGCTCTGGAGCGAGGCACAGGGCATGACGATCGAGACCGTCCTGATCAACTGCCACTATCCCGTCGACGAGAACTCCTTCGTGCTGCAGTACGGCGCGATGGTCAAGAAGCCCGAGGGCATGTCCGACGCCGACGCCACCGCGATGGCCGAGCAGTTCGCCGCGGGCGTGGCCGTCGGCTTCGAGCAGGACGTGGCGATCTGGAAGAACAAGGCCCCGATCGACAACCCGCTGCTCTCGGAGGAGGACGGGCCGGTCTACCAGCTGCGCCGCTGGTACAAGCAGTTCTACGTCGACGTCGAGGACGTCACCGACGATATGACCAAGCGCTTCGAGTTCGAGATCGATACCGACCGCGCGGTGACGAGCTGGGAAGCCGAGGTGGCCGACAACATCGCCCGCGGCGCCATCGTCGACACCATGTCCTGACTTCTCCCACCCCGAACAGAAAGCACCACCTGCGATGACCAAGGTTCTCGACAACATCGCCGCGATCGCCGACCAGCTGCGCGATCAGGCCCCGGAGGCCGAGCGGCTCGGGCAGCTGCCCGATGCCACGGCCCAGCTGCTCAAGACGGCGGGCCCGATCCGCCTGCTGCAGCCGAAGAAGTACAGCGGCTACGAGGCGCATCCGCGCGAGTTCGCCGAGACGGTGATGGCCACGGCCGCGCTCGATCCGGCCAGCGGCTGGATCGCCGGCATCGTCGGCGTGCACCCGTGGCAGCTGGCCTTCGCCGATCCGAAGGTGCAGGACGAGGTGTGGGCCGACGACCACGACACCTGGATGGCCTCGCCCTACGCGCCGACCGGTATCGCCCGACCCGTCGACGGCGGCTATATCTTCAACGGCCGCTGGCAGTTCAGCTCCGGCACCGATCACTGCGACTGGATCTTCCTGGGCGCCATGCTCGGCAACCCGGACGGCTCGATGGCCCTGCCGCCGACGATGCTGCACATGATCCTGCCGCGCCAGGACTACCAGATCGTCGAGGACTCCTGGAATGTGGTGGGCCTCAAGGGCACCGGGTCGAAGGACATCATCGTCAAGGACGCGTTCGTGCCCGACTACCGGGTGATGAACGGCGACCATGTCATCGACGGCACCGCGCAGAAGGAGTACGGGGTCACCGAGACGCTGTACAAGATGCCGTGGTCGACGATGTTCCCGCTGGGCATCAGCTCCGCGGTGGTCGGCATCGCCGAGGGCGCGCTGGCCGCGCACCTGGACTACCAGCGCGACCGGGTCGGCGCGCAGGGCACCGCGGTCAAGGACGATCCGTACGTACTGTTCGCCATCGGCGAGGCCGCCGCCGACATCAACGCCGCGCGCCAGGAACTGCTGGCCAACGCCGACAAGATCTTCGACGCCGTCGACGCGGGCAAGGAGATCAGCTTCGCCGAGCGGGCCGCGGTCCGGCGCACCCAGGTCCGCGCGGCCTGGCGCGCGGTCTCGGCCGTGGACCAGATCTTCGCGCGCTCCGGCGGCAACGCGATGCGGACCGACAAGCCGCTGCAGCGCTACTGGCGCGACGCGCACGTGGGCCTCGCCCACGCCATCCATGTGCCGAGCACCGTCTACCACGCCTCGGCCGTCAGCTCCCTCGGTCTCGAGCCCGCGGACCACCTGCGCTCGATGATCTGACCCGAAACACCACGAAGGACAACGGAAATGACAGACATCAAAGGCCTCGGCTACGTCAAGATCCAGACCGCCGACATGGACCGGTGGCGCACCTTCGCGTTCGACGTGCTCGGCTTCGCGCAGGGCAGCGGACCCGACGAGAACGCGCTGTACCTGCGGATGGACGAGCGGGCGGCGCGCATCACGGTGGTGCCCGGCGACAGCGACGCGGTGGTGACCATCGGCTGGGAAGTGCGCGACCACGCGGCCCTGGTCCGGGTGCAGGAAGCGGTCACCGCGGCGGGCATCGCCGTCAAGCCGCTCTCGGTCGAGGAGGCCGACGCGCGCCGGGTCGAGGAGGTCATCACCTTCCAGGACCCGACCGGCGCGACGCTCGAGGTCTTCCACGGCGCGGTGCTCGACCACAGCCCGGTGGTGACGCCGTTCGGCGCGAAGTTCGTCACCGGCGCGCAGGGCCTGGGCCATGTCGTCCTGCCGACCATGGACCCCAACGGCGCGTTCGGCTTCTACACCGACGTGCTCGGCTTCCTGCCGCGCGGCGCGTTCCGGATCCCGGCGCCGCCGGAGTTCGGGCCGATGCGGGTGCGCTTCCTCGGCGTCAACGAGCGCCACCACAGCCTCGCGCTGTGCCCCGCGCCGCACGGTGGCGCCCCCGGCCTGGTGCACATCATGGTGGAGGTCGACACCCTCGATGCGGTCGGCCAGGCGTTGGACCGCGTCACCAAGGACGGCTTCTCGGTGTCCTCGACGCTGGGCAGGCACACCAACGACAAGATGGTGTCCTTCTACGTGCGCGCGCCCGGCGGCTGGGACGTGGAGTTCGGCACCGAGGGGATGCGGGTCGACGAGACCTATTACACCGCCGAGGAAATCACCGCCGACAGCTACTGGGGCCACGACTGGTCCGGCAGCGAGCCGCTCGCGGCCATGTAGTCGCGCGCAGCCCTTCGACGGCCCCCGTACCGAGCTCTCCGCTCGATACGGGGGCCGTCGTCGTTGCACACAGTTCGAGGATTCATGTGACAACGGACACAGAGGATGGTATCAATAGGTATATGCCTAATCGAAATATGCGACTGGGCATCAGCTCGTAGATCCGAAATGGAGCGCTCCATGGTCATCCAGGCCGAGGCCACCACCCCCAGTGCGATCCTCGATCGCGCGTCCCTGCTGCTCGACGCCTTCGACGGCCCGGGCAGGCTCACGCTCGCCCAGATCGTCCGGCGGACCGGGCTACCCCGGTCCTCGGCGCATCGCATGCTGGAACGGCTGGTGCAACTGCGCTGGCTCCGCCGCGAAGGGCGCGATTACGAGCTCGGGATCCGGCTGATGGAGCTCGGCTCGCTGGCCGTGCACCAGGACCGGCTGCATCGCGCGGCGATGCCGTTCCTGCACGAGCTGCACCGGGTCACCGGGTTCGTCGTGCACCTGGCCGTGCTGGACGGTCCCGACGTCGTGTACCTGGACAAGGTGGGCGGCGATCTGGCCGCCGCGGTGCCGACGCGGGTCGGCGGCAGGCGGCCCGCGCACTGTACGGCGGTCGGCAAGGCGATCCTGGCCTACTCCGACGAGCACCGGCTGGCCGAGGTCGTCACCGGTCAGGCCACGGCGCGCACCAAGTACTCGCTGACCACCCGCGCCCAGCTCGATCTCGAACTGCACAAGGTGCGCGCGCACGGGGTCGCGGTCGAGCGCGAGGAATCACTGGCCGGCTTCGGCTGCATCGCCGCCCCGATCGGCGATCTCGGTGAGTCCGCGGTGGCCGCGGTGTCGGTGTGCGGGCCGATCGACCGGATGGTGTTCGACCATCGGCTCAGCGCGCCGGTGCGCACGACGGCGCTCAACATCTGGCGCCACGTCGACGACGGCCGGGTGCGGGTCCGTCCCACCCTGCAGCAGCATCCGCGCCCGCTGGGCGTCGGCCCCGCGGCCCGGGTCGCCACCGACCACCGCGCGCCCCGCTACGCGTGATCGCGCGGTACGCCGCCCGGCGGGAGCGGGCGGCGGCCGGGGTCAGGCGGGGTCGTTCTCGCAGAAGCTGTGGCAGACGCGGTCGCGCACGATCACGTCGGGGCACTCCGGATCGAACCAACGGTCGACGTGCGCCCAGTGCACCGGGTGCATCAGATACGGGCCGTCGAGTCCGTCCAGATCGGTGAACTCCTGCTCCCAGACATGGGTCCACGGCACGGACCCGATGCCGCGACGCACCCGGCTCAACCGCCAGGACAGCATCGTCGGGATATAGCGCGGCATCCGCAGCAGGTCCGCCTCGAAGCGCTCCACCGTCGCGTCCGGGGTCTGCGGCGCGACCCGCAACAGCAGCACCCGGTACACCGAGCCGGGCGCGCGAGGCTCGGCGAAACCGCCGATGCCGCCGTCGTACTCGGCGCCGTCGACATGTGTGATGCCGGGATCGGCCAGCACCGCGTCGACCGCACCCGCGCAGGCCCGCCACTCCGCCGCCCCGTCGAAGCGCAGGTGCGCCAGCACGTCACCGCCGTTGCGAACCCCCGGCAGCGTGGGCTGGACCAGCACCCGGCGGGCCATCCCGGACACCGCCGCACCCAGCTCGGTCCTGAGCCGATCCGCCGCCGGACCGCCCGCCGCCGCACAATGCACCAGCCGAACGACCTCAAACATCGGCGAGCCGCTCGACATCGGACACCTCGGCGCCGGTGCAGCGCGTGCGCTGCGCGACCAGGTCGTCCACGCCGGACCACCACCGCCGCACCGCCGGATCGGAGCGCCCCTGCCAGGTCATCGCCCACCACCCCTCGGCGCCGTCGAGCACCCAGGTCGCGGTGACGGTGTTGGACTCGTCGGGAAACCAGATCGGTGGACTCACCACGATCCGCTCCAGCGTCATCCCTCGCTCGCGGGCCCCCGGCGCGTACTCACGCAGATAGGCGTCGACGAAGTCCCTGGCCCGCCCGGGTTTCGTCACAACGGTGTCGGTCACGTAGACCTTCGTGGTGTTCATGGGCCGACGGTAGGCACCTCGCGTGGCACGTCGACCAGGGGTTTCCGCCCAGCGGGAGAACGGGGTCCGCACCGCCGCGGCCCGGCTCTACGGTGGGCCGACGACCGGTTCGACCGTCGGACCGCGTCGCGAGAATCTCCAGGAGGGTCAGTGACTGTCCGCGTCTATCCCACCACCGGACCGGGTGCGGTGCCGGACCCCGAAGTGGCCGCGATGCTCGCCGCGCTCGACGCCGGTTTCCCCGACATCGCCACGATGCAGGCCGCCGAGGTGCGCGCCGCCATCCTCGGCAGGCGCGCGCCGCTGAAGTACCTGCCCGACATGCGCGAGGCGCGCGATATCGTCATCGCGGGCCCCGGCGGCGACCTGACTCTGCGCGTCTATCGACCACACCGCGACGAATCACCGCTGCCGGTGATCGTATTCGCCCACGGCGGCGGCTTCGTGTTCTGCGATCTCGACAGTCACGACGAGTTCTGCCGATCGATGGCCGAGGGCGTCGGCGCGATCGTGGTCGCGGTCGACTACCGGCTCGCGCCCGAGCACCGGGGACCCGCCGCGCACGAGGACGTCCTCGCCGCGCTGCGCTGGGTGGCCGAGCACGCGGGCGCGTTCGGCGGCGACCCGGCGCGGATCGCGCTGGCCGGCGACAGCGCGGGCGGCAATCTCGCCGCGACCGTGGCCATCGCGGTCCGCGACGGCGCCGGCCCCGCGGTCGCGGCGCAGATCCTGTTGTACCCGGTGATCGACGACGACTTCGAGACCGAGTCCTATCGGCGCTTCGGCACCGGCCACTACAACACGACGAGCGCGATGCGCTGGTACTGGCGGCAGTACGCCCCGCACGGCACCGACGACGTCCGCCTGGTGCCGACCAGGGCCGCCTCGCTGGCCGGCCTGCCGCCCGCGATCGTGATCACCGCCGAACTCGACCCGCCCTGCTCGGCGGGCGACGCCTACGCGCGCCGGCTCGCCGACGACGGCGTCGCGGTGCGGCACCGCCGCTACGACGGCCTGTTCCACGGCTTTCTCACCATCCCGTCGCTGGCCGCGACCACCGCCGCCCGCGCCGAGATCTGGGCGATGGTGCGCGAGGCACTGGGCACGCGCTGAACGCCTCACGCGGCCGCGGCACGATCATCGGCGACCCGGTCAGCGGGTCGTCGATGATCACGCGGTCCCAGCGGCTGACCGCGAAGTAATCGGTCGTGGGGCCGCGAGCGCCCCCACACCTACTCCGCCGGGTCGTGCTGCAGGCCCTCTTCCTCGCGGACCCGCTGCTCGATCTCGCGCCAGCGGCCCGGGGTCGGGTGGGGGTAGTCGGCGCGATCGTCGTGTTCGGCACCGGCCAGGATCGTGGCCGCGTTGTCGATGTCGTCGATCAGTTGCTGGGCCAGTTCCCGCTCGGCCGCGTAGTGGCGCTGCGCCCACTGCAGCACGATCTGCGAATAGGCCCAGCCCGGTTCGGATTTGGCGGCCTCGGCGTCGATCGCGGCCCGCTGCTCGAGCTGGTCGACGTCGTCGATGTGGTCGCGCAGGATCTGCTTGAGCCGATCCGGCGAGCCGAGGTGACCGAACATGACCCGCACCAGCACATGGTGTTTGAGCACCGACGGATCGACCGGCGCCTTGTTCCACCACAGCGTCACCGCTGCCCGGCCCGCGTCGGTGATCCGATAGAGCCGCTTGCCGCGCATGGCGTTGTCGTGGTCGAGCCGGGAGCTCGCGAAACCGTGCTGCTCGAGCTTCTTCAGCTCGGCGTAGATCTGGCTGTAGGACGGCGTCCAGTAGAAGTAGCGCAGGCTCCAGTCGGCCCACTTCTTCAGGTCGTAGCCGGAGACCTCTTCCTCGTAGGAGAGCATGGCGAGAACCGCCCAGCTGGTCGGCGGCAGGTTGGGCACGCCGGGATCGGGGTCGGGAGTCGCCATCGGTGCATGTTAGCAACCGCGGGTACCACCTTTTGCCCGCCGACAACCGCTGACCGGGAGAACGTCTTGAGCCGGTCCCCGCTCACCACGGATCGTGGGGGCAACGAATTCCGTTCGGGAGGACCCCTATGAATGCAGACAACGTCGTCGTCGACGCAGGTATCCCTGCCCCCGCCGACCTGCGCAGAGTGCTCGGTCATTTCGCGACCGGCGTCGCGGTGATCGCTGCTCACGACGGGACGCGGCCGCTCGGCTTCACCTGCCAGTCGGTGGTGTCGGTGTCGCTGGACCCGCCGTACGTGTCGTTCTGCCCGGCCAAGAGTTCCACCAGCTGGCCGCTGCTGCGCGCCGCGGGCGCCCTGTGCATCAACATCCTGGCCGAGGAGCAGAGCGAGCTGTGCCGCCGGTTCGCGGTCAGCGGCGCCGACAAGTTCGCCGGCGTCGACTGGGACCGGGCGGGCAACGGCGCGCCCGCGCTGGCCGGGGCGCTGGCCCACATCGAGGTCAGCGTCGAGCTCGAGCACGACGCGGGCGATCACACGGTGGTGCTGGCCCGGATCGTCGATCTGCGGGCCACCGAAGGTGGTAAGCCGCTGCTGTACTACCGCGGCGGGTTCGGCGGGTTCGCGGCCTGACCGACGACGGCGGGGTGGTCCGATCCGGACCACCCCGCCGTCGTGTCTCACGCCTCGAGGACGTCGAAACCCTTGTATCCCGCGGCCGCGACCTCGGCGATGATCTCGCCGTAGACCCCGAAGCCACCGACGAAGGGCATGAACACCCGCGGCCTGCCCTCGATGTTGGCGCCCAGGTACCACGAATTCGCCTGGGTCATCAGCGTTCCCGCGGCCCTGCTCGCGCATTCGCGGACCCACTCGGCCACCGCGTCCGGCCTGGCCTCGAGCCCCACCGCTCCCCTGCTGTCGAGGTAACCGATGGCCTCGGCCACCCAGTCGACGTGCAGTTCCGAGTGCAGCACCATGTTGGCCAGGACCGACGGGCTGCCGGGGCCGGTCAGGTTGAACAGGTTCGGGAAGCCCGTCACGCCCAGCCCCAGATAGGTCTTCGGTCCCTCCCGCCAGGCCTCGTTGAGCGATTCGCCACCGCGGCCGACGATGTTCATCCGCGACACCGAGCCGGTCATCGCGTCGAATCCGGTGGCCAGCACCAGGGTGTCGAGCGGGTAGTGCGCCGCGGTGGTGTGCACGCCCGCGGCGTCGATGCGGCTGATCGGGGTGGCCTTCAGGTCCACCAGCTCGACATTGGCGCGGTTGTAGGTCTGGTAGTAGTTCGTGTCGGTGCAGATCCGCTTGGTGCCGATCGGGTGATCACGCGGAACCAGCAGGTCGGCGACCCGCGGGTCGTCGATCACGGCCCGCACCTTCTCCTCCCAGAACTCCCGCGCGGTGTCGTTGGCGGCCAGGCTCACCAGCTGATCGGGAAAGGTCTTGCTGAACAACACGCCGCCCAGGGCCCAGCGCTGTTCGTAGGCCTCGCGCAGTTCCCGCGGGCTCACCGCGAGGGCGGACATCGGGTGCGCCTGATGCGGGGAACCGCCGCCGCTGGCCATCGACAGCCGCCTGCGCTCGGCGTAGTTCGCCTTCTGCGCCTGCCGGTCGGCCTCGCTCAGCGGTGTATTCCCCGCGGGCACACTGTAATTGGCGGTGCGCTGGAAGACGTGCAGCCGCTCGGCCTGTTCGGCCAGGCACGGGATGGTCTGGATGCCGGAGGATCCGGTGCCGATCACGCCGACCCGCTGTCCGGTCAGGTCGACGCCTTCGTGCGGCCAGTGCGAGGTGTGCAGCACCCGGCCCGCGAAGGAGTCGAGGCCGTCGATGGCCGGGGTGTTCGCGTTCGACAGCGGACCGGTGGCCAGCACGACGAACCGGGCCGAGACGGTCCGGCCGGTGTCGGTGTCGACCTGCCAGCGCAGGGTCCGCTCGTCGAGCACGATATCGGTGACGCGGGTGCCGAATTCGATGTCGCGGCGCAGGTCGTAGCGATCGGCGACGTGTTCGAGGTAGGACAGGATCTCGGGCTGGGTGGCGTACTTCTCACTCCAGTTCCACTCCTGCTGCAGCGCGTCGTCGAACGAGTACGAGTAGTCCACGCTCTCCACGTCGCACCGCGCGCCCGGGTAGCGGTTCCAATACCAGACGCCGCCCACGCCCTCGCCTGCCTCGAACACCCGCACGGTCAGTCCGCTGCCGCGGAAGCGGTGCAGTGCGTACAGGCCGGCGATGCCGGCGCCGACGACGACCACGTCGACGTCGGCCGGGCCCTTCACTGATGCCGATGGGGTCTCGGGGTTCACAGTGCCTACCTTTCGATGGAGACCGGTTCTCTGCGAGCGACGCTAAGGACGCGCGGGCCGGGAGAGCAGACGTCCTTCCCGCTGACCGGCACGTTCGGGTCCCGATCGCCTCCCGGTGATCGGGATGGTCGCTCCGTGACCGCCGTCACCCGACCTACCGTCATCGCCACAACGAGGTGGTACCAGGAGGAAACAGTGGTGGACTGGAACGACGAGGTGGACGTGCTGGTCGCGGGCTCGGGCGGTGGCCTGGCCGGCGCCTACACCGCCGCCCGCGAAGGGCTCAGCGTCGCGGTGGTCGAGGCGACCGACAAGTTCGGCGGCACGACGGCGTATTCGGGTGGCGGTGGCGTCTGGTTCCCGTGCAACCCGGTGCTGGAGCGCGCGGGCACCGACGACACCCTCGACGACGCGCTCACCTACTACCGGGCCGTCGTCGGCGACCGCACCCCCGACGAGCTGCAGCAGACCTACGTGCGGCGGGGTCGCGACCTCATCGAATACCTCGAAGCCGACGACCATTTCGAGTTCCAGATGCTGCCGTGGCCGGACTACTTCGGTAAGGCGCCCAAGGCCAGGCTCGACGGGCAGCGCCACATCATGCCCACGCCGCTGCCCGCCGCCGAGCTGGGCGAGCTGCGCGAGTCGCTGCGCGGACCGCTCGATACCGACCGGCTCGGCGCCGCGCTGCCGGAGCTGCTGATCGGCGGGCAGGCGCTGATCGGGCGCATGCTGCGCGCGCTGTCGACCTACCCGCACGCCAAGCTCTACCTGGAGTCGCCGCTGGTGGAGCTGGTCGTCGAGGACGGTGTGGTGACCGGTGCGATCGTCGAACGCGACGGCGACCGGGTCGCGATCCGCGCGCGCCGCGGCGTGGTGCTCGCCGCGGGCGGTTTCGAGCAGAACGACGAGCTGCGCAAGCACTACGGCGTGCCCGGCGAGGCGCGAGACACCATGGGACCCTGGGGAAATCAGGGCTTGGCGCACCAGGCAGGCATCGCGGCAGGCGCCGACACCGATCTCATGGATCAGGCGTGGTGGTCACCGGGCCTGACCCACCCGGACGGGCGCTCGGCGTTCGCGCTGTGGTTCACCGGTGGCATCTTCGTCGACCAGGACGGCAACCGATTCGTCAACGAGTCGGCGCCCTACGACCGGCTCGGCCGCGAGGTCATCCGGCAGATGACCGAGCGCGGCCTGACCCTGCCGTTCTGGATGATCTACGACGACACCGAAGGCGAGGTGCCGCCGATCAAGGCCACCAACGTGTCCATGGTCGAGACGCAGAAATACGTCGACGCGGGCCTGTGGCACACCGCCGACACCCTCGCCGAGCTGGCCGCGAAGATCGGTGTGCCCGCGGCGAATCTCGAGGCGACCGTGGAACGGTTCAACGGCATGGTCGCCACCGGCGTCGACCCCGATTTCGGGCGCGGCGACGAGGCCTACGACCGCGCCTTCTCCGGCGGCGAACCGCCGCTGGTGACCATCGACAAGGGCCCGTACCACGCCGCGGCGTTCGGCATCTCCGACCTCGGCACCAAGGGCGGCCTGCGCACCGACTCGGCGGCGCGGGTGCTCGGCCGCGACGGCGCGCCGATCCCCGGCCTCTACGCGGCGGGCAACACCATGGCCGCGGTCAGCGGTGAGGTCTACCCCGGCGGTGGCAACCCGATCGGCGCGTCCATGCTGTTCAGCCACCTCGCCGTGCGGCACATGCTGGGCGAATAGGCCCGCCCGGGTCCCTCCCGCTGGCCGGGAGGGACCCGTGTCCACCGGCCACCGGATGTGGTTCGGTTCACAGATCCCCACTTCTCGACATTTCAGGAGCAACACGATGGCTTCAGCGGACGACATTCGCGCGACGGTGCGCAAATATGTGGAGGCCGTCGGCAGCGGTACGGCTGCCGACGTCGTCGCCCTCTACCGCGAGGACGCGACGGTCGAGGATCCGGTCGGCTCCGAACCGCATGTCGGCCACGCCGCGATCACGAAGTTCTACGAGGCCATCGAGCCGCTGCGGCGCTCGACGGAACTGTTCAGCGTGCGCGTCGCGGGCGACAGCGCCGCGTTCAGCTTCCGGGTGGTCACCGAGTTCGGCGACCAGAAGTTCACCCTCGATCCGATCGATGTCATGACCTTCGACGAGGACGCCCGCATCACCAGCATGCGCGCGTTCTGGTCCCAGGACGACATGGTCGTCGGCTGAGTGAGGCGAGAGTGACTGCGACCGAACAACACTGGGATCACGAAGTCGGCTTCCTCGTCGTCGGCAGCGGCGCGGGCGGGCTGACCGGCGCGCTCGCGGCCGCCGATCGCGGGCTCGACACCCTCGTCATCGAGAAGGCCGCGGTGTACGGCGGCAGCACCGCGCTCTCGGGCGGCGGGATCTGGGTGCCGAACAATCCGACGCTGCTGCGCGAGGGTCTCGGCGATTCCCGCGCGGATGTGCGCGCCTACCTCGACGCCGTCGTCGGCGACCGGGTGCCCACCGGCAACCTCGACGCCTTCATCGACGAGGGCCCGCGCATGCTGGCCTTCCTGGAGACCAGTCCGCACCTGCGGTTCCAGTGGTGCACCGGCTATTCCGACTATCACCCCGAGGCGCCGGGCGGTCGTCCCGCGGGCCGCTCCATCGAGCCGCTGCCGGTCGACCTCAAGCAGCTCGGCGAGGACGAGGATCTGCTGCGCCCGGCGGCGCTGGCGACCCCGCCCGGGCTGTTCATCACCTCCAAGGACTTCGTCCAGCTCAATATGGTGACCCGCACCTGGAAGGCGCGCTGGACCGCGCTGCTGACCGGCTTGCGGGCGGTCAAGGCGATCCTGCTGCGCAGGCACATGGACACCCTGGGCCGAGCGCTGATCGCGCGGCTGCGGCTGGCCCTGCGCGACGCGGGCGTGCCGCTGTGGCTGAGCACGCCGCTGCGCTCGCTGATCACCGACGAGTCGGGCGCGGTGCTCGGCGTCGTCGCCGAACGCGACGGCCGCGAGATCCGGATCCGGGCGCGCGCCGGAGTGCTGCTGGCCACCGGCGGTTTCGAGCACAACCAGGCGATGCGCAAGCGCTATCTGCCCGAGGGCGGACGCGACAACTTCAGCGCCGCCTCGACCGACAACACCGGTGACGGCATCGTCGCGGGCGAGCGGGTCGGCGCCGCGGTCGATCTGATGGACGACGCGTGGTGGATGCCGTCGTTCCAGCGGCCCGACGGCATCAATCAGGTGCTGGTCTCGGAGCGGTCGATCCCGCGCTCGATCATCGTCGACAGCTCCGGAAAGCGCTTCACCAACGAGGCCTCGCCGTACGTCACGTTCGTGCACGCCCAGCTGCGCGGCAGCCACGACCCGGCCTGGCTGATCTTCGACGCGAAGGCCAAGAGCCGCTATCCCATCGGCGGCATCGTGCCCGGACAGAAGTTCCCCGCCGCGTGGACCTCGAGCGGTCTGGTGCAGAGCGCACCCGACATCGAGGGCCTGGCCGCCGCGATCGGTGTTCCCGTCACCACGCTGCGCGAGACCGTCGACCGGTTCAACGGATTCGCGCGCGCGGGCCACGACGCCGACTTCGGTCGCGGGGACAGCGCCTACGACAACTACTACGGTGACCCGACGCTGGCGACGCCGGCGCTCGATGTGATGGACAAGGGCCCGTACTACGCGCTGCGCGTGCGCATCGGCGACCTCGGCACCAAGGGCGGTCTGGTCTACAACGCCGACGCCCAGGTGTTGCGCGCCGACGGCTCGCCCATCCCCGGCCTCTACGCCGCCGGCAACACCTCCGCGGCCGTGATGGGCAACGACTACGCCGGCGCGGGCGCGACCATCGGTCCCGCGATGGTGTTCGGCTACGTCGGCGCGCGGCACGCCGCGGGCGAGCGCTGAGGCGGGCATCATGCATCCCGTCGAATGCGCGAGCTGCGGCAACAAGGTGCTGGCCGAGAAGTTCAGCCCCAGCCACACCAGCGTCCAGTGGCTCGACGACGCCGAGTCCGCCTGCCCGGAATTCGCCCGGCGCGCGGCTCTCGGCGAGCCGAGCAGCTGGATCCCCACCTGCTCGGCACTGCGCGATTCGATCGACGACGCGGTTCGCGCGGGCGAATTGGCGACCGATCAGTTGCGGCACGAGCCGGTTCCCGGCCGGCTCGGCTGACCCCCACACCTAGGAGAGACGACTCATGAACAGACTCGACGGCCACCGGACACTGGTCACCGGCGCCGCGTCCGGCATCGGACAGGCCACCGTGCTCCGGCTGCTCGACGAGGGCGCCCGAGTGGTCGGCGCCGACGTGTCGGCCGACGGTCTCGCGGCCACCCTGGCGCGGGCCACCGAACGCGGCACCGCGGACCGGCTGACCACTCTGACCCTCGACATCGGGGACGAGCAGTCGGTGATCGAGGGCGTGCGCTCGTCGGTGCAGACTCTCGGTGGGCTGGACTCGCTGGTCAACGCGGCGGGCATCCTGCGCGCCTCGCACACCGAGCAGACCTCCCTCGAGCTGTGGGATCTGATCCTGCGGGTCAATCTCACCGGCACCTTCCTGGTGGTCCGCGAGGCACTGCCCGCCCTACTGGCCAACCCGCGCGCGACGATCGTGAACTTCAGCTCCACCTCGGCGGCCTTCGCGCACCCCTACATGGCGGCCTACGCGGCGAGCAAGGGCGGCATCCAGTCCTTCACCCACGCCATCGCCCTCGAATACGGCGGCAAGGGCCTGCGCGCGGTGTGCGTCGCGCCGGGCAGCATCAAGTCCGGCATCACCGACGCCACACCGGGTTACGTGCCCGCCGACGCCGATTGGGCGCTGTTCTCGAAGCTGTCGCCCGCCCTGCCGACCGATCAGGAATCCGGCGGCGCGGGCATGGGCGATCCGAGCGCGGTGGCCGGCGTGATCGCGATGCTGGTCTCCGAGGACGGCGCGTTCATCACCGGCACCGAGATCCGCATCGACGGGGGCACGCACGCATGACCGAGCTGAGCTACGAGGCCACCCTGCGCGAGATCCGCACCGACGCGGGCGTGCTGCGCTACCACGAGGCCGGCGACGGTCCGCCGCTGCTGCTGCTGCACGGGTCGGGCCCCGGGGTCACCGGGTGGCGCAACTACCGCGGCAATCTCGCCACGTTCGCCGACCGATTCCGGTGCCTGGTCCTGGAATTCCCCGGCTTCGGGGTGAGCGACGACTTCGGCGGGCATCCGATGGTCACCGCGCTCGACGCGGTGGTCCGCTTCGTCGATGCGCTGGGCCTGGACAGTGTCGACATCATCGGCAACTCGATGGGCGGTGGCGTCGCGCTCAACTACGCGATCGCGCATCCGGAGCGGGTCGGCAAGCTGGTGACGATCGGCGGCATCGGGCGCAACCTGTTCAGCCCGGGTCCCGGCGAGGGCATCAAGCTGCTGCAGGAGTTCACCGAGGAGCCCACCCGCGAGCGGCTGATCCAGTGGCTGCACTCGATGGTCTACGACCCGGCCATGGTCACCGACGAGCTCATCGAGGAGCGCTGGACCCAGGCCACCGACCCGGCCACGCTCGACAGCGCGCGCCGGATGTACAGCAAGGCCGCGTTCGCGATGATGGTGCGGGCGATGGAGGCCTCGGACGCGCCCCCGCCGTGGGCGATGCTGCACAAGGTGCAGGCGCCGACCCTGATCACCTGGGGCCGCGACGACCGGGTGAGCCCGCTGGATATGGCGTTGATCCCGATGCGCACGATCCCGCGCGCCGAACTGCACGTGTTCCCGAACTGCGGGCACTGGGCGATGATCGAGCGCAAGGACGAATTCGAGTCGGCGGTACTGGCGTTCCTGACCCGCAAGGAGGCCGACCGGACGGCGTGATCGCCGATCCCGATGCTCTGTGCCCACGGCCCCCTGTGCACTGGACGGGAGGAGTCCTCACTCCCCTTCCGTATCCAACATATAGCGCACAGGGGGCCTTGCCGCAAGGCCCCGGTGGTGCCGCATAATCGTCCGCCGTAGCCAGAAGCTGCGGAAACGGGTGTGATCGACGCGCTCCGCCGGGATCGGTGAACCGGGAAAGTGAGGGCAGGTGTCAATTCAGGGGTATCAGGACGAACTACGGTCCGAGCAGCACTACGTGGACGGTCTGTACGCGCGGCTCGACGCCGAACGCGCCAGGGTGAAGGGTCGCTACAGCGCGACACTGCGCGGCACGGGCGTCTCGGCCATGGACCGGGATTTCGAGGCCCGCGCGCTGGCCAAGGAGGCCAAGCGCCTGGACGTGGCCGACAACGGACTGTGCTTCGGCCGGCTCGACGCGCTCTCCGGAGAGGTGTCCTACATCGGCCGCATCGGCCTGTTCGACGAGGCGAACGACTTCGAGCCGCTGCTGCTCGACTGGCGCGCGCCCGCCGCCCGCGCCTTCTATGTCGCGACCGCGGCCTCGCCGGAGGACATGCGCAGGCGCCGCCAGTTCCACACCCGCGGCCGCCGGGTGACCGAGTTCACCGACGAGGTGCTCGGCAGGCCGGACGGCGACGAGCGTGGCGACGCGGCCCTGCTCGCGGCCGTCAACGCGCCGCGCGGGGAGGGCATGCGCGACATCGTCGCGACGATCCAGGCCGAGCAGGACGAGATCATCCGGCTCGACCATCCTGGCGTGCTGGTGATCGAGGGCGGTCCCGGCACCGGCAAGACCGTGGTGGCGCTGCACCGCGTCGCGTATCTGCTCTACACCCAGCGCGAGCGGATGGAACGCCAGGGCGTGCTGGTGGTCGGGCCCAACCCCGCCTTCCTGCAGCACATCTCGCATGTGCTGCCGTCGCTGGGCGAGACCAATGTGGTCTTCACGACCGCGGGCGAGCTGGTGCCGGGACTGCGCGTGACCGCCGAGGACGGACCGGAAGCGGCACGGCACAAGGGTTCACTGCGGATCCTCGACATCCTCGCCGCGGCGATCGCGGACCGGCAGCGGCTGCCGGCGGACCCGGTGCCGATCGAGCTCGCCGACGTCACCGTGCGGATCGACGCCGAGACCGCGCAATGGGCGAGCGAGGAGGCACGGGCGAGCGGACGCCCGCACAACGAGGCGCGCGCGGTGTTCCGCGAGATCGTCACCTACGTCCTCACCGAGCGCGCGATCGGCCGGATCGGGCAGGGCTGGCTCACCCGCGACGACCGCGAGGCGTGGGAACAGCTGCGCGCCGACCTGGTCGCCGAACTCGCCGACCACACCGCGTTCACCGCCGCGCTCGACGACCTGTGGCCGATCCTGACGCCGGAAACCCTGCTCTCCGAGCTGTATTCGTCGCACGATCGGCTGCGGGCGGCGGGCGCCGATGCCGCGCTGTATCGCGCCGAGGGCACCGCCTGGACCGTCTCGGATGTGCCGCTGCTCGACGAGCTCGTCGACCTGCTGGGCAGGCACCAGCCCGTCGACGACACCGCCGAGCGGGAGGCCAGGGCCGAGGCCGCCTACGCCGCGCGGGTGCTCGAGAACATGGTCGGCCGGGAAGACCACATGGACGACGAGGATCACCTGTTCGCCCAGGACATGCTCTTCGGCGAGGATCTGGCCGAACGCTTCCTCGAACGCGACACCAGGGAACTCGCCGAACGTGCTGCCGCGGACCGGGAGTGGACCTACCGGCACGTGGTCGTCGACGAAGCGCAGGAATTGTCGGAGATGGAGTGGCGGGTGCTGATGCGCCGCTGCCCCGGCAAATCCTTCACGATCGTGGGTGATCTCGCGCAGCGCCGGTCGGCGGCGGGTGCGACGTCGTGGGCATCGATGCTGGAGCCCTACGTTCCGGGCCGCTGGGCCTATCGCGCGCTGACCGTCAACTACCGCACACCCGCCGAGATCATGACCGTCGCCGCGGCGGTGCTCGCCGATTTCGCCCCGGACGTGCGGCCGCCGGAGTCGGTGCGCGCATGTGGCGTCCAGCCGTGGTCGCGCCGCGTGGATACGGACGAACTCGCCACGGCCATCGAGGAATTCGTTCGCGCGGAGTCCGGGCGGGAAGGCACCAGCGTGGTGATCGGTCCGCCCGGGGTGCCGGGCACGGTCACCGCGTCGGAGACCAAGGGTCTGGAGTACGACGCCGTCCTGGTCGTCGAGCCGGAACGGATCCTCGCCGACGGTCCCCGCGGCGCGGCCGAGCTCTATGTCGCCCTGACCCGCGCCACCCAGCGGCTGGGCGTGCTCCACCACGGCGAGCTCCCCCGGTCCATGACCGGACTCGCCGATCTCGTGCCGACCAGCTGAGATCGGCGATATCGACCGGAAGCGATGTCGGCCGGAGACGGATGGTGTCCGGGCCGACGGCGTCAGCGGCTGTCGGCGTCGCGGTGGCGCGGCCCGTCGAGGCCGCACCACCGGACAACTCAGCGCTGGGTCGAGCCCGCGTCGACGGGCAGGGTCACCGCGGTGATGTAGCGGGCTTCGTCCGAGGCCAGGAACAGCGCCGCGTTGGCGATGTCGACGGGCTCGACCCACGGGATGGGCAGCATGTTCATCGACACCGCCGCCTCGGCGAACTCCTCGCGCGTCGGGTGCTCGCGGTCGGGCCGGAACACTTTGCGCACCATGTCGTTCTGGATCATCGGGGTGTCGACGTTGGTGGGGTGCACCGAGTTCACCCGGACATGGTGCGGGGCCAGCTCTTTGGCCAGGGAGCGCATCAGGCCGACCACGCCGTGCTTGGCGGCGGTGTAGTGCGCGACGCCGACCAGCCCGCGCAGGCCCGCGATCGAGCTGGTCAGGATCATGGCGCCGCCGCCACGATGGATCAGGTGCGGGGTGGCGGCCTTGCAGGTCTGCCACACGCCGGTCAGGTTGACGTCGATCATCGTCTGCCACTGCTGGTCGGTCAGTTCCAGCGCGCCCGCGCTGGAACTGATACCGGCGGTGGCGCAGACGATGTCGAGGCCACCCAGCTCGGTGACGGCGGCGTCGACCGCCGTCCGCAGCGCGGCGCCGTCGCGCACGTCGACGGTGGCCGCCACGATGCGGGCGCCCGTCGCCTCGACCGCGCGCACGGTCTCGGCGAGGTCGTCGGGAGTCGCCCCCGGCGACACCACGGTCTCGACCGGTCCGCAGATGTCGACGGCGACGATGTCGGCGCCCTCCTCGGCCAGCCGGATGGCCTGGGCGCGGCCGATGCCGCGCGCGGCGCCGGTGATCAGCGCGATCTTGCCCGAAACCCGTCCCATGTCACACCTTCTGAGTCAGTCCGGCATCCACCACGAGCTGGGTTCCCGTCACGTAACGGGACTCGTCGGATGCGAGGAAGAGCACGGCATTGCTGATGTCGACCGGATCGACCCACGGCACGGGCAGTACGGTGCGCTGGGCCAGGGCCTCGGCGGCGTCGGCCTGGGTGGGGTGGGCCAGATCGGGGCGCAGCTTGGCGTACACGGCGTCGTTGAGGATCATCGGCGTCGCCACCGAACCGGGGTGCACGGTGTTGACCCGGATGCCGCGCGGGCCGAGTTCGTTGGCCAGGGTGCGGGCGAGACCGACGACGGCGTGCTTGCTCGCCGAGTAGTGCGAGGCGGTGGCCGCGCCGGTGATGCCGTTGGTGGAGCTGACGATGACGATCGAACCGCCGTCGCTCAGTGCCGGGACACCGGCCCGCACGGTGTGCCACATGCCGGTGAGGTTGATGTCGATGGTGCGCTGCCAGGCCTCGTCGGACAGTTCCCAGGACAGGCCGAGGTCGCTGTAGATGCCGGCGTTGGCGACGATCACGTCGAGGCGGCCCAGCGCGGCCACGCCGTCGGCGACCGCCACGTCCAGGGCGGCCTGGTCGCGGACGTCGGCCGCGGCGGTGACGCACAGGCGGCCGATGTCCACGACCTCGGCCGCCGTCTGCGCGAGTCCCGCCGCGGCGGCCTCGATGTCGACGGCGATGATGTCGGCGCCTTCCTCGGCCAACCGACGGCAATGGGCGCGGCCCATTCCCCCGGCCGCGCCGGTCACCAGCGCGACGGTGTGCTGCATGCGGTTCATCGGGCGCCCCCGGGAGATCGAGTGTCCACGAGCCCGACGCTAGGGTTGCCGCCGCGACCGCAGGCCCCGGTCTTCCCGATCAGCGGACAGTGCGCGGCGATCTCCCGGCCACCGGGATCGGTGGGCAGCGCGGCGCGCGTGAGCTGCGACGGTGGCCACGCAAGACCGGCTCTGTGATCGAGGAGGACACCAGTGACGAGGGCGACTGTCGACGTTGCGCGTGGCGCGCGGGTGGTGACGCTGCGCGTGGCGGCGGTGATCGAGGAAACCGCGGACGCGCGCTCGCTCGTGTTCGAGGTTCCCGACGACGCCGCCGACCGGTTCGCCTACCGGCCGGGTCAGTTCCTGACCCTGCGCATCCCGAGTGACCGGCCCGAGCCGGTCGCCCGGTGCTACTCCCTGGCGAGTTCACCGTTCACCGGCGAGCCGCCGCGGGTGACCGTCAAGCGCACCGCCGACGGCTACGGCTCGAACTGGTTGTGCGACAACGTCTCCGTCGGCGACACCCTGGACGTGCTGCCGCCGCAGGGCACCTTCACCCCGGCCTCCCTCGACACCGATCTGCTGCTGTGGGCAGCGGGCAGCGGCATCACTCCGGTGATGTCGATCCTGCGCTCGGCGCTGGTGCGCGGCACGGGCCGAGTGGTGCTGTTCTACGCCAATCGTGGGCAGGAGTCGGTGATCTTCGCCGAGGCGCTGCGCGAGCTGGTGGCGCGCCATCCGGGCCGGGTGCACGTGGTGCACTGGCTCGAAGCGGTGCAGGGCCTGCCCACGGCCGCCCAGCTGGCGGCGTTCGCCGCGCCGTACGCGTCCTACGAGTCGTTCGTGTGCGGGCCGGGCCCGTTCATGGCGGCGGTGACCGAGGCGCTGACCGGCGCGGGGTGGCCGCGTGAGCGGATCACCACCGAGGTGTTCGTCTCGCTGTCGGGCGATCCGTTCGCCGAGCCCGCGCCGATCGCGGACGAGGAGGCGGGCGACGCCGCGCAGGTCGAGGTGGAACTCGACGGCGCCGTACACGCCCTGCGCTGGCCACGATCGCGCACCCTGGTCGACGTGATGCTGGCCGACGGTCTCGACGTGCCGTACTCCTGTCGCGAGGGCGAATGCGGTTCGTGCGCCTGCACCGTCGTCGACGGCGCGGTGAGCATGGGCCCCAGCGCGATCCTCGATCAGGAGGACATCGACGCGGGCTACACGCTGGCCTGCCAGGCCCGCCCGACCACCGATTCGGTGCGCATCCGCTTCTGACCCGAGAGGTGCCCTGTGGCAACCGATACCGCGCGCTCCGAGGTCGGGTTCGGCTCGGAGCGCGGCCCCGTGCTCGCCTCGCTCATGCTCGCCACCGGTCTGGTCGCGCTCGATTCGACGATCCTGGCGACCGCCGTGCTCTCGATCACCGACAGTCTCGGCGACTTCGCGCTGTTCCCGTGGCTGTTCACGAGTTACCTGCTCGCCCAGGCGGTCACCGTGCCGATCTACGGCGCGCTCGCCGACACCTTCGGCCGCAAGCCGGTGATGCTGTTCGGCGTCGCGGTGTTCGCGCTCGGCTCACTGCTGTGCGGGGTGGCGACCAGCATGCTCGCGCTCATCGTGTTCCGCGCGGTACAGGGCATCGGCGCCGGTGCCATCCAGCCGACGACCATGGTCATCGCCAGTGATCTCTACACCCTCGCCGAACGGGCCACCGTGCAGGGCTATCTGGCCGGGGTGTGGGCGGTGGCTTCGGTGACCGGCCCGCTGCTGGGCGGCATCTGCGCCGACTACCTCGGCTGGCGGTGGATCTTCCTGGTCAATCTGCCGCTGGCCGCGCTGGCCGCGTGGATGCTGGTGCGCAACTTCCACGAGACGGTGCCACGCCATCGCCGCAGCGTCGACTACGCGGGGGCGGTGCTGCTGACCCTCGGGGCGGGCGCGCTGGTGCTGGGTTTGCTCGAGGGCGGTCGCGCCTGGGCGTGGGGATCGCCGACCGGGCTCGGCGTGTTCGGGCTCGCCGCCCTGTCGCTCGCGCTGTTCGTCGCCGTCGAATCCCGGGCCGAGCACCCGATTCTGCCGCTGTGGGTGTTCACCCGGCGGGTGGTGGTGGCGAGCAGTCTCGCCGCCATGCTCGGTGGCGCCCTGCTGTTCGGCTTCACGACCTATGTGCCGATGTTCAATCAGGGTGTGCTCGGCACCAGCGCGCTGGTCGCCGGGCTCGTCACCGGCGGCCTCACCCTGGGCTGGCCGCTGGCCGCCGCACGGGCCGGAAAGGTGTACCTGCGCTTCGGGTTCCGCACGTGCGCGGTGCTGGGCAGTCTCGTCGCGGCGCTCGGCACGGCCACCATGCTGCTGCTCGACGAGCAGTCGCCGCTGTGGCAGGTCGGCGTCTCGTGTTTCGTGGTCGGCGCGGGCATGGGTCTGGTGGCCACGCCGACACTCATCGCGGCGCAGACCAGCGCGCCGTGGTCCGATCGCGGCGTCGTCACCTCGGCCACCATGTTCGCGCGGTCGCTGGGCAGCGCGGTGGGGGTCGCGGTGTTCGGCGCGATCGTCAACGCGCGCCTGGCCGGTGCGGGCGCGCCCGCACCGCAGACGCTCTCGGCCGCCGTGCATCTGGTGTTCGCGACCATCGCGGCCATGACGCTGGTGCTGGTCGCCGCGTGCGCGATGATCCCCGGCCGGATCGCGCAATTTCCTGCCCATCCAGCGGGAACACCCGAGGTCGTCCCCCCGGTCGCCGACGAGCATGGGAGCGCATCACCAGAGGAGAAGAGGGAACCAGGATGCTGACAACCAGCGCGCGCGCCGAGCTCGCCGCCGAATTGGCGCGAGCGGAGCTGGATCGAGTGGCGGTGTCCCCCATCGCCGACCGCTATCCGTCGATCGATGTGGTGGACGCCTACGAGATCCAGTTGCTCAATATCCGGCGCAGGCTGG
This sequence comes from Nocardia sp. NPDC087230, assembly GCF_044744725.1. Lineage (NCBI taxonomy): Bacteria > Bacillati > Actinomycetota > Actinomycetes > Mycobacteriales > Nocardiaceae > Nocardia > Nocardia sp. NPDC087230. The sequence continues at coordinate 135,458 of NZ_JBIUYV010000011.1, forward strand.
ACGACGGCGCGACGATCGTCGGCCACAAGGTGGGGCTGTCGTCGAAGGCGATGCAGGAGATGATGGGCGTCGACGAGCCCGACTACGGTCATCTGCTCGCCGAGATGGAGGTCTTCGAGGACGTCCCGGTCGACACCTCGAAGTACCTGCTGCCGCGCGTGGAGGTCGAGGTCGGGTTCGTGCTCGGCGCCGACCTGCCCGGCGAGGACTGCACCGAGGCCGATGTGCTGGCCGCGACCGTCGCTTACGCGCCCTCGATCGAGCTGATCGACTCGCGTATCACCGACTGGCGGATCGGTCTGTGCGACACCATCTCCGACAATGCTTCCTCCGCCGGGTATGTCCTCGGCAAGGAGCGCGTCGCACCCGGCGATATCGACATCGCCGCCATCGACGCCGTGCTGACCCGTAACGGCGAGGTCATCGCCGAGGGCCGCAGCGACGCGGTGCTCGGCGATCCGGTGATCGCGGTGGCCTGGCTGGCTCGCAAGGTCGCCGGTTTCGGCGTGCGCCTGAAAGCCGGGGACATCGTGCTGCCCGGTTCCTGCACTCGCGCCATCGACGCCCGTCCGGGCGACGACTTCCTCGCCACGTTCACCGGACTCGGTTCCGTCCGTTTGTCTTTCGCCTAGCCAAGGAGGCACGACGTGTCCAACGGGACAGTCACCGCCGCGATCGTCGGATCCGGCAATATCAGCACCGATCTGCTCTACAAACTGCTGCGCTCGGACAAGATCGAGCCGCGCTGGATGATCGGCATCGACCCCGACTCCGAAGGACTTAAGCGGGCGCGCGGGCTTGGTCTGGAAACCTCCGCCGAGGGCGCGGACTGGCTGCTCGCCCTCGACGAGAAGCCGGATCTGCTGTTCGAGGCCACCTCCGCCTACGTGCACCGCGCGTACGCGCCGAAATACGAAGCCGCCGGTATCCGCGCCGTCGACCTCACCCCCGCCGCGGTCGGACCCGCCGTGATTCCCCCGGTGAACCTGGACTCGCTGCGCGATGCCATGAACGTCAACATGATCACCTGTGGCGGCCAGGCCACCATCCCGATGGTCGCGGCCGTGTCGCGGGTCGTGCCGGTCGCCTACGCCGAGATCGTGGCATCGGTGTCCTCGGTCTCGGCCGGTCCCGGAACCCGTGCCAACATCGACGAGTTCACCAAGACCACCTCCAAAGGTGTCGAGACCATCGGCGGCGCGCAGCGCGGCAAGGCCATCATCATCTTGAACCCGGCCGAGCCGCCGATGATCATGCGCGACACCATCTTCTGCGCCATCCCCGAAGACGCCGACCGCGATGCCATCGCCGAGAGCATCTTCGCGATGGAGAAATCGATCCAGGAATACGTACCCGGCTACCGGCTGCTCAACGATCCGCAGTTCGACGAGCCGTCGGTGATCTCCGGTGGCATGGCGAAGGTGTCGATCTTCGTCGAGGTCGAAGGCGCCGGCGACTTCCTGCCGCCGTATGCGGGCAACCTCGACATCATGACCGCCGCCGCCACCCGCGTGGGTGACGTGCTGGCCGACCAGATCATCTCGGCTCGGGTGTAAGGAGATTCGAAACCATGGTCTACTCAGCTGATCTCGACATCCGCGTCACCGATACCTCGCTACGCGACGGATCCCACCACAAGCGCCATCAGTTCACCACGACCGAGGTGCGCGACATCGTCACCGCCCTCGACGGCGCCGGGGTGCCGGTCATCGAAGTCACCCACGGTGACGGCCTGGGTGGTTCCTCGTTCAACTACGGGTTCGCCAGAACACCGGAACAGGAACTCATCAAGGCCGCCGCCGAATCGGCCAAGCGGGCGCGCATCGCCTTCCTGATGCTGCCGGGTGTCGGCGTCAAGGAAGACATCAAGATCGCCCAGGACAACGGCGCGTCCATCTGCCGTATCGCGACGCACTGCACCGAGGCCGACGTCTCCGTGCAGCACTTCCAGTTCGCCCGCGACCTCGGCCTCGAGACCGTCGGCTTCCTGATGATGTCGCACAGCCAGCCGCCGGAGGCGCTGGCGAAGCAGGCCCGCATCATGGCCGATGCCGGCTGCCAGTGCGTCTACGTCGTCGACTCGGCCGGTGCGCTCGTCCTGGAACAGGTCTCCGACCGCGTCTCGGCCCTGGTCGCAGAACTCGGCGACGACGCCCAGGTCGGCTTCCACGGCCACGAAAACCTCGGCCTCGCCGTCGCGAACTCCGTCTACGCCGTACGCGCAGGCGCCACCCAGATCGACGGCTCGGCCCGCCGCTTCGGCGCCGGCGCCGGCAACCTGCCGGTCGAAGCCTTCATCGGCGTCTGCGACAAACTCGGCATCAAGACCGGCGTCGACTTCTTCGCCGTCACCGACGCCGCCGAAGACGTCGTCCGCCCCGCCATGCCAGCGGAATGCCTCCTCGACCGCCAAGCCCTCATGATGGGCTACGCCGGCGTCTACTCCAGCTTCCTGCGCCACGCCGAACGCCAAGCCGAACGCTACGGCGTCTCCGCCGCCGAAATGCTCGTCCGCGCAGGCGAACGCAAGCTCGTCGGCGGCCAGGAAGACCAGCTCATCGACATCGCCCTGGAACTCCAGCGCGAAGCCACCCTCACCGCGTGAGCCCGGATCACCGCTGGTGCATGGACTCCTCGGTGTCGTAGCCGAGGGTGACATCGTGGGTGATCTCGCCGCGGGTCACCGAGACCTGGCTGGCCACGGGCGGGTAGCCGCGCGCGACGACGGTGTACTCGCCCTCCGGCAGATCGGGGACCAGGTACTGGCCCTTCTCGTCGGTGCGGGTGGTCGCCGCCGGATCGCCGCCGGCGTCCAGAACGGTGATCTGGACGTCGGCGACCGGGCGGTCGCCGTCCACCCAGGCGGACCCGACCAGGATGGCCATCGGCTCGAGGTCGATGTCGTGATGCAGCGAGCCGGTCTCGGGCACGGTCAGCGCGACCGCCGAGGGGCGCATGTGGTCGGCGACCGCGACCAGCGTGTAGGTCCCGCTGACGACGTCACGGCACACGTACGTGCCGTCCTCGCCGGTGATCGCGGCGCCGACGACGTCGCCTTCGGGATCGGTGAGGGTCACGGTCGCGCCGCACAGGGGTTCGCCCCGGCGCGCCGAGCGCACGATGCCGGTGAGTTCGCCCGCGCCGATGAGCATCAGGTCGACGTGCAGGGCCCGCTCCCCCATCGACACACTCACCGCCTCGGGCTGGTGGCCCGCCGCGGCGGCGATCAAGACGTAATTGCCCGGTTGTGGCGCCTCGATGACGTAGGCACCGTCGGCGTCGCCGTTGCCGCGCGCCACCTGGTGGCCGTGCTGGTCGATGAGTGTGAGCGTGGCCGAGGGCACGGGGCGGGCGTCGTCGCGGCGCAGCAGTCCCGCGATGACCCGGCCGGTCGCGGCGGGACGCAGCGAGTCGGCCATCTCGTGCGCGTCGTGCAGGCTGACATCGCGCAGCAGCGTGCCGTCGGAATCCTCCTCGGGCACCGGATCCTCGCGCAGCGGAATCTCTTTCATGAACACCAGCACCAGGCAGGCGACGACGGCGAGGTCGGCGGCGAGCAGGAACACGCCCTGCATGGCGTCGGTGAAGCCCGCGAGGATCGGCACCCGCAGCGCGTCGGGCAGCCCCGCGATCCCGGAGGTGTCGCGCTGCAGCGCGTCGAGACCGGCGGCGTCGAGACCGGGCGGCAGGCTGCCGCCGAACGCGGACAGGATCGACCCGGGCAACCGGTCGAACAGCACGGTGAGGAAGACCGCGACGCCCAGCGTGCCGCCGAGCTGCCGGAAGAAGGTCGCGGACGCGGTCGAGACACCCATCTCGGTGCGCGGCACCGCGTTCTGCGCGGCGATGATCAGCGTCTGCATGCAGCCACCGAGCCCGAAGCCCATGATCGCGCTGTAGGCCAGCGGCTGCCACAGCGGCCCGTCGAAGCCGACCCGGGCGAACAGGGCGCAGCCGATCGCCAGGATCAGCGCACCGAGCACCGGCAGCACCTTGTAGCGCCCGGTGGCCTTGGTGATCAGTCCCGACAGCTGCGCGCCGACCATGATCCCCAGCACCAGTGGCAGCATCAGCAGACCCGCCTCGGTCGGCGAGAAGCCTCGCACCACCTGCAGATACTGCGGGACCATGGTGATCGCGCCGAACATCGAGACACCGATCAGGAAGCCACCGAGGATGGCGATGCTGAACGTCGAGCTACGGAACAGGCGCAGCGGGATCAGCGCCGCGTCCTTCATGAAGTACTCGACGATCAGGAACAGCAGCAGCCCGCCCCCGCAGATTCCGTAGCAGAGCAACGACTTCGGCGAGGTCCAGCCCCACACCCGGCCCTGTTCGGCCACGATCAGCAACGGCACGACGCCGACGATCAGGGTGAGCGCGCCGAGCCAGTCGATCCGGGACCGCACGCGCGCGTGCCGCACGTTCAGCACCTTGGCGACCACCAGGAACGCCAGCACCCCGACCGGCACGTTCACCAGGAACACCCAGCGCCAGCCCTCGATGCCGCCGAGGCTCTCGTAATCGGACAGGAACCCGCCGACCACCGGGCCCAGCACCGTCGCGATGCCGAACACCATCAGGAAATACCCCTGGTAGCGGACCCGCTCCCGAGCCGGCACGATGTCGCCGACGATGGTGAACGCCAGCGACATCAACCCGCCCGCGCCCAGCCCCTGGAAGGCGCGGCAGGCCGCCAGCTGGTACATCGTGGTCGCGAAGCAGCAGGCGGCCGAGCCCAGCACGAACAGCGCGATCGCCAGCAGATAGAACGGTTTGCGGCCGTAGATGTCGGCGAGCTTGCCGTAGAGCGGCGTGGTGACGGTGGCGGTGATCAGATACGCCGTTGTCGCCCATGCCTGTTCGTCGAATCCGTCCAGACTGTTGGCGATCCGGACGATCGCGACGCTGACGATGTTCTGATCGAGCGCGGCGAGGAAGACCCCGAGTAGCAGGCCGGACAGAATCGTGAGTGTCTGGCGATGCGTGAGGCGTGGTTCGGCAACGACGGTATCGGTCATGGAAAAGCCCTGGTTCTGATCGGCTGGCAAGTGGGGGTCGATCACGCGGCCCACACGAGGGCCGACAACCCCGCTGCGAGGAAAACTTTGCGCCGCGGGTGGAACTCTTCATGCACTGGTGCGCAGAGCTTACCCACGTCGAATCCGCCGCCGTCACCGAGGGATCAAGTAACCGATCATTTCGCACCGAAACGATAGGCGGCGGCGATCAGAACTCGCAGTTCCGGTACCCGCGCTTCGGCCAGGGAATGCACGACCACCAGGTGATTCCACCGCGCCCGGCCGACCTGATTCACCCGATACACCGGTGGGCCCGCGATTTCCCGGTCGATCGCGAGCATGATTTGCACGGTGCCTTCCGGATTCCGTCCGGTGATGTTGTAGAGCGATACCCACGCGAACTTGCGCGCGACGCCGAAGCCGATCTGCGATGCCACCGACAGTTCCACCGGACCGTTGGCCGTGATCAATTCCCGTAGCACGGTGAAGATCTCGAGGGAATGGGGTTTGCCCGCGAAGAAGGCGGCGATCGCGTCATCGGGGGAATCGCTCATCGGCGGGCGGTCGCATTCGGGACGGCGAGCCGGTCGGCGAAGGCGCGCAACGTCTCCGAGCAGCCCGCGTGGATGCGCACGGCGGCCAGATCGTCGCCGCGCGTGGGCCCCCGGTTGACGATCACCACGGGCACATCGCGCTTCGCGGCGCGGCGCACGAAGCGCAGACCCGACATCACCGTCAGCGACGACCCGGCGACGAGGACCGCGCGCGCTTGGTCGATCAGGCTGTAGGCGGCGGCCACCCGGTCGGCGGGCACGGTCTCGCCGAAGTAGACGATGTCGGGTTTGAGCAGGCCGCCGCAGCTCGCGCAGTCCAGCATCCGGAAGCGGGCGGTATCGGTGACCACCGCGTCCGCGTCGGGCGCCACTTCGATACCGGTCGCCGAAACATCTTCGGCGAAGCCGGGATTGGCGGCCTCCAGCCGTTCCGCCAGCGTCATGCGCGAGATCATCGCCGGGCAGCGCAGACAGCACACCCGGGCGTAGGTGCCGTGCAGGTCGATCACCCGGCGCGCCCCGGCTTTGGTGTGCAGCAGGTCCACGTTCTGGGTGATGACACCGGAGACCACCCCGGCGCGTTCCAGCGCGGCGACGGCCCGGTGGCCCTGATTCGGCCGGGCCGCGTCCATCCGCCGCCAGCCGAGGTGGTTGCGGGCCCAGTAGCGCTGCCGGAACTCGGCGTCGCCGACGAACTGCTGATAGGTCATCGGGGTGCGCGGCGGCGAGTCGGGGCCGCGGTAGTCGGGGATGCCGCTGTCGGTGCTCAGCCCGGCACCGGAGATCACCACGACCCGGCGCCCGGCCAGCAGCTCGGCCGCGCGCTCCACCGCCGCCGCGGTGACGTCCGGGGTGGGATCCACCATGAATCCACTGTACGAGCGGACGCGGGCGCCGCCGGTGGCCGGGTCGCGGCGGCGAACACGCCGACCGGAGTTGCGTGGCGGCGAGGTGCGGCGACATGATGGCTCATCCGCCCGGGGAGGAGACCTGTGTCCGACATCGACGAGTCCGGCCGCACCGCGCTCAACGCCGCGGTCGACGCGACGATCATCGCCGTCCGCCGGATGTTCTACGTCCTGGGCGACGACATCGACCGCACCGAGGGACCGATCGAGTTCACCTTCCACAACGGCGCCACCCTGCTCCTCGACGCCGGTATCGACGGCGCGGAGCTGCGGATCGGCGCGGCGCCCTGGCGGGACCCGTTCGAACCGCTGGTCGACCCGGTGAACATCGAATACGTCGCCGCCTCGGGCAAGTACACCGCCTTCGACGTCACCGACGAACCGCCCTACGACGCCCTCGCCGGTCGCCGGGTCGACGCGGTCTCGGTCGTGCCGCTGCCCGACGGCAGGCCGCAGGCCGCCACGCTGTACCTCGGCGAGGGCATGGTGAAGGCGGAGTCGATCGCCGACGAGCTGATCGTGACGCTGGTTCCGGCGTGAGTCTTCCCGACCGGCTCCGCGGTCTGTTCCGTCGTCCGGCCTCGGCCGGGCCGAGGTTCGCGACGACCCCGTTGCGCCCGGAGTTCCGCGGCGAGCAGGTGCCGGGCAATCCCGTGTGGCGCGGCAGTCACGTCGCCTATCTCGGCGCGACGGACCGCGCGCGCTTCGCGCTGCACGCGCGCGCCGGACTGCTGTACACCGCCGACGGCGCCCTGTTCGACACCACCGCGGCGAGCACCCTGTGGTCACCCACCGGTGGACGCGCGATCTTCGTCATGGACGCCGACGGCGTCCTCTACAGCTCCCCTCGGCATCTGCTCGGCCGGTTCCACCATTCGAGCTTCCTGGCCGGCGGCCCCGTCGCCGCGGCGGGCGAACTGGTGGCACGCGGCGGCCGGATCCTCCTGGTCTCCGACCACAGCACGCACTACCGACCGGCGCGCCGGTTCACCCAGCAGGTCCTGGACAGCCTGCGCGCCCAGGGGATCGCGACCGACACGGTGTCGATCGAGTTCCATTTCGCCGAGCAGACCGGCAGCTAGGCGAGCTCGTCGCGCTCCCATCGCGAGCAGAAGTGTCCTGGTCCGGGCATCGCCGGTGGCGATCCGAGCCGAGGACACGGCGCGCGGTTGCGCGCGGGCGGGGCCCACTCGAGGCAGCATGGGGCCCGGCGGAGCGGGTGACCGGGTGGCAGGGAAGGTGTGTGGGCGAGTGAGCGCAGCGGTGCCGGGGCAGGTCAGATGGCGGGCGGGATGGGGCGTGGCGGCGGGGTTGTTCGTCGCCGTGTTCGTGCTGGTGCCCGCGACCTTCGCGGTGCAGGACGCGTGGCAGGTGCCCGTGCCGCGCACGATCGCGTTCGCCGAGATGGAGCCGATCCCGACCTCGTACTGGCTCAGCTGGGCACTGACCCTGGCCGCGCTGCTGACCCCGACGCTGCTGCTGGTGCTGCTGCCACCGGCCCGTCTCATCGCGCTCGGCTATCTGCTGACCACCACCGCGACCGGGTTCCTGCTGTGCGCGACCACCGTGGGCCTGGCGTTCAGCGGCCTCGATCCGGCGTGACCTGGGTCAGCGCGAACTCCTCGGACAGGGTGTCGATGACCGAGCCGTGGATCTGCCGGTGCTCGTTGGCCAGCGCGGTGGTGGTGCAGATCCCGAACGCGCCCTCGGCGTCGTAGAGGACCGCGGCGCCCGCGGCGATGCCGTCGTCGCTGAGATGCGATTCCGCCTCGATGCCCATCTCGAGCCCGATCGGCATGCGCGAGAACGTGATCGAGACATCGGTGTTGATGAACCCGATCCCCTCGGTGCCCCAGTTGGTGACCAGGCTGGTCTGTTCCCCGGCCATGGCGGCGAAGCAGAACGGCGTGGACCGCTCACCCGCGACCACGGGGATATTGCGCACCCACTTGCGTTTCCTGGCGTCGTTCTGGTGCTCGGTCATCTTCACCGACCACCCGTTGCCGTCACTGCCGAACAGGTGCATGGCCTCGTCGACGGTGGCGAGCGCGTCACTCGGCGGCAGCGGCCGCTGCCGCTCGGGGCGCCACACCTCCCCCGGCGGCTGGGCCGACCGCTTCAGCAGCAGCGCGCTGCCCCGCGCGACCGGCTCACCGTCGGAGCGCAGCACGATCGCCACCGCACGGACTCGTTTGCCGTCCCGGACCAGCTCGCTGTCGACGGTCAGCGGCACCGCGGGCACCGCGCGGTGCAGGTCGACGGTCAGCCGCGCGGGTGTGAACCCGTCGCCGCAGTAGCGCGCCTCGACCTCGCGGGCGATCAGCCCGCACACCGGCGGACCGGACAGCGTGCTCGGTGCCCACAGGCTCATGGAGAACCGGGTGGGCTGGAAAACGCCGTCGTCCTGCGTGAAGTACGCCGGAGTAGTGCTCATTGCGACTCTCTTCTGCCCTGCGGCCGGCACCCGGGTGCCGTGGTGCGCCCACGCACCACGATCAGAGTAGAACGCGTTCTAGTTTTGGGGCAAGTCGGGCAGTTCAGGCGCGCCGCGCACCGCCACGCGCCGGGATGTAGGCGTCGATGGCCGCGCCGCTGATCTGCCTGCGCTCGTTGGCGACGGCCGACACGGTGCAGACGCCGAACTCACCGTCGGCGTCGTAGAGCACCGCCGAGCCCGCGGCGATGCCGTCGTGACTGAGGTGGTTGCCCGCCTCGATGCCCATCTCCGGACCGATCGGCAGGCGCGCGAAGGTGATCGAGACATCGGTGTTGATGAACCCGATCCCCTCGGTACCCCAGTTCGTCACCAGGCTGGCCTGCTCGCCCGCCATCGCGGCGAAGACGAACGGCGAGCCGGCTTCTCCGGCCACCACCGGAATCCCGCGCACCCACTTGCGTTTACGGGTGTCGTTCTCGTGCCGGGAGATCTCGACCGACCAGCCGCCACCGGAGCCGTCACTGTCGAACAGGTGCACGGTCGGCGCCACCGCGGCCAGCAGTTCCGCGGGCGGCAGCGGAGGCCGCCGCGTCTCGCGCCACACCTGTCCCGGCGGTTGGGCCGAGCGCTTCAGCAACACCGCCGAGGCCCGCGCGACCACCACGCCGTCGGCGCGCAGTACCGCCTGCGCGGCGCGCACCCGGTTGCCCTCGCGGGTCGGCGCGCTGTCCACGGTCAACGGGACCGCGGGCACCGGCTGATGCAGGTCGACGGTGAACCGCGCGGGCACGAAATCGCCGGTGCGGTAATGGTTCTCGATCTCGCGGGCGAGCAGTCCGCACACCGGCGGGCCGGACAGGATCCCGTCGGCCCACAGGCTCCGGCCCCACGACGTCGGCGTGTACACCTCGCCGTCGCGCCGGAAGTACGCGGCGGACTGCTCGGTGCTCACTCCAGCTCACCCTCGGTCTCGAGGTAGACCTGCCGCAGCTTGTCCAGTGTCTCGGGCTCCGGGTGCTCCCACAGCTTGCGCTCGGCGGCCTCGAGCAGCCGTTCGGCGATGCCGTGCAGCGCCCACGGGTTCGACTGCTCCATGAACTTGCGGTTCACCTCGTCGAACACGTAGCTCTCGGAGAGCTTCTCGTACATCCAGTCGGCGACCACGTTGGTGGTGGCGTCGTAGCCGAACAGGTAGTCGACGGTGGCGGCCATCTCGAAGGCGCCCTTGTAGCCGTGGCGGCGCATCGCCTCGAGCCAGCGCGGGTTCACCACGCGGGCGCGGAAGACGCGGGCGGTCTCCTCCGACAGGGTGCGGGTCCGCACGGCGTCGGGACGGGTGGAGTCGCCGATATAGGCCTCGGGATTCTTGCCGGTGAGCGCGCGCACGGTGGCGACCATGCCGCCGTGGTACTGGAAGTAGTCGTCGGAGTCGGCGATGTCGTGTTCGCGGGTGTCGGTGTTCTTGGCCGCCACCGCGATGCGCTTGTAGGCGGTGCGCATGTCGTCGGCGGCGGGGGCGCCGTCGAGGTCGCGACCGTAGGCGTAGCCACCCCAGGTGGTGTACACCTGCGCGAGGTCGTCGTCGGTGCGCCAGCTCTTGGAGTCGATGAGCTGCAGCAGGCCCGCGCCGTAGGTGCCGGGCTTGGACCCGAAGATGCGGGTGGTCGCGCGGCGGGCGTCGCCGTGCTCGGCCAGGTCCGACTGGGCGTGCGCGCGCACGTAGTTCGACGCGGCGGGCTCGTCGAGCTCGGCGACCAGGCGCACCGCGTCGTCGAGCAGGGCCAGTACGTGTGGGAAGGCGTCGCGGAAGAACCCCGAGATGCGGACGGTGACGTCGATGCGCGGACGGGCGAGTTCGTCGAGCGAGATCACCTCGAGGGTGGTGACGCGGCGGCTGGCCTCATCCCACACCGGCCGCACGCCGAGCAGCGCCAGCACCTCGGCGATGTCGTCGCCGGAGGTGCGCATGGCCGAGGTGCCCCACACCGACAGGCCGACCGACTTCGGGTATTCGCCGTGGTCGGCCAGGTACCGGGCCAGCAGCGATTCGGCCATGGCCTGACCGGTCTCCCAGGCCAGCCGCGACGGGACGGCCTTGGGATCGACGGAGTAGAAATTGCGGCCGGTGGGCAACACGTTGATCAGGCCGCGCAGCGGGGACCCGCTCGGACCGGCGGGGATGAAACCGCCGTCGAGCGCGTGCAGGACGCGGGCGATCTCGACACCGGTCTCGCGCAGGCGGGGCACGACCTCGGTCGCGGCGAACCGCAGCACGGTCTTCACCGCGTCGAGGCGGGTGTCCGTGGATTCCGGGTCACCCCCGGCCAGAATCGCCGTGGCGTAGTCGTTCACCAGGGCCTCGACGCTGTCGACCGACCAGTTCTCGGCCTGCAGCGCGCCCAGCAGTTCACGGGCACGCGATTCGACCACGTCCACGCGGTCGCGGGACTCGTCGCCGGCTTCGCTGAGACCGAGGGCCTCGCGCAGGCCGGGCACGTTCTGCTCGCCGCCCCACAGCTGGCGCGCGCGCAGCATGGCCAGCACCAGGTCGAGTTCCATCTCGCCCTCGGGCGCCTGGCCGAGGATGTGCAGGCCGTCGCGGATCTGCACGTCCTTGATCTCGCAGAGCCAGCCGTCGACGTGCAGCAGCATGTCGTCGAAGACGTCTTCCTCGGGACGCTCGGCCAGGCCGAGGTCGTGGTCCATCTTGGCCGCGCGCATCAGCGTCCAGATCTGCTGGCGGATGGCGGGCAGCTTGGCCGGGTCGAGCGCGGAGATGTTGGCGTGCTCGTCGAGCAGCTGCTCCAGCCGGGAGATGTCACCGTAGGTCTCGGCGCGCGCCATCGGCGGGATCAGGTGATCGACCAGGGTGGCGTGCGCGCGGCGCTTGGCCTGGGTGCCCTCGCCCGGGTCGTTGACCAGGAACGGGTAGATCAGCGGCAGATCGCCGAGCGCGGCGTCGGTACCACAGGAGGCCGACATGCCGAGGGTCTTGCCGGGCAGCCACTCCAGGTTGCCGTGCTTGCCCAGGTGCACCATCGCGTCGGCGCCGAAACCGTCGGGCGCGGACAGCCAGCGGTAGGCGGCCAGGTAGTGGTGGCTCGGCGGCAGGTCCGGGTCGTGGTAGATGGCGACCGGGTTCTCGCCGAAGCCGCGGGGCGGCTGCACCATCAGCACCACATTGCCGAAACGCAGTGCGGCGATGACGATCTCGCCCTGCGGGTCGGCGGACCGGTCGACGTAGAGTTCACCCGGTGGCGGGCCCCACGCCTCGACGACGGCCTCGCGCAGGTCGGCGGGCAGCGAATCGAACCAGCGGGTGTAGGTGGCGGCGCCGATGCGGATCGGGTTGCCCTCGAGCTGTTCGGCGCTGAGCCAGTCCGGGTCCTGCCCGCCCGCGGCGATCAGGGCGTGGATCAGCGCGTCGCCGTCGCGCTCCGGCAGACCGGGGATCTCGCCGGGTTCGCCGAGATCGTAACCGGCGGCACGCAGTTCGGTGAGCAGCCGGATGGCGCTGGCCGGGGTGTCGAGGCCGACGGCGTTGCCGATGCGGGCGTGCTTGGTCGGGTAGGCCGAGAGCATGATCGCGATCCGCTTGTCGGCGGCCGGGATGTGGCGCAGGCGGGCGTGGCGCACGGCGACGCCGGCGACGCGGGCGGCGCGTTCGGGATCGGGCACGTAGGTGGACAGGCCGTCGTCGTCGAACTCCTTGAACGAGAACGGCACCGTGATGATGCGGCCGTCGAACTCGGGCACCGCGACCTGGGTGGCGACATCGAGCGGCGAGAGGCCGTCGTCGTTGTCCTCCCACTGCGCGCGACCGCTGGTCAGGCACAGGCCCTGCAGGATCGGCACGTCCAGGGCGGCCAGCGCGGCCACGTCCCAGGCCTCGTCGTCGCCACCGGCCGAGGCGGTGGCCGGCTTGCTGCCACCGGCCGCGAGCACCGTCACCACCAGTGCGTCGGCGCGGCCGAGCAGGGCGAGCAGTTCCGGTTCGGCGGTGCGCAGCGAGGCGCAGTAGACCGGCAGCGCGCGAGCGCCCTTGGCCTCGATGGCGGTGCACAACGCGTCGATGTAGCCGGTGTTGCCCGCGAGATGCTGCGCGCGGTAGTAGACGACCGCGACGGTCGGGGCGTGCGGTTCGAGAATGCGGGCGGCGCGGCCCAGTTCGCCCCAGGTGGGCAGTTCCACCGGCGGTTCGAAGCCGTGGCCGGTCAGCAGGACCGTGTCGGAGAGGAAGTTGTGCAGTTCGCGCAGGTTGTCCGCGCCGCCGGCGGCGAGGTAGTTGTGCGCGTCGGCCGCGACACCCACCGGCACCGTCGAGCACTCCATGAGTTCGGCGTCGGGGGCGATCTCACCGCCGAGCGCGACCATCGGCACCCCGCTCGCCCGCACGGCCTCGAGGCCCTCTTCCCAGGCGCGCTTGCCGCCGAGGATGCGCACGATCACCAGATCGGCACCGTCGAGCAACCCCGGCAGGTCATCCACCAGCAACCGCGCGGGATTGCCCCACCGGTAGTCGGCGCCGCTCGCGCGAGCACTGAGCAGATCGGTGTCGGAGGTGGACAGCAGCAGGATCACAGGGTGAGGCCTTCCTCGGGTGACGCGCCCAACGGGATCGGTTGTCGTGCTCGCCGGAGAGGGTCTGGCTGTTCACAGTGGCGCGACCGCACCGGATTTCCACCGGTTTCCTCGACGCCCGCCGAGCATCCCGATGGTACTGGCCGCCCGTCGACCGCAACTTTCCAGCCCGCGCTCCACGGCGGCGATCAGTGTCAGTGGGTCGGACGGCGGGTGGTGTCGTTGGCGGCGATCGCGTCACCGACCTCGGTGACGGCGACGCGGATCGTGGCACCGTAGGCGTCGTCGGGGAGGGTGTCCAGGCGTTCCCGAGCCGCGTCGAGGTGGCGGGCGGCGGCCGGGAAGGAGCCGAGCCGACGGAAGTTGTCGGCGAGATCGAGGTGCAGGGAGGGATAGAAGCCGGCCACGTTCAGGTCCGCGTGATGGGCTTGCAGGCGCAGGTCGGTGAGGGCGTCGGCGGCATCGAGCGCGCGGACGTCCCAGACGAGCGCTTCGGCCGGGTCGTCGCAGGTGTCGGCGAGGTAGTGGGTGAGGGTGCAGCGGTGCAGCGGGTCGCCCACGGGGCCGATGTCGGTCCAGACGTCGAGTAGCGCGGTTCGTGCTCCTTCGGGGTCCCCGAAGCGAAAGTCCTTTACGCCCTGGGTGATTCGGGCCATGATCGGATCGGTGGTGGTCATCGGAGTCTCCTCGACGGTCGTAGTGGGTGGGGTGGGAGCGGTCGCCGTGGTCGGCGGAGCGGATGGGGAGTAGTCGGTCGGATGTCGCTCGGCGGGACCGCCGCCACGTCCCCGGGCGGCCCGGCACGACGTCGCCTGTGCCGACCGGCAGAGGACAGTGAGCCGGACCGGCCGTGGTCACCGGGGGGTGACGTCGTCCGCGACCGGGCGGCATGGGACGACCACGGTGAGCTGGTCGCCGCTGTCTGCGGACGCGGAGCAGCAAAGCAGGTGTTCCCGAAGGATCTCCGCCACGTCGTCGACGGCCGGGCACTACGTCGTGTGCCGCCGGGCCCGAGGGGTCGATGGATGACTCGGCGGTGATCACCGGATCGGCGCATCGTCGGCGACCGGGCGGCACGGCATGGTGAGGGTGAGCTGGTCGCCGTCGTCGGCGGAGCGGAGTCGGGCGGGGAGGTCGGGGGCGGTGAGATCGAGCATCACGTCGGGTCCGACCGCGGCGGCGACGGCGGGGTACAGGGTGGTCACCGCGAAATGGATCGTCAGGCCCGGTCCGGTGACGGTCGCGGGCAGCGGCCGGGGGTCCTCGCTGTTCGCGGTCCGCACCTCGCCCGTCGGATCGATGTGCAGCGTGAGGGTGGACGAGGTGGTCCGCTCGAGCGTCTCCAGCAGTGCCGTCCTGCTCAGCACCACCCGTGTGGTGACAGCGGGTAGCGCTGCCAGCATCCCCTGGTAGTCGGGGAATTCCTCGGTCGACCGGCGGCATCGGCGTCGATCAGGACCACTCGCCGCGCGTTCGCCGCTGTCGCCGTGCTCGTCGGCGACGTTCCCAGGCTCCCCCGGTCGGCGACCGTTCGCCCCCTCGCCGGAGGGATCAGCGGTTGCCCACATCTCCGGCCGACGATCGCCGCCGGATACCCGGGGCTCGGGCACCACCGCGCGCAGGGCCGGGTCAGCGGCGGCGATGACGACGTGGGTGATCTCCGGGCGGATCGTCACCGTGTGCTCCCGGCGCAGCCAGGAGGTGGCCGCGCGGAGATCATCGGCGTCGACGGTGGCCGACCAGTCGACCGTGGACGGGTGCACGGCGCGCAGGGTGCGGGTGGCCAGACGGTACCGGTCGGTGGCGGTGAGGATCAGCTCCTGGGCGGCCGCCTCGAGGTGAAGGGTGTTGAGCACCGGCAGGTTCGGGTCGGTGATCGTCGCGGCGGCGATCTGATCGATGGCGGCCGCGAGCACCGGACCACGTATCCGGATGCTGTCGTCCCTGCCCGGCTGCGGCACTGTGTCGTCGTCAGCCGGCGCGGAGCCGCGCACCGCATCGCCGCCGTTCGACAGGGCGGGGCCTGGAGTAGGCGTCGGGTCGGGCAGGGGCCGGGTGATCTGGCTGGGGCTCGTGCCCGCCCGGACCGCCGCCCGCGCCGCGTCGGCGGCCGCGTTGACCGCGCGGAGCCGGCGGTCCAGGTCGGCCAGGTGGTCGTCCACCAGGTCGGCGACGCGGGCGGGGTCGGGTTCGGCGAGGACGGCGACGATCGCGGGGAGCGGCATGTCGGCGGCCCGCAGCCGACGGATCAGCCGGGCCGGGCCGGTTTGGCCGGGGGCGTAGTAGCGGTAGCCGGTCGACTCGTCGACCACGGCGGGGACGAGGACACCGGCGTCGGCGTAGAAGCGCAGGGCGCTGGTGCTCAGGCCACAGGCACGGGCGAAGGCGCCGATGGTGAGCAGGTCATCGGATTCGGGCACCCGGTCATCATCGGGGTTCGAGCAGGTCGAAGGTCAAGCGATCAGTCGCGGGTGGTGCCCGCGGCGACCATCTCCGGGGAACCGGTGCCGAGGTTGCGGTAGACGTTGGCGACCACCATCTGGCCGAGGGCGTTGTTGCCGACGCCGCCGATGACCGCGCCGATACCGGCCGGGATGAGGGTGCCGAACAGCAGCAGGGTGCGTTTGACGAGATAGTTGACGATGAACCGCTTGGCCGGCGAGTCGGGCATGCTCGCCAGGCCCGGGATGTGATCGGTGACCACCGAGAGCCATTGGCCGGTCTTGTGCCCGGCGGTCTCGTCGAGCACCTTCGTGCCCGCCTCACCGAGGACGACCTTCGACACCAGGTGCTCGCGCCGCGGATCGGCGGGGTCGAGGTCGTAGGCCGCGGCCGCGCCGACCGACAGCACCGACGACGCCTCGAGGAACACGGCCGTGTCGACACCGGTCGCGGCCAGGCTCAGCACAGTGCCCACCCCGGGCACGGCGGCGGTGAGACCCACCAGCACCCCGCTGGTGGTGACGACGACGAGGTACTGCCGCGACAACCGCCGCAATGTCTCCACCGGCGCGTCCTGCGGATGCCTGCGCTCGAGCCAGTCGACGTAGCGGCCGACCGTGCCCGTCTGCGCGTGCGCGACCTTGTCGAGCGCGGGAACTACACGCTTGTCCACGAATTCACGCAACATGCGGTGACCTCTCCTGTCGGCGAACGACTGGCGAACGATTCCCCGACCACCCTAGGCGACGCCCGTCGGCAACGCCTGACGGCGGCGCGCGGGTCGGCGGTCGTAGGCTGGACGGATCATGACCAGGAGCACCCCCGATTCCTGCCCCGGTGTCCTGCGCCTGCACCAGGCCGCCGACGGGCCGCTGGCGCGGATCCGCGTCCCCGGCGGCCGGCTGGCGCCGCAGCAGCTGCAAGCCCTCGCCGACGCGGCCCGCGAGCTGGGCAACGGCGCCCTGGAACTCACCTCGCGCGGCAATATCCAGCTGCGCCGGGTCGGGGACCCCGCCGCCCTCGCCGATCGGCTCGGCGCGGCGGGTCTGCTGCCCAGCCGCACGCATGAACGGGTCCGCAATATCGTGGCCTCGCCGCTGTCGGGCCGGATCGGCGGCTGGGCGGACGTGCACGACCTCGCCGTCGGCCTGGACACCGGACTCCAGGCCGACCCCCGGCTGGCCGAGCTGCCCGGCCGGGTGCTGTTCACCCTCGACGACGGCCGCGGCGATGTGAGCACCCTGCGCGGCGACATCGGCATCCAGGCCGTCGCCGCCGACGAGTTCGCCGTCGTTCTCGCGGGCGCCGACACCGGGCTACGGGTGAGCGCGAGCGAGGCGGTCGAGGTGATGCTCGACGCGGCGCGCGGTTTCCTCGACCTGCGCGGCTGCGGCGACGACGGCCAGTGGCGACTGCACGAGATCCCCGGCGGCGCCGAGCGGGTCGCCGAGACGCTGGACCGCTCCCCCGCCGGCGCGCCGCTGGAACTCGGTGCGGCACACGATATCCCGATCGGCTGGCTGGACCAGGACGACGGCCTGGTCAGCCTCGGCGCCGGAGTGCCGCTCGGCACGTTACCCGCGCGGACCGCGGAGTTCCTCGCCGCCGTCGAACGGCCCGTCTTCGTGACGCCGTGGCGCAGCCTGGTGATCACCGACCTCGACGAGGGGCCCGCCGAGACCGTCGTCCGGGTGCTCGCGCCGATGGGGCTGATCTTCGACGCGCAGTCACCGTGGCTGCGGGTCAGCGCGTGCGCGGGGCGGCCCGGCTGCGCGAAGTCGCTCACCGATGTGCGCGCCGATCTCGCGGCCGCCGTCGACAGCGATCGGGTCCGGCCCGGCGCCCAGGAATCCACCCATGTCGTGGTTCCCGCCGAGGACCTCACGGTGGCGGGCCGTCAGCACTGGTCCGGTTGTGAGCGCCGCTGCGGCCGGCCGAGCGGACCGGTCACCGACGTCGTCGCCACCCCCGACGGCTACCGGGTCGACACCCACTGACGTTCGCCCACACCGAAATTCGGTCGACCCCGGTGCGCGGGGCTCGTACGCTGATCACCTCGCAACGAGGGGGTTTCCATGTCCACACTGCAGGTGACGGCCGAACAACTGATCGTCCACGCGCATCCGAACGCCGACCGGCTCGAGCTGGCCCAGGTCGGCCTGTACCGGGCCGTCGTGGCCAAGGGTCAGTTCACGACCGGCGCGCACGCGATCTACATCCCGGAGCAGGCCGTACTGCCCGAGGCGCTCGTCGCCGAGCTCGGGCTGACCGGCAAACTGGCGGGGCCGCAGCGCAATCGGGTGAAGGCGGTGCGACTGCGGGGCGAGGTGTCGCAGGGCATCGTGTGCACGCCGGAGGCGCTCGCGGGTGTCGATCTGGCGGCGGCCGCCGTGGCGGGCACCGACTTCGCCGACGCGCTGGGGATCACCAAGTGGGTGCCGCCGGTACCGGTCTCGATGGACGGTCAGGTCGAGGCGGCGCCGGAGCTGCTGCGGTGGATCGATGTCGAGAACATCAAGCGGTTCCCCACCATCTTCACCACGGGGGAACCGGTGGTGGCCACGGAGAAGATCCACGGCACCGCGTGCCTGCTCACGTTCGTGCGGGCCGAGGACCGGATCCTGGTGTCTTCCAAGGGCGTCGGCGGGAAGTCGCTGTCGCTCACGCCGTCCGAGGGCAACCTGTACTGGCGGGCGATCCGCGCGCACGGCCTCGACGAGGCCGCCAGGAAGCTGGCGACCGCGCTCGACGCCGACCGGGTCGGGCTGTTCGGCGAGGTCTACGGCGCGGGCGTGCAGGACCTGCACTACGGCGCCTCGGCCGCGCATGACGGCTCGCTGGGCTACGGGTTGTTCGATGTCGCGGTGGAGCGGGGCGGCGAGCCGGTCCGCTGGCTCGACCATCACGAGATCGGCACGCTGCTGGGCGAACTCGGGCTCACCGTGCCACGGGTGCCGGTCCTCTACGAAGGCCCCTACGACGCGGCGACCCTGCTCGCGCTCGCCGAGGGCAGCGAGACCGTCAGCGGTCTGGGCGCCAACATCCGGGAGGGCTTGGTGGTCCGGCCCGCGACCGAGCGGCAGTCGCCGGTGCTCGGCGGGCGGGCGATCGGCAAGATCGTCTCCGACGCGTACCTGCTGCGCGACGGTGGCACCGAATTCGAGTGATCAACAGCGCCGTCCGTGGGGCCGGGGGGGGGGGCCCCCCCCCCCCGGCGGTCTTTCAGCGGCTTCAGCCAGCGCAGCGCCATGCCAATGCCACCATCGGCCTGGCCGGTGGCAATCGCCTGTAACAGCGCATCGGTTGGTCCGCTAAAGTTCACGGGCTCAACATTCAAACCGTACTTTTTAAAGAAACCTTGCTTCAGCGCCACCGAAATCGGTGACTGACATACTGCGGTTTGTCCCCAGGCCAGCTTGATGGTTTTAAGGGATTTATCGTCGGCAAACACCTTGCTGCTCAGCAACGGATTCACCGCCACGCCGGCACTAAAGAGACCCAGCCCGCGT
>NZ_JBIUYV010000012.1:0-146924 GCF_044744725.1 Nocardia sp. NPDC087230
TTGAAACACCCGAAGGCGAATCAGAAATATCTAAACTAGAGTCCGAAAACCTAGCAATGCCGAACACCAGCAAAAGTTTGCTGACATTCAAAATGTCCGACCTCGTCAACCGGGGGGTATGAGAGGCCGGAACCAATAAAATATTGGCACTGACATTCATCGACACACTATTGAGTTCTCAAAGAACACACGCACAAGCAGAACCACCGGCTCTCGTCCGGATCTTCTGCAGGGCAACTGTTCCAGCCTAACTGCGCTTCCAGGCGATGTCAATCGTAACGCTGGTCACGCAGTCGAGGCAACGCCAGGCGCTCCCCGTCCTACCTCGTTGTCCCTTGCCCGCCGACCCTCTGGATCAGCGTCTCGGCTCCGGGTTGGTGTCCGTGTCGCTCTGACTTCCAATAAGTTACGCGCCGGAAAACGCTGCGTCAAATCGCCTGGACAGCAGGGCAACTGCGCTGGTCAGCGCCGTGTGTCCGGCCCACGCGCAGGCCTGAATCACACGGGTGTGACTCAGGCCTCCACCGCGAGATCAGGCTATGCGACGCACGCCGGCCATGTTCTTCTTGCCCCGGCGCAGCACCAGCCACTCGCCGTGCAGGTAGTCGGCGTCGGACGGGGTCCAGTCGATGTCGCCGATGCGCTCGTTGTTCACCGACGCACCGCCCTCGGTCACCACCCGCCGGGCCGCTCCCCTGCTCTCGGCCAGGCCGGAGGCGACGAGCAGGTCGACGATCGTGTTCGGTTCGCCGGGCACCACTTCGGCGACCTTGCCGTCGATCGCGGTCTCGCGCAGCGCGGCCCCCAGGGTGGACACCGGCAGGTCACGCAGTTCGCCGCGACCGAACAGGGCCTGGCTGGCCAGTTCCACCGCCGCGGTCTCGGCTTCGCCGTGCACCAGCGTCGTCATCTCGGCGGCCAGGCGCTTCTGGGCCTCGCGCGCGAACGGACGTTCGGCGGTGGCCTGCTCGAGCGCGTCGAGTTCCTCGCGGCTCAGGAAGGTGAACCAGCGCAGGTAGCGCACGACGTCGGCGTCGGCGGTGTTCACGAAGTACTGGTACCAGGCGTAGGGGCTGGTCAGCTCGGGGTCGAGCCAGAGGCTGCCGCCGCCGGTGGACTTGCCGAACTTCTTGCCGTCGGCCGAGGTCACCAGCGGCACGGTGAGCGCGTGCACGTGCGCGCCGTCGACGCGCCGGTTCAGCTCGACGCCGGCGATGATGTTGCCCCACTGGTCGGAGCCGCCGACCTGGAGCGTGCAGCCGTACTCGCGGCGCAGCTGCAGGTAGTCGTTGGCCTGCAGCAGCATGTAGCTGAACTCGGTGTAGGAGATGCCCTCACCTTCCAGCCGCCGCTTGACGGTGTCGCGGGCCAGCATGACATTCACCGAGAAGTGCTTGCCGATGTCGCGCAGGAAGTCGACGGTCGACAGCGGACCGGTCCAGTCCATGTTGTTGGCGATGATCGCGCCGGTCGGCGAATCGTCGAGGTCGACGAAGCGCTCGAGCTGGGAGCGGATGCGGGCCGCCCATTCGGCGACGGTGTCGGTGGAGTTCATGGTGCGTTCGCCGACGTCGCGCGGGTCGCCGATCAGGCCGGTGGCACCACCGGCGAGGACGATCGGCCGGTGACCCGCGCGCTGGAAACGCTTCAGGGCGAGCAAGGGGACGAGGTGACCCGCGTGCAGGCTCGCCGCGGTGGGGTCGAAGCCGGCATACAGGGTCAGCGGGGCGGCGGCGGCCGCGGCTCGCAGTTCGTCCAGGTCGGTGGACTGCGCGATCAGGCCGCGCCAGGTCAGTTCGTCGAAGATGTCGCCGGTCACGGTGTTCCATCTTTCCGTACTCGTTCCGCCGCCCGCGCGCAGGTCGGGCGGTGTTCGACGAACGGGGCGCTCAGACCCGAGCCCGGGTGACCCAGGCGGTGAGGTCGGCCTCGACCTGGTCGCGATCGACCTCGTTGAGCACCTCGTGCCGGGCGCCCTGGTAGATCCGGTAGGTGATGTCGGTGAGCCCGGCGTCACGGTAGCGCTGGACGAGCAGGTCCGACAGCCGGGTGCCGTCGTTGAGCGGGTCCTGGTCGCCGACCATGACGTACACCGGCAGGTCGGAGCGCACGGTGCTCGGATCGGTCAGGCGCTGGTAGGCGGTGGTGGCCAGCAGCGCCATATTGGCGTCGTCGACCGCGAAGCCGCACCACGGGTCGGCGATGTAGGCGTCGACCTGAGCCTCGTCGCTGCTGATCCAGTCGGCGTCGGTGCGGGTCGGCTGGAAGCGCGCGTTGAAGAACGTGGTCAGGTCGCCGCCCGCGGCCACGATCGCGTCGAACAGCCCGTCCACCGCCGTCGAACCGCACAGCACGGCCTCGTCGACCAGGTCGGAGTGATCGAGCAGGTACTGCTGCACCGCGAAGGAGCCGAGGCTGTGCCCGAACAGGGTGAGCGGCAGACCGGGATGACGCTCGCGCAGCAGACCGGTCAGCGTCACCTGGTCGGCGACCAGCAGGTTCCAGCCGTCGGGGCCGAGCTGCCCGGGTTCGGAGAACATGCTGTATCCGTGACCACGATGGTCGGCGGCGTAGACCGCGTAGCCGAGGCCGGCGAGCGTGGCGGCGAGGTGGCTGTACCGGTCGGAATGCTCGCCCATCCCGTGCGCGATCTGCACGACGCCCACCGGTTCGGCAGCGGTGGGCGACCAGCTCCGGACGTGGATGGTGATGCCGTCGCTGCTGGTGAAGGTGAACACGAAGTCTCCTGCGAAAGGGGCGGACATGTAGGCCTCGATCGTCGCATCGGAAGTGGCCTGCGTCCCATAGGATTCGCCAACGAGTTCCGCGCCGAGACCTTGTGCCCGCGGACAACCCACCGTTGTCCGCGGACGCCGAAAATCGCCGGACCAGACGGTCCGGCGATACTCAGCGCGGTCGGCGACTCACCGCACCAGCGAGGTGAGGCTGCCGCGGCGCTCGTAGGCGATCCAGGCGAAGATCGCGGCCAGCGCCAGCGGGAAGATCGCCATCGAGGGCGCGTCGGCGATGAAGGCCTGAGTCGCGGCGGCGAGCACGGTGAGCACCGACAGTCCCGCGGCGGCCAGGGTGGCCAGCCGCGGCACCATCAGGCCGATGCCGCCGGCCACTTCGGCGACGCCGATGAAGATGAGCAGCCCCATCGGGATGGTCAGGTTGGCGGGGGCGTTGTCCATCAACAGGTGCGGGATGACCAGCTTCGGCCCGCCCGAGGCGATGATGAAGAACAGGCCGAGCACGACCTGCAGGGTCCACAGGACGCGGTTGCGGATCTTGCCGGGGCGGTAGGCGGTGCTGGAGAAGGTCGCGGAAGCGGTGGCGGTGGTGGTCATTTCGTGTCCTCCGGGTCGGTCGCGCTCGGTGGGTAGCGCGTTCACCAGATAGGACGGACCGGTTCCGCGGAATTCATCGCCCCCGGGAAGAATTTTTCGGCGCGAGTTCGGGAGCGCGTGGACTGCGGCGGTAGACCGACACCGCCGCCGACGGCAACCAGAACCGCCACGGCACCTCGGCGGCGACACTCACCCCGACGCGCGGACCCGCCTCGATCCGCGTCGCCGCGACCGGTTCGGCCAGGTGCAGCCGGATCTCGGCGAAGGGATCGAACAGCTCGGTTCCGTAGTCGGCCAGGCTGATTCCGAGCGCGCTGCCGACATTGCCCGGTCCGCGCGCCAGATCGGCGTCGCTGCGGGCCGCGGGTCGCCGTTGGCGAGCGATCTCCCCGCCGGCGACCACCTCCCCCGCCCGGACCAGCACCGCGCCGGCGATTCCGTCGAAGCCGGTGGTCACGTTGACGCACAGGTGGATTCCGTAGGAGCGGTACACGTAGAGCCGCCCGGCGGGGCCGAACATCACCGCGTTGCGGGCGGTCGGCCCCGGCCAGGAATGGGCGGCCGGATCGGGCCACGGGCCTGCCGGATCGCTGCCGTAGGCCTCGACCTCGACGATGCGCAGCGACACCGGCCCGGACGACAGGGTAGCGCCGAGCAGCCTGCGCGCGGCGGTGGGTGGATCGACGGCCAGTTCCTGAGCGGACACGACCGCCATTGTCACCCATCCCGGCGCGGGCGGGTCAGGCGTAGGCGCTGTGCTGACCCGCGCGCAGAATGCGCCGGTCGTCGAGGATGACGACCGCGTAGGCGAGGGTGACCAGCGCGGCGAGCTGCACCCACGCGACCGTGTGCACCCCGATCGGCGCGGTCGCGGCGACCACGACGGCCCCGATCAGCCTGGCGCGGGCACCGGCCAGGCCGAGCGTCGCGCGGAACCAGGCCTGGCCGGCGAAGTAGAGCGCGACACCGCCGGACAGCGCGCCCGCCGCACCCCAGCCCACCGGCTCGTCGCCGTGCGCGATGCTCAGCGCGATGCCCGCCGAGGTCAGGATGACGCCGATCAGCAGCGGGTAGTAGGCGTAGTCGTAGGCGACCAGGGCCGGGCGAACCCGTTCGGTCTCCGGGCGTGCGGCCAGGGCGTGTTCGCCGCGTTCGTCGTCGAAGCCGAAGTAGGCCCACCACAGCACGTACGCGAGCGCCAGACCGAGGGCGACCATCGCCATCAGCCCGACCGTGATCGGCTCCTCGGCCAAGCCGACACCGAGCGCGACGATCGACTCACCGAGCGCGACGATGATCACCAGTCCGTGCCGTTCGCAGAAGTGCGAGGCGCGCACCACGAATCCGCCGGCGTCGACCAGGTACGGGCTGAGGATCTGCACCGCGAACGCCGCCGCCCACAGCAGGTACTGCACCGGCGGATGGGTGAATCCGCCGCCGAGCACGAGCGCGGCCGACAGCGCGTTCAGCGGCCCGATCCGCCGGATCGCCAGGCTCGCCGACGCGCCTCCCGCGGAGGCGAACATCGCCGTGTGGATCGCGGTCACCAGCGCGTACCCCACGCCGAACGCGATCCCCGTGCCGTGGAAGGCATCCGGCACGGCGAGCGCGAGCACGAAGAACGCCGACATGCCGACCAGCAACCAGGTGCGGCGCGAGGAACTGCTCGGCGCGACCTCGTTGGTCAACCACACGTACCCGCCGTACATCCACCAGATCACCCCGAACATCAACGCCACCTGCAGCAGCGCCTCCCAGTTCGGGTGGTGCACGAAGACATGGGTCAGCTGGGTGATGGTGAAGACGAAGACGAGATCGAAGAACAGTTCGAGGGTGGAGACCCGCACCTGCCCGCCGTCGAGGCTGGGCGCCGGAGATGTATCTGTCACCGGCGAATAGTAGGTCGGCGGCGGGAGCGCCGCGCGGCATGGCGACCGGTCGGTTCAGCCGAGCAGCTCGGTGCCGCGGTAGAGCCCGGCCAGCTTGCCCGGGTTGACCTGGAAGCGCAGATTCTGGATGCGTCCGTCGACGAGGTCGAAGGTGAAGGCGGCGCCGGGGTTGCCGCCGAAGGAGGCGAGCGTGCCGAGTTCGCCGTTGATCTCGGCGGCGCTGAGTTCGGCACCCGCCGAGGACGGTTTGGCCAGCACGCCGAGAATCCAGCGGGCGACGTGGTCCGGGCCGTAGAGCGGCCTGCGCGCCGCGGTGACCACGCCACCACCGTCGGACCAGCAGGTCACGTCGGGGGCCAGCAGGTCCATCAGCGCGTTCAGGTCGCCGCCCGCGCAGGCGGCCATGAACCTCTCGGTGATGTGGGCGCGCGCGGCCTTGTCGGTATCGAAGCGCGGGCGCCGCGACTGCACGTGGTTCTTGGCGCGGTGCGCGATCTGGCGCACGCTCGCCTCGGAACGGTCCAGGGCCTCGGCGATCTCGGCGTGCGAGTAGCCGAAGACCTCGCGCAGCAGGAAGACCGCGCGTTCGACGGGGGTCAGGGTTTCCAGGACCACCAGCATCGCGGTGGAGACGGTGTCGGCCAAAGCGGTGTCCTCGGCGATGTCGGGTGAGGTCAGCACCGGCTCGGGCAACCAGGGGCCGACGTAGGTCTCGCGGGTCACCCTGGCGGAGGTGAGCCGGTTCAGCGACAGGTTGGTGACCGTGCGGACCAGGTACGCCTTCGGGTGCTCGACGGCGGCGCGATCGGTGGCGTTCCACTTGATCCACGCGTCCTGCAGGATGTCCTCGGCATCGGTGACGGTGCCGAGCATGCGGTAGGCGGTCGAGAACAGCAGCCTGCGGTGCTCGAGGAAGGGATCCTGGTCTGGCATGGGGTCAACCATGG
The DNA here is from genome assembly GCF_044744725.1 of Nocardia sp. NPDC087230. Taxonomy (NCBI): domain Bacteria; kingdom Bacillati; phylum Actinomycetota; class Actinomycetes; order Mycobacteriales; family Nocardiaceae; genus Nocardia; species Nocardia sp. NPDC087230. The sequence goes on from NZ_JBIUYV010000012.1 coordinate 6,187, forward strand.
CATGCTCGCTCGGTTCGCTCACGCGGTGGCGCGAGTCGCCTTGCCGCCCTTGGACAGCTGGACGTTCATGATCATCTTCCGGCTGGCCTTGAACGTCGGGACGGGGCTGCTGCTGACCATCTGCTTGTAGGTCCGGGCGGCCCAGCCGGTCAGATAGAACCGGCGCGGGGTGTCGTCGGCGTTGGTGAACTGGATGACCGCGTCGCGGCGGCCCAGGCTCACCGGCTGGTGGAAGTAGCCGAACCGGAACGGCCGCACCTGCTTGCCGCGCAGCTCGGCGGCGATCGCGTCGGCCGTGTAGGCGGCGGTGGGCAGGCCGCTCTGGCAGGTGCCGTGGATCTGTCCCCAGGCCTGGTGGATCGCGGCGGCGTCACCGATCGCGTGAACCGTGGGGTGCGACAGCGACTTCAGGGTGGGGTCGACGACGATCAGGCCGCGCTCGTCGGTCGCGATGCCCGCCTCGGCGGCCAGCGGCGAGACCCGCACGCCACTGGTCCACAGGGTGAGATCGGCCTCGACCCTGGTGCCGTCGGCGAGCTCGACCGCGTCGGGCAGCACCTTGGTGACGCGCAGGCCGGTCGCGCGCACGATGCCGAGCCGGTCCATCACCCTGTTCAGGTGGGCACGCGCCTGCTGCCCCATCATGGCGCCCGGCTCGGACGAGCTGATCAGGGTCACACGCAGGCCCGGATGGCTCTCAGCGATCTCGGTGGCCGCCTCGATGCCGGTCAGGCCGCCGCCGCACACCGTCACCGCACCGCCGGTCGCGGCGAGCGTGGTGAGTTCGCCGGCGAATTCGTGCGCCAGGCGAGGATCGTTCAGGGTCCAGGCGTGCTCGGCGACACCGGGGACGGTGGTGGTGTCGGTGGTGCTGCCCAGGGCGTAGACCAGTTCGTCGTAGGCGAGCTCGCCGATGCCCTCGACGTGCACACGGCGCGCGTCCGGGTCGACGGCGATCGCCCGGCCCTGCACGAAATCGATCCCGGTGCCGGCGAGCAGATCCGGGATGTGGTGGTTCGCCAGTTCCTGACCGGCGGCGATCTGGTGCATCCGCAGCCGCTCGGTGAACCGCGCCGACGGGTTGACCAGGGTGATCGCGACGTCGAGCTTGCGGGTCCGCCGGGCAAGGCGGATCGCGGCCAGCATGCCGGTGTAGCCGGCGCCGAGGACGACGATGCGGTGCGTGGTGGTGTTCATTGCGGTGCTCCTTTGTCGGTGGGATGTCGATAGGACAAACGACCTCGCAGGAACGTGACACCTCGTCTTTGTGACTCACATCACACAACCTGCCGGGGACCCGGACATCCACGGTGACCAGCCCGGATGTCGATCCGATCAGGGTGCGAGCCAGGGTCGGGTGGGGGAATCATCCCGATGTGCGCGCCCTGGCACCGTCCCTACCGTCGGGACATGGCTTCCCCTTCTCGCCCCGGCCGCGTGCGCCGGATACTGCTCGGCGCGGGCGCGCTCGCCCTCACCCTGGTACTCGCGATCGCCGGGCTGGTGACCTGGACCTGGGCCCGTGCCGACGTCTCCACCGTCGGCACCACGGAATTCGCGCGGCCGCTGGCGATCCCCCCGCTGGCACCCTCGACTGTCGACCCGGACGGCGCCCGGGTGTTCGCCCTCGACATGCGTTCCGGCACCACCGAATTCGAGCCCGGCCGGTCGACCGAGACCTGGGGATTCAACGGCAGCTACCTCGGCCCGACCCTGCGCGCGGCGCGCGGCGAGCAGGTGCGGGTCCGCGTGCGCAACCAGCTGCCCGAGGCGTCGACGGTGCACTGGCACGGCATGCACCTACCGGCGAAGATGGACGGCGGACCGCACCAGATGGTCGACGCGGGCCAGACGTGGACACCGGAATGGACTGTCGCGCAACCGGCTTCGACGCTGTGGTACCACCCGCACCCGCACGGCGCGACCGAGGATCACGTCCGCCGCGGCCTGGCGGGCCTGTTCCTCGTCGACGACGACGCGGCGACCGCCCTGCCGCTGCCGGACGCCTACGGCGTCGACGACATCCCGGTGATCGTGCAGGACATCCGCCTGCGCGGCGACCGCTTCGACGGCAGCCACGCGACCTTCCGCGATGTCGGCTTCCTCGGTGATCGACTGCTGGTCAACGGCACCCTCGCGCCGTACCAGGAGGTCGGCGACGAACTGGTCCGGCTGCGCCTGCTCAACGCTTCGACCGCGCGGATCTACAACTTCGCCTTCCGCGACAGCAAGCGGTTCTCGCTGATCGCCTCCGACGGCGGCCTGCTCGAACGTCCGGAAACGATGACGGCCGTGCGCCTTTCGCCGGGCGAGCGCGCCGAGATCGTGGTGCGGATGCACCCGGGTGAGCGCGCGGTGCTGCGCAGCGAGCAACTCGACGTCGGCCTGGACTTCTGGACCAACCGGTTCTCCGGGGGCGACGACCGGTTCGACGTCCTCGAGCTCAGAGCCGCCGACGCGCTGCGCCCCTCCCCCGCGCTGCCCGACACCCTCGTCCCGCCGTCGACGCCGGACGGCTCCGACACCGCGGTGGAGCGCCACTTCGATCTCACCCTCGCCGGCATCAACGGCGCGCCGATGGCGATGGACCGCGTCGACGCGACCGTCACCCGCGGCACGACCGAGAAATGGGTGGTCCGCAATGCCGACGGGATGCCGCACAACTTCCACGTCCACGACGTGCAGTTCCGGGTGCTCGACTACGCGGGCGCCCCGCCGCCGCCCGAGCTGACCGGCGCCAAGGACACGATCTTCCTCCCGCCGAACACCACCGCGACGCTGGCGCTGCGCTTCGACGGACCCGCCGACCCAGACACGCCGTACATGTATCACTGCCATCTGCTCTGGCACGAGGACCTGGGCATGATGGGCCAGTTCGTGGTCGTCGAGCCTGGTCAACAGGCCGGGACACCCCCTCGACACGCGCACTGACCCTTGTCCCGCCGACAGGGTCGCGCTAAATTCATCACGTAGTGAATTCAACACTCGATGAATTGAGGCGACCATGTCGCACCCCGCTCCGCCACCGACCGCGATCCGGGTCGACGGACTCACCGTCACTCGCGGAAAACGCACCGTCCTGCACGGGCTCACCCTCGACATCCCGCGCGGCTCGATCACCGGCCTGCTCGGCCCGTCCGGCTGCGGCAAGACCACCCTGATGCGCAGCGTCGTCGGCACACAGATCATCGAATCGGGCAGCGTCACCGTGCTCGGCGAACCGGCGGGCAGCGCCGGGCTGCGGCGCCGGGTCGGCTACGTCACCCAGGCGCCGAGCATCTACGCCGACATCAGCGTCCGCGAGAACGTCGGCTATTACGCCGCGCTCTACGGCCGCGACCGCGACGACGTCGAATCCGCGCTCACCGCAGTCGGTTTGGGCGAGTACGCCGATCAGCTCGGCGACCAGCTCTCGGGCGGGCAGCAGACCAGGGCGTCGCTGGCCTGCGCGCTGGTCGGCAGACCGGAGCTGCTGGTCCTGGACGAACCGACCGTCGGGCTCGACCCGGTGCTGCGGGTGGAGCTGTGGAAGCAGTTCCGCGAATTGGCCGCGGCGGGAACGACCCTGCTCGTCTCGAGTCACGTGATGGACGAGGCCGACCACTGCGATCGGCTACTGCTGATGCGCGACGGCCACCTGCTCGCCCAGCTCAGCCCCGACGAACTGCGTGAACGCACCGAGGAACAGAACCTCGAGACCGCCTTCCTCACCCTGATCACGATGGGAGAGCGCGCATGAGTACCACCCTGCGCCCCTACACCGCCACCACCGGCCGGATCCTGCGGCAGCTGCGCAACGATCACCGCACCGTGGCGATGATCCTGGTGGTCCCGGCGCTGCTGATGACGTTGCTGTACTTCATCTATCAGGACGCCCCGGGCCCGCCGCACGCCCCGCTGACGATCTTCGACCGGGTCGGCATCACCATGCTCGGGATCCTGCCGTTCATCGTCATGTTCCTGATCACCGCCATCGCGATGCAGCGCGAACGCACCTCGGGCACGCTCGAGCGTCTGCTCACCACCCCGTTGCGCAAGCTCGACCTGCTGGCGGGCTACGGCAGTGCCTTCTCGCTGGCCGCCGCCGCGCAGGCCGCCGTCGCCTGCCTGGTCGCGTTCTGGCTGCTCGGGATGAACGCGGCGGGCAATCCCGGCTGGGTCATGCTCATCGCCATGGTCGACGCGGTCTGCGGGGTGGCGCTGGGCCTGCTGGCCAGCGCGTTCGCGCGCACCGAGTTCCAGGCCGTGCAGTTCATGCCGGTGGTCGTGGCCCCGCAGATCTTCCTGTGCGGCTTGCTCGTTCCGCGCGATCGGCTGCCCGACTGGCTGGAGGCGATCAGCAATGTGATGCCGTTGAGCTATGCGGTGGACGCGCTGCAGCAGGTATCGCTGCATCCGGAGCCGACCGCGACCATGTGGGTGGACATCGCGATCGTCGCCGGGTTCGCGGTGGTCGCCCTGTGCCTGGGCGCGGCTACCCTGCGTCGACGGACCCCCTGACGGACGAGGAGACACGGATCCATGAGTGACGGCGAATCCGGTACGGGCCCTGCGCGCTCCGGTCGGACCGGGCGCAGGCCCGGCAATACCGATACCCGCGCGGCGATTCTCGACGCGGCCCGGATCCGGTTCGCCGACACCGGTTTCGACAAGACCTCGATCCGGGCGATCGCCGGCGACGCCGATGTCGATCCCGCCCTGGTGCACCACTATTTCGGCACCAAGCAGCAGTTGTTCGCCGCCGTCGTGGCGTTCCCTGCCGACCCGGAGGCGACGTTGGCCGCGGTCGATCGCGCGCCGCTGGACGAGCTCGGGCCGACGATCGTGCGCGCGGTGGTCGGGGTGTGGGACTCCCCCGCCGGGCCGGGCATCGTGGCCATGGTGCGCAGCATCTTCGGCGGCGGCGAGACGAATCTGGCCCGAACGTTCCTGCTCCAGGTGGTGCTCGAGCGGGTGCGCGTGCGGATCGCCACCCCCACCGACGACGGCCGCGCGCGGGTGGCGCTGGCGGCGTCGCAGATGGTCGGATTGCTCACCGCCCGCAAGATCGTCGACATCGAGCCGCTGGCCTCGATGCCGATCGACGAGGTCGTCGCCGCGGTCGGTCCCACGGTGCAGCGCTACCTGACCGGCGAGATCCGGTGAGGCAGGCTTTCGGCGGGCGCCCACGGCGGTAGCCAGCGGTCGGCCGGTTCGGCGGGGCGGTCGCGGGCGAGATGGTCGAGCAGGGTGGGCACGGCCGGATGCTGGTCGTCGGCGCGCACGCAGACCGACCAGGGGTAGCAGGGGGTCGGGTCGGTCAGCTCGATGCGGCGCAGGGTGCGGCGCGATCCGGCGTCGATGCGGGTGTCGACGCCGATCAGAGTCGCGGTCCGTGGGTCGTCGCCGATCGTGTCGAGGAGGTGTTCCATCCCGAAATTGGGTCCGGCGCGGTCGATGTCGAGGGCGAAGTCGGCGGTCAGGTCGCGGTAGTAGGCGTCCCATTCGGTGCCGGGCGCCAAACCCGGCATCCACAGGCGCACCTCGCGCAGTTCGGCCAGCCGGATCGAATGCCGTTCGGCCAGAGGATGTTCCGAGCCGACGAGCAGCTGCAGCGGTTCGTCGTAGACCCGGCGGGCGAGGACGGCCTCCGGTAGCGGCGTCGCGACCGCCAGCAGCGCCGCGTCGATCTCGCCGTCCGCGACCGCCCGCAGGGCGGCGTCCCCGCGCAGGGTCAGCACGTCGAGTTGCACGGCGGGATGGGCGTGATGAAAACGCCGCAACAGGGCGGCCGAACCGACCCGGGTGGCGATGACGTCGACGCGCAGCGGTCGCGTCGGCGGCCGCAGCGCTGCCTCCGCGCGGCGGCAGGCCAGCAGGATTTCGCGGGCGTGCGGCAGCAGCATCCGGCCGGTCGCGGTCAGCTCGGCGCCGTGCGGAGTGCGGCGGAACAGCTGGGTGCCGTACTCGGCCTCGAGGCCCGCGATGCGCTTGGACACCGCCTGCTGACTGATGCCGAGATCGGCCGCGGCCTCCTGGAACTGCCCGGTGTCGACGACGGCGACGAAGGTGGCGACGGCTCGGAAATCCACGGCACCCACCCTAGACAGGCGCGCGGACTTCGGCGGACAACCGCGGGTTGTGCGCATCGCGCGCTGCGGTTGTTTGATCGGCTGGGGTGCGCGGTGATTCGGTGTCGGGCATGCGTAGCACCGCCGTCTGGGCGCCCCGACTCGGCCGCGATTTCACCCGGCTGTGGACCTCGTTCGGGGTCAGTGGCCTCGGCAGCCGGATCGCGATGGATTCGTTCGCCCTGCTCGCGGTGACGCAGCTGCGGGCCGGGGCCTTCGCGGTGGCCGCGCTGGCCGCGATCGGGCCCGCGGCGGGCGCGGTGCTGGCGGCGCCGCTGGGTGGCTGGGCCGAACGCGTGCCCAAGCGCGCGGTGCTGATCGGCGCCGATCTGGTGCGGTGCGCGGTGCTGGCGAGCGTGGCCGTGGCGTGGTGGCTGGGGATGCTCGGGTACGGGCTGCTGGTGGTGGTCGCGGCTGTCACCGCCGCGGCGACGATCGTGTTCACCGCCGCGCGTGGTGCGCTGCTGCGCGCGGTGACGCCGCCGGAGCTGCTGCTGTCGGCCAACAGCAGGCTCGAGGCGACACAGTGGGCGGTCACCGCGACCGGGCCGCCCGTCGGCGGGGTGCTGTTCGGAATCTTCGGGCCGGTGATCACGGTCGTGATCGACGCGGTCAGCTATCTCGGGTCGGCCTGGGCGCTGGCCGGGATCCGGGCCCGCGAGTCGGTCGCGGCCGGGTCGGCGGTCGTCGGCGGGACCGGGGCGGGCCTGCGGATCATCCGCGCGGATCCGGCGCTGCGCCGGCTGTGCGTGCACACCTGCCTGGTCAGCGGGTTGATCATGGGCAGCGCGCCCGTGCTGACGGTGCTGCTCATCCGCGATCTCGGCTTCGCGACCTGGCAGTACGGCATCGTCTTGGGGCTGCCGTGTCTCGGCGGTCTCGCGGCGACCCGGCTGACCGGGCCGCTGGTGCGCCGGGTCGGCGCGGCCGCGGTCCTGCGCTGTGCGGGGATCGCGCGGGTCGGCGCGTCGATCTTTCTGGCGTGGACACCGCCCGGCGTGGCGGGGATGGTCGTCGTGCTGGTGATCCAGACCTGGATCGTGGCGGCGATGGCGGTGTTCACCCCGGTGTTCGCGACCTACCGGCTCGAACGGATCGCACCGGGGGTCACCACCCGCGTGCTGACCGCCTGGACCGTCACCAACAGCGCCGTCGTCGCCCTGTCGACGGTGGCGATCGGGGTACTCGCGCAGGTGTGGGGTGGACGAGCGGCGCTGCTGCTGACCGGGATCGCGCTGATCGCCGGGGCCGCGGCGCTGTTCGCCGTTCCGCTCAGGACTGAGCGGTGAAGAACTCGTGTTCGGCGTCGCTCACGTCGCGCGCCTCGTCGATCAGCAGTACCGGGATGCCGTTGTCGATCGGGTAGGCGCGGCGCAGGCGCGGGTTGTAGAGCACGCTCGCGTCCGCTTCGGTGCGCACCAGCTGCAGCGGGCCCTTGTCCTGAGGGCAGGCCAGCAGGCCGAGCAGGGTTGCGTCGAGGGTGGATTCGTGCGCCATGTCCCTAACCTACCGCGCCCGCCGGAACGAGATGTAGCGGTGCCCGAAGAAGCTGAGCACCGCAACCAGACCCATCACGATCACCGAGGCGGGCGCGGCCGGGAACCCCAAGGCCGTCACGGCCACCTCGACCAGGATCACGTTGAGGACCAATCCGCCCGCGTTCACCCCGCAGAAGGCGACGAAGTCACGCAGCAGGTGCCCGCGCACCCGGAACACCAGCGTCCGGTGCAGCACGAAGGCGATGACCGTGCTCACCGCGTACGCGGCGACGACCGCCAGACCCGGCCTGCCGTCGCCGAGCACGCCCAGCCAGAACACGGCCAGCGCCATGCCGAGCAGGGTGTTGAACCCGCCGACGATCGCGAACGCCAGCTCCTGACGCTTGACGATCCGCAGCAGCGGGCCCGGCGTCTCGAGCACGCCGCCGGCCGACGCCGCCTCGGTGGTCATCGCACCGCCTCCGCGAGCTCGGCGTCCTCGGTCGGGATCGACTCGGCCGTGGGCGCGTCCGGTTCGTCCTCGGGCTTGCGTCCGCGCACGTAGAGCCACTGGAACAGCCCGAGGCCGAGCAACCCGAGCGCGATGGCGGCGCCGCCGATCTTCCAGCCCGGCGGACGCCAGGTCAGCTCGAGGTCGCCGTTACGAGTGCCTGCCGGGATGTCGACCGCGACGAAGCTCTTGGCGACGACCTTGAACGGCACGTCCTTGCCGTCGATACTCACCCGGTAGCCCGGCCAGCCCAGCCGGGCGAACACCACCCGGCCGCCGTTGTCGGAACTGACCCGGACCCGGCTGGTGGTGTCGGTCTCCGACACCGAGACCGCGGTACCGCCCTCGACCACGGAGACGCGGCCGTTGCGGGTGGAGATCAGACCGTTCTCGCGTTCGAGCACCGCGATGTACTTCTCGTGGCCCGGGTAGTCGACCCACTTCCAGCCCGTGGGAGCTTCCTGGGCGCGCGCGTCCGGGTAGAGCGCGCGCTGCAGGACGACACGGTCGACGTTCATCAGGTCGACGATGGTCTTGCCGGTCGACGGCTCGACCGCGAACGCGCGCCGGTACGCGTCGGGGCAGACGCTGGTGTCCCAGCGCATGCAGAGCATGTCGCCGAACCAGTAGTGCCCGTTGGGGGTGTAGCCGCTGACGTAGGTGAGCTCGAGATCCTTGGCGTAGTTGCCGAACACCAGCGAGCCGTAGGCGCCGTCGAGCGTGCGTTCCCCCGGCTGGATCAGCGCGCGATCACCCAACTGCAGGGTGGTGCCCGCGAAGTCGGGGAACGCCGCCATGGCCGCGGCGCGGTCGCTGGGCAGGTTCCAGCTCATCGGCGTCGGTTGCGCCCGGTCGACCTGGAAGTAGGCGATCGGGAAGACCGCGACGATCGCCAGTGCGACCGCCGCCGAGGTGCCCCTGTTCACCGCCAGCCACACCACGCCCGCGCCGAGCGCGGCCAGCACCAGCGCGGCGCCGATGTGGACCAGCCAGTTGTGCGGGTCGGCCGAGAACGAGCGCACCCACAGCAGCCCGATCAGCACCGCCGCGGCGATGCCGCGCGAACGCCAGTCCTTGAAGGTGGCGAACCGTCCGAGCAGCACGCAGACCAGCAGCAGCAGACCCAGCGCGACCATCGGCAGCACGCGCGCCGGCCAGCGCAGCGGGCCGATCGTGCCGGGGCCGGCGGTCCACATCAGCGCCGCGATCGCGAACAGCGCGATACCGCTGAGCTCGCGCCAGGCGGCCCGCGCCCGGCCCCAGTCGATGAACGCCAGCGCCGGGATCAGGAACCAGGCGATGTAGACCACCGGCAGCGGCTGCACATAGCCCCACCACGAGGTGAAGGCGGGCAGCGTCGAAGGCAGGCTCGCGTTCAGCGATTCCGACCACGGCACGGTGAGGAACTGGTCGTTGTTGATCTGGGCGGTACCGCGCCAGGTCACCTTCGCCGACAGCATGGACGGCAGATACGTCGCCAGCCCGGCGAGCGCGGCCAGTCCGGAGACCATCAGCAGCTTCAGCGGGGGCCGCCAGGCCTTCTGGTAGATCAGCTCGCCCACCGCGACAGCGCCGATCATCAGACCGGCCTCGACCGCGGGGAAGATGTACTGCACCGAGATCGCCAGGTACAGGTAGACGAACACCGGGATCGGCCCGCCCCGGCCCCGCGCGTAGCGCACGCCCGAGGCCCACGCGTGCACCATCCAGGCGGTGCCGGTGAACGCGGTCATCCAGCTGGCCTCGTCGAAGAACAGCAGCCACCCGGTGAACGGGATCGAGACGCCGGCCAGCGCGGCCCACTGCACCTTCGCGCCGTAGGCCAGGCAGATCCGGTAGACGCCGAGGCCGAGGATGATCGCGAAGATCAGCTTCACCACGGTCGCGTACAGCACGAGATTGTCCACCGAGGGCGCGATCAGATCGATCAGCAGCTGCGGCGGATTCAGCAGTCCCGCTTCCTCGATCGCGTAGTTTCCGGCCATCCAGTGCTCGGGCACCATCACCGGCAGATCGCCGTCGCGCAGCCGCCTGCCGAGCATCACCCACAGCGGCACGTACTGGGATTCGGTGTCGTCGGTGTAGAAGTGTCTGGCGTTGGCCAGCAGAACCGCGCCGAAGCCCGCGATCACTCCGAGGGAGGTGATCAAGCCCCACAGGTACACGGCACGACGGGGAGGGGTTCTACTTTCCACCACGAGGACCAGACCCTACAGGCAAGCGACCACATCGGCACCGTCGCACGGGGCTTGGACCGGGTGTCCCCGATCGCCCCTGGCCACACCACGAGGTGTCGCATTCCGGTGTTAAAGTGCGCACCACCGCAGGAGTCTCTGCTGTCCTCGGCGCCCGCCGCCAAAACACACGAAAGTCGACGATGCCGCTTCCTCCCGCACCCTCGTCCCGCCCCGGCGCCGTCCTGCGTGCCGGTGCGCCCGACCGCGACGGATCGCGCCCGGTGCATTCGGTGTCGGTGGTCGTGCCGGTGTATCGCGGCGAGGAGACGATCGCTGCCCTGGTCGCCGAGCTGGATCGGCTGACCGGTCCGTCGACGTCCGCCGCCGGCGCCCGGTTCGCGGTCGAGGAGATCATCCTCGTGCACGACAACGGCCCCGACCGGTCGGACGTGGTGCTGCAGGAGCTGGCCCGCACGTACCCGCAGGTGCGCCCGGTCTGGTTGAGCCGCAACTTCGGCCAGGACGCCGCCACGATCGCGGGGATGGCGGCCGCGCGCGGCGACTGGATCGTCACCATGGACGAGGACGGTCAGCACGACCCGGCGTTCATCGCCGATTTCCTCGACGCGGCGCTGGCCTCGCGCGCGGACCTGGTCTACTCCAAGCCGACCAACACCCGCCCGCACGGTTTCCTGCGCAACCTCACCTCGCGTGGGGCCAAGATCGTGCTCGCGACGGTGTTCGCGTTCCCGGATTCGACGCGCTTCGAGAGCTTCCGGCTGATCCGCGGTGACATCGGCCGTCAGCTGGCCGAGGTCGCCGCCAACGGTGTGTACCTGGACGTGGCGCTGACCTGGGTGGTCGGCAACGCCGTGCAGGTGCCGGTGGTCTTGCGTGCCGAAGGCCGCGAGGAGTCCGGCTACAACTACCGCCGCCTGTTCTCGCTGTTCTGGAAGATGGTGCTGTGCAGCGGCACCCGTGGTCTGCGCCTGGTCAGCATGCTCGGGGTGACCCTGGCGCTGGCCGGAGTGATCATGGCCGCCGTGGTCATCGTGCAGGCGCTGACCCAGGACAACCACGATCCCGAGGGTTGGGCGTCGATCATCGTCGTGCTGCTGTTGTGCTCGGGGGCGACCCTGTTCTCGCTGGGCCTGATCGCCGAGTATCTCGGTGTGGCGCTGCACATCCTGGTCGGCAAGCCGCTGTACCTGACCGTCGAGACCCCGACTCCGCGCCCGGATACGATGCATGCGCCGGCTGTGCCTCATCGAGTCGACGCCGTGGCGCCGGCAGCCGCGGCGGAGAAGGGTCACCACGAGTGAACGAGCGCATCATCTTCAGCAGGCCGTTCCGCGCCGCCGCCGAGCGCGCCAATCTGCTGGCCGTGCTCGACTCCGATCACAGTCACGGTGACGGCACGTTCACCAAGTCGGCGACGGCGAAGATCAAGGCCATCACCGGCGCCGGGCACGCGCTGCTCACCACCTCGTGCACGCACGCTCTCGAACTCGGCGCGCTGCTGCTGGAACTGGGCCCCGAGGACGAGGTGATCGTCCCGAGTTTCGCGTTCACCTCGGCGGCCACGGCGATGGCGCTGCGCGGGTCGACATGTGTGTTCGTCGACATCGACGATTCGACCGGCAACATCGATCCGGCGGCCGCGGCGGCCGCGATCACCGACCGCACCAAGGCGATCGTCGTCATGCACTACGGCGGGGTGGCCGCCGACATGGAGCCGCTGCTCGCGCTGGCCGCCCAGCACGGCTTGGCGATCATCGAGGACAACGCGCACGGTCTCGGCGGCACCTGGCGCGGCAGGCAGCTCGGCACCATCGGCACGCTGGGTACCCAGAGCTTCCACGACACCAAGAACGTGCACTGCGGCGAGGGCGGCGCGCTGCTGCTCTCGGACGAGATCCTGATGGGTCGCGCCGAGATCATGCGCGAGAAGGGCACCGACCGCGCCCGCTTCCTGCGTGGTCAGGTCGACAAGTACTCCTGGCAGGACATCGGCTCCAGCTACCTGCCCAGCGAGCTCAACGCGGCGGTCCTCGACGCCCAGCTGGCCGAGTTCGACACCATCCAGCGGCAGCGGCACCGGGTGTGGGACACCTACGCGGCGGCGCTGCCGGAGTGGGCGGCCCGCAACGATGTGCGCCCCATGACGGTGCCCGCCGACCGCGGCCACACCGCGCACCTGTTCTACCTGCGGATGCCGACCGAGGAGAGCCGCGACCGCATCATCGGCCACCTCGCCGAGCGCGGCATCGTCGCGCCGTTCCACTACATTCCGCTCGATTCCAGCCCGGCCGGGCTCAAGTACGGCCGCACGCCGGTGCCGTGCACCCGATCGGCGAACTTCTCGGCGACGATCGTGCGGCTACCGCTGTGGCCGCTGCTGTCGCAGGCGCAGCAGGCTCGCGTCATCGACGCGGTCACCGAGTTCCAGGTGTAGTCGCCCGGCACCAGCCGGGTCTCAGCGGCCGAAGCGCGCGTTCACCCAGGCCAGCGCGGCGCCGTAGCCCGCGGCGAGCAGGCCGCGATGATCGACGCCGGGGTAGGTGTGATAGTCCACCGCGTGACCGGCCGCCCGCTGCCGGGCGACCATGGCATCGGTCGCGAGCGGCAGCACCACGGTGTCGCCGGAACCCTGCTGCACCAGCAGCGGGGTGGTCAGCGGCAGCGAGCTGGGGTCGTTGGCGTCGAGTACCCCGGCGAGCGCGTCGACCCGCGGATCCTCGGTGAACACCGTGCCCGGGTCGAGTCCGCCCCAGGAATCGGCCGCCCGCAGTTGCCCGATGCAGCGGTCGTCGGCTTGTCCGAGCATCGACAAGGCCTGCGGCGCAAGGAAAGTCGGCGGATCGATCGCGGCGACGGTCTCGGCGCCACGGAGGAACAGCGGCAGGAACGCCACCGACCCGGCCGGGACCACGTCCGCCGCGGCACCGGCCCGGCCGATCAGCCCCAGCCCACGCACCACCGGCCCCAGGTGCGACGCGGGCGCCATCGCCACCGCACCGAGCAGCCGCATCCCCGGCGCCCACTCCTGGGACCGCGCGTTCGCGAACACCGCGGCCTGTCCGCCCTGCGAGTGCCCCATCGCCACCCACCCGCTGCCGATCTCGGGCGCGATCACCCGTGCCGCCGTGGCCATATCGGCGACGGCGCGCTGCTCGGCCTCCCCGATCAGATAGCCGTGCGGGCCCGGCGTGCCGAGCCCCTGGTAGTCGGTCTGGGCCACCGCGTAACCGGCGGCCACCCACCGCGCCTGGACCTCGCGGGCCAGGGCGGTGTAGTCGTGCGCGGGGAACGTCGCGCCGGTGTCACGGGACGGCGCGCACACGTCGGCGGTGCCGGTGGTGCCGTGCGCCCACGAAATCAGCGGCCAGCCGCCTGCGGGCGGTTCGCCCTGGGGCACCGCGAGGGTGCCCGAGACCGCGACGGGGTTGCCCCGCATGTCCACCGAGCGGTACAGCACCAGGTGGTTGCGCGCACCCGGCACCCCGGGATCGCCGGTGAGCGGACGCGACCGGATCACCGAGCCGTGCTCGCCCGGCACCAGATCCGCCGCGGGCGTGAAGAACTCGGGCCCGGCCTGCCCGTCCTGGGCGACCGCGACCGGCGCACCGACCGCGAACATGGCGGCGAGCACGGCCACCGGGGCCGCCAGTCGTGCCGAGAGCGTCCGTGAACCGATCACTACCGAACCTCCGAGTCCGCCCACGCCGGAACGCGGGGATGCCGATCAGTGCCGCGGGCAATCTACCCGAGTCGACCGATCGGCCCGGATACCCGAGTCAGTGGCCGCCGAACAGGGTGGCGGCCGCCGCGTCGGTGAGCACCTCGTAGGTGTCGGTCTCCCGGTGGTAGATCCAGGTGTTCGGCCCCGCCTTCGGCAGACCCGCGGCCTGCACCGCCGTGGCCGAGGGCCGGAAGCTGGTGCTGCGCGGGATCTCGTCGACGACGTAGACCAGATCGGGTCGCTGATCGGGGGCCAGCGCACGCATCGCCTCGGTGACGTCACCCGGTTCGATCCGGAAGCCCTTGCGCACGCTCAGCGCGGCCGCGGCCAGGACGCCCGACGGCGTCGGCAGCCCGTAGGCGACCTCCATGTCGACCGGGGTGATGTCGTTGAGCACGTCCACGATCGGCTGGGTGAACACCGGTCCGCGCGGGGTGCGGATCACCGTGTCGCGGCGGTCGACCAACCAGTAGTCACCGTCGCTGTCGCGCCGGAACAGGTTCTCCGTCGGCCACCAGGCGTCCCCGGCGCGGAACACCCCGCGCAACCCACCGTCGGACAGGTCACCGCCGTCGACCGACTTGCCGAGCAGCAGACCCGGCTCGTTGTCGGCGCAGCGCCGCGCGAAACCGTCGTCGCCGACGAGAATCTGCTCGGTGACCGGGTCGTAGGCGACCAGCTCGACATGCGCGGTGCCCGGCACCGGCCTGCCCTTGGAGCCGATCTTGGCGCCCGGCACATTGGCCAGCACCACGTCGCCGTCGATGGAGGCGTAGAACTCCAGCACCCGGGCCGGGGCGAACTGCTCCACGGTGCGCCGCCACAGCCCAGCGGGCATACCGGAGCCGATGAACAGCCGGATCGGGTGGTTGTGCCCGGCCGGGAAGACCTGCGCGTCGAGCAGGTCGCGCAGCATCGTCCAGGTGTAGGTGATGACGGTGACGCCGTAGCGATGCACTTCCTCGGCGAAACGGCCCGGCTCCAGGTCCATCGGCCTGGCCAGCGCGATCCGGCTACCGCCCGCGATCGCGCCGCCGAGGCTCACCAGCAGCCCCGACGAGTGATGCAGCGGCGCGAGGCAGTACACGGTGTCGCGGCGGTCGAGGTCGGCCGCGCTCGCGGTGCCGAACGCCGACAGCGCCCAGCGATGGTTGGTGATGTATTTCGCCTCCAGCCGGTCACCGGTGCCGATGACGAGGATGAACGCGAGCTCGCGCGCCAGGCCCGGGTTGGGGCGGTACCACGCGGGCACCCGCACCGTGGACGGGTCGACCTGCTCGAGATCGATCACCCGGTCGGTGGTCGGCAGCGCGAGCCGCCGGGCGTCACCACCGCCGAGCACCAGCACCCTGGCCCCGGTCGCGGCGGTGGTGCGCAGGTTCTCCGGGTCGGTGATCAGCGTCTGCACGCCGGTCAGCTCCATGGCCCGGTCCAGCTCGGCGCCGGGGGCCAGCAGGACCGCGACGGCGCCGAGGCGCGAGAGCGCGGCGAC
The DNA here is from genome assembly GCF_044744725.1 of Nocardia sp. NPDC087230. NCBI lineage: Bacteria > Bacillati > Actinomycetota > Actinomycetes > Mycobacteriales > Nocardiaceae > Nocardia > Nocardia sp. NPDC087230. The sequence continues at coordinate 21,697 of NZ_JBIUYV010000012.1, forward strand.
GGCGGCCAGCGCGCTCGGCCTGGTCTCCATGACGACGCCGACCCGGGTGGCGGGCCGGATACCGACCGAGATCAAACCGCGCACCACATTGTCGATGCGCACCTCGACCGCGGCATTGGTGTGCACCCGGTCGTCGAAGAGGAACAGGTCCTTCTGCGGCGCCCGCTTGGCGTGCTCGTGCAGCAGCTTGCCCAGCGAGATGCGGGTGTGCGGCTGGATCATGCCGAGCCGGGTCAGGCGTGGCAGCGCCCGCGCGGCCTCGCCCGCCATCTCGAGCGAACCACGAATGGTGTTGCCGGCGATGCCTTCCAGCGCCTTGCCGACGCCGGCGCCCGCCTCGGCCAGCGACGCCGCGGTGTGCACCACCCGGGTCGCGGCGGTGCGCGGGGCGTTGCTCGCGACGTGCTCGCGCATGGGCACGATCTGCTCGGGCAGCGAGCCGTTGCCGTCCATCCAGGCGATCCAGTCGCGCACCATCGGCCAGGTGTGATTGGTCGCCGTCGAACCGGCGACGAGACCGAAATGCCCTGCCACCAAACTGGCTTCGTAGACCTCGGCGTTGGGCGCGGCCCGCACGATGCCACGCACGGCACCCGGCTGGCCGATGTCGTCGACCTCGCCGACGAAGGCCAGGATCGGGCAGCGCAGCTCGGCCAGCGAGATCGGGTGATTGCGGATCACGAAGCCGCCCAGCATCATCCGGTTGTGCGCGACGAACTGCTTGAGCAGATCGGCGACCGCGGGACCCGAATACCCCACCCAGCCATCGCTGTTGAGGAAGCGGCGCTGACGTTCCTTGGGCAGCAACGCTTCCCGGTCGTGCAGTTGCAGCAGGAAGTCGATCCGCGACTTGGCGGTCTTGACCGGGTCGAGCATCTGGAAGCCGATGCGCACCATCGACTCGGTGATCGGCAGCCGGTGCATCACGTGGTCGGCCAGGAAGTCGGCGACCTCGGAGACCACGCCGTAGGGCAGCCCGAACGGCATGCCCGCGACGATGTCGACCGGGCTGCCGAAGGTGACGATGGAGGCCACGCCCTTGCCGTACCGGTAGGCGGCGGTCTGGTAGGCGAACATGCCGCCCTGCGAGTAGCCCATCAGGTGCAGCTGCGCGCCGGTGGCCTCGCACACGGTGTCGATGGCCGAGTCCACCGCGAGCACATGGTCGGCCAGGTCACGCTCCCAGCCACCCTCCTCGGTGGCCGGCGAGCCGAAATCGATGACCCAGCAGTCGATTCCGCTGGCGTGCAGAATGCCGACCGCGCCGCCGGCGGCGTTGACATCCCAGATGTCGGCGTTCACCATCAACGGCGGCACCAGCAGCGCCACCGGACGGCCGGGCGTCGTATCGTCGGGGAAGTAATGGCGCAACCGGTACATGCGTCGGCGCTCGACGACCTCGAAGGGCGAGGACTCGACGTCGTGTGCCAATCCGCCGAAGCGGATCACCTCCAGCCCGTTCTGCGCGGTAGCCAGCAACCGCTGCATAGAACCGACCACACCTTTTGGACTGATATCCACCGTTCCCACCTGGCCTACCTGCTGAAAGTGACACACCTCACACACCCCGATGTGCTCATATGAGCTAACCACACCGGACCTCCATTATGTGTCGGCTGTGACAGGCCGCATGTTGCGGCGATTCGGGTCACACCGTGGCGGTTCAGCGGCCCATCACGTTCACGTAGACGCTGTCGAACGGCTCGCTGCTCACACTGAGATCACCGCGGAACGGATAATCCAGCGCGGCGATCAGAAAGATCATCGCACCGAGGAAGAACGCGAACAGTCCACCGAGCACCAGATGGGCGTGTTTCCCCAGGCAGAACAGGCACAGCAGCACCAGGTTCACCGCGCCGCCGACCAGGATCGTCCACCAGAGCACGTCCGGAATGCCGCCTTTGGTGGCATTGATCCGGTGCCTGCGGTCGGAATCGAAGCGAGCGAACTGGTCGATGGTGGCGGCGTGCAGGATTTCCTCGGCACTGCTCGCCGGCCGGAACTCGAGCAGGTGACCCTGGAACCTGGTCACCAGCGCGGTGCCGCCCATCGGCTCCTCGCCCTCCCGCAGCGCGGGCCAGACGACGTCGAGCACGTCGCGGGTGTAGTCGGCGAGATCGTCGCGCAGCAACTCCCGATACGGCTCCGGGTAGGCACTCACCTCCCGATACAGGGTGCCGACCGCGGCGGCCTCGTCGGCGACGCGGCTCTGCGCCACGTCGTAGGACTCGTAGGTCGCCGCCGCGATGAGCCCGAGCAGCAACCCGTAGAACACCCCACCGACGGTGAGCACCATGGTGACGGTCTCGTTCCAGCCGGTCTCGGGCCCGAACGCGCGCCGCACCGCCTGTCTGCTGAGCAGAATCGCGGTCACGGTGAGCCCCACGGCCGTGCCGGTGATGAGCAGGAAGTCCAGCCAGATCGGTAGCTCGTATATCCAGGTGAACATGGTCCGACGATAACTACTCCGAATCCGATCCCGGCATCGATCCGCGATTCATCCCAGGACATCTGGTGCGCCGCAATCGCCTCCCCCGCAACGGATCTCCCGGTCACAGCCATGTTTTCGCGAATAACTCGCGAACCGCGCCACCGACCACCTACCATCGATCTCGTCCGGAACGCACTGACACGCTTCTCATTTCGTGTAACACCGTTTCACAAGCCCGGTTTCATCCGCGCAGGACCATTCGATTCGCATCGTTGCCCACCCCCAGCCTGTCGCGCACCGTCGCGCCGCACAGGCCGATCGGCCGTGCCGATTTCCGTCCCGAGGTGAGGATCTCCATGACCATCGAAATGCCGCTGCCCACAGACAATTCCGTCCGTAAGAGCCTCAGCACCACCGCGGCGCATCAGCTGGCGCACACCACCAAATCCGAGCCGCAGATGCAGGGCATCAGCTCCCGGTGGCTGTCCCGCGCCCTGCCGTGGGTGCAGGTCGCGGGCGGTATCTACCGCGTCAATCGCCGGCTCACCCATACCGTCGGCAACGGCGAGGTCGAGTTCATCGTCGACGGTGCGCGCGCCAGGGTGATCCCCCAGGAATTGCGCGAACTGCCCCCGCTGCGCGATGTCGACGACGATCAATTGCTGCGCCCGCTGGCCGACAATTTCGTCCAATACGATCTCGACCCCGGCGCCGTGGTGGCCGAATTCGGCAATCCGATGGATCAGGTGATTCTGGTAGTCCACGGAAAACTCGCCAGGATCGGCTCCGGCGAATACGGCGAGGCCACCAAACTCGGCATGCTGTCGGGCGGCGACTACTACGGCGAGGACATGCTCACCGACCCGTCGGCGATCTGGCCCGACACCGTGAAAACGGCGACCAGAACGACGATTCTGTGTCTGCCCAGACAATCGTTCGAACAATTCCTGGAAACGAATCCCGACCTCGCCCGCATTCGCACCGATGCCGCGCGGACGCCGCAGCGGACACAGAATTCCAAGGGCGAGGCCGATATCGAGATCTCCTCGGGCCATTCCGGGGAGCCCCTGCTCGAGGGCACCTTCGTCGACTACGACGCCAGTCCCCGGGAGTACGAGCTCAGCCTGGCGCAGAGCGTGCTGCGCATCCACACCCGCGTCGCGGATCTGTTCAACGACCCGATGAACCAGGTCGACCAGCAGCTGCGGCTGACTGTCGAAGCGCTCTACGAACGCCGCGAGCACGACTTGGTGAACAACCCGGAGTTCGGCTTGCTGAACAATTGCGATCTCAAGCAGCGCATCACGACCGAGTCCGGACCGCCGACCCCCGACGACATGGACGAGCTGCTGAGCATGCGCCGCGGCACCAAGTTCTTCCTCGCGCACCCGAAGGCGATCGCGGCCTTCGGTCGCGAATGTTCGCGCCGCGGACTGTATCCCGACCCGGTGGAGTTCCAGGGCCATCGCGTACCCGGCTGGCGCGGCGTGCCGATCCTGCCCTGCGGCAAGATCCCCGTCAGCGGCACCCAGACCACCTCCATCATGGCGATGCGCATCGGGGAGAAGGACCAGGGTGTGGTCGGGCTGCACCAGACCGGTATCCCCGACGAGTACGAGCCGAGCCTGAACGTCCGGTTCAAGCAGATCGACGACCAGTCGATCATGTCGTACCTGGTGAGCTGCTACTACTCGGCCGCTGTGCTGGTCCCCGACGCGCTCGGCGTTCTCGACGACGTCCTCGTCGCGCGCCGGGCCGACTGAGCGGCGCGCGCCGTGTCGATCCTCACCAGGGCGGCGGCGCCCCACGCGAGTACCGAGCTCGCGGGCACGGTGGCCGCCCTGCTCCACGACGCGACCGCACCCGCGGTCCTGTTCGCCCGGCTCGGCACCTCGGCCGCCGTTCTCCCGCAGCGTGTTCCACCGGCGGTGCGTCCATCGGCAGGTCCGCGCCGGCTACCCGGCCCGACCGGAATCGGCACCACCAGTCTCTGGCGCAGTGCCGCCGTCGAGACGACACCCACCGCACCACAGCAGATTCCGGCTCTCTACTGTCCACCACCCGAACGTGACGACCCCGCCCTGGCCGAGGCCGTCAATGTCGGCCTGCTCGCCTGGGCCGCCGAGATCGGCCTCTACGAAGGACGACTCGACGAACTCGGCAAGGCCGACTTCGGCCGGCTGATCATGCTCGCCCATCCCGATTGCGACGACCCCGATCTGCTCCTCGGGGCCGCCCGCTGCGCGGTCGCGGAATGGTCGGTCGACGACTACTACTGCGAGGAGGACGCCCCTGGCGACACCGCACCCGACGGCACCCCGTCCAGCGCCGCCGCCGAACTCGGCCCCCGGCTCGAGCTCGCCGCGGCCGCGATGGACCCGGCGCACCTGCCCGCGCGGTACGCGCCCCGGCTCGAACAGGCCATGCAGGCCGACCCGATCCTGCGCGCCTTCCGCACCTCCTTCGCGTGCCTGGCGGGGTACGCGAGCCCGGCGCAGCTGGCCAGGTTACGCACCGAGATCGCGGGCTGGTTCATCGCGCTCGGCGCCGAGGCCGGCTGGCGCGCCGCGGACCGGATGCCACCGGTCTGGGAGTACCTGACCAACCGGCAGCCGCACAGCTTCCTGCCGTGTATGGCGCCGATCGACGTCGTCGGGGGTTACGAGCTCGGTGCCCCCGAGTACACCGATCCGGCCGTCCGACGGGTCACCACCACCGCGGCGTTGGCCGCCCAGATGGTGAACGACCTGTATTCGATGGCGCGCGAGGACCTTTCGGGCGGCAGGGAGTTCAATCTGCCGACGGTCCTGGCCGCCGAGGAGGGCTGTAGCCGCGCCGAGGCGGTCCTGCGGACCGCACAGATCCACGACGAGCTCATGCACCGCTTCGAACGGGAAGCGGCCCCGCTCGCCGCCGCGGGCTCACCCCAGCTGCGCCGCTTTCTGGCCGGCCTGTGGGCCTGGATGGGTGGCAACCGCGCCTGGCACGCCGGCAGCCGCCGATACCACGACATCGCACCAGGAGAGGACGACCGATGACCATCGCGAACCCCCGCACCGACAGCACTGTCCTGCGCACCACCTACCAGCGCTCCGTCGCGGCGTATTGGAACAACAATCCCAACGACGACCGGGTCAACACCAAACTGGGCGAGGTCGACGGTCTCTACCACCACCACTACGGCATCGGCGCCCCCGACTGGTCGGTCATCGAGGGACCGGAGTCGACCAGGCAGGACCGCATCGTGCGGGAACTGCACCGGCTCGAGACCGCCCAGGCCGACTACCTGCTCGACCATCTCGGTCCGATCCAGACCGCGGACCGCCTCGTCGACGGCGGCTCGGGCCGCGGCGGCACCAGTTTCATGGCGGCGGATCGCTTCGGCTGCCAGGTCGACGGGGTCTCCATCTCCGAGTACCAGGTGGGCTTCGCCAACGACCAGGCGGCGTCCCGCGGCGTCGGCGACCGGGTCCGGTTCCACTTCCGCAACATGCTCGACACCGGCTTCGCCGACGAATCGGTGCGCGGCATCTGGACCAACGAGACCACCATGTACGTCGACCTGTTCGATCTGTACGACGAGTTCAGCCGGCTGCTGGAACCCGGCGGCCGGTACGTGTGCATCACCGGCTGCTCCAACGACGTGACCGGGGGCCGCTCGGCCTCGGTGAGCTGGATCGACGCGCACTACGGCTGCATGATCCATCCGCGCAGCGAGTATTTCCGCGCCCTGTCCGACAACGGTCTGGTCCCCACCACCGTGGTCGACCTCACGCCCGACACCATCCCCTACTGGGAGCTGCGCACTCATTCCGAGCTCGCCACCGGCGTCGAGCAGCCCTTCCTCACCGCCTACCGCGAGGGGAGCTTCCAGTACCTGATGATCGTCGCCGATAAGGTGGCCAGGTGACCGAACAGCTCGCCGAACCGTCGACCGACCGCGAAGCCCTGCCCGTGGAGCTGGTCGACGACGCGGGTGTGGCGATCGGAGCGTGCTCGGTGGCCGATGCTCATCGGCCACCGGGCACGCTCCACCGCGCCTTCTCGGTGCTGCTGTTCGATCGCCACGGCAACGTGCTGATCCAGCAGCGCGCCGCGGTCAAGACCCGCTTCCCGCTGCAGTGGGCCAACACCTGCTGCGGGCACCCCGCGCCCGGTCAGCCGGTGCTCGAAGCCGCCGCCATCCGGTTGCGCGAGGAATTCGGCATGGCCGCCGAACTCACCGAGGTCGGCGCCTTCCGCTATCGCGCCGGCGACGAGACCACCGGCCGGGTCGAGCACGAGTACGACCACGTCCTGATCGGCGTGGCCGGTGAGGTGCCGCCGCAGCCCGACCCGGCCGAGGTCGCCACCTGGGCGTGGATCGCCCCGGGCAGCCTGCGGGCCGACCTCGCCGAACATCCGGGCCGGTACACGCCGTGGCTGGCCGAGGTGCTCGAGATCGCCGACCGGGCGCACGCCGCCGGCCAGGCCTAACCCCTCCTTGCCGCTTGTCCGGCCAGGACGCTGTCCGCCTACTCCGGGGAGGGATCCAAAGTTAGATGCGCATATCTATATCTGCCGATGTTTTATGTTCTTGGTGAAATCACAGGCTCGCCACAGTCGCCGACCAGGCCGGACGGGGACTCTGAACAGGGAACGGTTCCACCGACGGCGAGTGAGGTAGCGATGGTCGAGGTCGAGATCAACGACGACACGGTGACGGTCCATGTACTCGGCGGGCATCGCCTGCTCGCCCTGCGCCAGCAGGTCGTGATCGACCGCGCCGCCATCACCGGCATCCGCCCCGCCGAGGTCGACCTGCGCCCGCCGTGGGTCCGCGCCCCCGGCACCTTCATCCCCGGGGTGATCGCGGCCGGCGTCTATCGCGGCAAGGGCCGAAAAGAGTTCTGGGACACCACTTTCGGCGGCAGCGCCGTCCGCATCGACCTGGACGGACCCGACTTCACCCGCCTGGTCGTCGACGTCGACGATCTCGATGCCGTGCTGGCGGAGCTCACCCCCGAAGCCATCGGGGTCTGACCCGGCGCTCAGGAGCCGAACGACTCCAGCAGCCCGGTGTAGGTCTTCGGCGGCGGCGTGGCGAACTCTCCCCTGCCCGACTTGCGCAGGCCGAGCGTCACCAGTGACTGCACGGTCAGGGTCGCCGCCGCCACGCCGTCGATCACCGGGACGCCGATCTCGGCGCTGATGTGCGCGCACAGGTCGGCCATCCCCGCGCAACCGAGCACGACCGCGTCGGATCCGTCGGCGGACACGGCGGTCCGGCACGCCTCGGTCACGATCTTGCGGGCGTCCGGGTCGGTGTCGAGCGCGAGCACGGGGAGCTCGCAGGCGTGGATGCCGAGGCAGAACCGCTGCATGCCATAGCGTTCGGCCAGATCCGCGGCCCGGCCGAGGGTGCGGCCGAGGGTCGTCACCACACTGAACCCGCGGCCGAGGTGGCTCGCGGTGTGCATCGCCGCCTCCGCGATCCCGATCACGGGGCCCGCCGCCAGTTCCCTGGCCGCGTCCAGCCCCGGATCACCGAAGCAGGCGATGACGTAGCCGTCCACGCCGTCGGCTTCGCCGCGCCGGATCGCCGCGAGGAGCCCGGGCACGCTCATCGCCTCGTCGTAGTGACTCTCGATGGAGGCCGGACCGGTCTCGGAGGTGACCGCGTCGAGCAGCGTGCCCGGGCCCACGACGGCCAGGGCGCACTGCTCGATCGTCTCGGTCATCGCTCGCGTGGTGTTCGGGTTGACGACCCGGATCCGCATCAGGCACCGACCTCCTGGGCGGCCGCCGCGCGCTTGCCCGCGGTCAGCGCGTAGTAGGTGAGGAAGCCGAGACCGCAGCCGATGAACCAGCTGTACTGGGCGGCGGTGTGCATGCCGGGCAGGCTGTTGGCCAGCACCGGGAACACCGCGACGAGGGCGCCGACGGCGGTCGCGACGACCGCGGCCGGGTGATAGCCCTTGTGATACCAGTAGGTCCCCTGCTCGGACATGGTGAACAGATCGTCGACGATCACCTTCTGCTTGCGCACCAGGTAGTAGTCGCAGATCAGCACGCCGAACAGCGGGCCGATGAAAGCGCCGAGCACTTCGAGCGTGTAATGGATGACATCGGGATTGTTGTACAGATTCCACGGCGTGATGAGCACCGAACCGACCGCGGCGATCATGCCGCCCGCGCGCCAGCTGATCCGCTGCGGGCTCACATTCGAGAAATCGAACGCGGGCGAGATGAAGTTCGCGACGATATTGATGCCGATGGTGGCGATGGTGAAGGTGAGCGCACCGAGCACGATCGCGAAGGTGGAGTCGATCTTGGCGACGGTGGCGACGGGATCGGTGATCAATTCACCGTAGACCGGCACCGTCAGCGACGCGGTGATCACGACCAGCAACGAGAACACCAGGAAATTCACCGGCAGGCCGAGCAGATTGCCGGTCTTCACGGCCTGGAAACTCTTGCCGTAGCGGGAGAAGTCACCGAAATTCAGCATCGGCCCGGAGAAGTAGGACACTACCAGCGCGATCGCGCCGAGCATCACCGGCACCGATGCCCAGCCCGTGTAGGTCACCTCGCCCAGGTTCAGGTCGATCGCGCCCCAGCCGGCTTTCGCGATGAGATATCCGCACAGCACGAACATCACGACATACACAGCAGGACCACAGAAGTCGATGAACTTGCGGATCGCATCCATGCCGCGCCAGAACACGCACGCCTGCACCACCCAGAGCAGCAGGTAGCTACCCCAGCCGAGCAGCGACAAGCCCAGGAACCCGTAGTCGGCGGTGACGGCGTACGGCGCCAATCCCGGAAACAGTTTCACCAGTACGACATCCAGCGCCGCCGAAGCGAGGAAGGTCTGGATCCCGTACCAGGCGACCGCGATCAACCCGCGGATGATCGCCGGGATATTCGCGCCGAGCACCCCGAAAGCGCTGCGGCAGATCACCGGATAGGGCACGCCGGTCACCTGACTCGGCTTGGCCACCAGATTGCAGAAGAAATAGACGATGGTGATACCGATGAGCAAGGCCGCCAGCACCTGCCAGCTGGCCAGGCCGAGTGCGAAAAGGCTACCGGCCGTGACATATCCGCCGACGCTGTGCACATCCGACATCCAGAACGCGAAGATGTTGTAGGTGCCCCAGCTCTGCGTGCGCAGCGGCGCCAGATCCTCGTTGGTCAGCCGGGGATCGTAGGCGGGTGGATCACCGGCGGGTACGCCCGCCGAGGAGGTGATGGTATCGGTCATGGTCGTTCCCATCCGAAGGGTGAATCTGCTTCGCTGACGGTAAGTATCAGCAGTTGCCCTTCGGTTTCCCGACAATTTCCCGGCTATTGCACGGAAGATATATCTTCGGGCGCGAGCAATCCGGTATCGGTGGGCAGAGTCGCGATCACCGATTCCAGGCGCCGATGGTGTTCGTCGGCGACCGCGAGCAGCCGCTCGACATCGCGGGCCAGGAACGCATCGAGCATCGCGATGTGGTCGGAGTGCAATCGCTCCCGGTCACACCGATCGATGTGGACCATGGATTGCACGGGTTCGGTGACGTTCCAGGCGGCTTCGAGCATGTGCAGCAGCCGGAACATCCGCGACGGGCGGGTCAGCGCGACATGAAAGCTGCGCGACTGGCGCTGATAGGTCTCCGGGTCGTCGTCGAGGATCGCGCGCTCGAGGAGTTCGTTCACCGCGAGCAGATGCGCGCGTTCGGCCTCGCCGGCGTTGGTCGCCGCGGCCGCGAGCGAGGCGGTTTCCAAGGTGTCGCGCACGATGTACATCTCACGCAATTCCCGGGGCGTGAGCTGGGCCACTTGGTAGCCGCGCTGCGGGCGATGGGTGACCAGCCCCTCCCCGATCAGCGTCTTGAGCGCCTCGCGCACGGGGATGTGGCTCACGCCGAACAGCACGGCCACCTCACGCAGCGGAATCACGGTGGTCGGTGGCACGGCGCCGTCGAGGATCACCCGGCGCAGTTCGCCGAGGATCACCTGGGGGCGGCCGGGCTCGTCCACCACGAGCCTCGCGAGCAGCGCCGATCGTCTTCTCGGGGGCATACCCACATGCTATGGACGATGTATTGCGAGCGCTGTCCGCTATGTGACGGTCAGGAAACGATCACCGTACCGACCGGTCCTGTGTGCGGGGTGGCATGCTCGAACGATGGGAGTTTCGACAACGCAGTCGGTGGATCGCCGTTTCGTCAGCCTGGTCGCGATGTTCGACCGCCTCTTCCGCAAACCGTCGCACGGCGGCGGCGCGCTGTGCGTATACCTGCACGGCGAGCCGGTCGTCGACGTCTGGGCGGGGTACGCGAGTCCCGGGGTGCCGTGGGCGTCGGACACGGTCGCACTGGCCTTCTCCACCGGAAAAGGCGTCGCCTCCACCGTGATCCACCAGCTCGCCGAGCGCGGCCACCTCGACTACGACACCGCGGTGGCCGAGTACTGGCCCGAGTTCGCGGCGGCGGGCAAGGAACACATCACGGTGCGCGACGTGCTCACCCACCGCGCCGGCCTGCATCGGCTGCGCGGCCTGCTGCCCGGGCCCGTGGAACGCTTCCTCGACGACGAGGCCGTCACCGCCGCGCTGGCCGCGGCCACTCCCGATCCCCGGCACCGGGTCACCAGCGGCTATCACGGGATCAGCTACGGACATCTGGCCGCCGAACTGGTGCGCCGGGTGACCGGACGCGAATTCGTCGACGTGGTCCGGACCGAACTCGCCGAACCCCTCGGCGCCGAGGAGCTCTGGTTCCGGGTACCGACGGAGCAGCGTCACCGCATCGCCACCACCTTTCCGCGCTTGCGGGCCGCGGGCATGGACTGGGACCGGGGTTCGGATCTGCTCACCCGCACCAGATACGCGGCGGCCGCGGAGACCACCCCGCGCGGGTTCGCCGACCTCATCGTCGATCCGCGCGTGCACGACTCGGTCATGCCCGGGGTCAACGGTGTGTTCTCGGCGCGCGCGCTGGCCCGGGTCTACGCGGCGCTGGCGCACGACGGCGAACTCGACGGCACCCGCATCCTGGAACCGGGGTCGATCCGCCGCTTCGCCACCCGCCAGGTCTTCACTCCCGATTACGTGCTGGCCTTCCGCATTCCGTGGGCCCTCGGATTCCACGGAGTCCCGATGAAACCGTCCAAGGCCGAACCGATCTCGGCCTTCGGCCACTTCGGCCTCGGCGGCTCCGGCGCCTTCGCCGACCCCGAGACCGGGATGTCGCTGGCCTTCGTCACCAACCGGCTCGGCGGCAAACTCACGCCCCTCGGCGACGCCCGGCTCACCCGCCTCGGCACCATGGCCCACAACATCGCCAAGGCCGCCTAGCCGTCATCGCCATCGCCACCGGCGCGTGGTGATCACCGGTCCCCACGCCCGGCTGGCACGATGTGGCCATGGAGACCGTCGGACTCGAGCGGATCGAGGCGGCCGCGCGGCTGTTGGCGCCGGTGATCCGGCGCACGCCGACCGTGGGGTCGCGGGTGCTGTCGGAACGGGTCGGTGCGCAGGTGCTGCTCAAATGCGAGAACCTGCAGCGCACCGGCTCGTTCAAGCCGCGTGGCGCCTACAACCGGATCGCGAATCTCCCGGCGGCCGAGCGGGCGCGCGGGGTGGTGGCGGCCAGCGCGGGCAATCACGCGCAGGGTGTCGCGTGGTCGGCCGCCGAGCTCGGCATCACCTCGACGGTGTTCATGCCGATCGGCGCGTCACTGCCCAAACTGGTGGCGACCCGCGCCTACGGCGCCGAGGTGCATCAGGTGGGCGACACCATCGACGAATCCCTGCTCGCCGCACAGGAATTCGCCGAGCGGACGGGTGCGACGCTGATCCACCCGTTCGATCATCCCGATATCGTGGCCGGTCAGGCGACGGTGGCGCTGGAGATCCTCGAGCAGGTGCCCGACGTCGGCACCGTCGTCGTACCGACCGGCGGTGGCGGCCTGCTCGCCGGTGTGGTGGTGGCGCTGCACGCGCTCGCGCCGCGGGTCACGGTGATCGGGGTGCAGGCGGCAGAGGCCGCGGCCTGGCCCGATTCCCTGGCGGCGGGCAAGCCGGTCCGGGTGCCGCGCATGGCGACGATGGCCGACGGCATCGCGGTCGGCTTGCCCGGCGCGGTGCCGTTCGCGCACGTCGCGGAGCTGGTTGGCGAAATCGTGACCGTCGACGAGGACGCGCTGTCGAAGGCGCTGCTGCTGTGCCTGGAACGGGCCAAGCTCATCGTCGAACCGGCGGGCGCGGCGGGTGTGGCCGCGCTGCTGTCCCCGCTGCGCGACCGCGCGCTGCCCGGCCCGGTGGTGACCATCCTGTCCGGCGGCAATATCGATCCGCTGCTGCTCACCCGGGTGATCGGGCACGGCCTCAGCGCGGCGGGCCGCTACCTGGCGATGCGAGTGACCATCGCCGATCGGCCGGGCGCGCTGTCGGCATTGCTCGGGGTGGTCGGGCGCGCCGGGGCGAGCGTGGTCGACATCGTCCACTCACGCACCGGGATGTGGCTCGAGGTCGACGAGGTGGAGGTCTCGCTCACCGTCGAGACGCGCGGCCCCGCCCACCGCGACGACGTCCTGGAGGCGTTGCGCGACGCGGGATTCCGGGTCCGCGCGGAGCTGTAGCGCACCGACGTCAGTGCGCGCCACCGAGTTCCAGCGCGAGCACACCGAGAATCACCAGCCCGATCCCGCCGACCTGCACCAGGGTCAGCCGCTCCCCCAGCAACAGCACCCCGATCAGCGCGATCGCCGCGACACCCACCGCCGACCAGATCCCGTACGCCACCCCGATCGCCATGCCCCGCTTCAGCGCCTGGGACAGGAAGTAGAACGCGGTGGCGTAGCCGATCACCACGACGATCGAGGGAACGAGCTTGGTGAAACCGCCCGAGAGCTTCAGCGACACCGTCGCGGTGACTTCGGAGGCGATGGCCAGTGCCAGCAGGACCAGGGTCATGGCCGCAGGGTAACCGCCGCGCGGCGGTGACACGCCCGCGGTCAGTTCAGCCAGGCGCGGGCGTCTTCGGCGTTCTTGCGGACCTCGTCGAGCTGTTCGGCGACGCGGACACCGGCGGTGCCGCCGCGGGCGTTGCGGGAGGCGATCGAGCCCTGGACGGTGAGCACGTCGCGCACCCCCGCGGTCAGCGACGCGTCGACGGCGGCGAATTCCTCATCGGTCAGTTCGTCGAGACCGACGCCGCGCGCCTCGGCGGCCCGCACGCAGGCGCCCGCGGCCTCGTGCGCGACCCGGAACGGAACACCTCGGCGCACCATCCATTCCGCGATGTCGGTGGCGAGGGTGAAGCCGGCGGGGGCGAGCTCGGCCATCCGGTCGGTGTGGAAGGTGAGGGTGGCGACCAGGCCCGCGATGGCGGGCAGCAGCAGTTCGAGCTGGGCGACCGAGTCGAACAGGGGTTCCTTGTCCTCCTGCAGGTCGCGGTTGTAAGCCAGCGGCTGGGCCTTCAGGGTGGCCAGCAGACCGGTCAGGTTGCCGATCAGGCGGCCCGCCTTGCCGCGGGTCAGCTCGGAGACGTCCGGGTTCTTCTTCTGCGGCATGATCGACGAGCCGGTCGACCACGCGTCGGCGAGGGTGACGTACCCGAATTCCGGCGTGCTCCAGATGATGATCTCTTCGGCCATCCGGCTCAGGTCGACGCCGATCATGGCCAGCACGAACGCGGCCTCGGCCGCGAAGTCCCGGGAGGAGGTCGCATCGATCGAGTTGGCGGCCGAGGCGGTGAAATCGAGTTCGGCGGCGATCTGCTCGGGGTCGAGGCCCAGCGAGGAACCCGCCAGCGCGCCCGAACCGTACGGGGAGATCGCGGCGCGCTTGTCGAAGTCGCGCAGGCGCTCCAGATCACGCAGCAGCGGATGGGCGTGCGCGAGCAGATGGTGGGCGAGCAGCACCGGCTGCGCGGCCTGCAGGTGGGTCTTGCCGGGCATCACGGCGTCCGGGTGCGCGGCGGCCTGGGCGACCAGGGCATCGACCACATCGAGCACGCCGGCGGCGACGCGGCGCACACCGTCACGCAGCCACATCCGGAACAGGGTCGCGACCTGGTCGTTGCGCGAGCGGCCCGCGCGCAACCGGCCACCGAGTTCGGTGCCGACCCGCTCGATCAGGCCGCGCTCGAGCGCGCCGTGCACGTCCTCGTCGGACTCGGCGGGCCCGAAGGCGCCCGAGGCGACGTCGGCAGCGAGGGCGTCCAGGCCGGCCAGCATGCCGGTCAGGTCGTCGTCGGAGAGCAGCCCGGCCTTGTGCAGGACGCGGGCGTGCGCCTTGGAGGCGCGGATGTCATAGGGAGCCAGCGCCCAGTCGAAATGGGTCGACTTGCTCAGCGCCGCCATCGCCTCGGCCGGGCCGGACGCGAATCGCCCACCCCAGAGCGCACCTTCGTTGGTTCCACTGTGGGTCATGGTCGCGGTTTCCTCCGGTCGGCTGGCGGGCATGGCTGGGCACGGCACCGGCCGGTCCGCGTGGACCGGCCGGTGTCGAGACTACGACGTGCTCTCGTACTACTTCTGGTTGAGGTCGCGGCGGGCGGCGACCTTCGAGGACAGGCCGTGGATCTGCACGAAGCCCTTGGCCAGCGACTGGTCGAAGGTGTCGCCCTCGTCGTAGGTGGCCAGGTTGAAGTCGTAGAGCGACTGCTCGGAGCGGCGGCCGTTGACCACGGCCGAACCACCGTGCAGCACCATCCGGATGTCGCCGGTGACGTGCTGCTGGCTGTCCTGCACGAAGGCGTCCAGCGCGCGCTTGAGCGGGGAGAACCACAGGCCGTCGTAGGCCAGCTCGCCCCAGCGCTGCTCGACCTGGCGCTTGTAGCGGCCCAGCTCGCGCTCGATGGTGACGTTCTCCAGGGCCTGGTGCGCGGTGATCAGCGCGATGGCGCCCGGGGCCTCGTAGATCTCGCGGCTCTTGATGCCGACGAGCCGGTCCTCGACCATGTCGAGGCGGCCGACACCCTGGCGTCCGGCGCGGGTGTTCATCTCCTCGATGGCCTGCAGCACGGTGACGGGGCGGCCGTCGATGGCGACCGGCACACCCTTGTCGAAGGTGATGATGACCTCGTCGGGCGCCTCGAAGTTCACCGTCGGATCGGCGGTGTAGTCGTAGACGTCCTTGGTCGGCGCGTTCCACAGGTCCTCGAGGAAGCCGGTCTCGACCGCGCGGCCCCACACGTTCTGGTCGATGGAGAACGGCGACTTCTTGGTGACGTTGATCGGCAGGTTGTTCTGCTCGGCGAAGGCGATGGCCTTCTCGCGGGTCCAGGCGTAGTCGCGGACCGGGGCGATGACTTCCAGATCGGGCGCGAGCGCGCCGATGCCGACCTCGAAGCGGACCTGGTCGTTGCCCTTGCCGGTGCAGCCGTGCGAGACGGTGGTCGCGTTGTGGAACTTCGCGGCCTCGACCAGGTGCTTGACGATCAGCGGGCGGCTGATGGCCGACACGAGCGGGTACTGGCCCATGTACATCGCGTTGGCCTGGATGGTGGGCAGGCAGTACTCGTCGGCGAACTCGTCGCGCGCGTCGACCACGATGGCCTCGACGGCGCCGCAGTCCAGGGCGCGCTGGCGCACCACGTTCATGTCCTCGCCGCCCTGGCCCAGGTCGATGGCCACGGCCACCACCTCGGCACCGGTCTCCTTCGCGATCCAGCTGATGGCGACGGAGGTGTCAAGCCCACCGGAGTAGGCGAGTACGACGCGATCGGACATGTCTGTTGTGCTCCTCGAAGTGTGTGGTCGTTCCGCTGCACGGGCTGCCTGGAGCAGTATGAATGCTCCGGCCGCCGGTCGGCTCGCGCCGCTGCTGCAAATGATTATGCACGATGATGCAATCTCATTCATACCCGGGGGTAGTGACGTCGCGCCCGACCTCGTCCGATTCCCACGAAATCGCCTGCTACCTGCGGTGACATCGCGTCAGCAACTTGGCAGCAAGCATCAACTGTGAGACGCTGGTCACACCAACTACCCATCGGTCGGGGTCGAGGAGTGGACATGCAGCAGCTACGTGATTTCGCCCAGGCGAACTACGACCTCATCGGGGCCGTCGTCATCGGGTTGGGCAATCTGGGGTTGACGGTCGCCAAGACGGTGATCGACCTCGGAACGCCGATTCTCCAGGGCTTCTTCGCCTGATCCCCGCCCTCACCACCCCGGGAGCATCCATGGTCGACACCATCCTGCAGTTCCTGTCCGACAACTACGAAGCGGGCGCCACCGCGGGCCTGCACGTCGGCCGCGTGCTGTTCGACCTGAGCGCCCCGCTGGCGCTCGCCATCCTGAACTTCCTCGCCTCCTGACCGGGCCGGGCGGTCAGCGCCCGGTCGCGCGCAGGCGCTCGGTGAGCCCGGCCCGCACCCGCGGCCAGTCCTCGGCGGTGATCGAGAACAGCACGCTGTCGCGCACGGTCCCGTCCTCGCGCCGGAACTGACGCCGCAGCGTGCCCTCGTACTGCGCCCCGAGCCGCGCGATCGCCTGCTGCGAACGATGATTGCGCACATCGGTCTTCAGCTGCACCCGACCCACGTGGAGCTCGTCGAACGCGTATTCCAGCAGCAGCAGTTTGGCTTCCGGGTTGACCGGACCGCCCCAGACCGACGGCGTGTAGGCGGTGAACCCGATTTCCAGCGCCGCGTCCCGCGGGCGGACATCCAGGTAGGACGTGACGCCGAGCACCGCGCCCGCCGCTCGATCGCCGATCTCGGTGCGCGCGCGGACGATCCAGACATGCCAGTCGGGGTGGGCGTTCAATTCCCGGAGATGATCGGCGAATTCGCTCGCCGCGCGTGGGCGCCAGGGCAGGTGCGCCCAGACCGCGTCCGCGTCGAGGGCGGCGAAGAGCTCACCGGCGTCCGCCGACGGATCGACCGTGGTCAGCCGCACCGTCTCGCCGCGCAACCGGGCGCCGTCGGGCACCGGCCACACCATGTCCGGCCAGGGCTTGTCGTCGGGCCGGGGATCGGGCACGGGCTGGAATCGGACGGTCGCGGAACTCTCGGGCACGTGTGCAATGTAGTGCCCCTGCCGGCGGTGTGTGGCACTCTGGGAGAGCACTATTCGGCTCGCCAACGTGAGGACGAACAAGATGCTCCATTACGTCGCACAGGAATTCTCCACTCTCGGCAACGGTGTGCTCGATGTCGGCCGTGCCCTCGTCGCCCTGGTCCAGGACATCATCGACGTCGCCACTCCGGACTCTCCGGGCGGCGGCGCGGGCGGCGGCCAGTATCCGTTCAACTGATCCGGCGTGGGCTCCCGCCGCTGAGCGGAGCGCGCCGCTAACCTCCCCGGCATGGCCGCCGACGACGTGCGTCTCCACGCGGGCACCGCTGGACTGACCATCGCTCCGGGAGACGGCGGCGCGCTGCACAGCCTCACCGTCGACGGGACCGAGCTGCTCCGCCAGGACCCCGGGACCGGGTGTTTCGTCATGGCGCCCTGGGCGGGCAGGCTCGGCTACGGGACCTTCACCGTCGGCGACCGGACCTATCGGATGCCGATCAACAATCCGCCGCACAGCATTCACGGCACCGCGCGCGAGGGCGCGTGGGATGTCGTGTCCGCCTCGGCGACCGAGGCGACGCTGCGGCACCGGCTGACCGATCCGTGGCCGTTCGCGGGTACCGTCACCCAGCGGTTCGCCCTCACCGACACCGGCCTCACCCTCGAGTTGCGCATCACCACCGACGCCGATCCCTTTCCCGCCCAGGGCGGTTGGCATCCGTGGTTCCTGCGCGAGGTCGCCGCGGCGTCCGGGCCGCTGGTCCTCGAGTTCCAGCCGGGGTGGCAATACGAGCGTGGGCCGGACTATCTGCCCACGGGCCGCCGCCTCCCGCCGTCTCCCCCGCCGTGGGACGACTGCTTCGGGATGCCCGACGGTGTCCTCGCGCGCCTCACCTGGCCCGGCTTCCTGGAATTCACGATCGCCGCGCCCGTCACCGATGTCGTCGTGTGGACCCTGCCGA
This sequence comes from Nocardia sp. NPDC087230, assembly GCF_044744725.1. Taxonomy (NCBI): domain Bacteria; kingdom Bacillati; phylum Actinomycetota; class Actinomycetes; order Mycobacteriales; family Nocardiaceae; genus Nocardia; species Nocardia sp. NPDC087230. The sequence goes on from NZ_JBIUYV010000012.1 coordinate 40,096, forward strand.
CGGAGTCGCTGTCGGTGGAGGCCCAGTCGGGTCCGCCCAACGGCCTGAATACCGATCCCCGGATGGTCACGCCGGACACGCCGCTGGATGTCCACGTGGACTGGACCTGGCGACGGCTCTGACACTCCCGGCGCGCGACCTCGACGACGGGCGGGCCACCACCCGGTAGGGCGCGTCGGCCGCGGGGCCCGCTCGTCGCCCTCTTCCTCGGCGCGCTCACCCACCTCGACTAGGACTCCCGCACGCAGACAGCCGGTTTCGTGGTCGAGCACTGGTCGCTTTCGCGCGTCCCGCTCGTCGAGGTGGATCAAGGCTTTCGGTCTACTGCGATGATCGGATACTGCGGAAGGTGAGGGCGACCACGAAGGTCAGGGCCGCGATCACGGCGGCGGCGCCGAACGCGGCGGTCATCCCGCCGACGAGGGCGTGCGTCGGTGAACCGCCCGCCTCGCGGGCCGCGGTGCCGAAGACCGTCACCAGGACGGCCAGACCCAGCGCGCCGCCGGTCTGCTGCATGGTCTGCAACGCACCGCCTGCCGCGCCCGCCTCTTCCGGTGACACCGTGGACATGATGATCACGTTCAGCGGCGAGAAGGCCAGCCCGATACCGCAGCCCATGGCGAGCATCGCGACGAACAGCAGCGGGAAGTAGCCGCTGTCGGCCGACAGCCGGGTCAGCAGTACGAGCCCGGTCGTCATCGCGATGGTGCCCGTCACGGTCACCGGTTTCGGGCCGAAGCGGGCCAGTAACCGGGGAATCAGCCGGATCATCGCGAACATCAGTCCCGCCGTCGGCAGGAAGGCGAATCCCGTTGCCAGCGCGCTCATCCCGCGCACATCCTGCAGATACTGGGTCAGGAAGAAGAACATCGACATGCCCGCCATCGGCCCGAGGAACATGTTGAGATAGGCGGCGGCCCGGTTGCGGTCGGCGAACAGGTGCAGCGGCAGCAAGGGCTGCGGCGCACGGAGTTCGATCGCCACGAACGCCGCCAGCAGTGCCGCGCCGACCGCCAGGGAGATGTCGGTGCCCGGCGCGCCCCAGCCCTCCGCGGCCGCGCTGATGAACCCGTAGACCAGCGCGGCGACACCGGCCGTCGCGGTCACCGCGCCAGGCAGGTCGAGCTGGGCGGCTCGCCGCGGCGCGTCGGGCAGATAGCGCAGCGCGAGCAGCACGATGAGCAGTCCGAACGGCACATTGATGAACAGCACCGAGCGCCAGCCGACCCATTCGGTGAGCAGCCCGCCGACGATGAGCCCGATGGCGAATCCGGCGCTGGACATGCCGGAGAACAACGCGAGGACGCGGATGCGTGCTTTGGGCTCGGTGAACGTAGTCGTCAGCAGCGCAAGGGTATTGGGCGCGGCCATCGCGCCGCCGATGCCCTGCAGGACCCGGGCCGCGAGCAGCCAGCCCGCCGAGGGCGCGAGCCCGCCCGCCAGCGAGGCGAGGGTGAACAGCGTCGTGCCCACGATGAACAGCCTGCGCCTGCCGAACAGGTCGCCCGCGCGGCCGCCGAGCAGCAGCAGACCGCCGAAGACGAGGGTGTAGGAGTTCATCACCCAGGACAGGCCGGTGGCGCTGAACTCCAGGTCGGTGCGGATGCGCGGCAGGGCCACGTTCATCACGGTGACGTCGAGAATGATCATGAGCTGGCAGGTCAGCAGGGTGGCCAGGACGATGCCCGGCCGGGCACGCGCGACCTGGGCGTTCGCCGCAAGTGTGGTGGTGGTCAAGTGAGCTCCATCGAAGGGGAAGCTAAACGGAGAGAGTCTCCGTTTATGACAGAGCTAGCATAGGGAGAAAGTCTCCGCTTCCGCAAGCCTAAACGGAGACTTCATCCGTTTCCAGTGGAGGATCGAGTGGACGCACCGTCGCGGCCGATGCGCGCCGACGCGCGCCGCAACTACGAACGCATCGTCGAATGCGCGCGCGACGCCTTCGCCGAGCACGGCATCGAGGCGCCCCTCGACGACATCGCCCGTCGCGCCCGCGTCGGCCCCGGCACGCTGTACCGCCACTTCCCGAGCCGCACGGCGCTGATGGAGGCGGTCTACCGCGCCAATATCGAGGCGCTGGCCGCCCGCGCCGCCGAATTGCGCGAAACCCGCACTCCCTCGGACGCTTTCACCGAGTGGTTCGGCGAGCTGGTCTCCTACATCCTGCACCGGCACGGCCTGGCGGCCACCCTCAAGGCCGCGATCGACCGCACCTCCGACGTCTTCACCGCCTGCTCGACCCTGCTGGCCGAGTCCGCCGAATCCGTCCTGGTCCCCGTCCAGGAGGCCGGGCTCGTGCGCCGTGACGTCGGCCCGCGCGACATCCTGCGGCTCGGCCACGGCATCGGCGCCGGTTGCCAGGCCGCCCCCGAGTCGGCTCCCCTGCTCACCGAGATCGCCCTGGCCGGCCTGCGCGCCCCGGCTGCGCCGGCAGGATGACCTGATGCGGATCAGCGTCACCGGCCACATGAACCTCACGCCCACCACCGAAACCCTGGTGCGCGAAGCGATCTCGGACCTGCTCACCGACTGCCCCGACCTGACCGGGATCACCTGCCTGGCCCGCGGCGCGGACTCGATCTTCGCCGAGGCCGTGCTGGCTGCCGGCGGCCGCCTGGAAGTGGTCCTGCCCTCGCGCGACTACCGCTCGGCCGAGGTGAAGCCCGACCACGCGTCCCAGTTCGACGCCCTGATCGACCGTGCGAGCACGGTGCGGGTGATGGACTTCGACACGGCGGGCAAGAGCGCCTACGAAGCCGCCAACCAGATCCTCGTCGCCGACTGCGATCGCCTCCTCGCGGTCTGGGACGGCGACGATGGCGAACGCGGCGGCACCGCCACCGTCGTCGCCTCCGCCCGCGCCCACGGCATCCCGGTGGACGTCGTCTGGCCGGACGGCGCATCCAGGCAATAGCCGGCTTATCCGGGCAACCGGTTCGGCATCTGCGCGGACTGCCTGGGCAACGGGCCAGACCGACGGCCAGCGCGTGCGCGAGCAGTCGATCGCGCGGGGGCGAGAAGGATCACGCCAATTCTTCTATGCGGGCGGCGAGTTCGGCGCCGGTGAGGGGCTCGCGGGCGATGACGGCGATGGTGTCGTCGCCGGCGATGGTGCCGACGATGAAGGGCAGGGCGGCGCGGTCGAGGGCGCTGGCCAGGAAGTGGGCGGCGCCGGGTGGGGTGCGCAGGACGGCGAGATTGCCGCTGGCGTCGGTGGAGACCAGCAGGTCGCCGAGGAGCTTGGAGAGGCGGCCGGTGCCGCCGGTGACGCCGCGGACGGGGCTGCCGTCCTCGGGCACGACGTAGACACCCGCGCCACCGTCGGCGGCACGCAGCTTGACCGCGCCGAGTTCGTCGAGGTCACGCGACAGGGTCGCCTGGGTGGTCTCGATGCCCTCGGCGGCCAGCAGCGTCGCCAGTTCGGTCTGGCTGCGGACCGAATGCGCGGACAGCAGCTCCACGATGCGCGATTGGCGGCCGGCGCGGGTGCGGGCGATGGCGGGCGACCCCTTCTCGGGCGCGCTCATCGACCGACCCCCACGCCGGCCCCGGTTCGCGGTCTCATGCGGCGGCTTTCGCGAGCAGCCAGACCAGCAGCGCCTTCTGCGCGTGCAGCCGGTTCTCGGCCTCGTCCCAGACCACGCTGTGCGGGCCGTCGAGCACCTCGTCGGTGATCTCCTCACCGCGGTGCGCCGGAAGGCAGTGCATCACAATGGCTTCCGGATCGGCGGCGGCGAGCAAGGCGTCGTTGACCTGGAACGGACGGAACGGGCCGACCCGGTCGAGGCCGTCGTTCTCCTGGCCCATCGAGGTCCAGGTGTCGGTGACGAGCACGTCCGCGCCGGTCGCGCCCGCCACCGGATCGTCGGTGACGCTCACCGTCGCGCCGGTCTCCGCGGCCCGCTTGGCGGCGGCCTCGAGGATCCACGGCAACGGCTCGAAACCGGCGGGCGCGGCGACGGTCACGTGCATGCCCGCGGTGACCCCGCCCAGCAGCAGCGAGTGCGCCATATTGTTGGCACCGTCGCCGAAGTAGGTGAGACGAAGCCCGGCGAGGGCTCCCTTGCGCTCGCTGATCGTCTGCAGATCGGCGAGCACCTGGCAGGGATGGAACTCGTTGGACAGCGCGTTCACCACGGGAACCGTCGCGGTGGACGACATCTCGTCGAGGCGCGACTGTTCGAAGGTCCGCCAGACGATGGCCTCGACATAGCGCGAGAGCACGCTGCCGGTGTCGCCGAGGGTCTCCTCCCGGCCCAGCTGGGTGTCGCGGCCGTCGACGACGACCGCGTGCCCGCCGAGCTGGGCGATGCCCAGCTCGAACGAGAACCGGGTGCGGGTGGAGTTCTTCTCGAAGATCACCCCGACCCCGCGCGGACCGTCGAGCGGCCGGTGCGCGAACGGGTTCTTCTTCAGATCCGCGGCGATGGCGAGGATTTCGGCCTGTTCGGCCTGGGTCACATCGTCGTCGCGCAGGAAGTGGCGCAGGGTCACTTGCTGGCTCCCTTCGCATCGGCGGCGGCCTTGTCGAGGATCTCGGGCAGGTCGGCGACGAAGTTGTCGGCCTGGGTTTCGGTGAGCACCAGGGGCGGTGCCAACCGGATCACGTTCGGCTTGGCGGGGTTGATCAGGTAGCCCGCCTCCCGCGCCCGCTCGTCCACAAAGGCGGAGATGTCGTCGCGCAGCACGATGCCGATCAGCAGACCCGCGCCACGGACGTGATCGATCTCGGGATGCTCGAGCAGCGCGATCCCGTCGCTGAGCTTCTTTCCGACCCATTCCACATGGGAGAGCAGGTCTTCGGCATCGATCGTGCGCAGCACGGCCAGCGCCGCCGCGGCGCACACCGGGTTGCCGCCGAAGGTGGTGCCGTGCATGCCCGGGGTGAGCAGCTCGGCGGCCCGGCCCTGCGCCAGCACGGCACCGATCGGCAGACCGCCGCCGAGCCCCTTGGCCAGGGTGATCGCGTCGGGCACGATGCCCGCCGCCTGGTGCGCGAAAAACGTTCCCGTACGGCCGATTCCGGTCTGCACCTCGTCGAGGATCAGCAGCGCGCCCGCCCGCGAGGTGATCTCGCGAGCCCGGGCCAGATAGTCGAACGGCGGGACGACCACCCCGGATTCGCCCATCATGGGCTCCAGGAACACCGCGGCGGTGTCGCTGTCGACGACGGCCTCGAGCGCGGCGGCGTCACCGTAGGGCACGTGCACCACACCGGGCGGCATGGGCGCGAACGGCTCGCGCTTGGACGGCTGCCCGGTGAGTGCGAGCGCGCCCATGGTCCGGCCGTGGAAGGCCTCCTCGGCGGCGACGATCTTGGACCGGCCGGTCAGCCGGGCGATCTTGAACGCGGCCTCGTTGGCCTCGGTGCCGGAGTTGCAGAAGAACGCCTTGCCCTCACCGTCACCGAAGTGCGCGAGCAGCTTCTCGGCCAGCTCGATCACCGGTTCGCTGGCATAGATGTTCGACACGTGGCCGAGCGTGCCCAGCTGCTGGGTGACCGCTTCCAGGATGGCGGGATGGGCGTGGCCGAGGCTGTTCACCGCGATGCCACCGAGGAAGTCGACGTAGCGCTTGCCGTCGGCGTCGTAGACCACCGCGCCCGCGCCGCGGACCAGCGCGACCTTCGGGGTGCCGTAGTTGTTCATCATCGCGGCCGACCACCGCTGCTGCAGCTTCTCTACTTCACTCATGCGGTCACCATCGTTCCGATTCCTTCTCCGGTGAACAACTCCAGTAGTACCGAATGCGGCACCCTGCCGTCGATCACATGGGCGCTGGGCACCCCACCCTGAACGGCGCGCAGGCACGCCTCCATCTTCGGCACCATGCCCGCATCCAGGCGCGGCAGCAACTCCGCCAGCGCCGTCGCGTCGATCTCGCTGGTCAGCGAGGAGCGGTCGGGCCAGTCGGTGTAGAGGCCCTCGACATCGGTCAGGACGACGAGCTTCTCCGCGCCGATCCCCTCCGCCAGCGCGGCGGCGGCGGTGTCGGCGTTGATGTTGTGCACCACGCCGTCGGCGTCGGGCGCGATGGTGGACACCACCGGGATGCGCCCGGCATCGATCAGGTCGAGCACGGCACCGGGGTTGACCTCGGTGACGTCGCCGACCAGGCCGATGTCGGTGGCGACGCCCTCCACGGTCACGGTGCGCCGGGTCGCGGTGAACAGGTGCGCATCCTCACCGGAGATGCCGACCGCGTACGGGCCGTGCGCGTTGATCAGCCCGACGAGCTCGCGCCCGACCTGGCCGAACAGCACCATCCGCACCACGTCCATCACCTCGGGGGTGGTGACGCGGAAGCCGCCGCGGAACTCCCCCGCCATGCCGAGCTTCTTCAGCATCGCGTTGATCTGCGGGCCGCCGCCGTGCACCACCACCGGGTGCACGCCGACGGTGCGCAGGAACGCCATGTCGGCGGCGAAGGCGGCCTTGAGTTCGTCGTCGACCATGGCGTTGCCGCCGTACTTCACGACGACGACCTTGTCCCGGAACTTCTGCAGCCACGGCAGCGCGTCGGCGAGCACATGCGCCTTGTCCAGCGCCGACAGGGATTGCACCACACCGCTGCTCATGAGCTGTACGCCGAGTTCTCTTCGACGTAGGCGTGCGAGAGGTCGGTGGTGCGCACCATCGCGGTGCCCTCGCCGACATTGAGCTCGATCAGCACGTCGATGTCCTCGCCGGACAGGTCGACCTCGCGCGCGCCGGGCGCGCCGACGCTGTCGACACACACCGGATTGCCGTTGAACGACACCGCGATCCGGTTCGGGTCCAGCGTCACCGGGGCGATGCCGACGGCCGCGAGCACCCGGCCCCAGTTCGGGTCCGAGCCGAACAGCGCGGTCTTGACCAGGCTGTCGCGCGCGACCGCCCTGGCGACGGTGAGGGCCTCGTCCTCGGAGGCCGCGCCGCTGACGGTGACCCGTACCCGCTTGGTGACGCCCTCGGCGTCGGCCATCAGCTGGGCGGCCAGGTCGTCGCACACGGTGAAGACGGCGGCCTCGAGGTCCTCCTGGGACGGGGCGACGCCGCTGGCACCGTTGGCCAGCAGCAGCACGGTGTCGTTGGTGGAGCAGGAGCCGTCGACGTCGAGCCGGTCGAAGGTGTACTTGGTGGCCTTACGCAGCGCCTGGTCGAGCTGCTCGGGGGTGGCCGCCGCATCGGTGGTGAGTACGACGAGCATGGTGGCCAGTGACGGGGCGAGCATGCCCGCGCCCTTGGCCATGCCGCCGACGTTCCACTTGTCCTCGTGATGGAACGCCGATTCCTTCGGCACGGTGTCGGTGGTCATGATGGCGTGCGCGGCGTCGGAGCCGCCGGACATGCCGCCGCCCATCTCGTGCACGATCTCGGTGACGGCGGGGATCAGCTTGTCCATCGGCAGCCGGTCACCGATCAGGCCGGTCGAGCAGACCGCGATCTCGCCCGCGCCGGTCTCGGTGCCCCAATTGCTCAGTGCCGCGGCGAGTTCCTCGGCGGTGCGGTGGGTGTCCTGGAAACCGCCGGGGCCGGTGCACGCGTTCGCGCCACCCGAGTTCAGGATGACCGCGCGCACGCGACCCGACTTCAGCACCTGCTGCGACCACAGCACCGGCGCGGCCTTGACCTGATTGCTGGTGAACACGCCGGCCGCCGCGTACTCGGGGCCCTCGTTGAGCACCAGCGCGAGGTCGGGCTTGCCGCTGGCCTTGATGCCCGCCGCGATACCGGCGGCGCGGAAGCCGAGCGGGGCGGTGACGCCCTGGGTGTGGATCAAATTGCCGTGGTCCGTCGTGTGCGGATCAGGGGTCGTCACGGTGCCACTCCTACGGTGGAAAGTCCTGCGGTCTCGTCGAATCCGACGGCCAGATTCATCGATTGCACCGCGGCGCCCGCGGTGCCCTTGGTCAAGTTGTCGATCGCGCCGATCACCACGAGCAGGCCCGCGTCGGTGTCGACGGCGACCTGCAGGGTGATGGCGTTGGAGCCCAGGACCGCACCGGTCTGCGGCAGGACGCCTTCGGGCAGCAGGTGCACGAAGGGTTCGTCGGCGTAGGCCTTCTCGTAGACGGCCCGCGCTTGCGCGGCGTCGACCTTCACCGGGGCGGTGCAGGTGGCCAGGATGCCGCGCGGCATCGGGGCGAGCACCGGGGTGAACGACACCGAGACATCCACGCCGCCCGCGGCTTTCAGGTTCTGCGCGATCTCGGGGGTGTGCCGGTGCGCGCCGGCGATGCCGTAGGCACGGACGCTGCCCATCACCTCGGAACCGAGCAGGCCGATATCGAGCTTGCGGCCCGCGCCCGAGGTGCCGCTGACGGCGACGACGTTGACGGCAGGCTCGATGATGCCCGCGGCGATGGCCGGCGCCAGCGCGACGCTGGACACGGTCGGGTAGCAGCCGGGCACGGCGATGCGCCGGGCGCCGGTGAGCCGCGCGCGGCCACCGGGCAGCTCGGGCAGGCCGTAGGGCCAGCTGCCCGCGTGGGCGCTGCCGTAGTACTTCTCCCAGGCGGCGGCATCGGTGAGCCGGAAGTCGGCGCCGCAATCGATGACGACCGTGGACTCGGGCAGTGCCTGCGCGATGGCGCCGGACTGGCCGTGCGGCAGGCCGAGGAACACGATGTCGTGCCCGGCCAGGACGTCGGGGGTGGTTTCCTGCAGGACGCGGTCGGCCAGCGGCAGCAGATGCGGCTGGAGCGCGCCCAGGGCGGTGCCCGCGTTGGATCCGGCGGTCAGCGCCCCGATCTCGAGGCGCCCGGTTCGGTATTCGGGGTGGGCCAGCAGCAGACGCAACACTTCGCCACCGGCGTATCCACTCGCACCGGCAACCGCCACCCGCAGTGCGGGTCCTCCCGACGAATCAACCATGTGATGATTATGCACGACTATGCAAGCTCATTCATGGGCAGGTGCGGTCGCGAGCGGCGCCTTCCCCCCGATCAGCCGCGCGACCAGCGGAAACAGCAGCACTGTCGTCGCGCCGGCGGCGACCAGGACCGACGCGGTATCCGCGCTCATCAGCTCCGTCGACACCGCCACCTGGGTGACGGCGACGATGATCGGCAGGCCGGTGGCGGCGAACAGGGCGAGCTGGGCGCGCTCGTGCGGCGATGCCAGATTGCGCCCGTGCGGGACGAACCGCTCGCTCAACCACACCGGCAACCCGCGAGCCACCGCGATGGCCGCCACGAACGACACCCACAGCAGCGGCCGGTCCGCGACGGCGGACAGATCGATCGCCATGCCCGAGACCACGAAGAACACCGGGATCAGCAGCCCGAAGCCGATGGTCTCGAGCTGCTCGTCGACCCGCGGGTGGCCCGCGGCGATGAGCCTGCGCAGCACCATGCCCGCGGCGAACGCGCCGAGCACCACATCGAGGTCGAAGCGTTCGGCCACCACCATGAGCACCAGCAGCAACAGGATCGACCCGCGTACCGGCAGCTGGGAGGTGCCGCCGTCCATCCTGGCCAGTGCCGCCCCGAGGTCGGGGATGCGCCCGAACAGCCGCACCGGGATCACCCCGACCAGCAGCGCCGCCAGCACGAACAGGGCGAGCACCACCAGCGCGGCGCCGATATCGTGGCTGCTCAGCAGCACCGACATGGCCACGATCGGGCCGAGCTCACCGACGGCGCCGTGCGCGAGCACCGCCCGGCCCAGCGCGGTGTCGAGCAGCCCGGCCTGCTTGATGATCGGCAGCAGGGTGCCCAGCGCGGTGGAGGTCATCGCGATGGCGACCGCGATGTGCTCGGTCGTCGACTCACTGTCGGCCAGCACGGTGACCAGTCCGAACGCGAAGACGAGACCGGCCAGCCACACCAGCCAGGCGACCCGCCCGGACTTGCCGCCGAGCAACCGGGGATCCAGCTCGTAGCCCGCGAGCAGGAACAGCATGCCCAGCCCGAGTTCCTTGATCAGGTCGACCCCGCCGTCCGCGGTGGCCCAGCCGAGCGCGAACGGCCCGAGGACCGTGCCCGCCACCAGCAGGATCACCACATCCGGCACGAACCCGCGCAGCGCCCGCGACAGCAGCGGCGCCAGCACCGCGACGAGCGCGATCCAGAACAGCGAGACGATCGGCGACGGGCCGTCGGCGGCGGCGAGCAGCTCCATGCGCCTCATCGTGGCACGGCGAGTCGGGCGAACCGGGACACCTCGCTGGAGGTCCGGACGAGAATCGGATCACCCGCGCCTGTCGAAACGGCGTCGTCCCGTTCGTCTAGGAGATGAAGCCCCACCACGCGAAAGGACGATCATGAAGCAATACCTGCTGTGCGTCTACCAGCCCGACGGACCGGCGCCCGCGAACATCGACGCCATCCTCGACGAACTGTCCGCGCTGAACGAGGAGATGCGGGCGGCAGGCGCCTGGGTGTTCGCGGTCGGCCTGCACGAGGCGAGCACCGCGACCGTCGTACGCGCGAAGGAGGGCGAGGTACTGATCACCGACGGCCCCTTCGCCGAGGGCACCGAACATATCGGCGGCTTCACCGTCATCCAGGCCGCCGACCTGGACGAGGCCCTGGACTGGGCGGGCCGGCTGGCCGCGGTGCTCACTCTGCCGATCGAGGTGCGGCCGGTGGCGAGCGGCTAGATGGACATCGAGGCGGTTTTCGCCGAGCACTACGGGCGCGCGGTCGCGTCGCTGATCCGCGTCTTCGGCGACATCGGCGTCGCCGAGGACGCGGTGCAGGAAGCGTTCGCCGCCGCGGTGGTGCGCTGGCCCGTCGACGGTGTGCCGCCGAGCCCGGCGGGCTGGATCATCACCACGGCCCGCAACCGCGCGATCGACCGGCTCCGCCGCGAGGCGACCCGGGCCGACCGGCACGCCGAAGCCGCTCTGCTGCACGCGGACCCGGCCGGACCCACCGACGGATTCCCCGACGATCGGCTACGCCTGATCTTCACCTGCTGTCATCCGGCGCTGGCTCCCACCGCCCGGGTCGCGTTGACGTTGCGGCTGCTCGGCGGACTCACCACCGCCGAGGTCGCGCGCGTGTTCCTGGTCTCGGAATCGACGATGGCGCAACGGCTCGTCCGCGCCAAGGGCAAGATCCGCGACGCCCGCATCCCCTACCGGGTGCCCGCCGACGCCGAACTGCCCGCGCGGCTCCCCGCCGTGCTCGCCGTGGTGTATCTCGTGTTCACCGAAGGCTATTCGGCGACCGCGGGCCCCGATCTGATCCGCGCCGACCTGTGCGCCGAAGCGATCCGGCTCGCTCGACTGCTCACCGATCTCCTGCCCGGCGAGCCGGAGATCATGGGCTTGCTCGCGCTCCTGCTGTTCACCGAAGCCCGCCGGGCCGCGCGCACCGACGGTGGGCGCCTGATCCCGCTGCCCGACCAGGACCGCACCCGCTGGGACGGTGATCTCATCGCCGAGGCGCGGGCCCTGCTCCGAGAATGCCTGCGCCGCAATGCCCCAGGCCCCTACCAGCTCCAAGCCGCCATCAACGCCGTCCACACCGACGCCCCCACCGCGGCCGCCACCGACTGGCCCCAGATCCTCACTCTCTACGACCACCTGTACACCCTCACCCCCACCCCCGTCGTCGCCCTGCACCGCACCGTCGCCCTCGCCGAAGTCCACGGCCCCACCGCAGCCCTGGCCGAACTCACCACCATCGACCTCCCCGACCACCACCTCTACCACGCTCTCCGCGCCGACCTCCTCCGTCGCGCAGGCCGCTTCGCCGAAGCCATCACCGCCTACGACACCGCGCTGGCCCTCACCCCCAACGACATCGAACGCGACTACCTCCGCCACCGACGAGATTCCCTGCGCGATGCCTGAGCGCGTCGTCGGCCCGGCTCGCCGGAATTCGGTGATCACCGGTGATCAGCCGCTCGATCGCGAGTACGGTGCGGGTTCATCGAACTCGTCTAGCTTCCACGGACCCCTTGCTCAGACCCTGCGAGAAGTAGGCCGGGACGAAGGTTTGGTGCTGCTCGGGCCAAGGATGTGCTGCTGATTCTTCGGTGTCGCGGAGTTCAGGTACCGGCGGAGGCGGCCGAGCGAGTCTCCGCGTGCCGCGATCAGCAGGTGTTCGACTGAGAAGCCGGGTCCGGGGCGTCAGCGTAGGTCGGCGAGGTCCAGGCCGAGGGTTTCGGTCAGGCCGGTTTCTCCGGTGGGGGTGACGCGGACGGCGCGGCCGGTGCCGGACGGGGTGATCCAGCCGAGAGTCAGGAGGCGGCGGTGCAGGAGGACCGCGGCGGGGCCGCCCAGGTGGGTGCGGCGCTCGGTCCAGTCGAGGCACGGGCGGGTGAGGGGGCGGCGGGCGCGGGTGAGGGTGGGCTCGTCGATGCCGAGGGTGTCGGTCAGCCAGGTGATGCCCTCGGGTGTCAGGGTGTGGGCGCTGTCCGGGTCGAGGAGGCCTCGGTGGGCCATGGCGTCGGTGATGGTGACGCCGAGGCGACCGGCCAGGTGGTTGTAGCAGGTTCGGCCGCGGGCCAGCGCCGCGTCGGCGGTCGCGGCGCGCAGGTTCTTCGGCGGGGTGGGGGTCGGATCGAGTTCCGCCAGCAGGGTTTCCAGGAGTTGGGCGATCGCGGGGCTCGCCAGTTCGACATAGCGGTGCCTGCCTTGTTTGCGTTCGGTGATCAAACCCGCGGTACTCAGGCGGTCCAGGTGGGCCGTGGCGGTAGAGGGAGCGACGCCGGTCAGGCGGGCCAGTTCGCCCGCGGTCCAGGCGCGGCCGTCGAGCAGGGCCAGGCACATGTGGGCTCTGGTCCGGTCGGCGAGGACGGCGGCCCAGTCGGCGAGGGCGGCGGCGCGGGCAGGCATCTCCCCATCATGCGACCGCGATTGTTCGGCGGCCATCGAAAGGTCGCGGACCTACCGTCGACGGCGTGATCAGCGATCCCGAGCTCGTCCGCGAACTTCTGGCCACCGCGCCGATGCCGCCGGTGCCTGTTGCGCCCGGACCGGGCATCGCGTGGCTGCGGGCGCACGTCCCCCGGTTCTGCGACGGCCCCGTCCATCGGCGCCGCCGGGCAGCGCTGCAACGCGAGCTGGATCGGTTCGATCCCCTAGTCCTGCGCGCCGAGGCCGCGGCCAGGGCCGGGCAGCCACTGGCCCATGTCCGCGTGCTGCTCGCCGCGATGGGGATCCCGCAGCGTGCGGTCACGGCGGTGTGCGCCGTCGCCGACGCCTATCAACCCCACCAACCGATCACCCCGGCGGCGGATGCGGCGGTGGGGGAACTCGTGGCGTTGTGCGCGGAGCCGGCGAATGCCTCCCCACACACCGGCACACCGCCGGCCGGAGCGCTGCATCAGCCGGTCCGCGCACACGTCGCCGCCCGCGCAGCGGTGGTCGACGACATGGCCTTTCCGGACCGGACAGCGAGTCCGGTGCACGCGGACCGAGGCCCGGGCGATGACGAAGAGTCCGGGAGCGAGCCCCCGACCGAGGATGAGCGAATCGCGGCACGGATCTGCATCCTGGTCCAGGCGTGCGCGGCCACCGGCGAATTGCTCGCGGCCGCCCGCGCGTCACACCTCGGCGCCCCGGCGGACCGGCCCGCGCTGATCATGGCCACCACACCGCCGCTGCGCGCCACCCGGCGTCTCGTCGACGGCGTGGTGACCGAACTAGATCTGCGGCACCCGGGCCTGGGCTTCGGCGCGGGACCGCACCGGTGCCCCGGGAGCGAACTCGCGGTCGCCCTCGCCGGCGGGATCCTCGCATCCGAAACCGCACGCCACCCGGCCGACCCGCGTCACTCCGCCGAGCCACACCATCCCGCCGACACACACGATTCGCTCAATGCAAGCCCGGGCAACACCTCGGTCGCCACAGGAAACGGCGGGGCGACGAAACACCGATCGCGAGGCCGAAACACGGTGTCTTCGAATGCCTTCCATGCCCTCCACCGCGATGGGCGCCCCCTCGTTCTCCCCAATGCCTGGGACTTCACCTCCGGTGCTCTGCTCGTGGATGCGGGATTCCCGGCGATCGCCACCACCAGTCTCGGGGTAGCCGCGGCCGCGGGCCTGCCCGATGGAAAGGCCGCGTCGGCGGACGAAACCTTCGCCCTCGCCGCACGATTGACGCGGTTGCCGGTCCTGGTGAGTGTCGATATCGAAGCCGGGTTCGCCGAGGATCCCGCGGAGGTGGCCGACTATGTCGCCCGGCTGGCCGACCTCGGTGTCGCCGGAATCAATATCGAGGACGGGCGCGACAACACCCGGCTGGCCGCGCCGCACCAGCACGCCGACCTCATCACCATCATCAAGGACCGGACACCACACCTGTTCGTCAACGCCCGGGTCGACACGTACTGGTTCGGCATCGACGAGGACTCGACGGTCCATCGGGCACGGCTGTATGCGGCGGCGGGCGCCGACGGATTGTTCGTTCCGGGTGTCACCGACCCGACCACGCTGCGCACGCTCGTCGCCGCGACGACGCTCCCGCTGAACACGTTGTACGCACCAACCGGCCCCGATATCGATACCCTCGGGGCACTGGGTGTCCGCCGGATCAGCACCGGGTCGGCCCTGTACCGGGCCGCCCTCGGCGCAGCGGTCGGGCTGGCCCGCACGGTCAGAGGCGACCCCGGTGAACGGTCGGCCCCACCCGACTACCGACGCATCCAGGCCCTGCTCGCGGCGGCGAACACCGACTAGCGCGGTCAGTGTTTGCGGACCACCTGTTCGCCCGCGCCGGGCTTCCACACGGTGATGTCGAGGTGGTCGTCGTCGACCTCGACGGTGGAGGCTCCGGTGAGGTCGGCGACGAAGAAGTGGTCGAACTTCTCGCCGCGGATGTCGAAACCGCTGTCGTCGAACAGTTTCTGGGCGAAGCGGGCGTGCACGGATTCGTCGGTGATGTCGGTGACCGTGCCGAACAGTTTGGCGTCACCGTCGGTGACCTTGGTGTCGACGGTGGCGGTGTGCAGACAGAAGCGCGGGTCGCGGGCGAGGTCGTCGAACTTCCTGGTGTGGGGCATGCCGGCCAGCACCAGCATGCCCTCGAAGATGGTCGGCTCGATCGGGCTGATCCGGGGCGACCCGTCGGCGCGCACGGTGCCGAGCATGCACAGATTGCCGGTCGCCTGGTGCCTGCGCAGGAACAGGGCGGAGATTCGCGGTGCTTCCTCGGTGAACTGGCTCCATGTGGTCATAGTCGAACAGTACGACGCAACCTTGACATCCTGTGTCAAGGTTTGCGGCTAGTGTCGAGAACATGCGAGCGAGCAGGTTGGTGCAGCTACTGCTCCTGTTGCAGGCCAAGGGCGGGGCGACCGCGACCGAGCTGGCGCGGGAGCTGGAGGTGTCGGTGCGCACCGTGTACCGCGATGTCGAGGCGCTCTCGGCGGCCGGGGTGCCGGTGTACAGCGAGCCGGGCCGCGGCGGCGGAGTGCGGCTGGTCGACGGATACCGGACCCGGCTCACCGGCCTCACCTCCGACGAGGCCGACGCCGTCCTGCTGGCCGGACTGCCCGGCGCCGCCGCCGACCTCGGTCTCGGCACCGTGCTGGCCACCGCCCAGCTCAAGATGCTGGCCGCGCTGCCGCCCGAACTGCGCGGTCGCGCCACCCGCATTGCCGAGCGCGTCCACATCGACATGCCCGGCTGGTTCCACCGCCCGGACGACACCCCCGCGCTGGCGGACGTCGCGGACGCGCTGTGGCACGACCGCCGCCTGGCGATCAGCTACCGGCGCCGCGACAAGATCGTCGAGCGCACGGTCGATCCGCTCGGCCTGGTCATGAAGGCGGGCACCTGGTACCTGGTCGCCCGCGAGGACACCGACATCCGCTCCTACCGCGCGAGCCGCATCGTCTCGGCCACGCCTACCGGCGAATCCTTCACCCGCCCTGCGGATTTCGATCTCACCGCGCACTGGGCGGCGGCGGCGGACGAGTTCGCCCGCTCCATCCTGCGCGTTCATGCGCGGTGCCGCGTCTCGGCCGACCATCTGAGCCTGCTGCGCTTGATGAACGACGCGGCCGCAGTCCGCGACGCACTGGCGTCGGCGAGCCCGCCGGACGACACCGGCTGGGTCGACATCACCATCCCCGGCGAGTCCTACGACATCCTCGCCCACGCCCTCCTCCCCCTCGGCGAACACCTCGAAGTCCTCGCCCCACCCGAACTCCGCACCGCGCTGGCCACCACGGCGGCCGCCATGCACGCGCGCTACCAAGCATCGATCTGAGACCCTCGTCGCCCCCGCATCGGCCACCGAATCGCGCTGACGCGAAGCACCCGAGCGAAGAAGGAGCGTGCGCGCGACGACATGGCGCGCCGCCCGCCGAGACCGAGCGCAGTCGACGCCCCGCTGTCCACGTAGCGCCGTCCGAACTCGATCGGCCGACGGCCGTGCGGCCGATCACGGGTGGTCGGGCCGGTCAGCACGTCCAGTCGAGAATCTCGCCCATCGCCCGCAGCGAAACGGAGGCGGGCGTGAGCCGCAACGCGGTGTCTCGCAGCGCGACCACAGGCGCCGCCGAGAGCTGGGCGACGGTGCCGATGCGGGCGGAGCGGGCGGCGATCATCCGGGTCCGGGGGCGGCGCTCCCGGTCGTAGCGGGTCAGGCCGTCGGGTTCGCCGGCCAGACGGGCCAGCACCACCGCGTCCTCGAGTGCCTGGCAGCCGCCTTGGCCGAGGTTCGGCGTCATCGCGTGGGCCGCGTCGCCGATCAGGGCGATGCGACCCGCGGTGAATGCCGGGAGTGCGGGGATGTCGTAGATGTCGTTGTGCAGCACCGTGTCCGCGTCGGCGGCGGCCAGCAGCGCGGGGATCGGGTGATGCCAGTCGGCGAAGCGGGCACGAACCTCGGCAAAGGTGCCCGGCGCGTGTTCGGGCGCGTTGTAGACGGCGAAGCAGTAGACGCGACCGTCGGCGAGCGGAGCCATCCCGAACCGCGCTCCGCGACCCCAGGTCTCACCGAACTCGGTCAGCCGCTCCGGCAGGTCGACCACGGCGCGCCAGGCGGTGTACCCGGCGTACCGGGCCCGCACCTCACCACAGACCGCGTGCCGGACCACGCTGTGGATACCGTCCGCGCCGACGACCAGATCCGCGCGCGACACCCCCGCGGAGTGGACCACCGTTCCGCCGGGCTCGGCCGCCGACACCGAGACGCCCGTCCGCACGGCGTCCCCGGGCAGCGCGTCGCGCAGGATGTCGAGCAGTGCGGCGCGGTGGATCATCACCGGAGCGCCGAAACGCTCGCGCAGGGTCGCCGCGTCGGTGCGCGAGAGCCGGCGGCCCCGCGCATCGCGAATTCCGGCCGAGACGTCCCCGATCGCCTGCGCCCGCACGACCGACCCGATGCCGAGCGCGTCGAGCGCGCGCAAAGCGTTGGACCACAACGAGATTCCCGAGCCGACCTCGGCGATCTCCGGCGCGCGTTCCAGCACCTCCACCGACCAGCCCCGCCGCGTCAACGCCAGCGCGGTGGCCAGTCCCCCGATTCCACCCCCGACGACGATTGCCGTGGACATCGCCTTCTCCCCTCGTTGCAGGTACCGGATCACCGTACTACTGCCGTAGTGACTTCGACTACCGATGTAGTGTTCATCACTACGGGTGTAGTCTCTCCGGGTGGCCACGAAACGCGAACAGATACTCGACGCCGCGATCGAGGTGCTGGGGACCCGGGGGCCGCGAGCACTCACCCACCGCGCGGCCGACGAAGCGGCGGGCGTCCCCAGCGGATCGGCGTCGAACTACTTCCGCACCCGCGAAGCGCTGCTGGTCGGGGTCGCCGAACGGCTCGAGGAACGCGACCGCACCGACTGGACGACGCTGAACCGCCTGCTCGGCCCCGCCACGATCGAGCACCTCGTCGAGGGCCTCGCCCTGTTCATCCTGCACGCCACCGGCCCCGATCGGACCCGCACCCTGGCCAGGTTCGCACTGTTCGGCGAGGCGCAGACGATGCCCGCACTGCACGCATCACTGCAGCGCGGGCATCACCGGCTCCGGGAATGGGCGATCGGGATGGCGGCGCAGGTCGGGATCGACCCCGGGGACACGTCGATCCTGGTCGACTATCTCGACGGAGTCGTCGTGCACCGGCTCGGCGGCGCGGGAACCGAGACCGATCCCCGCGCCGCGCTGCGCCGACTGGTCGGCGCCCTGACCGTCAGCTGACGACGGCGAACAGCACCGCCGCCACCGCGAAACTCACCACCGAGAGGATGGTCTCGAGGACGGTCCAGGTCTGCAACGTCTGCTTCACGGTCATGTTGAAGTACTTCGAGATGATCCAGAAGCCGCCGTCGTTGACGTGGCTGGCGATGATCGAGCCCGCCGCGATCGCCATGGCGATCAACGCGATCGACATCTGCGAGTAGCCCTGCTCGGTCACCAGGGGCGCGACGATGCCACCGGTGGTGACGATCGCGACCGTCGCCGACCCCTGGGCGATCCGCAGACCGCAGCTGATCAGGTAGGACAGCACGATCACCGGCAACCCGGCCGCGGACATGGTGTCGGCGAGCGCGGTGCCGATCCCGGTGGCGGAGATGACCTTGCCGAAGAAGGCGCCCGCGCCGACCACCAGCAGCACCATGCCCACCGGCTTGAGCGATTCGGCGGTGATGGTGCTCAGTTCCTGCACGGTCGAGCCGCGCCGGATACCGAGCAGATAGAACGCCACCAGCACGGTGATGAGCAGCGCGACCGCCGGCGTGCCGAAGAAGGTGAGGACCTGCAGCAGCGCCGAATCCTTGTCCAGCAGTTGGTAACCGAAGGTGGCGCCGAGGATCAGTACCAGCGGGATCGCGATGATCGACCCGATCAGGGCGACCGAGGGCGGCGACTTGGTCAGCACGGCCGTGCCGCCGGATCCGCCGACGGAATCGGCGCCGATGGCACCGTCGGCACCGTCGCCGGTGCCCGCGCCGGGCGGCTCGAGCGGCAGGAACTCGGCGGGCACGTCGACCTGCACGCGCTTTCCGATCCAGGTGCCCCACACGATGCCGGCGGCGAGGAAACCCGGGATGCCACAGACGAATCCCATCACGATCAGCCAGCCCAGGCTCACCCCGAGCAGACCGCCCAGCGCGACCGGACCGGGGTGCGGCGGCAGAAAGGCGTGCGTCATCGACAGACCGGCCAGCATCGGCATGGCGTAGAGCACCAGCGAGCGCCCGCCACGCTTGGCGGCGACGTAGACCAGCGGCGCGAGCACGAAGATGCCGATGTCGAAGAAGACGGGGATGCCGAAGATGAGGCCGAGCAGACCCATCGCGACGGGAGCGCCCTTCTCGCCGAAGGTCTTCAGCAGCTTGTCGGTGAGCACGTCGGCGCCACCGGATCGTTCGAGGATCGCGCCGAGCACGGTGCCCAGACCGATGATGACGGCGATGTGCCCGAGGATGCCGCCGAAGCCGGTTTCCAGCAGTGACTCACCGGCTTTCAGCGGTGTGCCGACGATCTGGGAAACCGGGAGTCCGGCGGCCAGTGCCAGCAACAGACCGGTCAGCAGCAGCGCGACGAACGGCTCCAGTTTGACCTTGATGATGGCGATGAGTAGCACGGCGATCGCGAGACCGCACAGCACCAGCAACCCGGGGGTGGTGGTGCGCAACCAGTCGACAGTGGCGCCCATGGGGATACCTCTCAATCAAGCGAATGGACGAAGCGAGCGGCCTTGGAGCCGATGTGGGACCAGCGCGAACTCGCGACGTCCAGCGGGGCGACCACTTCGGTGCCCGCGGTGACGGCGATCGCTCCCGCCCGCAGGAAATCGCGGGCGTTGTGGGAGTTGACGCCACCGGAGGGGATCAGGAACACGTGCGGGAACGGACCGAGCAGATCCTTCAGATAGGCGGGGCCGAGCGCGCGTGCCGGGAAGATCTTGACCGCGGCCGCACCCATCTCGACGGCCGCGAGCACCTCCGACGGGGTGAACGCACCCATCACGACCGGAATGCCGTGCGCGATGGCGACCTCGGCCACCTCGGGGCGCAGCGCGGGCGTCACCAGGAACTTCGCCCCCACCTCGATCGCGGCTTCGGCCTGATCGCGGGTGGTCACGGTGCCGACGCCGATCACGGCGGCGCTCACCGCCGAGGCCTTGCGCACGGCGTCGAGCACACCGAGGGTGGTGAAGGTGAGCTCGACCGCGCGGATGCCCGCACCGGCCAGGGCTTCGGCGAGCGCGACCGGGTCGGGGATGGCCGGTGCGCGCACCACGGTGAGCGCGCGGTCGGCGCGGATCACCGCCAGCGCTTCGGACGACGAGCTCTGCAGCGGGTTCATCGGGTCTCCTCTCGGGTGGCGTCCATCCGCAGCGCGCGACCGGCACGCACTCCGGTCGCGCTGCCGTTCTCCAGCGCGAATTCGCCGTTGACCAGCACATGCTGGATGCCACGTGCCTGTTGTCGGGGATGGTCGAAGGTCGCAGTGTCGTGGATCGTCGCCGGGTCGAAGACGACCAGGTCGGCGGCGTGCCCGGGACGGATCAGCCCGCGTTCGGCCAGTCGCAGCCGGGCGGCGGGCCTGCCGGTGAGGTGGTGCACACACTCCTCCAGCCCGAGCACGCCGAGCTCGCGGACGTAGCGGGACAGGTAGCGCGGGAAGGTACCCCAGGCGCGCGGGTGCGGCCGGGCGCCGACGAGCAGGCCGTCGCTGCCGCCCATGTGGCCCGCGTCGACCATGATCGCGCGCACGTTCTCCTCGTGGCCGACGTGCTGCAGGATCGTGGTCGCCAGCTGGTCGCGGCGCAACAGATCGAAGAAGACCTCGACCGGCGCCCGGTTCTCGTCGGCGGCGATCCGGTCGACGGTGCGTCCGACGTAGGCCGACAGCGCGTCGTCGCCGACGCCGCTGATCTGGATGGTCTCCCATTCGACGGTGACGCCGTGGCATCCGTCGGACCCGTGGACGTTCACGTCCGCGGTGATCCTCGCGCGTTCGGCGGGGTCGTCGAGCCGGGCCAGCGCGGCATCCGGCCCGCCCGACATCGCCCAGCTCGGCAGCAGCGCCGACAGCGTGGTCGAGCCGGGCAGGTAGGGATAGGTGTCGAGGGTGACGTCGCAGCCGTCGGCCCGGGCCCGGGCGACCAGCGCGAGGAATTCCGGTGCGCGGCCGCGGTTCACGCCGAAGTTCATCGTGGCGTGGGTCAGGTGCAGCGCGCAGCCGGTGGCCTTCGCCAGTCCCATCATCTCCGCGTAGGCCTCCAGCGCGCCGGCGCCGTAGGAGCGGGTGTGCGGGGCGTAGAAGCCGCCGTAGGAGGCGACGACCGCGCACAGCGCGGCGAGTTCGCCGGTGTCGGCGTACATGCCGGGGGTGTAGGTGAGCCCGCTGGACATGCCGACCGCGCCCTCGTCGAGGCTCTGGGCCAGCAGCGCGCACATCCGGTCGATCTCGGCGGTGGTGGCCGGACGCCGGTCGCTGCCGACGACGAGCAGGCGCAGCGTGCCCTGCGGCACCAGGTAGGCGGCATTGGGCGTGATGCCCTGATCGAGCCGGTCCAGGTACTCCCCGACCGTGCGCCAGGAGAAATCGAAGTCGGCTGGGTTGCCGTTCCACCCGGCGATCTGCTTGCGCACCACCGCGAGCGCGGCGTCGTCGATCGGGGCGTAGGACAGGCCGTCCTGGCCGATCACCTCGGTGGTGACGCCCTGGGTGATCTTCGGGAAGTGCTCGGGGTGGGTCAGCAGGTAGAGGTCCGAATGCGCGTGCATGTCGATGAATCCGGGGCTCAGCACCGAGCCAGGCCGCACCGCGATCACTCGCGCGGTGGTGGCATCGATCGATCCCGGCGCCGCCACCTCGGCGATGCGCCCGGCCCGGACCAGGACGTCGCCGCGGCGGTGCGGGTCGCCGGTGCCGTCGACGATGTCGATGTCGCGAAACAGCAAGTCGGTCATGGTCATCGGTCAGAAGAAGGTACGGATCAGGTCGACCACACGCGGGCGCTGCGCGGCGGCGTCGTCGATCACCGGGATGAGCCGCCACTTGTCGAACGCGGTGCACGGATGCGACAGCCCGAGCCGCACGATGCTGCCGACCGGCAGATCGGCGGCATCGGCGCCGGGCAGGCGCAGGAAGGTGTGCTGATCGTTGAGCGCGCTGACGTGCGCGCCCGCGGGCAGCGCCCCGCCGACCACCAGCTGCGGGACCGGCAGGCCCTCGTCGAAGGGGAAGTCGCGTTTGCCGCCGTCGAGCAGCGCCAGTTCCGGTTCCGGCCGGGAGACCACGCGGGCCCAGCCGTGCATCGCGGCCCGCAGGCCGGGGTCGACGGCGGGCGCGGCCAGCGGGGAGATGCCGGCGTAGAAGCCGTCGTCGTGGACGAGGTAGGCGCCGCTGCGCAGGACGACCGTGGTGGTCGCGTCGGCCAGTCCGGCCAGTTCCTCGACGACGAGTTCGGGATAGGCGCTGCCACCCGCGGTCACGATCGCCGGGCCGGGGTAGGCCCCGGCGGCGACGAGTTCGGTGTGCAGGGCGGCCAGTTCGCCGAGATAGCCGCGCACGGCGGCGATGCCCGCACTGCTGCGATCGTGGGCCAGCGCGCCCTCGTATCCCCCGACGCCGGCGAGCGCGAGCCGGTCACTGGCCCGCAGCGCGGCCGCGACGGCGTGCGCTTCGGCACGGGACCGCGCGCCGGTGCGCCCGTGCGGGCCGCCGAGTTCGACCAGCACCCGGACCCGCGGGCTGGGCGGGGTGTCGCGCAGGAGCTTGTCCATCAGTTCGACGGTGGCGACACTGTCGGCCCAGCAGTAGAACTCGAACCCGGCATCGCGCGCGGATTCGGCGGCGACCCAGGTCAGGGCGGCCGGATCGACGAGCGCGTTGGCCAGCATGATCCTCCCGACCCCGAACGAGCGCGCGAGCTGAGCCTGCCAGCCGGTGGCCAGCGTGATCGCCCAGGATCCCGCTGTGAGCTGGGCGCGCCAGAGCTGGGGCGCCATCGTGGTCTTGCCGTGCGGCGCCAGCGCGACGCCCGCGGCCGCGGTCCAGCGCGCCATCAGCGCGATGTTGTCCGCCAGCAGACCGCGGTCGAGGGTGAGCAGTGGCGTTTCCCAACGATCCAGTTCCGGTGCGTCCGCGAGGTATTCGCGCACGGTCCGACCCCAGGCCGCGGGCGGCACGCTCTTGTCGCGCGGGCCGATCGCCTCGTCGGCGAGCGCGTCCACGACGGCGTTGTCGATCGTCACAGCATCCCTTTCCGTCGATCGCCCGCGGGTTTCCCGGCCGGCCGGTCATATCGGGTAGACATTGCATAATGCGCAACGCTGGTTGCACTGAATGTTTCCGCTCGTTATTGTGCATCCCAGAGGCAGTGACCGCAACCACGGAAGGGCAGAAAAGGTGACCCAGGCAACATCAGCGCCACCCAGGGCGGTCACCGTGGGCGAGGGGTTGGCCGTGCTCGTGGCCCGGCCCGGCCCGCTGGAGCAGTCCCCGTCTTTCGACCGGAGCGCCGGCGGCGCCGAGGCCAATGTGGCCACCGTGCTCACCCAGCTCGGGGTCGCGGCGGCGTGGCTCTCGCGCGTGGGTGACGACGGCTTCGGCCGCTATCTGGTCGCGCAGCTGGCGAGCCAGGGGGTCGATGTCGGCGCGGTCGCCGTCGATCCGGGCCGGCCGACCGGCCTCTACGTCAAGGAGCGCGGCAGCGGGTCGGGCGCCACCCACGACCTGCCCGCCCACGCCAGCCGGATGCACTACTACCGCGCTGGGTCCGCCGCCAGCGCCCTGTCCCCCGCCGATCTCGCGACCCGGGCGGCGGCCGGCCTGCTCGACAGCACCGACCTGGTGCACTTCACCGGCATCACCCCGGCGCTGTCGGAGTCGGCGAACCAGTTGACCCGCACGTTGATCGCGCTGCCCCGGCGCGGGCGGCTGGTGAGCTTCGACCTGAATTACCGCCCGGCGCTGTGGGGTTCGCGGATCGCCGAGGCCGCCGACGAACTCGCCGCGCACGTCCGCGGCGCCGACGTGGCGCTGCTCGGCGCCGACGAGGCCGAGGAGATCTTCGGCACCGGCGATCCGGGCGCACTGCGCGCGCTGTTTCCCGAACCGGCCCAGCTGATCGTCAAGAACGACAAGCACACCGTCACCGGATTCGACGGCGACGCCGTCGTCGAGGTACCCGCGCTGGCACTCGAGATCACCGAGAGAATCGGCGCCGGTGACGCTTTCGCCGGCGGCTACCTCGCCGCGCTCCTGCACGAGGCGGATCTGCGCACCCGGCTGCGCTACGGCCACCTGTGTGCCGCCGCCGCCCTCACCGCCACCGGTGACGCGGCGAAAATTCCTCCGGTACACGACATTCGGCGACTCGCGCAGCTGCCGGCGGCGGCGTGGGCCGGGCTGCGCTATCCGGACGCACTGGATGGGACGATCAGGCCATGAGTCAAAGCGTGTCGCGGGCCCTGTCCATTCTCATCGCCCTCGGCGAGGACTCGCAGTCCCTCGACGAGCTGGCCGGGCGGCTCGGCGTGCACAAGTCCACGGTGCTGCGACTGCTCCAGACGATGCAGGCCGAGCGCTTCGTCGTGCGCGACAACGCCCACCGGTACTCGCTCGGCACCCGCATGTTCGAACTGGCCAGTCACGCGCTGGAGAACCGCGATGTCCGCACCGTGGCCCGGCCGCATCTGAGCGCGCTCGGCGCCGCCACCGGACAGACCGTCCACCTGGCCGCCTACGAATCCGGTGACGCCGTCTACATCGACAAGGTCGACGCCGAACAGGCCGTCCGGATGTACTCCCGGATCGGCCGACCCGCGCCGCTGCACTGCACGGCGGTCGGCAAGGTCCTGGTCGCGGCCCTGCCCCGGGCCGAGTGGCGCGCCGTCGCCGCGCGGCTGGACTACCACCCCTTCACCACCCGCACCCTGCGCACGCCCGAGCAGTATCTGGCCGAGCTGGAACTGGTCGCCGCGCAGGGCTATGCCGAGGACCACGAGGAACACGAGAGCTTCGTCAATTGCATCGGCGTGCCGGTGCGCGACGGAATCGGCGCGGTGGTGGCCGCCGTGTCGGTCTCGGTACCCGACGTGCTGCTCGACCACGATCAGGTGCTGGCGCTGTTGCCGCAGGTCAGGGCGACCGCCGACGCCATCTCCACCGAACTCGGCTGGGCCCCCCACCGAGACGTCACCGCGAGGAAAGGCTGAACTGCCATGGGTACCGACAAGTCCGAGAAGATCGCCGTGCGCACCGCCGACGCCCCCGCGCCCGCGCACACCTTCTCCCAGGGTGTCCGCAAGGGCCCGTTCGTGCAGGTCTCGGGCCAGGGACCCGTCGACCCGGAGACCAACGAGTACCTGCACCCCGGCGACGTCGCCGCCCAGACCACCCGCACGCTGATGAACGTCAAGGCCATCGTCGATGCCTCCGGCGCCACCTTCGACGACGTGGTGATGCTGCGCGT
This sequence comes from Nocardia sp. NPDC087230, assembly GCF_044744725.1. Classification (NCBI taxonomy): domain Bacteria; kingdom Bacillati; phylum Actinomycetota; class Actinomycetes; order Mycobacteriales; family Nocardiaceae; genus Nocardia; species Nocardia sp. NPDC087230. The sequence goes on from NZ_JBIUYV010000012.1 coordinate 65,428, forward strand.
CTACCTCACCCGAAGGGAGGATTTCGCCGTCATGAACCAGGCGTATGGTGAATTCGTCACCAAGCACACGACCGGTGACGTGCTGCCGGCGCGGACCACCGTCTTCACCGGCTTGCCGCGGGCGGAGATGCTGGTCGAGATCGACGCCATCGCCGTCGTAACAGACTGAGCCACAGCGTTTCCGGTGATGTCTCCGACATCACGCAGCACCCCGTGTTGAGATGGGGCGGCCCCTGCGGGGGCTGTTCCGCCCGTTCTACCCGAGGATCCGCCATGTTCGCCAAGATCGCCCGCCCGCTCGCTGTCGCCGCACTCGCCCTGTCCGTGATCACCGTCGGCGCTGGTACCGCCTCGGCCGCCGCCGCCGAGCCCGTCGTCGGCTCGGTCGCCGTCTGCGTCGGTATCCCGGTCGGCCCGGTCACCGTCACCGTCTGCCTCTAGCGGCTAGCCCGAGTTGCGCAAGGCGGTGGCCAGTCCGTTCATGGTGAGCAGGATGCCCCGCTTCACCAGTTCGGAATCGTCACCGCCGCGCAGCCTGCGCAACAGATCCACCTGGAGCTGATTGAGCGGTTCCAGGTAGGGGAAGCGATTGTGGATCGATTCCGCCAGTGACGGGTTGTCGCTGAGCAGTTCCTCGTGGCCGGTCACGGCCAGGTACATGCGGATGGTGCGGGCGTGCTCGTCGCGGATCATCCCGAAGATCTGCGCGCGCAGCGCCGGATCCTCGACCAGGTCGGCGTAGCGGGCGGCGATGTCGAGATCGCTCTTGGCCATCACCTGCGCCAGGTTCGACAGCACCGTCCGGAAGAACGGCCAGCGCCGGTAGAGATCGGTGAGCCGGGCCAGCCGCTGCGGGTCCTCGCCGACCCAGTCCGCGAGCGCGGTGCCCGTGCCGTACCAGCCCGGCAGCATGACGCGCGCCTGGCTCCAGGCCATCACCCACGGGATCGCGCGCAGATCGGCCACCGAGTTGGTGGGTTTGCGCGAGGCCGGGCGGCTGCCGATATTGAGGTCGCCGACCTCGGCGACCGGGGTGGACTGCCGGAAGTACTCGACGAAGCCCGGCGTGTCGTGCACCAGCCGCCCGTAGGCGGCGCGGGCCCGGGCCGCCAGATCGTCGAGCAGTTCGTAGGCAGGCTCGGCGTCCTCGCCGAGGCCCTCCACGTCCAGCAGGGTCGATTCCAGGGTGCCGGCGATCAGCGACTCCAGATTGCGGTGGGCCGCGCCCTGTTCGGAGTACTTCGCGGCGATCACCTCGCCCTGTTCGGTCAGCCGCAGCGAGCCCTGCACCGCGCCAGCGGGCTGGGCCAGGATGGCGTCGTAACTGCGGCCGCCACCTCGGCCGACGGTGCCGCCGCGACCGTGGAACAGCCGCAAGCGGATGCCCGACTTGCGCGCCACCTCCACCAGATCCAGCTCCGCCCGGTACAGCGCCCAGTTCGCGGCCAGGTAGCCGCCGTCCTTGTTCGAATCCGAGTACCCGAGCATCACCTCCTGCCGCATCCCCGCCGCGGCGACCAGCTCGCGATACACCGGAACGTCCAGCACCGCCGCCAACGTCGCCGCGCCCGCGCCCAGGTCCTCGATGGTCTCGAACAGCGGGACGATGCCGACCGGGCTGCTCGGTGTGCCCTCGGCGGTGCCCGGATCCAGGATGCCCGCTTCCTTGAGCAACAGCGCCGCCTCGAGCATGTCGCTGACCGAGGTGCACATGCTGATGATGTAGTTCGGGATGGCGGCGGCGCCGAAGGTATCGATCACCTCTTTGCCCGCGCGCAGCACGCCCAGTTCCTTGGCGGCGAGCTCGCTCAGCTGCGCGTGCGGGCCGAGCAGCGGTCGGCGGGTGCGCAATTCGTTCGACAGCAGCTCCACGCGCTGCGCCTCGGACAGACTCGGGTAGTCGGCGTGCACGCCCGACCAGGCCAGCAGCTCGGTGACGACCTGCTCGTGCACCTCGGAGTTCTGCCGCAGGTCCAGGGCTTGCAGATGGAAGCCGAAGGTCTCGACGGCGTGGCGCAGCGCGGCGAGGCGGTCGTCGGCGAGCAGGGCGTCACCGCCGGCGCGCAGCGAGAGGTCGACCGCGTCGAGGTCGTCGAGGACCGCCTGCGGGGTGACGTACGGCGGGGCACCCGCGGCCAGACCGTTGTCGGGCAGCGTGCCCAGCGCCAGCTCGGCGGTGGCACTGAGCCGGGCCCGGATCGCGTGCAGCGCACGGCGGTACGGCTCGTCGGCGAAGACGGCCGGGTCGGGGTAGCCGGCCTCGGCGAGCGCGGCGACCGCCGGGCTCACCTGGACCAGCCGGGCCGACAGCGACAGCGTCTTCTCCAGTTCGACCAGCTCGTCCAGGTACCGGCCGAAGGCGTAGGCGGCGGCCTGCTGGGCCGCGGTGTGCACGACTTCCGCTGTCACGAACGGGTTTCCGTCCCGGTCGCCGCCGATCCACGAGCCGGGGCGCAGGATCGGGCGGGGCAGCAGGTCGGCCTCGGGCCAGCGCGAGCGCAGCGCGGCACGCACCTGCGCGTTGATCGCCGGGATGACGTCGTAGAGGGTCAGGTCGTAGTAGCGCAGGCCGACCGAGATCTCGTCCTGGATTCGCAGGCGCGCCAGGCGGATCAGCGCCGTGCGCCACAGCGTGAGGACTTCGCGACGGATCCGCAGTTCGGAATCGTCGAAGCCGGGGTCGCCGGGTTCGAGCCTGCGCCGCAGCCGCATCAGTTCGGTGATCTTGGCCTGCACGTCGAAGACGGTGCGCCTGCGGGTCTCGGTCGGATGCGCGGTGATCACCGGGGAGACCAGCGCGTCGGTGAGCAGCTCGGCCACCGTCGTGCCGTCGAGCGCGGCCGCGTCGAGCTTGGCGTAGGTGGCCGCCAGCGAGGAGTCCTGCGGCGGCTCGCCCGCCGAGACGTGCGCGGCGCGGCGCCGGTCGCGCTGGATGTCCTCGGCGAGATTGGCCAGCAGCACGAAGTAGCTGAATGCCCGGATCAGCGGAATCGCGGTCTCGGTGGGCGTGCCGTCGAGCATGTCGGCGACCGCGCTGCGTTCGACCTCCTCGCGACGCACCCGGAACGCCTCGGTGCGCACCCGCTCGATCAGGTCGAACACCTCCGGCCCTTCGTGGTCGCGGATGGTGTCACCCAGGATGCCGCCGAGAAACCGGATGTCCTCGCGCAGCGGCCGGGTGGCTTCCTGCTCCTGCACGATTCGCGATTCGCCCATGGAAAGACAGTATTGCCGCCGTCGCCGTCTCGCGACCCGGCGACGCGCCCCGCCCGGCCACGACGCCCGTGGTGCTCGGCCGCGCCGAGCACCACGCGGCCTCGATCAGCCCTTCCGGCGACCGGTGAAGCGGATCTGGTTGCCCCAGGGGTCGACGAAGGCGCAGTCGCGGCCGTACTGCTGGTCGACCGGGGGCTGGGCGACGGTGCCGCCGAGGTCTCGGATCCGGGTGAAGGTGGCGTCGACGTCGTCGGTGGCGAAGATGATCGTCGACTGCATCCCGCCGTCGAGCCGGGCCCCAGCGGCGGCGCGGCGGGCCTCGTCGGGCGCCATCTGCGGAACCTCGAGGACGAATTCGATGGTGGGCTGGCCGACCGGACCCACCGACAGCCAGCGCGCGTCGTCGACGAACGGCATATCGGTGCGGACCTCGAGGCCGATCACGTCCTCATAGAACGTCTTGGCCTCGTCCTGGTCGCCGACCAGCAGCATGACGTGGGTGAGCGCGAGATCTTCTCCGTGGCGCATGGGTGTCTCCTTCGATGCCGAGATCGTGTGCGTGCGGTTCAGCGTATCCAGCACCCCTACAGCGACCGGATGACCCGCGCCGGATTGCCCGCCGCGAACACCCGGTCGGGCAGGTCCCGGGTGACCACGCTGCCCGCGCCGACCACGACGTCGTCACCGATGGTCACCCCGGGGCACACGATCACCCCGCCGCCGAACCACGCGTTGTCACCGATCCGGATCGGTGCCGCGGATTCCCAACGCTGCCTGCGTTTTTCGTGGTCGTCCATCGGGTGCAGGGCGGTCAGCAGCTGACAGCGCGGCCCGATCGAGCAGTCGTCGCCGATGACGATCGGCGCGCAGTCGAGCAGGATCGCGTCGTAGTTGAGGAAGCTGTTCGAGCCGATCTCGACGAGATAGCCGTAGTCGCACTGGAACCGGGGCATGATCCACGATCCCTCGCCCAGTTTGCCCAGCAGGTCACCCAGCAACCGGGTGCGGCGCTCGGTCTCGTCGGGTCCGGTCCGGTTGAACTCGTCGCACAGCCGCTGCGCCCGCTGCCGTTCGCCCACCAGTTCCGGATCGCTGTCCTTGTACCACTGCCCGCTCAGCATCCGTTGCTTCTGCTCGCCCATGGCGGCGAGTGTAGGTGTGGTCGGTGTCGTGCCATTGCCTGCCGGGAGCCGGATCGTTAGCGTTGATCAGCATGGTGTCGATGACGCATCTCGCGTCCTTCGCGGGGTTGGCCTTGCTGCTCGTCGTGGTTCCGGGGCCGAGTGTGCTGTTCACGATCAGCCGGGCCCTCACGGTCGGCAGGCGGGCGGCGATACTGACCGTGGTCGGCAATTCGGCCGGGGTGTACGTGCAGGTCGTAGCGGTCGCGGTCGGGCTCGGCGCACTCGTGGCGACCTCGGTGGCGGTGTTCACGGCCGTCAAACTGGTCGGCGCGCTGTATCTGGTCTATCTGGGAATCCAGGCGATCCGGCACCGGAGCGACCTGGCCAGGGCGCTACAGCCCGGCCAGGCCGGGCCCGGCTATTCCACCGTCGCGGTGCTGCGTGACGGGTTCGTCGTCGGCTTCGCCAATCCGAAGACCATCGTGTTCCTGGCGGCGCTGCTGCCGCAGTTCGTCGATACCGCCCGCGGTGGCGTCCCGCAGCAGATGCTGGTGCTCGGCATCTGCATCCCGTTGTTCGGGCTGATCTTCGACACGCTGTGGGCGCTCGCGGCGGATTCCGTGCGCGGCTGGCTGGCCCGCACGCCGCGCCGGCTGGCCGCGGTCGGCGGCACCAGCGGGCTGATGATGATCGGACTCGGCACCTCGCTGGCCTTCACGGGGCGCAAGGACTGACCTCCGTGGATGCCGCGGCGTCGCCGCGAACGTAGGGTCGATGTCGTGACGACAGCGCGCACCCGACACAACTACACCGGTACCTCGGTCGCCGAGCGGCAGATCGAGCGCCGCGCGCTGTTCATCGAGGCGGGGCTGACCGTGTTCGCGGAGAAGTCGTACGCCAACAGTTCGCTGACCGACGTGTGCGCGGCGGCCGGACTGTCGCGGCGGCAGTTCTACGAGCAGTTCGCCGGACGCGAGGAACTCCTCGTCGCGGTCTACGACTCGGTGCAGGGCAAGGCCAGGGACGCGGTCGCCGCGGCGCTGGCCGCGGCCGACACCGACGACCTGCGCGCGCTCATCGACGCCGCCGTGCGCGCCTACACGAAGGCGATCACCGACGATATCCGCTGCGTCACCGTGGCTTTCGTGGAGATCGTCGGGGTGAGCCCCGCGATCGAGGCCCATCGCGCGCAGGTCCGCGACCAGTGGGGCGAGGTGGTCGCCGCGATCGCGCAGGGACGCGACGGGGTGCGGATACCGCCGGGTGGCTGGCGCGTCGCGATGGCCGCGTTCATCGGCGCCGTCAACGGCGCGGTGCATCAGTGGAGTCTGGACGACCCGCGCCCACCCGTGGACGAGCTCGTCGACGTGTTCTCCACGCTGCTCAATGCCTTGACCGCGGCCTAGTCACCCGACCGCTGATTGCGATCTACGCCACACCCGTGCCATAGTAGCCGTCATTGAGACGAAGGCGTCTCAATTCACGTGAGGACTGTGCACGATGAGATCTCCCTTCGCTCTGCGATGGATGGCCCTGGCCACGGGCGTACTCGCGGCCGCCACGGTCGTGGTGGCCGGACCGGTCGCGGCCGAACCGGCCGCCGTGGCCCCCGCCCCGGTGATTCCGCTCCCGCCCGAACTGGATCCGGGCTTCTACCTGCCGCCCGCCGAGGTCGTGGCGGCCACGGCGCCGGGCGCGATCATCGCCGCCCGGCAGGTGCGCATCGCCGATTTCGGCGTGCTGCCGATCGACGTCGACGCCTGGCAGGTGTCCTACCGCTCCAACAACAGCCGCGACGAGGCGATCCCCGCGGTCGCCACCGTGATCAAGCCGCGCGGCCAGGCGCCGCAACCGCGCAAGCTGCTCTCGGTGCAGCTCGCCGAGGACTCGACCGCGGGCTACTGCGCGCCCTCCTATGCGCTGCAACATCTTTCGGTGGCCCCACTGGCGGGCCAGATCGTCGTGCCCGCCGAGTTCCTGTTCGCCCAGGCCGCGCTGGCGCAGGGCTGGGCCGTCGTCGTTCCCGACCACCAGGGCCCGAATTCGGCGTACGCGGCCGGACCACTGGCCGGGCGGATCACCCTCGACGGCATTCGCGCGGCGACCTCCTTCGCACCGCTCGAGGTGGGGCCGACCGCACCGGTCGGGCTCTACGGCTACTCCGGCGGCTCGATCGCGACCGGTCACGCCGCCGAACTGAAGGCCACCTATGCCCCCGAACTGAACATCGTGGGCGCGGCCGAGGGCGGGGTGGGCGCCGATCTGGGCGCCGCGCTGAGCATGGCGAACAACCAGCTCACCTCGGGCCTGGTCTTCGCCGCGGTCCTCGGCCTCACCCGCGAGTACCCGGACTTCGCCGCCTATCTCGAGCAGCGGCTCGATCCACTCGGCAGGGGCCTGTCCGCGATCAAGTCGCCGCTGTGCGTGCAGTACCAGTCGGCGCTGCTGCCGTTCCTCAACCTGACCGGCATGATCGGCTCCGACGGCAACCCGCTGGACGACCCGCCGGTCGCGACGATGCTCGAGGCCACCCGCATGGGCAAGTCCACCCCCGATATGCCGATGTTCCTGTGGCACTCCGCGTGGGACGAGATCCTGCCGCTGGGCGCGACCGACACCTTGGTCGACACGTACTGCCGGGACCCGAAGGCCTCGGTCACCTACACCCGCGACCACGCCAGCGAGCACATCGTCGCCGAGGTGGTCGGCGGCCCCGCAGCGCTGCTGTGGCTGCGCGAGCGACTCGACGGCATCCCCGCCACCACCGGCTGCACCACCTCCGACGCGGGCACCATGGCCGCCACACCGGGCGCGCTCGACTTCCTCGGCGACACCCTCGCGGCGAAGTTCGCCACCCTCTTCGGCACGCCACTGGGCAGCCGCTGAACACCCGCCGGGGTGCGGCCGAGACCCGCACCCCGGCGAAACCTCTTGCGGCGAAGGAACCTTCGCCGACACTCCGCCCACCGACCAACTCGGCGATACATATTGACGTTCGATGTTGATTTGTATCATACTCGCCGAATTCGTCGCTCATGAGCAGGAGGTGCCCGGTGACCGACAACGCACGGGCCGCGCTGGAGATACTCCGCGATGCGGGTCAGTTCACGTGGTATGTCATTCCGCTCTTGCTGATGGTCATCTACATCTACGCGGTCGAGGTCGAGCGCCGGAACTGGAACGTACTGTTCGCCGGGCTGGCGCTGTGGGGCATGGACTGGTTCAACGAGATCTGGAACTCGCTGGTCTTCCACCTCACCGACCGTGCGCCGGTCTGGGGCGCGAGCGGGCCGACGGCGTATCAGATCCTGATCGGGCTCAATATCGAGATCTGCTTCATGTTCGCGATCATGGGCGTCGCGGCAGCGAAGATGCTGCCGCCCAGGCAGACCCGGATCTTCGGGCTGCCGAACCGGCCGGTGCTCATCGCGGTGAACTCCGCCGCCGCGGTCGGCGTCGAGGTGCTGCTGAACAAGGCGGGTGTGCTCACCTGGGATTGGTCGTGGTGGCAGCCGGGCTTCCCGTTCCTCATCTGGATCATCGGCTACGTGCCGTTCTTCGCCGTCTGCTTCTCCGTGTACGACCTGCCCAACGTGCGGACCAAGGCGCTGGTGGTCGGCACCATCTTCGGCATCGACGCGATCGCCCTGATCGCCTTCGGCGCGGCGGGGTGGCTGTGAGGCGCGGGCGCGCCGTCCGGCGTGGTGTGCTGCTCGCGACGGCCGGACTGGTATTCGCCGGGGTGACGACCCCCTCGGCGACGGTCGCCGATCCGGGCTGTCTGCCGGTCGGCACGGTCGGCACACCGGAGGTGACGGTCGACGAATCCACCGCCGGCCTGGCCGATCTCGCCCCCGCGACGGTCGCCCTGCCCGAGCAGGTGCACCTGCGCTCGACCACCGAGTCGTTCAACCGGCGCTGGAGCTTCGCCACCCGCGACGGCAACGTCTACGTGAAAGAGGCCACGGCCCTGGGTGGCTGGCGCACCGTGGCGCTGCCGGGCTGCCTGGCGGGCACGATCGCCGGCGTCTCGGCCGACGACGACGAGGTGATGCTGATCGACCACGACGGCCGGTTCATCACCATGGATCACGCGCTCAGCGCGCCCAGGGACTGGAATTGGAGCAGCCGCTACGGCACGCCACTGTGGACCGGGCCGGGCAACACCCTGCCGCCGGGGACGCTGACCTGGTCGTGGTCGGTGTTGTCCCCCACCGAGGACCACGTCTGGACCGACACGGCGGGCAACCAACATCCGGTCGGCGGGGCGAAGGTGTCGCACGTGTTCGCGCTGACCCACGGTGGTCAGCGGATCCAGTACGTCGATCCGTGGCTGCCGGTGGATCACAGCTACGAGATGGGCACGCCACTGGGCGGGCGCTTCCAGGCGGTGGCCCTGTCGACCAGCGCGTCGACCTCGCTGGTCGTCAACCGGTTCGGCGACTTCTACACGCGCCTCTACGATTTCGACATCTCCGGCGCGGACAAGGTGTTCTTCCGCTACTCCTACCAGGATCAGCGCGGGCTGCCCGAAGCGCCGGACATGCCGGCCGAACGTGTCGACAGCCGCTACGCCGCTATCCAGCTGCCCGCACCGGACTGGGTCGCCCAGCCGAAGGTGCCCGGCGAGATCACCGACCGCATCTCGGTGCACCGGACCGCGCCCGGGTCGGCCGCCCGCGAGCTGCGGGTCGAGGGGCGCGACGGCGGGCGCACCGGCTACTGGCGCAAGATGCTCAGCGATCCCGCGTGGAGCTTCGTGCCCACCGATCAGCCACTCGCCGGTGCGGCACTGCAGAACTCACCGGCGAATCGGTCCGGGGAGACACTGGGACCGCCGTCGCCGTACGACTATCAGGGCGCGTCCGCGCTGGGCTGGACCGCCCGGGTGCGCTCCTTCGACCAGGCCGTCTCCGCCACTCCCCTGCGCATCGACTTCGCCGACGGCACCGGGCTCGACCTCGTCCTGCACACCGTCGACGGGTTGCGTCAGACCCCGCAGCAGCCCGGCATCACCGGCCAACCGCGCGTCTTCGACGGCACCGTCGAGGTACCCCAGCGGCTGCTCGACACCCTCGACGCCCAGCCGGTCGCGGTGCGCGAGTTCGTCGGCAACGCCCTCGGCGGCCATCGCTTCACCGACACCTCGGTCGACGTCACCGACAGCCGATTCCACGTCGCGATGTGGGACCTCACCCTGCATCGACGCTGATGTCGCGGCACCGGGCGGCGGGTTCAGCTCACCTCCCGGTGCCGGGGCTGGACGCGATGCAGCAGGACCTGTTCGAGCAGGGCCACCAGGACGTCGCGCACGGAGTCGCGGTCGCGGGCGTCGCAGTCCAGGACCGGGATCCAGTCGTCGAGGCCCAGGGCCTCGCGGACCTCGGCGAGATCGAAATGGGTGGCGTCGTCGAAGCGGTTGACCACGACGACGAACGGGGTGTTGTGCTCCTCGAAGTAGTCCAGCACCGGGTAACAGTCCTCGACGCGGCCGGTGTCGACGACGATGACCGCGCCGAGCGCACCGTCGACCAGGTCGTCCCACAGGAACACGAAACGGTCCTGGCCCGGGGTGCCGAACAGGTAGAGGATCAGCGACTGGTCCAGCGTGATCCGGCCGAAGTCCAGCGCGACCGTGGTGGCGGTCTTGTCGGCGCGACGGCCCGGGTCGTCGACGCCGATCGACACCTCGGTCATCGACGCCTCGGTGACCAGCGGCTCGATCTCGGAGATCGCGCCGATGAAGGTGGTCTTGCCGACGCCGAAGCCGCCGCTGACCACGATCTTCACCGACGACGGCATCGCCGGTGCGGCGGTGCGGAATTCAGAGTGCCCGAACAAGATCCCTGATCCTCTCGATGGCGGCGGTCGACAGTTCCGGGGCGTCGCGGACCGACACGTGGCCCGCCGCGGCCAGGTCGCTGACGATCACCTTGGCGATGCCTACCGGAACCCGCAGGGCGGCACCGATTTCGGCGATGGAGTGCGGTCGCAGGCACAACTGCACGACGGTGCGTTCCTCGAACCGCAGCGGTGCCGACAGCGCGGACGGCGGTGCCTGAACGAGGGTTTCGATGCGCAGCCCGTCCAGCACCGGGACAGTGCGGCCCGCGGTGACCACGAACGGACGGACGAAGCGGTCGTCGACGTCGTCGCTGTCGGTGGGCGTCACCGGGACCGGCGGCGGCAACTGATCGCGCCAGCCGATGGGACGGTTCATCGGGATCATGCGCGGGTCGGGCAGCCGGGGACGATCGGGATCTCTCATCTGCGCAACGTCTCTCGCAGTTCACCGATGAGCCGTGGGTCGAGCAGCACGCCCGCGCGTTCGGCCAGCACCGCCATCTCGTAGCCGACCAGGCCCACGTCGCAGCCGCCGTCGGCGATCACGCCGAGGCAGCTGCCGTCGCCGAGCGCCGAGACCAGCAGGAAGCCGCGCTTCATCTCGATCATGATCAGCTTCAGGCCGTCGAAGTCGTAACTGCGCGAAGCACTGCGGGCGAGGCTGGCCAGGCCCGACACCATGGCCGCGAGCCGGTCGGCGCCGGTGCGGTCCAGGCCGTCGGACATGGCGATGAGCAGCCCGTCGGAGGACACGGCGACGGTGTCGCGCACCCCGTCGGTGTTGTGGACGAAGTTGCCGAGCAGCCAGTTGAAGGTGTGCGGGTCGGCGGTCGGTAGATGGGTGGTCACCGGGAGCTCCTGTGGTCGGGTCCGAACGGTCAGTGGGTCGGATCGTGCGGGGTGGGGCCGGGTCGGGTGTCGCCACCGCGTTCGTGGCCGGTGCGGAACGACGACAGCATGTTGCGCGTCTGGTCGGGGGTCCGGTCGGCGACCGGCGGCCGGTCCTGGCGGGTCACCGGTTCGCGGCGCGGACGGTCGGGCGAGCCGGTGATCTTGGCACGCTTGCTGCGCTTCACCAGTCCGTTGCGGGTGCGTTCGACGGCGGCGGGGCCGGTCGGGTCGACGGCCGACAGATCGTGCGCGGTCGGCGACGCGGTGTGCGCGGTCGCCGCGGAATCACCGTGGGCCGCGCCGTTTCGGCCGCGGTCGACGGTGGGTGTTTCCGGTGGGGTGCCGTTGCGGACCGGGTGCACGCCGGGCACCGGCGCCCGGCCGTTGCGCGCGCGGTCGGCGCCGGCCGATGGCGGTGCCACGCCGTTGCGCGCGCCGTTCGTGTCGGCCGGTGCCACGCCGTTGCGAGGGTGATCACCCGCCCCGGAGATCGCCGGGGCCGGATCGTTCGGCGAGCCGTGGCAGGCGATGGCATTGGTGGTGCTGCTGAGGAACTGCGCGTAGACCGAATCGCCGGGCGCGGCGGGAACGGAGTCGTCGGCCGCAGCGGATTCGGGGTCCCGGGTGTGCCGCGCCCGGCCGGGTGCGTCGAACTGCCGCGGCGCCGTCGCTCCGCTCATCGACTGTGCTCCGGAATCATCGTGTACGACAACGGCTCTGGCGACGTCGAGCGCGACCGCGGTGCCGTTGCGGCCGGGTGCCGCTCGGCCGGGCTCCGGCGCGGCGGAGCGGTTCCTGGCCTCGGCCGGTTCGGCCGGTCGGGCGCTGTCGTCGACGATAATGCTCGCGGGCAGCAGCAGACGGGCGACGATGCCGCTGACCGGGGAGGTGTTGAGTTCCACGTCGATGCCGAGGCGGCCCGCGAGCCGGCCGACCACGTAGTGACCGAGGTAGCGGGTGGAGGCGACGATGAAGTCCTGCTCCCCGCGCAGGCGCGCGTTGGCCTCGGCGAGCTGGTCGGCGGGCATGCCGACGCCGTGGTCGACGACCGCGAGCAGATACCCACCGGCCACCTTGCGGCCGTAGACCTCGACCTCGAGGTCGGGCGGGGAGAAGGCCAGCCCGTTCTCGATGAGTTCGGCCAGCACGTGGGCGAGTTCGCTGACCACCGCGCCGGCGATGGCGATGTCGTCGACCCGGCGCAACACCACGCGGCGATAGTCGTCGACCTCCGACAGGCCGGCCCGGATGACATCGGTGAGCGCGATCGGCTCGGCCCACCGGCGCGGGCTCGCCTCGCCGACGAGCACCAGCAGGCTTTCGGCGTTGCGCCGCATGCGGGTCGCGAGATGGTCGAGTTCGAACAGGTTCGACAGCGCCTTCGGATCGAGTTCCTCGCGCTCGAACTCGCTGATCAGCCCGAGCTGCCTGCGCACGAGGTTCTGATTGCGGCGAGCCAGATTGGCCATCGACTCGGTGGTGTTGCGCCGCACCAGGGCCTGTTCGGACGCCAGGTCGAAGGCGGTGGTCTGCACCCGGTCCAGCGCCCCGGCGACCGCGCCGATCTCGACGCCGGCGCCCGGCGGCGTGCGCACGGGCGCGGGTGGCTCGGGGCGCCTGTCGGCGGCACCGCGCCAGGCGGCGATCACCTCGGGCAGCCGACTCGACGCGACGTCGTCGGCCTCGGCGGCGAGCCGGGCCAGCGGCCGGACGATGGCCCGGATGCTCGCGAACACCAGCGCCACCTCGGCGGCGATCGCCAGCAGCGCGGCCAGCGCGAACCCGGCGAGGATCAGCGCGGCGTCGCGGCGCAGGTCCGCGGCGCGGGCGCGCACATCGTCGCCCACCGTCTGCTGCACGGCGCGCTGTGCGTCGATCACCTCGGTCATCCGCGACCACCAGACCGCCGGGTCGACGGGCTCGACCAGCGGACCCGCCGTCGAGGCGATCGCGACATTCTCCGATTCGGCTGCCCGCGTGGCGCTCTCCCCGGCCAGGACCGCGTCGAGCCGATCCCGCTGGACCGGGGTGGCGTCGCGGTCGAACTGGGTCAGCGCGGCGTTGCGGGCCGCGCGGATGTCGAGGAACTGCACGTACTCCCCCGCCGCGAACTCCCCGGCGGCGAACACCCCGTTGAGGAAGCCGCGTTCCCGCGCCGTGAACTCCTTCGCGTCACCGAGGGCGTAGAGCGCCTGCAGACCGTGGCGCACCGCCGGATCGCGGGCCTGGTCCAGACCCAGCGCCAGCCGGTTCATCGCGTCGATGCTGTCGGAGTAGAACTGGAAGGCCGCCTGCCGCGAGACCGTGCGGGTGTCGATCTGCGAGCGGACGCCGGGCAGTCCGGCCAGATGCCCCAGCGCCGAGCGCACCTCGCCCGCGCCGGGCGGATCGGCCTCGACGATGCCCGCCAGGTTCCGCAGGGCCGCGTCGGTGCCGGCCCGCTGGTCGGTGACCGGCTGCACGAGCCGCTGATCGCCGCCGAGCAGGCCGTTGCTCAGGCCACGTTCGCGCTGCACCTGATGCACCAGATCCTGGGCCGCCAACGCCACCGCGACCGCGTCCACCGTCTCGCCACTGCGCCGGTAGGCGCTGATCTGCCCGGCCATCGTCAGCCCGAGCAGGGCGAGCACCAGCACCAGCGAGACCGCCAGGATCCGGGCGAGCTGACCGGAGATGGTGCGCGGCCGGATCAGCCTGCCGCCCGCGGCCTGCCGACGGGAATGTGAACGCACCACCTGCTCCTTTGAAACACCGGCGGGTGGAATTCCCGGCGGCCCAGCGAAAGTCAGGTGCCAACTTGCACTGCCCGGCGAGCACGGTCAATCCGGGACGGCGTAAGAACGTGTTTCGTGCACTGATCTCAACATGCCGGAAATCAACGGGGCTTTCTGTGTCCGAAAGCTCACAGCCCCCACGGCAATTGCGTGACCGATCCGTCGAACGCGCGACACAGAGCGAGAAATTGCGGACGTGACGTCGCCCACAATCTTTCGGCGGCGCGAATTCCGAATGCGACACCGGCGAACGCGCGCGAGTCAACCGATCCGAAATGAACGATAGCGAGACGATGCGCGAATTCCCGGGATATTCGGGTAATTCGAAACCGAACGGTGATTACTCGCCGGCGAGAATGCCGAGCACCTGCTCGGAGTAGAAGAACGGCTCTAGCCGCTCCCGGATCAGCCCGGCCAGCACGCCGTTGCGCTTGGCCGCCTCGATGACGGCGGGACCGTAGCGCAGGATCTCGGTGCTGATGTCCTCGGCGGTCAGGCCGAGTTCGGGCAGCATGGCCGAGAGCGTGTGCTTGCCGTACTTGGCGTAGAACACCTCGACGCACTCGCGCACGAGCATCCCGAAGTATTCCTTCTCCCTGGTCGTCACGGCGATCTCGTAGCAGATCTGGACCAGTTCGTTGAGGTCCTTCTGGGTCAGGTACTCACGCAGCCCTGCCACCGGCTCGTCGGCGTGCAGGTCCCAGAACTCCATGGCCGCCGAGTGCACCGGGGCGTCGCGCAGCATGTCGCGGATGGCGTTGTTGGTGCGCTTGAGCGCGAACAGCGCGCCCTTGCCCGCGAGGTCGCCGACAAAGGTGCTGTCGGCGACCTTCTTGGCACGGTTGGCGGCCGACTGACCCAGCGACATCAGCGAGGAGACACCGGGGATCTTCTCGGCGCGCTCGCGATTGGCCTGCATGAAGTCGCCGATCAGCTTGTCGACGAAGCGGGCCGCGACGGTGGCGACGAGCGGGCTCTCGGTGAGCCGGTCCAGGATGCGCTCCTGGGCCTGGTGCATGCCGAAGATCTTCTCCAGCAGCGCCTCCACCGGCTCCCGGTCGACGACGTCGCCGAGGGTGTATTCGGTGTTGGCGGCGATGTGGTCGTAGATCGCGTCGGAGAAGATGCCGACGGTGTCGGCGATGACCGGGCTGCCGCCGATGCGGTCGAAGACCGTGGCGACGGTCTCCGCACCCTGCTCGAGCGAGACGACGTCACCGAAGACGATGGTGTCGCCGACGGCGAGCACCGCGGCCACGTCGCGCGCGATCACCTCGGCGAACCGTTCGCCGGTCACCTCGGCGAGCAGGAACTCCACCTGCGCGTCGAGTAGTCGGTCGGCGATCTGGCGCGCCTGCGTCATCTGGGTCCACCCATCACGGTCGTTGCATCGGACGGGAGACCTTGCGGCTACTTGTCGTCGGCTCCGGAATCGTTGCGCTGCATCGATTTCCGGATCTGGTCCAGACGCTCGCGCGCGGCCTTCTCCCGCGCCTCCCATTGTTCGTCGGCACTGCGACCCGCGGGGGTCTGCCGGTCGAGCTCATCCCTACCCTGCGCGGTGCCGAAGCGCCGCTCGACCTTATCGCGAACCGCGTCGAAAGTCGGCACTCCGGAAGTGGAATAGCCGCCGGTCACAGTGGGTGCGGCCGTTCCGGACAGGCCATGCGGTACCGGCGGTACCGGCATGACGCCTCCGACCTGCTCGGATGCGACGGAGACCACATCGGCGTCCACGACCTCCGTGTCCAGAGTCACAGGCGAACCGGTGTCGGCATGACCGGCTTCGACCTGGGCGAGCACGGCGGCGACGGCACCGAGGCCGGGTCGTCCGGCGACGGCGGCCCGCAGCACCGACACCAGTTCGGCGTCCGGCAGCGCGGCCAGGTGGCCGAGGATCTCGCTCGTTTCGCTCATACCGCCAGGCTACGCAGACCGGGCCGACAGGCCCAGGAGATCAGCGCAGGAAGGTGTCGGTCCACTCGACGATGCGCCGCGGCCAGGCCGGCCCCAGCGCGTCGATGACGTCGTTGTGGCCTGCGCCGGGCACGACGACCAACTCCTTCGGCTCCCCGGCCGCGGCGAACAGGCGCTCGGCGTGGCGCAGCGGGAGCAGCTCGTCGCGGTCGCCGTGGAACATCAGCACCGGCACCCGGAGCCGGGCGATCCGGCGCAGGCTCGGGTAGGCGTTCGGGATCAGCGGTGCGGGCAGGAACGGATAGACCGACCGGGCCGCCGCGCGCATGCTGCTGAAGGTCGACATGAGCAGCATGCCCGCCGGCGGATACTCGGTGGCCAGCTCGAGCAGGACACCGCCGCCGAGCGACTTGCCCAGATACAGCACCCGCCGCGCGTCGACGCCGGGCTGGTCGAGCAGCGCGGTGCGCGCGGCTCGGGCATCGAGATAGGTGCCCTGCTCCCCCGGCCTGCCCGTGCTGTGGCCGAAACCGCGGTAGTCGAAGGCGAGCACGTCGAAACCGGCCTGGACCAGTAGCGCGATGATCGGCACCCGGTCGCCGACGGTGCCCGCGTTGCCGTGCGCGTAGAGGATGTGCCCGCGCGGGCGCTCGGCGCGCACGAACCAGCCGTGCAGGTCGACGCCGTCGGCGGTGCGCATCGTGAGGTCGCGGTAGTCGAGGCCGAAGGCGGCCGGGGTCTGGGCCACATGCTTGTCCGGGTGATAGACCAGCGCGTTCAGGACCCGGGTCGCGGGATGACGGATCACTTGCCGCGGCCCGCCTGGAAACCGAAGTCCCAGTGGTAGAGCCGGGCGATCTCGATGACACCGCCGCCCGGCCGGCCGGCCGGCGGCCGGACGAAGGTGCCCTCACGCCGGACCACCAGCTCACCGTCGACGTTCTCCAGGACGGCGAGCGCGGCGTCGCGGGAATTGTCGGTGCAGCCGTCGAGGGTCATCTCGATCGGGGCCGAGTTCACCGGATGCAGGGTGACGGTGGCGTGCACGCCACGGAAATCGCTCGCGCCGTCATAGATCGAGGCGAACACCAGAATGCGGCGGAAGGACTGGGTGTAGTCCAGGTTGATCGACAGGTTCTCGCCGGTGACGCCGGCGCCGGTGCGGTCGTCTCGGTCGAGGTGGACGAACGGCGGCTCGTACAGCGCGCCGAAGCGGCGATCCAGCGCCCGCACCGACCCGATCGCGCCGTTGACCAGCTCGAAGAAGCAGCACAGGTCGAGGTCGATGTTCTTGCCACGCAGTTTGCCGAACAAGCGGCCGGACGCCGCCATCGAGGTCCAGTTGAGATTCACCCGCATGACGCCCCCGGTGGCGCCGTGCTTGGTGAGCGAGACCGAGGGGGCGTCCTTGGTGAGCGAAACCTTGGCCGGGTTCACCGGGGGTTGGGCGGGCGGGGCCGCATTCTGGCCCTGCTGCGGCGGGGTCGGCGAGGAAGGCTGCGGCTGGTGCGGCTGACCCGCGAGGTTTGACTGTGGCTGATTCGGCTGTCCGACAGGCCCATACGGCTGCGGATAGCTAGATTGCCCACCGGGCGGAGTGGGTGGCGGCGCGTACGGCTGCGGCTGGATCTGCTCGGACGGAGCAGACGGCTGTGCCGGTGGCGGGTAGGACTGCTGCCGGCCTGGAATGGCCGCCGCAGGGGGCGGCGTGTACGCCTGCTGGTTCGGGTGCGGGGCCGAGGATTGAGTCGGCGGCGGTGGGTAGGAGTGTGGCGATTGCGGTGCCGGCGCGAATTGTGGTGCGGGCGAGGTGTGCTGGTGCGGCTGCGACGGTGGCGTGATGAGTTGCGACGGGGTGGCGGGTGCGTCGTCGACGGAGATCCCGAAGTCGGTGGCCAGGCCGGCGAGCCCGGAGTCGTAGCCCTGACCGACCGCGCGGAACTTCCACGCGCCCTGGCGGCGATACAGCTCGCCGAGGACGAGGGCGGTCTCGGTGGTGGCGCCGGTGCTGTCGAAGCGGGCGACCTCGGCGCCGGTGGCCGCGTCGAGCACCCGGATGTAGAGGCCGTGGAACTGGGCGAAAGTGCCCCCGTCGGCGGAGGCGGCGAGCACGATCGTCTCGATCTGCGGCTCCACCCGGACCAGATCCACCGACAACGTGTCGACGACGATCTGACCGTGCCGCTTTCCCTCGTGGCGGACCGTGCCCGAGGGGTGCACGGACTGGTTGTAGAAGACGAAGTCGTCATCGGAGCGCACCTTCGCGCCGGCCAGCAGCAGCGCGGACGCGTCGGCGTCGGGCACCCCCGCGCCTGATTGCCACCCCAGCTCGACTCGGACCGCGGCAGCAGGCACCGCGACATTGGCGCCTTTCATCATCGACACAGGTGCCAACCTATCCCGCCCGCGCACCGAGCCCAAGCCACGTCGCCCGTCGACATCGACCAGCTCACGCCCGCCGACATCGACCGAGTCACCTCGGTGAAGGCAGCCCGCCTCGCCGACGGAGCAGTCGGCACGATCGAGACGATGCTGCGGGCCGGAGCCCCGGCTGTACCGACCGCGATCGCTCTCGACGTGCCGTCGGCTGGATCGATCACGCCTTCGAAAGCTCGGCGGCGCGTTCGCCACCTTCCCGAGCACGCTCCTGGTGACGCCCCGGCGCCGATAGACGCGGCGGCACGATCGAGACGATGTTCGCCAGGGATGACCGGGGGCGTAGCTGGATCGCGCACGGCGTGCTGTCGGCCGAGAGGGTCGCCTGCGCCTTCGGCACACTGGGCGACACGGCGGCTCGACCGCTCGACGTCCCAGCTGCGAGAGTCCCCCTGCAGCTCAGCAGCTCGACCGCCAGACGGTCCAACGACTCAACGACTCTGCGGCCCAACGGCCCAACGGCTCAGCGGCTCAGCGGCTCAGCGGCTCAGCGGCTCAGCGGCTCAGCGGCTCAGCGGCTCAGCGGCTCAGCGGCTCAGCGGCGAGGATGCGTGGCGGGTGATGATCGGGGCGCAGTTCATGAACGTGGCACTGCATCCGAGGCAGGTCGATCACGCTGTGGAGCAACGGTATTCAGCACAGGGAAGAACAGTCGATCCCGGTGACCGGGTCGCGAGTCCTGGTGGGCGGTGCGCCGATCGGGAACCGGTGGATGGGCAGCGGCCCGGTTCTAGCGTCTCGCGGATGAGTAATTCACTTGTTTCGCGGAAGCGGAAGTCGCTGTTGTCGTTGGTGTCCGTCCCGCTGCTGGCTGTGGGGTTGGTGGCGGCGGGGTTGGCGGGCCCCGCCCAGGCCTTCCCCGGCACGGGCGGTCCCACCCGGATCGATCTGCAGGGCGCCGCCAATGTCCGGGACCTGGGCGGCTACGTCACCTACGACGGAGCGAAGGTCAAGTCGGGCAAGCTTGTTCGGGCCGACGCGCTCGCCAAGCTGACCGATGCCGACCTGCAGAAGCTGGCGGCGCTGAAGCTCCAGAAGGTGATCGACTTGCGGACCCCGGCCGAGGTGCAGTCGATGGGCGCGGACAAGCTGCCCGCGGGGGTTGCGCTGGTGGCGCGCCCGATCGACGACGGCGGCATGTTCGTGAAGATGTACCAGGCCATCTCGTCGAAAGATCCGGTGCAGCAGCAGAACATGCTGGGCGACGGCAAAGCCGAGCAGATCATGCAGAACGTGTACCTCAACTTCTTCACCCCCGACGCGCTGGGAAAGTTCGGCCAGTCGGTTCGGGATCTCGCGGACACCGCGAACGCCACCCTGTACCACTGCACCGCCGGGAAGGACCGGACGGGATGGCTGTCCTACGTGACGCTGCGGGCCGTCGGCGTGCCGGAGTCGGTGGCGCGACAGGACTACTTGCTGTCGAACCAGTATCGGGCGGCGGCCGATGCCGCCCTGCGGGCTCAGCTGCAGCAGGCGGGCATCATGCAGAACCCGGACCTGTTGATTCCCCTGCAGGAGGTGCGCGACGCCTATCTCGACGTGGCGCTACAGCAGATCGACGAGAAGTTCGGCGACTTCGGCAAATACCTCACCGACGGACTCGGGCTCGACGGCTGGACCCTGATGAAACTGCGCAAGAACCTGGTCTCCTGACCGCGGGTACGACGAAGGCCGCCCGGCACCATGCCGGGCGGCCTTCGGTCGGTAAATCAGCCGCGCAGTTCGGCGCCGACCGCGGTGCCCGCCGCGGCGACGGCGGCATCGCGCGCGGCGCTGGCCTCGTCCTCGGTGAGGGTGCGGTCGGTCGCGCGGAAGCGCAGCGCGTAGGTGAGGGACTTGCGGCCCGCACCGGCCTGGGCGCCCTCGTAGACGTCGAACAGCGCGATGTCCTCGAGCAGGTCGCCACCGCCGGTGCGCAGCGCCGATTCGACGCTCGCGGCGGGCACGGCCTTGTCGACGCTGATCGACACGTCCTGCAGGACGGCGGGGAACGCCGACACCGTGGGCGCCGGACGGGCCTCGGTCAGCGGCAGCGCGTCGAGGTCGAGCTCCAGCGCGCAGGTGCGCGGCGGCAGGCCGGCGCGCTCGAGCACGGCCGGGTGCAGCTCACCCGCGTGACCCACCACGACGCCGTCGACGACCAGTTCCGCGCAGCGGCCCGGATGCCACGGCAGGTGCACCGCGGCCCGGCGCTCGACGGTGACACCGGCGGCGTCGGCGACGGCGTCGACCAGGGCGAAGGTGTCGGCGGCCTCGGCCTGGCGACCGGGCCCCCAGGGTCCGCGCGGGTCCCGCTTGCCGCTGAGCACCGCGGCCACGTGCACCGGCTGCGCGGGCAGCGACGCGTTGAGCTCGGCGATCTGCTCGTCGGTGGGACGACGATCCACCGGCAGCGCCTGGACCGCGTGGGTCTCGGCGCCGGGCAGCACGACCTGGGCGATGCCGTAGATCGTGAGGTCACGGGCGCCGCGGGAGATGTTGCGGGCGGCCACTTCCAGCAGACCGGGCAGCAGCGTGGTCGCCAGCTCGGGACGCTCGGTGTCGAGCGGGTTCAGCACCCGGGTGGTGTGCCTGCGCGGATCGTCGGCGTCCAGACCCCACACGTCGAACACTCCGGCGGGCAGGAACACCGGCGCGGGCACCTCGACGCCACCGGCGAAGGCCAGGGCCCGGCTCACGGCCCGGCGGCGCTTCTGCGCGGCGGTCAGGCCGCGACCGGCGGGCGCGGACGGCAGCACCGACGGGATCTGCTCGAGACCCTCCAGGCGCAGCACCTCCTCGACCAGGTCGGCGGGCTGGGCCAGGTCGGGCCGCCAGCTCGGCGGCGTCACCAGCAGCTGGGTCTTGCCCGCGTCGTTGACCTCGATCTCGACCCCGGCGCCGATCTGGGCGAGCCTGCGCACGGCGGTACCCGCCGGGTAGGTGACGCCGGCGACGCGGTCGGGCAGGTCGATGTCCATCGCGATCGGCGCGACCGGCGCCAGCGGCACCCGGATGTCGGTGAGCGTGGATTCGATGGTGCCGCCGGTGATCTCGGCCAGCAGCGTCGCCGCCCGGTCGAGCGCGACGATATTGATCTCCGGATCGACGACGCGCTCGTAGCGCTTGCCCGCCTCCGAGACCAGCTTGTGCCTGCGCGCCGTGCGGTACACCCGCAGCGGGTTCCAGGTCGCCGCCTCGAGCACCACGTCGGTGGTCTCCGGGCCGACCTCGGTGCTCGCGCCGCCCATCACCCCGGCCAGCGAGACGACACCGGAATCGTCGGCGATCACCACGTCCTCGGCGTCGAGGGTGCGCTCGGTGTCGTCGAGGGTGCGCAGGGTCTCGCCGGTGTTGGCCGAGCGAACGACCAAGCCGCCGTGGAGTTTCGCCGCGTCGAACGCGTGCAGCGGCTGGCCCAGCTCGAGCATCACGTAGTTGGTGACGTCGACGGCGGGCGAGATCGGGCGCATGCCGGACAGCATCAGCCTGCGCTGCAGCCACAGCGGGCTCACCGCGTTCGGATCGATCCCGGTGACCCGCCGCGCGCCGAAGCGGGTGCACTCGGCGTCGGCCTCGAGCCGCACCGGCCACGCCACCGCGTCGCCGTCGGGCAGGGTCCGCACGGCGGGGTCGGCGTATTCGAGGTCGAAGCCGCAGGCCAGTTCGCGGGCCAGGCCGCGCACCGAGAAGCAATAGCCGCGGTCGGGGGTGATGTTGAGTTCGATGATCGTGTCGTCGGTGCCCAGCAGCACGTTCGCGTCGTCACCGGGCTGCGCCGAGCCGGGCTCGAGCACCAGGATGCCGTCGTGATCCTTGCCGATGCCGAGTTCGGCGACCGAGCAGATCATGCCGTTGGAGGTATGCCCGTAGGTCTTGCGCGACGAGATCTTGAACCCGCCGGGCAGCTCGCCACCGGGCAGCACGACCACCACGAGGTCGCCGACCGCGAAATTGCGGGCGCCGCAGACGATCTCCTGCAGCTCGGGGTTGCCGACATCGACCTTGCAGAAGCGGATCGGCTTCTTGAACTCGGTCAGTTCGGTGATCTCGGCGACCCGGCCGACGACCAGCGGCTTGTCGATGTCACCACCGATCGGCTCGAGCTTGTCGACCTCCTCGACCTCCAGGCCGACGCGGACGAAACCGGCATCGAGCTCTTCGGCGGACACCGACCATTCCGGGGTGGTGCGCTGCAGGATCTCGGTCAGCCAGGACTGCGCTACTCGCACGTGACTTTTCGCTCTCTCTCAGGACCGGATACCGAAGGGCAGGGTGAACCGCACGTCACCCTCGACGATGTCGCGCATGTCGGGGATGCCGTTGCGGAACTGCAGCGTGCGCTCCATACCCATGCCGAACGCGAACCCGGAATACACCTCGGGATCGATGCCGCTGGCGATCAGGACCTTCGGGTTGACCATGCCGCAGCCACCCCACTCGACCCAGCCCGCGCCGCCCTTCTTGTCCGGGAACCAGACGTCGACCTCGGCCGAGGGCTCGGTGAACGGGAAGTAGTTGGGGCGCATCCGGGTTCGGGTGTCGGGGCCGAACAGGGCGCGCGCGAACGCGTCCAGCGTGCCGCGCAGGTGGGCCATGGTCAGGCCCTTGTCGATGGCCAGTCCCTCCACCTGGGAGAACACCGGGGTGTGGGTGGCGTCGAGCTCGTCGGTGCGGAAGGTACGGCCCGGGCACACGACGTAGATCGGCAGCTCGCGTTCCAGCATCGAGCGCACCTGCACCGGGGAGGTGTGCGTGCGCAGCACCTGGCGCGAACCCTCCGGGGCGATGTGGAAGGTGTCCTGCATGGTGCGCGCCGGGTGGTCGGGCAGGAAGTTCAGCGCGTCGAAGTTGAAGTGCTCGGTCTCGACCTCGGGCCCCTCGGCGACCTCCCAGCCCATGCCGACGAAGACGTCGGCGATCTGCTCGGAGATGACGGTGATGGGGTGGCGGGCGCCGACCGGCTGACGGCGCGCGGGCAGGGTGACGTCGATCTTCTCGGCCACCAGCACGGCCTGATCGCGCTCTTCCAGCAGCGCGGCGCGGCGGGCCTCGAACGCGTCGGACACGCGCTTGCGGGCGACGTTGACCCGCTTGCCCGCGTCGGCCTTCTCCTCCTTGGGCAGCGTGCCCAGCCCGCGCTGAGCCAGCGCGATCGGCGACTTGCCGCCGATGTACTCGGTCTTGGCGACCGCCAGCGCATCCAGATCAGCCGCAGCGGCGAACGCCTTCTCGGCCTCCGCTGCCGCTGCCGCGAGTGCCTCCTCGGTCAGCAAGGCGTTCTGCTCGACTCCACTGTTGTCGTCGGCCACGATCGTTCGACTCTCCCCTGGGGATCGGTTCACGGGTGCGTCATTGCCTACCCGTATCGGTGCTGCATAAATCCTATGGGATCGGCTTCCCGCGATTCATCCGGATTACCGGCGGTGCGGTGGCGACCGTGCCAGCGCCCGCCGGAAGGTCCCGATCCGGACCGACAAGTCCAGGTCAGGCCGGTCTTCCCGACACGCGGACCACGATCGGCGCCACCCCCGAATTCGTGGGAACCGAAACGCCGTGAGTTCCGTCCAACCGTTCAAACACATCAGCGTGTTCGACTCGAGAACAGGACGACTCGATGCCGGAACAGACTTGCGATTCGACGCCGCCCCCCGGCCCTCGTACCCGCCGCACGGCCCCGGGTAGCGGCCTGGCCCTGTGCGGCCTTGGCATCCGGGGCCCTCGCCACCGTCCCTTCCCTCGCTCGGCGAGCCCCTGCTCGCATCGACCGGTCGAGCCACGGAAGACCGAGCCTGACCAGGACACCCCCCGACCGGAGGACATCAATTGACGCCACGATGCGCAGTCAGCGCGACCCTCGGGGTCGTCGCCGACGAGGTCGGTGCTTGTCGTAGAGCGGCAGGCAGGCAGGCGTCGAGTGACATCGAAAACGGCGCCGACAGTGCGATGGGGGCACCGAAATCACCTTCGACCGGATCCGGGTATGCGCCGGAATGCATCGTGGGAAGGGTCATGCGGTCGCTCCATTCGTGGAGACTGCCGTGCTCACCGATAGCGCGACCGGAGAGACGGACGAGGCGTCATCGTCTACGACGATCCACAACAGGTCGTGGCCGTGCCGGCCGGGTCGGCCGCCGCCGCTCAGCCGTGACCAGGCGGAAACGGCGATGGTCCGCGGACCGAGCGGCCCGCGGACGATCGCCTCCGGGATCAGGCCGCCGGTGCGGTGTGCCGGGGCAGGAAGGCCGCGATGACGGCGGCGACGGCGACCAGGCCCGCGCCGACCCAGACGGCGGGCACGAGACCGTCGACATAGGACTGGGGGTCGGTGTAGGCGCCGTAGGAGGCGAAGACCGAGGCCAGGACGGCGATGCCCATGGCGACGCCGACTTCGCGCACGGTGCTGTTGATGCCGGAGGCCATGCCCTGATCGTCCGGGGCGGCGCTGTCCATCACGATCGTGGAGGACGGGGCGAAGGTGAGGCCCATGCCGATGCCACCGAGGACGAAGGGCGCCACAAAATTGACGTAGGGCAGGTCGACGGTGATGATCAGCGCCATCCACGCCAGCGAGATCGCCAGGCAGACCTGCCCGGCGGCGATGAGCAGCCGCGGTCCGACCCGGTCGATCACCAGACCGGCCAGCGGCGCGACGACCATCGGCACCATCGTCCACGGCATGGTGCGCACGCCCGATTCCAGCGGCGAGTAGCCCTGGACCACCTGAAAGTACTGCGCCAGCAGGAAGATCGCGCCGAACACGCCTGCCGAGAACGCGAACGAGATCAGGTAGCTCAGACTCAGACCACGGGCGGCGAACATGTGCAGCGGGAGCATCGGGTCGGCGGTCCGGTTCTCCCAGACCACGAAGGCGGCCAGCAGCGCGCCGCCACCGATCAGGGCGGCGAGCACGGCCGGTGCGGTCCAGCCGTCGTCGGCGCCGTGGATGACGCCCCACACCAGCGCCAGCACACCGCCGGCCGAGAGCACCAGGCCGAGGAGATCGAGTTTGCGGGCGGCACCGAAGGATTCGCCGAGCATGCGGGCCGCGAACGGCAGCGCCAGCAGGCCGACCGGGACGTTCAGCCAGAAGATCCACTGCCAGTTCAGCCCGTCGACGACCGCGCCGCCGACCACCGGACCGACCGCGATACCGAGCCCGGCGATACCACCCCAGATGCCGATCGCGGCGCTGCGCATCCGCTCGGGCACCGCCGCGGCGAGCAGCGTCAGCGACAGCGGCATCACCGCAGCGCCACCCGCGCCCTGCACGGCACGTGCCGCGATGAGCATCCACGGTTCGGTAGCCATGGCGCACGCCGCCGAGGCGACGACGAACAGGGCGATACCGGCCAGGAAGACCCGGCGCCGCCCGATCCGATCGCCGAGCGCCGAGGCCGTCAGCAGCAGCGAGGCGAACGAGAGCGTGTAGGCGTTGACGAACCATTGCAGGTCCGAAAGCGACGCTCCCAGTTCGGCTTTGATCACCGGCAGTGCGTTCGTCACGACGAGGTTGTCCAGCGTGACCATGAACATCGGCACGGCGACCGCGGCGATGACCGCGCCGAGCGGCTTGGCCTTCGCGACTGTCTCGCGCGGCGTCTCGGCGGTCGAGGTACCACCTGGATCGAGTGTCTGCGTCATCTCCGAGCCCTTTGGTTGTTATTCACTGATAACTAGCAATCATCGTTATGCATCGGCTGATAACATGTCAAGTGAAAGGGGGCTGACCAGGAGGTGGACTACCGGATGGACGGCACGACCAGAACGCGCATGACCGCGTCGCAGCGCAGTGCCCAGGTGCTCGCGGCCGCCGTCCAAGCGTTTGCCGAATCTGGTTATGCCGCAACGAAAACCGATGAGATCGCCCGGCTGGCCGGAGTGTCCCAACCCTATGTGATCCGGCTGTTCGGCACCAAGCAGCAGCTGTTCGTCGCGGTCCTGCACGAGGTGTGCGCCCGCATCGAGCAGGTCTTCCGCAGCGCCGAGATCGAGCCCGGCGCCGACACCGCCGCGGCCCTGCAGGCACTCGGCAAGGCCTACGAGGTCTTCCTGGCGGAGCGCGAGCTCCCGCTCAACCTGTTGCACGGCGCCGCCGCGAGCGCCGATCCGGCGATCGGCGACCACATGCGGGAACGCTTCGGCCGGATCTACCGACTGGTCGGCGAGCTCACCGGCGCGGATACGACGGAATCACGCCGCTTCGTCGCCAGCGGCATGCTGCTGACGATCATGACGGCCATGCAGGTGGCGGGCGCGGCGGCGATCCCGCTCCCCTGGGCCACCGAAATCCTCGACGACCTGCGCAACAGCGTCGATCCGCACTGCTGAGGCGGCGCTAGCGCGCGTGCTGGACGCGCGCGCTCGCGTAGAGGCAGATCGCCGCGGCGGCAGCGAGATTCAGGCTTTCGGCACGGCCGTGGATGGGGATCCGGATGCGATGGTCGGCCCGCGCCGCGACGGCGGGGTCGAGTCCGTGGGCCTCGTTACCGAACAGCCAGGCGACCGGGCCCGCCAGGATCTCGTCGGCGGAATCGAGGTCGACCTCGCCGTTCGCGGCGGTGGCCAGGATGGTCACGCCCGCCGCGGAGAGGGCGTCCAGGGTCGCGCCGACATCGCGGCTGCGCGCGATCGGCACGTGGAACAGGCTGCCCGCGCTGGCGCGGACACACTTGCCGTTGTGCGGGTCGACGGTCTCGCCCGCCAGCACCACACCGTCGGCGCCGACCGCGTCGGCGACCCGGATCAGGGTGCCCGCATTGCCGGGTTCGGCGATCTCGACCGGCACGGCGAGCATCCGCGGCCCGCGCTCGAGGATGTCGGGCAGCGGCACGTCGACCAGCTCGCACACGGCGACCAGGCCGGGCGCGGTGACGGTCTCGCCGAGATGCTCGGCGGCGCGATCGCTGACCAGGGTGGTGCGCACGCCGTCGGCGGCGGCACCGGCGATCAGCGCGGTCTCGCGACTCGCGGCCGCGACCGAATAGAACAGTTCACGGACGCGGCCGGTCTCCAGCGCGGCGGTCACGGCATTGGCGCCCTCGGCCAGGAACTGGCCGGACTTGCGGCGCTGCGCGGCGCGCTGGAGCTTGACAGCCGAAACGACCCGCGGATTGCGCTCGGAGAGCGCGTCCACGGGTCGTTCCGACAGATCGCTGTGTGTCGTCAAGCTCAGGCAGCGGTGGCCGGGGCGTTGACGTCGGCGGGCAGCGCGGCCTTGGCGACCGCGACGAGGCCGGCGAAGGCCTCGGCGTCGGAGACGGCGAGCTCGGCCAGGATCTTGCGGTCCACCTCGACACCGGCGGCCTTGAGGCCCTGGATGAAGCGGTTGTAGGTGATGTCGTTCAGACGCGCGGCGGCGTTGATACGAGCGATCCACAGCTTGCGGAAGTCACCCTTACGCGCCTTGCGGTCGCGGTAGGCGTAGGTCAGCGAGTGGAGCTGCTGTTCCTTGGCCTTGCGGTACAGGCGCGAGCGCTGGCCCCGGTAGCCCTTGGAGGCCTCGAGGATGGAACGGCGCTTCTTCTGAGCGTTGACAGCCCTTTTGACGCGTGCCACTTTTCAGTCCTTGATCATCTGGGGGGCGCGGCGGCGCCCGAGTTCGGTAGTTGTCGGCGTCCGGTTATCCCGGCCGCGGAATCGTCAGGGTGCGACGGTCTGTGGTGCCTGAGAAATCAGGCGAGACCGAGCAGCCGCTTCACGCGGGGGGCGTCGACGGCAGCGACGGACTCCGTGCCTTCCAGACGACGAGTCCGGCGGGTGGCCTTGTGCTCCAGGAGGTGGCGACGGTTCGCCTGCTCGCGAAGCAGCTTGCCACTGCCGGTCACCTTGAATCGCTTCTTGGCGCCGCTGTGGGTCTTGTTCTTCGGCATGGATTCCTCTATCTGTGTCGTTGAAATCGGTGTTACTGCGGGTCGGCCTGCGCGGCCTGCTCGGCGGGCGCCGGCGTGTCGACCAGCGCAGCCGGTTCGGCACTCGCGGGACCGGTCGGCAACGGACGCGCTGCCGGAGCCGATTCCTGCTGTGCCTTCACCCGCGTCTTCGCGCCCTTGTGGGGAGCGAGGACCATGGTCATGTTGCGGCCGTCCTGCTTGGCCGAGGTCTCGACGAAACCGAGTTCGGCGACGTCGGAGGCCAGACGCTGAAGCAGCCGGAAACCGAGCTCGGGTCGCGACTGCTCACGACCACGGAACATGATCGTGACCTTGACCTTGGACCCGGCCTCGAGGAAGCGAACGACGTTGCGCTTCTTGGTCTCGTAGTCGTGGTCGTCGATCTTCGGGCGGAGCTTCTGCTCCTTGATCACGGTCTGGACCTGGTTCTTCCGGGACTCGCGCGCCTTCTGCGCCGTCTCGTACTTGAACTTGCCGTAGTCCATGATCTTGCAGACCGGCGGACGGGCATCGGGTGCCACCTCGACCAGGTCGAGATCGGCTTCGAGCGCGACGCGTAGTGCATCTTCAACACGCACGATCCCAACCTGTTCGCCGCCGGGTCCGATGAGTCGAACCTCGGGAACACGGATGCGATCGTTGATGCGGGTCTCAGTGCTGATGGGGCCTCCTAGGTCAAGCGGTGTCGTCATAACGACCGCATGCAATAACTGCAACCCCTGTTTCAACACGAAAGCCCCGCTGCGGTATTTCTCCGCGACGGGGCCCGATGTCGACCGATCGCCCACAGTCGATGCCCTCACGAGCTCGCTGTCGACCCCTGCGTGCCAGGCACACAGGAAACCCGCCACATCGGGCGGGTGACCGGGACCGTTTGTCCAGTACGATCGCTCGCCGGTAACGGTGGGAGTCGGGCTCCACTTATCTGCCCCAGAGCTGCATGACACAACCAGGGGCGGTCGTCAGCGGAAAGTCTAGCATCGCATTCCGCTATCGCCGAATCGGCCTGGCGCGGACGAGCCCCACCGGGGCCGCTATAGCCTTGTCGGCATGACTGACGAGCTCGATCCCCCCGTGCGCGACCTGGCCGACATCCCCGCCGTCGAAGTTATCAGCCGGGCCGCCGTGATGCTGATGAGTTCGGCCGCGGAGAAGCTGGGGCTCGCCGCCGACGACCCGGACTCCGGGGCGCACGTCGATCTCGACGAGGCCCGCCGGGTGATCACCGCGCTGGCCGGCCTGGTCACCGCGTCGGTGGAGTACCTCGGCCCGCACGCCGGTCCGATCCGCGACGGCCTGCAGGCGCTGCAGCGCGCGTTCCGCGAGGCCTCCTCGGCGCCGGACGCGCCGGGCGCGGGGCCGGGCGAGAAGTACACCGGCCCCGTGTACTGAGCCGTCCGGGAACAGCGCAACGAAAAGATCCGCCGGCGCGGGTGCGCCGGCGGATCTTCGTCTACAGAGGCTTACGAGGTCGCGCTCAGACCGTGGGGGTCGGAGCGGGCGGCGTGCCCGGGGTCACGGCGATGGCCGAGCCCGAGGCGATCGCGTTGGCGAGAGCGGTGAAGATGCTGGCGAGGCCTGCGCTTCCGGTTTCCATGCTCAGTGGTTCCTTTCGATTCCGCCCGACTCAGGCAGTCGGCTTGGTGGGCGTGTAGGCCAGCGAGGACCCGCCACTGAGGAAAGACAGAATCTGGCCGATGAGCGCCGTGGTGGCTTCATCCATGGGGACGTTCCTTTCGTACTGCACGACACCCGCGATCGCGCCGCCCACGGGCGCGAGACACCACTGGATGCCGGTTCGACTGACCGTTACTGTCCGGTATTCCGGCAACGGTGAGGCGAATGCTACCCACAGGTGTTTCACTTTGTCGCGTTTTCGGAAAGTCCCCGCGCGCGAGGATATCCGGCCTCAGCGCAGGGCGGCCGCCTTTCGCGCCAGACGCTTGGCCGCGGCGGTCTCGGCGGGGGCCTTCTTCGCGGCGGGAGCCGCCTTCTTGGCCGCCGCCTTCTTCGCCGCGGGCTTGGCCGGTGCCGGCGCCGCGAGCACCTCCTTGAGGAACTGCCCGGTGTAGCTGCCCGAGACCTGCGCCACGTCCTCCGGCGTGCCCGTCGCGACCACGGTGCCACCACCGGAACCGCCCTCGGGACCCATGTCGACGACCCAGTCCGAGGTCTTGATGACATCGAGGTTGTGCTCGATGACGATCACCGTGTTGCCCTTGTCGACCAGCCCGTTGATCACCTTGAGCAGCTTGCGGATGTCCTCGAAGTGCAGGCCGGTGGTCGGCTCGTCGAGGATGTAGACCGTGCGCCCGGTCGAGCGCTTCTGCAGTTCGGCGGCCAGCTTCACGCGCTGGGCCTCGCCGCCGGACAGGGTCGGCGCGCTCTGGCCGAGCCGCACGTACCCGAGCCCGACCTCGACCAGGGTCTTGAGATACCGGTGGATCGAGGTGACCGGCTCGAAGAACTCCGCCGCCTCGTCGATCGGCATGTCCAGCACCTCGGCGATGGTCTTGCCCTTGTAGTGCACCTCGAGGGTCTCGCGGTTGTAGCGGGCGCCGTGGCACACCTCGCACGGGACGTAGACGTCCGGCAGGAAGTTCATCTCGATCTTGAGGGTGCCGTCGCCCGAGCACGCCTCGCAGCGGCCGCCCTTGACATTGAAGGAGAACCGGCCCGGCTGGTACCCGCGGACCTTGGCCTCGGTGGTCGAGGCGAACAGGGTGCGGATCTTGTCGAAGACACCGGTGTAGGTGGCCGGGTTCGAGCGCGGGGTGCGCCCGATCGGCGACTGGTCGACCTGCACCAGCTTGTCCAGGTGGTCCAGGCCGTTGATCCTGGTGTGCCTGCCGGGCACCTGGCGGGCGCCGTTGAGCTTGTTCGCCAGCACCGTCGCCAGGATGTCGTTGACCAGGGTCGACTTGCCCGAGCCGGAGACACCGGTGACCGCGGTGAGCACGCCCAGCGGGAACGCCACGTCGATCCCGGTCAGATTGTGCTCGGTGGCGCCGACGACGGTGAGCCTGCGCTTCTTGTCGATCGGGCGGCGCACCATCGGCACCTCGATCTGCTCCCGGCCGGAAAGGTAAGCGCCGGTGAGTGATTCGGGTTCGGTGAGCAGGTCGGTGTAGGGACCGCTGTGCACCACCCGGCCACCGTGCTCACCGGCCAGCGGGCCGATGTCGACGACCCAGTCCGAGGCACGGATCGTGTCCTCGTCGTGCTCGACGACGATCAGGGTGTTGCCCAGGTTCTTCAGCCGCAGCAGCGTCTCGATGAGCCTGCGGTTGTCGCGCTGGTGCAGACCGATCGACGGCTCGTCGAGCACGTAGAGCACGCCGACCAGGCCGGAGCCGATCTGGGTGGCCAGGCGGATGCGCTGGGCCTCGCCGCCGGACAGCGTCGCCGCGGCGCGCGAGAGCGTGAGGTACTCCAGACCGACGTCGAGCAGGAAGCCCAGGCGCGCCTGGATCTCCTTGAGCACCTGACCGGCGATCGCGGCCTCGCGCTCCCCCAGCGTCAGCGAGTTCAGGAAGTGCGCGCACTCGCCGATCGACAGATCGCTGACATCGGCGATCGACTTGTCGGTGCCGTCGGCGGCCAGCGTGACGGCCAGGATCTCCGGGCGCAGGCGGGCGCCGTGGCACACCGGGCACGGCACATCGCGCATGTAGCCGTCGTAGTGCTCCTTCATCTGCTCGGACTCGGTGTTGTCCATCCGCCGGTGCAGGAACGGCATCACGCCTTCGAAGTCGGCGTAGTAGGAGCGCTTGCGGCCGTAGCGGTTGACGTAGGACACGTGCACCTGGTCGGAGCTGCCCTCGAGCACCGCCTTGCGGGCCTTGGCGGGCAGGTCCTGCCACGGGGTGTCCATCGAGAAGCCGATCGACTCGGCCAGGCCCGACAGCAGCCGGTTGAAGTACTCGGCGGTCTGCCCGCGCGACCACGGCGCGATGGCGCCGTCGGCCAGACTCAGCTCCGGATCGGGCACCACCAGCTCCGGGTCGACCTCCTTGCGGATGCCCAGGCCGGTGCAGTCGGGGCAGGCGCCGTAGGGCGAGTTGAAGGAGAACGAGCGCGGCTCGAGGTCCTCGATGTCGAGCGCGTGGCCGTTCGGGCAGGCCAGACGCTCGGAGAAGCGGCGCTCCCGGTCGTGCGCGTGCTCGTCGCGGTCGACGAAGTCGAGCACCACGATGCCGTCGGCCAGCCGCAGCGCCGTCTCGATCGAGTCGGTGAGGCGCTGCTTGGACGCGGTCTTGACCGCGAGCCGGTCGACGACGACCTCGACGTCGTGCTTCTCCTGCTTCTTCAGCTTCGGCGGATCGGTCAGCGGATAGACCACGCCGTCGACCCGCACCCGCGAGTAGCCCTGGGTCTTGAGCTGGTCGAACAGGTCGACGAACTCGCCCTTGCGGGTCCGCACCACCGGCGCGAGGACCTGGAACTTGAGCCCCTCCTCCATCGCCAGCACCTGGTCGACGATCTGCTGCGGGGTCTGCTTGGCGATCAGCTCGCCACACACCGGGCAGTGCGGGGTGCCCGCGCGGGCGTAGAGCAGGCGCAGGTAGTCGTAGACCTCGGTGATGGTGCCGACCGTCGACCGCGGATTGCGGTTGGTCGACTTCTGGTCGATCGACACCGCGGGCGAGAGGCCTTCGATGAAGTCGACATCGGGCTTGTCCATCTGTCCGAGGAACTGCCGCGCGTAGGCCGACAACGACTCGACGTAGCGACGCTGCCCCTCGGCGAAGATCGTGTCGAACGCCAAGCTCGACTTCCCGGAACCGGACAGACCGGTGAACACGATCAGGCTGTCACGAGGCAGATCGAGGTCGACACCTTTCAGGTTGTGTTCCCGAGCTCCGCGCACAGTGAGGCGTTCCGCCACCTGGTGAATCCCTTCTCCATCGTCATCCGCCGACCGGACATGAACCCCCGCTCGCCATGCTAGGCGGACCCACCGACAGAAACTTTGGAGCGCTGGCGCGCTCGAGGTCGCGGCCCCTCCTGTCCCGCCGATCGGGCGCCGTTGCTTGCTCCTTCGTCGCTTGCGCAACGGCGCCCGATCGGCGGGACGGCCGCGACGGCCGCTGCGCGGCCTGCCCCTCCTCGGGGTCGGGGCGTGGTGGTCGAGTTCCCGGTCTGCGCCCACTATTTCGGCATACGGATTATGTTTGACGGCAGGGGTGGGGCGATCGACATGATGAAGGAGCCGGCGTGCTCGAGGTTTTCCTGGTCGACGACCATGAGATCGTCCGGCGCGGGCTGATCGATCTGCTCGAGGGTGATCCAGAACTCAGGGTGATCGGGCAGGCCGGTGGCGTGGCCGAGGCGATGGCGCGCATTCGCGAGGCGCGGCCGGACGTGGCGGTGCTCGATGTCCGCCTGCCCGACGGCAACGGCATCGAGCTGTGCCGCAATCTGCTCGCCGAGTTCGAGGACCTGCGCTGCCTGATCCTCACCTCGTTCTCCGACGAGCACGCCATGCTCGACGCGATCCTGGCCGGTGCCAGCGGCTATGTGGTGAAGAACATCGACGGGATGAAGCTGGCCGACGCGATCAAACAGGTCGGCGCCGGCCACTCGCTGCTCGACACCCGCGCGGCCGACGCCCTGCGCGCCCGGCTGCGCCGCAGCACCGAGCCCTCCGGCGCGCTGGCCGGGCTCACCGAGCAGGAACGCCGATTACTCGAGCTGCTCGGCGAGGGGCTCACCAACCGGCAGATCGCCGCGCGGATGTTCCTGGCCGAGAAGACGGTGAAGAACTACGTCTCCCGGCTGCTGGCCAAGCTCGGCGTCGAACGCCGCACCCAGGCCGCCGTGCTGGCGACCAAGCTGCGCGAACCGTAAGAAATCAGGAGGGGACGACGATCGTCAGGTCGCCGTCGTAGCGGCGGTAGAGCAGGTTGCCGCGGCCGGTGTGGCTGTCGGTGAAGAACAGGTACGGTAGGCCGCCGGTGCACAGCACGTCGGAGGCTTCGTCCTCGGCGTAGACCGGCGCGGCGTCCTGGACGACGCGGACCGGCATGGCGCTGGCGGTCAGCGGCAGCTCGGCCGACTCCCCCGCCGCGGCCGTGTGCCGCTGCCTGGCCAGGCTGACGCCGTGCGGATCGGCCCAGGTGACGATCGCGTCCTCGCCCGTCTGGGCGTCGGTGAACAGGTAGGCGTCGTAATCCATCGCGTCCAGCACGGTGCTGGCTTCCAGCGGCGTGCCCGTCATCAGCGCACAGTCCTTGCGGCGGATGATCGGACGGGTCTCGGTGATCTGAGCCAGCGGGCGCCGGGCCGGATCCGGCCACGCGCCGCGGGATTCCTTGCCCGCGCGCCGGGCCAGCTGACGATCCAGCCGCTCGGCGGCGAAGGTGACGGCGAAGCCGCCGGGACCGGTGACCTGCACGCGCGTGAGCGTGTCGTTGGTTCGGATGTTGGCCTGCACCAGCGTCGGCTCGTCGGAACCCTGCGGCGCGGTGACGCGCACGCGGGCCGGACTGTCGAGGTGATGCCTGCGCATCACGCGGGTGATGGCGCGGACAGCGCGGGTGACGTCCTGGGGTGGTACCTCGCCGCAGGTGGTCACCGCGAGCTCCGGGTCCGCGGCGGTCGTCCAGTGCTGGGTAGTCGACAACGAATTCATCTCTTGCCCCACTTCTCGATCCCTTTTCCCGGTGCCCTATGCCACCATGGGGGCCCTTGTGGGTGAAGGGCCGAAAGTCCCCACCTTGCGGACTAGACTTTGCGTTCGACGGTTGGGGTGGCGCGGCGAACGGATACGGCGATGACGAATGACGGTCGGGGTGGCCGCTATTCGGTGGGCCGGACGGTCTCCCAGCAGCGATTGCGCGCACTGCTCGGCGAGGTGGCCGATCGCGTCGAGGTGATGATCGGTTCCCGCGACCGGATGGACGGCCTGGTCGAGGCCATGTTGACGGTCACCGCGGGCCTGGATCTCGACGAGACCCTGCGCACGATCGTGCGCACCGCGATGAACCTGGTCGACGCCCGCTACGGCGCGCTCGCGGTCCGCGGCCACGACCAGCAGGTCTCGCAGTTCATCGACGAGGGCATGCCGGACCAGATCCGGGACCGGATCGGGCGATTACCCGCGGGCCACGGCGTGCTCGGCGCGGTGTTCGCCGAGAAGGCGCCACTGCGCCTGGACGATCTCACCGAACATTCCTCCTCGATCGGCTTCCCGGCGGGTCATCCGCCGATGCACACGTTTCTCGGTGTGCCGGTGCGTATCCGGGACGAGGTCTTCGGCAGTCTCTATCTGACCGAGAAGTCCGACGGCCAGCCGTTCACCGAGGAGGACGAGGTCCTGGTGCTGGCGCTGGCGGCCGCGGCGGGCATCGCGGTCGACAACGCCCGGCTCTACGAACAGGCGCGGACCCGGCAGGCCTGGATCGAAGCGACCCGCGACATCGCCACCGAGTTCCTCGCCGGCACCGAATCCGACCGCGTGCTGGCGCATGTCGTCGACCACGCCCGGGGCCTCACCGGCTCGCATCAGGCATTCCTGGCCTCGGTGCCGGTGCCGGACGAACTACCCGGCGAGATCTCGGAATTGGTGATCACCCAGTGGACCGGCCCCGACGCCGGGCAGGACTGGCAGACCGTCCCGATCGCCGGCACCGCCCTGGGCGACGCGTTCAGCAGGCGCACGCCCCTGCGCTTCGACGACGTCTCGACGGTGACCCTGGGCGTCGAGTTCCCCGGCGCCGAATTGCCCGGCGCCGGACCGGCACTCGTGCTGCCTCTGTGCACCCCCGATGCCACGCTCGGTGTGCTGGTGACGATCCGCCCGCCCGGCTTCGCCCCCTATTCCGACGAGATGCTGGAACTGACCGCGGCCTTCTGCGATCAGGCCGCGCTGGCGGTCCGGCTGGCCGACGCGCAGCGCCGGATGCGCGAACTCGACATCGTCGCCGACCGCGACCGCATCGCCCGCGACCTGCACGACCACGTGATCCAGCGACTGTTCGCCATCGGCCTGACCGTGCAGGCCACCCTGCCCAAGGCAGTGGTTCCCGAAGTGCGGCAACGTCTTTCGACGGTGATCATGGACCTGCAGGAAGTCGTGCAGGAGATCAGGACCTCCATCTTCGACCTGCACGCCAGCGGCCCCGACCACAGCGCGGGCCTGCAGCAGCGGCTCGAGGTGGCGATCCGGCGCCAGACCGCCGACATCGCGTTGCGGGCCACCATCCAGGTGTCGGGTCCATTGTCGGTCCTGGACCCGCAGCTGGCCGATCACGCCGAGGCGGTGGTGCGCGAGGCGGTGAGCAACGCGGTCCGCCATTCCGGCGCCGACACCGTCGCGATCGTCATCGACGTCGCCGACGACCTGACGATCACCGTCACCGACAACGGCTGGGGCATCCCCAACCACGTCATCCGCAGCGGGCTGCGCAATCTCGAGCAGCGCGCGCAGGAGGCGAGCGGGCACTTCGAGATCGGGCCCGCCAAGCGCCCGGACGCCGACGGCAACCACCCCGAGATGCCGGGTACCCAGCTGCGCTGGGCGGTCCCGCTGCCGCAGGACGCACCGACCACCGGCGGCTACGCGCTGGCAGGCGGCCCGGAGGCGGGCGAGAGCGACTGAGCGCGACCGCTCAGGCCGGTCCGAGCACGACGGCGGCGTTGTTGCCGCCCATCCCCATCGACAGTTTCACCGTCGGACCGTCGGTCATCGGGGCCGGGCCGTCCAGCAGCCGCGGGTGCGCGGGCGCCACGATCGGCGCCGAGGCCGCGATGCCGCGTTCATAGGACAGCGCGATGGTGGCGACTTCGACGGCGGCGGCCGCGCCCTGGCAGTGCCCGGTGAGCGGTTTGAGCGCGGTGATCGCGGGGCGGTCGGCGAACACGGAGGTCAGCACGTGGCGTTCGGCGGCGTCGCACTGGCCGGTGCCGGTGCCGTGGACGTTGACGTAGGCCACATCGGTCGCCGTGACCCCGGACGCGGTCAGCGCGCGCTCGGTGCAGTCGATCAGCTGGGTGTGGTCGGGGTCGACGGAGACGACGTGGAACGCGTCGTTGGTCATCGCGCCGCCGAGGACCCGGGCGTACGGGGCGTCGACGGCATCGGTGAGCAGCAGCGCGACCGACGCCTCGGCCATGGTGAAACCGATCGATCCCTCCTGCAACGGCCGGCACGCGGTGAACGGGTCGGCGTGGCCGACCGCGGCGCCGAGCCGGACGAAGTGTTCGAGCATCTCCGGCGTCGCCGAGAGGTCGGTGGCGACGCACAGCACGTCGTCGACCAGGCCGGCCTCGCGCCACATCTTCGCGGTGAGCAGCGCCGCCGCGCCGGTGCTGCAGGCCGCCGAGACGTTCATCGCGGGGCCGTGGAAACCGAATTCCTGCATGATCACCGAGATCGGGGTCGAGGGCAGCATCCGCAGGTAGTCGCGCGAGCGCCGGTGGCCGTGGTCGGTGAGATAGAACTCGCGCCAGTCGGCGACGTCACCGAGGGTGAATCCGTGCACGAGACCGACCGTGCGCCCCGCCGCGCGCCACCCGCGCGCTTCGGCGTCGGCGACGGCCTCGGCGGCCGCCGCGTGCACGGCGCGCCCGAACAGACCGGCTCCGTGGGCGAGATCACCCCCGTCGGGAATCCGGCCGACCCAGGCGTGCTGGTCCCGCTCGGGACCGTATCCGGGGTACAGCCGGGCCGACGGTTTACCCCCCAGAACTCCCTGCCACAGCTGCTCACGGCCCCAGCCGAAGGCGGAGACGACACCGATGCCCGCGATCGACATAGAATCGGGGCGGTGGACCATGCCGCCGGGACGCACGTCCGGTTTCACATCGCTCCTCGCGGATCTCATCGAGGGTCCCCACAATAGTCCTGTTCGCCGTCGCCAGACCAGGTCGAGATCGGGGGTATCGCAGTGGGAGAAACCAATACCGACGCGGCGAGCGCCGAACAGCTCGCCCAGCGATACCGCTCGCTCGTCGAACACACGCCCGACGCGATCTGCGTGCACGAGGCGGGAATCGTGGTCTTCGCCAATCCCGCGATGGTCCGGCTGCTCGGCGCCCGCACCCCCGATGACCTGCTCGGATTGCCTATCACCCGGTTCGTGCATCCCGAGTCGATCCCGGCGATGCTCGACCGGATCGACCAGCTCACCGCCGAGGGCGCCGCGTCCCCACCCACCGAGATGGACCTGGTGCGCTTCGACGGCCGGACGGTGCCGGTGCAGACCGTGTCGGTTCTCACAGCGTGGCAGGACGCGCTGGCCTACCAGGTGGTCGTGCACGACCTGACCGCGCAGCGGGCCGCGGAGGCCTCGGCACGCCGGGCGGAGGCGCACTTCACCACCGTGGTCTCGCAGCTGGAGGAGGGCGTGCTCGTCGTCGATCCGCGCGGACGCGTCGAGTCGATCAATCCGGCGGGCAGGCGGATCCTCGGCATCGACGACGCGACACCGGTGATCGGGCACGCCATCGACGAACTGCCGCTGCGCCTGATCGACCGCAACGGGCAGCCGATGCCGACGAACCGGCATCCGATGGCGCACACCCTGGCGACCGGCGAGGCCGTCACCCAGTTCATCTTCGGCGTGGAGCGCACCGACGGGCAGCAGGTGTGGCTGTCGTGCAACTGCCGGCTGCTCAACCCCGACACCCCGCACTCCTCGGGAGTGTCCTCCTTCGCCGACATCACCGAGTTCCGGGCCAGCAGGCGCCAGCTCGAGTACCAGGCCACCCACGACGCGCTGACCGGGCTGGCCAACCGCTCGCTGATCCTGTCCCAGCTCTCGGCCGCGCTGGCCGACGAGGGCGGCAGCCTGGTCACCACGGTGCTGTTCATCGATCTCGACGGGTTCAAGGCGATCAACGACACCCTCGGTCATGCGATCGGCGACACGGTGCTGCAGATCGTCGCCCAGCGGTTGCAGCGCGCGCTGCGGGCCGAGGACCTGGTGGGCAGGCTCGGCGGCGACGAGTTCCTGGTCCTGCTCGCCGGGCATCCGCACAGCACCGATCTGCCCGGTCTGATCGAGCGGTTGCGCGCCACGATGGCCGAGCCGATCATCGCCCGCGGGCACCGGCTGGAGGTGAGCGCCTCGATCGGCATCACCGAGCTCGGACCGCACGAACACCGCACCCCGGAGGCCGTCCTGCACGACGCCGACCTGGCGATGTACCGCGACAAGCCGTCGGGTCATCGTGACCTCGGTCTCGGTCAGAATCGTCGATCGAACAACACTCACGCCTCCTGACAGACTGGTCGGCGTGATCATCGAACACGCGGTGCTGCCCGTTCGCGCAGGTCTGGCCGAGGACTTCG
The DNA here is from genome assembly GCF_044744725.1 of Nocardia sp. NPDC087230. NCBI lineage: Bacteria > Bacillati > Actinomycetota > Actinomycetes > Mycobacteriales > Nocardiaceae > Nocardia > Nocardia sp. NPDC087230. Next base: position 104,801 of record NZ_JBIUYV010000012.1, read on the forward strand.
AGGCCGCGTTCGCCGAGGCCGCGCCGATCATCGCGTCGATGCCGGGTTTCGGTGGGTTGTCGCTGTCGCGGTGCGTCGAACGTCCGGACAGCTATCTGCTGCTGGTGCGCTGGGAACGGCTGACCGACCACACCGCGGGTTTCCGCGGATCGCCGGAATATCAACGCTGGCGGGCGCTGTTGCACCACTTCTACGACCCGTTTCCCGTGGTCGAGCACTTCACGCCGATCGTCGGTGGCGATCTGTTCGCCGAGTAGACTCGACAACTCTGTTCTCGCCGGTGACAAAGGAGTCCTGTTTTGCCCGACCGCCTCGCCGATGATCGCGCCGCGGAACAGCAGTACCTCTCGGTGCTCTACGACCGGCTCGACGGCATGCGCGACTACGCGCAGAACCGGCTCAAGACCGTGCTGCTGGAGTCCGGCGGCACCCCGCAGGCACGCAGTGAGCGCGAGTCGTTCACCCAGCTCTACAGCGAGGACCTGGCCAAATACGACGCCGCCGAGCACGGTCTGTGCTTCGGCCGGATCGATCTGGACGGCGACGAGCCCGAGGCCCGCTACATCGGCAGGCTCGGCATCCTCGACGAGGACAACGACTACGAGCCGCTGCTGCTGGACTGGCGCGCTCCCCTGGCCCGCCCGTTCTACCTGGCGACCACCGCCAATCCCGAGGACGTGGTCCGGCGCAGGCACATCCGCTCGCGCAACCGGGCGGTCACCGCGATCACCGACGAGTACCTGGACCTGCGGGCCGCCGAGCGCGACGGCGCGGTCGGCACCGACGACGGGGTCGGCGGCGAGAGCGCGCTGCTGTCGGCGCTCAACGCCGCTCGCACCGGCCACATGAACGACATCGTCGAGACCATCCAGAGCGAGCAGGACGCGATCATCCGCTCCGAGCACAAGAGCGTGCTGGTGGTCCAGGGCGGGCCGGGTACCGGCAAGACCGCGGTCGCGCTGCACCGCGCCGCCTACCTGCTGTACACCTACCGGCAGCAGCTGGCCAAGAGCGGCGTGCTGATCATCGGCCCGAACGCGACCTTCCTCGACTACATCGGCCAGGTGCTGCCCTCGCTCGGTGAGACCGGCGTGCTGCTGTCGACCATCGGCGACCTGTACCCCGGGGTGAAGGCCGTGCGCGAGGACACCCTGCGCGCCGGCGAGATCAAGGGCTCCCTCGACATGCTCGAGGTGCTCAAGCAGGCGGTGCGCGATCGCCAGGAGGTGCCGGCCGAACCCGTACGACTCACCTTCGACGGCTATCCGGTGACGCTGGATCGCAAGATCGCGACCAAGGCCAGGGGCCGGGCCAGGTCCTCGCGCCGCCCGCACAACCTGGCCAGGCCGATCTTCGCGTCCTCGGTGATCGACGCGCTCACCGATCAGCTGGCCGCGACGATGGGCGCCGACCTGTCCGGCGGGACCAGCCTGCTCAGCTCGGCCGACCTCACCGAGATCGGCGACGAGATGCGCGCCGACCCGCAGGTCCAGGCCGCGATCAGCGCGCTCTGGCCGATCCTGTCCCCGCAGGAGGTGCTGGCCGACCTGCTGGCCGACCCGGCCCGGCTCGACCGCGCCGCCAAGACTCTCAGCGCCGAGGACCGGGCCGAGCTGGTCCGCAACGACGACGGCACGTTCGGCGCCGCCGACGCCCCGCTGCTCGACGAACTCGCCGAGCTGCTCGGCGTGGACGACACCGAGGAACGCGAACGCGCCCGCCGCCGCTGGCGCGCCCAGCTGGCCGAGGCGCAGGACGCCCTCGACATCCTCACCGGCTCCGCGCCCCAGGACATCGAGGACGAACTCGACCCCGAGATCCTCATGGCCTACGACCTCATCGACGCCTCCCAGCTGGCCCAGCGCCAGGAGTTCGGCAACCGGCAGACCACCGCCGAGCGCGCGGCGGGCGACCGCACCTGGACCTACGGTCACGTGATCGTCGACGAGGCGCAGGAACTGTCGCAGATGGCCTGGCGCATGGTGATGCGGCGCATTCCGAACCGGTGGATCACCGTGGTCGGCGACGTCGCCCAGACCGGCGATCCGGCGGGCGCGTCGTCGTGGCAGCGGGTGCTGGAACCGTATGTGGCGCAACGCTGGAAGCTCACCGAGCTGACCGTCAACTACCGCACCCCCGCCGAGATCATGGCCGTGGCCGCCGATGTGCTGGCCGCGATCGACCCCGGCGTGCGGGTGCCGCGTTCGGTCCGCGAGACCGGCAATCCGCCCCGTGCCTACCGGGTTCGGCCCGCCGAGCTGGCCGGCGAGGTGGCGCGGCTGCTCGAGGCCGAGCACGGTCCCGGCACCAGCGCGGTCCTCGCGCCGGCCGCGCTCGTCCCCGAGCTGTCCACGCTGGCCGGGGAATCGGTGCAGGTTCTGACCGTGCACGATGCCAAGGGTCTCGAGTTCGACCGGGTGTATCTGGTGGAACCGCAGGCGATCCTGGACGAGTCGCCGCGCGGGCTCAACGACCTCTACGTGGCGCTGACCCGTGCGACCCAGCGCCTGGCGGTCGTGCACGCCGACAAGCTGCCCGAGGTGCTGTCCGCGCTCGGCTAGGCGCGCCCCTCAGTCGCGATCGGCCTCGGCCAGCAGGCCGGTGACCAGCGCGTCCAGCCCGGTCGCGTAGGTGCTCACGGCGTCGAATTCGGTCCAGCGGGAACCGACTTCGGCCAGTCGCGGCATCGCGTCGGGGTCGAGGTTCGCGAAGACCTCGGCGCGATAGGTGGGGCCCTGCGCGGCGCGGCGGGCCGAGCGGCCGGTGACGATCAGATCGCCCGCGGTGTAGTGCCAGATGGCGCGGTAGGCGGCCACCGCGCGGTCGATGTTCAGCCCCGCGGCGATGGCGGCGTCGATGATCGTCTCGGGTACCCACAGGGCCGAGCGGCCGAACAGATCGCCGTTCACCAGCACCTCCACGATCCAGGCGTGCGCCGCGAGCGCGTCGTACATCGCGGTGGCGGCCACCAGGATCCGCTGCCGGGGATCGTCGGGCAGCGCGGGCCAGGTGATGCCGTCGGCGTAGTCGTCGAGGAGCAGGCGCAGCAGCTCGTCCTTGTCGCGGACGTGGTGGTAGAGGGCCATCGGGGTGCACTCCAGCGCACCGGCGAGCCTGCGCATGGTCAGTTTCTCGACGCCGTCGGTCTCGATCACCGCGTGCGCGGCGGCGACGATGTCGCCACGGGTCAGGCGCGCCGGTCTGCCGGTACGTGCGGGCTGCGAGGACGGTGTCGGCATGGGTCCATCTTGACCCATCCGACGGCGGGGGTATGGACACGGGGCCGCCGGTGCGGTTAGTTTTTATACATGTATAAAAACTCGTCGCCGCCGCATCCCCGCGCCGTACTCACCGCCGTGGGCGTCGCGCAGTTCATGGTCGCCCTCGACATGGCCGTGATGAACGTCGCGCTGCCCGCCATCGGGGACGCGCTCGGCTTCGCCCCACTGGACCTGGCCTGGGTGGTGCACATCTACGCCCTGACCTTCGGCGGCTTCCTCCTGCTCGGCGGCAAGGCGAGCGATCTGTACGGCCGCCGCCGACTGTTCACGGCGGGGCTGGTCGCCTTCGGCATCGCCTCGCTGGCGGGCGGGCTCGCGCAGGCGCCGTGGCAGCTGGTGGCCGCGCGCGCCGCGCAGGGCATCGCGGCGGCCGCGGTGGCGCCCGCCGCCCTGGCCACGCTCACCACGGCGTTCCCCGAGGGGCCCGCCCGCGTCCGCGCGCTGGGCGTGTGGGGCGGGGTGAACGCGGCGGGCGGAGCACTGGGCGTCCTCGTCGGCGGCGTGCTCACCGAGTACGCCGACTGGCGCTGGGTGATGCTGATCAATCTGCCGATCGTCGCGGTCGCGCTGCTGGCCACCGCCGCGGGTGTGCCCGCCGACCGGCCGTCGACCGGCGCAGGCCGACTCGACCTCCTCGGCGCCGCGCTGGCCACCGGCGGCGTCGGCGTGCTCATCACCGGCATCGTCCGCACCGATCGGCACGGGTGGATCTCGGCCGACACCGGCGCGACGCTGGCGGTGGCCGCGGCCCTGCTGATCGGCTTCGCCCTCGCGGAAAGGCAGGTTCGCCACCCACTGCTCCGGTTCGGACTGCTGCGCAACCGCTGGGTACTCGGCGGCAACCTGTTCGTCCTGTGCGCCGCCGCGGGCCAGTTCTCGGCGTTCTACCTCGTGTCGCTGTACATGCAGCGTGTCCTGCGGATGAGCGCGGGCGCCACCGGCGCGGCCTTCGTCCCGTTCTCGCTGTGTGTCATCGTCGGCACGCTGGTCGCGACCCGGGTCGGCGCCCACCGATCGCCGCGCCCGCTTCTGATCGGCGGCGCGCTGCTGACCGCCACCGGGATCGGCTGGTTCGCCGCGATCAGTCCCGACGGCAGTTTCCTCGCCGACGTGCTCGGCCCCTCGATCGTGGGCGGTTTCGGACTCGGCCTGTGCCTGGCCCCGGTCGCCGCGGCCGCCGTCACCGCCGTCGCGCCGGGCGATGCCGGGATGGCCTCCGGGGTGTTCAACAGCGCCCGCCAACTCGGTGGCAGCGTCGGCGTCGCGGCGCTGGCTACCTTCGCCGCCGCCAGGTCCGGCGCGGGCACCGACGCGGCGGCACTCAACAGCGGCTACGCCTTCGCGCTCGGGATCGCCGCCCTGCTCTTCGTCGCGGCCGCGGCGATCGCCGTCCTCGTTCTCCCCGGCCCCGACCGCACGAAAACCACTGTCCGCGAGGACCTTCCCGCGGCAGCACAGTGAAAGGAAAGCCGATGTCCCCCATCGACCTGTTCGACCGCGCCCTGCGATTGCGGCCCGACGGCACCGTCGAAGCCGGCGAGCGCCGCATGGCCGCCGACGACGGCGGCTGGCAGCTGGCCGCCTTCCACGTCGACTCCGATGCCGACGTCCACGCCGATCACTGGGAGATGCATCCCGCCGGCGACGAGGCGGTGTGCTGCCTGCGCGGCGCGCTGCGCCTGTATCTGCGCCCCGAGTCGCCGGGCGCACCGGAGACCGCCGTGCGGCTGACGGCCGGCACCGCGTTCCTGGTGCCGCGGCACCGCTGGCACCGGATCGAACTCGACGAACCGTCCGACATCGTGTCGATCGGATTGCGTGGCGGCACAAGGCAGGAGCCGGTCGAACGCTGACCGCTCCGCCGGAAAACACTCGAGGGCGCTGCCGAAGCAGCGCCCTCGAGGTCGTGATCGAACGAAATCAGCGAACGGTGTGCACGATCAGCACGTCCGAGCGCGACTTGCGGGCCACGTCCGAGGGCACCGAGCCCAGCAGGCGGCCGGTCAGGGTGTTCAGGCCCCGGTTGCCGACGACCAGCAGATCGGCCTTGGTCTCGTTGACCAGGTCGAGCAGCGAATCGACCGGCTCGCCGACGATGGCGCGCTCGACGATGTTCTTCGCCCCGGCGGCCACCGCCTTCTCCCGGGCTACGTGCAGGATCTCGTTGGTCGGCGCCGAGCCACGCACCTGGTAGGCCTCGTCCTTGAGCACGTCGGCCGCGGCGGCGACGTCGCGATCGTCGGTCGGGAAGTAGGCACAGGCCAGCACGAGAGTCGCGTCCGCGTCGCCGGCGAGCGCTGCGGCCTTCTCCACGGCGACGTACGACGAATCCGAGCCATCAGTACCGACGACAATGGTCCGGTAGGCGGTCATCTCTCCTCCAACTTGGTCGGTGCCAGCACCGATCAAACCCGGGAATCGAGCGTCAGCGCGGCAATTGGGTCGACCCTAACGCCAAAACAGGCCGATTTATCGACAAATCGCAACAGATCACATCGGGAGTGTTGACACCGGTCGGCACCCTGCCGGTGCTCTTCGCGACAGTCGCGAAGATTCACCTGCGACAACCAGACCGCGACTCGCGGAAACTGTGGCCTATCACAACACAATCAACGCGCCTGCGCGGCTGGGACTTTGCTCACATCAGCCGGAAAAACTGGGCAGTCCGCAGGCGGCGCTTCCGGTACCGGTCGAGGGCGCGACGGTCACCGTGGTCGGCACGATCCACCGAGTGCTGATGCCGACGACTTTCGCGGTCAGTTCGTGCTGCCCGGCGGTGGCGGGCCGCCAGGACGTGGCGGTGGTGCCGATGGCGGGCACCTCCACGGTGCCGATCACCGCGCCGTTGTCGTAGAACGTCACGTCGGCACCGGAGTCGCCACTGCTGTAGCCGACGACGTTGACCGCGGTGACCGTGTACGAGCAGCCGGCTTGCTGATCGGAGCCCTCGACCGCGACGCGCTGGGTCGAGTCGGCGTGCGCGAACGGCGCGACCAGCGCGGCCGTCGCCAGGACCGTGGCGAGACCGGAGCCGGCCAGACCCAGCCGGGTACTCGGGCGAAAAGATGTTGTCACCGTCGATGTCCTCACTCTCCCGCAGCAGCGACCGCTGCGAATGCGCTGAGACTATCCACGGACACCGCCGTTCCCCGCCGAAACGACAATATTTCAGATACCCGATTTCTGGGGTCTCGACAGCGCGTCAGCCCAGCGTGGGTACCGCACTCGCCTGCGCTTTACGCGCGTATTCCCACGGTGACATCCCGATCTCGGCGGTGAATTCCCTACTGAAATGGGCCTGATCGAAATAGCCGAGGTCGGCGGCCAGACTCGCCAGATCGGGTCTGTCGCCGCGCGCGAGCAGATCCGCGGCGTCCTGCAACCGGAATCGGCACAGCACCCATTTCGGCCCGGCCCCGACATACCGGCGGAACAGCCGCTGCAACGTCCGGATGGGGACCGCGAAGCGATCGGTCACCTGGTCGACCCGGGTGAGCGCGGGATCGGCCGCCATCGCGGCGACGATCCGCGACACCAGCGCGTAGTGCGGGTCGTCGGCGCGACCCCGCCCGGCGAAGAAGTCCTCGACGATCGCCACCCGCGCCGCGTCGGAGGACTCCGCCAGCACGAGGTCGGCCAGTCCCGCCGCGGCGGGCAACACCTCGGCCAGGGGGGCCGAATCATCACGCAGCGCACCGACATCCATGCCGGTGAAGGCACCGAACCCACCGGGCCGGAACCGGAGGCCGAAGGTCTCCCCCTCGCCGTCGAGTTCGCGCACGTATTTCCTGGTACTCACCCCGTTGACGAAGCCGCCCGTGCGCGTGGTGCTGCGCTCGAAGGTGACGTTCACGCACGGGAACGACAGCACCTCGGCGCGATACGCGGGCTTACCCCGCAGATCCCAGCGCACGATCCAGTACCGGTCGGCGAACCCGGCCAGCGCGGGCCCGACCGCCAGCCGGTCCAGCGATCGATGCCTGGCCTGCTCCCCCGGATGCAGAATGCCCTTCATATCGGCGGGATCCGGCCGCGTCATCGGATCTGTCGCTTTCTTACAAGATCGGCGGCCACCGGCCGACCAGGATCGAAGACATGACCGATCCCGTTGCGCCCGTTCCGGAGGGCTACCACTCCATCACCTGTTTCCTGGCCGTGCCCGACGGCAACGCCGCCATCGCCTTCTACACCGAGGTCTTCGGCGCGAAGGTGCTCAGCCGGGCCGATCTGCCCGACGGGCAGCCCGCGCACGCCGAACTGCTGATCGGCGATTCCACGCTGCAACTGGGTATGCCCATGCCCGACAACAACGTTCGCGCACCCGAGGACTGGGTGCACACCTCGATCGTGCACTACTGCCCCGATGTCGATGCCGTGATCGCCCGCGCGGTCGCCCACGGTGCCCGCACCGCCGAACAGCCGCAGACCTTCGTCAACGGCGAGCGGTTCGGCGTGGTCATCGACCCGTTCGGCCACCGGTGGGCGGTGATCACCCGCATCGAGGAGATGACGCGGGAGGAAGCCGACCGCCGCATCGCCGCCTGGATGGCGGAATCGAGTTAGCGGTCGGCGTCGCCGGGGTGGCGCGGTGGGCATGATCAGCTCAGGCCCGCGGCGTCCATGCCGCGTAGTTCCTTCTTCAGGTCGGCGATCTCGTCGCGCAGGCGGCCCGCGAGCTCGAATTGCAGTTCGCGGGCGGCGTTCATCATCTGGTCGGTGAGGGAGGCGACCAGGTCGGCCAGCTCGGCGCGCGGCATGGACTTCACGTCGCGTTCGGCGTAGATGCCCGCGCTGACGGCCCGGCCGGGCTCGCCCTGGGCGCGCCTGCCGCGGCTGACATTGCGACCCGATCCGCCGACGGCGACCTCGTCGTCGGCCTCCAGGTACACCTGATCCAGGATGTCGGCGATCTTCTTGCGCAGCGGCTGCGGGTCGATGCCGTTGGCCTCGTTGTAGGCGACCTGCTTGGCGCGGCGGCGATCGGTCTCGTCGATCGCGTGCCGCATCGAATCGGTGATCTTGTCCGCGTACATGTGCACTTCACCGGAGACGTTGCGCGCCGCGCGGCCGATGGTCTGGATGAGGCTGGTGCTCGACCGCAGGAAGCCTTCCTTGTCGGCGTCCAGAATCGCCACCAGCGACACCTCGGGCAGGTCGAGGCCCTCGCGCAGCAGGTTGATGCCGACCAGCACGTCGTACTCGCCCAGCCGCAGCTGGCGCAGCAGCTCCACCCGGCGCAGGGTATCGATCTCGGAGTGCAGGTAGCGCACCCGCACGCCGAGGCCGAGCAGGTAGTCGGTGAGGTCCTCGGCCATCTTCTTGGTGAGGGTGGTGACCAGCACGCGCTCGTCGCGCTCGGTGCGCTGGCGGATCTCGTGCACCAGATCGTCGATCTGGCCCTTGGTCGGCTTCACCACCACCTGCGGGTCGACCAGGCCGGTCGGGCGGATGACCTGCTCGACGACCTCGCCACCCACCTGGCCCAGCTCGTACGGGCCCGGTGTCGCCGACAGATAGACCGCCTGACCGATCCGATCGGCGAACTCCTCCCAGGTCAGCGGGCGGTTGTCGACCGCCGACGGCAACCGGAAACCGAACTCGACCAGGTTGCGCTTGCGCGACATGTCACCCTCGAACATGCCGCCGATCTGCGGCACGGTGACATGCGACTCGTCGATGACGAGCAGGAAGTCGTCGGGGAAGTAGTCCAGCAGGGTGGCCGGCGCCGACCCGGCCGGACGGCCGTCGATGTGGCGCGAGTAGTTCTCGATGCCGGAGCAGAACCCGACCTGGCGGATCATCTCGAGGTCGTATTCGGTGCGCATGCGCAACCGCTGCGCCTCGAGCAGCTTGCCCTGCTTCTCCAATTCGGCCAGCCGCGCGGCCAGCTCGGCCTCGATGTCGGCGACCGCGCGCTCCATCCGCTCCGGACCCGCCACATAGTGGGTGGCGGGGAAGATGCGCAGCGAGTCGACCTGGCGGACGACGTCACCGGTGAGCGGGTGCAGGTAGTACAGCGCCTCGATCTCGTCACCGAAGAACTCGATGCGGACCGCCAGCTCCTCGTAGGACGGGATGATCTCGACGGTGTCACCGCGCACCCGGAACGAGCCGCGGGTGAACGCCATGTCGTTGCGGGTGTACTGCACGTCGACGAGCAGGCGCAGCAGCGCGTCACGGTCGATCTCGCCGCCGACATCGAGCTGCACGGAGCGGTCCAGGTACGACTGCGGGGTGCCGAGGCCGTAGATGCACGACACCGAGGCGACCACGACGACGTCACGGCGCGAGAGCAGGCTCGAGGTCGCCGAGTGTCGCAGGCGCTCGACGTCGTCGTTGATCGAGCTGTCCTTCTCGATGTAGGTATCGGTCTGGGCGATGTACGCCTCGGGCTGGTAGTAGTCGTAGTAGGAGACGAAATACTCGACCGCGTTGTGCGGCAACATCTCCCGCAGCTCGTTGGCCAGCTGGGCGGCGAGGGTCTTGTTGGGCGCCATCACCAGCGTGGGCCGCTGCAGCTTCTCGATCAGCCACGCGGTGGTCGCCGACTTGCCGGTGCCGGTGGCACCGAGCAGGACGACGTCCTTCTCCCCCGCGGTGATCCGCCGTTCCAGCTCGGCGATGGCGGCGGGTTGGTCACCGGCGGGCTTGTGCTCGCTGACCACCTCGAACTGCCCGCCCGCACGCTCGATGGTGCCGACAGGGCGGTGCTCGGAATGAGCCAGCGGGTGCCCCCGCTCCTCGTACCCTTCCGTCGGGATCTCGGTTGCGAATGCCATGCCCACCAGGTTAGGCCCGACCACCGACAAGTCGCGCGGACAGCACGCACACCGGCGCCGATCCGGCGACACGCGTGCGCCACGCCGAGGCACCGCTCGTGGGCCCGGTGTCGTTCGGATGAACTTCTGCTCAGCGGCGAAGCCGCTCACCTGCGCGGACGCCGGGCCGCGCGCGGCCCGCAGCATCGTGGCGACCCCAGGCGCGCGAGCACATCGCCTGGTCCGACCCGTGCCCGCGATCATCCAGCCGCGCCACCGCAACTTCGGAGCATTCGGCAGCGATGTCCGAAAAGTCCCATGTCCCAAGGATATTCACAGCAATGTGGTCCAGCAGACACGGCGCGTGACGCACATCCGGGCGTACCCTGAGTTGATCATCGGCACGTGGTGAAGGACAAGGCCATGAGCGCACTGCTTCCTCTGCTCGTCGCGGCTCCGGCGGTCACCGGATTCGCGGGATACTTCGCACGGGAGATCCGCGGCCCGCAGCCGCCGCCGGTCACCACCCCCACCGCGCCGCCGCCGGGCCGCCCCCGCGTCGAGTACTTCGACGTGGCAGAACTCACCAGCACCGACGCCAAGGGCTACATCCGGCCCGTCGACCGGTACGAGGTGCAGCCGTGGGGCGTCTACCTCGCCCGCACCGTCGACCGGCCGCGCGGCCGCTACGAGGAGTCCTGGCTGCTGCCCGGACCCGCCGTGCGCGCCACCATCGAGCACGATCGCCCCGGCCACCACCGCAGTCACGACTACGTCCTCGACATCGTCGAGTTCGTCCAGGTCGGGCCCAAACGCTGGCAGGCCACCGACTACTTCCTCGACATCGCGGTCCGCCGCGGCCGGTCGGCGACCCTGCGCGGTGCGGGCGAGCTGCTGGCCGCCCACGCCGCGGGTCACGTCGACACCGCCCAGGCCGATCGCGCCTTCGCCCGGGCCGCGGCCGTCCTGGACGGCCTCGCCGCCAACGACCACGATGTCGAGCAGTGGTTGCGCTCGCGGGAGATCACCCTGACCTGGATGTGAGCGGGCCCGGCCGGCCACCGGTAGATTTTCCGGTCATGACGCAGGCTTCCACCGTGCACGTGCATCCGCCCAAGATCGAGTACTTCGACGTCGCGGCGCGGACGAACACCGATCCGAAGGGGTTCGTCCGGCCGGTGGAGGTCTACCGGGAGCAACCGTGGGGCCTGTACATGGGCAGGCACTCCGACCATCCGAATTTCCACTACCTGGAATCGTGGGTGCTGCCCGAGCTCTCGCTGCGGGCGACGAAGTTCCACCACAATCCGGGGGTGGAGCGCTGGCAGGACGTCTACGTCGATGTCGGGGCGTTCACCCGCGAGTCGGCCACGCTGTGGAAGTCGGTCGATCACTACCTGGATCTGCTGGTGCGCACGGGCCGCGAGGTCGAGCTGGTCGATGTCGACGAGCTGCTGGCCGCGCACGCCGACGGCCTGCTCGACGCGGCGGACTGCCAGGCCGCGATCGAGCACGCGACCGCCGCGATCGACGGGATGGCCGCGCACGGGCACTCGCTCGAGGCCTGGCTGGCCACCCGTGGCATGACCCTGACCTGGCGCTGAAACGACGAAACCGCCCCGACCTCCGGTAGTGAGATCGGGGCGGTTTCCGCTCGGGGAGGATCAGCCGGCCGACAGGCTCGGGAACAGATCCGCCAGGCCGCCGCCGCAGCCCGCGCTGCCGGTCGCGGCCGCCTCGCCCACGGTGACGGTGATCGAGTCGCTGATCAGCAGCTGCCGCGCCTCGAGCTTGTGCTGTCCCGCCGTGGTGGGCTTCCAGGTGATGCTCACCGTGCCCGAGAGCAGCGACGGCGACACCGGGCTGCCCGGGATGTCGACGCCGTTGTCGGTGAACTTCACCGAGGTCAGCCGATCGACCTCGACGCTGGCGGTCAGCTTGTAGCTGCATCCGACCTTGTGGTCGGACCCAGCCACGGTGAGGTTGCCGACCCACGCCGAGGCCTGCGGTGCGGCCAGCACGACGCTGGCGGCGACGGCGCCGAGTGCGGTGATGCCGAAGCCCGCACGGCCGAACTGACGGTGATGTGTTGTCATACGCGCTACAACTTCCCTGTGAACCGAGTCACCGGCTGGTGACTCGGCACAATGTACCCAGCGCGCGACGCCGTTCGGCCACTTTTTGAAACATTGATGTTTAACAGATTGGTCTCGGGTCAGACGCGCGCCCCAGCCCACTCGGTGACCACCGGATAGACCGCGTCGAACCACGGTTCCTTCACCGCGTAGTACGCCTGCGCCGCCGCCTCCCCGGTCTTGCCCGCCGCCGCCTGCTCGGCCTCGCGCTTGATCACCAGATACGCCGCACGCGCGTCCTCGTCCTGGCGCAGCCAGTCCCGCAACGCGAGCGCGAACTGCTGGCCGGGCGAATCCTGCACGCGCAGATGGATATTCGCCGGACGGGCCGGATCGGCATTGCCGTGCAGGCGCTTGCCCCAGCGAGCCAGGTCGGTGCCATCGGGGTCGCCGGGGGTGGGCTTCGGGTTGTCGTGGGTGACCGACGGCGCGAGTGGGAACCCGGCCCCGGCCAGCGCGTCGGCCAGCGACTCGGCGGTGGCCAGGTCGGCCACCGTCACCTGGATGTCGATGATGTCCTTGGCGGGCAGACCGTGCACCGCGGTCGAGCCGATGTGGTCGATCCGCACCGCCGACGCGCCACACGCCAGGTGCAGCCGGGCGATGATCCGGCGGGCCTGGGCGGCCCAGTCCGGATCGGCGGGCACCAGCCGGTAGGGGGCGCCGGCGCGGACGCCCTCGCGCTGATTGCGTTCGAACGGCACCAGTCGCTCGGTCCACAGCGCGCGCACCTGGGCCTCGACGATCTCGGGGGCGCCGTTGTTGTCCAGCCACACGTCGGCGACCGCGTGCCGCTGCTCGTCGGTGGCCTGCGCGGCGATCCGGGTGCGCGCGTCGGCCTCGGCCACCCCGCGCTGCTCCACCAGCCTGCGCAGCCGGGTCTCGATCTCGGCGCCGACCACCAGGACCAGCTGCATGAGCGGGGCCAGCCCGTTCTCGACGAGCAGCGGAATGTCCTGCACGACGATGGCCTGCTCCGGCGCCGCGCCGATCAGCTCGGCGGTGCGCGCGCCGACCAGCGGATGCGTGATCGCGTTGAGTTTGCCCCGGGACTCGTCGTCGGCGAAGGCGACCGCGGCCAGCGCGGGCCGGTCGAGACTGCCGTCGGCGGCGAGAATGCCCGATCCGAACGCCTCGACCAGCGCGGCCAGGCCCGGCGTGCCGGGCGCGACGACCTCGCGGGCGATCGCGTCGGAGTCGATCAGCACCGCCCCGCACTCGACCAGGGTCCGCGCCACTGTGGATTTACCCGCTCCCATGCCTCCGGTGAGGCCGATCCGCAACATGGGGCCCAGTCTCGCAGACGCCGCGCCGTGTGGTCCCCGGCCTCGGATTCTTTCCGACACGCCCAGGCGCCGACCGGCGCAAATCCGAGGTCGGGCGAGTCGCGTGGATTAATGTTCGCGCTGGCGAGAAGGCCAGCTCCAGCTACCGAAGGATAATCATGGGCACCACAGACCACCGGACGGCTCGCCACCGCCTGGGAATGCCCGGCGGTGTGCATTGCATCGAACACCCCGCTGTCGCAGCGACTCTCGCCGAATACCGCCGATCCTGGTTCACCGCCCTGATCTCCCCCGCCCGGCACAGCTTCGCCGCGATGCGCAAACGGCCCAGCATGGCCGCCGCCGCCGGCTACTGGGTCCCCGCCGCCGCGAGCTGACTCTCCCGCGACAGCGCGCACCGGGCCCGGCGATCATCGCCGGGCCCGCGCCGTGTCACACTCCGACCAGTCCGCTCGGCGCACGCCTGCTGCCCGGCTGCTGGGTCGGCATCGTGTTCGGCGGCACCGGATAGGGCGCGCCCTGACCGAGGGTGCCCGCCGCGATGTTCGGCCCGCACTGCGCGACCGCCGCGTCCGCCTTGGGCCGCGGGTCGGGCAGCACCGGCTTCGTCGCGTTCGGCGCGGCCACGAAGTCGAAGGTCGAGGTCATGTCCCCGGTGACGCCGCGCCGCCACGCGGTCAGGTTCGGCACGTCGACCCCGAACCGGGTTTCCAGCAGCCGCAGTTGCGAGGTGTGGTCGAAGGTCTGCGACGCGACCAGCCCGCCGCGGCTGTAGGGCGAGACCACCAGGCACGGCACTCGGTAACCGAGGCCGATCGGCCCGGCGATACCCCCGGCGGCGGGCACCCGGTCCAGCGGCACGGTCAGGAACTCCCCGGCCGTGCCCGGGGGCGGCGTCGGCGGGACGACGTGATCGAAGAAGCCGCCGTTCTCGTCGTAGCTGATGATCAGCGCGGTCTTCTCCCACACCGCCGGATTCGACGTCAGGATGTCGAGCAGCTGCACGATCCCGAGCGCGCCGAACGCGGCGGGCAGGGCCGGGTGCTCGCAGTGCAGCACCGAGGGCACCACCCACGACACCGCGGGCAGGGTGTTATCGGCGACGTCGGCCTGGAAGTCGTTGGGGTACACCGGCGCGATGCCGCGCCGGGCCGGCTCGGAGTTCGGGTCGGCGGCCTGGGTGAAGCAGCCCATCATGCCGTCCAAGATCATCGACGAGGCCGGCCCGACATCGCGGTTGCTGTAGATCTTCCAGCTCACGCCCGCCTCGGACAGGTTCTCCGGGTAGGTGCGCCAGCTGTAGACGTTCTTGGGGATGAGCGTCGGCGTCTCCACCAGCGGGCCACCGGCCAGCCCGTCGGGATCGATGGTGGCGCTGACCCAGTACAGCCGGTTGGGGTCGGTCGGGCCGAGCACCGAGCAGTGGTAGTTGTCGCAGAGGGTGAACGCCTGCGCCAGCTCGGTGTGGATCGGAATGTCTTCGGGCAGGTAGTAACCCATCGCCGCGGGGGCGTTGGCCGGGCCGACCGAAGCCACCGACATCGGCATCCAGCCGTCGTTGCGGCCGTGGTTGAACGCCTGGTGCATGCCCGGCCAGGTGTGGTCGGGGTCGTTGATGCATTCGCCGTCGAGGGTAGCGCCACGGGTGGTGTCGAGCCGGAACGGTTCGACGAAACCGTCTGCGGTGGGCCCGATTCCGGGCGACCAGCCGTACTGGCGTCACGACGCCGAGGCCTCACCGAATCCCCGCACCCCCGACAGGGTGCCGAAATAGTGGTCGAAGGACCGGTTTTCCTGCATGAGCAGCACGAAGTGCTCGATGTCGCCGAGCCCGCCCAGCCCGGCGGGGTCGGCGGCGAAGGCACGGTCGATGATCGGATTCGCCCAGGAGGCAAGCGTGCCCACGGCGCCGGCGGCCATCGCCTTGGCCAGGAACTGTCGCCGGTTGAGGCCGGAGAAGGGACCAGAACTCATGTCGATGGAGCACCTTTCCCGAGGAGGGGACGGAGCGATCGGCGCCGACACTACTCCACCGGACCCGGGAAAGGCCGAAGGCCCCGGTCCGTGTGGACCAGGGCCTTCGGTACTGCTCTACCCGAATCAGGCGTTGCCGGAGAGCTTCTCCCGCAGAGCCGCGAGCTGCGCGTCGCTGGCGAGCGAACCGCCGGCGGACTCGGCCGGGCCGGAGGAGGCCTGCGAGCTGCCACTCTCGGAGGAGTAGTTGCCCGAGGCGGGACCGCCGTTGGCGGCCTCGGCGGCAGCGTCGGCTGCCATCTTCTCCATCTGAGCGGTGTGCATCTTGTGGCGACGCTCGGCCTCGGCGTAGCGGCCTTCCCACTCTTCACGCTGCTTGTCGAAGCCCTCGAGCCATTCGTTGGTCTCGGGATCGAAGCCCTCGGGGAAGATGTAGTTGCCCGCATCGTCGTAGCTGTCGGCCATGCCGTACTTCGACGGGTCGAACTCGGCG
Source organism: Nocardia sp. NPDC087230 (assembly GCF_044744725.1). Taxonomy (NCBI): domain Bacteria; kingdom Bacillati; phylum Actinomycetota; class Actinomycetes; order Mycobacteriales; family Nocardiaceae; genus Nocardia; species Nocardia sp. NPDC087230. The sequence continues at coordinate 120,728 of NZ_JBIUYV010000012.1, forward strand.
TGGTAGTCCTCGTTCGCCTGCTTCAGCGACAGCGAGATCCGGCGACGCTCCAGGTCGATGTCGATGACCTTGACCATCGCGTCGTCGCCGACGGCGACAACCTGGTCCGGGACCTCGACGTGGCGCTCGGCCAGCTCGGAGATGTGGACCAGGCCCTCGATGCCCTCTTCGACGCGCACGAACGCACCGAACGGAACCAGCTTGGTGACCTTGCCGGGCACGATCTGGCCGATGGCGTGGGTCCGGGCGAACTGACGCCACGGGTCTTCCTGGGTCGCCTTGAGCGACAGGGAGACGCGCTCGCGGTCCAGATCGACGTCGAGAACCTCGACGGTGACCTCGTTGCCGACCTCGACGACCTCGGACGGGTGGTCGATGTGCTTCCAGGACAGCTCGGAGACGTGCACCAGGCCGTCGACGCCACCCAGGTCCACGAAGGCACCGAAGTTGACGATCGAGGAGACCACACCCTTGCGGACCTGGCCCTTCTGCAGCTGGTGCAGGAACTCGGAGCGGACCTCGGACTGGGTCTGCTCGAGCCAGGCGCGACGCGACAGAACCACGTTGTTGCGGTTCTTGTCGAGCTCGATGATCTTGGCCTCGATCTCCTTGCCGACGTACGGCTGGAGGTCGCGGACACGACGCATCTCGACGAGCGAGGCGGGCAGGAAGCCACGGAGGCCGATGTCGAGGATCAGGCCGCCCTTGACGACCTCGATGACGGTGCCCTTGACGGCCTCGTCCTTCTCCTTGAGCTCCTCGATCGTGCCCCACGCGCGCTCGTACTGCGCCCGCTTCTTCGACAGGATCAGGCGGCCTTCCTTGTCCTCCTTGGTGAGAACCAGGGCCTCGACCTCATCGCCCACGGAAACGACCTCGTTGGGGTCGACATCGTGCTTGATGGAGAGTTCACGGGAGGGGATGACGCCTTCGGTCTTGTAACCGATGTCGAGCAGGACCTCGTCACGATCGACCTTGACGATGGTTCCCTCGACGATGTCGCCATCGTTGAAGTACTTGATCGTGGCGTCGATGGCGGCGAGGAAATCCTCGGCGGAGCCGATGTCGTTGACGGCTACCTGCGGCGAGGTGACGGTGGTGGGCATATGTGGATTTGCTCCGGACGGATTGTGGTCGGTTGCGGACATTGGAACTTTCGGTACGCTGCGAGATCACCGCGACGAGGCGACGAAGGATACCGGGTAAGTATCGCACGGACCGCCACACTTGCTGGTGATCGAACTCAGCACGGGCGACTCCGTCATCGGATACCGTACGCATTCAACCCCGGCGCACAGCGCTCCTCGAAAGACACTCGCGTGCCTCAGCGTACGCGACCCGAGTCCAGCCGGGCAAACCACCCCCTCCACCCCGCCGATACCCTGGTCGCCGTGTCCGACGACGAACGCCACGCGCAGGCCAACGCGCTGCTGGGAACCACCGCGACCACCCGGACCAAGATCGGTTCGGCGGACAGCGAACGCGCGAGCAGGCGCTGGTGGGACGCCGATGCCGACCAGTACCACCAGACCCACGCCGACTTCCTCGGCGTCGACTCCCCCGGCGGCGAGTTCGTCTGGTGCCCGGAGGGCCTGCACGAAGGCGATATGGGGTTCCTCGGCGAGCTGACCGGCAAGTCCGTGCTCGAGATCGGTTGCGGTTCCGCGCCGTGTTCGCGCTGGCTGGCCGGTCAGGGCGCGCATCCGGTCGGCCTCGACGTGTCGATGGGGATGCTCGAGCGGGGCGTGGCGGCGATGGCGCAGGGCGGGCCGCGGGTGCCGCTGGTCCAAGCGGGCGCCGAGGCGCTGCCGTTCGCCGACGCCTCCTTCGATCTGGCTTGTTCGGCCTTCGGCGGTGTCCCGTTCGTCGCCGATTCCGCGCTGGTCATGCGCGAGGTCGCCCGCGTGCTGCGCCCGGGCGGGCGCTGGGTGTTCTCGGTGAACCACCCGATGCGCTGGATCTTCCCCGACGATCCCGGTGAGGACGGCCTCGTCGCGCGCATCCCCTATTTCGACCGGACCCCGTACGTGGAGGTCGACGGCGACGGCGCGCCCACCTATGTCGAGCACCATCGCACCATCGGCGACCGGGTCCGGGAGATCGTCGGCGCGGGCCTGACACTGCTCGACATCGTCGAACCCGACTGGCCGGAGTGGCTGGACCGGGAGTGGGGTCAGTGGTCGCCGCTGCGCGGGGAGATCTTCCCCGGCACCGCCATCTTCATCACCGAGAAGCCGCGCGTCTAGAACTCGGGCAGCGCCGCGAAGGCCGGGTCGACCCGCACGTTGGGCACGGTTTCGGCGACCCAGCGGCGGGCCCTGGTCAGCGCGTGATCGGGGAACACGGCGTCGAAGCGGACGTCGTCGGACAGCAGATAGGGCAGACGACCGCGCAGCCCCGGCGCGTACGGGTGCGGCGGGCACATCTCACTGCGGTGGACCTGCGCACCGATCGAGGACTCCCGCAGCCCGGGCACCCCGGTCTCGGGACAGATGATCTGGAACACCGCGGAGCACCGATCCTTCGGTACCACGATCGAGGCGGCGAAGACGAGCTCGCCCCGCGGGCCCGGCAATTGTGTCTTCTCCACGCGCAGCAGCGCGGGCAGCTGGTCGACCCAGACCACGAACGCCTCGATGAGACAGCCGGTGCGGGCGTGGTGCTCGGCCAGCCGCCTGCGCAGCCGCGGCAGATCGTGCAGCCGCGCGGGCAGGTCGGGCGCGCCGTCGACATAGGTCAACGCGACGACATCACGAGTGGCCGGATTCCCCCAGGTCGTGTTGTCCAACTGCTGCATTCCAGGAATGTCGAACGAGATGGGCACCGGGACAACTTACCGGCGCGGACGAGTTCGGTTGTGCCCGTGCGCGGGAGAAGTCGCGACTCAGGCGGAAATGCGTTCTTCGACCAACTCCACCAGCCAGGAGTGGTGATCGGTCACCATCGCGCGGCTGCGCGGGGTGGCCAGCACCGGCGCCAGCGCGGTCCGGAACGCCGCGGCGGCGGCGCGGTCGTCGAAGTCGAGGTCGACCAGGACGCGGCCGGGATCGCCCTCGACGCGGCCGACGCGGTAGGTGCGGACCCCGTGGTCGGCGCGGAAGCGATCGTACTGATCGAAGGCCGCCTTCCAGGTGTCGTAGTCACGCACGGTGTTGTCGATGTGCAGGGTGGTGGTCATGATCGCCTCCGTGGCCGGGTCGAATGGGATGACTCGAGTGTGGGCCCGATCGATGCCCGGCCGACATCCCTGATGCTGGGGGTTTTTCGCCGTAGACTGAGCCGGTGCCGAGCGCCTTGGCCGACCGGGTGAGCCGGCTGTGCCGTGCCGATCATGCCGCCAAACGACTACGTGAACTCGTGTTGGCCGAGATCCGGCTGTCGATGCCGTTCACCGGTCATGTCTTCGCGCTCACCGACCCGGTCACCGCGGTCGCGACGGCACCGCTGGCCGATGTGCCCGGGCTCGAGCTGGCGCGGCTGCCGGAACTGATCCGGGCTCGTTATCTCACCCCGCTCAATCGCTGGGACACCCTGCGCGGCACCGGCGCTCACTCCCTGCTCGACGCCACCGGCGGCGAACCCGACCGCTCACTGTTGTGGCGCACCGCCCAGCGTGAGCTCGGCGTCACCGATTCGGCCACCGTCACCTTCGCCGACCGCTACGGCTGCTGGGGCTTTCTGGAGCTGCTGCGGGTCGACGAATCCCCCTTCACCAGAAGCGAACTCGCCGAACTCGCCACCCTGACGCCGGCTGTCTCGACCGCGCTGCGCGCGACGGTCGGCGCCGGGTTCGTCGAATCCGACGCGCAGCTGCCCCCGCTGGGCCCCGCGGTCGTCCTACTCGACGACGCCTTGCGCGTGCGCTCCCAGACGGCCGCCGCCGCCGAATCCCTGCTCCGTCTGCTGCCACCCGACGAACCGATCCCGCCGGTCCCCGCCTCGGTCTACAACGCCGGGGCCGCCCTGCTCGCCGCCGAGGCGGGCACCCCCATCGGCCCCGCGTCGGCCCGCATCCACCTGGGCGGCAACCGCTGGCTCACCGTGAAGGCCGATCGCCTCGGCGACCACGACATCGCCGTCGCCCTGCAACCCAGCACCGCCGCCGAACGCCTGGACCTGTTCGCCCGCGCGCACGGCCTCTCGGCCCGCGAATCCCAGGTCCTCTCCCTCCTCGCCACGGGCCTCGACTCCCGCGAGCTGGCCGCCGAACTCGTCCTGTCCGAGCACACCGTCAACGACCACGTCAAAGCCATCCTGGCCAAATCCGCCACCCGCACCCGCCAACGGCTCCTCACCCGAGTCCTCGGCAGCACCTGACGCGACCACTATGTCGATCGCGGCTTGCGGCCTGCCTGCTCCAGGGCCAGGCGCAGGGCGTATTCGATCTGGGAGTTGACGCTGCGCAGGTCGTCGGCCGCCCACTTGGCGATGGCCTCGTGGACGGCCGGGTCGAGCCGCAGCAGGACCTTCTTGGGTTCCTTCTTCGGCACCGTCATGGCGGTCAGGCGTAGAGGGATCCGGTGTTCACGACCGGCTGGGTGGCGCGGTCGCCGCAGAGGACGACGAGCAGGTTCGAGACCATGGCGGCCTTGCGTTCCTCGTCGAGCTCCACGGTGCCCGCCGCGGCGAGGCGGTCCAGCGCCAGGCCGACCATGCCGACCGCGCCCTCCACGATCTGGGTGCGCGCGGCGACCACCTGGGCGGCCTGCTGGCGGACCAGCATGGCCTGGGCGATCTCGGGCGCGTAGGCCAGATGGGTGATCCGGGCCTCGATGACCTCGATGCCGGCGGTGAGGGTGCGCGCGCGCAGCTCCTCGGTGAGTTCCTCGGCCACCTCGGCGCCGTCGCGCAGGCTGGTCCGTGAATCGTCGTGCGCGTCGTAGGGGTGGGTGGTGGCCAGGTGCCGCACCGCCGCCTCGGACTGGGTCTCGACGTACTCCTCGTAGTCGTCGACCGCGAAGGCGGCCTTGAAGCTGTCGACCACCTTGTAGACGACGACCGCCGCGATCTCGACCGGGTTGCCGTCGGCGTCGTTGACCTTCAGCTTCTGGGTCTCGAAGTTGCGCACCCGCAACGAGATCGACTTGCGGTCGGTGAGCGGGAGCACCGAGAAGAACCCGGGGTCCGACACCGAACCGACGTAGCGACCGAAGAAGGTGACGACCTTGGCCTCGTTGGGGTTGACGATGATCAACCCGGTGGCCAGCACCGCCAGCACCAGCACCAGCACGGCCGCGGCGACCGCGCCCGCCCAGGCGAGCGCCCCACCGTCGTGCTGGGTGGCGGCGATGAACGCGAACACGGCGGCGGCGCCGAACACCAGGGTGAGCACCAGCCACCCCAGCAAGACGACGAACCCGTTGACGCGGAATGCGGACCGCAGCTCCATGACATCCTCCCGATATCTGAGTGATATCACGAAGATAGTAGACATCGGGCGTATCGACAAGCCGTGGCTACGCGGGCGCGATATTGCGGTTGAAGCGGAACATGTTGCGTGGGTCGTAGTTCGACTTCGCGGCGGTCAGCCGGGCGTAGGTGTCGGGCGCGTAGCCCGCCTCGGTCTGCGCGGCGTCGGCGGCGGCACCCGCGCCGTAGAGGAAGTTCAGGCTGTGCCCGATCGTCCAGGGCGCCAGCGCTTCCCGGACCGCGGCCAGGCCCGTCGGCGCGGCGTCGCCCTGCGCGCCGGTGATCACCCGCACGAGGTACTCGGCGTCGCGATGGTCCACCGCCGGGCCGCCGTGCCGCAACGCCCCGCCCAGGTGGCGGATGTCGACGACGGCCTCGACGGGTCCACCGGGCGCGGTCTGCGCGCGCAGCGCCGCGATCGCCTCGCCGGTCAGCTCGGACAGCAGCGCGTTGGTCGCGGCGTACGCGTGCGGGAAATCCGGATCGCTGTGGATGGCGTGCGACTCGGTGTACGGCAGCACGCGCAGGTCGTCGCGCATCCGCTCGCCGATCGCGCGCAGCGGGGCGACGAGCCGTTGCCCCTCCTCGGCCGGGCCGTCGAAGGCGATCCGGATCGAAGCGACGTGCCTGCCGCGCAACGGTTCCGGCACCGGGGTGATGTCCGGGAAGGTGAGCACCGCGATCGTCGAGGTGAGGGTGTCGGGCAGCGTCGCGGTCCACCGCCGCCACGTCTCGAGCGCCGTGTCGACCAGCGGGGTGTCGAACATCAGCCGGCCGCCGTACACCTCGGTGACGGGCACCAGTTCGAGCTCCAGCGCGGTGACCACGCCGAAGTTGCCGCCGGAGCCGAGCACCGCGCCGAACAGCTCGTCGGCGGGGGTGAGCGTGCGCCTGCGGCCGTCGGCGGTCACCAGGTCGATCGAGCGCACATGGTCTGCGGCATAACCGAATTCCCGGGCGAGCAGGCCGAGGCCGCCGCCGAGCACGTACCCGACGACGCCGACCGACGGCGAGGAACCGGTGAGCGGCGCCAGCCCGTGCGCGGCCGCCGCCTCGATCAGGGCGCCCGCCCGCACCCCGGCGCCGACGCGCGCGGTGCGCGCGCCCGGGTCGACGGTGACGGCGTCCATCCGGCGGGTCGTGATCAGCACGCCGCGGTCGGCCGCCACCGAGAGCCCGTGCCCGGTCGCCTGCACCGCGACCGGAAGACCCTGCCGCGCGGCGTATTCCACGGCGGCACGGACGTCCTCGGCATGCACCGCGCCGACGACGAGGGCGGGGCGATGGGTGTAGGCGGTCTGGAACCCGGCCACCTCCTCGGCGTAGCCGGGGTCGGCCGGGGTGAAGACCGGGCCGGTGAAGGGCAGGGATTCGAGGGTCTGCGCTGCGTTGTCGGTCATGCCTTCGACTGTGCCGCCGCCGCTGATAGAAGTACAACAGATAACTCTTCTTGCTTCGATAAATATCAGTTATGCACTTCGCTAGAATCCCGGCATGGAACTGCGGCAGCTGCGGTATTTCGTCACCGTCGTCGACGAGGGCGGGTTCACGCGTGCGGCCGAGCGTCTGCATCTGACGCAGCCGGGGTTGAGCGCCCAGGTCAGGCAGCTGGAACGCGAACTGGGTCAGCCACTGCTGCACCGGGGCGCTCGGTCGGTGACGCCCACCGAGGTCGGCTCGGCGGTGCTCGCGCACGCACGGGCCGCCCTGGCGGCGGCCGACCGGATCGGCGAGACCGTGCAGGAATTCTCCGGGCTGCTACGCGGGCACGTGCGGCTCGGCGTGATCTCCGGCGCGGCCACCGAGGAATTCGATGTCGCGGGCGTGCTCGCCGACTTCCACGACGATCACCCGCAGGTGCGGATCAGCCTCACCGAGGACACCGCCGAGCGGATGCTGGCCGCCCTCGAGCGTGGCGAGCTGGACATCGCTCTGGTCGGATTGACCGGCGCCGCACCGAGTCCCGGCATCGGACTGGACGTGGTCCTGGAGACGCCGGTGGTCGCCGCCGTCGCCGGCGACGCGCCCGCCGACCCCGGCGAGTCGGCGGGCACGATCAGCCTGTCCGCGCTGACCGAACATCGCCTGATCTGTCTCCCGCGCGGCACCGGCCTGCGGGGCGTATTCGAAAGAGCTTGCGCTGCGGCGGGTTTCACCCCGGACATCGCCTTCGAGGCCGCCGCTCCCCCGCTGCTGCTGCGGCTGGCCGCCCACGGTCTCGGCACCGCGGTCGTGCCCGCGCTCACCGAGGACGAGGCGAAGGCGTTCGGCGTGCGCGCGCTGGCCATCGTCGACCCGCCGATCCGTGGGCGGCTCGCGCTGGCCTGGCGCACCGATCGCCCCGGCGGACCGGCGGCCAAGGTCTTGCTCGGCCAATTGCGCATCGCCCTCGGCCGCCGCTGAAACAGCCCAGAAACCCGCTGTGAACTGGCCTTTTGATCTGGACATCACCATCGGACAGAGCGGATAATTCAGACATCCGGTGCCGCTGTCGGGGGGCGACAACGAAAGTATCGGACAAAGGACGAAACAATGATCGTCAACAAACTGGTGGCAACGGCGATATTCGCCATCGCGGCCACCGGTGTCAGCACGGCTATGGCGAATGGACAGGCCCGAGTGGGCCAGGATCTGACCTTCAACGCGATCGACGGGCCACTGGCCTACACGACGACACTGGCGGCGGACCACTCGACGGCGACGATCGACCTCGTCGCGGGACGGTTCGCGCTCGGCGACGGCACGGTCACCGTCTTCGCCGACAACGGCGCGGTGGTCGGCGCCATTCCGACGACCCTGCGTATGGCGACCGGGCACAGCGTCACCGTGGCGCCCGCGCTCGACAGCAGCGCGCGGGTACTGACCCTCACCCCGGTCAGCGCGCCTGCGCCCGCGCCCGCCGCGACGGCGACCGCACCCGCGGTGCTCGGCCTGCATCAGGCCGCCACGACGGGCTCCATCGTCGCCGGCGTCGCGATCGGGTGCGCCGTCGGCATTCTGATCGGGATCTGGTTCTTCCTGGTCGGCGCGGTGGTCGGCTGCGTGATCGGTGGTGTCATCGGCGGGTTCATCGCCGCGGGAATGTGAGCGGGATCGAGTGAGGGAGAGATTCGTCGCGCGCCCAGAGATTTTCGACTGACCGCGCGGTACGAAACGACCGGCCCGGACCGGCACGGCCCGGGCCGTGGTCGTCATGCGGGGATCGAATCCTGGTGCGCCACGGCCACTGTCTTACCCGCCACCTCACGCACCACGAGGTAGATCGGGAAGGCGATGGGCGACAGCAGGATCGTGGCGACCAGCAGCGGGCCCATCAGCAGCGGGGAGATCCCGCGCTCGCGGCTGTCGAGGTAGATCCAGCGGCCGAGGAACAGGTCCCAGGCGATGATCTGGGCCCACAGCGCGGTGAGCAGGGCCGGGTCGGCGACGGCGGCGGTGATCGCGTCCAGCGACGGCGAGGTGACCAACGACCACAGCGCGCCGAGGACCGGCACGGCCACGATCGCCCAGATCGTCAACGGCAGCAACACGATCCACGGCGAGCCGATGATCGTCCGGGTGTGGCGCCAGGTGGGCGCCAGGATCATCAGCGCCCAGAAGGGCACGGTGACGAAGAACGAGAGATCGAAGAGCGTGCTCATGCGGTGACCGCCTGTCGGGTGAGGGTCGCGCTCGCGAGCGAGACGAGAGTTCCGGCGACGACGAGGGTGCCGATCGCCGCGGCCGCAGTCAGGGTGACCCGGTCGGGATGAATCAGCGGCTGGCCGCGCAGGGCCTGCCAGGTGAGCAGCGCCAGCGTCGCGGCGTAGCCGAAGGCCATGGTCCAGACCAGCCCGAGGCGGGCACGCACGGAAGCGAACACCGGAACGCGCGGCGCCAAGATGAGCAGCAGCGCGGCGAACAGCGGCAACACCTGCAGGGCGTGCATGCCGAAGAAGTGCGGAATACGCAAGTCACCGTGCGTGGTGCTCCAGCCGGTCAGCGGCATGCCCGGCGTGCCGTCGGGCGCGCCGACGGTGTGCGCGCCGGCGATGTCGGTCACGCCCGATTCGCGGTTCGGCATCAGATTGCCCAGGCCGAGCCCGACCAAGGTGATCGCCAGACCGAGCCGGATCGACCAGGTGGTCGCCCGGTCACCGAACCTGGCGAACGAGAGCTGCGCCGCGATGACCATGGTGGCGAGGAAGAGCACGAGGATGGTGCTGCCCATGGTGACCCACAGCACGGCATCGAACGTGGTGGTCATGTTGTAGTGGCTGCGGGTGCCGCGCACCACCTGACCGAAGATGATCAGCTGCTCGATGGCGCCGGCGACGACGATCACCGTCGCCATCGCCGAGGTGAGCCGGGACACCTTGGGCCGCAACGAGATCAGCCAGGCCAGCGCGACGCTGTAGAGCACGAACGAGATCGCGAACTTGGTCGGCTTGAACCAGGCGGTCGACCCGGCGATCACCCGGTCGTCGACCAGCATCCCGACCAGCCCGACGACGACCAGGACCGCGTTGATCGCGGCGAAGGAGAGCAGGGGGCGGTGGAGTCCGGACTGCCTGCGGGGCAGCGCGTCGAGGGACGAAAGGACAGACATGACGAATCTCCCAGAGATAGATAGCTTCACTATCCGTTATGGATAGTTAGACTATCCGCTGTATCCAGGGTGAGCAAGGGGGCGGCCGAAAGCAGAGGTGAACTGTGCGGATCTCAGAGTTGAGCGAGCGCAGCGGGATCGCGCTCGCGACGATCAAGTACTACCTGCGTGAGGGCCTGCTCCCGCCGGGCGAGCGGACCGGGCCCAACCAGGCCAGCTACGGCGAACAGCACCTGCGCAGGCTGCGGCTGGTCCGCGCGCTGATCGAGGTCGGCGGGCTGCCGGTGGCCACCGTGGGCGAAGTGCTCGCCGCCGTCGACTCCCCCGACCTGCCCATGTTCAGCCTGCTCGGCGTGGTGCAGGACAGCATCACCGCACCACCGCCGCCCGCCGCCGACGCCGAATGGGAGCGCGCCGCGGCCACCGTGCGCGCGGAGATGGACCGCCGTGGCTGGGACGCCAAGCCGAGCCCCGGGCCGATCGACATCCTCACCTCGGTCCTGGTGCGGCTGGCCCAGCTGGGCTACGAGGACTGGGGCACCACCGCGCTGCCGAGCTACTTCGACGGTGCGCGGGTGATCGCCGACAACGACGTGGCGACCGCGCTGGCCGCGGGCGGGCGCGACGACATCATCGACGCCGTCGTGGTGCTGACCGTCCTCGGTGACACCGCCATGGCCGCCATCCGGCGCATCGCCCAGGCCCAGGTCTCGCTGGAACAGCTGAAGAACCGCCAGGAATGAGCGATGGCCCCGCGGATATCCGCGGGGCCATCGGTCTTTGTGCTGCTCAGAGCAGGCGCGACAGGAAAGCCTTGGTGCGCTCGTGCTGGGGGTTGGCCAGCAGCTCGCGCGGCGGGCCCGACTCGACGACCACACCGCCGTCCATGAACACCAGCTCGTCGGCCACCTCGCGGGCGAAGCCCATCTCATGGGTCACCACGATCATCGTCATGCCGGAGTCGGCGAGTTCGCGCATCACGGTGAGTACCTCACCGACCAGCTCGGGGTCCAGCGCCGAGGTGGGCTCGTCGAACAGCATCAGCTTGGGGTCCATGGCCAGCGCCCGCGCGATGGCGACCCGCTGCTGCTGACCGCCCGACAACTGCGCCGGGTAGGCGTTGCGCTTGGCGGCCAGCCCGACCCGCTCCAGGAGCTCCTCGGCCCTGGCGATCGCGTCGGCTCTGCGGAGGCCGCGCACCTGGGTCGGCGCCTCGATGATGTTCTCGAGGGCGGTCCGGTGCGGGAACAGGTTGAAGTGCTGGAACACCATCCCGATGTCGCGGCGCTGGACCGCGGCGTCGCGCGGATGCATCTCGTAGAGCTTGCCGTTCTTCTCGCGGTAGCCGACGAGATCACCGTCGACGTAGAGCCGTCCCGCGTTCACCTGCTCGAGGTGGTTGATGCAGCGCAGGAAGGTCGACTTGCCCGAACCCGAGGGCCCGACCAGGGTCAGCACCTTGCCGCGCGGCACCTCCAGCGAGACGCCCTTGAGCACCTTCAGGGCGCCGAAGTTCTTGCACACCCGATCGGCGAGCACCATCGGCGGCGTCGTCACTGCTGATTCGCTCATTTCGCCTTCACCGCCGCCTGCGCCGTGGCCAGTTCCTCGAGCTGCTTGGCCGTCAGCTGCCGGGTGGCACCGCGCGAGTAGTAGCGCTCCAAGTAGTACTGCCCGACCATCAGGACGCTGGTGATCGCCAGGTACCAGGTGGCACAGACGAGCAGCAGCGGGATCGGCTGGAAGTTCACGCCGTAGATGTCGCGTGCGCGGCCGAACAGATCGGTGCTGAGCGGGATGGCCGTGACCAGCGAGGTGGTCTTGAGCATGCCGATCAGCTCGTTACCGGTGGGCGGGATGATCACCCGCATCGCCTGGGGCAGCACCGTGCGGCGCATCGTCTGCGTCCACGACATACCCAGCGCCACCGAGGCCTCGCGCTGGCCCTCACCCACGGAGTTGATGCCAGCGCGCACGATCTCGGCCATGTAGGCGGCCTCGTTGAGACCGAGGCCGATCACCGCGAACAAGAACGCCGCCTGCAGATGCTGCACGTCCAGGTGGAAGAACTGCGGACCGAACGGCACGCCGAGGTCGATCTGCTTGTAGAGCGAGGGCACCAGGCCCCAGAACACCAACTGCACGAAGACCGGGGTGCCGCGGAAGATCCACAGGTACACCCACGCGGTGGTCCGCAGCACCGGGTTCGGCGACAGCCGCATCACCGCCAGCACGGTGCCCAGGCCCACCGCGATCGCCATGGCGAGCACGGTGAGTTCCAGGGTCACCAGCGCACCCGCGGTGATCCGGCTGTCGAACAGGTACTTGCCGTAGGTGTCCCACCGGTAGGCGGGATTCGTGGCCGCGCCGTAGACGAACAATCCCACCAGGATCAGGATGATTGCCGCCGCGATCCAGCGACCCGGCCTGCGCAGCGGGACCGCTGTGATCGGTTCGGGTTCGGTGCCCGGTCCGGGCACCTCCACCACGTCGTTGCGCTCGGTCACGTCAGCTCACTGCGCCGTTGATCACCGAGGTCTTGATCTGACCGTCCTGCACACCCCAGTTCGTGGTGATCTCGCCGTACTTGCCGTTGTCGATCAGGTGCTGCAGCGCCTTCTGCAGGGCCGCCGCCAGGGGCGAGCCCTTCTGCACGGCCCAGCCGTAGGGCGCGGAATCGAACAGCGGACCCGCGGCCTCGATCTTGCCCTCGCTCTGCTTGATCGCGTAGGCGGTCACCGGGGAGTCGGCCGACATCGCGTCGACCTGGCCCAGCACCAGCGCGTTGGTCGCGGCGCTCTGCTCGTCGAAGGCCTTCATATCGATGGCCGGCTTGCCCTCGGCGACGCACTTGGCGCTCTTGGCGGGAATCTCGTCGGTGTGCTCGACCGTAGTGGACTGTACGGCGACTTTCTTGCCGCACGCATTGTTCGGATCGACGGCTTTACCGGTTTGCTGGGCCCACTGGATGCCCGCGGAGAAATAGGTCGTGAAATCGACCTGCTGTTCGCGTTCGCGCGAATCGGTGATCGAGGACATACCCACGTCGTAGGTGCCGGCCTGAATCGCGGGAATGATCTTCTCGAACGAGGATTCGACGTAGTCGACCTTCAGTCCGAGGGTGGTCGCCACGGCGTCGAGGAGATCGACGTCGAAGCCGACGATCTTGCCGCTCGCGTCCTTGTACTCGTTGGGCTGGTACGGCACGTTGACGCCGACCACCAGCTTGCCTGCCTGCTTCACCTTGTCGGGAACGGCCGCGGCGAGCGCGTCGACCTTCTCCACCGAAACCTTGGTCACCTCGGCGGTGTCGCCCTCGGTGTTGTCGGCACAGCCGGTCAACACCAGCGCACCCGCGGCCGCGGTACACAACAGCCGCGCGGCGCTGCGGCCGAGAACAATACGAACAGACAAAGGAGCCTCCACATTTCACGTCGACGCCGGCCACGTGTCAGCGCCTGTTTGGCAATGTATGCGAACCGGACACAGCGTGGTGCGACAGTAACCGAAGATTAATCAGCCAATGTGAAAGGGGTCCCTTCACCTCCGGTGCACGCGCGCTCTGACCTGCTCGGTGAATTCGCTGGTCGAAGCCAGGCCGCCCAGATCCGCGGTCGCGATCCCGGCCGCCAGCGTGGCCGCGACGGCGCGGGTGATCCGCTCGGCGGCGTCGTGCAGCGCACGGTCGTCGTCGCGAACGGCCAACCACCGCAACAACATCGCCGCCGACAGTTGCAGGGCCGCCGGATTGGCGCGATTGCGGCCCGCCAGGCCGGGCGCGGCGCCGTGCACGGCCTGGGCCATCGCCTTGGTGTCGGAGCAGTTCAGGGAGGCGGCCATGCCCAGCGAGCCGGCCAACTCGCCCGCGAGGTCGGAGAGGATGTCGCCGAACAGGTTCTCGGTGACGATCACGTCGTACTCGCCGGGCGCGCGCACCAGGTGCGCGGCCATCGCGTCGACGTGCTCGTCGTCGACCCGCACGTCCGGGTACCGCGCGGCCACCTCGTAGCAGACGTCGCGGAACAGGCCCGTCGTCATCGGCAGCACGTTCGCCTTGTGTACCACCGTGACCCGCTTGCGCCTGCCCTGGGCCAGCCGCAGCGCCTGGTGCGCGATCCGCTCGCAGGCCTGCCGGGTGATCACCGCGACCGCCATCGCCACGTCGGGGGTGGGGCGGAACTCCCCCGATCCGGCGAACATGTTGCGGTCGGCGTAGAAGCCCTCGCTGTTTTCCCGCACGATCACCAGGTCGATGTCGGGCGCGCTCGCCCGCACCCCGGCGAACGCGGCGGCGGGCCGGATGTTGGCGTAGAGACCGAGCCGTTTGCGGATAGTGCCGCCGGGCGCGACCCGCATGTCGGTGGGATAGGAGGCGTTGTCGTGCGGGCCGAGGATCCACGCGTCGAGGTCCTCGAGCGCGACCAGCGTCTGCTCGGGCAGCGGGTCGGCGTAGGCCGCGATCGCGTCGTGGCCCATCAGCAGCGGCACCCACTCCACCGGGCCGCGACCGGCCGCGCCGATCGCCTCGTCGACGACCGCTCGCGTCGCGGCGACCACCTCGGGGCCGATTCCGTCTCCGTCGATCACACCGAGCCGCAGGCTCGCCTTCGCACCGTTCACGCGTCCATCCTCGCGCCTGACCGGACCGAGTCGGCCACGGGGACACGCGGGAGCGACTACTTTCTGCAGATCATGGTGCAGTCGGTGGAGTTGCTCCTGGACGAACACGGCGAGGCCGAGATCCGGCGGCAGTGGGCGGTGCTGGCCGAGGCCGGGATCGGCAGTCCCCGCGGCGCGACCCATCGGCCGCACGTCACCGTCGCCGTGGCGCGCGAGATCTGGCCCCGGATCGACCACGCACTGGCCGGCATCGAGTTCCGGCCGCTGCCGATCACGCTGGGCGGACTGCTGGTCTTCGGGGCCCGCAGGCCGATCCTGGTGCGACCCGTCGTGGTCACCGAGGATCTGCTCGCCCTCCAGCGCCGGGTCCACCACCTGGTGGCGCCCTGTCCCGGCGTCCCCGCGACCATGGCGCCGAACGCCTGGACCCCACACGTCACGCTGGCCCGCCGGGTGCCGCCGGACCGGCTCGGCGCGGCGATCGGCGCGGTGGCCACCGACCACGACTTTTCCACCGTTGTGGTGGGCATTCGCCGCTGGGACGGGGAGGCACGCCAAGAGCGCCTCGTGGCCGGTGGAAGATAGAGGGACGCCACGGCGTTACAGCCGAGGACACCGACAAGGAAGGGACGTCATGGCCACCCAGACGCTGACCCAGCAGAACTTCGACGAAGTAATCACCGGAAACGACGTGGTCCTCGTCGATTTCTGGGCTTCCTGGTGCGGACCGTGCCGCAGCTTCGCGCCGACCTACGAGGCCTCCTCGGACAAGCACACCGATGTGGTCTACGGCAAGGTCGACACCGAGGCCGAGCAGGGACTCGCGGCCGCCGCGAACATCCAGTCCATCCCGACCATCATGGCCTTCCGCGAGGGCGTGCTCGTGTTCGCCCAGCCGGGCGCGCTGCCGCCCGCCGCGCTCGAGGACCTGGTGACCCAGGTGAAGGGCCTGGACATGGACGAGGTGCGCAAGCAGATCGCCGAGCAGTCCACTCCCGCCGAATAGGCGCCGCCTACGCGAAGGGTCCGTTCACCTCGGGTGAGGTGAACGGACCCGGACGTGCTCGTCGGCTCAGCCGGCCAGCAGGTTGAGACCCGCGATCATGGCGCGGACGCTCGACTCGGCGGCATCGGCGCGCATGGCCGCGGCCCAGCCGCGCTTGCCGTTGAACTCGCACTGCACGAAGGTGGCGATCCCCTCGGCGGTGCGGCGCTGATGGAACTGCAGGATCTCGAGGGGGTAGCCCTCGTCGTAGAGCGCCGAGGTCATGGCGGCGACCGGGCTACCGGCCGCGATGACGGTGCGCAGATGGTCGGCGAATTCCAGGGTGGCGGTGAAATCCGTTCCGGAACAGGTGAATTCGCCGAGAGTGATCGGTCCGTCGATCCGGGTGTACCGGTCGAGGAACTGGGCGGGAGTCAGGTCGATGGTCTCGGCGCGCAGCCCCTTGGGGGCGGCGTCGAACAGGGCACGGTCCAGTGTCAGCAGTGTCATTGCAGGTGAGGTCTTCCCGAAGATCGTCTTCGTTGGCAGGTGGGACCAGCAGAACAATGAAAATCAGCCCGCAGCGAGGGGGCCGGTCCGAATCAGACCCCGCTACGGCGGGTTACTACGAGAAGAATCTGCCGTGTGGCTGCCTGCGCGGTCTGCGCAGCAGCGGCCGCGCGGTCGCGGTCAGCGACTAGCAGCGCGGCAAAGCGGTCGGCGGGATTCGGCACGGAATCGAGGATAGGGCGATCGTCGCGAAACCGCAACTTGCTTTCCGCCTCGACGTGTCTACTCGTGAGTACCATCACCGCAGCTCAGCGCGTACGCGCTCGGCGCCCGGTACCGTGGTCGCATGGGTACGGTCTTCGCGATGACGATCCCCGGGCTGGCGGCGCTGCTGGTCCTGCTGGCGCTGGTGGAAGTGGTCGTCAACCGGCTCACCGGCACCCGGATACTCCCCTGGACCCGCAAGCGCACCGGCCCGGCGGTGGCGGCGACCGGGTTCGAACATCTGACCGCGATGTTCCAGGGATCCAAGCAGCACGAGTTCGAGCAGCGGCAGAGCACCCTGATGCACCGGGAGACGCCGTCGGAGGGCGCGCCGCCCCGGGATCGGGTGGACCTCACCGGTGGCTCGGCCACCCTCGTCGTTCGCGGCGAGTGACCCGTATTCGCTAGTCCCCCAACGGTTTCCGGTCATCAGCCAACCGCTCGACCACGGCCAGCGCCCGCGCCGAACCGTCGACGTCGACCTGCAGACGCAGCCCGTCGGGACGCGGACTCGTGCGCAGCACCACCTTGTCGCCCGCCATCACCGGGCCGACGTGCTCGACGATCGCCCGGTACGGCAGTTCGTGCCGGTCGGGGTGCGCGGCGAGGGCCTCCTCCACGGCTTCCCAGTAGACGGCGTTGTTGACATGGCCCAGCCGGTCCACGTCGGTCACCCGCAGCGGGAACGGCACCGCCTCGACATCGAGGTCGTCGAGTTCGCTCAGCGCGGCCCGCCAGCGCAGCCGGTGCTCGGTGGTGCTGGCCAGCATGGGCGCCATGAACGCGTCACTCATCCGGGCGGGCCGTCCGGCCACGGGGTCGATGTGGATGAGGAACGCCGCGGCCTCGATGTGCCCGCCGCGCTCGCCTTTGAGCTGAATCCGCATGTCGCACCAGCGATTCGACAGCGCGTCGGCCCACCGGCGTAGCTGCACGCGGTCACCGAACTCGATCGGCTCGTAGACATCGATCACGGTGCGCCGCACGATCCACGCCTGATGGGCGTCCCCGTCCTCGACCGCGTCGAGGTGGTCGAACCCGATGTCCTGTAGATACCGGGCCACCGCGTCGAGCCGCAGCCGGTCCTGCCCGTCGGTATCGCCGAGACGCACCGGCCACGACGCCGCGAAGGCGCAGGTGATGTCGGGGCACTCGGGCAGCGGGGTCGCGATGACATCGGCGCTCATACCGCCGATGCTGCCATACCTCGCGCGCGAACCGAGGACGCATCTCCGGCCGGGCCGGGACTACTCCGCCCCCTCGGCGGCCTGCTTGATCCCGTCGACGTGGCCGGCCCACATCGCGCGGGCGTGCTCGGCCTCGGCCGGGCTCGCGTTGTTGTCCTGACTCAGCGACAGGTGGGTTCCGGTCGCGACGCCGGTCAGCTCGTAGGTGAGCGTGTGATAGCTCTCGGGCCGGTCGGGCGCGCCGCTGAGCGGGCTGTAGTGGGTGAGTTTCAGCAGTCGGCCGGGCTCGACGGCCAGGATCTCCCCTTTGTCCTCGTACGCGGTGCCCTCGTACTCACCCGTCCAGGTGATCGGGCTGCCCGGCAGCCAGTCGGTCGACACCTCGGCCCCGAACATGAACCGGCGGATCTGCGCCGGGTCGGTCAGCACGGCCCAGACCCGGTCGGGCGAGGCGGTGATCTCGGTATCGGCGGTAGCGACGAATCCGGTCATAGCACTCAACTCCTTCGGTCTACCCTCACCACCCTACGACCGCGCGGTCGGCGACGTCTTGGACAAAGGCGCCACCTGTCGCCAGGTGTACTCGTATTCCGGCACCGCGAAGCCGGCGTCGAACCGCGCGATCCCGGCGTCGGTGCGCTGCCAGCCGCGGTGCTCGTAGAAGGCGATCGCCGCGGTGTTGGCGCGCAGTACCTCCAGGTAGACCGGCCGATCGGGGAACTCCCGCGCCGACCAGGCCAGGCCCGCCTCGATCAGGGCCGTACCGATCCCCCGGCCGAGCAGGCCCGGCCGGGCATGCAGGTTGTCCAGCAGCACGCGACCGTCCGGCATCGGGCGCAGGTAGACGAACCCCACCAGCTCGCCGTCGTCCTCGGCCACCAGCAACCCCGGCGTCAGCGCGTCGACCAGGATCGTCCGCCAGCGTGCGGCCAGGTCGGCGGGCATCGGCCCCGCCAGATACTCCGCGGGCAGCATCCCGGCATAGGCGACCCGCCAGCTGGCGGTGTGCAAGGTGGCGACGGCCGGCGCGTCGGCGACTCCCCCTGGTCGAATCAGCATCCGGTCATTCTGCCGACCGGGTCACGGCGGCGCCACCGCGTCACCTCGCCGTGGCGCCGCGCCGGGTGACCGCGTTCAGTGCGCCGCCGAATCCCAGCTGCGTCCGGTGCCGACCGAGACCGTCAGCGGAACCGAGAGCTCGATAGCGGACGACATCTGTTCCCGGGCAAGGGCTTCCAGCGTTTCACGCTCACCCTCGGCGACCTCGAAGACGAGTTCGTCGTGGATCTGCAACAGCATCCGGGAGCGCAGGCCCGCCGCGCGAATCGCGGTCTGCACGTTGATCATCGCGACCTTGATGATGTCGGCCGCGGTGCCCTGGATCGGCGCGTTGAGCGCCATCCGCTCGGCGGCCTCGCGGCGCTGGCGGTTGCTGGAATCCAGGTCGGGCAGATAGCGGCGACGACCGAACAGGGTCTGGGTGTAACCGACCTTACGGGCCTCGTCGACGACCTCCGACAGGTAATCGCGGATGCCGCCGAAGCGGTCGAAGTAGACGTCCATCTGCTCCTTGGCCTCGGCGGTGCTGATCTTCAGCTGGGCCGAGAGGCCGTAGGAGCTCAGGCCGTACGCCAGACCGTAGGACATGGCCTTGATCTGGCGGCGCATCTCCGGGTTCACCTCCGACAGCGGGATGTCGAAGGCCTTCGACGCCACGAAGGTGTGCAGGTCCTCGCCGGAGTTGAACGCCTCGATCAGGCCCGCGTCGCCGGACAGGTGCGCCATGATGCGCATCTCGATCTGGCTGTAGTCGGCGGTCATCAGCTCGGCGTAGCCGGGACCGACGACGAAGGTGTCGCGGATCTGGCGGCCGGTGTCGGTGCGGATCGGGATGTTCTGCAGGTTCGGCTCGGTCGAGGAGAGCCTGCCGGTGGCGGCGATGGTCTGGTTGAAGGTGGTGTGCACGCGTCCGTCGTCGGCGACAGACTTGAGCAGGCCGTCCACGGTGACCTTGAGCCTGGTCGCGTCGCGATGCGCGAGCAGGTGCTCGAGGAAGGCGTGGCCGGTCTTCTCGAACAGCGACTCCAGCGCGTCGGCGTCGGTGGTGTAACCGGTCTTGGTGCGCTTGGTCTTGGGCATGTCGAGCTCGTCGAACAGCACCACCTGCAGCTGCTTGGGCGAGCCGAGATTGATCTGCTTGCCGATCACCTCGTAGGCGGAGTTGGCCGCCTCGGTGACCCGGTCGGCGAACTGACGCTGCAGCGATTCGAGCTGGTCGACGTCGACGGCGATGCCCGCCTCCTCGAGCGTACCGAGCACGCCGAGCAAGGGCAGTTCCATCTCGTGCAGCAGCGCGGTCGACTCGATCTGGGCCAGTTCCTGGTCCAGGGCCTCGGCCAGGTCGGCGACCGCGCGGGCGCGCAGCATCTCCTCGCGGGCGATGTCGGCGGCGACGGTGTCCTCGTCGTCGAGCAGCGAGAGCTGACCCGAGTCGCCGGTCTCGGCGCGCAGTTCGCGCTTGAGGTAGCGCAGGGACAGGTCGTCGAGGTTGAAGCTGCGCTGGCCCGGGCGGACCAGGTAGGCGGCCAGCGCGGTGTCGCTGGTGAGCCCGGCCAGGGTGAGGCCGCGCCCGCGCAACGCGTGCTGGGCAGCCTTGGCCTCGTGCAGCGCCTTGGGGACGGCCGGGTCGGCCAGCCAGGCGCCCAGGGCCGCCTCGTCCTCGGTACTCAGCGCGGTGAGGTCGATATAGCCGCCCTCACCGTCGGCGGCCGCGATGGCCAGCGCGCGGGCGTCCCCGTGTACCGGGGTGCCGGTGCCGACGATCGAGAGACCGTGGCGGACACCGGCTTTCGCATGCTCGGCCAGCCAGTCGGCGACCGCGCCCTGCTCGAGGGCGGCGCCGCTGATCTCGAAGCCCGCTTCCGCCTCCGGTTCGGCGGAGCCGAGGGTTTCGAACAGCCGGTCGCGCAGCACCCGGAATTCCAGGTCGTCGAAGAGCTGGTGGATCTTCTCCCGGTCCCACGGCGCCTGGGCCAGCTGGTCGGGGGTGTAGGGCAGCGGCACCTCGCGCACCATCTCGGTGAGCTGGCGGTTGAGCACCACGCTGGACAGATTGGCGCGCAGTGAGTCGCCGACCTTGCCCTTGACCTGGTCGACCTTGTCCACCAGGGTGGCCAGGTCGCCGTACTCGCGGATCCACTTGGCCGCGGTCTTCTCGCCGACGCCGGGGATGCCGGGCAGGTTGTCGCTGGGGTCGCCGCGCAGCGCCGCGTAGTCGGGGTACTGGGCCGGGGTCAGACCGTACTTGGCCGCCACCTCGGCCGGGGTGAAGCGGGTGAGGTCGGAGACGCCCTTGCGTGGGTAGAGCACGGTGACGTCGTCGTTGACCAGCTGGATCGCGTCGCGGTCACCGGTGACGATGAAGACCCGGTAGCCCTGGGCGACGGCCTGGGTGGTGAGCGTGGCGATCACGTCGTCGGCCTCGTAGCCGTCGATCGCCATCACCGGGATACCCAGCGCGCCCAGCACGTCCTTGGTGAGTTCGACCTGACCGCGGAACTCGTCGGGCGTCGCGCTGCGGTTGGCCTTGTATTCTGGGTACGCCTCGGTACGGAAGGTCTTGCGGGACACGTCGAATGCCGCGGCCACGTGGCTGGGCTTCTCGTCGCGCAGCAGATTGATCAGCATCGAGGTGAAGCCGTACACCGCGTTGGTGGTCTGCCCGGTGACGGTCTTGAAGTTCTCCGCCGGTAGCGCGAAGAACGCGCGGTAGGCCAGCGAGTGCCCGTCCAGGAGCAGCAGCGTCGGCCGCTCACCCCCGGAGACGGTGGTCGTTGTCGATGCCTGAGCAGTCGTCGGTGAACTCACCCGGATGAGTGTAGGGACCACCACCGACACGGGCGAACGCCGCCGCGCCGATCGCAGGAACCACACCCCCGCCGCCGCACCGACCACCGCCACCGCACCGACTACTGCCACCGCCCCGCCCGCGCCGCACTGCCCCGCCCCGCCCCGCGCCGCGCCGGCACCGCACCGCACCGCACCGCACCGCACCGCACCGCACCGCACCGATCATTGCCCCGCCACCACGGCCCGACCCCGAGGAGGGCCCCGCCGCGCAGCGGCGGGTCGCGGCCGTCCCGCCGATCGGGCGCCGTTGCGTAGGCGACGAAGGAGCAAGCAACGGTGCCCGATCGGCGGGACCGAGAGGCCGCGACTCGAGCGCGCCAGCGCTCCAGCAACTCAGTGCCCGAGGTAGGCGGACATGACGGCGGGATCGGTGAGCAGCGCCGCGCCCGCACCGGTCTTGGTGACCTCACCGGTTTCCAGGATGTAGGCGCGGTCGCTGCGGGTCAGGGCCTGCTGAGCGTTCTGCTCGACGAGCAGGACCGTGGTGCCCTGGCGGTTGATCTCGCTGATGATCTTGAAGATCTGCTGGATCACCATGGGCGCCAGACCCATCGACGGTTCGTCGAGCAGCAGCAGCTTGGGCCGGGCCATCAGGGCGCGGCCGATGGCCAGCATCTGCTGCTCACCGCCGGAGAGGGTGCCACCGACCTGCTTGCGCCGCTCGGCCAGCCGCGGGAACAGCTCGAAGATCCAGTCCAGCGTCTGCTGGTACTCGGCCTTCTGCTCGAACGGCCTGCCGTAGCAGCCCATGTCGAGGTTCTCGGCCACGGTCATGCCGGGGAACACCCCGCGGCCCTCCGGCGCCTGGATCAGGCCCTGGACCACCCGGTCGTGGGCCTTCATCGTGGTGATGTCCTTGCCCTCGAACAGAATCCGGCCCGAGGTGAGCGGCAGCAGGCCCGACAGCGCGCGCATGGTGGTGGTCTTGCCGGCGCCGTTGGCACCGAGCAACGTCACCAGCTCGCCCTGTTCGACCGACAGCGAGATCCCGTGCAGCGCTTCGATTCTGCCGTAGTTCACGACCATGTCGCGCACCTCGAGCAGCGGCACCGACTGGTCGGCGACGACCTCGGGTTCCTCCCGCGCCGCCGCCACCACGGTGTCCGGTGCCCGGGTGTGCGCGGCTTCGGCCACGGCGGCGGCGCCGGCTCCGTCCCGGACCTCCTCGATGGTGTCCGCGTCCGGCACACCGAGGTAGGCGGCGATCACGGCCGGGTCCTCGCGGACCTCGGCGGGCAGGCCGTCGGCGATCTTGCGCCCGAACTCGAGCACCACGATCCGGTCGGTCACGCCCATCACCAGGCGCATGTCGTGCTCGATCAGCAGGACGGTGTAGCCGTCGTCGCGGATCTTGCGGATCAGCTCCATCAGCGCCGACTTCTCGCTGGGGTTGAAGCCGGCGGCGGGTTCGTCCAGGCACAGCAGCTTGGGCTCGGTCGCCAGCGCTCGCGCGATCTCGAGCCTGCGCTGGTCACCGTAGGACAGGTTGCGGGCCTTCTCCACCGCTCGCGGCGCGATGCCGACGAACTCGAGCAGCGCCATGCCGCGTTCGATCGCGTCGCGTTCCTCCCGGCGGTGCTTGGGCGTGCGGAACACCGCGCCGGGCACCGAGGTGCTGTGCCGGGCGTCGGTGCCGACGACCACGTTCTCCAGCGCCGTCATCTCGCCGAAGAGCCGCACGTTCTGGAACGTGCGCGCGATGCCGAGGCGGGTGATCTCGTTGCGCTTGGTCTTGGCCAGCGGCCGCCCGTCGAAGTGCACGCTGCCACCGGCCGGCTTGTAGACGCCGGTGATCGCGTTGAAGCAGGTGGTCTTTCCGGCACCGTTGGGGCCGATCAGGCCGAGGATCTCGCCGCGGCGGATCTCGAAGCTGACGCTGTCGAGCGCGGTCAGGCCGCCGAACTTCACCGTCAGCCCGTCGGTGCGCAGCAGCGGTTCGCCCACCGCGGTCTCGATGTCGCGGTGCGGGGCGACCACATCGGCCACGGTCTCCGCGTCGCCCAGGGCGGGCAGCACCGCGGTGACGTCGACCTCGCCCGCCGGTTCGACCTCCGGCGCGGGCTTGTACCCGGCCGACATGTCCTCGTTGTCGTACAGCGCGTCTCCCGCGCCCGGCCCCGTCATCGCCCTGCTCCGATCGGTTCGGCCGCCGGCTTGCGCACGACCGCCTGGTACACCTGTCTGCCGTAGGTGAGCAGTTTCTGCCGCACCGGGAACAGACCCTGTGGCCGCAGAATCATCATCACCACCAGCGCGATGCCGAAGTAGAGGTACTTCAGGTCACCGAGATTCTGCGCGCCGCCCTTGCGGTAGAGCAGCACGCTACCCAACAGCAGCAGCCCGAAGACCACCGCGAGGATCGAGACCGTGATCACCCCGCGCCGCACCCACACGCCCAGCGCGTCGCGACGCCACCGCCACAGCAGCCACAGCCCGACCAGCAGCGCGATGTCGAGCCCGAGCAGCAGATAGCCGGTCGACTCGCTCGACACCAGCTGCACCGACTGCAACCGCATCGGCAGATAGGCGATCAGGAACGCGCCGACGATCACGCCGAGTTTGTTGCCCGAACCGCCGAGCACCACCGCGCACAGGAACAGCATCGACAAGATGATGTCGAACTGCTTGGGGTTGACGTAGGTGACCTGACCGGCGTACATGGCGCCGGACAGACCGCCGACGGACGCGCCGATCACGAAGGCCCACAGCTTGAACTTGAAGGTCGGCACGCCCATGATCTCGGCGGCGTCCTCGTCCTCGCGGATGGCGACCCAGGAGCGGCCGACGCGGCTGCGCTCGAGGTTGCCGATGACCAGCAGCACCACGACGACCAGCGCCATGCCGAGCCAGAACCACCAGGTGCCGTTGTTGGCCCGCTGCAACGGATTCGCACTGTCGGGATCACCGAGGTTGCCCGGGGAGAAGTAGCCACCGGGATGCGCTTCGGATTCGCCGACCTGCGGGTAGGCGATCTTGGACAGGCCGAGGCTGCCGTTGGTCAGTTCCTCGAGGTTGTCGGCCATCAGGCGCACGATCTCACCGAAGCCCAGCGTCACGATCGCCAGGTAGTCACCGCGCAGGCGCAGTGTCGGCGCGCCGAGCACGAGGCCGGCGAAGGCGGTCAGCGCGACTGCGATCGGCAGGCAGGCCAGCCACGCCCAGCTGGGATTGAGCCAGCCGCCGTCGGTCTGGTTCCACGGACTGTTCGGGCTGGTCAGCAGGCCGACCGTGTAGGCGCCGACGGCGTAGAAGCCGACATAGCCGAGGTCGAGCAGGCCGGCCTGGCCGACGACCACGTTCAGGCCGATCGCGATCAGCGCGTACATCGCGAACTGCGCCATCACGCCGCCGAAGCTCACGCCGGGGGTGTCGATCAGCGGGGGCGGGTACAGCGGCAGGATCGCCAGCACGGCGATGATCGGCACGCCGACGGCCCACTGGCCCGGCCGCGAGAGCCCGTCCCACCAGTCGCGGATCGCGTCGCCGAGGCCGTGCCGATCCTGGTTCTTCACCGGGGTTTTCGTCGTGTCGGTCATGCGCGCGCCCTCCCCAGGCTCTCGCCGAGGATGCCGGTCGGCCGGAACATCAGCACCGTCACCAGCAGGACGAAGGCGACCACGTCACGCCATTCGTTGCCGAACAGGATCTGTCCGTACTGCTCGGCGACGCCGAGGATCATGCCACCCAGCAGCGCGCCGCGCAGGTTGCCGATGCCGCCGAGCACCGCGGCGCTGAACGCCTTGATACCGAGGATGAAGCCGCCGGAGAAGATGATGCCGGTGGGGATGTAGAGGGTGTACAGCATCGCGGCCGCGCCGGCGAGCAGGCCGCCGATGAGGAAGGTCAGCACGATGACCCGCTCGCGCGAGACACCCATCAGGGTCGCGGTGTCGGGGTCCTGGGCGACCGCGCGGATGGCGCGGCCGAACTTGGTGCGGTTGATGACGATCTCGGTGGTGACGGCGAGCACGATGGCCGCCGCGAAGATCACCAGCGCCACATTGGTCACCTGCGCGCCGAGGAAGGTGAACTGTACCTTCGGCTCCACCAGCCGGATGCCGGTCTGGGCGTTGGAGCCGCCGAGGCCGGGCTTGATCTTGGGCAGGATGTAGTGGACGAACTCCTGGATCACGAACGACATGCCGATCGCGGTGATCAGGAAGGCCAGGGGTTTGGCTCCGCGCCTGCGCAGCGGCCGGTAGGCGACTCGTTCCAGGCCGACCGCGGCGATGCCCGAGACCAGCATGCCGAACAGCATCGCCAGACCGAGATAGACCACCGTGAGCAGCACACCCTGGGAGTACGCGTTGCCGCTGGGGGCGAAGCCGAGCAGCTCCAGTCCCACATAGGTGCCGAACATGCCGAGCATGAAGATCTCGGAATGGGCGAAGTTGATCAGTCTCAGGACGCCGTAGACCAGCGTGTAGCCGACCGCGACCAACGCGTAGATCGACCCGTAGGTGAGACCGTCCACGGTCAATCGCCAGAACTGGTCGATCACCCCGGAGACGTTGAAATCGATGGACCCCTCGGCCAACAGGGTCACACCGAGCGAAGCCGCTGATGTCATGATTTCTCTCGCGTCAGGCGAGCGGTGGGGGGGGGGGGGGGGCCCCCCCCCCCCCCCCCCCACGGGGGGGGGGCGGGGGAGGGGGCAACCACAAAATGGTTGTTTGGGGCGGGGCCCCGCCCGCCCCCCCCGTGGAGGGGGCGGCGGGGCGGGCG
>NZ_JBIUYV010000013.1:0-138404 GCF_044744725.1 Nocardia sp. NPDC087230
CCTGGGTTTGGCGGATGATCCGCCGGGCCCACACCACCGCCCGGCCAATATAATTGGGTGAAGGGGGGGCCCCCCCCGGGGGGCCCCGGCCCCCCCCGGGGGGGGGGGGCGCGCCCCCCGGGGCGCCCCACCACCGCCTCACACCGCGGCCAGCGTCAGCGAGGCGCCCGCGAGCAGCAGATACGGCAACGGGTAGCCGAGGTCGGCGTAGGCGCGGGCACGCAGGACGGTCAGCTCCGCGCACAGGAAATACACCACGAGCCCGGCCGCGGCGGCGATCGCCAGCGGCCGCCAGGCCAGCCCGGCCAGCAGCGCGAGACCGCCCACCGCCTTGATCACCGCCAGCGGCGTGAGCGTCCACGGTGCGACCCCGTAGCGGCGCATGTTCGCGCGGATCCAGTCGGCGCGGACGACGTCGATCGCCGCGGCGATCAGCGCGGCCGAGGCGGCGAGCACGGTGACGACGACGAAGCTCGTGTGCATGAGTGGGTTCCTCCGGTCTACGGTGAGCGACGGCGACCGCCGTCGATCCGATGACGAACGGGCCGGCCGAAAGGTGACCGATGCAGACGGATGCGCTCGCGCTCGCCTTCGAACAGCGCCGTGACCGGCTGCGCGGAATCGCCTACCGGATGCTGGGCACCGCCGCCGAGGCCGACGACGTCGTGCAGGAGGCCTGGCTGCGTCTGGATCGCGTCGCCGTGGCCGAGATCGGCAATCTCGACGGCTGGCTGACCACGGTCGTCTCCCGGATCTGCCTGGATCTGCTGCGCGCCCGCGCCCAGCGCGCCGAGACCACGGCGCCGGACCTCGCCGATACGCGGGCCACCGGTCCGGGCGCCGACCCCGAGGACGACGCGCTGCTCGCCGACGCGGTCGGCCGCGCGCTGCTGGTCGTGCTCGATGTGCTCGGCCCGCAGGAGCGGGTCGCGTTCGTGCTGCACGACCTGTTCGCCGTGCCGTTCGCCGAGATCGCCCCGATGCTCGGGCGGACACCGGCCACCACCAAGAAGCTGGCCAGCCGGGCCAGGCAGCGCGTCCACGCGCCGGCCCGGATCGAGCCCGCGGAACTGACCGCGCAGCGGACCGCGGTGGCGGCGTTCCTGAAGGCCGCGCGCGAGGGCGACCTGGACGAATTGCTGGCGGTGCTCGCCCCCGATGTCGTGCGCTCGGCCGATCCGGCGGCGCTCCCGCCCGGCATGGCCGCCCTGGTCCGGGGCGCGGCCGCCGTCGCCGAAGGCGCGGTCGTGCTGCGGCAGCGCTCGCGGGAAGCGGTCCTGGTCCTCGTCGACGGTCGGCCGGGGCTCGTCGTTGTCCGGGCGGGCAGGCCGCTGTTCGTGCTCACCTTCACCATCCGGGCAACGCGGATCGCGGCCTACGACGTGGTCGCCGACCCGGTCAGGCTGGCCGGTCTCACCTTGTCGCTGCTGCCGGATCAGTCCTGAGACGCTGCCACCCGGTCGATTTCGGCACGCTGTGCAAGATCGCACGCGATGCGGTGCCGCATCGCGTGCGAGAAGGCAGCGCGCGCAGCCGAATCCGGGCCGTCACAGGGCCGGGACGCGCGCGAACCCCAGCGGCGGCGTCGGGACCGGGCCCGAACGCAGGTCGTGCCGGAAGTCCGGTAACAGCGGCAGCATGTCCACGTTGCGGGCGGCATAGCAGCGCACCATCGGCAGCGCACGCGAGACCTCGGCGCGCTCGACCGGCTCGGCGTCGAGGAACGCCATCCCGTCCAGCCCGAGGCCCAGGGTGTCGGCGATCCGCACGATCGAGGCCGACTTGCGGCCCCAGCCCACCTCGACCGCCGAGAACATCTCGTAGAGGCCGTGCCGATAGAGCGTGCGCAGGGTGCGCGAACGATCACCACGTGCCGCGACGGCATGCAGCACTCCCCGTTCGCTCAGCTTGGTGAGCGTACGCAGTGCCTGCGGGCGCAGCGTGGTGCTGGTCGAGTCGTGGACCACGCCGTCCCACAGGGTTTCGTCCAGTTCCCAGACCAGACAACGGACGGCAGGTCGCATGGTGCCCCTATCGGTTCGTTCCGGCGCGGAGAACTCTACAACCACTCATAGCGATGGACCAGACTTGTGACCGCTCACCAAGCAGGCAAGCAAGCATGGGTCCACGACCCATAACCTGACGTTCCATTCCGGCATCGCCGCGGGTTGGCTAGGGTGAACACGCTGGACAGCGGGGGCAGAGCCGCAAGATGGGCGAAGGGAACACAGATGTCCGTTGAGAATCCACCCCGGCAATCGCTGACCATCTCCGGTCAGCCGATGTCGTCGCCGTTGAAGGACGTGCGCGCCCTGTCTCGGCAGATGGTCGGCCACTTCGTCGCCAATGTCGTCCCCTGCGGCACGCTGCCGGGCGACGCGATCACCGGCGACGTCACCACCATCACCCGGATCTGCCTCGAATTCGCCGTCAGCATGCTCGACGGCCGCGACATCCCGAACAAGCTGCAGCGCCTGCAGGACGCGGCCAGCGGCTGGGCCCGCGAGGGCGTGCCGATCGACACCATCCACCACTCGATCGCCGAAGGGTTCAAGATCGGCCTCGACCTGGTGGTCGCGAACGCGTCGGTGAAGGACTACGACAATCTCGTCGACGGCGTCAAGATGGTGATGGAGATGCTCGACACCATCACCGCCCAGGTGTCGCTGGCCTACGTGCGGGAGTTGCGCGGCGTGGTCAGCGAGCACCACACCGCCGTGCACACCCTCACCTCGGCGCTGCTCGGCGGCCACAGCACCTCGACGATGGCCCGCGAGTGCGGCATCGCCATCGCCGAGACCTATGCCGTTCTGGCCCTGGCGATCCCGCCGCACCGCGAGGAGGCCAACCCGGCCCTCGACGCCCAGGTGGTCGCGCGCCGCAAGCTGCGCCGGGTGCAGGCCGAGCTGGCCAAGCGCTGCGGCGATTCGGCGCTGTCGCTACTCAGTGTCGACGGCGGCACGGTGCTCATCCCCGCGGGCACCTTCGATCGCGACGGCCTCGCCGCCCTCGTGGCCCAGCTCTCGCAGGCGGCCCAGGTCGGTATCACCGCGGCGCTGGTGGAGACCAGCACGACCGGCGTGCCCGATGCCGCCGACCAGGCCCACGAGTTGCTCGACATGGTGCAGCGGCTCGAGGTCACCTCCGGGCTGTACCGCTTCGACGAGTTGGCTCTCGAGTACCAGCTGACCCGCCCTGGCCCCGGCCGGGAGTTCCTCGGTTCGCTGCTCGATCCGCTGGATCAGTACCCCGAACTGCTCGAGACCCTGCAGCGCCACATCGCGAACAATCTCAACCGCCAGCGCACCGCCCGGGTGCTGCACGTGCACACCAACACCGTCGACTACCGGCTCAAGCGGATCGGCCAGCTCACCGGTTTCGACCCGACCCAGCCCTCGGGTCTGTGGTATCTGCGCTCGGCGCTGGTCGCCCGCAGCTACCGTTCCGCGGCCTGATCCCACCCCCGCGACGCCGAAGGCGCTGTCCGCGATCGCGGACAGCGCCTTCGCCTCGTCTCACAGGGAGCCACCACCCCCGACCAGCCAGGGGTTGAACTCGCAGACCAGGTTCGGGCTGCTCGCCGGATCGAGGGCCCGCAGCGCGATCGACAGCGCGCGCGGGGGAGTACATCATCGTCAGGTGGTCGGAAACGTCCTGTTCGCAGCCCTCCTGCAGGGTGATGTTGTCGACCGTGGCGCCGGGACCGGGCTTCAGGAAGGTCAGGTCGTAGGGGTTGGTGACCTCGTCGTAGCGGGTGCCGACGACGGTGTAGTCGACGCCGGGGACGGTGTCACCGTTGGCGTTGAGCTGGTTGACGAAGTCCGAACCGATCGTCTGCTGGATGCCGGCATGCCCGACGAAGATCTCGATCAGACCCAGGATGTCGATACCGGCGTTGTTGATCATCCGGCCCAGGGCACCGATGCCGTCGAGGCTGGTGCCGTGGTGGGTGGCACCGTAGGTGACGAGGTTCTTCACCTTGGCCGCGCCGCCGTCGTACTTGGTGTACCAGTTGGCCAGCGCGCCGCCCTGGGAGTGAGCGATGATGTCGACCTCGTCGGTGCCGGTGGCCGCCAGCACACGGTCGACGAAGGTGGCGACCTGCTTGGACGAGTCCTGGATGTAGCCGGTGCCCATGACGCCGGGCAGCAGCGAGCCGAGGCCGCCGCCTTCGACCAGGCCCGAGCGGCCGTAGTTGAAGGTGAAGGTGCAGTACCCCGCGTCCTTGATCGGCTGACCCATGAAGGCGTAGCCGTTGTAGGCGTTCATCCAGGTGCCGTGCAACAGCACCACCGGACGCGGATGTTCGGCGGTCGGCTTGCAGTTCCAGTCGTTGGCGCCGGGCGGGGCGGCGTCGCCGTTGCCGAGGCCGTAGGCGAACGCGGCCAGGAAAGCGGTCTGCGCGGGACCGTAACCGATGGTGTCGGTGGACTTTCCACCGGAGGAGCCCGAACTGGAGCCCGAACCGCCGTAGCAGTTGCCCGAGCCGTTCCCCGATCCGGCGCCGCTGCCGGAGGTGCAGGCCGAACCGCTACCCGGCCCGGCCACTTCGCGGCCGGAGGTGATGATGTCGGCGAGGGCCTGCTCGGAGGGCGCGGGGTCGGGAGACGCGGCGGCCCCCGGACCGGTGAGCGCGACGGCGAGCGCGCCGACGCCGGTGAGCACCGCCGTGTGTAGCGTCCGTCTGCGACTGGGAGATTTCATCGTTGGCGTATCTTCCTGTGCGATTCGAGAAATACGAATGGCTTTGTCGAAACCGCACCGAACATAAGTCCCGAAAATCCCCGCAATTCGGCCGTTTCCGGGTTTCTGGACAGGTCACCACGGCTCGTCGAAAACCCCCATGAGGGGGCACAGGAATTCTTCGGCAATCCGGACCGCACCGCGGACCGGATCCCCTTCATCGCCGTCTCACCAGCACTGACCGGCCGTCATCGCCCACACCACCCGGGAATTCCGCGGCCCGCTGACCTTTCACAGCAGCCGCCCGCGAAGATCGAAGAGAATTCCCACTTCCGCCGGTCAGCATTCACTGCGTGCCGCGACACCCTGCAATCGCTCGTCGAGCCAGAGCATCGCCTCCGGATATCCGGTGACCGCACCGATCACGTGCTCACCGAACACGCTGCGGTACACCGCGTTCGCGCCGAGCGAGCATTGCTCGTTGTACAGATTCCGCGCGCCGGCGGCGGGGATCCAGAACTCCTGCTCGCCGTTGTAGATGTAGAGCGGTGTGGCCGAGCGCATTCCGGCCATCCGGGTGATCTCGTAGATCCGGGTGGCCAGGTCCGAGCGCAGCGGGTCGGGGATGTTCGCGCCGACATCGATCGGCAGGTGCAGGACGCCGGGGACGGCGAACACGCTCACGCACTGGTCCTTCATCACCGAGGTGGCGACCCAGCGCGCGAGGTTGTTCATCGCGGCCAGGATCTCGGGACGTTCCCGGCCGATCGCGAAGGTGGCCGCCATGAAGATCCCGGAGGCGAGATTGGCGTTCATACTGCGCGAGAGGATCTCGAAATCGGCGGGCACACCGCCCAGCGCCGCCCCGACGATCACGTCGGCGAGTTCCGGTGCGTAGGAGTCGATCAGCTTGGCCGCGCCGTGGGTGGCGATGGCACCGCCGGAGTAGCCGGTCATCGCGAACCGGCTCGCGCCGAACACCGCCGGGTCGAGGCCGCGCACGGCCCGGATTCCGTCGAGCACCGCGTGCCCGGCGACATACGGCTCCGCGTAGGCCATCCACGGGCCCTCGTGATCGGGCACCAGCACGGCGTATCCACGCAGTGCCGCCAATTGCGTGGTCGGCGGGATGAATTCGGTCGAGCTCGAGTGCAGCGTGAGGCCGTGCGCGAGGGTGTATCCCGGCGTGCAGTCGCGCCCCAGCGCGTCGATCGGCAGGTTGTTGACCAGGACCGGCCGATCGCCGGGTCCGGTCCAGTCGGTGGCGGGCACGAGCAGCGTCGCCGTGGCGAAGGACGGGCGACCTTGCGAATCGTCCGTGCGGTATTTGAGCAGGGTGGCCGAGCGCAGCGGCACCAGGGTCAGCGGACCCGCGGTGGCGAGGATGTCGCGGGTGGCGATGATCTGTCCCGGCGTGTAATCGGCCAGCCCGTCGGGCCAATGGTCGAACATCGCGTCGCCCACGGCCGACGGCAGGACCGCGGCCCGCAGCGCGGCGAGCTCGGCATCGGGATCGGCACCGGCCGCCGGTTGGATCGGTGACGGCAGCACCTGATCGATCCAGCGTTGCAAGTCGGGCAGGAACCCCGGCGTACCCGGTTGCGGCACCGGGAATTCCGGGGTGGGTTCGGCGGCGGCACTGCCGACGGACAACGAACACAGCAGCAGGATCGAGCAGACCAACACACGCACAGATCGCATGGCACACACGCCTTCGGGTGGCAACGTCGGATTCGTCGCTGACGTGCGGCGATGCGGTGCTTCGTCTCCCGTCGAACTTCCCCCAGCGCACCCTCGTCAGTCCACTGAAGGTACGCCGGAACCACCCCGCCGGATCGGCGTCGTGCCCGAGTCGTGACGCAATGCGGCACGATCGCAACAACAATCGGCCCGAATCCGCTTCGGGGCGTGCGGATCCGGGCCGATCGAAACCGGGCTCAGCAGGTGCTGGGCGCCGGTTCCCCCTGCAGCCGCGCGTCGAGCCATCTCAGCGCGGAAGGCAGTCCGAGCACAGCTGCGGTCAGGTGGTCCGGGGTCGGGGTCGATTCGGTGACCAGCGGGGTGCCCGCCGCGCACCAGCGGTGTGTGGTGGCGGTGATCGCCTCGACCGGGATCAGGCCGTCGATGGGCGAATGCCATTCGAAGACAGGCATCGTCGGCGTTCCTGGGTAGAGCTCGAGGCTGTTCTC
The DNA here is from genome assembly GCF_044744725.1 of Nocardia sp. NPDC087230. Classification (NCBI taxonomy): domain Bacteria; kingdom Bacillati; phylum Actinomycetota; class Actinomycetes; order Mycobacteriales; family Nocardiaceae; genus Nocardia; species Nocardia sp. NPDC087230. The sequence goes on from NZ_JBIUYV010000013.1 coordinate 6,873, forward strand.
CTCCACGACGGCGCGGGCGTGCGGGTCGTCGACCATCGAAGTCGTCGCGGCGAAGTCGAGGATGCCGCGGCCCGCGCCTGCGCCGAGGATGTCGTTGGTGCACGCGTCGGCGATCGAGGCGCGGGCTGCCAGGCCGCGCGCGTTCATCTGCTCGCTGATCGGAAACCGTTGCGGATACTCCCGTTCCAGCCCGATCCCCGCCGCCAGCGCCAGGCCGAACACCGGGTGCGAGCCGAAGCCGAGACCCTCGAGCATCGACACCAGGTTCATCGGCACCCCGCCCAGCGCCGCGCCGGCGACCGCGACGTCGGGCGCGTAGCTGGGTTGCAGCGCCGCTGCCCAGGCTGTCGCCATGCCACCGCCGGAGTAGCCCGCCATCGCGACCCGGCTCCCCGCGACCAGCAGGTCGTCGACATTGCGGATCGCCCGGATGCCGTCCAGGGTCACCTGCCCGCCCAATTTGGCGGCGCCGTAGGCGAAGTTGGGCCCGAGATGGTCGGGCAGCGCTATCGTCCAGCCGCGCCGCAGGGCGAGATTCCAGAACACCGCCTCGCGAACCATCAGGTTCGGGTCGTCGGTGTAGAGCACCTTGGAGACCGAACAGCGCACGCCGAGTCCGTTGATGATGTGCTGGTAGGACAGCACCGGCGCGTCCCGGCGGTGGCCCGCCGGTTGCAGCACGGTCGTGGTCGCCGCGATCGGTTCGCCCGCCGAGTTGGTCGAGCGGAACTTGACCAGGGTGATCCTGGTGTCGGGGAACATCGCCAGGGGCGGCATCGGCCGCACGTCCAGTACGTCGCCCGGCCGCGACGCCGACAGGTCGGCGGGCTGGGCGTAGAAGGGGTCGGGATCGGCGCTCGGATAGAGCGGTGAACTGTGTGTGGGGGCGGCGCAGACCACGGCCAGCACGAGCGCCGCCGCCACGGCCAGCAGGGCGCGGCGGGGCCGAGCCCGTTGTGCCGCGGCAACCCAGATCATCCGGCCGTCCTCCCGTGTCGCTGCCGTCGAGACCGATACTTGCCGGTAGCGTGGCTCGTCGGTACCCCTTCGGACCGAGATCGGCGGAGCTCACAACCGGCAGGAACGCGGGTTGTGACCGGATGCAAGTCGACGGCGATTCTCGTCTGCCACCGTCACGCCGCGGCGCCGGAGGGCTGTGAGATCTCCAGTGAATTCCAGAACATGTTCCACTCGACGGCCCGGGCCCTACCGTCGAGTAGGAAGGCGCCCACCAGCGCCGGGGCATAAGGAGCACGCCATGATTCCCATCGACGAGAACATCGCCGCCACCTCCCACCGCGCCGACCGCACCGAGATACCGACCCGGCGGATCACGGTCTACTTCGACGGCGCGACACCGCAGGACGCGCTGATTCTGGAGTACGCGGCGACCCCTGCCGAGGCGTGGGAGTTCACCACCGCGGCGGTGCACGCCGGATTGCTGGTCACCGTCGACGGGCAGGTGGGTCCCGACCTGCGCCGACTCCCCTGCCGCTCGCTCTGGCACTGAGCCCACCGGCACCGCCGGGCCGACCGCACTAGGCTGGCCGGGCGGCCGCGTCCCGGCCGCGCGCCTGGACGACAAGGAGGGGCGACGCGTGATTCGGTGGCAGTTGTCGGCCGCACTCGCCGCCGTCGCGATGCTCGGCCTCACCGGCTGCGGCTCGACCGCCGCCGAGGAGCCGGCGACGGCGACTCCGTCGACGACCACCACGCCGCCCCGCTCGACCAGCAAGCCTCCGGTCACCCTCGCCGCGCCGACACCGACGGTCGATCCGTATGCCGGACTGCCGCTGATCGACCACCTCACCTGGACCGACACCGCCGACGGCCCTCGCCTGCTCGTCGTGCCGACCGTCGCGGGCCGACGCACCGCCGCGCCGGGCACCGACGAACTCGCCTGGCAGGAGGTCCTCGCCCTGGACGCCGGCGCCGACGCGCCGGGGATGCGGGACCAGTTCCTCTGCCACTGGGTGTGGGCGAGGATGGTGGCGCCCGACAAACCGAGCTGGAACCTCGAACCGTGGCGACCGGCCGTCGGCTATTCGGCCACGGTGTCGGCGAACTGCAATCCCGGCGGCCCGGAACGCTGACTGTCCGCTCTCCGCTCGAAAGGAGCACTCGCATGCGTATCGTCGTCGCCGGTGGGCACGGCAAGATCGCCCTGCTGCTGGCCTCGCTGCTCACCCGCCGCGGTGACCAGGTCCACGCGCTCATCCGCCGCCCCGACCAGGCCGCCGATATCGTCGCGACCGGCGGCGTTCCGGTCATCTTCGATATGGAACGCGATACCCCCGACGATTTGGCCGCCGCGGTCGCCGGCTCGGACGCGGTGGTCTTCGCCGCCGGCGCGGGCCCGGGCAGCGGTGCCGCGCGCAAATACACCGTCGATCTCAACGGCTCGGTGCAGCTCGCCGACGCCGCCGAGCGGACCGGCGTCCGGCGCTTCGTGCAGATCTCGACGATGCGCGCCGGCGCGCCGCCCGCACCGGGCACCGACGAGGTCTGGGCCGCCTACATCGACGCCAAGACCCGCGCGGAGGACGATCTGCGGTCGCGCGCCCTGGACTGGACCATCCTGCGCCCCGGCATGCTCACCGACACGGCAGGCAACGGTCTGGTCACGCTCGGACCACCGCCGATTGCGCGGGGTCCGATCCCCCGCGCCGACGTCGCCGCGACGCTCGCGTCGATCTTGGACGCGGACAACACTTTTGGGCGCACGCTGGAAGTGGTCTCCGGAACGGCGCCGATCGCGGCGGCCGTGTCGGCAATTCGGTAGCCGAAAATTAACTATCGCAACAATATTCGGCCGTAGGGTCGATTCTCGCCGACCGGCGGCAGTCCCCGCATCACGCCGCGGGAGGGACCAGCCGCCGGTCACGCCGTTATCCACCCGCCGTTTGTCGTGAACACGGTGGCGCACCCGCGGATTCGCCGCTCAGAAGCCGAGAAATGCGCTGCATCGAGACGGAATCGATCGTGCAGATGTGCTTGCATTCGAAACTTGCCCCGTCCTAAACTCAGGGCCGCAACACAATTCAGGGGATAGTCAGGGGAGGCCGCGAGCGGCACACCTGGGGCTATGTTTGCCTTGGGTTTGCCACTGCCTAAACACAGGGGCGTTCACCATGAACAACACCAACGGCCGATTCGGCCTCGCTGATCGCGCAGCGACGACCCACCCCGTCACCGCAGGGTGCTCCAGGGAAACAGCGGTCGCCTATGTCATCGATGCCGTGGAATCCACCGGCGCGGCGACACGCAATGATTTCGATATCGACCGGATCGTGACCACCGCGCACGAATTGGCCGACGACTGGGATCTGCAGACGCTGACCCCCGACACCTTCTGGCGGATCGCCGCGGGCTGCATCCGCTACTGAATCACCGACCCGGACCGGGCGCCGTCAGCGGCGCCCGGTAGCGGTGTCCGGCCTCAGGCGCGATCGGCGTAGTCGAGCAGGATCTGGCGCGAGCGATCGGGCCGGGCGGCCTGCACGCTGAGCTGGTCCATCACCGACAGATACAGCGCCAGGTCCTGCCGCCGCTCGAGGTACAGCGCACTGGTGAGCTGCTCGAGGTAGACGATGTCGGGCAGCTCGGGCTCGGCGAACCGCAGAATACTGAAGGAACTGCCCGCCGCGGCGTGCCCGCCCGCGGAGTACGGCAGCACCTGCACGGTCACGTTCGGCAGCGCGGACAGCTCGGCCAGGTAGCGCAGCTGCGCGCGATGCACCTCATGCCCGCCGATCGGGCGGTGCAGGACGGCCTCGTCGATGACCGCCCACACCACCGGTGGGTCGACCCGGCGCAGCACGTCCTGGCGGAGCTGACGGACCTGCACCCGTCGCTCGGTATCGGCGTCGTCGAACCCGAGAGTCACGATGGCGCGCGTGTACTCCGGCGTCTGCAGCAGGCCGGGCACCAGCTGGGCCTCGTAGGTGCGGATCTGACTGGCCGCCTGCTCGAGCCCGAGGTAGGTACTGAACCAGGAGGGCAGCAGATCGCTGTAGCGATGCCACCAGCCGGGTTCACTTGCCTGCCTGGCCAGTTCGAAGAAGGACTCACGCTCGCGGGTGTCGTGGACACCGTAGAGCGTGAGCAGGTCCCTGATGTCGCGTTCTTTGAATCCGGTGCGTCCCAGTTCGAGCCGGCTGATCTTGGCGTGTGAGCCACGGATCGCGTCACCAGCCGCCTCGCGGGTGATGCCTTTGCTCTCGCGCAGTTTGCGCAACTGGCCACCGAGGGCGATGCGCAGCACGGTGGGGCCGCGATCGACAACGGGTTGCACGCGACCGATCTCGTCGGGTTCAGCCGTCATGGCTGCCGATATTACCGATCACCGGGTCAAGTAGTCGAACTCTCCGGCCTTCGCGCCGCGGATGAAAGCGTCGATTTCCGGCCGAGTGTAGAAGATCACCGAGCCGTGCGGGTCGCGCGAGTTGCGCACGGCGACCGAACCGTCCGTCGCCTCGGCCACCTCGACACAGTTGCCGCTGGGGTTGCTGAACGTGCTCTTGCGCCAGTCGCCGACGCCCGGGCGTTCCCGCTGATCATGGTGCATACCGGACACGTCACACTCCTCGTTCTCGATTGATGCCATCAGTGCGAAAGTTGCAGATGCACGTGCAAACGTTCTTGCATCTGCACATTGCGATCGGGACACTAACACGGTTCACATGCGGCCGCACCGGTCGGTACTTACCCGACGACACGACCTGGGCGCACGCTCGATCGGTGACGTCCAGTCCCCTGAATTCGCAAGCGCGACAACCCGATCAGCTGCCCGACACGTCCGAATCGACAGTGCAGATGTTCTTGCATCTGCAAACAACACCCCCGTAGACTCAGGCCTCAAGATCACCGGAAGGGACGTCGGCAGCACCAGCCGGATGGGCCCTCCGCTGCCGGATGCGAGGGGACTCGGATGAGTACGCCGTTTCGAACACCCCGCCGGGTCTCGGCCGGAAGCACCGGCCTCGAGATCCCGCGATACCTCGGCACGGCGGGCGCGTCCTCCGGATCGTGTAGCGACGAGCCGCTCGGGCTCACCTACCGCCAGGCCCGCGAGATGCTGCGCCAGCACGACGTGCACGGTCCGCAGTGCAGGCAATGGCTGGCCGCCGCGGCCTATCTCTCCGCCGGCTTGGACGACGAATAGCCGGTTGTAACGTCTTCGTGCTGGTCACAGCCGTGTCACCCGAGGCATCCTGAAGGGGAACGATCGGGCTCGACACGGGTGAGCGGCATATGCGGATAGCGGAGATTCTGCGCAACAAGGGCACGGCGGTGGCCACGGTGGGGCCGCAGACCACGGTGCGCGCCCTGCTCACCGTGCTGGCCGAGCACAATATCGGCGCGGTGGTGGTCTCCCCCGACGGCGCGACCATCAGCGGAATCGTCTCCGAGCGCGACGTGGTCCGCCACCTGGACCGCCACGGCGCCGCCCTGCTCGACCGGCCGGTCGCCGAGATCATGACCGACCGGGTGCGCACCTGCGGACCAGACGACCACGTCTCCTCGTTGCGCGAGGTCATGACCGAGCATCGCGTCCGGCACATGCCTGTCGTCGAGGCGGACCGGCTGATCGGCATCGTCAGCATCGGCGACGTGGTGAAGAGCGAGATCACCGAACTGGCCGCCGAACGCGGACACCTGGTCGACTACCTGCAGGGCAAGTACTGAGCCCGCGCCCGAAAAGCGTTGCCCGCGAGAATTCTTCGTCAGCCGTACCAGAAAAGTGCGTATCGTTGATCTCGTGCACCCCTTCCGGCCCGAGCTCACCGCCGTTCCGGTGCTGCGGCACGCGCCGACCCCGGTGCCCGCCACGATCCGCGGCCGCTTTCCCGCACTGGCCGATCCGGCCGTGGTGTATCTCGACAGCGCCGCCACGACCCAGAAGCCGGACACCGTGATCGCCGCCGTCACCGGCTATCACGCCGAGCACACGGCCAATGCCGGGCGCGGCACCTACGGCTGGGCGACCTCGCTGTCCGCGCGGATCACGGCCATCCGTTCCCGGGCCGCGGCGTTCGTCGGCGCCGAGCACCCCGACGAGATCGTGTTCACCGCTGGGGCGACCGCCGCACTGGGCGCCGTCGCCTACAGCTGGGGGCTGGCCGTCCTCGACGACGGGGACGAGATCCTCTACAACCCCGCCGATCACGCGTCCAATGTGCTGCCCTGGCACCACCTGCGCGACACCTTGGCCCGGTTCGGGCGCCGGATCGTCCTGCGGCCCTACCGCAGCACCGCGGCGGGCGAGGCCGACATCGACGACATCCTGGCTAAGGTGGGCCCGCGTACCCGCTTGGTCACCACCAGCCACCTGCACCACGTCTACGGCGGGCTGACCACGCTCGAGGAACTGCGCGGCCGGATCGATCCGGAGATCCTGCTGTGCTTCGACTGCTCGCAGAGCGGCGGGCACCTGCCGGTCGACGTGCTCGACCTCGGCGCCGACTTCGCGGTGTTCGCCGGGCACAAGATGTTCGGCGCGCCCGGGATCGGGCTGCTGTACTGCCGACGGCGGGTCCACGAGCGGCTGCGGCCGTTCCTGCCCGGCGGCCACACCGGGGTGACGATCGGCGAATCCGGGCTGACCGGCTCCGGGATGCCGGAGCTGCTGGAGGGGGGAACCTACAATATTCCCGGAATTCTCTCCCTCGCACCGGCGTTCGATCTGCTCGACGAGCTGGACCCGATCGCGATCGCCGCGCACAACCGGCAACTCACGCTGCGGCTGATCGAGGGGTTGCGGCCGGTGCCCGGCCTGGAGTTCCTGCCGGGGCCCGCGTACGCGGGCTGCGCGGTGGGGTACGGGATCGTCTCGTTCACCCTCGACGGGATCAGCGCGACCGATCTCGGTTTCGTGCTGGCCGAGGCCGGTTTCCTGGTCCGCACCGGTGCGCACTGCGTGCCGGGCACCGAGCCCGGCGCGGGTTCGGTGCGAGTGAGCACCCACCTCTACAACACCCTGGACGAGATCGATCGTTTCGTCGCCTGCGTGGCCGGCCTCGCCGGGCACGGGCGCTGACCCTTTCCTGTCCCGAGCCGAGGAGGAACCCATGGGCACGCACCCCGCGCAGCACTACGATCGACGGTCCGCGTCCCGGGTACTGGCCGAGCTGGCCGCGCCCGGTCTGTTCGCGGCCGCCGAGCCACCGTCGCCGACCCAGATCACCTTCCGCGCCACCGAGTTACGCCCCGAGCCGGGCAGCGCGCTCACGCAGTCGCAGCGGATGTATCTGGAGCGGTTCATGCGGCCGTGCCGCCCCGACCAGGTCACGAGCGCGACCCACCGCATCACCTGGACCGACAGCGCGGGTGTGCCCAATACCGGCTACTTCCACACCGGGGGCGCCGGTCCCGACCTGGCCGTGGTGGCCAGGGAGACCGTGCTGACGCTGTGGCGCGAGCTGGCCGGGTCCGGTCTGGTGGCGCGCTCGGCGGCGCTGAGCGAGCCCGATCTCGCGGTGCTCGCGGGCACCACCACCGATCACGACCCGCACGAGATCTTCCGCGTCGGGGTGGAGGCCACCGGGCGCGCACTCGTCCAGCACGGGATCATCGCGGCCGATACCCCCTATCGGGATATCGTCGGCTTCGCCAGGGGCATGCGCGATTCCGGGATCTTCGCCGCCGTCGCGACCCGCTGGTTCTGGGAGCTGCAGGCCTCGACGTTCCGGCGCGGGATGATCCCGGTGCGCCTGGCCGTCCAGCCCGACGGGAGCGTGCGCTACACCGCCGATTCCCTCGCGCTGCTGCGCGCCATGAAGGACGCCACCATCGCCGACGCGCACGCGGTGATGCGGCGCGCGGTCACCGAGGAGGGGCTCGACACCGAGGCCGCGGTGGCCAGATATCACGACGAGCTGGACCTGATCTCCCGCCAGTACGCCCTGCTGCCCGCCGGCGCCAGGCCCGCCTGCCTGGCGGCGGCACCGCAGGCGGTCGACGGCGCGGCGGTGCACGTGCTGGCCACCGTGGTCGACCGGTTCGTCGAGACCTTCGCCGCGCTGGCGGACAGCGTCGTGGTCTTGCGAGACACCGCCGAGCAGGTGTTCGACGGTGCGCCGCCCGGCGACGACGGCGTCTTCTACGTCCCCGATATGAGCTGCAAGCATTGCGTCCGCACCATCACCACGCTGCTCGAATCGATGGAGATCCCGGTGGCCGAGGTCGACCTGGAGTCCAAGCGGGTCATCGCCCGGATCCGCAGCCCGCGCCACCGGTTCCGGGTGTTCGAGGCGCTGCGTGACGGCGGCTACAACCCGGTCGACGACGTGCCCGCCCCGGCGCCCGGCGCGGCGGTGGGATGACCCCGCCCGCCGTTCCCGCCGCGCTCCCCCCGCTGGTCGCCGACTTCCTCGCCGACCGGGCGGCCGTGCGCGCGGCGCTGGACCATTACGGCTCGCCGCTGCACCTGCTGTTCCCGCAGGTGCACGCGGCGAACCTGGCCACCGTGCGCGCGGTCCTCGACGCGGGAGCCGGCCCGTACCGGATCTGCTACGCGCACAAGGTGAACCGCTCGGCGGCCTTCGCCAGGACCGCCGCGGCGGCGGGGATCTCCGTCGACGTGGCCTCGGCGGGGGAATTGTCGGCCGCGCTGGCCGCGGGATTTCCGGGCGACCGGATCGAGGCGACCGGCCCCAAAGGGGTGTCTCTGCTGCGCGCGGCGCTCGCGGCGGGGGTGACGGTCAATGTCGACAATCTGTGGGAACTGTCCACACTGGCCGAGCTGGCGGACGCGCCGGTGCCGGTCCTGCTGCGCATCTCGGGATTTCCCGGCAGCGCCCCGAGCCGCTTCGGCATCGACCTCGCGGCCGCCGATACCGCGTTCGACGTGCTCACCCGGCACCGGGATCGGCTGCGGTTGCTGGGTTTCGCCTTCCACCTCGACACCGCCGCCACCGCCGAACGCGTCCGGGCGGTCGCGGCGTGCCTGGAGCTCGTCGAGCGCGCCTACGGACACGATCTGACGCCGACCGTGCTCGACATCGGCGGCGGGTTGCGCCAGGTCTTCACCGCCGACGCCGCGCGCTACGACGCCTACGACGACGCGCTGCGCGCGGGTCTGCTCGGGCGGGGCGAGGCGCTGCACTGGGGCAGTAGCACCTTCGGCTATCACGTCGCCGGCGGCGCGGTCCACGGTGGACCGGTGTTCCACAAGTACGCCAACATCGAACCGGCCGCCGCCATCCTCGCCGATCTGCTCGCCACCCCGCTGCCCGGGCACAGCGGCCGCGCGCTGGGGCAGGTGCTGGCCGACAATCTGCTCGAACTGTGGCTCGAGCCCGGCAAGGCGCTCGTCGATCAGGCCGGGGTCACCCTCGCCAGTGTGGAATTCGTCAAAACCGCGGGCAACGGTGCGACCCTGGTGCATCTGGACCTGAGTCGCGATACGGTCACCGCCGCCGACCAGGAGGTGCTCATCGACCCCGTGGTGCTCGCCGAACCCGCCGTCGCCGAACCCGTCGGGGTCTTCTTCGCGGGACATCTGTGTCTGGAGCGGGATCTGGTGACCCAGCGGCAGGTGCGGGTGGCCGGGGTGCCCGCGCCGGGCGATCCGGTGCTGTTCGCCAATACCGGCGCCTATCACATGGATTTGTCCGCCGCGCAGGCCAGCATGCACCCGGTGGTGCCGAAAGTCGCTGTGCGACATAGTGACAGCGGATTCACGCTCTGCCCCGACGCGGATTACCGGGTGCCGTGATGGTCTACAACCACATCACCGAGCTCATCGGCAACACTCCCCTGCTTCGCCTCGATCCCGCGGTGCACGGGCTGGCCGGAGTCGAGCTGTACGCGAAACTGGAGTCGCACAATCCGTTCGGCTCGGTCAAGGACCGGGTCGCCTGGGCGATGATCCGCGCCGAGGTGGACCGCGTCGCCGCGGGCGGGCAGTCGTTCATCGAGGCCTCCAGCGGCAACACCGCCAAGGCGCTGCGGGTGCTCGGCGCGCTGCACGGCATCCCGCTGCGGGCGGTGACCAACCGGATCAGGGTGGGCGAGGTACGGCAGCTGCTACAACTGCTCGGCACCGAGATCGTGGAACTGCCAGGCCTGTCCGAATGCCCGGATCCGCAGGCGGCCGACGATGTCTCGGCGGTGATCGCCCAGACCACCGGTCAGGCGCCCGAACGGTGGTTCCATCCCTCGCAGTACACCAACGAGCGCAATATCGACGCCCATCACGACGGCACCGGCACCGAGATCGCCACCGACCTCGCCGAGGCGGGCATCGATCATCTCGACTATCTGATCGGCGGACTCGGCACCACCGGTTCCACGCGCGGCACCGCGACCGCGCTGCTGGCCCGGCATCCGGCGCTGCGCACCATCGGCGTGGTCTCGGACCGGTTCGACTTCATCCCCGGCATCCGCTCCGAACGCGAGATGTGGGATGTCGGACTGTTCCGGCCCGACTTCTACGACGACATCGTCACCGTCGACTCGGCCGCCGCCATCGACGCCACCCTGGCCCTGATCCACGGCTACGGAGTGCTCGCCGGACCCACCAGCGGCGCGGGCTACGCGGCGGCCCTGCGTGCCCTGGCCACGGCGCCGCGCCCCGAGGATCGGCCGCTGGTCGCGGTGCTCATCGTGTGCGACCGGCTCGAGCCGTACCTGTCCTATATCGCCAAGCGCAGGCCCGAGCTGTTCGGCAAGGCCGCGGGCGCGGGCGCGCCCGGCCCCGAGGACACCGCCGCCGCACCGACGCTCACGCCCGCCGCGCTGGCCGAGTTGGACCGCACCGGCAGACCGACCGTCGTCGACACCCGAGGCGCGATGGCCTACCGAGTGGGGCACGTGCCCGGCGCGCTCAACATCCGTGACGATCAGCTCGACGAGATGCTCGCCCAGGGCATGCCGTTCCCACGCTCGCGCCCGGTCGTGTTCGTATGCCCCGTCGGCGAAACCTCGCTGCGCTTCGCCGCCCTCGCCCACCGCGCGGGCTATGACGCCTACAGCCTGGCCGGGGGCATCGTCGCCTGGCGCGACGCCGGTCATCCGCTCGAACGCGGCGGGTGATCAGACCAGCACCCGTGCCGCCCGGCGGACCCCCGCGAGGGAGCGGCGGCTGCCCGTGGCCGCCAGCAGGGCGCCCAGTGGGCCACGGTAGCCGTCGGCCAGCAGTCCGACGACCGCCCGGAACCGGGCGACGAACCGCTCGGCGGTCTCCTCGTCGAACCGGGCGAGCGGATACAGGAACGAGCCGTCGATGCCGACGGGCGCGCCGAACGGATCGTAGTGATCGGTCAGCCCGAACTCGAGATCGTGTTTGGCCCGCACCACCCCGGTCGGCACCTCGGTGATCGAGAAACCCGGAGCCGCACCGAGTTCGGTGGCGCTGCGGGGCGCGTCGGCTCGCTGCAGGATCAGTGTGGCCTGGAACAGCGGCAGCGCCGCGTCCTGGAGCAGGCAGCGCTTGAGCCGGGGATTGGGGGTGTCGGGATGGGCGTAGGCGGCCAGCGCGACCCGGCGCACCTGGTCGATGAGCTCGTCGACGTCGGCGGCGCGGTCCAGGCGCACGCGCAGGAGGACGTCGTCGGAGAAGTTGCCGACCAGGTCGTCGAGGAGGCGGTGGTCGCGCCCCGAGACCGCGGTCGCCACAGTGACGTCGGCGCTGCGGGCGAACGCGCCGACGGCCACCGCAAACGCGGCCTGCAGCACCATGAACAGGCTCGCCCGTCCGTCCTGTGCCAGCCGCAGCAGCCCGGCGTGGGTCCGCGCGTCGAACGAGATCGGTAGCAGCGCACCGGCGGCCGGGTCGACCGGCGGTGACAGGGGTTCACGGGCGGGCAGATCCAGCAGGGCGGGCCGACCGGCCAGCGCGTTGGCCCAGTAGCGCAGTTGGTGGGTCGCGCGGCTCCATTCGTCGGTGAACTCGCCGAGCTGGGCGTGCTTCCACAGGGTGTAGTCGGTGTAACTCACCGGCAGCGGCGCCCACTCGGGGGCGCTCCCGGCGCGGCAGGCGAGATAGGCGGTGACCAGATCCCGGATCAGCGGGCCCAGCGAGCGCCCGTCGACCGAGATGTGGTGCACGACCAGGGCGAGCACCACGTCGCCGGGTCCGACGACGAACAGTCGGGCCCGCACCGGCAGCTCTCGCGTGAGATCGAAGGCCCGCGCCGACAGCGCGGCGACCGCGACCGCGAGTTCACTCTCGGTGACGGCACATTCGGCGATATCGAGAGCGGTCTCCGCCGCGTCGACGACGTGCTGGGCGGGACCGTGCTCGGTCGCCGGGTAGATCGTGCGCAGCGGTTCGTGCCGGGCGACAACGCATTCCAGCGCCGACCGCAGCGCGGCCGGGTCCACCTCGGCGCCGCGCAGCCGCAGCGCCCGCGCGACATTCCAGTCCGCCGAGCGGCCGAGCCGAGCGGCATGCCACATGCGCTCCTGCGCGGGCGCCAACGGCACATGCGCCGGGCGCGGGCGTGGCCCGAGCAGGACGACCGGCGGCGCCGGCGGCCGGAAACACACCGTCTCCGATCCCGCCCGAGGTGCTGTCAGCACCCCGCGACCGGCGTCGTATCCCCCCGACCTCATCCCCCGACCGGGGTCGAACACTCGTCACAACCTCCACACCCGTACCAACAGATTCGGAACGCTAACGAGAGGATGTGAACGAACAGTTACCGGATTGTGACCACGTCCGGTCGGCCCGGCGGTGCGGCGTCTCCGCGATGTCGCTGTCTGTCCACTTTCCCGGAAAATCGCCCAAAAGCCGCGTTACAGTGGCGTCGGGAAGCGGAGCGAGGAGCTGGTCGGTGTCCATCGGGAAATTGGTGTCGTTCGACGGGTCACGGGGTTTCGGGTTCATCCGGCCCGACGACGGCGGGCCCGATGTCTTCGTCCACGTCAACGACATCGGCCTCGACGAGGACGAGTTGCGCCAGGGCAGGCTGTTCGAATTCGATGTCACCGAAGGTGATCGCGGCCCCAAGGCGATCAACCTGACCGCCGCGGGTCACACCGCGCCCGCGCCGAAGTCGCGCAAGGAGCGCACCGGCGGTGACCGGCTCGGTCCCGACGAGCTGCGCCGCCAGATCACCGAGCTGCTGCTGGAAGCCTCCCCCGCGCTGACCGCGGCCGAGATCCTCACCATTCGTGAGCGGTTCACCACGTTCGCCGACGATCACGGCTGGCTCGACAGCTGACCTCGCGCCCGCGCGGTCGCGGCGCCCGGACGCCCGGCTGATCCGGTCGCTGCGGTGCCGCGACGACCGCTACTCCCCCTCGACTACCAGCGTGTATCGCGGCCACCGCCGCGCGGGCCGCGTCGACAGCTGAGCGCGACACCGGGCCGGGCGATGTCCGCGCCGGTGTCGGTGGACGGCCCTACGATCGAAGCCGCACCGATGAATCGGGCACGCTCGCGCCGTCGACACGGGTGAACCCACCCGCGAGGAGGATCGGATGGATCTACCGGTGATGCCGCCAGTGCGCCCCATGCTGGCCAAGTCGACCCCGTCGTTGCCCCGGGAGCCCGGGCTCAGCTACGAACCCAAATGGGACGGGTTCCGGTGCATCGTGTTCCGCGACGGCGACGAGATCGAGCTCGGCTCCCGCAACGACCGCCCGCTCACCCGGTACTTCCCCGAACTGGCCGAGCTGCTCGCGGCCGCACTGCCGGACCGCTGTGTCGTCGACGGAGAGATCGTCGTCGTCACCGATCAGGGCCTGGACTTCGACACGCTCCAGCAGCGGCTGCATCCGGCGGCCTCGCGGGTGAACAAGCTGGCCGCCGAGACCCCGGCCAGTTTCGTCGCCTTCGATCTGCTCGCCCTGGGTGATCGTGATCTGACCGCCGAACCGTTCACCGAGCGCAGGCGCGCGCTGGAATCGCTGCTCGAGGCCGCACCGGGCCGGATCCATCTGACCCCGATCACCCAGGACCCCGACGTCGCTCTGGACTGGTTCACCCGGTTCGAGGGCGCGGGCTTCGACGGGGTGATGGCCAAAGCCGACGATCTGCCCTATCTGCAGGACAAACGCGTGATGCTCAAGATCAAGCACGAACGCACCGCCGACTGCGTGGTGGCCGGCTACCGGATGCACAAGGACGGCGTAGGTGTCGGCTCGCTGCTGCTCGGCCTGTTCGACGACGACGGCAACCTGCATCACGTCGGTGTCGCGTCGAGTTTCACCGCGGCCCGGCGCCGCGAACTGCTCGGTGAGCTGGCGCCGTTGCGCGAGAACGCGCTCGACAACCATCCGTGGCGCAACTGGGCCGACGCGGTCGCCCAAGCCGACGCCGACGGCAAGATGCCCGGCGGGGTGAGCCGGTGGACCGGCGGCAAGGACCTGTCCTGGGAACCACTGCGCCCGGAACTGGTCGCCGAGGTCCGCTACGAGCACGTGCAGTCGGGGAGGTTCCGCCACGGCGGGCGGCTGGTGCGCTTCCGGGCCGACCGCACCCCGGAGTCGTGCACCTACGCCCAGCTCGACGAGGTCGCCCCGGCCGAGCTCGACGCGATCTTCGGCGGTGCGCGATGAGCGCGGCCGTGGAGATCGAGGTCGACGGGCGCGTCCTGGCGATCAGCAACCCGGACAAGATCTACTTCAGCAAGCGCGGCGACACCAAACTCGACCTGGTCCGCTATTACCAGGCCGTCGCCGAACCGCTGCTGGGCGTCATCGGCGACCGGCCGGTGTTGCTGGAGCGCTATCCCGACGGCGCGTCGGGCAAGTCGTGGTTCCAGAAGCGGGTGCCCAAGTCGGCGCCGGGCTGGTTGCGGACCGTCGAGGTGTCGACACCGAACGGTACGACCAGCGACGCGCTCGTCGCCCACGACCTCGCCCACCTGCTGTGGGCGGTGAACCAAGGGTGCCTCGGCTTCCACGTCTGGCCCAATCATGTGCCCGACCTGCGGATCGCCGACGAGCTGCGAATCGACCTCGACCCCTCGCCCGGGATCGGCTTCGACGATCTGCGCCGGGCGGCGGTGCGCACCAGGGAACTGCTGACCGAGCTCGGCATCGAGAGCTGGATCAAGACCTCCGGCTCGCGGGGGCTGCATATCTACGCCCTGCTGGAACCGCGCTGGGACGGCTACCAGGTGCGCGCCGCCGCCGTGGCGCTGGCCAGGGAACTGGAGCGCCGCCACCCCGAGGAGATCACCGCGCACTGGTGGAAGGAGGAGCGCGGGTCGCGGGTCTTCGTCGATTTCAACCAGAACGCACCGCACAAGACGGTGTTCGGCGCGTGGTCGGTGCGGCCGAAGGTCGGCGGTCAGGTGTCCACGCCGATCGCGTGGGCCGACCTCGACACCGTCGTGCCCGACGACCTCACCCTCGCCACCGTCCCCGCCCGGCTGGCCGAACTCGGTGATCCGTGGGCCGACCGCCCGCCGCAGTCCATCGCACCGCTGCTGGAGATGTCGGAACGCGATATGGCAGCGGGTCTGATGGACGCGCCGTGGCCGCCGCAGTACCCGAAGATGCCGAACGAACCGCCGCGGGTGCAGCCGAGCCGGGCCAAGAAAGCCGACTGAGGACCTATTCGGTCCAGGGCACCCAGCTGCCCGCCCCCGCCTTGCCCTCGCACACCAGGGCGTGGTTGTCGGAGGTGCGCCCCGACTTGTCCACCGTGGGGTCGCAGCGCGTGCCCTCGGTGTAGTACGACCCGGACACCCGGAACGGGCCCGACCAGGTGTAGGCGCCATCAGCGCGCAGGCACAGCAGGGTCGCACCGTCCGCCGCGACGCCCAGCAGCCCGGCCCGATCCGCCGAACAGGGCGTGCCCTTCTCGACGACGGTGCCCGCCGGGCTCAGCACGGGCACGGTCCCGGTCGGGGTGGCGCTCGGCGCGCCGTGCGAGGGCACCGTCGTCGACACCGAGGTCACCGTCGTCTCCTGGGCGAGTGTGGGCACTTCGAGATCCAGCCCACCGAACAGCACCAGTCCCACCGTCGCCAGGGCCGCGACCTCGGTGCTGCCGAGCAGCAGCGCGAACACCGCCATTCCGCGCCCCCGTGGATGCCCGAACGACAGCAGCCCGAACACGATCGCGATCGGGAACAGCAGGACCAGCGCGGCGGCGAGCGCGATCATCGCGTACGGATTCACCCGTGGCTGGTCGGCGCGGCCCGCGCCCGCCCCACCGTCCTCCGGTGTCGCGTGCGGCCAGCGCTGGCCGTTCCAGCGCCGATCGTTCACGTCCTCCTCGGGGTCGTCGTCCCATTCGTCGTACCGTGCCATCAACCCCGGGTCCCTCTCGATCCCCCCGGCGCGGAATCGAACCACTTGCGGCGCCGGGTTACGCGACGAGAATAGGGACTCCGACGCGGCCGGTCAGCGCAAACGACAAATGCGCGTACCTGCGGTTCGCCCCCGAATCCAGGGGCATCGACACGGGTAACGAACCGGCAAACACCTTTGCCTCCCCACCATCGACGGGTCCATGCTGGTCATCAGGTGAACGACAGCGCGCAGCCCCGGTCCGCGAGGAGGACCCCATGCCAGGCAGCACCACTCCGGCAGACGAGCAACGCTGGCACGCCCAGGCCGGCGATCTGCTCGCCGACGATTACAACGTGCCCGGCATCATCGCGTGCGCGATCGGCGTCGTCGGCTTGGCCTGCACGCTGGTGGCCGCGGGGTCGGAGTACTACGGGTGGGCAGCGGTCGCCGGGGTCGTCACCGCGATCTTTCTTCTCGGCGGCGCGGGCGCGCTGCTGTTCGAGCATCACCGGGAAGAACGGATCGAACACGTCTACGGGCGCAGCGGACACGCGCCCGGCCATGTCGGCCCGCAGCGCTACAGCGCCCGCGACATTCCGCTGCCGAACCCCACCCGGCGCGGGCTGAGGTCCTAGCCGAGCACGCCCGGCTGGGGTTCCACGCTCGGGATGGTCTCGGTGATCACCGTGATCAGGGTGTCGGCGAGCAGCCGGTGCACCTGCTCGCGGGTGAGCGTGCCGCGGGTGATCCACTCCCGGCCCGCCACCTTCACCAGACCCGCGTAGGCCAGGACCAGCGCGCGCAATGTTGCATTGTCTGCCAGATCGGACCGGCCGATCATCACCAGCATGCGTTCGGCGGCGGCGTCGTCGGCCTGGTCGAGGATCTGCTGCACCTCGGGGTCGTCGCCGACGCCCTCGTGGCTGGTCACCTTCACCCAGGTGGTGCCGTGCTCGGCGATGGTGTCGAGCAGCCAGGTGACGATCGCGTCGACCCGCTCGACCGGGGTACCGTCGGGAATCGACACCTTGTCCGGCCGCGGCAGCGTCACCATCCGGCGCACGACGGCCAGATACAGGTCGCGCTTGTTGCCGAAATAGTGGTTGATCAGCCCACGGGCGACACCGGCGCGCTGCGCGAGTTCCGCGGTGGACACCGCCGCGTAGGGCCGCTCACCGAACATGTCGATGGCACAGGCCAGGATCTGCGCGCGTCGCTCGTCGGGTTCGAGCCTGCGCCTGCGCGGCGCGTCTGCGGTATCGGTGTCGAGCGGGGAAATCGGGCTGCTCCGTCGGGTTCGAGGGTCGCCGCGCTGTTGCGGCGACGGTGCACCACGATACCCAGCGGGTCCGTCGAGCGGCCAATGCGACAATGAGTGTCGTCCCCCGCTCCCGCACGAAGGAATGCCGCACTCCCCGATGACCGCGAACATGATCGATCCGGACGAGTTGGCGACCTGTCTGCGGGTGCTGGAACAGGCCGGGCAACTGGAGAAGGAACACCCCGATTCGATCGCGGTCCAGCGCGCGGTGGGGCACATGTTCAAGAAGCTCAAGCAGCGCAGGCGCATCGAGGCCAGGGAGCAGGTCGCCTCGGCCGACCGCGCGGTCATCGCGGCGACAGCCACCGGCTCGCCGCAGCGCATCGACGACGAGACCGCGGGCATTCCGATCAGCTCGGCCACGACCGGCGCGAGCGCGGGCACCCTGCTGCGGCCGCGGCCCTGCTACATCTGCAAGCAGCGCTACACCCAGGTCGATGCGTTCTATCACCAGCTCTGTCCCGAGTGCGCCGCCGCCAGCCACGCCAAGCGCGACGCCCGCACCGACCTGACCGGCAAGCGCGCCCTGCTGACCGGTGGCCGCGCCAAGATCGGCATGTACATCGCGCTGCGGCTGCTGCGCGATGGCGCGCACACCACCATCACCACCCGCTTCCCCAACGACGCGATCCGCCGCTTCGCCACGATGGAGGACAGCGCCGACTGGCTGCACCGCCTGCGCATCGTCGGCATCGACCTGCGTGACCCGGCACAGGTGGTCGCCCTGGCCGACGACGTCGCCGCCCAGGGTCCACTCGACATCCTGATCAACAACGCCGCCCAGACCGTGCGCCGTTCGGCGGGCGCCTACAGTGCCCTGGTCGACGCCGAGACCGCGCCGCTGCCCGCGGGTGTGCTGCCCGAGATGGTCACCTTCGGCAAGACCATGCAGGCGCATCCGACCGCGCTCACCGCCTCGCTGACGCCGTCGCTGTCGGCCACCGATGTCGCCGAGCTGGCGCTGGTCGCGGGATCGGCGACCCCGGAGCGGATCGCGGCGGGCGTGGCGATCGACGCCGGCGGGCTGGTGCCCGATCTCGCGCACACCAACAGCTGGGTGCAAACGGTCGCCGAGGTGGACGCCACCGAGCTGCTCGAGGTGCAGCTGTGCAACTCCGTCGCGCCGTTCATCCTGGTCTCGCGCCTGCGCCCGGCGATGGCCGCGTCGGCGGGGCGGCGCAAGTACGTCGTCAACGTCTCGGCGATGGAGGGCCAGTTCAGCCGCGGCTACAAGGGTCCGGGCCATCCGCACACGAACATGGCCAAGGCCGCGCTGAACATGCTGACCCGCACCAGCGCGCTGGAGATGTTCGAGGCCGACTCGATCCTGATGACCGCGGTCGACACCGGCTGGATCACCGACGAGCGTCCGCACTACACGAAGGTGCGCCTGGCCGAGGAAGGCTTCCACGCGCCGCTCGACCTGGTCGACGGCGCCGCCCGCGTCTACGACCCGATCGTGCAGGGCGAGAACGGCGTCGACCTCTACGGCTGCTTCCTCAAGGACTACCAGCCCTCGCCCTGGTGACGGCATCCAAGCGATGCCGAACCGGAATGTTGATCATGATTCCGTATCGGCCGGTCGCCGCCTAATCTGAATACGTGCCGTTCCGGGTGTTGGCCGATCTGATCGCCGTCACCCACGTCGCGTTCATCGCGTACGTGGTCGCCGGTGGTTTCCTCGCGTGGCGATGGCCCCGCACCATCGGGCTGCACCTGCTGGCGGCCTCGTGGGGATTCGGCACCATCCTGATCGGCTTCGACTGCCCGCTGACCTACGCCGAGAACTGGGCGCGCAGGCACGCCGGGGTGGCCGAACTGCCGCAGGCCGGGTTCATCGACCACTACCTGACCGGCGTGATCTACCCCGACAGCGCGCTCGGGTCGGTGCGGCTGGTGGCCGCGGTGGCGGTGCTGGTGTCGTGGGCCGGGTACGTGCGCCTGCAGCTGCGCCACCGCGGACTCAGCTCAGGTGCCGCGTGATCTCCCGCGCCACCGCGGCCGGGTCCTCGTCGAGGTAGAAGTGCCCGCCGGGGAAGGTCCGCAACGCGAACACCCCATCGGTGACGGTGCGCCACTGCTCGGCCTGCTCCACCGTGGTGGTCGGGTCCTCGGTGCTGACCAAGGCCACGACCGGGCAGCTCAGCGCGGGTCCCGGCTCGTGACGGTAGGTCTCGACGGCCTGGTAGTCGGCCCGGACAGCGGGCAGGACCAGCTCGGCCAGGCCGGGTTCGGTGCGCAGCAGCCGCACCGGGGCGGGGTCGGCGGCGAGGCGCTCCAGATCGTCGATCAGGGCCGCGTCGGAGCCGAGATGCAGGCGACCGGTCTCGACGAAAGCCGGTGCGGGACGGCCGGACACGATCAACGCCGCCGGTGGTTCGCCCGCGGCGGCCAGCCTGCGCGCGGTCTCGTAGGCCACTGTCGCGCCCATGCTGTGCCCGAACAGCACGCGCGGCGGTCCGGGGCGGCGCAGGACGTCCTCGGCGATGCGGTCGGCGAGCGCACGCATCTCGGTGATCACGGCGTCCGCGAGGCGATCCTGGCGGCCGGGATACTGCACGGCCGTCACCTCCGTGCCGGGACCGAGGTGCTCGGCGAGTTCACGGTAGGCGGAGGCCGATCCCCCGCCGGGCGGGAAACACACCAGTCGCCGCCGGGCCGCCGGGTCCGCCCGCAGCACCCGAATCCATTCCGTCGCCGCTGTATTCACGGCCACATCACGCTCCTCACCTGTCCTCGTCGTGGCTAGGCTGAGCGGCGTGACCACCGCGCAGCACCTCGTGCACGCCTATGAGACCGGGCTGGGACTCGAACCGTCGGCACTCGACGACGAGCCGGCGCCCGGTGCTCGGCTGGCAGCCACGCTACCGGTGTGGGCGCTGGCCGCGGGATCGGTGGCCGCGGCGGCCGGATCGGCGAATCGGTACCGCGCCGCGCTCGGGCTGGCCACCCGGCCGACGCGCCTGGACCCGGCCCGCATCGCCGCGGCCTTCGCGAGCGAGCGACTGTTCCGGCAGGGCGAGTCGGCACCGTCGGCCTTCGCCGAGCTGTCCGGGTTCTTCCGCAGCGCCGACGGCTGGGTGCGCACCCACGCCAACTACCCGCACCACCGTGCGCGGCTGCTGCGGGCGCTCGACCTGCCCGCCGACACCGACCGCACCCGGCTCGCCGCCACGGTCGCCACGAGGAAGGGTGCCGAGATCGAGGACGTCGCCGCCGTGGTGGGCGCGATCGCGGTGCGGGTCCGCACCGAGGCCGAGTGGTCGGCCTCCCCGATGGGCCGGGCCGCCGCGGCCGGACCGCTGGTGGCCGTCGACTCACGCACGGACGGTCCACCCACGGAATCCACACGCCCCGGCGCGGCCGCGCCGACGATCGATCGTCCGCTGGCCGATGTCCGTGTGCTCGACCTCACCCGGGTCCTCGCGGGTCCGGTCGCCACCAGGACCCTGGCGCTGCTCGGCGCCGATGTGCTGCGCGTCGACCCGCCGCACCTGCCCGAGATCGACTGGCAGTTCAGCGACACCTGCCAGGGCAAGCGCTCGACGCTGCTCGATCTGCGCTCCGACCTCGCGACCTTCGAGGACCTGCTGGCCGCCGCCGATGTCCTGGTGACGGGCTATCGCCCGGGCGCGCTCGCCGCGGCCGGGGTGCGCGCCGCGGCCCGGCCGGGTCTGATCGAGGCGTCGGTCTCGGCGTGGGGAACGACCGGGCCATGGGGCGGTCGGCGCGGCTTCGACAGCATCGTCCAGGCCGCCTCCGGCATCGCCCTGCTCGAAGGCGACGCCGACAGCCCCGGCGCGCTGCCCGCCCAGGCCCTCGACCACGGCTCGGGCTATCTCCTCGCCGCGGGCGTCATGGACGCGCTGCGTGCCCGGGCCGAGGACGGCGCAGGCCGCGACGTCCGGGTCTCGCTGGCCCGCACCGGCTCCTGGCTCCGCGCGGCCGACCGCCACCCGGACCACCCCGCGCCGCTGCCGCCCGACCCGGCGGCGACGAACCGCCACGGCGATATCGTCACGGCCGCACCGGCTTTCGCCGACTACGACGACTATCGCTGGCCCGCCCCGCCGTACGGCTCGGCCCAGCCGTTCTGGATCGAAGCGCCCGACCACTTCCACCGCGACTGATCGACCGCGGGGCGGCTCGCGGTCACTTCCCCGCCAGCGCCCGGATCGCGGTCGCCAGCTGGTCACCGTCGGCCACCGCCCCGCCCGGGTTCAGCAGCCACAGCACGCCCAATCCCTGCACCAGCGCGAAATACAGCCGCCCGATGGCGTCGGCCTGTGCCGCGTCGAGTTCGGGGTGCGCCGCCCGGACGGTGGCCGCGAGGTCGGCGAACGCGTGGGAGAGCTGGTCACCGAGCTGAGCGCGCGCGTCGTCGGAGCGCACGATGCGCACGATGTTCTCCAGGCTGGCCAGCATGGCCTCGTGGTTGTCGGCGAACACCGCGGGCATCGCGTTCCACAGACCGGTGAACCCGGCCAGCGGTGACGAGCCGGCACCATCGGCAATGAGCGCCTCCATCGCATCGCCGATCGCGTTGCCGAGCGCCTCGGCCAGCGCCTCGGTGACCAGTCGGTCCTTCGATCCGAAGTGATAGCCGATCGCGGCCAGGCTCACCCCGGCCGCGGCGGCGATGTCGCGCGCGGTCGCCTTCGCGACGCCGCGCTCCAGGATCACCTTCCGCGCTCCCGCGAGCAGGTCTTCTCTGTTTCCCATGGTCACCACCCTACCGGACTGTCTTAGACATTTGTTCTAGACATTCGTGCCAGCCCTGTGTTAGACATATGTCTAAGACATTCGTTCTTCTCCAGACGGGAAACATCATGACCACCACCAGCCCCCTGCACGTTCTGGTCTCCGGCGGCGGGATCGCGGGTAACGCGGTCGCACTCCAGTTGCTGCGCAACGGCATTCGCACGACGGTGGTCGAGCGGGCCGAGGTCCCCCGCCCGGGCGGCCAGGCGGTCGACCTGCGCGGACCGAGCAAGGAAGCCGCCGAGCGGATGGGGCTGATGGCGGGCATCGCGCAGTACCAGCTCGACGAGCGCGGCATGTCCTACGTCGACGGCGACGGCAAGATCTACGCCCGGATGGCGATGGAGGATTTCGACGGCCAGGGCGCCGTCGCCGAAATCGAGATCACCCGTGGCGATCTGAACCAGGTCCTGCTCGACGCGATCGCCACCGTCGAGACCGGCGAGCTGGACTACCGCTACGGCGAGTGGATCGACCGGATCGAGCAGGACGCCACCGGCGTCGAGGTCACCTTCGCCTCCGGTACCACCGAGCGCTTCGACCTGGTGATCGGCGCCGACGGCGTGCACTCGGCGACCCGGCGGCTGGTCTTCGGCCCCGAGGAGCAGTTCAGCACCAACCTCGGCGGCTACGGCGCGTTCTTCACCATGCCCTCGCCCGCCGATATCGAGCCCGGCTGGTTCGGCATGCGCCTGGTGCCCGGCGCCATGCTCGGGATCCGCCCCGACGGCGACCCGGCTACCGCGAAGGCGATCATCACCCTGCGCACCGAAGTCGACCCGGCCCTGCGCCGCGACGGCGACGCCCAGCGCGCGCTCATCCGCCGGAGGATCGCCGACGCGGGCTGGCACGCCCCCGAGGTCCTGGCGGCGATGGAGACCACGACCGACTTCTACTTCGACGAACTCGCCCGGGTGGACGTGCCCGAGCTGTCGGTCGGCCGGGTCACCCTCGTCGGCGATGCGGGCTACTGCGGCTCCCCCATGACCGGTATGGGCACCGCGATGGCGATCGTCGGCGCCTACGTGCTGGCCGCCGAGATCGCCGCCACCCCGGACGATCCGGCCGGCGCGCAGCAGCGCTACCAGGACAAGATCACGCCGTTCCTGGCCAAGGCCAAGGAGATCCCCGGCGGCGGCATCGCGATGATGATCCCCAAGACCCCGCTGATGACACGACTGGCCAAGACCAATGTGCGCGTCATGATGTCGCGTCCGATGCGGCCGATCACCAAGAAGATCTTCTTCGGCCACACCGAGGAGTTCGCCCTGCCGAGCTACTGAACCGCCCGGCCCGGCCACCGCGACGCGGGCGCCGGGCTCACAGCGGAATCAGCAGATGCTTGCGCGGCCGCTGCTCGACGCGCTTGTCCCGCAGCAGATGCAGGGCCTTGCGGATCTCCAGCCGGGTGGTGGACGGCTCGATCACCGCGTCGATGTAGCCGCGCTCGGCCGCGATCCACGGCGTGGCGACCGCGGTGTTGTAGTAGTCGACCATCTGTTGACGGACTCCCGCCCGCTCGGCCTCGGGCACCGCGGCGAGTTGCCTGCGCTGGGTGAGCCCGATCGCGGCCTCGGCGCCCATGACCGCGATGCGCGCGGTCGGCCAGGCCAGATTCACATCGGCGCCGAGCTGCTTGCAGCCCATCACCGCGTAGCCGCCGCCGTAGGCCTTGCGCACGACCACGGTCACGATCGGCACGGTCGCCTCGACCACGGCGTAGAAGAACCGCCCGCCCCGCTTGATGACGCCGATCTTCTCCTCCTCGACGCCGGGCAGCACCCCCGGAGTGTCGACCACGAAGATCAGCGGCAGCCCGAACGCGTCGCAGAGCCGGATGAAATGCGCCGCCTTGTCCGAGCAGCGGGCATCGATCGCCCCGCTGAACACCTGCGGCTGATTGGCGACGACACCGACACTGCGGCCGTCGACTCGCGCGAATCCGGTGATCATGTTGCGCGCGGCGCTGCCTCCGACCTCGTGGAACTCGCCGTCGTCGAAGATCCGCAGCAGCACGTCGTACATGTCGTAGCCGGCGCGGTCGGAATCGGGGATCAGCGTGTCGAGTTCCCGGTCGGTCGCGGTGATCTCGGGTTCCAGTCCCGGGTTGACCACCGGGGCGCTGTCGAAGCAGTTCGACGGCATGAAGCTCAAATATGTTCGGGCCCAATCGAACGCGGCCCGCTCGTCGACGGCCACGTGATGGATCGTCCCGTTCTGCGCCTGGTTGTACGCGCCGCCGAGTTCCCCGAGCGTCACTTCCTCACCGGTGGTCTCGCGGATGATCTCCGGTCCGGTGACGAACATGTAGGCGTTCTCGGTCGCGATCAGCACGTCGGTGTTGATCGGGGCGTAGACCGCGCCCGCCGCGCACTTGCCCAGCATGATCGACACCTGGGGCACTACGCCCGACAGATTCAGCTGCCGTCTGCTCATGGCCGCGTACCAGGCCAGCGAGGTGACCGCGTCCTGCACGCGCGCCCCGCCGGAGTCGTTGATCGCCACGAACGGGCAGCCGATCTCGGCCGCGAGGTCCATCGCCTTGGCGACCTTGCGCCCGAACATCTCCCCGACCGAGCCGCCGAACACCGTCTGATCGTGGGCGATCACCACCACCGGGCGGCCGTCGACCGTGCCGTGGCCGGTCACCACGCCGTCGCCGTAGAGACTGTTGGCGACGCCGGGTTGCTTCACCAGCGCCCCGATCTCGACGAAACTCCCCGGATCCAGCAGCATGCCGATCCGTTCCCGCGGACTCGGAATCCCCTTGGCGGCCCGTTTGGCGACCCCCACGTCCCCCGCAGGCTCCTGCGCGGCTGCCAGATTCTTCCGCAACTCTTCCAGTTTCGCAGCGGTCGTCGCCTTCAAGATGCACCTACCCTCGCCAGTCAGGAGCTATCGGTCCGCAATCTTTGAGGCAGAGTAGCCGAAAACGCCGCCGTCACAGCTCTTTCGTCGTCGTCGGCGCGACATTCGCCGACCCGGGATCGGCCCGTCACGCGGCGAAAACGCCATGACCAGCGGCGAACGGTCCGGCTACGGCACGGTCGGCGGCGGCGCGCGAAACGCCCGCGGTTACCCTCGACCTGTGGCGCGCAAGATCATCCTCGATGTCGATACCGGAATCGACGATTCGCTGGCGCTGCTGTATCTGCTGGCCTCTCCCGAGGCCGAGCTCCTCGGGATCGCCGCGACCGCGGGCAATGTGCCGACCGCCCAGGTCGCCGCGAACACCCTCGCCCTGCTGGATCTCGCGCGAGCGGGCAGCGTCGAGGTGGCGGCGGGCGCGCACGGCCCGCTGATGGTGCCGCTGCGTACCACCGAGGACACCCACGGCCCGCAGGGCCTCGGCTACGCCGAACTCCCCGCCTCGCCCCGGCCACTCTCCGATCGGTCCGCCGCGCGGATGTGGGTGGAGCTGGCCCGCGCGCACCCCGGCTCCGCGATCGGCCTGTGCACCGGCCCGCTGACCAACCTGGCACTGGCCCTGCGGATGGAACCCGAGCTGCCCCTGTTGCTGGACCGCCTGGTCGTCATGGGTGGCGCGTTCAACCACCCCGGGAACACGACGCCGACGAACGAGTGGAACATCCACGTCGACCCCGAGGCCGCCAAGGAGGTCTTCGACGCCTTCTCGGCCGCCCCGCCGGACCGCAGGCCCCTGGTGTGTGCCCTCGACATCACCGAGTCCATCGAGATGCGGCCCGAGCACCTGGTCCGGCTGGCCGAGGTCGCGCACAGCGCGCCGCTCGAGCGGGTGGCCGCAGGCGATGCGGCCGACTGGCGCTCGGCGGCCGGCAATCCGGTCATCCGGTACCTGGTCGACGCGGTGCGCTTCTACTTCGATTTCCACGACGGCTACGACCTGGGCTATCTCGCGCACATGCACGATCCCTTCGCCGCCGCCGTGGCGCTGGACCCCGCGCTGGCGCGGACCAGGCCCGCGACCGTCGACGTCGAGCTGACCGGCACCCTCACCCGGGCCACCACCGTCGCCGACTGGGCGGGCATGTGGGGCCGCGAACCCAACGCCGACATCGTGGTCGGCACCGATCCCGCCGTCTTCTTCGAACGTCTCGTCACCCGCGTCGGCGCGCTGGCCCGTCGCCTGTACCCGGAGCCGCCCTCGTGACCGTCGATACCGCCGCCTATCTCGCCGACTTCCGCGCCCGCCTCGGGCTGCCCGCGATCGTCGACGTGCACACCCATTTCATGCCCGACCAGGTGATGCGCAAGGTGTGGGCGTACTTCGACCAGGTCGGCCCGCTGACCGGGCGGACGTGGCCGATCACCTACCGCGACGACGAGCAGGTGCGACTGAAGACGCTGCGCGACTTCGGCGTCCGCGCGTTCACCTCGCTGGTGTACCCGCACAAGCCGCAGATGGCGGCCTGGCTCAACGACTGGACCGCCGAGTTCGCGGCCCGCACCCCCGACTGCCTGCACACCGCCACCTTCTACCCGGAACCGTCGGCGCCCGACTACGTCCGCGCGGCGATCGACAGCGGCGCCCGGGTCTTCAAGGTGCACATCCAGGTCGGCGCGTTCTCCCCGCTCGATCCGCAGCTCGACCCGGTGTGGGCGATCCTCGCCGAGGCGGGAGTGCCCGTGCTCATCCACTGCGGATCCGGTCCGGCCCCGGGCGAATTCACCGGGCCGGCGCCGATCGCCGAACTGCTGCGGCGGTTTCCGGATCTGTGCCTGATCATCGCGCACATGGGCACCCCCGAGTACAGCGAGTTCCTCGACCTGGCCGAGCAGTACCCGCGCCTGTACCTCGACACCACCATGGTGTGGACCGATTTCAGCGAGGCAGGCGCGCCGTTCCCGCCTGCCGAGCGGGACCGCCTGCGCCGCTTCGGGAATCGGATCCTGTTCGGTAGCGACTTCCCCAACATCCCGTACCCGTACGCCGAGGCCGTCCAGGCGCTCGAGCGCCTCGAGCTCGGGCCGGACTGGCTGCGCAAGGTGTGTCACGACAACGCGGTCGCGCTGTTCGAGCTGCGCTGATCAGGCGGGGATCTCCATCCCCTCGGCCAGCAGCGGCCAGGAGTTCTTGAACGCCTTCTGCCAGTAGCCCCACGAGTGGGTGCCCTGGGTGTCCACGTCGAAGGTGGCGGGAATGTCGAGCTCGGCGAGCCGTTCCCGCAGGTTCTCGGTGCACCAGCTGGTCGCGGCCTCGATCACGCCGCCGACGACGATCTGGTTGGCGAGCCCCACCGGACCCCAGGTGATCAGGTGCGGGTCGCCGAGCTGGTCGTGTTCGCCCGGCAGGCCGTTGCCGTTGGAGATGTAGAGCTTGGTGCCGCGCAATCCTTCGGCATTGACGACCGGATCGTTGGCGACCCACTCGGGGTCACCAGGCGGTCCGTACATGTTCGAGGCGTCCCCGCCGCCGGTGCCGACCACGACGTTGACGAACTGCCTGCCCACCGGATCGCTGATCTGCGCGCAGCCGCTGTAGGCCGCGACCGAACGGAACAGGCCCGGCTTGGCGATCGCGAGTTGCAGTACCGAGGTGACGGTCATCGAGTTCGCGGCGATGGCGTTGCGGCCGGTCGTATCGAACATCGTGTCGACGAGGGCGGGGAGTTCGTCGAGGAAGAAGGTGCGCCACTTGTTCACGCCGAGTCGCGGATCCGTACTGCGCCAGTCGGTGTAGTAGCTCCACGCGCCACCCACCGGCATCACGACGTTGACGTCCTTGGCCGCCAGGAAGTCCACCACATCGGTGTTCTGCTCCCAGGTGGCGGTGTCCTCGCCGCCGCCCGCGCCGTTGACCAGATACAGCGAGGGGCGCGGGACCGAGGTGTCGGCCGGTCGCTGCACCTTCACCGAGACCTCGCGCGCCATCGCCGCCGAGTAGATCCGCACGGTCACCTGCCGACCGTCGATCGACGTCACCTCGGCACGCGAGCCGTCGATCGCCACGGCCCGATTCGCCACCGCCACACCGGCTTCCGGAACCTCCGCGAGGGCGGGAGCACCACCGCCGACCATCGAACCGGCGGCGAGGAACACCGCCGCCACCGCCGAGAGGGCGCTGCGGCATCGCATCGATCGAACCTCCTACCGAAAACAGACCGCTCAGTGCGGTCGGTTCAGTATCGGGCTCGATCACGGCACCGTTACCGGCTTCTTACCGATTCGTCACCAAAGACAATGGGAGCACTCGCGAATGATGAAGCAGCAACCGTGCAGCGACGTCGCCGAGGCGTCGGGCATTGCCATGACGGCTCTCACCGTTGAGACAGCTTGGAGGCGTAGACCGCCAGGCGGACACGGTTGTCGGTGCCGGTCTTCTCGAACAGGTTCGCGAGGTGGGTCTTCACGGTGCTCACCCCCAGGTGCAGCCGATCGGCGATCTCCTGGTTGCCGTACCCCTGCCCGACCAGAAGCAGCACCTCGCGTTCACGAGGACTCAGCTCCGGCCCGGCGACCGTGGGCGCGGGCTGAGCGGCGAGCGCCCGGTCGACCAGTCGGCGCAGGAGCGCGGGCGAGAAAAGCAGGTCGCCGTCCACCGTCCGGCGGATGGCGTCGAGCAGGACCTCGGGATCGGTGTCCTTGACGAAATAGCCGGACGCGCCGGCGGCCAGCGCCGGGAACAGGTGTTCGTCGTCGTCGAAGGTCGTGAGCACCAGCACTTTCGCCCGGGGCGCCGACGCGAGGATCTGCCGGGTGGCCGCGACACCGTCCAGACCGGGCATCCGCAGATCCATCACCACCAGATCGGGCGCGAGCTCGGCGAACTGGCGGACAGCCGCCATCCCGTCGGCCGCTTCGCCGACGACGGCGAGATCGGTGGTGTCCTCGATGAGCATGCGCAGGCCCGCGCGCACCAGGCGCTGATCGTCGGCCAGCAATACCGTGATCATGCCGGATCGGTTCCCTTCGCGACATCGGGCAGCCGGGCCCGGACGACCCAGTGCCCACCGTCGGCCGCGGCGGTGAGCGTGCCGCCCGCCACGGCGGCGCGTTCCCGCATCCCGACGAGACCGTGACCCGGCGGCGCGGCGGTTCCGGCACGGCCACTGCGCACCTCGAGGTCGATGCCGCTGTCGCGCCGGGCGATCCGGATCCGCACGGGCGCATCGCGATCCGCGTGCTTCATGACATTGGTCAGCGATTCCTGGACCAACCGCAGCAGGGTCAGCCTGCTCATCGCGTCCAGCGCGCCGAGGTCGGCCTCGAGCTCGGCGTCGATGGTGAAGCCGGCGGCCCGCGCGCGGGTGAGGGCGGCGGCGATCTCGGTGCCGACCGCGTCCGCTTCGACCAGGGACACGGCGCCCAGGGCGGGATCACGCAGCGCGGCGAGGAATCGGCGGATGTCGGACAGCGCGTCGGTCGCGGTCGCGCGGACGTCGTCGAGGACCGCGACCACCCGGGGATCGGCGTCGCGCACCACCCGTCCGGCGACGGACACGCGCAGGATGATCGAGGCCATGTGGTGGGCGACCACATCGTGCAGTTCCCTGGCCATCGCCGCGCGCTCGTCGAGGCGGGTGCGCGCTTCGGCGTCGGCCGCGCGCATCCGGAGACTGTCGGCGAGCTCGCGCTGGCCACGCAGGTACAGCCCGAGCAGCAGTGGCAGCCCGACATAGGCGACCGCCTCGACCACGGTCGAGGCCCGCCCGATGGAGGTGTCGTGCAGGCCGACGCGCCCGAGCACCACCGCGGCGGCCCAGGCCGCGGTCGCCACCCACACCGTCGAACGCCGACGGGTGCGCGCGATCACGTCGACCAGCGCCACCGCGCCGAGGTAGGGCACCAGGCCGGACACGCCCCACGCCGGCGTCCGCAGCAGCGGCACGGCCAGCGCCGACAAGATCAGCGACACCGCCAGCGGCCACCGCGCCCCGGCGAGGAAGACCAGGCCGGCCGTCATCGCGAGCAGCCAGTAGTGCGGCGGCACCCGGTACTGGCCCGGGTAGGTGCTGGCCAGCAGCAGGACCGGGATCAGCGCCAGCGGCAGCCACCGCAGGAGCGGCCGCGGGTCGCGGCGTGCGCTGGTGTCGATCACGCACCCACGGTAGGCGACGCACCGGGGGTAGCACGCGATCGGCGCGTCCGCAACAGCCGCGCGGCCGGAATCAGCGGCCCGCTCTCCGGCTCCGGGGTGGAGTGGCCGGGGCCCGAACCGATCGAAGCTGGAGGCTCCGCACAGACAAGGAGTACGCCACGTGGTCTCGCGCCGAGGATTCCTCACCGGACTCGCCCTCGCTCCGGTCGCCTATGCCGCCGGTTGTTCGTTCCGCACCGCCGCGCCCATGCCGTCGTCGGCCACGCGCCCGCTCCCGATCCCGCCACCGGCGCCGTCGACGGTGGGCGTCGACGGTGTCCGCCGGTTCACCTTGCGCGCGCAGGCGGGCTACACCGAGATGCTGCGTGGTGTCCGCACCGCGACCTGGGGCTACGACGGGTCGGTGCTCGGCCCTACCCTGCGGGCCCGGCGCGGTGAGCGGGTCGCGGTCACGGTGACCAACGACCTGCCCGAACCGACGTCGGTGCACTGGCACGGCATGCACGTGCCCGCCGCCGCCGACGGCGGACCGCATCAGATGATCACTCCCGGTGCGGTGTGGACGCCGAGTTGGACGGTGGCGCAGCAGGCCGCGACGCTCTGGTACCACCCGCACCCCCACGGCGCTACCGAACGGCACGTCCAGCGCGGGCTGGCCGGGTTCTTCCTCGTCGACGACGATCCCGCCGATGCGCTGGATCTACCGAAAGACTATGGCGTGGACGATATTCCGCTGGTGATCCAGGACCGCCGGTTCACCACCGACGGCGCCATCGACGAATCCGACGCCACCGATGTGGGCCTGCTGGGCGACACCATCGTCACCAACGGCATCGCGGGCGCCCATCTCGACGTCACCACCGAGCGGGTGCGGCTGCGCGTGCTCAACGGATCCGCGGGCCGCCTGTACCACCTGGCGCTCGGCGACGGCCGGTCGTTCCAGCTGATCGCCACCGATGGCGGCCTGCTCCCGGAACCCGTGGCACTGTCGCGAATCCAGCTCAGCCCCGGGGAAAGGGCGGAGATCGTGGTCACCGTTCGCGCGGGCGAGAACGTCACGTTACGGTCGCTGCCGATCCGCGACCGCGCCGGGATCGATCGCGCCGGCGAGTTCGGTTTCGACGACACCTTCGCCATCCTGGACCTGCGGGCCGCCGACACCCTGCGCCCCGCGGCGGCCGTGCCCGCGGCGCTCGTGCCCCTCCGACCCCTCGCCGCGGCGACCACCGCGCCGACCCGCAGCTTCGAACTGCGCTGGTTCATGATCAACAACCGGCGGATGGACATTAACCGCATCGACATGACCATCCCGGTCGACACCACCGAGGTCTGGTCGGTTCGCAACGAGGACAACTGGCCGCACAACTTCCACATCCACGACGTCCAGTTCCAGATCCTCGCGGTCGACGGAAACCCGCCTCCCCCAGCACTTTCCGGCTGGAAGGACACGGTGTACACGGCGCCGGGCGTCACCTACACCCTGGCCATGCACTTCGCCGATCACACCGACCCGACCTTCCCGTACATGTACCACTGCCACCTGCTCCATCACGAGGACCAGGGCATGATGGGCCAGTTCCTGGTCCTCGCGCCGGGGCAGCAGCCGGCCCCGATGCGGATGGACATGGACCACGGGTGATCAGGCGACGGATTCGAGGTACTTCGCCAGCGTGTCGACCAGCTCGCGGGTGCCTTCCTCGCGCTGGGCGCCGGTGTCGTGGCCGTCGAGGTGGGCGCCGAATTCGACAAGGGTGAGCTTGGTGCCGGTGCTGGTCGGTTCGAATTCCCAGGTCGCGACCGAGGTGGAGATGTGGGCGCCGTCGAGCCACATGTCGTAGGTGTAGACGAGGCGTTCGTTGTCGATGATGTCGGTGTAGGTGGCGACGAAGCGCGAGGTCACCGACTTCTGGAAGATGCCCTCGTTGATCTCGATGCCGCCGACCCGGAAGTCGACGGAGGCCTCGGTCAGCTCCCAGCCCTCCTCGCCGCCGAACCACTTGCTCTTGATGGCGGGATCGGCGAACGCCTGGAACGCGACCGCGGGCGCCACGGGCACCTCGCGCTCGATGGTGAACTGGGCGTGGTTGATGGTGCGGGTCGCGGTGTCGTTCATTGTTGTTCTCCCTCTGCGTTGTTCGCTGATTCCATGAGTAGTGCCGTGAGCCGGTCGAGTTGCCGCTCGGCCGGTGGTCGTTGCTGTCGCAGCCAGTCGATCGCGGACCCGAAGGCCCCCGGAGCCAGCTGATAGGTCCGCACGCGCCCGATCTTGGCCGAGCTGACGATCCGCCCAGCCTCGAGCGCCTTCAGGTGCTGCACGATCGTCGGCAACGCGACCTCGAACGGCGCCGCGAGATCCGACACCGAGGCGGGTCCCCGAGCGAGCCGCTCGACGATCGCCCGCCGCGTCGGATCGGCCAGCGCCCGGAAGACACTGTCCAGTCCCCCGTCCGACTCACCACCTGAATACTTAGGCACATACCTAAGTATTCACATCGACGGCCCTCCGCGCAACCTCTGCGGGCAAACGACGTCCAGCGACGAGGAAAATGACAGCGACTGACCGTGATCACCCTCGGTGTCGCCCTGGTGAATCCCGTCGAATCGCCGAGCCGCGATTCGTGACAGCCCCGGAATCCGGCTCAGGCGTCGAAGGCGCGCAGGATCTGTTCGGCGGCCAGGGCCGGGGTGAGAGTGCCGTCGCGGACGGCGGATTCGATCTGGGGGCGTGCGGATTTCACGGCGGGGTTGTCGGCGAGACGGCGCAGGATCTGGTCGTGCAC
This sequence comes from Nocardia sp. NPDC087230, assembly GCF_044744725.1. Lineage (NCBI taxonomy): Bacteria > Bacillati > Actinomycetota > Actinomycetes > Mycobacteriales > Nocardiaceae > Nocardia > Nocardia sp. NPDC087230. The sequence continues at coordinate 39,949 of NZ_JBIUYV010000013.1, forward strand.
CATGGTCCAGGTCCAGTCGACCTGCTGACGACGGCGCTTCTCGGCGAATTCGCCCGCCTCGGTGAGGACGCGACGGTGTTCCAGGACGGTGTCCCAGAACTTGTCGAGGCCGACGCCTTCGAGCCCGCTCATGGTGAGCACGGGCGGACGCCAGAGCGCGTCGTGCGGGTGGATCAGGCGCAGGGCCCCGGACAGCTCGCGCGCCGCGGCCTTGGCCTCGATCTCGTGCTTGCCGTCGGCCTTGTTGACCGCGACCAGCTCGGCCAGTTCCAGCACGCCCTTCTTGATGCCCTGGAGCTGGTCACCGGTGCGGGCCAGGGTGAGGAAGCAGAACACGTCGACCATATTGGCGACGGTCACCTCGGATTGGCCGACACCGACGGTCTCCACCAGGATCACGTCGTAGCCGGCGGCTTCGAGCAGCACGATGGTCTCGCGGGTGGCCTTGGCCACGCCGCCGAGGGTGCCCGCGGTCGGCGAAGGCCGGATGAACGCGTCGGCTTCCAGCGACAGCCGCGCCATCCGGGTCTTGTCCCCGAGGATCGAGCCGCCGGTGCGGGTCGAGGACGGGTCCACCGCCAGCACCGCCACGCGATGGCCCTTGCCCAGCAGGTACATGCCGAGGGCGTCGATGAACGTCGACTTGCCCACGCCGGGAACGCCGGTGATGCCGACCCGGTTCGACACGACCGTGCCCGGCTCGGTGCCCAGCCGCAGCAGCAACTGCTGCGCCAGCTCCCGGTGATCGGCGCGGGTCGATTCGACCAGCGTGATCGCCCGGGCCAGCGGCGCACGCTGACCCGCCCGGATCCCGTCGGCCAGCTCGTCGATGTCGATCGTGCGCGCGGCCCGAGCGACCGACCGGCCTTCGTTGCGTGGAGCCCCGACGCCCGCGGTGGTGCCGAGCCGGGGGTGTGCTGCCGTACCCCCGGCCCGCTCTACGGCGTCACTCATACGGCTCCCCCACAGCACGCTCGCGCACCCGCTGTGATGACGCCGGCTTTCGCTTCCGGACGCTGACCGATCATGCCGGTGCGCCGCCACCGATCTCGTGCCCGAGCGAGGCACCCAGCTTCTTCAGCAGGTCGATGGCCGCGTCGGCGATGACCGTGCCGGGCGGGAAGATCGCCGCGGCGCCCGCCTCGTACAGCTCGTCGAAGTCACCGGGCGGGATGACACCGCCGACGATGACCATGATGTCGGGGCGACCGACATCGGCCAGCGCCTGCCGCAGGGCGGGCACCAGCGTGAGGTGACCCGCGGCCAGCGAGGAGACACCGACGATGTGCACGTCGTTGTCGGCCGCCTGGCGCGCCACCTCTTCGGGGGTCTGGAACAGCGGGCCCACGTCGACGTCCATGCCCAGGTCGGCGAACGCGGTCGCGATCACCTTCTGGCCGCGGTCGTGGCCGTCCTGGCCCATCTTGGCGACCAGGATGCGCGGGCGGCGACCCTCGGCCTCGGCGAACTCCTCGACGAGCGCGATGGCCGCGCCGATGTTGGAGGCCTTGCCTGCTTCGTCACGGTACACACCGGAGAGCGTACGGATCTCGGCCTGATGGCGGCCGTAGACCTTCTCCAGTGCGTCGGAGATCTCACCGACGGTGGCCTTGGCGCGCGCGGCGTCGATGGCCAGGGCCAGCAGGTTGTTGTCCATGCCGCCCTCGGCGGAGGCCGCGGCGCGGGTGAGGTTGGCCAGCGCGGCCTCGACGGCGGCCGAATCACGTTCGGCGCGTAGCCGTTCCAGCTTCTCGATCTGCTCGGCGCGCACGCGCGAGTTCTCGACCTTGAGGACCTCGACCTGCTGATCCTCTTCGACCTGGTACTTGTTGACGCCGATCACCGGCTGCTGGCCGGTGTCGATGCGCGCCTGGGTGCGGGCGGCGGCCTCTTCGATGCGCAGCTTCGGAATGCCTTCCGAGATCGCCTGCGCCATACCGCCGTGCGCCTCCACCTCGGCGATGTGCGCGCGGGCGCGCTCGGCGAGCTGGTGGGTGAGCCACTCCACGTAGTACGAGCCACCCCACGGGTCGATCGGACGGGTGGTGTTGGACTCCTGCTGAATCAGCAGCTGGGTGTTGCGCGCGATGCGGGCGGAGAAGTCCGTCGGCAGCGCGAGCGCCTCGTCGAGGGCGTTGGTGTGCAGCGACTGGGTGTGGCCCTGGGTCGCGGCCATCGCCTCGATGCAGGTGCGCGCCACATTGTTGTAGGCGTCCTGGGCGGTGAGCGACCAACCGGAAGTCTGCGAATGCGTCCGCAGCGACAGCGATTTCGCACTCTTGGGCTCGAATTTCGAGACCAGCTCACTCCACAGCAGGCGACCCGCGCGCAGCTTGGCGACCTCCATGAAGAAGTTCATGCCGATGGCCCAGAAGAACGACAGGCGCGGAGCGAACTTGTCGACGTCCATGCCCGCCGCGATACCGGCCCGGATGTACTCCACGCCGTCGGCCAGGGTGTAGGCCAACTCCAGATCGGCTGTGGCACCCGCCTCTTGGATGTGATAGCCCGAGATGGAGATCGAGTTGAACTTCGGCATCTTGGCGCTGGTGAAGGCGAAGATGTCGGAGATGATCCGCATCGAGGGCTTGGGCGGGTAGATGTAGGTGTTGCGGACCATGAACTCTTTCAGAATGTCGTTCTGAATGGTTCCGGCCAGCTGCTCGGGCCCGACTCCCTGCTCTTCGGCGGCGACGACGTAGAGCGCCAGGATCGGCAGCACCGCGCCGTTCATGGTCATCGACACCGACACCTGGTCCAGCGGGATCTGGTCGAAGAGCTGGCGCATGTCCAGGATCGAGTCGATCGCGACGCCGGCCATGCCCACGTCACCCTGCACGCGCGGGTGGTCGGAGTCGTAGCCGCGGTGGGTGGCGAGGTCGAAGGCGACCGACAGGCCCTTCTGACCGGCCTGCAGGTTGCGGCGGTAGAAGGCGTTGGAGTCGGCGGCGGTGGAGAAGCCCGCGTACTGGCGGATGGTCCACGGCTGGTTGACGTACATGGTCGGGTAGGGACCGCGCAGGAACGGCGCCACGCCGGGCACCGTGTCGAGCGGATAACCCTGCGCGACAACGGCATCGCGGTCGGCCTTGGTGAACACCGGCGGCACGTCGATGCCCTCGGGCGTGGCCCAGGTGAGCTGGTCGGCGGTGGTGTGGTTGGCCGCGGCGGCCTCGGCCACGAACTCCTTGACCTGCGCGTCGTCGACCTCGGCGGCCGTCGGCGCGTGCTCGGTCAGCGGCACCTCGGCGAAACTACCGACCAGGTGCTCGATATCGGATGTCGTCATCAGGCTCCCACCTTCTCCAGCAGCTGCGACAGGACCGCGACCGCGTCGATGCGCAGGGTCAGGTACCCGTCGGGACGCTGTGTACCGCTGTACTGCGCGACCGACTTCTCCGGTCCGGCCAGCAGGACCGTGTCGATGCCCGCGGCACGCAGGGCCTCGACCGCGGCGCCGGCTTCCTCGCCGTAGCGCTTGTCGGCACCGCACAGCACCGCGATCGGCGCACCGGACGCGGTGGCGGCCGCGGCGATTCCGTCGACGGTCAGCGGGCCGGGGTTGACCGACTCGATACCGCCGGAGGCCAGCACGTTCGCGGTGAAGATCGTGCGGGCGTTGTGTTCGGCGACCGGGCCGAGCGGCACGATCAGCGCCTGCGGCCGGGCACCGTTGGCCGCGAGGTAGGCGTCGGAACGGTTGCGCAGCGACTCGAACGCCGCGCCGTAGCGCGCGACCGAGTCCGCGGTGCGGGCCTGCTCCGAGAGCGGGGTCTCGGCCAGGTTGGGGAATTCGTTGACGCCGGTGACCGCGGTCTTGCGGTGCGCGATGTCGGCGGCGCGGGTGGCGGCCGTCTCGGCGATGCGCTCGGCGACCAAGCCCGCGGCCAGCGCGGCGGGATAGCCACCGGCGGCCTCGATCTCCTGCATGAACTCCCAGGCCTTGGCGGCGAGTTCGTCGGTCAGCGAGTCGACGTACCAGGAACCGGCGGCCGGGTCCTGGACGTGCCCGAGACGCGACTCCTCGAGCAGCAGCAGCTGGATATTGCGGGCCATGCGCTCCGAGAACGACTGCGAGACGCCGAGTTCGCCCGGGGGCAGAGCGGAGTCGAACGGGGCCACGGTGACCGAGTCGGCACCACCGACACCGGCGCCGAAGGCGGCCAGGGTCGTGCGCAGCAGGTTCACCCAGGGGTCGCGCTGGGTCATCATGGCGGCCGAGGTCACCGCGTGCTGCGGGGCGGCGCCGAAAGCGGGCGCGCCGCACACCTGCGCGACGCGGGCCCAGAGACGCCGGGCCGCGCGGAACTTCGCGATCGTGGCGAACTGGTCGTCGGTGGCCGCGAAGCGGAACTCGAGCTGACCGAACGCGTCGGCGATGTCGACCCCGGCGGCGGTCAGCGCGCGTAGGTACGCCAGACCGGCCGCGACGGACGCGCCCAGTTCCTGAGCGTCGGCGGCGCCGGCGTTGTGGAAGGCGGTGCCGTCCACGGTGATCGCGCGCACGGTCTCCGGACGGGCGATCGCGCGGGTGGCCAGGGCGACGGCCTGATCGATGTCGATGTCGGCGGCGCCGGCGAAAGCACTCGTCAGCGGCGCGGCGCCCAGGCCGACCTGGATCTGCGCCCGCTCGGCGAGCTGGTAGCCGTCGAGCACCGTGAAGACCTGCGCGGCGGCGGCGTCGACGTCGACGCCCGCCACCAGGGTCAGCGGGGCCAGCTCGAAGAGCAGGCCGGTCAGGGCGGTGGGAATGTCGGCGGTCGCGACGCCCTCGGCGCCCACGCCGAGCGACACGGCGCTCACGCCGTTCTCCAGCCAGCTGAGAATCGTCCGGTTGGTGGCCGCGGCATCGGCCGAGCCGGCGAAGGCGGCGACGAACCAGCCGCGCTGCGGGTCGCGGGTGGCGCTGCCACCGCGGACGAACGGGAAAGCGCCCGGCAGCGGCTGCTCGGGCAGTTCGTCGCGGCGGGTATAGAGCGGGGCGATGGTCAGCCCGTCATAGGTGGTCTCGTCGAGCAGATGCTCGGGCTCCGCCGGGAGCTCGGCAGCCTCGACCCGTCGCGCTTTCGCCAGCACGCCCGCCACACCCTTGCGCCACGCGGCGTACTCGGGCACCGGATCCGGTGCGAGTCCCGCCCCGGACTCTGAACCAATCGGCATAGCTGCTGTTCTCTCTTCCATTCGACGACCGCATCCCGGTGTACTGCCGATCCGGCAGCATCAGCCCAGCAGCGGAATACTGCGGCGAACCAGGATGTGTCCGGTTCTTACATGATGCTAACTGTGACACCCTGTCCACTCGCTCCGGCCATCCCCTACCGGCCGGTACGCTTATCCGGTGTCCCGACTGATCCGCTCCCCGCGCCTGCTCATGGCTCTGGCCGGGATCGCCGTGCTGTTCGTGGTGGCGATGATGGTTCCGCTGCCCGGCCCGCAGCAGATCAGGGAGTGGGCAGGCGGCGCGGGTCCGCTGCTGCCGCTGCTGTTCTTCCTCTTCTACGCGCTCGTCGCGGTGGCGCCGGTGCCGCGCACGGTGCTGACGGTGACCAGCGGTGTCCTGTTCGGTCCCGTACTGGGGTCGACCGTCGCGCTGGGCGCCACCGCGATCAGCGCGACGCTGGCGCTGCTGGGCGTGCGCGCGGTCGGCCGCGACCGGGTCGCCGAGCATCTGCACCATCCGGCGGTCCGCGCGATCGATGACCGGCTGGCCCAGCGCGGGTGGCTCGCGGTGGCAGCGCTGCGGATGATCCCGCTCGCGCCGTTCTCGATCGTCAACTACTGCTGCGGCTTGTCCTCGGTGCGGGTGCTGCCCTATCTGGCGGCCACGCTCGTCGGGTCGGCGCCGGGCACGATCTCGACGGTCGTGCTCGCCGGATCCCTGGCCGGCCCTACCGATCCGATCGCGGTCACCGTCTCGGCGGTCTGCCTGTCGCTGGGCCTGCTCGGGCTGGCCCTCGACGCGAAGATGCCGGTCACGGCTCCGCCGACGGCCTCGGAGACCGAGCCGGTGGCGGCGCGCGGCTGAACCCCGTGCGGCGCGTCTGCGTCGCCGGGGCGGTTTCCGCTCGGATAATCCCAGGTCATGGCGATGACAGTGGGCCGACGATCCGCACTCGCGCTGCTGGCCGGGGTGCCGCTGCTCGCAATGGGAACCGCGGGGGCGCAATCGGCGCTGGGGCCCGGTGTCGGGATCGACCCCGAGCGCACCCCCACCCGTTACACGATGACCGCGTTCCGCGCCGACAGCGATACCACGCTGGCGGTGTACGAGTCGGTCGACGGCACCGAGTTCACCCCGGTCAGCGAGCACGCGTATACCCCGCCCACCGGACTGGTCCGCGATCCGAGCATCCTGCGCCACACCGACGGCCGCTATTACCTCACCTACACGATGGCCGGTGACGCCACCGCGATCGGCCTGGCCCACAGCCTCGACCGCATCACCTGGACGCCCATGGCGCCCGCGCCGATGCTGGTGCCGGGCAGGCTCGAAGGCGCGTGGGCGCCGGAGTGGTACGCCGACGCCGCCGGCCGCGTCGGCATCATCGTCTCGCTCACCTGGGGCCACGGGTTCACCCCGCATCTGCTGATCCCGCTCGACGCCGGCCTCACGACCTGGGCGCCGCCGGTGCCGCTGCTCGGGCTCGGCCCCGCCCGACCGGGTTCCCTCGGCCATATCGACACCACCCTGGTCCGGTGGGACGGACGGTTGTTCGCCTTCGTCAAGAACGAGGACACCAAGCTGATCGAACTGGCCGTGGCCGACCGTCCGGTCGGGCCCTATACCTTCGTGGCGACCGGCGACTGGGCCGGCTGGGGTGGTCCGAGCGAGGGTCAGTCGGTGGTCCGGCTGCCCGACGGCGGGCACCGGATCTACCTCGATGCCTACACCGACGGCCGCTATGTCGTCAGCGACAGCTATGACGGATTCCGCTCCTGGACGCCCCCGATCGAGCTCCCCGGACTCTCCGGCGTGGTCCGGCACGGCACCGTGCTCGCCGAGTTCGGCCCGACTTTCACGACATAAGCGCAGCTCATAGGCGATTCATCGGTTCGGTCGTGGACTTTCTGAACTGAAACCCCCTTACTTCAGGGGCACCGGGTTACGCTGGGGATCCGGGACAATTTGAAAGTGAGCTTCTTCACATAGACCAGTTGTGACTAACGCGTATTTCAGAAAACTCTCAGAGTTATAGACTCGGGATAGCCCAGGGTTCGCCAGCTACATCCGGTGCGGGATCCAGAGCAACATCCGGTGACGCGACCGCGGTCACCGATATCCCCGTTCGCGCCGTCTTCGGCATGCACTGCACCTCGAGGTGACCCCGCATGGAATACACCCATCTGTCCGAATTCACGATTCGCTCCGGCGCCCTGTCCATCTGGACACCGGAACTGGCCACCGCCGACTCGTGGTATGACGACGAACGCCCCCTCGCCAGCGTCCACTCCCAGTACCTCGGCTTCCTCGATCCGGAGGATCCCACCCCCGGTCGCGGCCGCTGGATCGGCACCATCTTCGAGATGGACGCGCCGCTGGACGCGCAGGTATGGGCCAGGACCCTGGAACTGTGGCACGACCGCCACGAGGGTTTCCGCACCACCGTCGCCCCCACCGGCGACGGCGACTACCACCGGATCACCACCGCTCCCGGCACCGTGCGGGTCACCTCGGCACCGGTGCCCGAGCTCACCGACGGCGAGCTGATCAACGAATTCCTGTGCGACGAGCTGGAACTGCGCCTCTCGCCGCTGGTCTGGCCGCATCTGCTGGTGGCCACCGTCGCCCACGACACCGACGACTTCACGGTCCTGGTCGCCGCCGACCACTCGGTGCTCGACGCCTATTCCCAGGCCGTGCTGATCCTCGAGCTGCGCACCCTCTACACCGCGGTGCGCGACGGCGGGGAGATCCGTGATTCGGCCACCTTCGGCAGTGCGGCCGACTTCGCCGCCGCCGAACGCGCCGCCGCCGAGGAACTGACCCCCGACTCCCCCGCCGTCGCCGTGTGGCGCGACTTCGTCGGCACCCCCGGCTCGCCGATGCCCCGCTTCGCCGAGGGCATGGTGGCCGCGCTCGACGGCGAGCACGCCCAGCCCAGTGTCTCGCGCACGCTGCTGACCCTCGACCAGCTCGAGGAGGTCGAAGGGGCGCTCGACCGGCTCAAGCACCGGCTCTCGGTCACAGTGTTCGCCGCGCTCGCCGCCGCTTCGCGAGAAGTGTTCGGCGACGACCGTTTCCGCACCATCATGCCGATCGCGACCCGCCCGGACCTGACCTGGCTCGAGTCGATGGGCTGGTTCGTCAATGTCGTCCCGGTCGACATCACCCTGCCCGCCGGCGCCGACATGGGCGCCGCGCTCGAGATCACCCGGGCCGCCCTCAAGCGCGCCCACATCTGCAATGACGCCTCCTGGGGCCGGTCGCTGGCGATGGCGGGTGCGCTCGAGGGCCCGACCTTCGGCGCGTCATTCCTCGACATCCGGATGCTGCCGGACTACGAGCTGGTCGCCGACCTGCGCGGACGCACGCTGCGGGCGGTGTCGTACTCCACCGACGAGGTGTACTTCTGGGTCGTGCGCGGTCCGGAGGGGCTCTACGTGTCCACCCGCTACCCGGCCGGGCTGCCCGCCGAGGTGATGGACCGGTTCCTCACCGAATTCGCCAGGGCCATCTACGCGGTCACCACCCTCGCGGCGCCCGTCACGAACGCCCCGATCGCCGACTCCGCGTCGGCAGCGCTGAGCGCGGGCTGACGATGCGCGCACTGCTGGCCTTCACCGGCAGCCGCGGCGATGCCCAACCGGGCATCCTGCTGGCCCGCGAGCTCCAGGCTCGCGGGCACTCGGTGACGCTCGCCCTGTCCCCCAACCTCGTCGACTTCGCCACCGCGCACGGCATTCCCGCGGTCGGCTTCGGTCGCGACAGCGCCGAACTGCTGCGCACCCAGCACGCCGACCGGCGTTTCCGCAGCCCCAGCCCGCGTCAGCGGCTGCGGGCCGTGCTGGATCTGCAGCGCCGCGGCGTGGCCGAAGCGGTCCGTGACCTGCTCGCGCTCGCGCCGGGCCACGACGTGCTGGTGACGGGCATGGCGGGCGAGGAGGCGGCCGAGAAGGCCGCCCGGCGGGTCGGCTTGCCGCTGGCCGCGGTGCACTTCTTCCCCATCCACCCGAATCGCTCGGTGCCCGTGGTACCCACCGCGTGGGGAGCCAGGATTCCCGGCGCGCTCAACCGGCGGATCTGGTCGGGTCTGCGCTGGGCCCGCGATGCCGCACTCGCCGAACCGCTCGCCGAGTTCGGCATCGTGGAACACCCACTCCCGCAGCGGGTCTCGATCCAGGCCTACGACATCGACCTGTTCCCCGGGCTCGCGGCCGAACTACCCGATCGGCATCCGATCACCGGCTTCGCCGTCGATACCGACGGATTCCTCGGCGGCCCGGCCGATCCCGCGTTGACGGCGTGGCTCGACGCGGGCGCCGCACCGATCTATGTCGGCTTCGGCTCGATGGCCGTCGACGATCCGGCGGCGCTGGTGGCGATGCTGCGCACGGTCTGCGCCCGGCGGGGCGGGCGACTGCTGCTGGCCGCGGGCTGGGCCGGCATCGAGCCGGAGCTGTCCGCCGACGTCGCGATCGTCGAACAGGTCGACCACGCCGCGGTGTTCCCGCGCTGTGCCGCCGCGGTGCACCACGGCGGGGCGGGCACCACCGCCGCCGCGCTGCGCGCCGGTGTGCCCCAGGTGATCTGCTCGATCCAGGCCGACCAGCCGTACTGGGGACAGGCCCTGGCCCGCCTCGGACTGGCCGACACCCTGCGCGCCGCCGAGCTGACCGCCGAGCGGCTCACCACCCTGCTGGACCGAGTCGCCGACCCGACCGTGGTCTCGCGCGCCACCGCGTACGCGAACCGCTTCCCCGACCACGGCGTCGCGCTGGCCGCCGACGAGGTGGAACACCTCGTCCCCCTGACGTTCTCGACCCCCGAACTCGACCATGCCGGGAGGCACCGGTGACCACCGACATCGCGGTCCGCACCAGCGGACTCGGCAAGTCCTACGGCGACTTCACCGCCGTCGGCGGCATCGATCTCAGCATCCCGGCGGGCTCGGTCTTCGCGATGCTTGGCCCCAACGGCGCGGGCAAGACCTCGACGGTCCGCATGCTGGCGACGCTGCTGCGCCCCGATCGCGGTAGCGCCGAGGTGTTCGGTTTCGACGTGGTCCGCGAGGCCACCGCCGTGCGCTCGATGATCGGGCTCACCGGCCAATACGCCTCCGTCGACGAAACCCTCACCGCGGGTGAGAATCTGCGCCTGTTCGGCCGCCTGCTCGGCCTCTCCCGGCGCGCGGCCGCCGCGCGCAGCGACGAACTGCTCGCGGAGTTCGAGCTCTCGGCTGTCGCGCGCCGCAGCGTCTCGGCCTTCTCCGGCGGGATGCGCCGCCGCCTGGACCTGGCCGCGACGCTGATCACCGTGCCCCCGCTGATCTTCCTCGACGAGCCGACCACGGGCCTGGACCCGCACACCCGCGACCGGATGTGGGGCATCGTGCGCGGTCTGGTCGACCGCGGTGCGACCGTGCTGCTGACCACGCAGTACCTCGAGGAGGCCGACGCGCTGGCCGACCGGATCGCGGTGATCGACCGGGGCACGCTCGTCGCCGAGGGCACTGCCGCCGAGCTCAAGTCCTCCATCGGCGAACAGGTGCTGCGCCTCGACATTCCCGACACCGCGGACCTGCGCCGCGCCGAAGCGCTGATCCAGGAACTCACCGGCGAGGTCCCCGAGGGCTCCTCGACCGGCACGCTCACGGTGACCCTGCCCGATGTCGCGCTCGGCGCCGACATCGTCGCCGCCTGCCGCGCCGCGGGGCTCACGCTGCGCGGGTTCGCGGTCGACCGGCCCGATCTCAACGAGGTGTTCCTGGCACTGACCGGGCACGCCCGCACCGCCGACACCGTCGACGCGGCATGACCGCCCTTCGTGAAAGGTCGAGCAACGCCATGACTCTCACCACGACCACCACGACGCCCCCGCAGGTCGTGCGCGCGCCGCGGATCACCCGGGTCGGCGCGCTCGCCGCGCTGCACCATGCGCTGATGATGGCCTGGCGTGGCCTGCTCACCTTCCGGCACAGCCCGCAACTGCTCTACGACGCCATCCTGCTGCCCATCGTGGGCCCGGTGCTGTTCGGCAGCATCTTCGGCACCGCGATCGCGGGCAGCATGGACGCCTACCTCCCGATCATGATCCCGGGCGTGCTGGTGCAGATCGTGCTCACCTCCTCGGTCGCCACCGGCGTGCAGCTGTCCGAGGACATCCATTCGGGAGTCTTCGACCGCTTCGTCGCCATGCCGATCGCCCGTTCCGCCCCGGTTGCCGGAGCGTTGCTGGCGGGCACGGTGCGGTACCTCATCGCCGCGACGACGGTGGTGATCGTCGGGTTCTGCATGGGCTACCGGCCCGAGCACACCGCCGGGTTCCTCGCCGGCGCCGTACTGGTCGTCGTCGCGACCACCGCGATCAGCTGGCTGTTCGCCTTCATCGGCGCGACCGTCGCCCGGCCCGCCGCCGTCCAGGGCATGTGCATGCTGGTCCTGACCTTCCTCGGCTTCGCCTCCAACGCCCTGGTTCCCGAGGAGTCCATGCCCACCTGGATGCAGCACGTCTCGGACGTGAATCCGGTGTCCTACCTGGTCTCCGCGGTGCGCGAGCTGGCCGCCGCGGGCACCGTCGGTGCCGACGCGTGCTGGTCGCTGGTGGCCTCGGTGGTCGTCGTCGCCGTCTTCGCGCCGCTGACCGTGCGCACCCTCCGTTCCCGATGAGGAGTTCCCGATGACCGTCACCTCCCCCGCCGTCGCGGCCGTCGCCACCGGACCGGCCGGCCTCAACCGGATCACCGCCGACGACGACCTGTTCTTCAAACTGCACAGCCTCTACCCCAACGCACTGGTCAACCAGCTGGCCTACCGCTTCGACGAGCAGCTCGACCCCGAGCTGCTGCGGCGCTGGCACGCGCACCTGGCCACGGGGTTCATCGCCCGTAAGGTCCGCACCACCCGGTTCCCGATCGCGCGGGCGCACTGGGAGCCCGCCACGGAGTCGATGCCGCTGATCTGGACGCCGACACCGCTGCCCGACGACCGGGTGCTGGAGTGGTTCCTCGAGCAGGCCGCGGTCGAGTTCGACCCCGAACGCGGCCTGGTGTGGCAGCTGGCGGGCGCGCACACGGAGTCCGGCGGCACCGTTGTCACCCTGGTCGCCTCCCATGTCGCCTGCGACGGCGGCGGGATGATGCACGCGATCGTCGATTCGCTCGACCGGCTCAACCGGGGCGAGGATCCCGACCGCGCCGCCAGCGCGGGCAATCTGGTGGGCCCGGTCGCCGGCCGTGGCCGCTTCGCCGCCGACCTCGCCGACGCCACGGGGCAGTTGCGCGCGGTCGCGCGCGGTGTCCGCGCGGCGCGGCGCGCTCGCGGTGTCAGCGAGCCCGCCCGCAATCCGCGCCCGGCCGAACCCCGCCTCCCGCACTCGGAGACCTGGCAGGCCGCCGAGACGATCGTCCAGGTCGACCTCGCCGACTGGGACGCGGTCGCCGCGGCCAACGGCGGCACCACCAACGGCCTGCTGATCGGCGTCGCCGTCGGTCTGCTCGGGCGCAGTGGCCGCATCGCCGACGGTGCCGAGGTCCGCGTGGACATCCCGCACTCGATGCGGGTGGCCGACGATCCCCGGGCCAACGCCACCACCGGGCTGCCGATCAGCGTCACCTACCGGGCGGGTGAGCGCGCCGACCTGCCCGCGGTCCGCGCCGCGCTCAAGGCCGCGGGCCTGGCCTACCGCAATCCCGAGACCATCCCGCCGATCCAGCACCTGCAGCCGGTCCAGATGCTGCTGCCGAAGGTGGTGCTGCACAAGTTCGCGCGCACCGCCAAAGCGCCGGAATGCCTGTGCACGAACATGGGGCGCACCGCCCAGAACATCGCCGTCCTCGGCCCGCACCGGGCCCGCGACGTCATCATGCGACCGGTGGTCAACCCCGGCCCGGTGGAACTGTTCCGGCAGGTGGAAGTCGGCGTCAACCTGGCCTTCTCCTGCGACGACGACACCGTCACCCTGGTGGTCACCGGGGGCGATCCCGACCGCTTCCCGACCCGCGCGGCCCTGCAGGATCTGCTCGCCGCCGAGTTCGCCGACTGGGGCCTGACTCCGCGCTTCTGGTGAGGTGCGCGCCGCTGCCCGCGGCTATCGTGGAGCCGTGGGCATCATGGGCGAGCTGTTTCCGGGCAAGAAGCTGCAGAACGAGGGCAGCGGCGACAGCGACGGGCAGGAGCACGATCCCCGGCTGGCCGTCGACCTGGACGCCGGTGTCATCCGGCTCTCCTCACCGATCGGCCGGGCCCCGGCCGAGGACGAGTAGCGCCCGCGCCGCACCCGTCGAATTCCGCTATCGGTGCGCGGAAGGATTGCGCCTGATCACGGCAGTGGCGATAGTTCACGGCACTTCGTCGAGAGGGAGCCGCCATGACCGCCACCGAACCGCCGCGTTCCGGCGCGCAAGCAGTCGACCGCGCGGTGCACGTGTTGAACTGCTTCCAGGGCAGCGATCCCGAACTCTCGCTCAGTGAGCTCGCGCAGCGGGCGGGACTGCCGGTCAGTACCACCTTCCGGCTCGCCCAGGCGTTGGTGCGCGGCCGGTTGCTCGAGCAGGATCCGGTCACCGATCGCTACCGGATCGGGCACGGGCTGGCCTGCCTGGCCCGGCCCGCGCTCTCGCGGCTGGGTCTCGACGCCGCCGCACCACATCTGTACGCGCTCGCGGCCGGCATCAAGATCACCGTCAGTTTGAGCGTGCCCGACGCCGAGGAGGCGCTCACCGTCTTCCAGGCCCGGCCGCCGGTGTACTTCTGCCACAACCAGATTCCGCAGGAGCGCAGGCCGCTGCATACCAGCGCGGTCGGCCACGCCCTGCTCGCGCACACCCCGGCCAGGGCCGACACCGGCCACGGCGAACTGTTCGACACCGTGCGCAGGCGCGGGTTCGCGGTCGAGGAGATCGACAGCGAGGAACCGATCCGCGCGATCGCCGTCCCAGTGCTCGGGCCGGACAAACAGGTCTGGGGCGCATTGGGCGTGCAGGCACGTTCGGTGCGCCTCGACCGTGATCTCGTGCGGGCCGTCGTGCCCGCCATGCACCAGATCGCCGTGCGGATCGGACCGTATTTCCACGCGGGCGCCGCTGGTACGGGATTCGGCGCACCGTGATTTCCACGATGCGAAAACGACATTGCCGCCCGGATACCAGCGGGCGCACTATGGAATCCGTTGCGGCGCACACTTCGTCGCACTTCATCAGGAAAGTCCCGTCATGATCGAATCCCCCGCGCTCGTCCGCCGCCGTACGGTGGACCTGATGCGCCTGTCGCCCGGATTCTGTCGCCGCTGACGCCGCGGCGGCATCCCAGGTCCGCCGATTCCTCCTTTCTCACCCCCGGTAATCCGTTCGCGCGGAGCGTCGCGGCGTGCGCCCCGTGTGGCCCGCCGCGCGGTCACGCGTGCCGTCGAAAGAACCCCGAAACATGTTCTCCACCCTCTTCCGACGACGTCCGCTGCGTGCGCTCGCCGCCGCGCTCGTCGTTCCCGCCGCCCTCGCGGTGGTCACCGCGTGCGGCGCCTCCGATGCGCCGACGACCGCCGACGGCAAGACCGTCCTGCGCTATCAGGGCCAGACCGGCCTGGTCACCGCCTTCGAACTCGCCGACAACCTGGGCTACTTCAGCAAGATCAGCCTGCAGTGGGAAGGCGACACCACCAGCGGACCGGCCAACATCCAGGCCGCCGCCACCAAACAGATCGAATTCGGCAGCGCGTTCAACGGCGCGGTGGTCAAGCTCGCCGCCGGGGGCGCCCCGGTGCAGGCGGTGCTCAGTTCCTACGGCTCCGATGCCAAGTCCTTCACCGGCTACTTCGTCCGCGACGATGCCGGCATCACCAGCGCCCGTGACCTGATCGGCAAGAAGGTCGGCGTCAACACTCTCGGCGCCCACCACGAGTTCGTCACCCGGGAATGGCTGCATCAGCAGGGCCTCAGCGAGGCCGAGATCAAGCAGGTCCAGCTGATCGTGGTCCCGCCGATCAACACCGAAGAGGCGCTGCGCAGCGGCCAGATCGACGTCGCGGCGTTGGGCGGTGTGTACCGGGAGACCGCGGTGCCGCGCGGCGGCCTGCACCCGCTGTTCACCGACAAGGACATCTTCGGCGAATTCGACTACGGCACCTACGTTTTCCGCAAGGACTACATCGCCCAGAACGGCGAGGCGGTCGAGGACTTCGTGCAGGGCACCGCGCGGGCGACCCGCTGGCTGCAGATCACCCCGCGCGACGAGGTGGTCGCCAAGTTCGCCGAGATCATCTCCAAGCGGGGCCGCAACGAGAACCTCAAGCTGCTCGACTACTGGCGCAGCTCCGGCATCCCGGTCGCGGGCGCGGTGATCGCCGAGCGCGAGATCCAGATCTGGATCGACTGGCTCGAGCGCAACGGTGAACTGCCCAAGGGCAAGATCGCCGCCAAGGACCTCTACACCAACCAGGACAACCCCTACGCCAACGGCACCTACCAGCCGGCCAGTGGCCCGACCGGAGAGGTCGTGGCCGCGAAATGAGTACCACCACAGCCAAACTCGCACTGCGCGGCGTCGGCAAACAGTTCGCCGTGCGCGGCGCGGCCGAGAAGTTCACCGCGATCGACGACATCAGCATCGAGGTCGGCGCGGGTGAGTTCCTGGTCCTGGTCGGCCCCAGCGGCTCCGGCAAGTCCACCCTGCTGGATCTGCTCGGCGGCCTGAGCACCCCCAGCTCGGGGCAGATCCTGCTCGACGGCGCCCCGATCACCGGCCCCGGCCTCGACCGCGGCGTGGTGTTCCAGCAGTACGCGCTGCTGCCGTGGCGCACCGCCCGCGCCAACATCCAGTTCGGTCTCGAGGCCAAGGGCGTGGCCCGCAAGGAACGCAAGGCGATCGCCGATCACTACCTGGAGCTGGTCGGTCTGGCCGGCTTCGGCGACCGCTACCCGCACGAGCTCTCCGGCGGCATGAAACAGCGCGTCGCGATCGCCCGCAGCCTGGCCTTCGACCCCGAGGTGCTGCTCATGGACGAACCGTTCGCCGCCCTCGACGCGCAGACCAGGGAATCGCTGCAGGACGAACTGCTGCGCATCTGGCGCACCACGGGCAAGACCATCCTGTTCATCACCCACGGCATCGACGAGGCCGTGTACCTGGGGCAGCGCGTCGCGGTGCTCACCTCGCGGCCCGGCCGGGTCAAGGCCGTGATCGACATCGACATCAACCGGACCGGCGACATCGACGTCCGCTCCAGCGAACAGTTCCGCGACTACCGCCACCGCCTCTGGACCGAACTGCAGAGCGAGGTGAGCCGGGCGCAGCGGCTCGAGCTCGCCACCGACGACAGCGCCGCCGAGGCGGCCGCGTCCACCGACAGGAGTCCCGCCCATGTCTAGCGCCGTCCCCCTCCTCGTCCGCCCCACCGACGTCGCCGAGCGACCAGCCGCGCCCCTGGCCGTTGCGGTCCCCCGGCCCACGGTCCCCGCCGGTCTGACCCGGGCCGCGCGCACGACGGCGGCGACCCTGATCCGGCTGACCAAGCCGCTGCTCGCCTTCGCGCTGCTGCTCGGCGCCTGGGAACTCGCGCCGAGACTCGGCCTGGTCGACGAAGTGTTCCTGCCGCCGTTCTCGGTGGTGGTGCAGGCCTTCGCCGAACTGGCCGCCAACGGGCAACTGGGCGAACACGTCTCGGCCAGTCTCACCCGGTCCGTCACCGGCTTCTCGATCGCCCTGGTGATCGCGGTGCCGGTCGGGATCGCGATCGCCTGGTACAAGCCCGTCTCCGACTTCCTCAATCCGGTGCTCGAGCTGTTCCGCAACACCGCCGCCCTGGCACTGCTGCCGGTGTTCGTGCTGATTCTCGGCATCGGTGAGACCTCCAAGATCGCGCTGATCGGCTACGCGACGTTCTTCCCGATCCTGCTCAACACCATCACCGGTGTGCGCACGGTCGATCCGCTGCTGGTGAAGTCGGCGGTGTCGCTGGGTTTCTCCCCGATCCAGCTGTTCCAGAAAGTCATCCTGCCCGCGGCCATCCCGTCGATCTTCACCGGTATCAGGATGGCGGCGGCGGGCTCGATCCTGGTCTTGATCGCCGCCGAGATGGTCGGCGCCAGGGCCGGTCTCGGCTATCTGATCACCGCGGCCCAGCAGAACTTCCAGATTCCGCAGATGTACGCCGGCATCGTGGCCATCTCGCTGATCGGCCTCGGCTTCAACTTCGCCCTCGTCGCGCTGGAACGTCGCCTCTCCCGCTGGCGCACCTCGCCCACCGACGCCTGACCAGGAGTTACCCCATGTCCCGCAAGACCTTCCACCTCAACGCCTTCCTGATGGGCGTCGGCCATCACGAGGCGGCCTGGCGCCACCCGCGCACCGACGCGCACCGGGTCCTCGACGTGCGCCACTTCCAGGAGCTGGCCCGCATCGCCGAGCGCGGCAAGCTCGACTCGGTGTTCTTCGCCGACACCCTGGCCGTGGGCCCGCGCATCGAACGCAACACCCTCGCGGTGTTCGAACCGGTGACGCTGCTGTCGGCCATCGCGACGGCCACCGAACGGATCGGCCTGATCGCCACCGCCTCCACCAGCTACAACGAGCCGTTCAACCTCGCTCGCACGTTCGCCTCGCTCGATCACATCAGCGCGGGCCGGGCGGGCTGGAACATCGTCACCTCCGGCAGTGTCGACGAGGCCCACAACTTCGGCCTCGACGCGATTCCCGAGCACGCGCGCCGCTACGAACGGGCCGAGGAGTTCGTCGACGTGGCCCTGGCCCTGTGGGACAGCTGGGAGTCCGAGGCGATCGTGCTCGACACCGAGGCGGGCGTGTTCGCCGATCCCTCCCGGGTGCACACCCTCGACTACGCCGGTGAGCGGTTCCGGGTGCGTGGTCCGCTCAATTCGCCGCGCGGGCCGCAGGGCAGGCCGCTGCTGGTGCAGGCCGGATCCTCGGAGTCCGGCAAGGAGTTCGCGGCGCACCGGGCCGAGGCGGTGTTCACCGCGCAGCGCACCCTCGAGGAGGGTGTGCGCTTCTACCGCGACCTCAAGAGCAGACTCGCCGAATACGGGCGCGCCGACCACGAGCTGAAGGTGCTGCCCGGTCTGGTGCCGTTCATCGCCGACACCGTCGAGGAGGCGAAGGCACTCGAGCAGGAGTTCACCGACCTCATCTCGCCCGATTACGCGCTGCGCCAGCTCTCGTCCATGCTCGGTGTCGACCTCACCGCGCACGCGCTGGACGCGCCGCTGCCCCCGCTGCCGGCAGAAAGCGAGATCGAGGGCGGCAAGAGCCGCTTCACGCTGGTCAAGGAACTGGCCGAGACCGAGGATCTCACCGTGCGTCAGCTCATCGGCAAGCTGGGCGGCGGCCGCGGGCACCGCACCTTCGCCGGCACTGCCGAACAGGTCGCCGACGAACTGCAGACCTGGTTCGAGGCGGGCGCCGCCGACGGCTTCAACATCATGCCGCCGTATCTGCCCGGCGGCCTGGCCGACTTCGTCGACCGGGTGGTGCCGATCCTGCAGGAGCGCGGCCTGTTCCGGGCCGACTACGACTCCACCACGCTGCGCGGCCACTACGGCCTCGATCCGGTGGAAAGCCAGTTCGCCCAGCGGGATTCGCGGGTCAGCGCCTGATGCGGACCCGACGCCTCGACATCGATCTCATGCGGGTGGTGAGCAGTTCCTGTCCGGGCCGCTGAGCACACCGCCCCCAGCCCGGCATCCCCGAAGGACCGAGAACATGACCACCATCGAAACCCCCCGCACCGCCACCGCACTCGAGATCACCCCGGTCGCCGGGCACATCGGCGCCGAGGTCGCGGGCATCGACTTGCGCACCGAGCTCACCGACGGCCAGGTCGCCGAGCTCACCGCCGCCCTGCACCGGCACAAGGTGCTGTTCTTCCGCGATCAGCAGATCGGCCACACCGAGCAGATCGCCTTCTCCCGCCGCTTCGGCGCCGTCACCCCGTCACACCCCTACGACGACGACGCGCCCACCGAGCACCCGGAGATCCTGGCCGTCGACAGCCGCCTCTACCAGAAGCGCTTCGGCCGCAAGAAGTTCAGCTACACCAACCAGTGGCACACCGATGTCTCCCCGCTGATCAACCCGCCCGCGGCCTCGATCCTGCGCGCCGAGATCGCCCCCGAACGCGGTGGTGACACCCAGTGGACCAACCTGGCCGCCGCCTACGCCGGGCTGCCGGAGTCGCTGCGCACCTTCCTCGACGGACTGCGCGCCGAGCACCGCTTCGGCGGCCGGATCCCGCCGTGGGAGGCCGACAGCGACTACGCCCGCAAGATCGCGGCCGCACCGCTGGTCACCGAGCACCCGGTGGTCCGGGTACACCCGGTGACCGGCGAGCGGGTGCTGTTCGTGAACCCCGGCTTCACCACCCGGATCATCGGTCTGACCCCGCCGCAGAGCGATGCCCTGTTGCAGCTGCTCTTCGACGAGATCTCGCACCCCGCCTACACCGTCCGGTTCCGGTGGGAGAAGGGCAGCATCGCGTTCTGGGACAACCGCGCCACCGCGCACCTGGCCCCGAGCGATCTGGACCATCTCGATGTCACCCGGGTGCTCTACCGCACCACCCTCGAGGGCGACGTCCCGGTCGGCGTCGACGGCACGGCCTCGCGCTCGGTGGCCGGCGAGAAATTCACCGGCGCCTGATTTCCCTTCCGGTGCCCGGCCCCCGGCCGGGCACCGGTCTTCTCGACAGGAGAACGATCCATGAGCGAAACCTGGCACACCAGCACCGATGTCCTGGTGATCGGCGGCGGTCCCGCCGCGTCCTGGGCGGCGATCCACGCCAGGGAGGCGGGCGCGGAGGTGATCTTGGTCGACAAGGGCTACTGCGGCACCAGCGGCGCCACCGCGCCGTCGGGCACCGGGGTGTGGTACGTCGCGCCCGAGGCCACGGCCCGCGCGAGCGCGAAAGCGTCCCGTGAGGCGCTGGGCGGGCACCTCGCCGACCACTACTGGATGGACCGCGTCCTCGACCAGACCTACACGAACATGAACCGGCTCGCCGTCGAGGGCCGCTATCCCTTCCCCGTCGATCCGGCGACCGGCGAGCAGTTGCGCACCGGCGTGCAGGGCCCGGAGTACATGCGCCGGATGCGTGCCTGGCTGCAGCGGATCGGGGTGCGGATCCACGATCACTCCCCCGCCCTGGAACTGCTCGTCGACGACACCGGCGCGGTCCGCGGCGCGGCCGGTCATCAGCGTCAGCTCGATCGGGACTACCGGATCACCGCGGGCGCGGTGGTGCTGGCTTCCGGCGGGTGCGCCTTCCTGTCCGGGGCGCTGGGCACCAATGTCGACACCGGCGACGGCGCGTTGCTGGCGGCCGAGGTGGGCGCCCGGTTCTCGGGTATGGAGTTCTCCAACGCCTACGCGATCGTGCCCAAGGGCTCGACCATCACCAAGACCGCCTACTACGGCTACGCCACCTTCTTCGGCGAGGACGGCCGGGTGCTCGCCGACGCCGGGTCCACCAAGGGCCGGTCGGTGATCGCGCGAACCCTGGTACAGGAGAAGGTGTTCGCCCAGCTCGATCGGGCCGACGCCACCGTGCAGGCACAGATGCGGCTCGGGCAGCCGAACTTCTTCCTGCAGTTCGACCGCCGCGGGATCGACCCGTTCACCCAGCGTTTCGAGATCGATCTGCTCGCCGAGGGCACCGTGCGCGGCACCGGTGGCATCGACGTCGTCGACGACGACTGCGCCACCACGATTCCCGGTCTCTACGCCGCCGGCGACGCCGCGACCAGGGAGCGGATCTGCGGCGGCTTCACCGGCGGCGGCAGCCACAACGCGGCCTGGGCGATGTCGTCGGGCAGTTGGGCGGGCGCGGGCGCCGCGCGCTATGCCCGTACGGCGCGGGTGGGCGGCGAGGTCGAGGGTGCGGGCCGGGTCGGCCTGCGGCCCACCGGTTCCGGCACGCTCACCGCCGACGAGGTGGTCGCGGCCGCCAAGGCCGAGCTGATCCCGTTCGAGAAGAACTACCTGCGCCACGGCGACCGGTTGCGGCCCGCGCTCGCCCGCCTCGACGAGCTGTGGACCGCTGCCGCCGACGGCCTGACGGGCACCACCGGCGACGAACGGGTCAGGGCGCGCCAGGCCGCGGCGCTCACCGCGGTCGGCAGGCTGATGTACCGATCGACATTGTCGCGCACCGAGACCCGGGGCATGAGCAAGCGGGCCGATCATCCCGGCCTCGACCCGGCGCAGCACCATCATGTGGTCTCCGGCGGCCTCGACGCGCCGTGGACCGGCACCGCCGACGCGCGCAACTCCGGGCTGGCGGTGGCGTCGTGATCGAATTGCTGCGCGCGCAGGATTGCATCGGCTGCGACAAATGCGTGCTCGCCTGCCCCACCAATGTGTTCGACCGCACCGACGAGGGCATCCCGGTCATCGCGAGGCAATCGGACTGCCAGACCTGCTTCATGTGCGAGGCGTACTGCCCCACCGACGCGCTCTACGTGTCCCCGGAGTCGACCGCGCTCCCGCGCGAGGCGACGCTGCCGACCGAGCACATCGGCCGGTACCGCGAGAAGCTCGGCTGGGGCAAGGGCCGGACCGCGGGTGCCCGCGTCGCGGTGGGTCCGCGCCTGCCGCACGGCACGCCACCGCCGCGGCTCATCCCCTGAGCAGGTCCGCCGGTCGTCGTAACGCGCCGAAGAGCGGATCGTCGTAGACGGTGGGTTCGACGACCGGATCGGGCACCCGCAGCAGGTCGGCGGTGCTCACCTCGGTCCAGTCGTATCGCTGGTTCTCACACAGCAATTCGACCAGCGACACCGACGACACGGTGTCGTCGAGGCCGAAGTCGGCGAAGCCGTCCTCGGCGAGCACCGCGCGAATGTGCTCGACCGAGGTCGGCCGGGTCGCGTACGCCAGGGCGAGGAAGGGCCGCAGCGGCTCACCGAACTCGGGGACCCGCTCCCGAATCCACACCTCGGTCAGCGCGCGGGTGAGGTCCTCGCGGACCTCGAGCAGATCGGCGGGCAGCTCGATCGGCAGACGGATCGAGTCGGCGGCAACCACGGGAGCGCCGAAGGTGAGCTGGAACGGAGCGCGCTCGGCGAGCGCGGCGCGCGAACCGGCGACCAGCGCCGCGAGATGCACTCCCTTGACCCCGTCGACGAAGCCGATGCCCTGGACCCCGATCCGCAGGCGGCCGGCGTCGACGGGTTCGAAGCCGGGCAGCCTGGTCAGGGTCGGCGCGAAGATCTCCACCAGCTTGTCGGCGACGGGCTGGGTCGGCGTGACCTGCCAGTCGTAGAAGGACCGTCCCGGTGTCCACCCCGGCCGCCACCACCAGCGGCTGGCAACCGTCATCTCGCTCGCGCTCATCGACCCACCTCCCGATCTCGGCCGCTCGCCCCAGCGACTACCCGGTTGACCGGCACGTCTGTCCGCGAACAACAGATTCGGCCAGTTCACCCCGACGTACCGGACACGATCGGCAACCCGTCTGCGATGCCAGTTACCTGTCAGCGACGGTATTACCCGGCGAGGTCGACCCGCAACACGGCGAGACCGTTCCGTTGCACCTTCGATCCCGAGTCCACGCTTTGGACCGCGGCCTGTCGGCGCGCACTACACTGGCCCTCATGCCAGTTCGTCGGCTGATCACGCTGTGCGCGTTCGCCCTCCTGTTGCCCTTCGCCGCCACCGCTTGCACCATGACGGGGCCCGGCACCACCTCCGAATGCAATGTCGGCGGGTGCACGGTGACCTTCGAACGCGGCGTGAGCGCCAAGGCGTCGGTGCTCGGGATCGATGCCGAACTGGTCGCCGTGAACGGCGACATGGTGACGCTGAGCATCGGCGGTCAGCAGCTGACGGTGCCGGTCGGGCAGTCGCAGGCGGCCAACGGCATGGACGTCCGGGTCAGCGAGGTCACCCAGGACAAGGTCGTCGTCGTGCTGTCGACCGGTCTGAACCAGAACTGACGTGCGGCGAAAGCCGCTGCGCTACACCGGTTCCGCACTGCGGTAGCTGCGCGCGACCAGCGCCGACCGCAAGCGCCACAGCCCGTGGCTGCGGGTCGCGTCGCAGCCGGTCAGCCGGGCGATGCGCTTGAGCCGGAAATCGACGGTGTTGGGATGCACGTGCAGGGCGCGCGCGGTGCGCTGCCGGTTCACGTCGTGCGCGATGTGGCACTGCAGGGTGGCGAACAGTTCGGGGTGCTCGTCGAGCGGATCCAGCAGGGCCGCAAGGAAATCCCGCCCGGGGCCGGGCCTGGTCAGCTGGTATTCCAGCGCCAGGTCGGCGAAGTGGTGCAGCCGGCCGTCGACGCCGAGCCGCTGCACCATATCGAGCAGACTGTGCGTCCGGTCCGCCCAGGTCGGCAACGCGTCACTGGGGCAGTGCGCGACCGCCGCGGTGATCGGCACTCCCGCGGCGTGGGTCAGCGCGGCGAAGAGCGGCTCGAGTTCGTCGGCGTCGACATCGCCGGGAATCAGCGCGGTGCCGCCGTCGCCGGTCAGCAGCGACAGCGCGGTGCCGTCGGACCAGCGGAACAATTCGGCGCGCATCTGTTCGAGCCTGCGCCTGGCCTGCGCGCGGTCGGGACGCACCCGGCCCGCGGACTCCGGATGGTCGGCAACGGCCAGCGCGAGGACCCAGTAGTGCGACGCGATCTCGACCCCGCAGCGCCGCGCCATGGTCGCGGTCGCGCTGCCGTCGAGCAGGGCCGCCGTGATCGCGTGCACCGCGCTGTGGTGTTCGCGCAGCACCGCGTAGCGCAGCACCGTCTCCAGAGAGACGCCCTGGCGCACCCACGCGGCGACGACGTCCTCGATCTCGGCGGCGCCCACCGTGTCCTCGGCCTCGGTGAACGCGGCGACCAGGCGTTGCACCCGGCCCGCGTCGTCTCCGTGCGCGGCGATCGGCATCGTCGTGCGCCACTCGCCGTCGGAGCCCGACGCCCGCGCGAGGACGGAATTCGACCTCGTCATGTACAGGCCTCCTCGATGTTCTGGTCCCGACCCGAGCACCACGCTACGGAGAAGACGGTGCCGCCGATGTCCAACATTCTGGACACCGCCGACCGCTCAGCCGAGCACGTTCGGCTGGTCCAGGATCCAGCGCCAGCTACCGTCCGGCTGCCTGCGTGCGACCTCGACCGTGGCCCCGGTTCCGCCGGGCAGCCGCGACGAGGTGAGCGCGAGATCGCCCGCGCGTAATGCGGGCGCCTGCGCGCCGAGCTGAAACACCGGCCGATCCGCGATCAGGCGCGCGTAGGCGGCTCTGATCTCGGCGATGCCGGTCGCCACCACGCCGTCCGGCAGGGCGAGCACCGCCTCGGATTCATACAATTCGACCAGGCCGTCCACGTCACCGGCATTCAGCCGTTCGACCACCAGCCGGCTCAGATCCTCCGGACGCCGCGCTCGTTCGCGCACACCGTCGACACTGTCGGTCATCGTCACCCTCCTCGACATGGGCTGTGCGCCAACGGTAACGCCGGGGTCCGACAGAACCGGACGACCGTCTCAGTGCTCGTCGTGCAGGTCGACGGAGTAGCGGTACCAGTTCCCGTCGAACGGGATGTAGACGGGCTGGTAGGTGGCGGGGGCGTGGACCGGCGGCCGCGCACCGTCGGGAAAGTAGGCCAGGCCCCCGAGCGAGTCCCCGATCCGGAACAGGCAGCCGCCGTCGCTCGCGGCGACCGAGTGCACCCGGACGACACCGATCCAGCCTGCCCGGGTCTCGTCGCACCCCGCGCGGGCCACCTCCGTCACCGCCGATTCCGACAGCCACCACGCCACCCGATCCGGAATCCCGGCCACGGCGGCGCCGATGCCGGCCGACACCACCAGCGGCGCGACCAGCACCGTGCCGTAGCGCCGGTAGCGCGCGCACCCGATCGGCGCGCACACCATCCACAGCACCCCGGCGACCAGCAGCGCGAGCCCGCCGCCGACCGTGACCAACAGGTCGAACTCGGTGGCGTCGTTCAGGACGAGGACGCCGATCGCTCCGGCCGCCAGCACGATCGACGTGCGCATCGCCAGCACCCAGCGCCGGGGCGCCGGCGCGGCCTCGGTGTCCACGGTCGTCATGGGCCCACCCTACAAACGCACCGGCCGGAAACGGCGAAACCCCTGAAGGCCCGGGGCTTTCAGGGGTTTCGCGCGCACAGATCACACCGTCACAGCGGCGGGAATCCCGCCGAGCCGGTCGCCATCCAGTTCCAGAATCCGGCGGCACGGTTGACCAGCAGGGCAATGACGTCGAGAGCAGTGCTTCCCATCAAGCTTCCTCACATTCGGATGAACGATTCGCTTGCCCACCATAGCAACTCGTGACCGCCGATCACGAGGCGATCTCGAAGCACTGGAGCATTACCAGCCGGACCGCGCGCGCATTCGTTTCGCCGACAACGCGATCGCCGTTTCAGCAGGTGAGGGCGTCGACGGAGCGAAATCGGCGCGGGCAGCGAGTTCCGCGCATACCGGGTGCGCCGGCCGATCAATTTCCGGCCGGGCCGCAATTTCCGCGGGTGGCGGGCCACGAATTCTCGCCGTCGACATATTCGCCGCACGTGGCGCGGCGCGCACCGACGCCGCGCCACGGCGGCGCCGGAGGGCGAACCTCCTCGCGGCCGTGGCGAACCGCGAATACAGTACACAGGAAGCAAACCTTTCCGACGTGAGACCGGTAGCGCCCGACGAACACGGTGAGGACAGATGGACGGCACCACCCACGAGCTGTTGCACAGGCCCCTGTTCTCCCGGGTCCCCCTCGATCAGCGCAATGCGGCCAGTCGCATCAGCGCCTATATCTACGGCAACGTGCTGATCCTCGCCGCCTTGATCCCGGTCGCGCCGTCCACCGAGGACGTCGGCATCCTGGTCGTCCTCGGGACCGCGGTGTCGACGTTCATCGCGCATTCGTTCGCCGAGAGCGTCGGGCAATCGGTGCGGCAGGGCATGGCGATGCCCGCCGCGCAACGCTGGGCGAACCTGCGCGATTCGCTGCCCATCCTCACCTCGGCGGTGCTGCCGTGCGCGATTCTCGCGGCCGCGGCCTTCGGGTGGCTGCAACCACGCACCGCGCAGATCCTGGCGGAGGTCGCGATGCTGGTACGCATCGCGGGCATCGTGTTCGTCATCCGGCGGCTGCAAGGCCGGCGCCCCGACCGATCGGCACTGACCGGAGCGGTCGTGCTGGGCTGCGTCGCCACCACCGTGGTGGCGGTCAAAGTCATCCTGACCCACTGATCGCGAGGAGGACCGGATGTCGGCGACACCGGTGAAGTCCAGTTCGCTCGTCCTGCTCGTGCTGGCGGCGGGCCAGTTCCTGATGACCCTCGACAGTTCGGTGATGAACGTGTCGATGGCCACCGTCGCCCAAGACCTCGACACCACGATCACCGGCATCCAGACCGCCATCACGCTCTACACCCTGGTCATGGCCTCGCTGATGATCACCGGCGGCAAAGTGGGCGCCATCGTCGGCAGACGCCGGGTGTTCGGGATCGGCCTGGTGATCTACGGCATCGGCTCGTTCGTCACCGGCTTGGCGCCCAATCTGGCCGTCCTGCTGCTGGGCTGGTCGCTGCTGGAAGGCATCGGCGCGGCCCTGATCATGCCCGCGATCGTCTCCCTGGTCGCGGGTAACTTCGCGCCCGATCGACGACCGGCGGCCTACGGGATGGTGGCGGCGGCGGGTGCGATCGCGGTCGCCGTCGGCCCGCTGCTCGGTGGCGCGGTGACGACATTCGCGTCGTGGCGCTACGTCTTCTTCGGCGAGGTGGTCATCGTGGTGGCGATCCTGCTGGTGCTGCGCCGCGTCGAGGACGCGCCCGCCGAGCGGGTCCGCCTCGACCTGATCGGCTCGGCGCTGTCGGTCGTCGGGCTCGGCGCGATCGTGTTCGGCGTGCTGCGGTCGAGCGAATGGGGCTGGGTGCGGCCGGAATCCGGCGCCCCGGCACTGTTCGGATTGTCGGCGGTGATCTGGCTGTTGCTGGGCGGCTTGTTCACCCTGTACCTGTTCCTGCGCTGGCAGGCGTATCTGGTGGACCACGACCGGGATCCGCTCGTCGATCCGGCGCTGCTGCGGAACCGTCAGCTCGTGGGCGGGTCGAGCATGTTCTTCGCGCAGTTCGCCGTGCAGGCCGGGGCGTTCTTCACGGTGCCGCTGTTCCTGTCGGTGGTGCTCGAGCTCAGCGCGGTCGAGACCGGAGTGCGTATTCTGCCGCTGTCGGTCGCGCTGGTGCTGACCGCGGTGGGCATCCCCAAGTTCCGTCCTCATGCCAACCCGCGCCGGGTGGTCCGGCTGGGCCTGGGCGTGATCATCGTCGGGGTGCTGATGCTCGCGGCGGGCATGGATCCCGGCGCCAACGCGGCGGTGGTGTCGATCCCGATGTTGCTGATGGGGCTGGGTCTGGGCGCGCTGGCCTCGCAGCTCGGTGCGGTCACGGTCTCGGCCGTGCCCGATTCACGCACCTCCGAGGTCGGCGGGATCCAGAACACCGCGACCCAGCTCGGCGCCTCGCTGGGGACCGCGCTGATCGGGTCGGTCCTGATCGCCACGCTGACGTCCTCGGTGGTCGCCGGAATCGAGCAGAACCCGGACGTGCCGGTCGCCGTGCAACAGCAGGCCACCACCGATCTGGCTTCAGGGGTGCCGTTCCTGTCGGACCAGCAGCTCTCCGACGCCCTCGACGAGGCCGGGGTCGACGCCACCACCGCCGCCGCCGTGCAGTCGGTCAACGCCGACGCCCGCCTCGAGGCCCTGCAGGTCGCGTTCGCGGTGACCGCGCTGATCGCGGTCCTGGCGCTGTTCGGCACCGGCCTGCTGCCCCGTCGGTCCGCCTCGGGAATCACCCGTTCCGGGTGAGGTCGGCGCCGGGCCCGCCTGGTTGGCTGGAACAGGCCGACCGCAGGGTCCCGAGGCGAGGAGCGCTCGTGAACGCGTACCCCCCATCTACCGACTGATTCCGTGCCTGCCCGATTCCTTGTTCGGAGGATGCTATTTCGGTAAAATCAGAACGTTCTTCGACCGAATATCACCCGCTCGCCGACCTCGTCACCGGACTGTCGGCAGAATTGTCGGCGATCCTGTTCGCGACGGGCTGGCGTCCCTCCGCACAGCGAGGAGTCGAGCATGACCAGCAATACCTCAGCGCATCGCGCACCACCCGAAGCAGAACCCTTTCAGCGACAAGCCGTCGCGGAAGGAATATCCATCACGGCCGCGTGCATGCTTCTCATCCTGGCGGCGGTCTCGATCCTGCAGGGCATTTCCGCGCTGCTGGAAGACGAAATATATGTGGCCGGAATCGACTACGTGTACGAGTTCGATACGACCACCTGGGGTTGGGTCCATGTGGTCCTCGGAGCGCTGGCGCTGATCGTCGGCGTCGGCCTGGTCCTGGGCGCCACCTGGGGCCGGTACAGCGCGCTCGGTGTCGCCGGGCTGGTGATCGTCGCGAACTTCCTTTCCCTGCCCTACTACCCGGCCTGGTCGTTCATCATCATCGCCCTCAGCGTGGTGATCATCTGGGCGATCGCCACCTGGAAACCACAGCCCTGAGTCCGCCCGTGCGACGGACGACATGCCGGCCCGCGCCACGGCGGGCCGGGCGATGACCACCGACTCCGGACGGCGGATCCGGACCTGGTCGGCCCGGGCCGCCTTCGTGTTCGCGGCCCTGACGGCGGTGATCCCGGTGCTGTTCGCCGGGGTCGTGGGGACCCTCGGTGTGCTGATCATCGGCACCGGGGGCGTGGTCGTCACGATGGCCGCGCTGTACTGGTTCCTGACCAGGTACGGAGTGCTGCGCTGGGTGTCGCTGGCGATCGCGGTGCTCTCGCCGATCTTCGTCGTCGTGGTGTTCGTGCGCGCCCGGCTGCTGTGGGTGGTGTTGCTCGCCGTCGCGGCAGCCCTGCTGGCGGTGGTCTGCGCGCGCATCGCGCTGCGCGCCGGAACACCACCCGCCACCGCGCCGGGCCGGTCGGCCCCGCGCGCCCAGCACCCGTTCCTGATCATGAATCCACGGTCCGGCGGCGGGAAGGTCGAGAAGTTCGACCTGCGTCGCCGCGCCGAGGAACTGGGTGCGGAAGTAGCGATGCTCGAGGGCCACGTCGATGTCGAGGCGCTGGCCAGACAGGCCGTCGCGCGGGGCGCGGATCTGCTCGGGGTGGCGGGCGGTGACGGAACCCAGGCCCTGGTGGCAGGCGTCGCGGCCGAGCACGATCTGCCGTTCCTGGTGATCAGCGCGGGGACCCGCAATCACTTCGCGATGGACCTCGGCCTGGATCGCGACGATCCTGCCGCCGGGCTCGACGCGCTCCGCGACGGCGTGGAGCTGCGCGTGGACCTGGGCCGGATCAACGGACTGCCGTTCGTCAACAACGCCTCGTTCGGCGTCTACGCCGAGATCGTGCGCAGTCCCGCCTACCGCGACGACAAGACCGCGACGGTCCTGCGTCTGCTGCCCGACCTGCTCGCCGGCCACACCGGCCACCAGCTCGTCGCCCGAATCGACGGCACCACGGTCGTCGGACCGCAGGCGATCCTGGTGAGCAACAACCCCTACGGCACCAGCGATCTCGCCGGCCTGAACCGCCGCGACCGCCTCGATCGCGGCATGCTCGGTGCGGTCACCGTCTCGGTCGCCAACACTCGCGACGCGGTCGGCCTGCTCCGCCGCACCCGCAGCCGCGGGCTCACCCAGCACACCACCGCGCGGGTCGACGTCGACACCGACGCCCCGCAGCTCCCGGTCGGTGTCGACGGCGAATCCCGCCGCCTCGACACGCCGGTGCGCTGCGTCATCGAACCGGGCGCGCTGCGCGTATGGGTGCCGCGCGACCGGCCGGGAACACCGCCCGCACGGCCCACGATCGATTGGGTCCGGCTGCGCGAGTTGGCCATTCGCGGCGACATCGCGGCATCGCGCTGAGCACAGCCCATCGATTCCGGCATTTCACTCGCTGCCACACCGCACCGGGTGAACGGCCGGGAAACAGCACCGGACAACGGGCTACCCGGGCTGTGATGACGCCGACACCGCGCACCGACCACGGCTGAACAAAAGTGTCGACGGACACCGATGTGCACCGATATTTCCATCCGAAATATTCTGTGCGACAGCCGCAATCCACCGAACCCTCAGCACCAACCGCTGGCAGAAGAGTTTTGTTCAGCAAAACCGTGATCGCCGTCACAGGCATGAATTCCACCGCTCCGGCTATACCATCAGATCCGCCGAGGCTTCCCGGGAATTACCGCCGTCGAAGATCCAGAGCATCAGTGGTGACACATCGACGTGCCCCTTTTCGAATCCGTCTTCCGCCGTTCCGGCATGTATTCGTCACGAGGTGAACCGGTCATGGAATACACCCACCTGTCCGAATTCGAGATCCGCCCCGGCACGTTGTCGCTCTGGACGCCGGAACTGCCCGCGAACGCCTGGCACCCCGACGACCGTCCGCTCACCAGCGTGCACGCCGGCTACTGCGCGAGCGTCGACCCCGCCGACCCGCGACCGGGCCGTGGCCGCTGGATCGGCACCGTCTTCGAGATGGACGCCCCGCTCGATCGCGCCGCCTGGGCCGAGACGCTGCGCCGCTGGCATGCCCGGCACGAGGGGCTGCGCACCACGGTGCGCCCCGACCCCGCGGGCGAACCCGGCAGGCTCCTCGCGCCCGCCACCGCGGTCGGCATCGTCGAACAGCAGGTCGACGGACTCACCGACGGGACGAGTATCAACGAATTCCTTTGCGGCGCACTGGAACTGCGGCTGTCCCCGCTGGTTTGGCCGCATCTGCTGGCCGCGACCGTAGAGCATGCCGCGACCGCGGACTTCACCGTGCTGGTGGGCGCCGATCACTCGGTGATGGACGCCTACTCCCAGGCCATCCTCATCCTGGAGCTGCGCACCCTCTACCGCGAGGTGCTGGCGGGCGAGCGGGCGCGCGAATCGGCCACGTTCGGCAGTCCCGCCGACTTCGCGGTGGTCGAGCGGGCGGCCGCCGCCGACCTCGACGCCGCGTCGCCCGCGGTGGCGACCTGGCGGGAGTTCCTCGCCGGCGGCGACGGCACCATGCCACAGTTCGCCCCGCACACGCACCGGCCCGTGGCCGCCGGCCTCGCGCAGCCGAGTGTGTCGCGGCGGGTGCTCGAGCTCGACCAGCTCGAACAGATCGAAGCGGTGCTCGACCAGGTGCGGCACCGGATGTCGGTGGCGGTGTTCGCCGCGCTGGCCGTGGCCCACCAGCGCCGGTTCGGCACGGAACGTCTGCGCACGGTGATGCCGATCGCGACCCGGCCCGACCTGCGCTGGCTGGAAGCGATGGGCTGGTTCGTCAATGTCGTCCCGGTCGACATCCGGGTGGAGTCCGGCGCGGGGATGGCCGCGGCGCTGGAGAGCACCCGCGCCGCGTTGCGCCGGTCGCGAACCGCCAACGACGCGTCCTGGTCGCGCGTGCTGGACATCCTCGGCGTGCGCGAGACGCCCCGGTTCGGTGTGTCCTTCCTCGACATCCGGGTGCTGCCCGGCTACGAGCTCGTCGCCGACCTGCGCGGACGGACCCTGCGGGCGGAGTCGTACTCCACCGACGAGGTGTTCCTGTGGGTCGTGCGGGCCGCCGACGGCCTCTACGTGTCCACCCGGTATCCCGCGGGGCTGCCCGCCGAGGTGATGGACGATTTCCTCACCGCCTTCGGCGCGGTGCTGACGGAGGTCACCGCGGCGGTCCACCTCGACGCACCCGCGCCCGTCGCGGCGCCGGTCGTCGCGCAGGCGGTATGAGCCGATGCGGGCCCTGTTGGCATTCACCGGCAGCCGCGGCGATGCCCAGCCCGGCATCCTGCTGGCGCGCTCCCTGATCGCCCGGGGACACGAGGTGACCCTCGCGCTGGCCCCCAACCTCGTCGGGTTCGCGACCGAACACGGCGTCCCCGCGGTCCCCTTCGGGTGTGACAGCGCCGTGCTGCTGCACGCCCAGCGCACCGACCGCCGATTCAAGGCCCGCAATCCGTGGTCACGACTGCGCGCCGTGCTCGACCTGCAGCGTCGCGGGGTGCCGGACATGGTCGCCGACCTGCGCGAGCTGGTGCCCGGCCATGATGCGGTGGTGGCCGGGATGGCGGGCGAGGAGGCCGCCGCCGCGGTGGCGCACGAGGCGGGGCTGCCGTTCGCGGCGATGCACTTCTTCCCGATCCAGGCCAATGCCGTCGTCCCGGTGGTTCCGGCGCGCTGGGCGCAGCGACTCCCGGGTGTCGTGCACCGCTGGGGGTGGTCGGCGCTCGCCTTCGCCAGGGCCGCCGCGCTGGCTCCGGTGCTGCCCACGGGCGAACCGCCGACCAGGGTGCGTATCCAGGCGTACGACCCCACGCTGTTCCCCGGTCTGCGCGACGAACTGCCCGGGCCGTTCACCGGCTTTCCGGTCGACGTCGACGGTGCCCGCACCACGCCGAGGGATTCCGATCGTCACCGGCGGCCGCGCGGCGCGCATCCCGAGGCCGGGCCGCTCGGTCCCCGGGACGACGTGCGGTGCGGCGCCTCGACGGATCCGGCGCTGCCGTCGAGCGCGACCGCCACGGCTTCCGCCGGTTTCCGCTCCCGCACCGATGCCCAGGCAGCGGTTCGCCGGTGGCTGGCGGCCGGTTCCGCACCCGTCTACGTGGGCTTCGGCTCGATGGATGTCGGGGATCCCGTCGAGTTCGTCGCCATGCTGCGTGAGGTCTGCGCGCGTCGCGGGCGCCGACTGTTGCTGGCCTCGGGCTGGGCCGCGATCACCCCCGGCATCGATGCCGACGTGGCCGTCGTCGACCAGGTCGACCACACAGAGGTGCTGCCGCACTGTGTGGCGGTGGTGCACCACGGCGGCGCGGGAACCACCGCGGCCGCGTTGAGAGCCGGTGTGCCGCAGGTGATCTGCTCGGTCCAGGCCGACCAGCCCTACTGGGGACGAGCGCTGCAACGACGCGGCCTGGCGGCGACCACCCCGGCGCGCACGCTCACCGGCGCGCGGCTCGACTCGCTGCTCGACCGGATCTCGACCCCCGAGGTCCGCCGCCGGGCCGCCGACTACGCCGCCGCCTTCACCACCGACGGTGTCGAGCGTGCCGCCGACATCGTCGCGGCGCTGGCCCCGGTCGCGCCCGAACTCATCGACGCCCCAGGGAGACTCCCATGAACCCCGATATCGCCATCCGGATCACCGGACTCGGCAAGTCCTACGGCGACTTCACCGCCGTGGGCGCGGTCGACCTCACCGTCGCGGCGGGCACCGTCTTCGCCCTGCTCGGCCCCAACGGCGCGGGCAAGACCACCACCGTGCGCATGCTCGCGACCCTGGTGCGGCCCGATCGCGGCAGCGCCGAGATCTTCGGCTACGACATCGTGCGCGAGGCCACCGCGGTGCGCTCGATGATCGGGCTCACCGGCCAATACGCCTCCGTCGACGAAACCCTCACCGCGGGTGAGAATCTGCGCCTGTTCGGCCGCCTGCTCGGTCTCTCCCGGCGCGCGGCCGCCGCCCGCAGCACCGAACTGCTCGCGGAGTTCGAGCTGAGCGCGGTCACCGATCGCCCGGTCGGCCAGTTCTCCGGCGGCATGCGGCGGCGCCTGGATCTGGCCGCGACGCTGATCACCGATCCCCCGCTGATCTTCCTCGACGAACCCACCACCGGCCTGGACCCGCACACCCGCGACCGCATGTGGGGCATCATCCGCAAGCTCGTCGCCCGCGGCGCGACCGTGCTGCTCACCACCCAGTACCTCGAGGAAGCCGACGCACTGGCCGACCGGATCGCGGTGATCGACCGCGGCGCCATCGTCGCCGAGGGCACCGCCGCCGAGCTCAAGTCCTCCATCGGCGAACAGGTGCTGCGCCTGGAACTCGCCGATGTGGCCCAGTCCGGGCACGCCGAGGCCATCGTCGCCGACCTCACCGGCGAGGTGCCGGAGGGCTCCTCGGCCGGCGTCCTGACCGTCGCGCTCGCCGACGCGGGCACCGCCGCCGACATCGTCGCCGCCTGCCGGGCCGCGGGCATCGCACTGCGCGGCTTCGCCGTCGACCGACCCGACCTGAACGAGGTCTTCCTCGCTCTCACCGGCACGGCTCGCGCCGCCGCCTGATCACGGAAGCCGAGACCATCATGACCGTCACCACCGCCGAGATCGCCGTCGAGACCACCACGCCCGCGACGATCGCTCGCCGCCCCCGCGTCACGCACGTGAGCCTGCGCGCCGCGCTGTTCCAGTCCCTGCTGATGGCCTGGCGCGGGCTGCTCACCTTCCGGCACAGCCCACAGCTGCTCTACGACGCCCTTCTGCTGCCCATCGTCGGGCCGCTGCTGTTCGGCAGCATCTTCGGCACCGCCATCGCCGGCAGCATGACGGCCTACCTGCCGATCCTGATCCCGGGCGTACTGGTGCAGATTGTGCTGACGTCGTCGGTCGCCACCGGGGTGCAGCTGTCCGAGGACATCCGCTCGGGAGTCTTCGACCGGTTCGTCGCCATGCCGATCGCGCGGTCGGCCCCGGTCGCCGGCGCGCTGCTGGCCGGGGCAACCCGCTATGTGATCGCTGCGACCACGGTGGTGATCGTCGGGTTCGCCATGGGCTACCGACCGGCGCATCCGATCGGCTTCGTCGCCGGCGCGGTGCTGGTCGTGCTGGCGACCACCGCGATCAGCTGGCTGTTCGCGTTCATCGGGGTCACCGTGTCGCGGCCCGCCGCCGTGCAGGGCATGTCGATGCTGGTACTGACCTTCCTGAGTTTCGCCTCGAACGCGCTGGTGCCCGAGGAGTCCATGCCCACCTGGCTCGGCTACGTCTCCGACTACAACCCCGTGTCGTATCTGGTGTCGGCGGTCCGCGCGCTCGCCGAGAACGGCGCGATCGGCGCCGATGCCTGCTGGTCGGTCGTCGCCTCGCTCGTCGTCGTCGCCGTCTTCGCGCCCCTGACCGTCCGCACCCTGCGTGCCCGCTGAGAGGAGCCACCATGACGCTCACCGCTCCCGCGATCGCTCCCGTGGCCGCCGTCAATCGGCTCACCGCCGACGACGACCTGTTCCTCAAACTGCACAGCCTCTACGGCAACGCACTGGTCAACCAGCTCGCGTGGCGGTTCGACGAGCCGCTGAGCCGGGACCTGCTCGACCGCTTCCACGCCCACCTCGCCCAGGGCTTCCTGGCCCGCCGGGTCCAGGGCACCCGGGTGCCCTTCGCCCGGCCGTACTGGGTGCCCGCCACCGCCTCGATCCCGCTGGGGTGGGACACGGTGCCGGTCGCCGAGGACGAGGTGCTGGACTGGTACTTCGCGCAGAGCCGGGTGGAGTTCGACCCCGGCACCGGTCTGGTGTGGCGATTGTCGGCCGCGCCGACCACCACGGGCGGGACCCTGGTGTCGCTGGTGACCTCGCACGTGGCCTCCGACGGCGGCGCGGTGCTGTTCGCCGTCGGCGATGCGCTGGCCCGCCTGGCGGAGGAACCCGACCGGACCGTGAGTTCCGGGGCGCTGGTCGGCCGGGCACCGCGAAACGCGCTCGGCGCGAACGTCTCCGATGCGCTGCATCAGCTGCGAGCGGTGGCGAAGGGCATCCGGGCCGCGATCGCGGCCCGGGCTGTCACCGAGCCCGACCGCACGCCCCGACCCGCGCAACCCCTGCTGCCGCTGCCGCGGCGATGGTCCCCCGCCGACGTCGTCGTGCAGCTGTCGCTGGACCAGTGGAACTCCGTCGCCGCAACACATTCCGGCACGACCAACGGACTGCTGATCGCCCTCGGCGCGGGCCTGCTCGGGCGCAGCGGACGTGTCGGCGACGCCGCCGACATCCGCGTCGACATTCCGCATTCGATGCGTACCGCCGACGACCCGCGCGCCAATGCCACCACCGGCCTGCCGATCTCGGTCCGCTACCGCACCACCGACCGCGTCGACCTCGCCGCGGTCCGCACGGCGGTCAAACAGGCGGCGACCGCCTACCGCGACCCGGCGACCACCCCGGCCCTGCAACACCTGCAACCCCTCCAGATGATCCTGCCGCGTTTCGTCCTGCGCCATTTCGCCCGGACCGCCACCGCACCGGAATGCCTGTGCACCAACCTCGGCGACACCGCCCAAGGCGTCGCCGATTTCGCCGGCCACCACGCCTCGGCCGTCCTCATGCGCCCGGTCGTCTGCACGAACGATCCCGCCATGTTCCGCCGCGTGGAAGTCGGTGTGAACCTCTCCTTCTGCACCGACGGCCACACCGTCACCCTCGCCGTCACCGGCGCCGACCCGGACCGCTTCCCCACCCGCGCCGCCCTCCGCACCCTCCTCACCACCGAATTCGACTTCTGGGGCCTCACACCGCACTACTGGTGAGGGTCCCAGTCGTGTCACCGATCGTTGTCCCAGAGGTGGTTTCCGCAATTGTGCCCTCGCACAGGTCGAAGTCGACGTCATCGACCGGCTGCGTTGCGAGCGATTCGCTCGACGCGCAGCACGCTTCGTTCGCGAGTAGCTACTTCTGAACAGCGGAAACCAGAGCACCGAGGCGGTGCGATACGCCAACTGGCCCGCCCCCGATAGATTGTTGCCCTTCCGGCGCCACCATCGCTAGCCTCGATTCTGTTGTCTTCGATGGGGGGTCGCGTGTCACGTGAGATCGATACGCCCAGGAACACCAGCAGCCGTGACATGGAATCGTTCGGTCGCGACCTGATAGAGTCCGGATTCGCAACGAGCGACTCGATCATCGGGTGTGACTCAGCAGAGATCGCACAGGTCTATTCTCTTGCGCCCGAAGGCTTCCCGATCCCCGATGAGTATCACGCTTTTCTCGCGCAGATGGGAAAGCAGGCCGGCACACTCTTCCGGGGAACCGACCTGTTCTTTCCGCGAATGCTGGATGCCCGAGAGGCCGCCGAAGAAATCTCCGGCGAGGGACCGACACTGGAGAACCACTTCTTCTTCGGCCACCATCAAGGCTATAAAGTCTATTTCTTCCGACGCGGATCCGGTGCAGTCTATCTCTACAACGAGTGTGCCCCTGAGGATCACAAGCTTGCCGACGGTTTCATCGAATTCCTTCGGCAGTCCTGGCGTATCCAGCAGAAGATTCGCGAATCCACCGAAGCGATGCGCGCAAGGAGAACCCGGATTCAGCGTGCCGTGAACTGACGCCGAGCATCGCCCGCTCGTCGTCTCCAACGTT
Source organism: Nocardia sp. NPDC087230 (assembly GCF_044744725.1). Lineage (NCBI taxonomy): Bacteria > Bacillati > Actinomycetota > Actinomycetes > Mycobacteriales > Nocardiaceae > Nocardia > Nocardia sp. NPDC087230. The sequence goes on from NZ_JBIUYV010000013.1 coordinate 77,263, forward strand.
CATGTCCAGTGACGGCAGTGGCCCCGCGCCGGATCTCTCCGACGCGGGGCCACAAGCGAAAAGCACTGCTATGAGCTACTTTTCATGCACTCGGCAGCACTACTTCTGCGCAGCCTTGAACTCGCGGCGGCGGCGGTGCAGGATCGGCTCGGTGTAGCCGTTGGGCTGCTTGGTGCCCTCGAGCACCAGTTCCTTGGCGGCCTGGAAGGCGATCGAGGCGTCGAAGTCCGGCGCCATCGGGCGGTAGGCCTTGTCGCCGGCGTTCTGGCGGTCGACGACCGGCGCCATGCGCTCGAGGCTGGCGATCACGTCGGCCTCGGTGACGATGCCGTGGCGCAGCCAGTTGGCGACCAGCTGGCTCGAGATGCGCAGGGTGGCACGGTCTTCCATCAGGCCGATGTCGTTGATGTCGGGCACCTTCGAGCAGCCGACACCGTGATCGATCCAGCGGACGACGTAGCCCAGGATGCCCTGGGAGTTGTTGTCCAGCTCCTGACGCTTCTCCTCGTCGGACCAGTCGGTGGACTGGGCCAGCGGGATCTCCAGGATCTGGTCGACGGTGGCACGCGGGCCGCCCTTGGCGATCTCGGACTGCCGCTTGAACACGTCCACCTGGTGGTAGTGGGTGGCGTGCAGGGTGGCGGCGGTCGGCGAGGGGACCCACGCGGTGTTGGCGCCGGCCTTGGGGTGGCCGATCTTCTGCTCGAGCATGCCCGCCATCAGGTCGGGCATGGCCCACATGCCCTTGCCGATCTGCGCCTTGCCGGGCAGACCCTTGGCCAGACCGGTGTCGACGTTCCAGTCCTCGTAGGAGGTGATCCAGGTCTGGGTCTTCATCTCGGCCTTGCGGACCATCGGCCCGGCCTCCATGGAGGTGTGGATCTCGTCGCCGGTGCGGTCCAGGAAGCCGGTGTTGATGAACACCACGCGCTCCTTGGCGGCCTCGATCGACGCGGCGAGGTTGACCGTGGTGCGGCGCTCCTCGTCCATGATCCCGACCTTGAGGGTGTTGCGGGTCAGGCCGAGGACGTCCTCGATCCGGCCGAACAGCTCGTTGGTGAACGCGGCCTCGTCGGGACCGTGCATCTTCGGCTTCACGATGTAGACCGAGCCGGTGCGGGTGTTGGACAGCCGAGCGGAGCCGTTGAGCGAGTGCACGGCGATCAGCGAGGTGATCAGGCCGTCCATGATGCCCTCGGGCACCTCGTTGCCCTGCGCGTCGATGATCGCGTCGGAGGTCATCAGGTGACCCACGTTGCGCACGAACAGCAGCGAACGGCCGTGCAGCACCAGCTCGGAACCGTCGAGCGCGGTGAACACGCGGTCGGGGTTCATGGTGCGGGTGAAGGTCTTGCCGTTCTTGGTGACCTCTTCGGCCAGGTCGCCCTTCATCAGGCCGAGCCAGTTGCGGTAACAGACGACCTTGTCGTCGGCGTCGACCGCGGCGACCGAGTCCTCGAAGTCCATGATCGTGGTGAGCGCGGACTCGAGCACGATGTCCTTGACGCCGGCGGTGTCGGTCGAGCCGATCGGCGAGTTCGCGTCGATCTGGATCTCGATGTGCAGGCCGTTGTGCTTGAGCAGCACCGAGGTCGGGGCCTCGGGGTCGCCCAGGTAGCCGACGAGCTGCGACGGATCGGCCAGGCCGATGTCGGTGCCGTCTTCCAGGCCGACCTCGAGCTCGCCGTCGACGATCTTGTAGTACGACGAACCGATGTGCGAGCCGGTGATCAGGGTGACGGCGTCGTCGAGGAAGTTGCGGCCCCACTCGATGACCTTGTCGCCGCGCACGCGGTTGTAGCCGGTGCCCTTCTCGGCGCCGTTGGCCTCGGAGATGGCGTCGGTGCCGTAGAGCGCGTCGTAGAGCGAGCCCCACCGCGCGTTGGCGGCGTTGATCGCGAAGCGCGCGTTCATCACCGGCACCACGAGCTGCGGGCCCGCGGTGGTGGCGATCTCGGCGTCGACGTTGCCGGTGCCGATCTGGAACGGGGCGGGCTCGGGACGCAGGTAACCGATCTCGGTCAGGAACTGCTTGTAGGCGCCCTTGTCGTAGCCGGCGCCGGGGCTCTCCTGGTGCCAGGCGTCGAGCTTGCCCTGGATCTCGTCGCGTTCGGCCAGCAGGGCGCGGTTGCGCGGGGCGAGGTCGTTGATGACCTGCTCGGCTCCGGCCCAGAACGCGGCGGAATCTACGCCGGTACCGGGGAGCGCCTCGTTCTCGATGAAATCGTGGAGAACGCTGGCCACCTGGAGCCCGCCGACCTGAATCCGCTCTGTCATCTACTGCCTCACTTTTGAGAAAGCCGGGTGGGAAAAGTCGATGTCATGTTACCCGTGGGTAGTGGTGACACCTCGTGTGGGTGGGAACGTCGTGGAACCGCCGTCCATTCCGCCACGCCGAGACGCCGGGGTCGGCGCGTGGGCGTGGCGGCACACCCCTTGATTGTAGGCACCCGGAGAATTAATGTACTGACCGGAACATTTCTCGGCGGCTCGCCCAGGTCGCCGGGTGGAGCGGAGGCACGATGAGCGTCGCGCGAGCAGGCGAACCCGTCGCTCCGGTCCGTCGCCGCGGCCGCCCGCCGGCCGCCGATCGCGGCGCGGCCGACACCCGTGATCGCATCCGCGCCGCCGCGCTGGAGCTGTTCGCCGAGCGCGGCTTCCACGGCACCGGCGTCGCCGAGATCGGCGCCAGGGCCGACGTCCAGCGCGGCGCGCTGTACTACCACATCGGCTCCAAGGAGGAGCTGCTGTGGGAGATCCTCGCCGACTACACCCGTCTGCTGCTCGCCGACGCCGAGCGCCTCGCCGAGGCGAGCACCGACCCGGTCGCGACGCTGCGCCTGCTCATCCGCAGTCATGTGGAGCTGATCGTCACCCATCGCCGCGCGGTCGCCGTACACCTGCGCGATGCCGACGCCCTGACCGGCGACCGCGCGATCGAGTTGCAGCGGTTACGCGACCGCCTCCAGCATCGCTGGCAGGACGTCATCGATGCGGGCTACGCCGCGGGGCGGCTGCGCACCGCCGATCACGTCGTCACCAACGGCCTGCTCGGCATGTTGAACTCGCTCGGGTTCTGGTACCGCGAACGCGGCGCGCACTCCCCCGCCGAGATCGCCGACATCCTCACCGACACCGTCCTGTCCGGGCTCAGCGCCACGGACACCGACCCGAAAGGCTGACCATGGCTTGGGATTTCGAGACCGATCCGGAGTACCAGCGCAAGCTCGACTGGGTCGCGGAGTTCGTCCGCACCGAGGTCGAGCCCCTGGATCTGATCTACCCCAACCCCTACGACCGGACCGATCCGGAGATCCGCGCGCTCATGCGGCCGCTGCAGCAGCGGGTGAAGGACCAGGGATTGTGGGCCTGCCACCTCGGCCCCGAACTGGGCGGTCCCGGCTACGGTCAGCTCGAGCTCGCGCTGCTCAACGAGGTGCTCGGCACGTCGATGTGGGCGCCGCTCGTCTTCGGTTGTCAGGCACCGGATTCCGGCAACACCGAGATCCTGGCACACTTCGGCACCGCGGAGCAGAAGCAGAAGTACCTGCAGCCGTTGCTCGACGGCGAGATCGGCTCCTGTTACGTGATGACCGAGCCCACCGGCGGCTCGGATCCGACGGCGTTTCGCACCACCGCGGTCCGCGACGGGGACGAGTGGGTCATCAACGGCGAGAAGTGGTTCAACTCCTGCGCAGAGTTCGCCACCTTCCACATCGTGATGGTGGTGACCGATCCGGACGCCGAACCGCATCTGCGGCTGTCGATGTTCATCGTCCCGGCCGATGCGCCCGGGCTCGAGCTGGTGCGCAATTTCACCGTGCCCGGCTTCAGCGAACACGAAGGGCACCTGCGGTTCACCGACGTCCGGGTGCCCGCCGATCACCTGCTGGGCGCGGAGGGCGCCGGTTTCGTCGTCGCGCAGACCCGCCTCGGCGGCGGCCGCGTGCACCACGCGATGCGCACGGTCGCGCTGGTCCGCAAGGCGTTCGACATGATGTGCGAGCGCGCGGTGTCGCGCCCGGCCCGCAAGGGCGTGCTCGGCGGCTTCCAGATGACCCAGGAGCGTATCGCCGACAGCTGGATCCAGATGGAGCAGTTCCGCCTGCTCGTACTGCGCACGGCCTGGCGCATCGACCAGGCCCAGGACTATCGCGCGGTCCGCAAGGACATCGCCGCCATCAAGGTGGCGATGCCGACGGTGATGAACGACATCGCCCGCCGCGCACTGCATCTGCACGGCGCGCTCGGTGTCAGCACCGATCTCCCGTTCCTCGACATGACCACCTACGCCGAGGTCATGGCCATCGCCGACGGGCCCACCGAGGTCCACAAGATCACCCTGGCCAAGGAGGTCCTGAAGCAGTACGCGCCCGCGGACCCGGTGTATCCCACCGGTTTCCGCCCGGTGCTGCGCGAGCAGGCCCGCGACCTGGTCGCGCGGCGGCTCGAACGCGAAGTCGGCAACCTCTGATCGGGAGGTCACCGCCGGGAATCCGGTGCTGGTGCCGGCTCAGTCCACGCGCCGCACGTCGGTGGTCTCGGCGGTGACCGGCACGCCCGAGAGACTGTGGGGCCGCAGTTCGGCGAGCGCCTCACCGTCTCGATCGACCAGGGTCGAATGCCGCGCACCGTCGGCGAAGGCGTGCCGTTCGCCCCACTGCCGCAGGGCGACGATGGTCGTGAACAGATCGCGCCCGGCGGCGGTGAGCTCGTAGACGTGCCGCTTGCCGCTCGGCGTGGCGCTGGTGGTGAGGATGCCGTCGTCGACGAGCCTGCGCAGCCGGTCGGCGAGGATATTGCGGGCGATCCCGAGCCGCTGCCGGAACTCGGTGAACGAGCCGGGTCCGTCCATGGCGTCGCGGACGATGAGCAGGCTCCAGCGATCGCCCACCAGGTCGACGGTGCGGGCGACCGGACACGTGGGATCGGTCCACGCGCGATCGACGCCGGACGTCGGTGTCATCCCCACCCCTTCCATCGGGTTGCATTTCGAAACCATTATTCCCTATCGTGATTTGGTTGCATTTTGCTACCGAATGGAGGGCTGATGGTCCCCGGAATCACGCGACCACAGCGGTCGCTGCTGGCCGCGGTGTGCGCCACGGCGGTGGCCACGATCTATGCGATACAGCCGGTGCTGGAGACGGCGGGCGCCGAACTGGGTTTGCCCGACGAGTCACTGGGCCTGCTGGTCGCCGCCGGACAGCTCGGCTATGTCGCCGGGCTGATCCTGTTGGTGCCGCTCGGCGACCTGATGGACCGACGCGGGCTCATCAGCGGTCTGCTCGTGCTCACCGCGGTGGGCGCCGCGATCACAGCCCTCGCACCGAACGGCCTGGTCGCGATGGTGGGGCTCGCCGTCGCCGGGGTGTTCGCGGTCGTGGTGCAGGTGACGGTCGCCTACGCGGCCGCGATGGCGGCCCCCGGTGCACGCGGTCGCGTCATCGGCGCCGTCACCTCGGGAGTGGTGCTCGGCATTCTCGGTGTCCGCGTCGTCGCGGGCGTCCTCGGGGACACGCTCGGGTGGCGGGTCGTCTTCGTCCTGCTGACCGGCTCGTGCGTGGCGCTCGCCGTCGTCACCCGGGCGGTTCTGCGCCCTGATGTCCGGATGCCCGGCGCACGCTACCTGCCGACCCTGCGGTCGACCGGTCGCCTCCTGGTCACCGATCGCCTGTTCCTGAGCCGTGGCCTGATCGCCTTCTTCCTCTTCGCGTCCTTCGGCACGCTCTGGAGCGGCCTGGCCCTGCCGCTCGGCGCCGAACCGTGGTCCCTCGGGACCACCGCGATCGGGCTCTTCGGGGTGGCGGGTCTGGCCGGTGCCCTCGGCGCGAGCCGAGCGGGCAGGTGGGCCGACGCCGGTCGGGCAGGCACGGTCAGTGGGTGGTCGCTGGTGATCCTGGCCGGATCCTGGCTGCTCATCGCCCCGCTGGGGCCGACCCTGCTCCCGCTCGTGGCAGGCATCGTCGCGCTCGACTTCGCCGTGCAGGCGGTGCATGTCTCCAATCAGCACCTGCTGACCACCGCGCACCCCGACCGCACCGGCAGCGTCATCGGCGCCTACATGACCTTCTATTCCGCCGGGTCCGCCCTCGGCGCGGTCACCACCGCCTGGGCCTACAGCTCGTGGGGCTGGTGGGCCGCGTGCGCGTTCGGCGCCGGCTACGCCCTGTGCGGTCTCACCGTCTGGGGCCTGGCCCGGCTACGCGTCACCCCGACCACGGAAATCGTTCCGGTCCAAACGGTTTCGTGCCCACAGACATGATCCGGAGCGCGGCGCCGACGATCAGCTCATCGGGGTGACCGGATGGACCGACAGATCGCACACCGACAGCGTCTCGGCGACCGGGACGGTCTCGGTGGTGTCGGGCACGGTGACCCGCAATCCGGTGTACGCCGGGCACGCAGTACCCGAGGCGTCGGTCGCGGTGCCCTCCACGACCGCCTCCGCACCGTGGTCCCGGGTGAGGATCACCGTCGGTGGCTCGTTCTGATGGGGCGGTAGGCCACCCAGGTAGCCACGCAGCGTGCGGGTGGCACCGATGGTCGCTGCGCCGATCGCGTCCACGCCCGGATAGCCGGTGAGCGAACAGGGCGCGCCGGCGCCGACCAGCCAGAACCGCAGGGTCAGCCCCTGATGGCCCGCGGCCGCGGTGACCGGTCCGCCGCCGACGAGCACCTGACCGTCGGCGCACGCGGGCGCGGTGTCGGGCACCGCGACACCGGGCGGGCTGGTCGGCCCGCCGGTCGCCGCCGGTGCCGAGCTCACCGCCGGGCCACGCGACGGGGCGGGCAGGGCGGCCGGTGGCACCAGTGTCGCCGGCCCGGCCGCGCTCGGCTCGACCGAGGACGCCGAGCCGGGCGCGGGCAGGGTCGGGCTCGGCCGATCGGCGGGCGCGCTCGTGCCACCCGAATCGGCTCCGCAGCCGGGGAGGAGCAGGGCCACCGCGCAGACCACGGTGGCCGGAATCAGCGCTGTCCGCATGAGCACCACTCCTCGCGATCGGTGCGCCCGACGGGCACCTCACCCCGAAAATGTATCGCGACCTGCCGGTTCAGCGTTTCCGTCGGTATCGGAGCGTTACCGGAAATAAATCAGCCGACATCCGGCGCGCCGTATGCCACCATGAATTCCACGCCGGTCAGTCGCGACACGGCGAGACCGACGAGACACCTCGAGAGGAGGAGACGGCCATGAAAACCCTTGCGCCACGGCGACAGTCCGAAAAGACCTACCGCCGCGCTGGTTCGGCCCACAGCGTGTCGAACGCGGGCCCCGATGCCATGGCCCGTCTCCGGTTCGCGCACTGACGCGGTAGCCGCTCCCCTTCGACCGTCGTTCGCCTTTCTCTCCCGAAACATGGTGATTCCCATGACGATCCGTCATGCCGTCGACCCGATGGCGCCCACCTCCGACACCTGGATACGCACCAGGGTGCTCGTGCTCAACGCCAGCTACGAAGCTCTCGACGAGATCACCGCCGACCGGGCCGTGACACTGCTGATCAGCGGCGCCGCGGAGACCGTCATCGAACGGGCGCCGCAATTCCCGATCCGGTCCCAGCACCTGGTCATCGGCCTGCCGGAGACGATCCGGCTGGTGCGCTACGTCTACCTGGGCCACGTCGCCCCGGTGGGCGAGGACAGCCGCGCCACGCTGGCCGGTGTCCTACGCCGCGACAAGCACCGTTGCGGCTACTGCGACGACTGGGCGCAGACCGTCGACCACATCCGCCCGCGCAGCAGGGGCGGACCGAACACCTGGGGCAACCTGATCGCCTGCTGCGGCCCCTGCAATACGAGCAAGGCCGACCGCACCCCGGAGGAAGCGGGGATGCGGCTGCTGTGGGAGCCCAAGGCTCCCGACCCGCTGGCCCGCACCCAGCGCCGGATCTGGAAGGAGTACGCGCCGTGACCACCACCGACCTCGCACTGACCGAACTGCTGACTCTGTCCGATTCCGGGCAGTGGCATCGCGCGGCCTGCCGTGGCGACCCGAACCACGAGGCGTGGTTCCCGTATCCGTCGCAGGACTTCGACTACGCCCGCCGGATCTGCGCCGGTTGCCCGTTGCTCGCGGGGTGCACCGAGTACGCGGCGCAGACGGGCCAGTCGGGGGTCTGGGGCGGTCGTGAATACGACCGCGGACGGGTGATCCGCGAGTGACCGGCCGGGGCCGGGTGCCCGTCGTGACACCCGGCCCGAGGTCGTGACCAGCGCCGATGCGCATCGGTGTACACCGTGCGGCGGCCCGGTCACGACTCCTTAAACTTGCCACGTGGGTACTCATCGCAGCGGGACCAGATCTCGAAGTATCAGCAAAGGTCCGGTTATCGCGGCATCGGTACTCGTGCTGATACTCGTGGCCGTCTTCGCCTGGTTCCAGCTCAGCGATCGCGCCGCGAGCACCGACGTCGCGGCGGCCGCCGAATGCGTGGAGGGACCGGCGTCGCTGGACGTGACGGTCGACCCGGCGATCGCGGGCCCGGTCCGCGCCGCCGCCGATCGCTACAACGCGACCAAGCCGCGGGTGCGCGATCACTGCGCCCAGGTGAAGGTGTCGGCCCGGCCGTCGGCCGCCGTGGTGGCGGGGTTGGCCGATCCCGGGAAGTGGGACCCGGCGCTGGGACCCAAGCCGGGGCTGTGGATCGCCGATTCGACCCGATCGATCGAACTCGTGCGGGTACCCGGCCTGATCGAGGGCACGCCCGCCTCCATCGCCACCAGCCCGATCGTGCTGGCTGTGCCCGACGCGCTGCGCCAGGCCCTCGAACAGCATCGGATCGCCTGGTCCGATCTGCCACGCCTGCAACAGGGCTCGCTCGACGAGCTCGGCCTGTCCGGTTGGGGCGGCCTGCGGATGGCCCTGCCCGCGGGCGATGCCACCACCGCGGCGGCCGCCGCGATCGGCGGCGCGGTCTCGGGCACCGAACCGCTGACCGCGCAGGCCGCCGGATCCGGCCAGGTCGTGGCCGCGATCTCCGGACTGGCCGCGGGCGCCCAGACACCCGCCGACCTGATGACCGCGATGGCCGCCATCAGTGCCGACCCCACCGCCGACGAGGTGCACGCCGTCGCCGCGACCGCCCAGCAGCTCGGTACCGGCGGCCTGACCGCGTTCCGGCCCGTCGGCACCGCGCCGCTGGCGGACTATCCCGCCGCGCTGCTGTCGGGTCCCTGGGTCGACAAGACCCAGAACCTCATCGCCTCCCGTTTCATCGACTTCCTGCGCGCCCCGGAGCAGGCGGGCGCCCTGGCCACCGATGGTTTCGGCCCGGCCATCGGGTCCGCGCCGCCGAACCCGGACAAGGCGGCGCTGCAGAAGGTGCAGTCCACCCTGGCCGATCCGGTGCTGGGCGTGAACGCGACGGTGCTGCTGGACGTGTCGTCGTCGATGGGCACCGCCGAGGGCTCGACCACCCGCCTCGCGAACGCCGGCGCGGCCTTGGCCTCGACACTGACGGTGATGCCGCCGGACTTCGGCCTCGGGCTGTGGACCTTCGGCAAGAACCTCGACGGCACCACCCCCTACAAGGTGCAGGTCCCCACCGGACTGCTGACCGACACCCAACGCAATGCCGTCGGGTCGGCGGTCACCAGCACCAAGGCGACCCAGAGCGCCACCGATCAGGCCTACCCGAGCCTGCTCGCCGCCTACCGTGCGGCGGTCGCCGCCTACTCCCCCGGCCGGACCAACTCGATCCTGGTCGTCACCGACGGTCCCGACGACGACTCGACCCTGACCGGCACCGCCCTCGTCGACGAGATCACCGCCGCGACGACCGCGGGCAAGCCCGTCCGGATCGATATCGTCGTGATCGGCGGTCAGGGCACCCAAACTCTGCAGACCCTCGCGCAGCAGACCGGCGGCACCTACACCCGGGTCCCGACCAGCAACGACCTCGGCTTCGGCACCGCTGTCGTGAAGGCGCTCACCACGCCTTGACGCCGCACGCAGGGCGGATGCTCGAGGTACCGCCGGAAGCGATCGACGTACCGGCCGTTTCCGGGCTAAGGCGGTTGCGGTCCTCAGCCGGGTGAGACCTCCACCAGCGCACCGGATTCCATGGCGATCCAGAGATGGCCGCGCGGGTCGACAGTGAGTCCGTGCGGTTCCGCGCCGGGCAGGATCAGGTGATCGATCTCGCCCCGGGTGGAGATCCGGCCGAGCTTTCCGCTTGCCCATTCGGTGAACCACAGCGCGCCGTCTGGACCGGCGACGATCGCGTGGGGGCGCGCGGCCGGGTCGGGCAGCGCGAATTCGGTGACGGTGCCGTCGGTCTCGATGCGCCCGATCGCGCCCGCCCCGATCTCGGTGAACCACACCGCGCCGTCGGGTCCGGCCGCGATCCCGACGGGGGCGGCGGCGGGTGTCGGCAGCGGGAACAGCGTGAGCGCCATGTCCTGCTCGACCCGGCCGATCGCGTTGCCCTGATTCACCGTGAACCACAGTGCGCCATCGGATCCCGCGGTGATCATCGACGGCATCCCGTCTACGTCGACGCACTCGACGGTGCCGTCGGCGGCGAGCCGCCCGACCCGGCCCGCCTGCAACGCGGTGAACCACAGCGCCCCGTCGGGTCCGGCGCACACCCCGTAGGGTCCGTCGAGGGCGATGCTCGTGACGGCGCCGTCGAGCGTGCGCCGCCCCAGCCGTCCGCCCTGGAATTCGGTGAACCACAGGGCCTCGTCGGGTCCGGTGACGATCACGGTCGGTTGTCCGTCGGCCGGATCGAGCGGGAAAACTCGCACCTCGCCGTCGGCGTAGCGGCCGACAGCACCCTGGGCGACCAGCGTGAACCACACCGCGTCGTCCGGCCCGATCGTCACCCCGTACGGCGCGCCGGGCACCTCGACCACCTGCACGATGTCAGCCAAAGTCCTGAATTCCCTTCTGTATTCCCCGGAACCGCCGGCGCAGCGCCCGATCGTGGGAGACCACGACCACCGCGCCCCGATAGTCGTGCAGCGCGCGTTCCACCTCGTCGACCAGCGTGAGCGAGAGGTGATTGGTGGGCTCGTCGAGCAGCAGCAGATCATGTTCGCCCGCGAGCACTCGCGCCAGCGACAGCCTGCGCCGCTGTCCCTCCGACAGGCTACCCACCGGACGATCCAGCAGGTCGGACGCGAACAGCCCGGTCGCCAGCAGCGCGGCCCGGCCGTACCCGTAGGTCTCGGTGACGCTGCGGTCCGGATCGAAACGTTCGTCCTGCCGCAGGTATCCGATCCGGTCCGGCGCCGTCGCGTGGATCGCGTCGAGCAGCGTCGATTTGCCCGCGCCGTTGGGACCGTGGATCAGCAGCCGTCCTCGCGCGCCCAGCGTCAGGGGACCGACGGTGAACTCCGCGCCCGACCCGGCCGCCGCGAATCGTCCACGGAACCGCAGCGGTTCGGGCGGGCAGGGCACCGGCTGCTCGCGCAACCGGCGCAGACGCTCGGCGGTCCGGCGCACCCGGGAAGCGACCGAGCTCTGGACCCGCCCGGCGTTGCGGTCGTAGGCCATCTTGTTGTTGTCGGTCATCGCCCGGCCGTGCGCCACCTGCAGGGCGGTCGTGGTCGCGAACTCCTCCAGCCGCCCGATCTCGGTGCGCCACTGCGCGTACGCCTGCTCCCAGCGCACGCGCGCGGCCGCCTTCTCGGCGAGAAATCCGCTGTACCCACCCCCGAACCGGGTCAGGCCGCGGTCGGCCACCTCGACGATCGCGGTCACCACCCGGTCGAGGAAGATCCGGTCGTGCGAGACCAGCACGACCGTGCCGTTGTGGGTGCGCAGCCGGTCCTCGAGCCAGGTCAGCGCGCTGTCGTCGAGGTGATTGGTCGGTTCGTCGAGCAGCAGCACCTCCGGCGAGGCGGCGAGCAGACAGGCCAGGCCGAGCCGGGCCCGCTCCCCACCCGAGAGACTGTCGAGGCGGCGCGATCGGTCGATCCCGGCCAGCCCCAGTCCGTGCATCGACGCCTCGACCCTGGCGTCGGCCGCGTACCCGTCCCTGGCCTCGAATCGGGTGAGCAATTCCCCGTACCGGTCCATGTCCTGCGCTTCGGCGGCGGCCTGCATCGCGCGTTCGAGCCCGCGCAGCTCCGCCAGCGCCTGCTCGACCGCCGCCTCGACGGTGTCGCCGGTCAGGGTCTGGGCGAGGTGGCCCACGCCGCCGTCGGCGGTGACGGTGATGGATCCGGCGTCGGCGGACTCGGCACCGGCGAGCAGCCGCAGCAAGGTCGACTTCCCCGCGCCGTTCTCCCCGACGATGCCGACTCGCTCGCCGGGCCGGATGGTCGCGGTGATCGCGTCGAGTACCAGCCGGTCGGCGTAGGACTTCGACACGCCCCGCACGGTCAATTGAGTGGTCAAACAGCGCTCCAATCGCAACGTGTGTAGCTTTTAATATACGAAGGCTCGGCTACTAACGCAACAGGAGTAGATTTTGGAACCGCAACGGCGCCCTGGTGGGCGCAGCGCCCGAGTACGGGAGGCCGTCCTCGACGCGACGACCGCCGAGCTCGCCGAGCACGGCTACCAGGGACTTTCCGTCGACGCCGTCGCGCAGCGGGCAGGGGTGCACAAGACCACCGTCTACCGGCGCTGGCGCGGTCCCGAAGGCTTGGTCGCCGACGCACTCGACCGGGCAGCGGGTCTGTCGTGGGCGATCCCGGACACCGGCAGCCTCGCCGGCGACCTGCGCGCCCTCACCGAGCTGTTACGCACCGGCTTCACCGATCCCGAATCAGCGCCCGTGGCAACCTCTTTCGTCGCGGCCGGCATACAGCACCCCGCCGCCGCCGAGGCCCTGCGCGCCTACTACGCCGCCCGGCACGCCGAGGCGGCGGTGATCGTCGACCGGGCGATCGCCCGCGGTGAACTCGACGCAGCGGTCAGCGGAGCCGAAGTCGTCCGGTTCGCCGTCGCGCCCCTGTTCCACCGGCTCTTCGTCACCCACGAACCGGTCACCGCCGACCACGCGCGCCGGGCCGCCGACGCGGCGGCCGTGCTCGCCCGATCGGGGCTGCTGACCGAGGAGAACGGCTAGTCCTCGGCACGCGCACCGCTGCCGACGCCGACGGGCCCCGCCGAACAGTGTCGGCGGGGCCCGTCGGCGGAATGGTCAGTCCTCGTACGCGTCCAGCGGCGGGCACGAGCAGACCAGATTGCGGTCGCCGAAGGCACCATCGATGCGACGCACCGGCGGCCACACCTTCGGACGCGTGTGCCCGATGCCGCGCGGATAGACCGCGACCTCCCGGCTGTAGGGGTGGTCCCACTCGCCCACCAGGCTCGCCGCGGTGTGTGGCGCGCCGCGCAGCGGGTTGTCGGTCACCGGCCACACGCCCGCGCCGACCTGGTCGATCTCGCCGCGGATGGCGATCATGGCCGCGATGAACTCGTCGAGTTCCTCGAGGTTCTCGCTCTCGGTCGGCTCCACCATCAGGGTGCCCGCCACCGGGAAGCTCATGGTGGGCGCGTGGAAGCCGTAGTCGGCCAGACGCTTGGCCACATCGTCGACGGTGACGCCGGTCTGCTTGGTGATCTCGCGCAGGTCGAGGATGCACTCGTGGGCGACCATGCCGTTCTCGCCGGTGTAGAGCACCGGGAAGTAGGCGTCGAGCCGGCGGGCGATGTAGTTGGCCGAGGCGATCGCGGTCAGCGTCGCCGCGCGCAGGCCCTGCGCGCCCATCATCCGGATGTAGGCCCAGGTGATCGGCAGGATCGAGGCCGAACCGTAGTTCGCCGCCGACACCGCGTGCGAGCCCGCCTCCCGCGGGTCACCGGGCAGGTACTGCGCCAGATGCGAGCGCACCGCCACCGGACCGACACCGGGACCGCCGCCACCGTGTGGGATGCAGAAGGTCTTGTGCAGGTTCAGGTGGCTGACGTCGCCGCCGAACCGGCCCGGACGAGCCAGGCCCACCAGGGCGTTGAGGTTGGCGCCGTCGACGTAGACCTGACCGCCGGCGTCGTGCACGAGCGCGCACAGCTCGGCCACCTCGTGCTCGTACACGCCGTGCGTGGACGGGTAGGTGATCATGATGCAGGCCAGCCGATCGGCGTGGTCGGCGATCTTGGCGCGCAGGTCGTCGAGGTCGACGTCGCCGTTCTCACGGCACTTCACGACCTCGACCCGCATGCCGACCATGGCCGCCGACGCCGCGTTGGTGCCGTGCGCGCTGGAGGGGATCAGGCAGGTGTCGCGGTGGTCGTCGCCGCGATCGAGGTGGTAGCGGCGAATCGCCAGCAGACCCGCGTACTCGCCCTGGCTCCCGGCGTTGGGCTGCAGGCTCACCGCGTCGTAGCCGGTGATCTCCGACAGCCACTGCTCGAGATCGCCGATCAGTTTCAGGATGCCGGGCACGTCCTCGGTGGGCGCGAACGGGTGCAGGCGCGCGAAGCCGGGCCAGGTGATGGCCTCCATCTCGGCGGTCGCGTTGAGCTTCATGGTGCAGGAACCGAGCGGAATCATGCTGCGGTCCAACGCGATGTCCTTGTCCGACAGCGAACGCAGGTAGCGCAGCATGGCGGTCTCGGTGTGATGGCGGGTGAACGCCGGGTGCGTCAGGTACTCCGAGGTACGGGTCTCGATCGCGGCGGGCTGGGCACCGGCGCCCGCGTCGGGAGCCTGTGCGGTGCCGAAGGATTCGACGACGGCGGCCACGTGCGCGTCGGTGGTGGCCTCGTCACAGGCGATCGCGACGTGGTCGGCGTCGACCAGGCGCAGGTTGATCCCCTGCGACTTCGCCTTGGCGACAACGGCTTCCGCGCCGCCGGGCACGTGCGCCAGCACGGTGTCGAAGAAGGTGTCGTGCACCAGCGCGGCACCGATCCCGGACGCGACCGCGGCCGCGTGCGCGTGCACCCGGCGGGCGATGGCGCGCAGTCCGTTCGCACCGTGGTAGCTGGCGTACATGGCGGCGACGATGGCCAGCAGCACCTGCGCGGTACAGATGTTGGAGGTGGCCTTCTCGCGGCGGATGTGCTGCTCGCGGGTCTGCAGGGCCAGGCGGTAGGCGGGAGCGCCGTCGGCATCGACCGACACGCCGACCAGCCGGCCGGGCAGCTGCCGAGCGAAGGCGGTGCGCACCGCGAGGTAGCCGGCGTGCGGGCCGCCGAAGCCCATCGGCACGCCGAAACGCTGGGTGGTGCCGAAGCACACGTCCGCGCCCTGCTCACCCGGCGGGGTGATCAGGGTCAGGGCCAGCAGATCGGCACCGGCGGCGACCAGCGCACCGCGCTCGTGCGCGGCGCCGAACAGTGCGGTCCAGTCGACGATCCGGCCGGACGCGCCCGGGGTCTGCACGATGACGCCGAAGAACTCGCCCTCGGGCAGCACGCCCGTCGACAGGTCGGCCTCGACGACCTCGATACCCAGCGGCTCGGCCCTGGTGCCGATGATGGTCTTGGTTTGCGGGAACAGGTCGGCGTCGAGCGCCAGCCGGTTCGACGAGGACTTGCCCGCGCGCCGCAGCAGCGTCATCGCCTCGGCGGCGGCCGTGGCCTCGTCGAGCATCGAGGCGTTGGCGACGTCCATGCCGGTCAGGTCCGAGACCATGGTCTGGAAGTTGAGCAGCGCTTCGAGGCGGCCCTGGCTGATCTCGGGCTGGTAGGGGGTGTAAGCGGTGTACCAGGCCGGGTTCTCCAGCAGGTTGCGCACCAGCACCGGCGGGGTCAGCGTGTCGTAGTAGCCCAGGCCGATCATCGAGGTGGCGACGGTGTTGGAGTGCGCCAGCGCGGCCAGTTCGGCGAGCACCTCGTGCTCGGTGCCGGGCATGGGCAGCGCGCCGAGGCCGGACTCGTCGAGGATGGTCGCGGGCAATGCCGTGGTCGCCAGCGCGTCGAGGGACTCGACGCCGACGGTCGCGAGGATCCGGGCGAGTTCGTCGGAATCGGGTCCGATGTGGCGGTCGGCGAACGAACGGGTCACGGCAGCTCCAAGGTCGGGCGGGTCGACCAGGTGGTCGACGGGTACCAGCCCTCCCCCTCTGTCGTGGCGCCTGAGAGATTCGGTGACCCGACCGCGAACAGCCGTGCCCCTTTCCCCGTGGGCGGGCAGCCAGGAGCCACCGCTTTCCAGAGGCGTCGAATCACCGTGCGGTCCCTGTTGCCTGAGAGATTGACGGGGAGGTGCTGCTCCTTCGGCGCCCGGACTCTCACGAATCCAGGACTCTCCCGCACGGCGGCGACGCGTCATCAAGTCTAGATGCAGCAAACCCCCGGCCGCGCCACCTGGGGCACGCCGGGGGTGTAGTGCTCGTCACTACCCGGTCTTACGGTTCTCCCGCACCTTGCGGCGGTAGGACAGCTCGTCCTCGGGTCGATCGGTGATCTCGGTGGCCCGCTCGGCCGGGAAGTCGGCGATCGCCCCGGTCAGTTCCCGCATGGCGCCGCTGACCGCGATCCCGAAGACACCCTGCCCGCCCTGCAGTAAATCGACGACTTCCTCGGGCGAGGTGCACTCGTACACCGTGGTCCCGTCGGAGAACAGCGTGATCCCGGCCAGATCCTGCACGCCGCGGCTGCGCAGATGATCGACGGCGATCCGGATGTTCTGTAAAGAGACGCCCGCGTCCAGCAGTCGCTTCACGATCTTGAGGACCAGGATGTCCTTGAACGAATACAGCCGCTGACTGCCCGACCCGGCAGCGCCACGAATCGACGGCACGACCAGCCCGGTGCGCGCCCAGTAGTCGAGCTGGCGGTAGGTGATGCCGGCGACCTGACACGCGCTCGGCACCCGGTAACCGACCAGATCATCCGGAACCGAGTCGTCCGGGAACAAGCCAGGCTGCACCACATCCTGCGATTGCTCTTCCACTGACCACTCCTTGCTCTGCCGACGTTCTCGAGTACCGGAGTCACGACGGATGTTGCCCGACTTTCGAGGTTACTCCTGCCATTGTCGGACCTGCACCGTTGTCGCACCAAGCACCGCGCGCGGCGATTCCCTCGACCTCTACTTCAGGTCTAGAAGATCGTGATGTGAATCAGCTGTCGGTGGCCTTGAAGTCGTCGGGCGAGACGGACTCGAGAAACTCCTTGAACTTCTCCACCTCGTCCTCGCGCTCGTCGGGCATCACCAGCCCGGCCTCGGCCAGGACCGGTTCCTCGGCGAAGATCGGGCAGCCGACCCGCAACGCGATGGCCACCGAATCCGACGGCCGCGCCGAGACCCGCAGGTCGCCGTCGAAGACCAGATCGGCGTAGAAGGTGCCCTCCTGCAGATCGACGATCCGCACTTCCTTGAGGGTGTGGCCGAGTTCGGTGATCAGAATCTTGATCAAATCGTGAGTGAGCGGACGGATCGGCGTGACCCCCTCCTGCTCGAGCACGATCGCGGTGGCCTCGGCCTGCCCGATCCAGATCGGCAGGTAACGCTCGCCCGCCGCTTCCCGCAGCAGCAGCACGGGCTGGTTCTGTGGCTGCTCGACACGGATGCCGATGACGCGCATCTCGCTCATGAGTTGTCTGCCTCCCATACTCGCCGCCGGCCGGCAGGACCGCTGCCCAGCTCGCCGTACCCATGAGTCTAGGCGAATTCCGGGCGGTGCAACGAGGACGCCCGAGCCGAAATCGGCGTGTTGCCGGGGTGATACCCGATCCGGCGGTCGGGTGTGTCAGTTGCCGAGGGCGGCCCGTACGGCCGCCTTCACCAGTGCCGCGTGCAAGTTCAGCGACAATGCCGCCAGTTCGCGGACGGTCTCCTCGGCGCGGGCACGCGCGTCGGCGTCGCGGCTCTTGGCGATCGGCGCGGCGATCTGGGCGACCAGAGCCGCCTCGCGGTCGGCGGCCAGTTTGAACGCGCGCAGGTGCCGGGCTTCCAGGCCGAACTCGGCCATCGACTTTGCCGCGTGCGCCAGCGTCACCGCGTCGGATTCGAAGAAGCCGCCTGCACCGGGGACGATCAGTCCGGCGCGTAGCAGGTCGTCGAGGAAACGGTCGTCGATGCCCGCCTTGGCGAGCAGATCGGCCCGGGTGAGCCGGACCCCGACATCGACGCGCAATTCGTCCGGGGTGATCTCGCCGGGAACAACGCCCAGCCGACGCGGCGGCGCCGGCGTGGCCTCGCCGTCGGCACGCGCGGCGCCGGACAGCGACTGCCCGGCCTCCGCGGCGCTGTGGTGGGAGTGCGCCCTGGCACGCGCTTCACGCACGCCCAGGGTCGCCGCACCACTGTCGATCGCTTCGAGCTGCTCCTTGATCACCTTCAGCGGCAGGTACTGATCGCGTTGCGCGGTCAGCACGAAACGCAGCCGCTCGTAATCGGCCACCGAGAACCGCCGGTACCCCGACGGCGTTCGTTCCGGCCGGATCAGGCCCTCGGATTCGAGGAACCGGATCTTCGAGATGGTGATGTCAGGAAAATCTGGTCGCAGCAGGTCGAGCACGGAGCCGATCGACATTCCTCCGCGCGCCCACTGCGCCGCCCCCGTCACAGCACTGCGCCCTTCACGGACACCAGCACCGTAGGGGTCATCGCGACCCCGCGCCCGACGCCGACTCGTTCGCCTGCGCGCGCGGACCGGTCAGGAAGACCAGCCGGAACTTGCCGATCTGGACCTCGTCGCCGTTCTGCAGCTCCGAGGAGTCCACCGGCTCCCGGTTGACGTAGGTGCCGTTGAGGCTGCCCACATCGACGACCTGGAACGAGTCGTCGTCCTGACGGAACTCCGCGTGCCGGCGGCTGACGGTGACGTCGTCGAGAAAGATGTCACTGTCGGGATGGCGACCGGCCGAGGTGGTCGGCTGATCCAGCAGAAAACGCGAGCCCGCGTTCGGGCCGCGCTTGACCACCAGGAGGGCCGCGCCGACCGGCAGGCCCTCGACGCCCTGCACCGGCTGTTCGCCGGTCGGCTCTCCGGAGCGCGACGCGTCGACCTCGTTGAGGAAGTCCGCGCGGAAGACCGACGTCGTCTCGGCCGCGGTCTCCCCGTAACCCGGGTCCCTGTTCTCGCTCACCGTTTCTCTCCTCCTCGAACCTGATTATCCATGCAAGCAGGTGCTGTATTCGGCGACACGACCGGCGCGATCACATCGCCAGGAAAAAAGATCCCGGCGTCGATTCCCCGACGTATCCGCTTGGCTTTGACCGTACCCTGCCGGGGCGTACCCGTGCAGGGAGAACTGTGAAGGCTTGCTCAGCCCCCGATAACTCCTTGATAACCCGCCGCATCCAGCAGTTCACCGAGTGCGGAATCGAGGGTTGCCGCATCGTCGAAGGCGAGCTCGAACAGCCAGCCCGCGTCGTACGGATCGCTGTTGAGCGTCTCCGGCTCCGAGACCAGATCCTCGTTCACCGCAACGACTTTCCCGCCCAGCGGGGCGTAGATGTCGGAGACGCTCTTGGTCGACTCGACCTCGGCGATGCTCTCGCCCGCGGTCACATCCTTGTCGACATCGGGCAGCTGGACGAACACGACGTCACCCAGCTGTGACTGGGCGTAGTCGGTGATGCCCACACGAACCGCCGTGGGGCCGGTCCGCCGCACCCACTCGTGCTCTTCGGTGTAGCGCAGATCCTCAGGGGTCCGGGTCACAGGACGTCCTTTCGTCGTCAACGTTGCACGCAACAGTATCGACTAGCTCCCACGGTGCGGCACAGGCGGTATCGATCGCGCGACCGCGACCGCCAGCCCCGCGTAGAGCGCCCCCGTCCAGACGTAGAGCGCGGTGCCCCAGATCAGCAGTGCCCAGCCGAAGGCCCAGCCGAAACCCGCCCCTGCCCAGTCCATCTCCCCCGTGAGCAGCCACGGCAGGGCCGACATCAGCGCGAAGGTCGCCGCCTTGCCCAGGTAGATCACCTCGGGCGCGGGCAGGTCACGGCGCTTGTATACCGACAGGGTCACGGTGAGTACCAGATCGCGACCGATCAGGATCACGGCGATCCACCACGGGATCAGCCCGCGTGCGACGAACGCCACGAGTGTCGTCACGAGGTATAACCGGTCGACGAGCGGATCGAGCAGCGCGCCCAGCCGGGAGGACTGGTCGAGCAGACGGGCGAGTTTGCCGTCGAGGAAATCGGTGACACCGCTGGCGATCAGCAATGTGAACGCCCAGCCGTCGGCATGGCGGACCAGCATCAACCACAGGAATATCGGGATTCCGATCAGCCGGAGCAGGCTGAGCACATTGGGCACGGTCAGGATGCGGTCGCTGAACACGCCACCGGTTTCGGTGTCGTTGGTGCCCGGCGTTCCCGATTCGGTTGCCACGCCCCTGCATACCGCACCGACCCCTGATCGCGCCATCCGGCCACGCCGAAAATCGTCGGGCGTGTCCGATTGCCGCGCGGTCGCGATGCCCACCGCCCGCCGACCCGCTAGCCTGGGCAGTTGTGTCCGACAGTGGTCCAGATCTGCGCTCCTACGTCTCCGCCGAGGACGCCCGTGAGCGCGGCCGCGCAGCCCGGCAGCGCGTGCCCGTCGACGCCCGCGACCGGGCCGTCGAAAGCCCCGACCGGCCGACGGTGCTCGAGTTCGTCGAGGCGAGCAACCAGGGCCGGATCGAGCGGCTGATCCCGCTGCGGATCGGCCGGATGACCGCGTCCCCGTTCACCTTCTTCCGCGGCGCCGCCGGGTTGATGGCCGCCGACCTGGCCGCAGGCCCCGACAGCGGGCTGACCGCCCAGATCTGCGGTGACGCCCACGCCGCCAACTTCGGCCTCTACGGCACCCAGCGCGGCGAGATCGTGATGGACATCAACGATTTCGACGAGACCGTGCTCGGCCCGTGGGAGTGGGATCTCGAGCGGCTGGCCGCCAGCCTGGTGCTGGCCGGGCGCGAGAGCGGCGCCGACGAGGACGACTGCGTACGCGCCGCGCGCGACGCCGCCCGCTTCTACCGGCAGACCGCCGCCGAGCTCGCCGAGATGCCGTTCATGCAGTCCTGGACCGCGCTGCCCGACGAGTCGATCCTGGGCAAGGCCAAGGCCGACGACCTGATCGACGACTTCAAGAAGGCCGCCAAGAAGGCCCGCAAGAACACCAGTGCCAAGGTGGTGGCGAAGTGGACCGAGCACCTCGACGATCACGAGACCGGCATCAGCAAGCACCGCTTCGTCAGCGATCCGCCGATCCTGACCCCGGTCGAGGAGCCGGTCGCCGACGCCGTGATCGACGGGCTGCAGCGCTACGCGGGCACCATCCGCGAGTCGCGGCGTGCGCTGCTGGCGCGCTTCGCGGTCTCGGATGTCGCCTTCCGGATCGTCGGCACCGGCAGCGTCGGCCTGCACAGCTACGTGGCGCTGCTACACGGTAACGACGGCGAGTCGCTGGTGCTGCAGGTCAAGCAGGCCAGGCCGTCCGCGCTGGCGCCCTTCCTGCCACCGGTCGCGCCGCGGCACGAGGGCGAGCGGATCGTCGCAGGCGCGCGCAGCGTGCAGTCCGAGACCGACATCCTGCTCGGCTGGACCACCGTGGAGCTCGACGAGCCGCTGCCGTTCATCGTCCGTCAGTTCCGCAATCTCAAAGGCAGCATCGACCCGGCCGGGCTCTCGGCCGACGATCTCGACGACTACGGCAGGCTCGCGGGCGCGCTGCTGGCCAGGGCGCACTCGCGGTCGCTGGACCCGCGCACGCTGGCCGGCTATCTCGACGACGACGGCGAGGCGTTCGACGAGGCGGTGGCCGCCTACGCGGTACGTTATGCCGACCGGACCGAGGCCGATCACGCCGAACTGGTCGCCGCCGTTTCGGCGGGCAAGATCGCCGCCGAACCGAGCTGAACACCACCGGCATCCTGCCGGGCATCCATCGATTGTCGAGCTACGATGTACGCCAACGGTTCTCGGCCCGCGGCGCCAACGACCCAGAAGGGCGGACTCCATGCTCGTGCGCGTGCAGAATGCGGCAGGCACCGATGCCGAGCTGGCACTGATCGATTGGCTGCGCACGTGGAAGGATCCGTCCAGCCCGCACGGCGTCGCCACGATCAACTGCGGCCTGTTCCACAACGACCGGCTGCACCAGCTCGACGCGGTGGTGTGGACCCCGACCAGCTGCGTGATCATCGAGGCCGAGACCTTCGCCGTGGCGCAGGACGGCGTGCTGGAGATCCCGCTCAACGGCCCGTGGATGGTCTCCGGCGAGCTCGCCCAGTTCACCGGCGGGGAGAAGTCGACGCCGCTGGAGCGCTCACGGGAACACACCTTCGCGCTGCAGGACTATCTCGCCGCGCGCGGGCTCGGCCAGCGGGCGGTGCACGGGCTCGGCGTGATCGTGCCGCAGCCGGGCGCGCAGATCGACATCCACCAGGGCTGGAACGATCCGAGTTTCGATGTCATCGTCACCGACGATCCGCACCGGCTCGAGCAGTACTTCGAGATGCTGGCCGCCAAGGAACACAACCTCTGGACGGCCAACGACATCGCCATCGCGTTCCGCGGGCTGGGCATCCTGCCGTTCCTGCCCGCCCCGCAGGACCTGCTCAACGAGGGTTTCCTGGGCCCGATCGACGTCACGCTGTGGCACGGTGGCCCCACCCAGGCCCAGGCCGAGCAGTATGCCGAGGAACAGGCCCAGCGCGAGCAGGAGCTGGCCTCGCGCGGGTTGGTGGCGCCCTGGTACAGCCCGTGGAAGCTGTACCCGCGGGTCGGCGGCGACCTGGACTTCGGCCGCGCGTTCCTGCGGATCACCCTGGCGATCGGCATGATCGTGGCGATCGTGTGGGTGCTGTGGTTCGTGGTGACCGCGGTGCTCACCTACGGTCCCGCCTGAGACAGCCCCGCGCGGCGGCTATCGTCGCATCGGTGATCGACCCCGCTCCCGCCCGGACCGCCACCGTCGTCCGCGCGACGGCCATCGGCGCGGGCGCCGCGCTCACCGCCGCGCTCCCGCTGACCTTCCCCGCCGACGACGGACCGTCCGGACTGGACGCGGCCGTCGCCGACCCGATCGCCGCGACGGTCTCCCCCGGTCTGGCCGAGGTGCTGGTCGCACCGAGCAACGCCCCGGTGGTGCTCGCGGTGCTGCTGGCGGCGGTCGGCTGGTTCGCGCTGCGCCGCCGGTGGCGGGCGGCGCTGACCATGCTCGTGGTGCCCGAGCTCGCCCTGGCGATCAACACGGTGGTGCTGAAACCGTTGTGGGACAGGCAGATGCACGACTACCTCGCCTATCCGAGCGGCCACACGGTCCACTTGGTCGCTGTCGCAACGACGTTCGCGTGTCTGGTGACAACGCGCACCGCGCGCATCACGGTCGCGGCGCTCACCGTGCTCGCCCTGCTCGCGATCACGCCCGGCATGGTCGTCCTCGGCTATCACCGCCCCACCGATGTCCTCGGTGGGGCGGCCGCGGCGACCGCGCTGGTAGCGGCACTGTGTTGGCTCGCCGAGGCGCTACGCGCCGCGGTGCGCTAGGTCCGGTCGAAAACGCTGGCGTCGTGCAGCATCTCGGCGCGCAGCATGGTCTCCGGCACACCCATCGCCTCGACCAGGGTCAGCGCGTCCGGCCGCAGCCGGTCGACGAGTTCGTTCACCCCGCGGCGCACCGCCTTGGCCCGCTCCACGGACATGAACCGGTGCATGATGTACCAGGACAGGTTCTCCTCCAGCGTCGAGTACACGTAGAGGTCGCAGACGGTCTCGGCGAGCGCCTTGGCGTCGGGGTCCTCGATCTCGGCGATCCCGTCGACGAATTCCTCGAGCACCAGCCGGTCGATGTGCGCGGCGCCGGCGGCGAGGATGTGGTCCTGGGCGTTGTTGAACGCCTCGAACGGGCCGGTGTCGGCCGCCCTGGCACGCAGCCGGTGCGCCGCGGTCCGCAGCAGGTAGTCCTCGCGATCGGCGAACAGCTGCAGCTGGACCGAGCGCTTGGACAGGTCGCCCTCGTCGACGGACTCGTCGGAGCGATCGCGCAGGGTCTGGATCAGCTGGCGCACCCCGGATCGCTTGCGCACCACGTCACCGGCCATGGTGGCGGCGAATTTCACCCAGCCCATGGCGTCGAGGTCGCGGACCTCGTCGGAGTAGGCGGTGAGCAGTTCCTTGGCGACGAGCTGGGTGAGGACGACATTGTCGCCTTCGAAGGTGGTGAACACATCCGTGTCGGCCTTGAGGGTGACGAGCCGGTTCTCGGTGAGATAGCCCGCACCGCCGCAGGCTTCGCGACATTCCTGGATGGCCCGGGTGGCGTGCCGGGTCTGGGCGACCTTGAAGCCGGCGGCGCGCTTCTCCAGCGCGCGCTGGGCGCCCGGCTCGATCTCGCGGCCGCTCTGTACGAGGTCCATCCGGCGCACCAGGTCGTTCTGGGCGAAGGCCAGCGCGAAGGACTTCGCGACCAGCGGCAGCAGCCTGCGCTGGTGGCTGCGGTAATCCATCAGCAGCGTTTCCGCGCCGGTGTCGGGATCGGCGAACTGGCGCCGGGCCAGCGCGTAGCGCACCGCGATGCTCAGCGCCACGCGCGCGCCCGCCGCGGCCGCGCCGCCGACGCTCACCCGGCCACGCACCAGGGTGCCCAGGGTGGTGAAGAAGCGGCGGCTCGGGTTCTCGATCTCGGAGGTGTAGGTGCCGTCGGGCTCGACGTCGGCGTAGCGGTTGAGCAGGTTCTCCCGGGGGATCCGGACGTGGTCGAACACGATGCGGCCGTTGTCCACACCGGGCAGGCCGCCCTTGAGCCCGTCGTCGTAGGTGGTCACGCCGGGCAGGTCGGCGCCGAGCTCGTCGCGGATCGGGACGAGCAGGCAGTGCACGCCCTTGCTCTCGCCACCCGTGATCAGCTGGGCGAACACCGCGGCCATCCGCGCGTGTACCGCCGCGCCGCCGATGTAGTCCTTGCGCGCCGACGGGGTCGGAGTGTGGATCACGAATTCCTGGGTGGCCGGGTCGTAGGTGGCCGTGGTCTCGAGATTGGCGACGTCGCTGCCGTGCCCGGACTCGGTCATCGCGAAGCAGCCGAGTAGATCCAGGGTGATCAGCCGCTTGATGTACTCGCGGTGGCGTTCGGTGCCCAGGTTCTCCACGGCGCCGCCGAACAGACCCCACTGCACGCCGGATTTCACCCACAGGGACAGATCGGCGTAGGCCAGCATCTCCAACCCGGTCACGGCACCACCCGGATCGCCGGTGCCGCCGTTCTCGGAGCGGAAGCCACGCTCCGGATAGCCCATGGTCGCGATGACCCGCATCTGATCGAGCACGCGGGCCCGCGCGGCGTGGATGTCGAGTTCGGGATCGCCGGTGAAGCGGTCGTCGGCGAGCTGGACTCGCGCCTGGTCTCTGACCTCGCGCCACGGTCCGTCCAGCGCTGCGCGGAGATGTTCTGCCGTCGTCGAAATGCCGGTAGCCATACTTCGACCATAATCCGTGCATCGCGCCCGGCGACGGATTCGCGTTCTCCCCCACATCGCGCCGACGCCGCGTCTCAGCCGAGGAACATGTCCCGCATCGACACTTCGGTGGGCCGCCAGCTCACGCCGAGCTCGCTCAGCGCGGCCGAGTCGTCGGTCGGGGTGTCGGAGGTGAGCAGCCACGCCGCCTCGTAGCCGAACGCGGCGTCGACCTCGACGAATCGCGAGGCGACGTCGGCGGCCCGGCCCAGCGCCCGGAACAGGCCGGGGCGCACCGGAATCCGGCGGATCCGCTGTCCGGACGCGGCGGCGAGCAGGTCGATGGCCGTGTCGAAGGGGACCTGGTGCCCGCCACACAGATACCGGCGCGGGCCCTGACCCGGCAGCATCGCCACCGCGTGCAGCTCGGCTACGTCGCGGACGTCGATCATCGCCATTCCGCCGTCGAGCCGGGGCGCGAATCCACTGCGCAGCATGGTGTTCCAGCCGCGCTCGGTGATGCCGCGGGTGCCGGCCAAACCCGGCCCGATCACACTCGAGGGGTAGGTGATCACCACCGGCGCACCGCTGCGCTGGAGTGCCCGCGCGACCCGGTCGGCGGCGGACTTGGTGCGACCGTAGGCGCTGCGCCCGGTCGCGGTGGGACTGTCCGGGGTCATGACCGGATCCGGGCAGGGGAACAGCGCACTGTAGCTGGCCACGTGCACGATGGGATCGAGTCCGGCCAGGGCCGCGCGGCACAGGATCTCCGCGGTGGCATCGACGTTGACCTGCCACATCAGCGATTCGCGGCGGTCGTCGGTGGCCACGATGCCTGCCGCGTGCAGCACCGCCGCGCAGCCGTCGAGCAGCGTGGTGATCGTGTCGCTGTCGCGCAGGTCGCCGCGTAGGACGGTGATGCGGTCGCGGTCCTGCGCGAATTCCGGCCACCATCGGTCCAGGGATTCGCCGGGGTGGACCAGCAGCTGGATCTCGTGACCGTCCGCGAGCAGCGCGGCGACCGTGGGCGCGCCGAGATACCCGGTGCCACCGGTGACGGCGATTCTCACGACAGGGTTCCCTCGGCGATCGGCAGCACACAGCGGGTGCCGGTGAAGATGGTCGGCATGCACTCGTTGCAGTGGGTGCAGGCGGCGGTGGTCGTGGTCTCGGCCGCGATCCGGCGTGGGAGATCGGGTTCGCACAGCAGGGCGCGGCCCATCGCGACGAACTCGAAGCCCTCGGTGCGGGCCAGGCGCATGCCGTCGTAGTCGGTGATGCCGCCGAGCAGGACCAGTGGCATGCGCAGGGCCGACCGGAACAGGCGGGCGCGCTCGAGCAGATAGGCACTGCGGTAGGGGTACTCGCGCAGGAACACCGGGCCGGCCACGCGCAGTCCCCAGCTCAGCGGCGGCCGGAAGGCGCGGGCGAAGGCCCGCCGGGGCGGGTCGCCGTGGAAGTAGAGCATGGGGTTGAGCAGCGAACTGCCCGCGGTCAGTTCGAGCGCGTCGAGTGTCCCGTCGGCTTCCAGCAGCTGTGCGACCCGCACGGACTCGACCGGGCGCAGCCCACCGGCGACCCCGTCGTCCATGTTGAGTTTGGCCAGCACGGCCAGCCGGCCCCCGACCGCGCCGGCCACCCCCTCGGCGATCTGCCTGGCCAGCCGTGCCCGGTTGACCAGGCTGCCGCCGTAGTCGTCGCGGCGCCGGTTGAGCAGCGGGCTCAGGAAGGCGCTCACCAGATAGTTGTGGCCGA
Organism: Nocardia sp. NPDC087230; assembly: GCF_044744725.1. Lineage (NCBI taxonomy): Bacteria > Bacillati > Actinomycetota > Actinomycetes > Mycobacteriales > Nocardiaceae > Nocardia > Nocardia sp. NPDC087230. Next base: position 104,267 of record NZ_JBIUYV010000013.1, read on the forward strand.
AATGGATTTCCACGGCGTCGAACCCGGCCTCCTCGGCCAGCAGCGCGCTGCGCACGTGCGCGGCGACCAGTTCGGCGATGCCCTCGGCATCGGGTCGCCGGGTCATCCGCATCCCCAGGGGGGAGAACAGTCTGCTCGGTGACAGCGCGGGCAAGCGATTGGACGCGGCGTTGGCCACCGGCCCCGCGTGCCCGATCTGGGCCGACGCCGCGGCGCCCTCGGCGTGGATCGCGTCGGTGAGCCGGCGCAGTCCCGGCACCGCGTCGGGTCGCATCCAGATCTGATGCCGGTCGGTGCGCCCCTCGGGCGCCACCGCGCAGTAGGCGACCGTGGACAGGCCGACACCGCCCGCGGCGATGCGGCGATGAAATTCCACCAGTTCGTCGGTGACCAGCGCGTCCGGGGTGCGGCCTTCGAAGGTGGCGGCCTTGATCACGCGGTTGCGCAGGGTGATCGGGCCCAGCTTCGCCGGGGTGAAGATATCGGTCATCGCGCACCCGGCCCGTCGAGTCCGGCCAGCACGAAATCGCGCAGGGTGCCGACGCTGCCCTGCGACGGCGGGTGTCCCGCGCCGAAGCGCATGATCAGCACCTCGAACGCGAGCAGCCAGCGCCGCTGCGCCTCGGCGGGGTCGAGGTCGGGAAGGAATCGCACCCAGGTGTCGAGCTGGAACCAGTCCCCGGTCCAGCCCACGTCGCGCCGGCCCAGCACCAGTTCCGCGAGCAGCCGCAGGTACAGCCGGCCGCGCGGATCGGCGGCCAGGTCGGTCAGCGGTCCGATCACCGCGTCCACCACCTCGGCGAGTTCGGCCTCGCGCTGGGCCGCCGCGCCGAGCCGTTCGGTCCACAGCGGCGCCAGCCGGGCCTCGAGCAACGCGGCGACCAGCGCGTCCTTGCTCCCGAAGTGATAGTGCACCGCCGCCGGATTGGTCTCGGCCGCAGCGCACACCGCCCGCACCGAGACCTCCGTCGAGGGCTGCGCCAGCAGCAGTTCCTCCGCCGCGGCGAGCAGCCGCTCGCGTGTCTCCACCGAGCGCGCGTCGCGAGCCCTCGTCCCGAGTGATCCCATACCGGCAGCCAACCAGATTTCCATCACCGTTTCAATCATTATTTCAAACATTGATTGGAAAACTGGTCGCCGCGAAACCTTGCTCGTGGATTGAACGAGTGTTTAGTATATTGAACATGTGTTCAGCCAACAGCCCGTACCGCAAGGATCCTCCGCCGATCTGACGACCATGGCCCGCATTCGCGACACCGCGATCGACCTGTTCGGAGAACAGGGTTTCGGCGTCGGCGTCCGGGCGATCGCCGCGGCGGCCGGAGTGTCACCCGGCCTGGTGAACCATCACTTCGGTTCCAAGGACGGACTGCGCGCCGCCTGCGACGATCGCGTGCTCGAGCTCATTCGCGACGAGAAGCTGCGCGTCATCCGCACACAGGGTGCCGCTGGAATGCTCAGCGCCCTGGCCGAGATCGAGATCTACGCCCCGCTGCTCGCCTACATCCTGCGCAGCTTCCAAGCCGGCGGCGCGCTGGCCGAGTCCCTGCTCGAACACATGGTCGCCGACGCGCAGGACTACATGCAGGCCGCCGTCGAGGCGGGCCAGCTCAAACCGAGCCGCGATCCCGCGGCCCGGGCCAGATACGTCGTGCTCTGCCACATCGGAGCCACCAACCTCTATCTGCAGATGCGAATGCAGCGCGAGGGAAAGCTCGACTACCGCAAGGCGATCCGGGACCTGTCGGACCTGACCACCTTCCCGGCGCTCGAGCTCTACACCCAAGGCATGCTGACCGATTCGACTCTGCTCGACAGCCTCATCGAGGAGTAGACGATGCCCTCCCCCACCACCGATCGGGTCATCGAAGTCCATGACCTGCGTAAGACTTTCGGCCGATTCGCCGCGCTCGACGGACTGGACCTGCACGTCGGTCCCGGCGAGATCCACGGTTTCCTCGGCCCCAACGGCGCGGGCAAATCCACCACCATTCGCGTCCTGCTCGGCGTCCTGCGCGCCTCCGGCGGCGAGGCGGCCCTGTTCGGCCGCGACCCGTGGACCGACGCGGTCGCCCTGCACCACCGGATCGCTTATGTACCAGGCGATGTCACGCTCTGGCCGTCACTGTCGGGTGGCGAGACGATCGACCTGCTCGCCCGGATGCGCGGCGGCATCGACGAGACCCGCCGCGCCGAGCTGATCGAGCGGTTCGAGCTGGACCCGACCAAGAAGGCCCGCACCTACTCCAAGGGCAACCGGCAGAAAGTCGCGCTGGTGTCGGCCTTTTCGGCGAATGCCGATCTGCTGATCCTCGACGAGCCGACCTCGGGCCTCGACCCGCTGATGGAGCAGATCTTCCAGGGCTGCGTCCGCGATGCCGCCGCCCGCGGGGCCACGGTGCTGCTGTCGAGTCACATCCTGTCCGAGGTCGAGCATCTCTGCGATCGGGTGACCATCATCCGCGCCGGCCGCACCGTCGAATCCGGTTCGCTCGACCAGCTCCGGCACCTGAGCCGCACGGCGATCACCGCCGAATTGATCGGCGACCCGGGCGATGTCGGCGCACTGCCCGGCGTCGAGGACGTGGAACGCGACGGGTCGACCCTGCGCTGCCAGGTCGACGCCGATCACCTCGGCCGGCTGATCCAAGTGCTGGGCGACGCGGGCGTGCGCAGCCTCACCAGCGCACCGCCGACGCTCGAGGACCTGTTCCTGCGGCACTACCACGTCGAGGCCGACGACGCGGCCACCGGAGAGAAGGTGCGGGCATGACCACCATCGCCGCCTCCCCCGGGTTCCTCGGAACCACCCGCACCGCAGGGGAATTCGCGGGCACCGGGCAGATGCTGCGGCTGTACCTGCGTCGCGACCGGATCATCGCACCGCTGTGGTCGCTGCTGATCGGGCTGATGCCGGCGCTGCAGATCGTCTCCATCAAGGACCTCTACAGCACCCAGCAGCAGCTCGACAGCTTCGCCGCGACCACCGCGGCAAGTCCGGCGCTGCTGGCCATGTACGGTCCCGTGTTCAACTCCTCGCTGGGATCCATCGGCACCTGGAAGGCCGGGGCGATGTATTCGATGATCGCCATCGCGGCCGTGCTGACGGTCATCCGGCACACCAGGGTCGAGGAGGAGACCGGGCGTGCGGAGCTCGTGGGCGCCACCAGCATCGGCCGGTTCGCCGGGCTCACCGGTGCGCTGCTGCTGACCTTCGGCGCGTCGGCGGTGGCCGGGATCGCCTGCACCGCATCACTGCTCGGCACCGACCTGCCGGTCGCGGGGTCGGTGGCCTGGGGTGCGGCGCTGGCCGCCGCCGGCATCGTCTGGGCCGCGGTGGCCGCGGTGGCCGCGCAGCTGAGCAACGGCGCGCGGATCGCCCGCGGTGTCGCGCTGGGCATCCTGGGCGCGGCGTTCGCGGTGCGGGCGGTCGGCGACGCCGGAAACGGTGTGCTGTCGTGGTTCTCGCCGCTGGGCTGGTGTCTGCAGATCCGCCCGTACGCGGAAGAGCGCTGGTGGGTCCTGGTGCCCCTGGCCGCCGTCGCCACCGGGGCGACCCTGCTCGCCTACCAGCTGCTGCGAACCCGTGACCTCGGTGCGGGACTGCTGGCCGACCGTCCGGGTCCCGCCACCGCGGGTGCCGCGCTGTCGGGCCCGGTCGGACTGGCATGGCGGTTGCAGCGGGGGTCGATGCTGGCCTGGACGATCGGTTTCGGCCTGTACGGCCTGCTGATCGGTGGGGCGGTGCAGAGCATCGGCGGCATGCTCGACGACAGCGGCACACTCCAGGACGTGGTCACCTCGATGGGCGGATCGGCCGATCTGGAGAAGTCGTTCATCGCCTACGCGATCACCATGCTGGCCGCGGCGGCGGCCGCGTACTCGGTGTCGGCGGTGCTGCGGCTGCACGAGGAGGAGAACACCGGTCGTGCCGAGAGCGTGCTGGCGGCGGCCGTCGGCCGCGTGCGGTACGCGGCGAGCCATCTGCTGTTCGCGCTGGCCGGACCGGCTGTGACACTGCTGGTGGCGGGTCTGGGCATCGGCGTCGTCTGGGGCGCCACCGACGGTGACGTGGTCGGCAAGCTCGGCGAATCGCTGGGTGCCGTCGCGGTGCAGCTGCCCGCGGTCTGGGTGGTCACCGCGATCGCGCTGCTGCTGTTCGGCGTGGTCCCGAAGTACGCGTCGCTGGCCTGGGCGGTGCTGAGCGCGATGATCGTCATCGTGTTGCTCGGCTCGCTGGGCACGTTCCCGCAGTGGCTGATGGATCTGGTGCCGTTCGTGCATCCGCCGAAGCTGCCCGGCGCGACGTTCGACATCGTCCCGATCGGCTGGCTGCTGCTGGTCGCGGTGGCGGGAATCGCCGTGGGACTGACCGCCTTCCGTCGGCGCGACCTGCGCTGAGCCGGGGCCGGGGTGGTGCGCCTCGCCCACCACCCCGGTGGTCAGTACGCGCCGTCGCCGCGGGTGACCGCGCCGATGGTGCGGCCGATCAGGATCAGATCGAGGACCATCGACCAGTTCTCGACATAGGACAGGTCCAGCCGCACCGAGTCCTCCGGGGACAGGTCCGAGCGCCCGCTCACCTGCCAGAGCCCGGTGACACCGGGCTTCACCAGCAGTCGGCGGCGCATCTCTCCGTCGTAGCTGTCGACCTCACGCTGCACCTGCGGTCGCGGCCCGACCACGCTCATGTCCCCGCGCAGCACATTGAAGAACTGCGGCAGCTCGTCGAGGCTGTACTTGCGCAGGAAGCGGCCGACGGGAGTGACGCGCGGGTCGTCTTTCACCTTGAAGAAGACCGGATTGCCGCCGTGGCTCTCGATCAGCGCGTCCACGGCGCGGTCGGCGCCGACCAGCATGCTGCGGAACTTGATCATCCGGAACGGGATGCCGTCACGGCCGATCCGTTCGGACAGATAGAAGATCGGCCCCGGGCTCGTCGTGCGTACCGCGAGCGAGATGGCCAGCAGCATGGGCGCGATGAGCACCAGCACGGCGGTGGCGAAGCAGAAGTCGAACAGCGCTTTGCGGCTGGACTTGGCGTGGTCGTAGCGGGGCCCGTCGATGTGCAGCATCGGCATGCCGGCCACGATCCGGTTGGTCAGCCGGATGCCCGCGATGTCGACCACGCCCGGCGCCACGATGAGATCGACGCCCAAGGGATCCAGCTCCCAGGCCATCCGTCGCAATTCGACCGGGCCGAGATGGTCGGTCGCCGCCACGGCCACCGAGTCGGCGCCGCTGCGGCGCACCGCCTCGAGCACCGAACGATCGTCGCCGAGCACCGTCGGTCCGTCGACCGTCGTGAAGCGCCGGTCACCGGAGCCCGCGGGCACACAGACACCGACGATCCGATAGCCGGAACCGGGGTCGTCGGTGAAGGCGGTGGCCATGGCGTGCGCGGCCTCGGGCGAGCCGACCACGAGCACCGCCGTGTGGCAGCGCCCCTGGGCGCGCCAGCGTCGCAGCCGCGACCGCCAGGCCAGCCGGCCTACGATCAGGGCGCACAGCCCGGCGGGCAACGCGATGGCGAGATAGCCGCGCGCCACCTCGACCCGGAACAGCAGCGCGAGGATGGCCAGCACCCCGAACAGGCGCATCGTCGCCGAGACCAGCCGGCGGAATTCCTCGCTGCCGGAGCCGATCACCTGCGGCGTGCGGGTGCCGTGCAGCAGCGCCAGCCACCCCGCGGCCAGCGCCAGCGACACCACCGAGTAGCCGATCTCGTAGGGCAGCGGCCAGGCCAGCGGCGGCGCGGCGGGACCGTCGAAGCGCAGGACCTGGGCCGCCGCCACCGCGGCGAACACGGCGGCGACGTCGGTGACGCCCAGGCGTTGCAGATACGCCTCCTGCCAATTCTCGCGCTGCGTTCGGCGCAGCACTCGGACACCGTTGACCACATTCACATCGCTGCCACCGGTGAGCTCGAAGCTCATGAACCCACACCTCCCCCTCGGGAGACGAATCATATTTCCGGTCGCCGTCGACCGGAATGCGGCCCGCTCGGCCGCCCTCTGCCCGTCGATTCGATGCCCGCCCGCTGATTGTTACAGAGTCTCGAGGCGACTTCTTTCCGAAGGTTAAGGGCCACAGTGCATTCCATAGGTAGCCGAGTATGATGGCTATCACATGGCTATCGGCAGATGAATGATGGCTATCGGATATGATCGCAGGACAATTGATTTCCGGATGGGACGGATCACAATTCGCCGAGGAGAAGTTGTCGTCGCCGACAATTTGCCGAAATGCCCGCGAACAGCCCCGATCCCGAAACATGCCATGAATTGGTTTCCACCCCGGCTGTTTCGAATGGCCCCCGCCTACCTCCGGTTGTAACGTCTGACCACGCCGCGCCGACGTCCGGCATGTCCGGCGCCGGCCGCGACGAATGAACAGCTAGAAGGTGAGCCCGCGTGCAGTGTCGTCTCTGCGATTCCGATCGGCTCGAGAGCGTACTCGATCTGGGCGCGACCCCGCCGTGTGAGAGCTTCCTGTCCGAGACCCAGCTCGACCTGCCGGAATCGACCTATCCGCTGCACCTGCGCCTGTGCCGGGACTGCCTGCTGTTGCAGATCCCCGCACTGATCACGCCGGAGGAGACTTTCACCGAGTACGCGTACTTCTCGTCGTACTCACACAGCTGGGTCGACCACGCCGCGCGATTCGTCGCCACCGCGACCGAGCGGCTGGGGCTCGACACCGATTCGTTCGTCGTCGAGGTCGCCAGCAACGACGGCTATCTGCTGCGCCACGCCGTGGCCCGTGGCATCCCGTGCCTGGGCATCGAGCCGTCGGTCAATGTCGGCGAGGCGGCCAGGTCGGCGGGAGTGCCCACCGAGACCGCCTTCCTCGACGCGGAATCGGCCGCGCGGGTGCGCGCCGAGCACGGGCCCGCCGATCTGGTGGTCGCGAACAACGTCTACGCGCACGTCCCCGACCTGCGCGGTTTCACCCGCGCCCTGCGCACCCTGCTCGCCGACGACGGCTGGCTGAGCATCGAGGTGCACCACGCTCTGAACCTGGTGCGGCTGGGCCAGTTCGACACGGTCTATCACGAGCACTTCCAGTACTACACCGTGCATTCGGCCCAGCGTGCGCTCGCGGTCGCCGGGTTGACGGTGGTCGACGTGGAGCTGCTCGAGACCCACGGCGGCTCGATCCGGTTGTGGGCCCGCCCCGAGCAGGTCGCGGTGCCGACCGGGCGGGTGGCCGAGGTCCTCGAGCTCGAGCGCGCCGCCGACCTGCACGTCCCGGCCGGTTACGCCGAACTCGGCGTGCGGGCCGAACGGGTCCGGCTCGAGCTGCTGCGCTTCCTGCTCGACTGCCGGGATCAGGGCAAGCGGGTCGTCGGCTACGGCGCCCCCGGCAAGGGCAACACCCTGCTGAACTACTGCGGCATCCGGCCCGACCTGCTCGAGTACACCGTGGACCGCAACCCCTACAAGCACGGCCGATACACCCCGGGCACCCGGATTCCGATTCATCCGCCGGAGCGCATCGACGCCGACCGGCCCGATGTCGTGCTCGTCCTGCCGTGGAATCTCGAAACCGAGATCACCGCCCAGCTGCGCCATGTCGGCGACTGGGGCGGCGAACTGATCTATCCGCTGCCGGTGCTGCACCGCGCGGGCACGGAAACGAAGGTGAACCGATGAAGGTCGTGCTGTTCTGCGGCGGATACGGCATGCGCATGCGCGGCGGCTCCGACGACGTCGTCCCGAAGCCGATGCAGCTGGTCGGGCCGCGGCCGCTGCTGTGGCACGTGATGCGCTACTACGCGCACTACGGACACAAGGAGTTCATCCTGTGCCTGGGCTACGGCGCCGAGCACATCAAGAACTTCTTCCTCACCTATCAGGAATCGGCGTCCAACGACTTCGTCATCCGCAACGGCCAGGTGGAACTGCTCGGCAGCGATATCGGCGACTGGTCGATCACCTTCGTCGACACCGGGGTCGAGTCCGCGATCGGTGAGCGGTTGCGCCGGGTCCGCGCGCACCTCGACGGCGACGAGTACTTCCTGGCCAACTACGCCGACGTGCTCACCGACGCCCCGCTGGACACCATGGTCGAGACCTTCCACGCCTCGGGCGCCGCGGCGTCGATGATGGTGGTCCCGCCGCAGTCCTCGTTCCACTGCGTCGACATCACCGCGACCGGCGAGGTGAAGGAGATCATGCCGGTGGCCCGGATGCCGCTGTGGGAGAACGGCGGCTACTTCGTGCTCAGCCAGGAGATCTTCGACCTGCTCCCGCCCGGCGGTGATCTGGTCGCCGACGCGTGCGGTGCGCTGGCCGGGCAGGGCCGGTTGTTCGGCTATCAGCACCTGGGCTTCTGGAAACCGGCCGACACCTTCAAGGAGCGCGCCGAACTCGACGATGCCTACCGCAACGGCTCCCGGCCGTGGATGGTGTGGGAGCAGGCGTGATCGGGCTGTTCCCCCGCCCGCCGCGCCGGCTCGCGCTGCTCGGCGCGCACTGTGACGACATCGCGATCGGCCTGGGTGCCACCCTGCTCGCCCTCACCGCCGCCGACCCCGAGATCGAGGTCAGGGCACTGGTGCTCTCCGGTGGCGGCACCGCGCGCGAGGACGAGGAACGCGCGGCGCTGACCGCGTTCTGTTCCGGCACCGAGCCCCAGCTCGACGTGCTCGACGTGCCCGACGGCCGCGCCCCGGCGCACTGGGACCGGATCAAGGACGCCCTGGCCCGGTTCCGGCGTGCCGGTGAGCCCGAGGTGGTGTTCGCGCCGCAGCGCGGTGATGCCCATCAGGACCACCGGCTGCTGGCCGAGCTGGTGCCCACGGAGTTCCGCGACCACCTGACCCTGGGCTACGAGATCCTCAAGTGGGAGACCGACACTCCGGCACCCACCCTGTATCACCCGCTCACCCGGGAACTCGCGCGGGAGAAGTCGCGGCTGCTGCACGAGCACTATCCGTCGCAGACCGGCCGTGACTGGTTCGACGAAGAGGCCTTCCTCGGGCTGGCCAGGATGCGTGGCGTGCAGTGTCACGCGCCCTATGCCGAGGCGTTCGTGCTGGACAAGGCGATCATCAGATGGGAACGGACGTGAACATGCGGGTACTGGTCACCGGGCACCAGGGCTATCTCGGCACCGTGATGGTGCCGGTGCTGCGGGCCGCGGGCCACAGCGTCGCCGGGCTGGACATCGGCTACTTCGCCGACTGCCTGCTCGGTGACTTCGCCGGCGACCCCGAGGGCGCGGCCGTCGACCTGCGCGCGGTCACCGTCGAGCAACTGCGCGGGTTCGACGCGGTGATCCATCTGGCCGCGCTGTCGAACGACCCGCTGGGCGCGCTGGCGCCGGAGATCACCTACGACATCAATCACCACGCCTCGGTGCGCCTGGCGCGACTGGCGAAAGAGGCCGGGGTGCGGCGGTTCCTGTACGCCTCCACCTGTTCGGTCTACGGAGCCGCCGGTGCCGAGCTGGTCACCGAGGACGCCCCACTGCGCCCGATCACCCCGTACGCGCAGAGCAAGGTGCGCGTCGAAGACGACGTCGCCGCCCTCGCCGACGCCGATTTCGTCCCCGTGTTCCTGCGCAACGCCACGGCTTTCGGCTTCTCGCCGCGCCTGCGGGCCGACATCGTGCTCAACAACCTGGTCGGCTACGCGGTGCTCACCGGCGAGGTCAAGGTGCTCTCCGACGGAACCCCGTGGCGGCCACTCGTGCACGCCCAGGACATCGCGACCGCGTTCGCGACCTGCCTGACCGCGCCGAACGCCGACATCTCCTGCCGCGCCTTCAATATCGGCACCGAGGTCAACAACCTGACCGTGGCCGAGATCGCGGCCGCGGTCGTCGACGCGGTGCCGGGGTCGCGGCTGCTGATCACCGGCGAGAACGGCGCGGACCCCCGCTCCTATCGAGTCGACTTCTCCGCCGCGCGTGCGGTTCTCGGTTTCGAGGCGCGGTGGACGGTACCCGCGGGTGCCGCCGAACTCTTCACCGAGTACACCGCGCGCGGACTCACCGCCGACGACTTCTTCCAACGGTTCACCCGGCTGCCGCAGTTGCAGAAGCTCTGCGACACCGGCGAACTGGACGCGCGGCTGCGCCGGGTCAGTGCGACGGCGTCAGCGTAGCGAGCAGCCGCGACCAGCTGCCCGCCCGCGCGTCGCGGGCGGAGACCACGCCGACGGGCAGCGGCCAGGCGATCGCCAGGTCGGGGTCGTCGTAGGCGACACCGAGGTCCTCGGCCGGGTCGTGCGGACGGTCGATGCGGTAGCAGACGTCGGCGACCTCGGTCAGTGCCTGGAACCCGTGCAGGAAACCCGGCGGCACGTACAGATGGTGGAAGTCCTCGTCGTCGAGCCGGAAGGCCTGGGTGGCGCCGAAGGTGGGCGAGCCGGGCCGGATGTCGACGAGGACGTCGTGCACGGCACCGTGCGCGCAGCGCACCAGTTTCGCCTCGCCGCGACCGCCGCGCCCGTGCATGCCCCGGATCACCCCGCGCCGCGACCGCGACTGCGAGTCCTGCACGAAGCTCGCCGCCGCACCGTCGACGCCCAAGTGGGCGTCGAATTCCGCGGCGTCGAAGGTACGGGTGAACAGTCCGCGCTCGTCCCGGAACGGCTCGGGAACCAGCACCACCACGTCGGCCAAGTCGGTCCGCTCGATACGCACGAGGACATCCTGTCATGACCCGCCGGTGCCGCGGCTGCGGAAGTACCGCCCTCACCACCGTTCTCGACCTGGGCTCGGTACCCGCCGCCGACCACTTCCCGCCCCACGACAGCCCCCTCGACCCCGCCGAATCCGGTCATCCGCTGCGCATGGACCGCTGCGCGGGGTGCGGGCTGGCCCAGCTCGCCGACGACGACACCGTCACCGCGGAACCCCGCGGCATCGAACCGCTGGCCCTGCGGGAGCAGGCCGCCGCGGCGGTACGACTCGTCGAGACCGCCGGGCTGCTGCGGGGTTCGACGGTGGCCGAGTTCGGCAGCCCGCACGGGGGCACCTGGCTCCCGCTGCTCACCGACTGCGGCTTCACCCCGACCGACGGCCCCGCCGACGTGGTCCTGGACTGCTTCGGCATCATGCACGAACCGGATCAGCGCGCGGCCTTCGCGGCCAGGGCCGCCGCCACCGTGCCCGGCGGAGTGCTCCTGGTGCAATACCACTCGCTGGCCGCGATCCTCGCCCAAGGACAGTGGAATGCGTTGCGGCACGGGCATTTCGCCTACTACTCCCTCGACACCCTGCGCAGCCTGCTGCGCGCGGCCGGGATGAGCGTGGTCAGCGGGTGGCGGTTCGAGCTCTACGGCGGCACCGTGCTGCTCGCCGCTCGCCATGGCGAGCACGACGCCGATCCCAGCGTGGCGGCGATCCTCGCCGCCGAGGCCGCCGCGCCGTCGGCCGACACGTTGCAGCGGGTGGTCGATCAGCACGTCGGCACCCTGCGCGCCTGGCTCGAGCACCGGGCCGGGCAGCGGGTGTACGCCTACGGGGCCGCCTCGCGCGCCGTCGCCCTGCTGGCGATGGCGGGCGCGCACCGCGGCCTGCTCGCCGGGGTCGCCGACGCCTCGCCCGCCAAACAGGGCTGCCGGATGCCGGGCACCGACATCCCGATCATCTCCCCCACAGACCTCGTCCACGCAGTCCCCGATGCCGTCCTGCTGACACTGCCCGACCTGTTCGCCGAGGTCAGCGCCCTGCTGCCCGCGCTGGACGGACGCTGGTTCGTCGACGATCCGGCAGGCCCGCGCACTCCCGCGCTCGACGGCGTGCCCGGAACACTGTGGCGCAGTTGATCTTTCGCTGAGGACGCACGACCAGCACGGTGGGATTGCTCGACAAGCTCCCAGCGTCGCGCCATGTGCGGGCCCTGGCCGGGCGGCTGACGTTCGAGTGGTCGACGCCCAGCCTCGGTGTCGAGGCCGCCGGTGACGATATCGCCGGAATCGAAGGCGCGCCGCGGCTTTCCGGGTTCCGCCGCACCGTGAACGGGGTGCTCGGCCACACCGATGTCCGCCGTTGCCCGCCTACGGCCCGACCTCTTCGATCTGATCCGGGGTCCCGAGCAGCACGTCCAGCATGCGGGGCAACGTCTCGGCGAGATCGTGGCGGGCCGCCACGGCCGCACGGCCGCTGTCTCGCAGCCGGGCTCGCAGGTCCGGTTCCCGGCCGAGACGCCGCAGCGCCTCGCGCAAGGCGACCGGATCGTCGGGCGCGACACACACCGCCGTGTCGTCGGTGACGTTGCCGCCGTGGCCGGTCGCGACGACCGGCACGCCGACGCTCATCGCCTCCAGCACCACCAGCGGGCCCGCCTCGGGCAGCACGCTCGCCGACACCAGCACGTCCCATCCCCAGATCGTCGGCAACGGATCGACATTGCCGAGGAATCGGACCCGGCCGGCCAGATCGGGCCGCCGCGCTCGTTCCCGCAACGCGGCCAGATACGGTTCGTCACCGGGGTGCGGCGAGCCGGCGATCTCGATCACGACCTCGGGGAGCCCGGCGGCGGCCGCCAGCAGCACGTGCTGGCCCTTCCACTCGGTCACCACGCCCAGGATCCCGACCACCAGCGGGCTGCGCTCGACGACCGGGGCGGCTTCGACCGGCCAGCGCACTCCTTGCCGGGCGACCTCGACCTCGAATCCCAACGCGCGCACCGGCGCCGCGGCACGCTCGGACACCGCGACGGCGCGACCGACCGCGCGGCGGCCCACCCGCGCCACCGTGCGCTGCCGTCGGCCCGCCACCACATCGTGCACCAGCCACACCGCCGCCCGCCGAGGCGGCAGCGCCAGGGCCACCGCGGGCAGCGCCATCGTCGAGTTCACCACCAGCCGGACCCCGGCGGTGCGCGCTACCCGCCGGAGCACGCGGGCGGCCAGGGCCCACCGCCACAGCATGACGGCGGCCGCGCGCAGGCGCTGCCCGCCCCGCTGCCCGGCCAATCCGAGTTCCGGGATCGCGACGTGGCCGACCGTGGCGGGCAGCAGCTTCCGGAGCGGACCGTCCGGGCAGACCACCCGCACCCGCCAGCCCTCGGCCACGGCCCGCTCGGCGAGGGTCAGCATGATCTTCTCGGCGCCGGAAGCCCGGCCGGAATGCGCGACGAACACCAGCTCCCGAGCGCTGCTATCGACCGGCACGCCGCGCCTCCGCGTGGGCGCGCAGCACCGCCAGCGCGGGCTTCTCGGTGTAGTCGCGGCGCAGCAGGCCGAAGTTGTCCTCGAGATCGTCGCGGTTGTCGCCGGCATCGAGGAGGGAGTAGACGAACACCGGCCCGACATCGTGCATCGTGGCGATCAAGCCGAGTCCCTGATCGAGGATCTCGGCCTGCACCGCTTCACTGACCGATCGTGCGCCGGTGCCGGTCGGCGCCCCGAATTCGGTCGGCCACAACAGGGCCGAGGTGTCGCTGTTCGCGTCCATGATGCGCCGGATGGCCATCAGATTGCCGAAGGCGTTGTACCAGGCAGGCGAGGCGGGCAGCTCCGGATAGGAGTAGGGATGCACCGCGATCCCGTCGAAGTCGGCCGCCGCCCCGAGTTCGTAGAGCAGTTCCACGAACGAGGTCGGCGCGATGTCTTGACCGTTGTTCGTCGCCGGTGCCAGGCCGCCGACGATCACCTGGCCGTGCGGCTGGCGCGACCGGACCGACAGCGCGGCCTGGCGCAGCAGATGCGCGTAGACGCCGATGTCCGGCCGCGGCGCGAAGAAGGCGGTGACATTGGGTTCGTTCCAGATCTCCCAGTGCGAGATCTGGTCGCGGTAGCGATCGACCGCGTCGCCGACGAACCGGCCGAACAGCACCGGCTGCGGCACCAACTTGCTGCTCGGGGCGCCCTCGTGCAGCCCGGCCCAGGCGGGCGCGTAGGTCAGGATCGCCAGCACGGACAGATCGTGGGCGCGCGCCGCATCGATGGCGCGATCGGTCGCCGACCAGTCCTGGCGGCCCCGCTGCGGTTCGATCACCGACCAGTCGAGGTCGATCCGGACCCAGGTGGCTCCGCTGGCGGCGACGATGCCCATCTGCCGGTCCAGTTCCGCCGCACCGGATTCCAGCCAGGCGTGGCCGCCCGACACCCCGAGGCCTGCGGGGGCGGTGTCAGTGGGGGTCGTCGGCACGATCGTCGCGCATCCCGACACTGTCACCGTGACGACTGCGGCGATGAGCATCACCCGGGCGATTCGCCACAGTGTCATCAGGTTTCGGCCCCCGCAAGGTTCGTATCGTCAGTCCGTCGGTCCGCCGCACGATGCATCCGGCGAGAAATAGGTATATCAGGCAGGCGGTGATCGCGGTGACGATCCACGGCGGCGCCCAGTGCCGGTCGATCGCGGTCGCCGCGGCGATCACCGCGACGGCCACTCCGGCGATGGCGGCCACCGTGGCCAGCGGCACCAGCCGCCGCATCCGGACCGCCGCGGCCAGCGCCACCCAGACCGCGATGAGCAGCACCAGCTGCGCCAGCAGTCCGGCGACGGCCGCGCCCTCGTAGGACCACCGCGAGATCAGCGGCCACGCCACCGCGAGATCGACCAGCAGCGCGACCGCCGCGATCCAGGGGATGACCACGTTGCGCCCGACGGCCATCAGCGCCACCAGCGCGAGGTGTGCCAGTGCCCCCAGCAGCCCGCCGAGGATCTGGATCCGGGCGGCGTCCGCCGCCGCTTCGAGATCGGCGCCGAACAGCAGCCGCACACCGTCGGCGGCGACCGGCCAGAAGGCCACCAGCGCGGCCAGGCCGAGCGCGGTCAGCGCGGTGGTCGCCTGGCGGAAATAGCGGCGGAACCGCGCCGGATCGTCGGGCCACAGGGCGATCAAGAGGGTGGTCAGCGGGGCGACCACCGCGATCGCGGCGGTGTCGAGCAGATCGGCGAACTTCATGCCGACGGCGAAGAGCCCGACGGACTCGTAGCTGTCGAAATGCCCGAGCAGCAACAGCCCGACCTTCTGCAACATGATGATCAGCGCGAGCCCGATGCTCAGCGGCAGCGCTTCCCGCAGCATGCCGCCCCACCAGCGCAGCTCGATTTGCCGCGCGGGGATCGGCCCGCCCAGCCCGCGCCCGACCGCGACGATCTTCACCGCGATCGCGACGATCTCGTAGACGATGGCGGGCACCACGACCACGAGCAGGGTCGGCGACCACACGACCGCCAACACGGTCACCGCCAGTTGCACCGTGCGGGCGAGCGCTTCGGCCGCGGCGACGAGGGTCAGCCGCATGGTCGACTGGAACAGCACGGTCAGCGCGTGACTCGGCGTGGCCACGACCACCACCAGTCCCGCGACCGCGGTGGCGGTGACCACCTCGGGCGGACACCGCAGCACGAGCACGTAGCCGACCGCCAGTCCGTAGCCGACGAGCCCGAGTACGGTCCGCAACACGATGAACGAGGTCGCGATCTCGGCGGCCTCGCTGGGCTCACCGTGGACCAGCTTCCCGATGACCGCGCGTCCGACACCGAGGTCGGTGACGATCGCGAGCATGCCGAGCAGACCGAAAACGAAAGAGAAGTAGCCCCATTCGACCGCGGGGAGCATGCGGGCGATCAGCGTGGTGCCGAGCAGTCCCAGCGCCGCGGCGAAGACGCGGCTGGCCAGCATCGCCGCGGTGTTGTTCGCCGCGGCCCGGCCGGATCGCGCGCGTCCGCCGTCGGCCGGTTCCTCCCGGGCGACGGCCGCGGTGGCGTCGTCGGTCACGACATCAGCCCGGCCGCGCGGTAGGCGGCGACGGTCGCCGCTGCCGTGGCCTGCCAGCTCAGCGCGGACACCGCGGCGAGGCCGCGACGGCGCAGGTCCTGGTTGGCGGCCGCGTCGTGCACCAGCGGGCGCAGGGCTTTCGCCCAGTCCTCGGCGACCGATCGCGCCACGAGCACGGCGCCGTCCCCGCAGACCTGGGGCAGCGCACCGACCGCACTCGCGACCACCGCGCCACCGCAGGCCATGGCCTCGACCGGCGGCAGCCCGAATCCCTCGTACTGCGAGCAGTAGGCGACCACCGTCGCGGCCGCGTACAGCGCGGGCAGGTCCGCGGTGTCGACGTAGCCGAGCCCGATCGCCGAGCTCGGCGCCTGCGGGCCGTCGGATCCGGCACCGGCCAGCACCAGGGGGACGTCGAGGAGGCCGGCCGCCTCGGCCAGCATCGCGACCTGCTTGCGCGGTTCGACGGTGCCGACTTGCAGCACGAAGCGCGGCGGCAGGTCATACCGCGCGCGCACTCGCGCGACGTCGTGTTCCCCGGGTTCCCGCGCCCACCCGGCGGGGGCGAGCGGTACGACGACCGCGTCCCGGCCGAACCGGTCGGCGATCCGCTCGGCGGTGAACTCCGAGACCGCGATGAGCAGATCGGCGCGGGCCAGCGACATCCGGACCAGCAGCTGTTCGCCCCGTGCCCGGTAGCGACTGAAGGCCCACGGGACATCGAACACCGACAGGTCGTGCACGGTACCGACGGTCGCGCGCGGCCCGGTGACCGGAACGTCGACGTCGAGCCCGTGGAAGACATCGACGCCGCGCAGCGGGGCGATGCCGTGCCAGGCCCGCCGCGCCCCCACCGCGACCGGACGCGTCACCGCGCTGATGCCCGGCGGCAGGATCGCCACGGCATCGGCTTGGACCACGGCCGACAGGGCGGTTCCCGCCAGCAGGGCCGGCATCCGCGCCAGCAGCTCACGCTGATAGGTCGACACCCCCGCCCCGTTCGGACGGCAGGCCAGCGCACCGAAACACAGTGCGCCACCTCGCTTTTCCTGTGCCTCGACGTTCATGTGACCTGCTCGGGGACAGCGCTGCGCTCGACGGTCGTGGACTGCTGGGTGATCGCACAGCCGACGACCGCGGCCAGCAACCAGAAGTAGAAATCACTGGGGAAGATCTCGAAGTAGCTCGACGCGACCGCCGCCACCGCGCTGGCCAGCACCGCCGCCGCGACGCCGAGCGCCAGGGCGGCGTCGTTGCCACGCAGTGTGCGGGCCGCGCGAATCGACATCAGGTAGATCACCACCATGATCACCGCGAACAGCCACACACCGATCGGCCCGAGTTCGATCAGGAGCTTCACGTAGTAGTTGTCGGGCTGATACGGACGTCCGTAGATCTGGACCTCGCCGGTGGCGTACGGCAGCTTCTCGGCCATCGGGCCGAGTTCCTCGACCAGCAGACGCGCCTTCGCCGCGCCGGTGGAACCGAGACCGTCCCCGAACGGATGACTGCCGACCGACCGGATCACGGTGTTCCAGCCGGTCCCCCGGTCGGCCAGGCTCGACGACGAGAACAGCGAACTGCGGGCCTGCGCGGACACCGCGACACTGCCCAGGCCGATCAGCACGACGCCGCCGATGATCACCGCCTTCAGCTGCCGCCGATACCGCACCACCGCCAGCACCAGTGCCCCGACCAGCAGGCCCACCAGCGCCGCCCGCACCACACTCGCCGCGATCCCCGCGACCAGTACCGGCGTCGCCAGCAGGAAGATCCGGTTGCGCGGGCGCCGCGGCGCGGCCAGCGCCACCGAACCACCGACGAGCAGGACCGTCACCAGGTAGAACCCGAACGGAAACGGCTGATTGAACGTGCTGAACGAGCGCAGGATGCCCCCCGAGAACCGGATCGTCTCGTTGTACTCGTAGCCCATCTGGGCCAGTCCTGCCGCGCCGATCGCCTGCTGGGCCAATCCGAACACCGCGATCACGATCGACTCCATCATCATGATGGTCACCAGCAGATCGCGGTCGCGCGCGTTGAACGGTCGCAGGTACAGGATCAGCGGGACCACGACGAAGTAGAAGAACGTGATCTTGATCGCGAACAGGCCGAGCGATCCTGCCGTCACGAACGCCGACACGACCCCGAACACGACCAGGACCGCGCCGAACGACCACCACGGAATCACCGGGCGCGGTTCGGATTCGCGCTGCGGGACGACGACGGCCACCGCGAGAGTGAGCAGCAGCAGCGCCTCCTTCCACCCGTTGACCTGCATCCACCCGGGCGCGATCAGGAGCAGACCGTTGAACGGCACCAGCGCGGCGACCAGCAACAGCCCGCGCTGCGGCCGATGGCGGATCCAGCGCAGGAACACCCACACGACCGGAACCGCGAGCAGGTACAGCAGCGGGCCCACGATTCAGCCCTTCCCGGCCGCGCGTTTGACCCGCGCGCCCAGCCGGACCAGTGCCTGACGCACGACCTTGCCGTCGCCGACGAGGACATCGACGAGGCGGATCTGATCGCGGTGCCTGCGCCGGTAGTGGTGGTTGAACCGGAGCACGTCGGACAGCTTGCTGAGGGTCGAGGTGGTGGAGGAGTAATTGAACGCCGAGGCGCGGTTGATCGCCAGCACCCGGCTGTCACCGAAGAAGCCGCCGCGCTCGACCAGTTGCGCGATGAGGTCGATGTCCATCGCGTAGAGGAAGTCGGTGCGGAACCCGCTGGTCGTGGCCAGATCGCTGCGGCGGAACATGAACGCGGCCGTCGGGCACAGTTCGTCGGGGAGCTTGCGGACGAAGGCGCGCAGGGCGGTCCGCGACGAGCGGCGCCCGAGCAGTCCCGTCAGCCCACGCGATCGGGCGAGCAGCGTTCCCGCGTCGTCGATGACGTCGAACCTGGCGCCGGTGACGGCGATCTCCGGATCGCGCAGCGCGTCGACCTGCGCCGACAGGCAATTCGGGGTGATCAGGTCGTCGGCGCAGACGAGCTTGACCAGCTCACCCGAGGCCAGTCCGATCGTCCGGTCCCAGTTCTCGGCGATCGGCAGGACGACGTCGTTGGTGTAGAGCCGAATCCGGTCGTCGTCGAAGGACCGCACCAGCTCGCCGGTGCCGTCGACACTCGCGTTGTCGACCACGACGATCTCGAAATCCGCGAAGTCCTGCGCGAGGATCGACCCGATGGTCTCGACGATCGTGCGTGCCGCGTTGAATGCCGGGACACACACCGACACCCGAACCCCCACCACTGTTCGATCCTCCATGATTTCCGTCACTCACCGATCCCGCGTGCCCGCCGCGGGCGGGCACGAACCGGCTCAGCGTACCGATCTCCCCGCGCCCGCGCTCATCTGGCGATTTCCGCCACATCGACCCGCTGAACTGTTTCCGCGGCGCTGCGGGCACGTCGCGCCACGTGCGTATCGAGTGGGACCGCATCGACGTTTCAGATTCCGGGACACGTTTACCGGCCGCACCCGCCGGGTAAACCCGTCGCGGTCACGTCTCGCGGCGCAGCGGAACCCCAGCTACCATCGCCACCACTACCGGTGGAATGTGGGGGAAGTGTGAGTGAGACGGCGGCGACGGGTGAGTCCCGCTCGGCGAGCGCGTCGATGTCCGGCGTCGACCTCGCCGGGCACGCCCGCCAGCTGATCCGGGTCCTCCCGATCGCCCTGGTGGTGGCCGTGCTGGTCGGCGCGGGCGTCTGGCTGGTGCGCGACCGCAGCGACCGCACCTACGAGGCGAGCCTGACCGCGCAGATCTCCCAGCAATCGATCGGCGCGGTGTTCAACGAACTCACCCAGCCCTACATCGTGCTGATCACCGAGAGCCGGGTGCTGTCGGACGTGGTGAAGAACGGGCTGGCCCCCTCCGAAGACGATCTGCGGCCCCGGGTCTCGGCCATGACCGGCCCCGCACCCTCGCTGTTGATCATCACAGCGCAGGCGAGCACTCCCGAGCAGGCCGCCAAACTCGTCCTCGCGGTAGAACAGTCGCTCGACCGTGTCGGATCCCAGATGCGCACCGAGGCGATCGCTCGCTCGGCGGCCGACCTGGAAGATCACCGCCGGGCCGTCGAGGACACCTTCTCCAAGCGGCTCGTCGACGATCCGCTGCGGCCGGAGCTGAGTTTCGACGCCAGGGACGTCGCCCGCGAAATCGAGTTCCGCCAGGTGCTCGGCATGGCCCGGCTCACCGTGATCAGCAATCCGCGCACGGAACTGGTGGCCCCGCACCCGGTGCAGGAAGGGCTGTTCGCCGCCTTGGCCGCCTTGATCGTGGCCGCCGAGGGCCTGGTGCTGGCGCGTGGCGCGCTGGAGCGGCGCACCGGCCGCAAGCGCACCGCCGAGGACCCGAAGCCCGCCGAGACATCCGCGTCGGTCGGTACCTCCGAGGTCGACCCGTCCGCCCGGGCCGACGCGATCGCGCCGGCGTCGGTATCCGTCGCCTACGACCCCGAGACCACGGTCCTCCCCCGCCAGTGGCCCCCACGGGCAGCCCCGGTGAAGACCGCGAGCAAGAACTCGACGCCCAGCGCGTAGGGCGGGCAACCGCTCGGGACCGGGTCGCCACGGACCGACCGACACGAGCCGAGAGGAACGCTGATGCGCAGCTTCGATCACAGCACGGCCGTCCAGGCCCGGCTGCACGAGCTCGTTCCGGGCGGCGCGCACACCTACGCGCGCGGCAGCGACCAATACCCCGAGGGCATGGCCCCGGTGCTGGTGCGCGGCAAGGGCGCTCGGGTCTGGGATGTCGACGGCAACGAGTTCGTCGAGTACGGGATGGGGCTGCGCGCGGTCACGCTGGGCCACGGCTACGAGCCGGTGTGCGCGGCCGCCGCGCGCGCCGCCGCCGACGGCTCGAGCTTCTCCCGGCCCACCGAATCGGAACTGCTCGCCGCCGAGGACTTCCTGTCGCTGGTGCCGGGCGCCGACATGGTCAAGTTCGCCAAGAACGGCTCCGACGCCACCACCGCCGCGGTGCGTCTCGCCAGGGCGGTCACCGGGCGGACCCGGATCGCCGTCTGCGATCAGCCGTTCTTCTCCGTCGACGACTGGTTCATCGGCACCACCGAGATGGCGGGCGGCATCCCCGCCGTCGACACCGTGAAGTTCCCCTACAACGACCTCGACGCGCTGGCGGGCACCCTGGCCGCCGGTGAGGTGGCCGCGGTGTTCCTCGAGGCCGCCACCGCCTTGGCCGAGCCGCTGCCCGGCTATCTGGAAGGCGTTCGCGCGCTCTGTGATCGGCACGGCACACTGCTGGTGTTCGACGAGATGATCACCGGTTTCCGCTGGGCGGCAGGTGGCGCGCAGGCCGTCTACGGCGTCACGCCCGACCTGTCGTGCTGGGGCAAGGCGATGGGCAACGGCTTCCCGATCTCCGCGCTCGCGGGCAAGCGCGAGTACATGGAGCTCGGCGGGCTGCGTACCGAGCGGGACCGGGTGTTCCTGCTCTCGACCACGCACGGCCCGGAGACCTCGGCGCTGGCCGCGTTCCGCGCGGTCGTGCACGCCTACCGCACCGAGGACCCGGTCACCCGGATGGAGCAGGCGGGGCGCGACCTGGCCGACGGCGTGAACGCCGTCGCCGCCGAGCTCGGGCTCGCCGACCACCTCCAGGTCCGGGGCCGTCCGTCCTGCCTGATCTTCCGTACCCTCGACGCGGAAGGTGCTGCGTCCCAGGCCTTCCGGACGCTGTTCCTGCAGGAGCTGCTCCAGCGTGGGGTGCTCGGTCAGTCCTTCGTCGTCTCCGCGGCCCACGACGCCGCCGCCGTGACTGCCACCGTCGCCGCCTGCGCCGAGGCCGCCGTGGTCTATCGCCGCGCGATCGACCGGGGCACCGTCGAGGGTCTGCTGCGCGGCAGGCCGGTCGCCCCCGCCCTGCGCCGCATCGCCGCCCCCCGACAGATCGAGACGAGCACCTCCCGATGACCCGTGTCGCCCTCGTACACGAACGTTTCACCGAGTTCGGCGGTTCCGAGGCGGTGGTCGGTGAATTCGTCGAAACCTGGCCCGATGCCGAGGTTTTCGCGCCGATCGTCGCGCCGGGCGGGATCCGCGAACCGGTCGGCGCCGTCCACGACAGCTGGCTCAGCCGCGCCCATGCCCTGACCGGCGGCAGACACGCTCCCCTGCTGCCGCTGGTGCCGCGCGTGCTGCGCCGGTTGCCGCTGCGCGACCACGACGTGGTGGTGATCAGCCATCACGCCTTCGCCACCCAGGCCGCCCTGGCCACCGACGCACCCGTCGTCGCCTACGTGCACAGCCCGGCCCGGTGGGCCTGGGATCGCGAGTTCCGCGCCCAGGAGGCGGGTGGGCGCGCCGGGCAGCTCGCCCTCGCCGCGCTGGGCACGCTGGCGCGCCGCGGGGAACTGCGCGCCGCGCCGCGGCTCGCCCACGTGGTGGCCAACTCGCACGCGGTCGCGCAGCGGGTCACCGACTGGTGGGGACTGCCCGCCTCGGTGGTCAATCCGCCGGTCCAGGTCGCGCGGTTCACTCCCGACCCGGCCCTCGCCCGCGAGGACTTCTACCTGTGCGCGGGCAGGCTGGTGCCCTACAAGCGCGCCGACCTGGCGATCCGGGCGGCGCAGCGGGCCGGGGTGCGTCTGGTCGTTCTCGGCGAGGGCCGCTTTCGCGCCCAGCTCGCGGCGATCGCGGGTCCGGAGACCACCTTCCTCGGCGCCACCTCCGCCGCGCAGTTGCAGGACATGTACCGGCGCTGCCGGGCGTTGCTGATGCCGGGCATCGAGGACTTCGGCATCGTGCCCGTCGAGGCGATGGCGTGCGGCGCCCCCGTGCTCGCCGTCGGGGCGGGCGGCGCACTCGACACGGTGCGGCCCGGTGTCGTCGGCGCCTACGTGCCCGCAGGCACCGACGACGAGGTCGTCGCGGCACTGGCCGAGCTGATGGGCGAGTTCGATTCGGCGACCTACGATCCGGCGAAGATCCGCGACCACGCGCTCACCTTCGCCCCCGAGGTGTTCCGCGCGCGGATGGCCGGGGTCGTCGACGACGTCCTCGCCGGCCGGTAGCGACAAGTTGTCCGAAACTCGCAGTTACTGAAATCAACTGTCACACACACCCTTTGACCTGCGACGATCGGTGACAATTCCCACACGGTGACCGGGCGCCACGAGCTTGCCCGGCAAGGTTACCGACGAGTACGGTGAGGGCCTGCCGGGACGACGATGTGCCCGGTTTCTCTCCAGCCACGTGCTGCTGGATTTCGACCGTTGATCGCCGCATCCACCGCCGCATGCCGGATCACTGTTGCACGACACCGTGTTTCGAGAATTTTCAGGAGGGGCGATGGTTTCCTACATCGTGACAGGCGGTACCGGATTTCTGGGTCGGCGAGTGGTGCGGGGGCTGCTCGCCGCCGACCCGACGGCGATCGTGCACGTGCTGGTGCGTGCCGAGTCGCTGGCCAAGTTCACCGCGCTGACCGCGCAGCATCCCGACGGTGATCGGGTGTTCGCGCTGGTCGGCGACCTGACCGCCGACGGCCTCGGCCTGGGCGACGAGCCGCCGCGCGCCGATCACGTGCTGCATCTGGGCGCGGTCTACGACATGACCGCCGACGAGGAGACCGCGCACGCGGCCAATGTCGCCGGCACCCGCTCGGTGATCGAGCTGGCGCGCAGGCTCGACGCCGTGCTGCACCACGTGTCCTCGGTGGCCGTCGCGGGCGATCACCGCGGGAAGTTCTTCGAGGAGGACTTCGATCTCGGCCAGAACCTGACCTCGCCGTATCACCGCACCAAGTTCGCCGCCGAGAAGCTCGTCCGGGAAACCACCGACGTGCGCTGGCGGGTGTACCGCCCGGCGATCGTGGTCGGTGATTCGCGCACCGGCGAGATGGACAAGATCGACGGCCCGTACTACTTCTTCGCCGCGATCGACGCCCTCTCGGCGCTGCCGGCCGAATTGCCGCTGCCCCTGCCCGATCTGGGCGCCACCAATGTCGTTCCGGTCGACTACGTCGCCGAGGCGATGGTCCGGCTGGTGCGCAAGGACGGACTCGACGGGCGCACGTTCCACCTGGTCAACCCGGAGCCGCAGCCCTTCGGCGAGATCTACCGCGCGCTGGCCACCGCCGCGGGTGGCCCGGTGGGCATCGGCACGGTCCCCGGCAGTGCCCGCGCGCTGTCGGGTCTCGGGCACGTGCCCGGCGCCCACGCGGTGCGCGACTTCCTGTTCGAACAGGCGGGCATTCCCGCCGAGGTCGCGCCGCACGTCGGTTTCACCGCCGAGTTCGTCGCCGAATCGACCCGCGCGCAGTTGCCCGGCCTGACGGTGCCCGCCTTCGACACCTACGCCCAGCGGCTGTGGGACTTCTGGCGTGCCAACCTCGACCCGCATCGCGGGCGGGTCCCGGCCGACGCCGACCGGCTCGCGGGCCGGATCGTGCTGATCACCGGCGCGTCCTCGGGCATCGGCCTGGCCACCGCGCACGCGGTCGCCCAGCGCGGCGCCACCGTGCTCATGGTGGCCCGTGGCGTCGAAGACCTCACCGCCGCAGCGGAATCCGTGCGGGCCGACGGCGGCACCGCCTTCGCCTACCCGTGCGACATCACCGACGCGACGGCCGTCGACGGCCTCGTGCAGCAGCTGCTGAGCGAGCACGGCCATGTCGATTACCTGATCAACAACGCGGGTCGCTCGATCCGTCGCTCGGTCGCCAACTCGGTGGACCGCATGCACGACTTCGAGCGGACGATGGCGGTGAACTACTTCGGCGCCGTGCGGCTGATCCTGGCGCTGTTGCCGTCGATGCGGGAGCGCCACTTCGGCCACATCGTCAACATCTCTTCGATCGCGGTGCAGACCAAGGTTCCCCGCTTCGCCGCCTATGCCGCCAGCAAGTCGGCGCTGGACAATTTCAGCGATATCGCCGCCGTCGAGAACCGTGGCGCCGGTGTCACGTTCACCTCCATCCGGATGCCGCTGGTGCGCACCCCGATGATCGCCCCCACCGATCTCTACCGCGCCCTGCCACTGCCCGACCCCGAGCGCGCCGCCCGGATCGTGGTGCGCGCGATGCTGGAGCGGCCCGACCGGATCGATACCCCGGTCGGCACCTTCTCGCAGGCGGTCGAGATGTTCCTGCCCTCGCTCAAGCGGACCATCATGCACACCGGCTTCCGGCTCTTCGGCGAATCCACTGCGGCACAGGGCAAGCCGGTGCTCGCCGAGCCCGCCCCCGAGCCGGCGGCGCCGGTCGAGCCCAGCCGCAACGCGCTCACTGTCCTGGCTCCGGTGCTCACCCCGCTGATGGTGATGCCGGGTTCGGCGGCCCGGATGAGCCGTGTGCTGCCGGGCGTGCACTGGTAGTCGCCCTGGATCGACGACACCGGGCCGCGCACGATCACCTCGTGCGCGGCCCGGTTCGTCGCGGTCGCGACCGGTCTCGCGATCAGTGCGTGGGCACCGGCGCCGTGGCCTGCCAGGGCTGTCCGGCCGCGATGAGCGGACGGATCGCGCGCAGCTCCCGGGGCCTGCGCATCGCGACGGCTCCGACCGGGCGTCGATCGCGCAGAGCGACGGCGAGGAAGTCCTTGCCCGCCAGATCCCCGTCGACGACCAGTTCGTCGTGCGGGTGAATCCAGCCGGCGAACTGCATCGAGACGCCGTGCTGGTCGGTCCAGCCCCACGGCACCTCGGCGGGCGCGGCCGGGTGCCCGAGCATCGACAGGGCCGCCGCCGCACCGGCGGTCATGGCGGAGTTCCAGTGCTGACCGCGTTCGAATTCCCCACGCAGCGGGTGGAATCCGGTGGTGGCGTCGCCCGCGGCGAACACCCCCGCCGCCGAGGTGCGGTAGTGCTGGTCGACGACGATGCCGTCGTTGACGGCGATCCCCGCGGCCTCGGCCAGCGCCGTTTCCGGCACCGACCCGACGGCGACCAGCGCGGCGGCGGCCGACCAGGTGCGCCCGTCGGCAGCGGTGGCCGTGACGCCGGTGCCCGCGTCGACCACCTGGGTGGTCAGCACGCCGTTCTCCACCACGACGCCGTGTTCCTCGTGCAGGCGCCGCAGCACGTCCGACACCGCCGCGGGCACCACCCGATCCATCAGCGCGGCTCCGGCATCGAGCACCGTCACGCGGGCACCCAGACCCCGCACGGTGGCGGCGACCTCGCAACCGATCAGCCCACCACCGATGATCAGCAGCGAGCCGCCCGCGGTGACCGCCGCCTGGAGCGCGGCGATGTCGGCGCGGGTGCGCAGGGTGTGCACCCGGGTCGAGGTGGTGTCGATCGTCCGCGCCCGAGCCCCGGTGGCCAGCAGCAGGCTGTCGTAGCCGAGCACCTCGCCGGTGCCCGATCGCACTGTCGCACGGTCGATATCGATCTCTTCCACCCCGAACACGGGGCGCAGATCGATCCTGTTGTCGACCCAGAACTTCACCGGTTTGAGCAGCGCGCGATCGAACGATCCGGTGCCTGCCAGCAGTTCCTTCGACACAGCGGGTCTGCGGTAGGGCAGGTCCGGTTCGTCGCCGACCAGGACGATCTCCCCCGCGTAGCCCTCGCGCCGCAGCGTCTGGGCCGCGGTCGCGCCGGCGACGCCGGCACCCACGATGACGATCCGGCCGCTCATCCGCGGCTCACCTCGAGCATCTCGAAGTCGGCCTTGGCCGCACCGCAATCCGGGCAGGACCAGTCGTCGGGGATGTCGTCCCAGCGGGTGCCCGCCACGATCCCGTCCTCGGGCCAGCCGAGCGCCTCGTCGTACTCGAAACCACATTGCACGCAACGGAACAGCTTGTAGTCGCTCATCGTGACACCTCCTCACTCGGCGCGAAGTCGAGCTTCTCGCGGACCCCGCAGTCCGGGCAGCACCAGTCGTCGGGGATCGCCGCCCAGGCGGTCCCGGCCGGGAAGCCCTCGCGGGGCGCGCCTGTGGTCTCGTCGTAGCGGTAGTCGCAGACCGGACAGGTGTAGGCGGCCATCAGCGCGCTCCGTACTTCGCCAGGACCTTGTCCCGCTTGGCGGGCTGGATGTTCACGCGGGTGATGTCGCCGTCGTAGTGCGCGAGCACGCGCGGGTCCATCACCTTGCGCCACAGCGGTGTGAGGTAGGCCAGGCCGATCAGGCTGGCGTAGCCGCTGGGCAGTTCGGGCGCGCCGTCCATGTGCCGCAGCGTCTGGTAGCGCCGGGTCGGATTGGCGTGGTGATCGCTGTGCCGCTGCAGGTGGTACAGGAAGATGTTGGTGACGATGTGGTCGGAGTTCCAGCTGTGCTCGGGGGTGCACCGCTCGTAGCGCCCCGAGGCGGTCTTCTGCCGCAGCAGACCGTAGTGCTCGAGGTAGTTCACCGTCTCCAGCAGCGAGAAGCCGTACACGGCCTGGATCAGCAGGAACGGCAGGATCACCGGGCCGAACACCGCGACCAGCGCCGCCCACAGCACCACCGTCATCAGCCAGGCGTTGAGCACGTCGTTGTGCATGCTGAACGGTCCCTTGCCGAGTCGCTCGAGGCGGGTGCGCTCGAGTTCCCAGGCCGAGACCAGGCTGCCCCACACACTGCGGGGCAGGAACGTCCAGAACGATTCGCCGAAGCGGGCGCTGGCGGGGTCCTCCGGCGTGGACACGCGCACGTGGTGACCGCGATTGTGCTCGATGTAGAAGTGACCGTAGCCGGTCTGGGCGAGGGTGATCTTCGACAGCCAGCGCTCCAGCTCGTCCTTCTTGTGCCCGAGCTCGTGCGCGGTGTTGATCCCGATGCCGCCCATCGCGCCGATCGTGAAGGCCAGGCCGATCTTCGACACCAGGCCGAGGCCGCCGTCGATGCCGAGCCAGGACAGATCGTCGGCCGTCCACAGGTAGCAGGCGAACACCAGGCTCACCAGCTGCAGGGGGATGTAGGCGTAGGTGCAGTACCGGTAGTACCGATCGTTCTCGAGCAGCTCCATGGCCTCTTCCGGCGGGTTCTTGCCGTCGGGGCCGAAGAAGCGATCCAGGATCGGCAGCAGCACGTAGAGCAGGATCGGCCCGAGCCACCACCAGACCGGCGCGACCGCGGTCCAACCCAGCTGGTTGAACGCCCACACGAAGGCGACGGCCAGCAGCGTCGCGCTGGGCGCGATCAGGCCGAACAGCCAGAGGTAGCGCTTGGGGTCGCGCCAGCGCAGGACTGCCGTCGACCCTTCGTGGTCGTCGATGCGAGATGTCGTCATTGTCATTCTCCTGATCGCCGAGACACCGGCTCGGTCATTGCTGTGTTCATTTACAACATAGCGCGATGTGTTCCCAGTGAATACACTTTAGGAGGAATTGTCAATGAACGAGCAGATTCGATAGCACATGTACGATGATCGAGTGGCCGAATCGCCGAACTTTCACGCCGAGATGCGTCTGCTGTTGCGTGACCGCATGCTCGATGCCGCCCGCACCATGGTCGTCACCGAAGGGTGGGGCGCGGTCAACATGTCGCGCGTGGCCAAGGAGGTCGGCGTCAGCAGGCCGGTCCTGTACAAGGAAATGGGGACCAAACAGGCCCTTGCCGACGCCCTGATCGAGCGCGAGCTGGGCATCTACCTGGCAGGCATCGCCGACACCCTGGCCGAACACCCCACCGACGCCATCGCGGGCATGACCGCCGCCGCGGACTACGCGCTGCGCAACGCCGGGGACAACACTTTGATCAAGGCCGTGCTCGCGGCCCGAGCGGACGGCGACACCGCGCTGCTGCCCGCGTTGATGAGCGATCCGGAGCCGGTGTTGGGCCGCGCGGTCGCCACACTGACCGGCACCGTGCGGGAGCACTACCGGCTCGACGCGCTGTCCGACGACGAACTGACCTCGTTCGTCGAGATCATGGTCCGGCTGACGCTGAGCCATCTGTTCCAGCCGACCGGCAGCGTCGACCGCGCGGTGGCACAGATCGGCGCTGTCCTGAACGGGGTACTGCCCGCCGTCTGACGACGACGGGCAGCGGGCTCACAGCCGCGCGTCGACTTGCCCGACGGCGTTGGCGAAGGCCCAGCTGTAGGCCCCGTGCGCGGTGGGGAAGACCCCACCCGCGCAGACGGGATCGCCCGCGGTGCAATAGTTCGCGGTGCGGTCGGCGTACCACGGCGCGACCGTGCCGCCGACGAGCCGCAACGGATCACCGAACAGCAGCACCGCCACCACCCGCGAGGACACCTCCGGCGGCAGCACCCACATGCCGGGCAGGATCATCATCGCCGGCGAGCCGAGGACACCGTGCGTCACCGCCGCGCCCTGCGAGTAGCCGACGAGCACGAAACGCTGGTCGGGGCAGGCCGCGGCCTGAGCGAGCACATGCGTCGTCATCGCCCTCGTACCGTCGCTGACCGAGGAGGGCACCAGCAGATCCGCCGGGTACTCGACCCGATGGGCGGTGGTGTCGACCGATAGTTGCGCGCTCAGCACCGCGTAGAGCGGGTCGCCGACGACCGAGCCGAGATAGCCGGGTTCCTGTGTCCCGCGGGCGACCACGACATCGAGCGTGGCGCAACTCTGCGCCATCGCCGTCAGTCCCGGTGACATCGCTGTCCCGATCCCCGCGGCCAGTAGCAACACCGACAGCGCTCGCGCTGTATGTCCTGCGACGATACGAATTACCTTCCGGTTGGTCATGGCACCCACCCACTCACGCCGTTGTGAGAACTAGAGAGACGAGCGATCACCGTCCACCGCAACGGTATTCGGCGTGCTCACTGGTGGGATACCCGCTGACCTGCATCGACTCGACGCGAAGTCGGCATCTCTTGCGCCACGGTCGGGTCTCGGATCATCGTGCGACACAAGGCCGCAGGCGGATCAGTGCTTCTTCGGCTTCTTCTTCTTCTTGGGCTTGTCGTGGTCGGGCTCCCACTCGTAGCCGGGAACGCCGCGCTCGCAGTAGGAGTTCTCGACGAGGACATCGCCCTGGTCACGCTCGCACCACCGCTCCGACCGCGAGCAGGAGGTGGCGCCGAGACCGGCGAGTACCGTGAACACGAGCAGGGCAGCACCGGTACGGGTTCGGACTTTCATGGATTCCCAGACCTCTCTCGAACGAAACGCCGCTGGTCAGAGCATTTTCCAACACTTGCCCCCGGCCACCGACGCACCAATGCTACGTTCCGTGGATGTCGAGCACAGTGTCAGAGCCCACCGACGACTTCACCCCCGACGCGATCGTCGTCGGCGCAGGCCTCGCCGGGCTGGTCGCCACGCACGAGCTGGTACTGGCCGGCCGCAATGTCCTGGTGGTCGACCAGGAGAACCGCGCCAATCTCGGCGGCCAGGCGTTCTGGTCGCTGGGCGGGTTGTTCTTCGTCGACAGCCCCGAGCAGCGCAGGCTCGGGATCAAGGACTCCTATGAACTGGCACTGCAGGACTGGCTCGGTTCGGCCGGTTTCGATCGCGAGGACGAGGATCGGATGGCGCGCCAGTGGGCACAGGCCTACGTGCGGTTCGCTACCGACGAGAAGCGGGACTACTTGCACGCCTTGGGTCTTCGTGTCACGCCGCTGGTCGGCTGGGCCGAGCGCGGCGGCGGACTGGCCGACGGGCACGGCAACTCGGTGCCCCGCTTCCATCTGACCTGGGGCACCGGACCCGAGGTCGTGCGGGTCTTCCTCGAGCCCGTGCTCGTCGGCGAGGTCCGCGGCCAGGTGCGGTTCGCGTTCCGGCACCGAGTCGACGAGCTGATCGTCACCGACGGCGCCGTCACCGGGGTCCGCGGCAGCGTCCTGGCCCCCAGCGACACCGAGCGCGGGGTCGCCTCGAACCGGGACACGGTGGGCGAGTTCGCCTTCCACGCGCCCTCGGTGCTGGTGAGTTCCGGCGGCATCGGGCACGCGCACGACCTGATCCGCCGCAACTGGCCCACCGAACGGCTCGGTCCGTGCCCGGAGACGATGATCTCGGGCGTGCCCGCCTATGTCGACGGCCGAATGCTCGGCATCTCCGAACAAGCCGGCGCGGCGCTGGTCAACCGAGATCGCATGTGGCACTACACCGAGGGGATCAACAACTGGGATCCGGTCTGGCCCGATCACGCGATCCGGATCATTCCCGGACCCTCGTCGCTGTGGTTCGACGCGAACGGAATCCGCATGCCCGCACCGTGTTTCCCCGGTTTCGACACCAACGAGACGATGCGCCGGATCCTGTCGACCGGGCACGACTACTCCTGGTTCGTGCTCAACCAGACGATCATCGAGAAGGAGTTCGCGCTCTCGGGCTCGGAGCAGAATCCCGACATCACCGGCAAGGACCTCAAGCTCACGCTGCGCAGCCGCGTCGCCAAGGGCGCTCCGGGTCCGGTGGAGGCGTTCAAACAGCACGGTGTGGATTTCGTCGTCGCCGATTCGCTGGCCGAGCTCGTCGACGGCATGAACGACATCGCCCGGGGACCGAAGCTGGACGCGGCCGCGCTCGAGCGCCAGATCGTCGCCAGGGACCGTGAGGTCGCCAATCCCTACACCAAGGACGCGCAGATCTCCGCGATCAGCAACGCCCGCAAGTACTTCGGTGACAAGGCGGGGCGCGTGGTCAAGCCGCACCGCGTTCTCGATCCCGCGCACGGCCCGCTCATCGCGGTCCGGCTGAACATCCTGACCCGCAAGACGCTCGGTGGCCTGCAGACCGATCTCGATTCGCGGGTGCTGCGACCGGACGGCGAGGTGTTCCCCGGTCTGTTCGCCGCGGGTGAGGTCGCCGGCTTCGGCGGCGGCGGCGTGCACGGCTACAACGCGCTGGAGGGCACGTTCCTGGGCGGGTGCATCTTCTCGGGTCGCGCGGCGGGTCGGGCGATGGCGCGGCGGGCGACCGAGTAGGCGCTAGACGGGGCGGCCGTGCCGGGGGCCGAGGGCGCGTGCCGCTTCCTTGGCCACCTCGGCCAGCGCCCGCGCGAGCCGGGCGGTGTCGAGGGCACTGCGGTCGCCGTGCACCGTGCCCGACAGCGAGATCGCGGCCAGCGCGACCCCGCGGCCGCGGATCGGCACCGCGACACAGCCGACACCGGGCAGCGATTCCTCGGTGTCCACGGCCACGCCCTGCCGATTGCGGATCCGGGCCAGTTCACGATGCAGTTCGGCGCGATCGATGATGGTGCGGGCAGTGCGCGGCACGGTGACCCCGCGCAGCGAGGCCTCGGCGATGCCGGGTTCGAGGGTGGCCAGCAGCGCCTTGCCGACCGCGGTGCAGTGCGCGGGCAGTCGTCCGCCGACCCGGGTGGGGATGGCGACCTGGCTGCGCCCGCCCGCGCGGTCCAGGAACAGCACCTCGCGTCCGTCGAGGACGGCGAGATGACCGATCAGGCCGGTGCGCTGGCTCAGGTCGTAGAGCAGCGGACCGACGACTTCGCGCAGCTCGTTGTGCTCAGCGGCCAGTCCGCCCAGCTCCAGCACGCGCAGCCCGAGCCGGTAGCCGCCGGGGGTGTGCGCGAGCCAGCGCAGCCGGATCATCTGGTCGAGGATCCGGTGCACCGTGGAGCGCGGTAGCCCGGTGCGTTCGGCCAGGCCGAGCAGTGTGAGGGTGGGAGTGGTCGAGTCGAACGCGTCGAGGATCAGCGTCATCCGCTCGATCATCGACGTCGGCGGCGCACCGGCGGCCCGGCCCGATCCGGTCCACAGGTCCTCCGGCGCCGGCTCGGTCACGATCTCGACCGTCATTGATCCAACCTCCACAGTGTGTAGCGGATACAGACTAGAGCCGTCCGTGTCGCTTACGCACCATTTCGCTGTACCGAGCGGTTCATCGCGGTCAGGGCAAGGCGTCTGCCGGTCAGGGGTGCGCTGGTGGGGGCCAGGATCGCGGCGATGTCGGCGACGGCGCGGGCGGCCGCGGATTCCGGGGCGGTGTGGGTGAACGGAGCGCCCTCGTCGCCCGCCGCGCAGACGCCCGGATCGAACGGGATCCGGCCGAGCACCGGACAGTAGGTGTCGAGGAGCGTACTCAGCGCCCGGCTGACGGCAGTGGCCCCGCCCGCGCCGAACAGGGTGTGCCGGGTCCCGTCCGGGCTGTCGTACCAGGACATGTTCTCGATGATGCCCGCCACCCGCTGCCCGGTCCGAGCCGCGACGGCGCCCGCCCGTTCGGCGATGCGGGCCGCCGTGCGCTGCGGCGTCGTGACGACCAGCAGCTGGGCGGCGGGCAGCAGTTGGGCCAGGGAGATCGCGATGTCACCGGTGCCGGGCGGCATATCGATCAGCAGGATGTCGAGCTCACCCCAGTAGACGTCGTGCACGAACTGCGCCAATGCGCGATGCAGCATCGGGCCGCGCCAGACGACGGGGGTGTTGCCGTCGGCGAACATGCCGATCGAGATGACCCGGACACCGAAGGCGCTGGGCGGCATCATCATTCGCTCGACCAGGGTCGGGCCGACGGTGATGCCGAGCATCGCGGGGACCGAATGCCCGTGCACGTCGGCGTCCATGATGCCGACCCGCAGACCGCGGCGGGCCAGCGCGACCGCCAGATTCACCGTGACGCTGGACTTTCCGACACCGCCCTTCCCGGACACGACGCAGTACACCGTCGTCGGCGACGCCGGGTCGGCCGGCCCGCTCGCCGCTGCGGCGTCCGGCCCGCGCAGCTGGACGCGCAGCGCCCGGCGCTGGTCTTCGCTCATCACACCGAAGTCGATGTCGACACCGGCGACGCCGGGGAGCGCGGTGACGGCGGCCCGGATGTCCTCGCTGATCCTCGCCCGCAGCGGGCAGGCGGCGACCGTCAGCAGGACGCGGATGCCGACGTGGCCGTGAGCGTCCACCACGACGGCCGCGACCATGTTCAGTTCGGTGAGCGGACGGCCGATCTCGGGATCGCAGACCTCGCCCAGGGCAGCGATGATCTGTGTTTCGGTCGGGGTGCTCGGCGGGGGCATGGGTGTGTCCTTCACCGGCAGAGGCTGGCGCGCAGCATGTCCGCGCGTTCGACGACTTTGACCCGTTCCCGGCCTTCGGGCGCGCCCAGCGCGCGCTCGTGCGCGTCGAGGCGATACCAGCCTGCCCAGGTGGTGAACGGAATGCCCGCGCCCGCGAGGAATTCCAGGACCGCGCCGGGATCGGGACGAGCGGGGCGGGTCGAGGTGGGCCGGTCTTCGAGCAGGCAGGCCACGGTCTCGTTGGCATCGCCCTTGGTGTGGCCGATGAGGCCGACCGGGCCACGCTTGATCCAGCCCGTCACGTACACACCGGGCAGCGGTCCGGTGGCGGTGAGGACGCGGCCCGCCTCGTGGGGAACGGTGCAGGTGTCCTCGTCGAACGGGATGTCGGGCACCTCGGTGGAGCGATAGCCCACGGCGCGGTAGACGGCCTGCACGTCCCACTGCTTGAACTCGCCGGTGCCCTTGACGTTGCCGGTGCCGTCGAGCTGGGTGCGCTCGGTCTTGAGACCGACGACCTTGCCGTTTTCGCCGATGACCTCGGCCGGGGACTCGAAGAAGTGCAGGAACAGCTTGTGCGGGCG
>NZ_JBIUYV010000014.1:0-104960 GCF_044744725.1 Nocardia sp. NPDC087230
AGGCCGAAGGGCGCGGGCATGCGCTCGTAGAGGTCGATGCTGACATCGGCATCGGACTTCATCAATGCGTCGGCGGCGTAGATACCGGCCGGTCCCGCCCCGACGATCGCCACGCGCAGGGCGGGATCGGCGGCTGTCATTTCCGGTACTCCGCGACGAAGGGGGTGTCCACGCCGAGATCACCGACCGCGGCGGCACTGCCCGGGGACCCGAGCGCGGCATCGCGGCCGGGCAGCGGCACGTCGAAGAACGCGGCATTGGCCGCGACGAAGTCCTCCTGCCCCGGCGCGATGTCCTCGGCGAGCGAGATCGCCTCGACCGGGCAGACCGGCTCGCACGCACCGCAATCCACGCATTCGGTGGGATGGATGTAGGCCATCCGGTCACCGGTGTAGATGCAGTCGACCGGGCATTCCTCCACGCAGGCGCGGTCCAGCACGTCCACGCAGGCGGCTCCGATGACGAAGGTCATGGCTGTCGTTCCTTCTCGTTCGGCTCGCCGAGCGCGGCGAGGATCTCATAACGCAGACGGGCGAATTCGGGCTCGAAACGGGCGCCCGGCGCACGGGGCGAGTCGATCTCGATCACCCGCTGGATGCGCGCCGGACGCGGGGTGAGCAGCACGATGCGGTCGGCCAGCAGCAGCGCCTCGTCGACGTCGTGGGTGACGAACAGCACCGTGGTCCGGCGCTGCTGCCACACCGAGATGAGCAGGCGCTGCATGTCGGCGCGGGTCTGCGCGTCCAGCGCGCCGAACGGTTCGTCCATCAGCAGCACCCGCGGTCGCGCCGCCAGTGTCCGCGCCAGTTGCACCCGCTGGCGCATCCCGCCCGACAGGGCACCGGGCAGATGATCACCGAAGTCGGTGAGCCCCACCAGGTTCAGCAGGTCCTGCGCCTCGCTCCGGCGGTCCCGGCGGGCCACACCCCGCAACTTCAGCGCGAATTCGATATTGCGGCGGGCGGTGCGCCACGGCAGCAGCGCGTCTTCCTGGAACACCATCGAGCAGTGCTGGGCCGCCGCCGCGCCGTCGACCGAGACCGTGCCGCCGATCGGGGGCAGCAGTCCGGCCATCGCGCGCAGCACCGTGGACTTGCCGCAGCCCGAGGGCCCGAGCAGCACGACGATCTGCCCGGCCGCGATGTCGAGATCCACTTCGGCCGCCAGGCTTTCGCCGTAGGCGACGCGCAGTCCGGCCAGCCGCACCGCGGCGCCGGCGCTCATCGCTGTGCCCTCGGCAGCCACCGGTTCACCCGGCGCCCCGCCAGTTCCACCAGCCAGGCGGTGAACCAGCCGAGCAGCCCGATGGTGAGCATGCCGACGATCACGCCCGGATAGTCCAGCAATCCGTAGGACTGCCAGGTGAAATACCCGATCCCGAACTGGCCGGAGATCATCTCGGCGCTGATCACGCAGATCCAGGCCACCCCCATCGCGACGGACAGGCCGGAGAAGATGCCGGGCAGTGCCCCCGGCAACGCGATCTGGAACAGGATGTCGCGGCGGCGCGCGCCGAGGGTGTGCGCGGCCTCCTCCCACACGCGGGGCAACGCGTGCATGGCGTGGATGGTGCTCACCGCCACCGGGAAGAACGCGGCGAAGAAGGTGATGAACACGATCCCCTGCTCTCCCGTCGGGAACAGCAGGATCGCCAACGGCACCAGCGCGATCGCGGGGATCGGCCGGAAGACCTCGAGCACCGGCCGCACCAGGGCGCTGACGACGGCCGAGCGGCCGACCGCCATCCCGATCAGGACGCCGGACACCGTCGCCAGGCCGAAGCCGACCAGGATCCGCCGAGTGCTGGAGACGACGTCGCGGTAGTAGCTCGCCGCGCCGAGCTGGGTGCGGAACGCGTCGAAAACCGCGGCGGGCGTAGGAATTTTGTCGAAGCGCAACCACAGCACCACCTGGTAGGTGGTGAGCAGATGCCAGGCCAGCAGCAGCGCCAGCAACGGAACGGCGGTCAGTGCCGTCCTGCGCGCTCTGCGGGGAATCGTGAAGCGGGTGGGTGACTGCGCGCGGGGCGCGGTGGTCTCGGGTGCCGCGACCGGGGCGGCGAGGGGTTGGGCGGAAACGGTCATGGTGAGCCTCCTGGTCTCACGTGACGGATCTAGCGGGCTGTCAGCGCTGCCTGGTAGTCGATGACCGCGGCGCCCGGATGAGCGGCGGCGTAGCGCTGCGCGTCGGCGCGGATCGCGAACGGCAGCAGGCGATCGTCGGGGCCCGCGCCGGGATCGCTGACCCAGGTCGCGGTCGCGGCGAACAGCCGGGTTCCGGTGCCGTGGTCGGGGACGTAGGCGGCGCGCACGGTGCCGCCCGCGGCCGCGATTCGGCGCAACAGGCAGGTAGGGGTCCTGGCGACCGCGGTCGTGGCGGTGTCGGCGAACCAGGCTTCCGAGGCGGTCGCGAGCCCGTCGACCGCTCCCCCGCACACGCTGTCGGTGCCGGTGAGCGTCGACGGCGGGGCCACCGAGGCTCGGGCGGTCTCGTAGTCGGCGCCGTAGACGGCCCGCACGTACCGATCGTCGACGAATTCATCGAGGTTCAGGTCGGAGAGCGCGCCCAGGCTCTTCAGGAACGGCAGCAGGGTGCCCAGCGCGTCGACCTGCTGTGGCTTGATCGTCGGATCGAACCCGACCAGGCCGTTCGGGCCGTTGTAGAGGTAGACGACTTCCGCGGGCAGACCCGTGACCTCGGCGACCCGTTGCGCGGCCTCGAGCGGATGCTGGTTGAGATAGTCGGTGACCTTGCGCTGGGCGGTGAGGAACGCCGTGACGATCTCGGGGTGCCGCGTCCCGAACCGTTCGTTGGCGACGACGGCATGGAAGGTCGGGATGCCCGCGCTGCCACCGTCGTAGAGCAGTCGGGCCTTGCCGTCGTAGACGAGTTTCTGTGGCCACGGCACGAATTGGGCCAGCGCGGCCACCTGGTCACCCTGCAGCGCCGAGGCGCCGACGGCGGGGTCCTGGCCGAGCAGTTTCACGTCGTCGAGGGTCATCCCCGCCGCCGACAATCCGGTGGCCAGCATGCCGTGGGCGGCCGAGCCGACACTGGTCGACACGATCTGCCCGCGCAGATCGGCCAGGGTCGCCGCGGGCGCGTCGAGCGGGACGACGATCTGGTTGAGCGAGCCGCGCAGGTTGTAGCCGGTGACCGCGATCAGCTCGGACTTCACATCGGCGTGATCGCGGGTCTTGGAGCCGTTCACCAGGATCGGGGCGTCGCCCATCGAACCGATGTCGACCTGACCCGCCAGCATCTGGGCGGTCAGCGGTGGGCCCGCGGCGAAATCCTTCCACTCCACCCGGTAGGTCAGGCCGTTGGTCTTGCCCAATGCGGCGAGTTCGGCTTCGAAGGTGCCGCGGTCGCGCAGCAGGGTACCGGCGGTAACGGTGTTGATGGTCTTGGACTGGTAGCCGATGTTCACCGTGACGGTCTTTCCGTCGTCGCCGGCGCCGCAGCCGGAGGCCAGGGTGGCGACCGCGGCGGCGCCGAGCAGCAGCGCGGTCAGGCGTAAGCAGGTCGAGCTCATGGTCGGTCCGTTCTTCTCAACGCAACAGGAACGGGATGTTGACGGTGACGGCGCCGACCGGGCATCGCGCGGCACAGGGCCCGCAGTACCAGCATTCGTCGACGTGCATGTAGGCCTTGCCCGAATCCGGATGGATGGCAAGGGAATCGAGCGGACACATGTCGACGCACAGCGTGCAGCCCTCGATACAGGTGGCCTCGTCGACCGAGACGGGGACATCGAGACGGGCATTGACCTGGGCCATCAGAGTTCCTTTCCAGAGTTGGCGATGCCGATGCGGGCGAAGGCGCGGACGTCGGCGTCCGGGTCGTCGAGTGCCCGTTGCAGCGCCGTGGTGATGTCGCGGCGCTCGGCGATCCGTTCGGCCAGTGCGCGCACCGCCGCCTTACGGACGTCGAGGTTGGGATCGGACACGGCCGCGAGCAGGGGCGCGGCCGCGAGTTCGGGGTCGGCCGCGCCGAGCGCGACCGCTGCCGCCTGCCGTACCTGCCAGGCCGGATCGGTCATCGCCGCGGTGGCGACGGCGGCGGCCTGGTCGTCGCAGCCGGTGCCGGCCAGGCTCGCCAGCGCGGCGGCGCGCACCAGCGGTTCCGGATCGTGCGCCAGGGTCAGCAGGGTGACCGCCCCGCGCGGGTCACCGACGGCGGCAAGCCCTTTCGCGACGCCGATCCGGACGTTCTGGTCCTCGTCGGCGGCCGCGGTGGCGAGTTCGTCGATGGCGTCGACCGAGGTCAGACCGCCCACGACGGTGCGCCGGACGGCCGCGTTCGGGTCGGCCAGCCGGGCGAGCAGTTCCCCGGCGCTCACTCTGCGGTGCCGCCACAGTGCCTCGATCGCGGCCGAGCGCACGGCCGGTTCGGGCGCGGTGAGGCACTCGCGCAGCGCCGCGTCGAACTCCGGCCCGGGTATCAGCACTTCGAGCAGTTCGGTGAGCAGCCCGATCGCGGTGTGGCGTACGTCGACATCGGCATCGGCCAGAGCGCCAGCGATGATCGGCGCCGCCGCGGCCCAGTCCTCGGTGGTCTCGCTCAGCACCGACAGGGCCGTCCGCCGGACCTCGGGATCGACGTCGCGGAGATACGGGGTGAGCTCGTCGAGTTCCGGGCACTCCTCGGCCAGGTCGAGCAGGGTCAGCAGGCGCGCGCTCATCGGGCACCCCACGCGCCGACGAGTTCGGGGGCCGCGACATCGGCGACGCCGTCGGGCCGCACGAATCCGGGGACCGGCACGATGTACGGCGCGACCGGGCGGGTGCGGAACTCCATCGACCCGGTCGCGCCGCGAAAGAGGTTGAGGTGGCAGAACCATTCCGCGTCGTCGCGCGCGGGCCAGTCGGCGCGCTGATGGTAGAGCCCCCAGCGGCTTTCGGTCCGGCGCAGGGAGGCCCGCGCCGCCATCTCGGCACAGTCGCGGATGAAGCTCACTTCGGCGCAACGCATCAGTTCGTGGGGTGTCTGCCCGCCCATGGCGGCGATCTCGTCCCGCATCCGCTCGAAGGCGGCCACCCCCAGCGCCAGGTAGGACTGCGCTTTCGGCGGTTGCAGGTAGTCGTTGACGAAACGGCGCAGCTTGTATTCCACCTGCGGCTGCGGCGGACCGTCGGGATTGCGCAGCGGGCGATAGATCAGCTCGTGGGCGGCCTCGACCTGGTCGGCGGGCAGCTCGGGATGGGTCGCACCGCGGGCGAAGGCGCTGGCGTGCTCGCCGGCGATGTCGCCGTAGACGAACGCGCCGATCATGTAGTTGTGCGGCACCAGCGCCATGTC
Organism: Nocardia sp. NPDC087230; assembly: GCF_044744725.1. NCBI lineage: Bacteria > Bacillati > Actinomycetota > Actinomycetes > Mycobacteriales > Nocardiaceae > Nocardia > Nocardia sp. NPDC087230. The sequence continues at coordinate 5,302 of NZ_JBIUYV010000014.1, forward strand.
ACCGGCCGCGTACAGGCCGGGGACGGTGGTCGCGGCGTGTTCGTCGACCCACACGCCCGAGGCCGAATGTCCACTGCACAAGCCGATCTCGGAGATGTGCATCTCGATGTCGCCGGTGCGGTAGTCGGTGCCGCGGCCCGCGTGGAAGGTGCCGCGAGTAGGTCGTTCGGTGGTGTGCAGGATGCCTTCGATCTCGCGGATCGTGGCGTCGGGCAGGTGGCTCAGTTTCAGGTAGATCGGCCCGCGGGCGCTGTCGAGTTCCCGTTTGACCTCGGCCATCATCTGCCCCGACCAGTAGTCGCAGTCGACGAAGCGGTTGCCCTCGGCATTGACCTGGTAGCCGCCGAACGGATTCGCGACGTAGGCGCAGGCGGGACCGTTGTAGTCCTTGATCAGGGGGTTGATCTGGAAGCATTCGATGCCCGACAGCTCGGCGCCGGCGTGATAGGCCATCGCGTAGCCGTCCCCGGCGTTGGTGGGGTTCTCGTAGGTGCCGTACAGATAGCCCGAGGCGGGCAGGCCGAGCCGGCCGCACGCACCCGCGGCCAGAATCACCGCGCCCGCCGAGATGGTGACGAATTCGCCGGTGCGCGTATCGAAGCCGACGGCGCCGACCGCGCGCCCGTCCACGGTGAGCACCCGCACCGGCATCACCCGGTTGGAGATCGTCACCTTGGCGCGCACGTCGCGAGCCCGCAGGGTGCGGTAGAGCACCTTCTTCACGTCGCGGCCCTCGGGCATCGGCAGCACGTAGGAGCCCGAGCGGTGCACCTTGCGCACCGCGTACTCGCCGTGCTCGTCCTTCTCGAACTTGACGCCGTACCCCTCGAGGCGCTGCACCATCTCGAAGCCACGGGTGGCCGTCTCGTAGACGGTGCGCTGGTTGACGATGCCGTCGTTGGCGACGGTGATGTCGGCGACGTAGTCCTCCGGGCTGGCCTTGCCGGGCACCACGGCGTTGTTGACGCCGTCCATGCCCATCGCGAGCGCGCCGGAGTGCCGCACGTGCGCCTTCTCCAGCAGCAGCACGTTCGCGCCGTGGCGGGCCGCGGTGAGCGCGGCCATCGTGCCCGCCGTGCCGCCGCCGACGATCAGGACGTCGCAGACGAGCTCGCGCCGTTCGGTGAGCGGTGGGATCTGCATGGGGATCAACCCCTTTCGTTGGAGTCGCGGGCGACGGTGCGCCGCGGGGTCACCGGGACGCGGTCCAACCGCCCGGACAGCGAGAACCGGTCACCGCGATAGCGGATGTATTCGAGATCGACGGGCCGGCCGGAATCGGTGTAGGTGAGCCGTTCCAGGAACAGCAGCGGCGAACCGGCGCGGACTTCCAGCAGGCCGGCGACCGTGGGGTCGGCGGCGACCGCCTCGATCGCGACCGCGGCCGAGCCCAACGGCAGTCCGAGTTCGGCTTCGAGCAGGCCGAAGACGTCGCAGCCGGTGAGGTCCTGGTCGAGCAGGGGGATGCCGACGTCGGCCGTCAGGTAGCTGGCGTCGAGCGACAGCGGGGCGCCGTCGAGATAGCGCACCCGCTCCAGCGCGACGACCGGATCGCCCGGCTCCAGCTCGAGCCGTTCGGCGACCAGCGGCGTGGCGGGCACGACCTCGGCGAGCAGGACCCGGTTCACCACCCGGTCGCTGTGGGTCTGGAAGGTCTCAGCGAGCCCGCGCAGTCGGTCCAGACCCTGCACGGCCTTCTCGGCGACGACGAAGGTGCCCGCGCCCGGCACCCGATCGATCAGCCCTTCGTCGCGCAGCAGGGTGAGGGCGTCGCGGACGATATTGCGGCTGGTGGCGAAGTCGGCCGCGAGCTGGGCCTCGGCAGGCAGCGGCCGGGTGCCGTAGACGCCGCTGCGGATACGGGCGCGCAGGACGTCGCGGATGCGGCGGGCCGGTGCGCTGCGTCGGCCCGTGCCCGGATCGGGGGGCTGGGGCCGGGGCCGCGCCGAGGAAAAGGGAGTGGCTGTCATGCGGCACATGCTCCGAAGGCCGCGTTACGGCGGACGTTTCGGGCAATTACCGGGCCGTTACGCCAGTTACCGCTGCGACTCCGAGCCCTCTACCTGCGACGATGTCCCCGTGTCCGGTAGTCCCACCACCGGCGAGCGGGCGATCTCGAGTTGCGCGGCCCGATCGACGAGCAGTTCGCCCGGGCCCGAGGGTGGGGTGGTGCGGCGCCAGATCGCCCGGAACTTGCGGGTCAGCCGGGCGGCGTCGGCCGACGGCACCGCCACCAGCGCGCCGGTCGCCAGATCCGGCGCGGCGATCAGCCGGCTCAGGACCGCCGGGGCCATGCCGGCGCGGGCCGCCGCCACGATGGCGGCGGCCGAGCCCAGTTCCGCGGCCGGGCCCGCGGGGGTCGCGGCGGTGCTGAGCAGGTCCCAGACGGTGTCGCGGGTGCCAGAGCCCGGCTCGCGCCAGAGCAGGGCGGTGCCGGCGAGTTCGGCGAGCGCGACCGGGGTGGTCCGGCGCGCCCAGGGGTGCTCCGGCGCGACCACCACGACCAGGTCGTCGGCGCCGAGCACGCGACTGCCGAGCCCGGCGGGCGGATGCGGGCCCTCGACGAATCCCAGATCGGCGACACCGTCGCGCACCAGCGCCGCGACCTGGGTCGAGTTCTCCACCTCCAGCGAAATCAGCACTTCGGGATGGTCGGTGCGCAGCGCCGCCAACCAGTGCGGAATACGGTGGTCGGCAATCGTTTTCGACGCGGCGATGCGCAATCGTGGCGCGGCCGCGGCGCGCAGGCGATCGACGTCGTCGACCAGATCACGCACGGCGGCGAGCACGATGCGCGCGTGCTCGACCACCGCATGCCCGGCGTCGGTCAGCGCCGAGCCGGTCGGGCCGCGGTCGAGGAGCTTGACCCGCATCCGTCGTTCGAGGGCGCGGATCCGCATGCTCGCCGCGGGCTGGCTGATGCCGTGGCGGCGCGCGGCCGCGCCCAGACTGCCCAGCTCGGCCACCGACACGAGGAGGTCGAGGACCTCCAGGTCGGGGGTTCCGGGTGGCAGGGTCATGCGCCGATTATGGGCGACGCGCGCCGCGGCGCCGCATCAGGCACTGTCGTCGTCGTGTTCGGCCGCGTATCGGCCACGCAGGTCCTTGACCACCCCGTAGAGCGCGATCACCGGTTTCAGCGGCATCCACTCCCCGAATCGGTACTCTCGCCCCGGCACCAGTCGCACGGCAAGTTCCGGGCTCTGTTCCGCCAGATAGTCACGACCGGTCGCGGCGTGGGTGGGCAGGGAGACGATCTTGATCCGGTCGACGTCCTTGAGGTAAGGAATCGCGAAAGCGATGTTCTCCCAAGTGGATCGGCTCGATTCCTCGAGCACGAGCTCACCGCGATAGCCGCGCGCGTCCGTGGCGTAGGCGGCCATCAGCGCCGCCTCGGACACCGGACCCGCGCAGGCACCGCCGCACAGGACCAGCCGGGATTCGGTCGCCGCCGGATCGAGGGAGCGCAGGCCCGCGCGCACCCGCCACCGGTTCATGGCATTGGCTCGCGGGCCCGCGTCGCGGTAGCCGAGCACCACGACCGCCTCGGACCCCGGGCCCGCCGAGCCGACGCGCCTGCGCGAGGCGCGCCAGTTCGCCCACTCGCCCCACAGCGTCGCTGCGATCGCGGCGGTCAGCGCGAGCCGGGTCGATGTCCGCACCACTCCAGGAAAGCACACCCGCCGCACCACCAGCCATAAGCCTGCCTTATGAGAACCCCGGAAACGGGCCTCTACCTCGGAGTCTTCGGCGCGGCGAAGGTGGAGGAGTGAACCGAGTACGTACCATCGCTCCCGGCCTGGCCCTCGCCGCACTCCTGGCCACCGTGGCCGTGCCCTTCGGTAAGGCCCTGCCGATGATCGGCGCGCCCGTGCTGGCGCTGGCCGCGGGCGCCGTCGCCGGGATGGTGTTGCGCCGTCGGGACGCGGCGGGCGAGACGTTCGGCCCGGGCCTCGACCTCGCCCGGCAGCGGCTGCTCGGCGCGGCGATCGTGCTGCTCGGGCTCGGGCTGCCGCTGGGGTCGGTGATGAGTGTGGGCAAGGAGACGGCCGTCGTGCTGCTCGGCACACTGCTCGTCGGCGGGGTGGCGGCGTTCTTCGTCGGCCGGATGCTGGCGGTGGACCGGGAGTCGGCGACGCTGGTGGCGGTGGGCACCACGATCTGCGGTGCGTCCGCGATCGCCGCCGCCACCGCGGTCCTGCGGCCGGACAAGCAGCGCGTCGCCTACGCCCTCGGCACCATCTTCGTCTTCAATGTCGCCGCGGTGCTGGTGTATCCGCCGCTCGGGCGCGCGCTCGGCCTGTCGCAGGAGGCGTTCGGCCTGTGGGTAGGCACCGCGATCAACGACACCTCCTCGGTGCTGGCCGCCGGGGTCATCTTCGGCGCGGGCGCCGCGCACTTCGCGGTCATCGTGAAGCTGGTGCGCAGTCTCGCGATCGTCCCGCTGTGTATCGGCCTGCACGTCGGCCGCCGCCGTCTGACCGCGGAGACCGGCGCCCCCGCGGGTTCGCTGCGCCAGGCGTTCCCGCTGTTCGTGGTGCTGTTCCTGGCGGCCTCGATCGTCGCCGGGCTGGGCATCCTGCCCACCGCGCTGACCCAGCCGCTGGCCACCACCAGCGGCTGGCTGATCGCCGCGGTGCTGGCCGCCATCGGCACCTCGTTGAGCGTCGAGCGGCTGCGCAGCGCTGGCGTGCGGCCCCTGGTCCTCGGTGGCGCGCTGGGCCTGATCCTGGGCATCGCCAGCCTCGGCCTGATGTACCTCACCGGCTGGTGCTGACGCCGAGATCTCGTGGGGCGCGGGCGCCCCACGAGATCGTCGGTCAGGCAGTCGCGTTCACCGCGTTCAGCACCGCATCCAGGGACGCCGCGATCACCGAGGTACTGCGCCCGAAGGCCCAGCCGGTGCGTCCGGCAACCCGGTATTCGAGGTAGCCGACCGCGGCGCTGTCGGCGCCCTCGGCCACGGAATGCTGTGTCAGGCCCAGGATCTCGACCGGGTGACCCGCGGCGGCGAGTGCCGTGGTGACCGCGTCGACCGGGCCGATGCCGTGGTGCACCGAGCGCAGTTCGCGTCCGTCGATGTCGAGCACGATCTCGGTGGTCTCCTCGACGATGCGCCACCGCGTCAGCACGATGCGCGGATCCGCCACCGTATAGGCCCGCTCGAACAGGGTGAACAGTTCCTTCGCGGTGACCTCGGTGCCGGTGTCGTCGGTGCGCACCTGCACCCGCCGGGCCAGGTCGATCTGCAGGCGGCGCGGCAGGTCCAGCCCGTACTCGGTGTGCAGCAGGTAGGCGATGCCGCCCTTGCCGGACTGGGAGTTCACCCGGATCACGGCGTCGTAGGAGCGCCCGATATCGGCGGGGTCGATCGGCAGGTACGGGACCTGCCAGGGCAGTTCACGCTCGGCGACACCGGCGCGCGCCGCCACCTCGCGATGATGGGCCATCCCCTTGCGGATCGCGTCCTGATGGGTACCCGAGAACGCGGTGTGGACGAGATCGCCGACGTAGGGATGCCGTTCGGACACGGGCAACCGGGTGCAGTACTCCACCGTGCGGCGGATCTCGTCGATGTCGGAGAAGTCGATCATCGGGTCGACGCCCTGGGCGTGCAGGTTGAGCGCCAAGGTCGCGATGTCGACATTGCCGGTGCGCTCGCCGTTGCCGAAGACGCAGCCCTCCACCCGCTGGGCGCCGGCCAGCACTGCCAGCTCGGCACAGGCGATGCCGGTTCCCCGGTCGTTGTGCGGATGCACCGACAGGATCACCCCGTCGCGACGGGCCAGGTGGCGGTGCATGTACTCGATCTGGTCGGCGTAGACGTTGGGCGTCGCCACCTCCACCGTCGCGGGCAGATTCAAGGTCACCGGCCGCTGCGGGCAGGCCTGCCACAGCGCGGTCACCGCGTCGCAGATCTCGAGCGCGAAGTCCGGTTCGGTCAGGTTGAACACCTCGGGCGAGAACTGGAATCGCACGTTCGGCAGCTCACCCGCCGTGTCGAGCACCTCGCGCGCACCGGCCAGGATCAGCTCCCGCAACTGCTCGCGATCCTTGCCCAGCACGACCTCCCGCCAGACCGGCGCGGTGGCGGTGTACAGGTGGATGACCACCTCGTTGGCGATCCCGCGCACCGACTCGACGGTCCGCGCGATCAGGTCGCGGCGGGCCGGGGTGAACACGACGACGGTCACGTCCGGCGGCGCGATCGGGGTGCGCGCCAGCAACCGGACGAAGTCGAAGTCGGTCTGCGAGGCGGAGGGATAGCCGACCTCGATCTCCTTGTACCCCATCGCGACCAGCAGTTCGAAGAACCGGCGCTTGCGGTCGGGATCCATCGGTTCGGCCAGCGCCTGATTGCCGTCGCGCAGGTCGACGGGCACCCACAGCGGGGCGGTGGTGATCCTGGCATCCGGCCAGTCCCGTTCTCCGGCGGGCACGTCCACGCGCCGGTGGACATCGCGGTAGCGATGCGACGGCATGGCCGAGTGGCGCTGCCGGTTCCACGCGGGCGCGTCGGTGCCGACGGCGCCGGTGGGGGTGATCAGGGTGGGAAAGGGGGTCATGACGGTTCTGCTTCCTGGCCGCGGGGGCCACGAGACGACGGCGACCGGCCACGACAGAGCCCCACGGCGGGGCGGCCGGTCGGTCAGGCCCCGCCATGGCGGCGGAGGAGAAGCGCGGTGTAGGTCATGATGGGTACACTTCTACCACAACTCCTCAGACAAGTAGAGAGGTTTTTCGGTGGTTGCACAGGTCAGGCGTCAGCCCCTGGCCGCTCAGGCGGCCGAACTCCTGCTCACGCGCATCCGCGCCGGCGAGTGGCCGCTGGGGCACCGATTACCGGGTGAGACGCTGCTGGCCGCCCAGCTGGGCGTCGGCCGGTCCACCCTGCGCGAGGCGATCCGGGAGCTGGCGGGCAAAGGCGTGCTCGACAGCAGACAGGGCGCGGGGGTGTTCGTCACCGCGCTCGACGTGAGCGAGGACTGGGACGTCGTGCTGCGCGGCGCCACCATCGCGGCGGTGATCGAGGCGCGCATCGCGATCGAGGCCGAGGCGGCCGCGCTGGCGGCACAGCGACGCACCCCCGCCGACGTGCGCGCCATCCGCCGGGCCCTGGCCGGTCGCCGGGCCGACGGCCAGACCGTGGCCGAGCACGTCGACGCCGATATGGCCTTCCATCGCGCGGTCATCGTCGCCGCCCACAACGACGTGCTGACCCAGCTGTTCGACAGCTTTTTGCCCCGCCTGCGCCTGGCCATGATCGACATGCTCGAGTTGCGTCCCGTCGCCTCCGAGCAGGCCGACCACGCCGCGCACGAACAACTCGCCCAGGCCGTCGCCGACCGGAACCCCACGGCGGCGGCCGCATTCAGCCGCACCCACCTGTCCGCCCTGAAGGAGGCTTTCGCATGACCGGCGCGCCCGTGATCGAACTCGACGGGGTGACCTTCCGGCGGGCGGGCAAGAAGATCATCAACGGCATCTCCCTGACCGTGCGGGCCGGCGAGCACTGGGCCTTGCTCGGGCCCAACGGGGCGGGCAAGAGCACCCTGCTCGGCTTCTGCGGCGCGGTCACCTTCCCCACCACCGGCACGGTGCGGGTGCTCGGCGAGCAGTTCGGCCGGGTGGAACTCGCCCGGCTGCGCCGCTCGATCGGGCACGTCGATCCGCGCCATCCCCTGCGGTACGCGCTCACCGTCCGCGAGGTGGTGCTGACCGGCATCACCGGCACCATCGACACTCCGATGCGCTGGTCGCCGACCGCCGACGACTTGGCCCGCGCCGACGCGATCATCGACACCCTCGGCCTGACCGGCAAGGCCGGCGAGGTCTGGCCGACCCTGTCGCAGGGCGAACGCGGCCGCACCCTCATCGCCCGCGCCCTGATCAGCGGTCCCCGCGTGCTGCTGCTCGACGAACCGTCCACCGGCCTGGACCTGGCCGCCCGCGAACAGCTCCTCACCACCATCGACTCCCTCGACCGCACCCACCCCGAGGTCGCCTCGGTGCTGGTCACCCACCATCTCGAGGAACTGCCGAGCAGTACCACCCACGCCCTGCTCATCGCCGACGGGCGCACCGTCGCCACCGGCCCCGCCGACCGGGTCATCACCACCGACCACGTCTCCACCGCCTTCGACCACCCCATTGAAGTGCGCTACGACGAGGGCCGCTGGAGCGCCCGCGCCCGCTGACACGACCCACCCCCGGCGGTTACGATCGCGGGACATCGCATGTCGGAACCGACAGGAGGATGTCATGAGGATCGGGTACCGGATCGTCGCCACCGCGGGAGCCACCGCGGCACTGACCTTGGCGGCCGCGGGCATCGCCGCCGCCGAGGACACCGAACCGCCGAAATCGCCCCTGGTCGAGTACATCGAATCGTGGCCGCCCGCCCCATCTGGCTGCGACCGGGTCTGGGACCCGATCGAGGACGCCGTCGAGGATTACGTCCCGGCCGTCGTCGAGCCCGTCTTCGACGCCTTCGACGACTGGTGCGAGGGCGACGCCGACTAGTCCGAGTCGAGGTCGGGTTCGGCGGCGAGGAGTTCATCGGCCCTGGCCAGCGCGCGGTCGAGATCGTCGGTGACCGCGTCCAGCACCGAGATCCCGTCGAGCATCTCGGACAGTTCGGCGCGCAGCGCGTCCAATTCGGCGATCGCCGGATCGACGGTGGTCCAGGCGACGGTGTCGCGCCACCAGCGGTCCCGCTGGACCCAGGACCAGACGACATCGCGCACCAGCAGGGCGTCGGTGGTGAACAACTGGCGACGGTCGGTGCCGTCGATGTGCTCGACCTCGTAGGTGCCGTCGTCGAGGTACCTGGCCTGGAGCCGCTCGGTCGCGGTGCGCGTCAGCAGCAGGAACGGATGATCGGGGGCCGGGTCGGTCGCGGCGGTGCCGGGATCGGCCGGGTCGACGGCCCGTGGCGCATCCAAGCCGTCGCCGAGGTGGACCACGACCTCCGGCGATTCGTCACGCTGGGCCTCCATCCGGCCAGTGTGCCGGATGGAGGCAGGGCCGGACCAGGGGTAGCGCGGAATCGGCACCCGGCGACCGGTCATCGGCCTGCGCGTCGCCACAGCGGCCGGTACCGTCACCGAGATGACGTGGACAGCGCCCGAAGTCGTCCCGACGCGCACGCTGGTCGGGGTGGACGAACGCCCGATGTTGCAGTCCTGGTTGGACTTCCATCGCCAGAGCCTGCTCAACAAGTGCGGCGGCCTCGACGGCGACCAGCTCGCGATCCGCTCGGTGCCGCCGTCCACGCTGTCGCTGCTGGGACTGATCCGGCACCTCACCGAGGTCGAGCGCGGCTGGTTCCGGGTGTCGGCCGCCGGGGAGTCCCTCGAACCGGTCTACGGGTCCGAGACCGAACCGGACGCCGATTTCGACGACCTCACCTCGCTGCCCGCCGCGGAGGCGTTCGCGGTCTTCCACGCCGAGATCGCCGCCTGTGACGCGGCGGTCGCCGCTCTGCCGCTCGACCATGTCTTCCACGTCCCGTGGCGGTCCGACGGCTACACCCTGCGCTGGGTGTATCTGCACATGATCGAGGAGTACGCCCGGCACAACGGCCACGCCGACCTGCTGCGGGAGCGGATCGACGGCGTAACCGGCAGCTTCTGACCGCCTCAGGCGGTCCCGGTGATCACCTCGGTGGTCAGCTGATCGAGGTCGTCGATGACCACGGCGGCCAGCGCCAGCGCGTCGGGAACCGGCGGGAACTCCGGACGGGGGTCGGCGACGACCCGCATGCCCGCCGCGTGGGCCGAGCGCAGGCCGTTGGTCGAATCCTCCACGGCGGTACAGCTGTTCGGGTCGACCCCGAGCCGCTGGGCGATGGTGAGGTAGACATCGGGCGCGGGCTTACCCCGGCCGACCTCCTCGGTCGACAGGATCGCGGAGAAGTACTCGAGCAGACCGGACTTCGCCAGCACCAGGTCGATCAGCGAGCGCGGCGACGAACTGGCCAGACCCAGTTTCCACTGGCTCGCGCACCGCTGCACCGCCTCGACCGCGCCCGGCAGCAACGGCACGTGGTGGGCGTACTGGTCGGCCATCAGATCGATGATCTTGGTCGAGATGTCGTCGAGCGGCATGGCGACCCCGAGATCGTCGCTCATATAGGCGGCCCATTCCTGGGTACTCATGCCCATCATCTTGCGTTGCGAATCCGGTTGCCACCGGCCACCTTTGAGTTCGACGTAGTCGCGCCGGACCTGTTCCCAGATGGGTTCGGAATCGATCAGCACGCCGTCCATGTCGAACACTACCGCCGCGATACCCATGCGCTCAGCCTTTCGCCGTTCATCCGCCGGGCACCACGCGGGCGCGCCGACTCTCGGTACGTACAGACCTGCTCGGTGATCGCCGACCAGCCTAATAGAGGCGCACCCGCGGCGGTGAGCCGTGTCACGAGCACGGACACAAGTGGGACACCGAACGCGAACATCCAGCTCCGCAGCGATAACGTGTTGCATATGGACGATACACAGGTCGGCAACTCGCTGCCGGACGCAGAGCACCACGAGGGCGGGTTCCGGCCGGTCGCCGAGCTGATCCAGCAGCGCAGGCAAGCGAAGCAGGACCACACCATCGGCGGCCCGCACTACGGCGAACTGATCGAACAGGTGCGCGAGCTGATGGACCGCGCGCGCCTGCTGAACCCGTCCGACGAGCTGGCCAAGGAGACCATCGCGACGCTCGAGCAGCTCAACGCGCGCCTGGACGCCGCGGTCGTAGACGAGTGGTCGGCACCGACCTGGACCCGCACCGACCTGCCCTCGCGCGGCAACATCACGCTGCCGCCGTACACGGTGGCCAGCGCCGACGTCGACGGTGTCACCGCCGAGCTGACCTTCCGGACCTTCCACCTGGGCGGCAACAACGCCGCGCACGGCGGGCAGATCGGCGTCGCCTTCGACGACATCCTCGGCATGACCGCCGCGGTGCACACCAAGGCCGTCACCCGGACCGCCTCGCTCACCATCGACTACCGCTCGATCACCCCGCTCAACAAGAAGCTGACGGTGCGCGCGTGGGTGGAGCGTACCGACGGCCGCAAGGTGTACTTGCGCGCGACGATGCACGACGGCGAGCGCCTGTGCGCCGAGGCGAACGGGCTGTTCATCCTCCTCAAGCCCGGTCAGCCCTGACCGAGCCCGGCCGCCGGGCGACATTGCGATCGACGTGATCCGAATGTCGCCCGCACCGGCCGGGGTGGCGCAATGCCGCCGCGTGGTCCGATCGCCGCAGGTCCCGGCGACGGTCACCCGGCGTAGAAACATCCCCTGAATTCGGGCCCGACGCACGACGGGCCCCGGGCCGCATAGCGGCCGCTATCGTCGCTGTTCATGCAGGTCAGCGAGAAAACGGCAGCCGCAGAACCCACTCCGATTCGAGGCCAGCGCGCCGATCGGGCGCGCCGGGTGGCCGACATCCTGCGCCACCAGATCCTGGCCGGCGCGGTGCAGGGCGCGTTGCCCGGCGAGCAGGAGCTCGCCGCCGAGCACGACACCTCCCGCAACACCATCCGCGAGGCGCTGGCCCTGCTGCGTGCCGAGGGCCTCATCGATCGCGCGCCCAAGGTCGGCACCCGCGTCGCCGCCCGCAAGTACGACCACGGCCTCGACGCCTTGCTCGGCCTGCAGGAGACGCTCACGGAGCACGGCACCGTCCGCAACGAGGTACGCGCGGCCACCCACATCACCGCTCCCCCGGCCGTCGCGCGCAGGCTCGGCCTGGCACCCGGCGATCGCGTCGTCTACATCGAGCGGCTGCGTTTCCTCGCCGACCTGCCGCTGAGCCTGGATCTCACCTATCTCGCGCCCGACGTCGGCGACGCGGTGCTGGCCAACGATCTCGCGACCACCGACGTGTTCGTGCTGCTCGAGCAGGTCACCGGTCAGTCGCTCGGCGCGGCCGACCTCGCCCTGGAAGCGGTCGCCGCCGACCCGCACACCGCGACCACCCTCGACACCCCCGCCGGCGCTCCCCTGCTGATGCTAGAGCGCCTCACCCATCTCGACGACGGCAGACCCGTCGACCTCGAATACATCCGCATGCGCGGTGACCGCATCACCATGCGCGGCAGCCTCACCCGCAGCGCACCCGAATGGAAGGTCCTCTAGATGGCACTCGTCCCCCAGCGTGCCGACGTCCCCGTGACGATCGACGAATCGCTGTGCATCACCGGCTGCACCTTGTGCGTCGACATGTGTCCACTCGATTCCCTTGCCATTCACGAGGATTCGGGCAAGGCCTACATGCACGTCGACGAATGCTGGTACTGCGGGCCGTGCGCGGCCCGCTGCCCGACCGGCGCCGTCACCGTCAACATGCCCTATCTGCTCCGCTGAACCCGGGAATTCCACGCATGAAGATCACTCGTCTCGTCCCCGCCGCGCTCGCGCTCGCGCTCACCGCGACGGGCTGCTCGCTCGAAAGCACCGACGCCGCACCGGCGGGCACCGTCAAGGTCGTCGTCGGGTACCAGTCCAAGACCATCAACACCGTCACCGCGGGCACCCTGCTCGAGGCGCAGGGCTACCTCGAGCAGCGGTTGCAGAAGATCACCGACGCCGGTGGCGCGAAGTACCAGGTGGAGTGGCAGGACTACGACACCGGCGCGCCGATCACCGCGCAGATGGTGGCCGAGAAGATCGATATCGGCTCGATGGGCGACTACCCGTTGCTCATCAACGGTTCCCGCACCCAGGCCAACGAGCGCGCCCGCACCGAGCTGGTGTCGATCACCGGCTACCACCCCAAGGGCGCGCTGAACATGGTGGTGGTGCCGAATGATTCACCGGCGCGCTCGCTCACCGATCTGGCGGGCCAGAAGATCTCGGCCAGTGTCGGTTCGGCGGGCCACGGCACCTTGGTGCAGGCGCTGAGCCGGGCGGGTATCGACCCGGCCGAGGGCGTGGAGGTGCTCAACCAGCAGCCGCAGGTCGGCGCGACCGCGCTGGAATCGCATCAGGTCGGCGCACTCTCGCAGTTCGTGGCGTGGCCGGGTCTGCTGGTGCAGCAGAACAAGGCCAAACTGCTCTACGACGGCGCCGAGCTGAACGTGCCCACCTTCCACGGCGTGGTCGCCCGCCGCGCCTACGCCGCCGACCACCCCGAGGTACTGCAGGCCTTCCTGGCCGCGCAGCTGGACGCGACCGCGTTCCTCAACGAGAAGCCTTTCGAGGCAGCCGATCTCGTCGCGAAGGGCTCGGGCCTGCCGCAGGAGGTCGTCTACCTCTACAACGGCCCCGGCGGCACCAGTTTCGACACCACTCTCAAGGCCGACCTCGTCGCCGCGTTCAAAGACGATGTGACGTATCTGAAGTCGATCGGCGATTTCGCCGACCTCGATATCGACGCGTTCGTCCAGGACGGACCGCTGCGCAAGGCCTTCGCCGAGACCGGGCGCGGCGACTACGACACCGCCCTGGCGTCGCGGGTGAACCCGAGCAAGATCACCGGGACCGACCCGATCTGCGCGGTGCCCGTGACCGATCCGGCGCTGGCCGGGGAGATCTGGGTCGACGGCGCGGACAAGCCGCAGCCCGCCGCCAACCCGGCTTGCCTGCTGCGAGCGGTGCAGGCCGCCAAGGCCCAGGGCAAGAGAATCCGGGCGGTCTACCTCCCCGACGCCGAACTGGGCACCCGCTGGTTCGCCGACAAGGCGATCTGGCTGCGCGACGGCGACCGGTACCTGCCGTTCACCACGCAGGCCGCCGCCGACCGCTATCGCGCCGCCCATCCCGCCGCCGCGCCGATCGCCTACGACCAGGCCGTGACGGAAGTCCGCGGATGAGTACGGTTTCCGGGCCGCTCGTCGCGGCCGCCGGTGACGACACCGTCCTGGCGGCCGGTGCCGCGCCCCGGCATCAGGACGACATGGACGCCATCACCGGCCGATCGGTGTGGATCTCGCGGACGATCCGGGTCGCCTCGGTGCTGGCGGCGATCGGCTTGTGGCAGCTGCTCACCGCGGGCGATGTCCGCGCGGGCCTGCGCTTCGACACGCTGCCGACGGTGACCGAGATCGTGGCCGAGTTCGGCGAGCACCTCGGTACCGGGCAGTACTACCTCGATGTCGCGCAGTCGCTGATCCGCATCGTCACCGGATTCGGGCTGGCCGCGGTGGTCGGCGTGCTGGCCGGCATCGGCCTGGGCCGCTCGCGGCTGCTGGCCGATGTCTTCGGTCCGCTGGCCGAACTCGTGCGCCCGATCCCGGCCATCGCGCTGGTGCCGGTGGCGATCCTGCTGTTCCCCAGCGACGAGTCCGGCATCGTGTTCATCACCTTCACCGCGTCGCTGTTCCCGGTGCTGGTGAGCACCCGCCACGCCACCCGGGCGCTGCCGACCATCTGGGAGGACGCGATCCGCACCCTCGGCGCATCTCGGCGCGAGGTGCTGACCAGGGTCGTCGTACCCGGCATCCTGCCCGGGGTGTTCAGCGGCCTCTCGGTGGGCATGGGCGTGGCCTGGATCTGCCTCATCTCCGCCGAGATGATCTCCGGACGGCTCGGCATCGGCTACCGGACCTGGCAGTCCTACACCATCGTCGACTACCCCGCCGTGTTCGTCGGCATGATCACCATCGGCGTGCTCGGCTTCCTCACCTCCGGAATCGTCGAACTGGCAGGCCGCCGGGTCACCCGCTGGCTGCCGAGAGAGGTCGCGTCATGACCACGACCACCGCCGCGCCCGCCGTCTCGGTCGGCATGCGGCTGAGCCTGGAATCGGTGCGGATCGGCTACGGCGCCAAGACCGTCGTGCGCGGCATCGATCTCGACATCGCGCCCGGCGAGATCCTGGTCCTGGTCGGCAAATCCGGCTGCGGCAAGTCGACGCTGCTGCGCGCGATCGCGGGGCTGCGCCGTCCCAGCGGCGGCGTCATCCGGGCCGACGCGGACACCGTCACCGGTCCCTCGGCCGATCGCGCGCTGGTGTTCCAGGACGACGCGCTGCTGCCGTGGCGCACCGCCCGCGCCAATGTCGAACTGGCCCTGCGGCTTCGGGGCGTGGGGCGCGGTGAGCGCGCGACCCGCTCGCAGCGCTGGCTCGACGAGGTCGGGCTCACCGGCTACGCCGACTACCTGCCGCGCGATCTGTCCGGCGGCATGCGCCAGCGGGTGCAGCTGGCCCGTAGCCTGGCCGGCTCGCCGCGCGCGGTGCTGATGGACGAGCCGTTCGGCGCGCTCGACAGCCAGACCCGCGCGGAGATGCAGCGCCTGCTCGTCGACACCTGGCGCGCGCATCCCACCACCATCGTTTTCGTCACCCACGACCTCGACGAAGCCCTGCTGCTCGGCGACCGGATCGCCGTCCTCGGCGACGGTTGCCTGCGCGCGCTCGTCGAGGTGCCCGACCCGCGTGAGCCGGTGGACCGGCAGGCGCTACGGGACCGAATCCTGGAGTCACTGTGAACATTCCCGACCTGTCCGATCGCGTCCGGCTCGACTGTGACGTCCTGGTCGTCGGCGGCGGCACCGCGGGCACCATGGCCGCGCTCACCGCCGCGGAGTCCGGGGCGAACGTGCTGCTGCTGGAGAAGGCGCACGTGCGGCACTCCGGCGCGCTCGCCATGGGCATGGACGGGGTCAACAACGCCGTCATCCCGGGCAAGGCCGAACCGGAGGACTACGTCGCCGAGATCACCCGGGCCAACGACGGCATCGTCGACCAGCGCACCGTCTATCAGACCGCGACCCGGGGTTTCGCCATGGTGCAGCGGCTCGAACGCTACGGCGTGAAGTTCGAGAAGGACGAGTACGGCGAGTACGCCGTGCGCCGGGTGCATCGGTCCGGGTCCTACGTGCTGCCGATGCCCGAGGGCAAGGACGTGAAGAAGGCGCTGTATCGCGTACTGCGCCAGCGCACGATGCGCGAGAAGATCCGGATCGAGAACCGGCTGATGCCGGTGCGGGTGCTCACCGAGAACGGACGGGCGGTGGGGGCGGCCGCGCTGAACACGCGCACCGGCGAATTCGTCGCCGTCGGCGCGAAGGCGGTCATCCTGGCGACCGGTCCGTGCGGCCGCCTCGGATTGCCCGCCTCGGGTTATCTCTACGGCACCTACGAGAACCCCACCAACGCCGGTGACGGCTACGCGATGGCCTATCACGCCGGCGCCGAGCTGTCGGGCATCGAGTGCTTCCAGATCAACCCGCTGATCAAGGACTACAACGGCCCCGCCTGCGCCTACGTGGCGAATCCGTTCGGCGGCTACCAGGTCAATGCCGAGGGCGAGCGGTTCGTCGACTCCGACTACTGGTCGGGGCAGATGATGGCCGAGGTGAAGCAGGAGATCGAATCCGCGCGCGGACCCATCTATCTGAAGGTCTCGCACCTGCCCGACGAGACGCTGTCCACCCTCGAATCCATCCTGCACACCACCGAGCGACCCACCCGCGGCACCTTCCATGCCAATCGCGGCCACGACTACCGCACCCACGACATCGAGATGCACATCTCCGAGATCGGTTTGTGCGGTGGGCATTCCGCCTCGGGTGTCTGGGTGGACGAAAACGCGCGCACCACGGTGCCCGGCCTGTACGCGGCGGGTGATCTGGCGTGCGTGCCGCACAACTACATGATCGGCGCGTTTGTCTACGGCGATCTCGCCGGGGCGCACGCGGCGTCGACGCTGACCGAGGTCGCGGCGCCCACCGACCTGCCCGAGGACCAGCTGGCCGACGCGCACGAACTCGTCTACCGGCCCCTGCGGCAGCCGGAGGGCCCGCCGCAGCCACAGGTCGAATACAAGCTGCGGCGTTTCGTCAACGACTATGTGGCACCGCCGAAGACCGCGGCCAAGCTGTCGATCGCGGTGGAGACCTTCGAGCGGATGCGCGGCGAGGTCGAGGGCATCGGCGCGCGCACACCGCACGAGCTGATGCGGGCCGCCGAGGTCTCGTTCATCCGGGATTGCGCGGAGATGGCGGCGCGCAGTTCGCTGACCCGCACCGAATCCCGCTGGGGGCTCTATCACGACCGGGCCGATCTGCCCGAGCGCG
This sequence comes from Nocardia sp. NPDC087230, assembly GCF_044744725.1. Taxonomy (NCBI): domain Bacteria; kingdom Bacillati; phylum Actinomycetota; class Actinomycetes; order Mycobacteriales; family Nocardiaceae; genus Nocardia; species Nocardia sp. NPDC087230. The sequence continues at coordinate 22,326 of NZ_JBIUYV010000014.1, forward strand.
ACGACGAATCGTGGAACTTCCACCTGAACCTGCGCAAGACCGAGGCGGGCGAGATGGAGTTCGTGAAGCGGTCGGTCGCGCCGTATCTGGTTCCCGTGCCCGGACTCGACGAGGTGCCCTCGGCTGTGCCGATCGTCGAGGTGATCGCCCAGCCCGAACTGGTCGGCACCCGGGCGCCGCAGCACGACGCGCCGACGCGCAGTCAGCCGGTCGCCGCCTCGCCGTCCTCACCCCGGCTGGTCACCCTGCTCGCCCTGGATTCCCCTGCGGTCGACGACGTGTCGAGCTATCTCGGCGATCCGGATCCGGTGGTGCGGGTAGCGGCGCTGTCGGTGCTCACCGAGAACACCCCGGATGGATTCGCCGACGAACTGGTGCGGGCACTCGGCGACGAGGCCGCGTCGGTGCGCCGGGCCGCCACCGAGAGTTTGCGCGAACTGGTGGAGGTGCTGCCGGGCACGGGCGCGCTGGCCGAGCATCTCGGCTCCCCCGATCCGCTGGTGCGGGCGACGGTGGTCGATCTGCTGCGGGCGTTGCGCGCGGGCACGGCGGCGGAATACCGTGCGGCGCTCGGTGATCCCGATCATCGGGTGCGGATCGAGGCGGTGCGGGCGCTGGTGTCGCTCGACGACGCCGGGGCGGTGGCCTCCATCGCCGGTGATGTCAATCGCGAGGTGCGCATCGCCGTCGCCCACGGTCTGGCATCGATCGGCGCGGGCGGCGTCGAGGTGATCCGGGTGCTCCTCGGCGATCCCGATCCGCTGGTGCGGGCGGCCGCACTGACGGCGTACGCGGCACTGGGCACCGAGCCCGCCGATGACACCGAACTGGCTGCCGCGCTGCGGCATTCGGCCTGGCAGGTGCGCGTCGGCGCGGCGCGCGGCCTTGCTGGTGCCACACCCGAAGCGGCCGTACCGCCGCTGACCGAGGCACTCGCCGACCGGCACCTCGACGTCCGCAAGGCCGCGGTGCTGGCGCTGGCGACCTGGCCGGCCGACAGCGCGGCCGTGGACGCGCTCGAAACCGCGATCGCCGACCCGGACGCCGATGTCCGCGCCTACGCCCGGCGCGCCGTGGTCGCGGCGGGCCGCACTCCGGGCGAACCGCCCCGGGCCGCCGTGCTCACCGAAGCGAGCGCGTGACCGGCACCGGATCGGGACCGTGCCGGAGCGCCGCTGCGGCACGGTCCCCGCTCGGGCGCGCGGTCGGCACCGGGCGCCGGGCAGGCCGCCCGGGGGGTCGACCGGCGCCGGGTCGGTCCGGCACCGCCGGGCAGGGCTGCGCCACCCCGACATCACCGGGCGAGGTCGGCGCCTCGGCGACACTTGATGCCGTTGTGGCGTCGGCGACCGGGCCGGCGTGCGATCCACCCGCGGTCCCCATCGAGCCGGCCTCCCCGGCGTCTGCTCAGCTCACCGGCCCGAGGTGCCCGCGTCACAGTGTCGGTGATCCGCGGCGTCGATAGGCTGGGTCGCATGAGCGCACTCCCTGCCACGTTGGTGCCGGTCGCCGAGGACCTGGACACGGTGACCACGATCGGCCACGAGGACGACCCCATCGAGGCGGGCACGTCCGCCGTGGCGGTCGCGCGGCTGTGGGATGCGGTGCGCGACTGGTACGCGCTGGGAACCTCGCCGGCGATCCAGGTGTGCCTGCGACGCAACGGCAGGATCGTGCTGAACCGGACGATCGGTCACGGGTGGGGCAACGCGCCGAGGGACGCTCCCGACGCCGAGAAGATCCTGGCGACACCGGACACCCCGTTCTGTGGCTTCTCCACCGCGAAGGGCGTCGCCGCGACGGTGATGTCCATGCTGGTCGAGCAGGGCGCGTTCGCGCTCGACGACCGGGTGTGCGACTACATTCCGGAGTTCGCCGCGCATCGCAAGGACCGGATCACCATCGGTGCTGTGCTGTCGCATTCGGCGGGCATCCCGTTCATCACGCCGCCCTACCGGGGCAGCGAGGTCGTGCCCGACGAGGATCTGGCCGTCGCGGCGCTCGCCGATCTCGTGCCGAGCTGGCCGCCCGGCCGCTTCCGGGTCTACCACGCGCTGACCAGCGGCCTGATCCAGCGACTGCTGGTCCAGCGGGCGACCGGCAAGCGCATGCGCGAGCACCTCGCCGAGCAGGTCCTGATCCCGTTCGGCTTCCGCTGGAACAACTTCGGCGTCGACCCGGCCGATCTCGACAAGGTCGTGCCGAGCGTGAAGACCGGTCCGCCACCGTCGCGGCTGTCGCTGTTTCTCGCGCGCAAGGCGCTGGGCGGGCGGATGGACAAGGCGTCCAAGGCCGACAACGACGCGTTCCTCACCGCCGAACTGCCCTCCGGCAACCTGGTGACCACCGCGTTCGAACTGTCCCGCTTCTACGAAATCCTCACGCGGGGCGGCGAACTCGACGGCATCCGGATCATCGACCCCGCTACGCTCGCCGACGCGATCCGGCCGGCCGACCGGATTCCCGGTGCGGCGGGCCGGGTCAGCCGCGCGGGCTTCGAGTTGGGCGGTCGCCGATCGAAATTCGGCCGCGACACCCGATTCCACTTCGGCCGTAGCGGTCTGACGACCCAGTACGGCTGGGCCGACCCCGAACGCGGCCTCGCGGGCGCGATCCTCACCAGTGGCAAGGCCGCCACCGACACGAACCGCCCCTGGCAGCTGGTCACGCAGATTTCCGACACCTTGCCGCGCCTGGATCGCGCACCGGAGTGGCTGCGTCTCAGGTGAGCTGTAGCTCCCGATACGCGGTTCTCACAGTTCGATGTGATGGCTTCTATGGCATGGCGGTGACGTCCTCGGCGATCGCGGCGAAGGCGCGGGCGGCCGCCGAGTGATAGACCGTGCGGCGGCGCAGCAACTCCACCGTCCGGCTCGGGAGCGCGGGCACGAGCGCGACCGGGCGCAGGTCGGGGTGGGCGCGAGCGATGGCATCGGGCAGGACGGTGCCGAGCGTGCCCCGCCGGGTGAACTCGACCAGCGCGCTGATCGAATTCGCCTCGATCGCGACACGCGGGGCCACGTCATGGTCGGCGAGGTAGCCGTCGATATGGACGCGGGTCGCGAAATCGCGGCTGAGCAGCGCCAAGGGCTGGACCGCCAGATCGGCGATCGGCAGCGGCCCCGCGTGCGTGGCGAGGGCGTGGTCCGCGCCGACCACCAGGCTCAGGTGCTCGGTGAACAGGGCTGTGGCGTCGATCCCCGCCGTGTGGGTGCCACTGAACGCGATGCCGAGATCGATGGCGTCGGCCAGCAGGTCCTCTTCCAGCCGATCCTGAGTGGTCTCGGTAACCGACACGGTGACCATCGGATGCGCGCGGTGGAACCGATCCATCAGCGGACCGATGAGATAGGCGGTGAGCGTGGGCGTCATCGCCACCCGCAGGTGCCCCCTGGTCAGGTCCTGCACGTCGTGAACGGCGCGCTCCCCGGCTTCGAGGTCGCGCAACGCGTTACGCGCGTGTTCGGCGTACACCAGGCCGGCGTCGGTGAGGGTTACCGTCCGGCCGGAACGGTCGAGCAGCTGCACATCGAGCAGCCGCTCGAGCTGCTTGATCTGCTGGGACAGCGTCGGCTGGGAGATGTGCAGCGATTCGGCGGCCCGGGTGAAGTTCCCGTGGTCGGCGACGGCGAGCAGGTACCGGATATGACGCAGCTCCATGGCCATCATGATAGATAGCCTCTATCGAACCGCCGCAGGTCTGCGCGTTCGTCTATTGCGGCTCGGCGACGACCACCGTCCCGGTGGGCGCGTCGAGCAGTGCCACCGTGCGCGCGGCGGCCGCGTCGACGTGGACGCGCGGATGCTGCGGCGGGGTCGACTCGTAATACGTTCCGGGACCGTAGAACTGGCCGTAACGCAGCACGACACCACCCGCGCCGAGCACTGCGGCCTCGTGCGCGGCGATCACCGCGCCGCGGCCCGCGGGCGGCTGCCAGGCGATGCTCTGGGCGAGAAAGCGCTCCGCGCCGGCGGAGGCGGCCGCGACCAGCAGATTCGCGGTGCCTTCGGTGCGGATGCGCGCGTTCGCCTCGCCGGAGCTCGCCAGCTCGGCGACATCGTCGGGGAGGTCGGTGAGCTGATGCATGACCAGATCGGGCGCGAAGGCGGTGACCGCCGCGGCCAGGCCGGGCGCGTCGTAGACGTCGTGCACGATCGGTTGGGCTCCGGCGGTGCGGATCGCCGCCGCCTTGCCAGGGGAGCGCGTCAGGCCGGCTACCTCATGGCCCGCGCCGATCAGCAACGGCAGCAATCGCGTTCCGATGACGCCCGTGGCGCCGGCGAGGAAGATACGCACGCCCCGACCCTAGCCGGGGCCGCGCGCCACGGGGCCGGTGGTCAGGCCCCGATCACGGCGTTCATGATCGTGCCCGCACTGGTCGCCACCGCGCCGCCCGCCATGGCGCTGGCGATCATCTTCGGCGACTGCAGACCGCCGCCGCTCCACTTCTCCCAGGCGAACCGGCCGCCACCGTAGGTGATGGCGGTGACGCCGGACAGCAGGATCATCCAGGTGAAGTACCGGCCCAACTGCAAGATCTTCTCCGCCATCGGCGGGGCTTCCGGCGTGGGATTGCCGACCTGCGCGAGAACAGCGCCGTCCAACACAGCCAGGATCATGCTCACGATCGTGCTCCTTCGTCGGATGTTCGTGGTGAAGCCGATGTCGAGAACTCGTGACGCGGTAGAACCCCAGATCCATTGAACATTCAACCTCAGGCCGCTTCGATGGGGTAGCCGACACTCCGCGACGATCATGACCGGCGTCACACTCGTCGGGCCGTGTCACCGTCGCGCCGTGCCCCTACTATCGACAGCGCGGGGCTTGTCCGGAATCGGCGCGACGAGGCGCTGACCACCACCTTCATCGCATATCTACCGTACCGCGAGGAGGGCACATGGCTTTCCTGATTTCCTTGATCGTCGCGTTTCTTCTGGTGACCGCAGCAGTGGTCGTGGCTTCCTACGCCACCGTCTCCCTGACCTATTGGTTTGAATCTCGACGGATCCGTCACGATCGGACGGACCCACACCCCGCACGCTGATCACCGCCCCGCCGACCCCGATGCCCCCGCGACCGACACCGGTCCGCGGGGGCATCGCCGTAGCGCGGTCAGGACGGTTCCAGCCCCGCCTGGGTGGCGATCACCGCGGCTTGGACGCGCGATTGCACACCGAGTTTGGTCAGTACCCGCGAGACGTGGGTCTTCACGGTGGCTTCGCCGATGTGCAGGCGGCCGCCGATCTGCTGGTTCGACAGCCCGGCCCCCAGACCGGCGAGCACCTGTCGTTCGCGGTCGGTGAGGGCGGACAGGTCCGGTGGCGCCTGTGTCGTCGCCGGGGGCAGCGCAGCGATGACCGCGCGGGTCACCTTCGGGTCGAGCACCGCGTCACCGTCGGCGACGGCGAGGACGGCACGCACCAGCTCGTCGCCACCGACGGATTTGAGCAGGAAGCCACTCGCGCCCGCCGCGAGCGCGCCCAGGACGTAGTCGTCGATGGCGAAGGTGGTGAGCACCAGGACCTTCGCGTCCGTCTCGGCGACGACCGCCGCGGTGGCCTCCAGCCCGTCGACGCGCGGCATGCGCACGTCCATCAGCACCACGTCCGGACGCAGCGCGCGGGTCTGGCGGAGCGCGGCGACACCGTCGCCGGCCTCGCCGACGACCCGGATCTGCCCGGACGACTCGAGCAGCATGGTGATCCCGGCCCGGATCGTGGCGTGATCGTCGGCCACCACCACCGTGACCGTCATCGCTCCCCCAGCGGCAGCCGCGCGCGCACGCGCCAGATGCCGTCCTCGGCGCCCGCGGTGAGAGTGCCGTCGATCGATTCGGCGCGGAAGATCATGTTGCGCAATCCGTTTCCTTCCCCCTCGGGCCGACCCGGCGGGATCGGATTCGCGGCTGTCACGACCACCCGGCCCGCGTCGCGGCGCACGTCGATGGCCAGTGGCGCGCCCGGCGCGTGCTTGGTCGCGTTCGCGATCGTCTCGCTCAGGATGCGGGTGAGCACCGCTTCCACGGCGGTGGACAGCGGCAGGTCGGGTTGGCGTCGCAGGGTCACTGTCCCGCCCGCCGCCTCGGCGGCATCGATCAGCCCGTCCAGGGAGGAGAGCCGCGCCGTGACGGCGGTGTCGCCGGGGGAGGTCAGCAGGTCGATCGTCGCGCGCATCTCGTCGAGCGCGGCCAGGCTGCCCGCGCGGATCGATTGCAGGACGGCGGTATCACCGGGCTTCTTCTGCGCCACCTCGGCCAGGATCGCGACCGCCGAGAGGTGACCGGCGACGGTGTCGTGCAGGTCCCGGGCGACCCGTCTGCGTTCGTCACCGAGCGCGGCCGACCGCTCGGCGTCGCGTGCCGCGAGTTCGGCTCTGGCCGCGGCGCGTTCGACCCCGACCATGCGGCGCGAGGCCCGCACCGACCGGGCGTAGCCCACCGGTGACCAGGTGATCGCGACACCGATCAGCACGGTGTAGATGGCCGCCCTGAGCCCCAGCACGGTCAGCGCCAGCAGAGCTCCGCCCGCGGTCACCGCGAGCGCGAACCCGGCGACCACCGCGCCGAGCCGATCCGATCCGGTGCTGACGGCCAGGTAGATCACGTCCGACAGCGCGATCCACAGTGGCAACGACGGTCCGAGAACGAAGTCACCGGCCAGCAGCACGACCATCAGCCCGAAGGCCAGGCCGGGCCTGCGTTGCGCGGTCAGCTGGATCGCGAAGGCCGCGCACAGCAGCGCCAGCTTCGCGGCGGCCGGATACAGATCGCGATCCATCACCACCGGCCAGCCGCCGGCGACCCACAACAGCACCCCGACCAGGAACACCCCGACGGCGGCCGCGGTCGCGGTGTCGAACACCGCCACGAGCCGGGACAGGGACGGGCGGGCAGCGGGCATGCCCCATTTCAGCACACCGCGACCGCGCCTCGGGTCCCCCGAAAGGTGGACCACACCCGCGCCGTCAGCGGGACGACGACGCACCGGTGGGCCCGGCACAGTAGGGAAATGGACGCATTGAACAACCCCGTACTGCTGACGATCGCCGCGTGCGAGGTCGGTTTCTGGGTGCTGGTGGTGGGTGGTCTGCTGCTGCGCTATGTGGTGCGGCTGCGCCGCGCGGGCCTGGTGACGCTGGCGCTGGTTCCGGTGCTGGACGTGGTCCTGGTGGTCGCGGTGGCCATCGATCTGCACCGCGGCGGCGAGGTGGGTTTCGCCCACCGGCTGGCCGGCATCTATCTCGGCTGCACGGTGATGTTCGGGCATCGGCTGATCGAATGGCTCGACGCGCGCTTCGCCTACCGCTTCGCCGGTGGACCGCCGCCGGTGAAGGTGCCGAAGTACGGTCCCGAACGCACCCGCAAGGAGTGGGCCGACTTCGCGCGCTGGCTCGGCGCGGCGGCCATCGCCGGCGCGCTCACACTGGCGCTGAGCTACACGGTGGCCGACGCCCAGCAGCGCGAGCAACTCATGGGCGTGTTCGGTTCGCTCGGGGTGATCACCGTGATCTGGCTGCTCACCGGACCGGTGTGGGTCACCGGCTCCCAGCGCGACTGACCCACACCGACCGATGCCCCGGGACCGATTCGGTTCCGGGGCATCGTCGGCTGGAGCTCAGACGGCGGCGGGCGCCTTCTCGGCCAGGATCTCCCCGATCCACGGCAGGACCGCCGAGCGCACGTCGACCGCGCGCGGGAGCAGACCGTTGGCGGCGAGCAGGTCGGCGGCGCGCTGCTGTTCGTCGAGGAAGTCCTCGCTCACCGGGTGCACGCCGAACGGGCGGCCGCGCAGCGCGGCTTCCCAGGCGTCCAGGTCGGCGGGCAGGTCGCGAGACCGCGCGTCGTCGACGAAGTACTGGGCGGCCGCGCGCGGGTCGGCGACGATCCAGGCGTCGGACTCCTGCAGCGCGGCCAGCACCGCCTCGACCGCGGCCCGGTTGTGCTCGGCGAGATCGCGGCGGGTGAACCACAGCGACGGGTGACTGAACACCGACGCGGTGTCGACCAGCGTGGTCAACTCCGTGGCGGCCTCGACCTCCCGCAGGCCGGGATAGGTGCCGACCCACGCGTCGAGTTCCCCGGACAGCAGCGCGGCGCCGCCACCGCGCACGTCGACGTCGACGGGCTCGACATCGGCCCAGCTGAGCCCGACCCGGTCGAGGGCGAACAGCAGCAGTGTGGTCTGCCACGAACCGTGCGCGATGCCGACCCGCTTGCCCTTCAGGTCGGCGGCGGAGGTGATGCCGCTCGCGGCGGTCGCCACCAGCCTGCCGTTCTCCACCCGCGGGCCGGAGATGCCGAGGTAGACGATGTCGCGCTGATTGGCCAGCGCGGTCAACGGCGGGGTGAAGCCGGTGCCGATGATGTCGTAGCCGCCTTCGGTGAACAGCCAATCCGAGTGCTCGCCGGGCAGACCGGTCGTGGGGTCGACGCGCTCGGCCTGCGGCAGGGCGCGCAGATCGACCCACTCGACGTCGGGGATCGCGCGCTCCAGGATGCCCCGGTGGCGCAGGACGAACAGCGAGTTGTTGTGCGGGAAGTACCCGACGCGCAGGCTCATCGGGCGTCTCCGATCAGGCCGAGCCGACGGGCCTCCTCGGCCAGGCCGCTCCGGCGCCACTGCACCGCGAGATTGGAGGGATCGAATTCGACCGAGCCGCCGAGGGTTTCGGCGATGGCCTGATACTGCGCGCCCTCCTCGAGCAGGACGACGAACTCGGCCAGTTCCAGCAGTCCGGCCCGGCCGAGCACATTGGCACCACCGTTGGCCTCGAAGATCGCGACCAGGTGCGGGTCGGTCTCGAGCTTGTTCAGGATGAACTCGCCCGCCCCGATGGTGCGGTCGATGTGCGGCGGGATCTCCCGCGACAGGGTCAGCCGCTGGGCGGCGGCGTAGCGGATGGGCAGGGTGCGATGGGTCTGCGCCCAGCCACCGAGCCACGGGGTGTGGATGTGCACGACGGAGGTGATCTCCGGATGCGCGCGGAACACCTCGGCGTAGCCGGTCACGAAACCGGCGGATCCCTTGCCGGACAGCACGTGCCCGTCGAAGGTGGCGACGACGGGTTCGACGGTGCGCTCGGCCGCCCACGGGCCGGGCTCGTTGAGCGCGACGGCGATCTCCTCGCCCGGCACCCGCTCGACGAAGTTGACAGTGCCGTTGCCGGTGACGGTGCCGGTCTCGCGGAACACCCGGAACGCGGTCTCGGCGTCGCGGGTCGCCGCCGCGACGAAGGCCGTGACGGCCTCCGGCAGACGGGTTTCGGTGGTGGTCATCGAAGGACTCCTATGATTATCGGACCGTCGCGAGGACGGTGTCGGTGGACGGGGTGGTGAGCCGGGATCGGCCGAGCAGGGGCAGCACTTCCTCGCCCACCCGGTAGGCCTCCTCCAGGTGTGGGTTGCCCGCGAGGATGAAGGCGTCGACGCCGAGGTCGATGAGTTCGTCGAGCCGCTGCGCGACCTGCTCGTAGCTGCCGACGAGGCCGAAGGCGGGTCCGCCGCGGATCAGGCTGAAGCCGCACCAGACATTGGGCTGGACTTCCAGATCGCGGTAGCCGGTGATGGTCTCGGGCACCCAGCCGGCGATCCTGGCCGCGCCGACCGAGTCGCCCTGGGCGGCGCGGTTGGCGGCGTCGCGGTCGACGAAGGCCCAGCCCTTCTCGATCTCGGCCCAGGCCGCTTCCTCGGTGTGCCGGGCGACGACGTCGATGCGGACCGCGAACTTCGGTGTACGGCCGAGTGTTTCGGCGTTGCGCCGGACACCGTCGAACTTGGCGCGCAGGTCCGCGAACGGCTCGAGCCAGGACAGGTAGTAGTCGGCGTGGCGGCCCGCGGCGGCCACCGCGGCGCCGGAGGACCCCGAGAAGTACACCTCGGGGAACGGCTGCCCGGCCAGACCGGACGGCAGCGCGGCCCCGGCGGTGCGGAAGAAGCGACCGTCGTGGTCGAACGGTTCGCCGTCCCACACACCGCGCAGGACGTCGAGGAATTCGCTGGTGCGGGCGTAGCGGTCGTCGTGGGACACCTTGTCGCCCCACCACAATTGCGCCGGTCCCCCGCCGCCGCTGATGATGTTGTAGACCAGCCTGCCGCCGGTGGCGCGTTGCAGGCTCGCCGACATCCTGGCCGCCTGCACCGGGTGCAGGAACCCGGGCTGGAAGGCGACCATGAAGCGGTAGGTGGTGGTCTCGGCGGCCAGCGCGGACGCCACGGCCCACGGATCGTCGGTCACCGGGAACGACGGGAGCAGACCGCCGAGGAAGCCCGCCGATTCGGAGGCCTTGGCGACGGCGGCGACGTGGTCGAGATAGCTGTACTCGTCCAGGGCGCCGCCGCGGATGGCGGGGGCGAGATTGCCGGGACCGTAGCCGCCGGCGTTGCCGCGGTTGTAGCGGCGCGGGGTACGCAGGGAGGCGTGGTCGCCTTCCATGCCGATGCGCCAGTAGACGTCGATGGTCATGCGGTGAGCTCCTGCGCGGTGCTGAGGGTGCGGCCTGCCGGGTCGGCGAGGAACAGCAGGTGTTCGCCCGCGCGGTGGATCTCCTCGATCTGCGGATGACCGGACAGCACGAAGCTCTGCACGCCGGCGAGCTCGTAGACCGACAGCTGACGGGCCACCTGTTCGTAGCTGCCGACCAGGCCGATGCGCTGTCCGTAGCCGAGCGCGTCGAAGCCGGCCCAGCGGCCGTCGCCGAGAGCGTGCGCGGCCGCGGAATCGGTGCGGCCCAGCTCCTCCCACTGACGGTGCACGCGCGCCCAGGCCTCGTCCTCGGTCTCCCTGGCGATGATCGGCAGGTCGAGCGCCACCCGGACCCGGCGGCCCACGGCGGCGGCCCGCTCCCCCAGTTCCGCGGCGGCGCGGGAGATCCCGTCGAGTTCCTCGCCGAAGACGTGGACGTCGCCGTGCGCGGCCGACAGCTCCAGCGCGGCCGCCGAGGTGCCGCTCAGATGGACCGTCGGGAACGGCAGGCCGGACAGGATGCCACGGAACCCGCCGTCGACCACGTCGTAGTACTGCCCCGCGTATTCGAACCCGGTGCCCGCGAATCCGGCCGCGCCGACCTCGGTTTCGTTCCACACCCCGCGGGCGACGGTGAGGAACTCCGCGGCGCGCCGGTAGCGCTGGTCCCCGCCGACCTGGTCGCCGCGCGAGCGGGCCTCGGCGTCGTCGGTCTCGACCGCGAGCCGCCAGTTCAGCCTGCCCCGCGAATGCCGCTGCAGCGTGGCCGAGATCTTGGCCGCGTACACCGGTGTGCCGAAGGCGGGCTGGAATTCGACGGTGACCCGCGCGTAGCGGGTCGAGCGCAGCGCGGCGCCGGCGACGATCCAGGATTCCTCGCCGAGTGGATCATAGGGCGCGAGTACGCCGTCGAAGCCGTTGAGTTCCGCGGCGTCGACGATCTGGGCGAGATCGTCGAACGGGCCGAACCGGCCGGGACGCACATCGGTGGCCTCGGTGCGCGGCGCCTGCGGCCCGAATCCGCCACGACCGCGCAGCGCGGGGACGGCGCGGCGACCGTCGCCCCGACTGGGCAGGGTCCAGACGAACTCGGTCATGCGGGCACCCGCTCGGCGGCGACGAGTTCCTTCGCCCGGGCCAACGGCTCGGCGGCGACCCAGGATTCGAGGTCGAAGTCCGCGGCCAGGAAGCCGTGGGCGTAGAGGAACTGCTTCTGCACGCCGAGCAGTTCGATGCGTTCCTCGCTCAGCGACGGGTGCAGCCCACGATGGAACTCGTCGCCGTAGGCGGCGACGACACCCTCGGGGCCGGACAGCGTTTCGCGTTGCAGTACCGCGCGGACCCCGTCGAGGTCCCCGGCGGCCCAGTCGGCGGCGCGCAGGCTCTGCGCGAGGAAGCCGACGACGACCTCGGGCCGGGATTCGAGCAGGTCCGCGTGCACCGTGATCGGTCGCGGGGTCCCGTTGTTGACGCGCAGGTGCTTGGTGGCCGAGGCGTCCAGGTCGACCGCGACGCGCAGCCCGTGCTCCCGCGCGACCTCCTGCGCGCGGGCGCCCTTGACGTAGACGGCGTCGACCGTGCCCGCCAGCAGTTCCTCGACACCCCAGGTGGTGGACCGGCGGGCCGACTGGATCGCGGTGCGTACCTGCGGATCCCGGTCGACGTCGAGTTCGGTGACGCGCACGTCGGCCAAGGTCAGCCCGGCCGGGCGCAGCGCGTTGGCGAAACCGTGCAGCGCCATCGCCCGCGGGAAGCTGCGGGCCTGGTCCTGCGCCCAGGCGGGCACGCCGAGCCGCAGTCCGGCCAGGCCCGCCGCGTCGGTGACCGGCGAGTCGGGGCCGACGAGGATCGCCTGGGATTCGTCGATCCAGGTCAGGCCGATCAGCCGGGTGGGCGAGCCCTGCGCCCGGGCCGCCAGCGCGGGCACGTTGCCGCCCTCGCGGATCAGTCCGGACAGATCGTGCAGGAAATGGTGGCCGGCGAGTTCGGGGCCCGCGTCCTGCAGGACACCGAAGTCGAGGCCGGCGCTCGCGGCGGTCTCGCCGAGCCAGCCGAGGCTGTGCGCGAGACCGCTCGCGGTCGGCACGGGGCAGCGGGTGTACCACAGGGTTTCGGTCATGACAGGCTCCTGATGTGTGGTCCGACGCCCAGTTGGGCGAGGAATTGCGTTCGGTAACCGAGGGTTTCGGGTGCCGCGTGGTCACGCGGCCGGGGCAGGTCGATGGCCTCGTCGACGGCGAAGCGCCCGTGGTCGAGGATGATCACCCGGTCGGCGAGCCGGATCGCCTCGTCTACGTCGTGGGTGACCATGAGGACGGCGGGGCGGTGCCGGGCGACGAGATCGCCGACCAGGTCCTGCATCTGGAGCCGGGTCAGCGCGTCCAGCGCGGCGAACGGCTCGTCGAGCAGCAGCAGTTCCGGTTCCCGGACCAGGGCCCTGGCCAGGGCGGCGCGCTGGGCCTCGCCGCCGGACAGGGTGGCGGGCCACTGGCCCGCCTTGCCGTCGAGGTGCACTTCGCTCAGGGCCCGCAGACCCGCTTCGCGCTGCGCTTTGGTGCGGCGCAGGCCGACGAGCACATTGGCCAGCACCCGCTTGGACGGGATCAACCGGGGCTCCTGATAGACCGTGGTGCGGCGCGGCGGCACCAGCACCTCCCCGGCATCGGGCACCTCCAGGCCGGTGAGCAGGCGCAGCAGCGTGGTCTTGCCGGTGCCGCTCGGACCGAGCAGCACGACGAACTCGCCGCGCCGGATGGTCAGGTCGACGCCGTCGAGCACCGTCTTGTCGCCGAAGGCCTTGCGCAGCCCGGTGATCGAGACCGCCACCGGCGCCTGCTGATCGACCGCAGGCTCGACGGGCGCGGCCGCTGTCGTGGTCATCGGATCGCCACCTGCTTGCGCCAGGGCATCGCGTAGCGTTCCGCGAGCCGTACGAGTGCGTCGAACACCAGACCGAGCAGCGCGTAGAGCACGACGCACAGCACCATGTAGTCGGTGCGGTTGTATTCCTGGGCCAGCGTCACCAGATAGCCGACGCCCTCCTGCGTGCCGACCTGCTCGGCGGCGATGAGGCCGGTGATGCTGATCGACAGGCAGATCCGCAGCGCCATCAGGATGCCGGGCAGCGCGGCGGGCACGATCACCTCGGCGACCAGCCGGGTGCCGGTGAGTCCGAAACTGCGCGCGGCCTCGACCATCTTGCGGTCGACATTGCGCACGCCCAGATAGGTGTAGGCATACATCGGCGCGGTGGTCGCCACCGCGATGAGCAGCACCTTGTAGAGCTCGTCGATACCGAACCACGAGATGAACAGCGGGACCAGCGCGAGGAAGGGCACCGCACGCACGATCTGCATCGTCGAGTCGACCAGTTCCTCGCCGAGGCTCGACAGCCCCGACAGCAGCCCGAGCACCAGGCCCACCGAGACGCCGATCGCGACGCCGGCGGCGGCCCGGCCGAAGGAGGCCAGCGCGAAGTCGATCAGCCGGCCGCCGTCGAGCAGTTCCAGCAAGGCCGCCCAGACCGCGCCGGGGCTCGCGATCACCCGGGGCGAGATCGCCCCGCTCGCCGAGCCGACCCACCAGGCCGCCACGACGGCCGCGGGCAGCGCGGCACGCAGGCCGAGGGACAGCCACCGGGGACGCTGCCCGGTGACCCGGGCCAGCGGCGGCGCCAGTTCGAGGGTGGTCATGTCACTTTTCCTTCAGTGCTGCCAGCTGCTCGGGGCTGAGCTTGGAGCGCAGGTCGTAGAAGATGTCGGCGGCGGTGATCCGACGGCTGATCACGCCGTTGTCGGCGAAGGTGTTCACCACGTCGGCCAGGGCGGCGGCGTCGGATTCGGCGGGCAGGCGCGGCACGGTGACCTCGGAGCCCACCCGCACGGCGTCGGCGAGGCGGTCACCGGTCAGCGCGCGCGGACCGGTCTTGTCGAAGACGTTTTCGAAGTCGGCGGGCGCGGCCTTCTGCTCGGCGGTGAGTCCCTGCAGCACTTCCAGGTACTTGGCGGCGACGTCCGGGCGCTGCTCGAGGACCTCGGTGCGGAACACGACCACGGTGTTGTCGTGCGAGCCGATGGCCTTCTCGGTGACGATCTCGCGGGCGCCGGCGGCCTTGGCCTCCTGGTAGGGCACCAGGAACGAGGCCCAGGCGTCGACCTTGCCGGTGGCGAAGGCCGAGGCGGCGTCCTTCTGCTGCAGCGGGACCCTGGTCACCTCGTCGGCCGGAATGCCGGCCTGTGCCAGGGCTTTCAGGGTGATGTACTCGCCCTTGCCCGCGGGGTTGACCGCGATCCGCTTGCCGACCAGCCCGGCGACCGAGGTGACCCCGGACTCGGGGGTGACGACGATGCCGCTCTGATCCTGACCGGCGGGATCGGCCACGGCGACGATCTTGACGCCGACGTCCTTGGACAGCGCCCCCACGACGGGGCTGAACGCGGCGCCGGAGACGTCGAGCTCCTCGGTGTTGAACAGTTTCAGCATCGAGCTGAAACCCGGTGTGGTGCTGACCCATTGGATCTTCGCGCCGAGCGGAGCCAGGGCCGCGTCGAAAGTGCCGTCGCGCTTGCCGACCGCGAGCGGTCCGGTATTGCCCGGATCGGTGACCTTGAGAACGAACGAGGCCTGCGCGCCCGGTTCGGGCGTGGAGCCGGAGCCACACGCCGCGACGAGGGCGACGACGGGGACGATCGCGAGCGCGATCCTCGAGAAGGCCGGCAGCCTGCGGGACATCGGGGCTCCTGTGTTCGGGGAAGGGCGGGTAGTGCTTTCGCAGCGTAGGAGCGGCCCTGTCGCCGAACGAGGTATGTCTTTCCAAGGATCGGAAAGCTTGACAGCCGCCGATCGGGCGATCTATAGCCACTTCCGCGACAGACCCCCATCCCTTTCCGAATATCGGAAAGATGACGAGGCGTCTCGCCGAACCGCTGTGTTACCGTCGGCTCCGTGGAGACCTCCAGCGTGCAGACCGTGACCCGGGCCCTGTCGGTACTCGATTGCTTCCGCGGCGGCGAGGAACGGGGCGTCTCCGAGGTCGCGCGCGCCCAGGGCCTGGCGGTGAGCACCACCCACCGACTGCTCAGCGCCCTCGTGCAGGCCGGATTCCTGGAGAAGGACGCCGAATCGAGCCGTTACCGCATGGGTGGCGCGCTGGCCGAGTACGGGCAGATCGCCTACCGCCAGCACAAGATCTACCTCGCCGAGCCGTATCTCGAGCAGCTCGCGGCCACCACCGGCGCCACCGGGTCGGTCGCCACCCGCCACGGCATCCACGCGGTGTTGCTCGGCACGAGCCGCTGGCGCGAGAGCGACGGGCACGAGCTACAGGGCGTGCGCCTGCCGCTGCACGCGAGCGCGCTCGGCAAGGCACTGCTCGCATGGTCCGACGTCGACAACGACGAATTGCGTTCCCTTCCTTACGAAGAGGGCACCGAGCGGTCGGTGTCGAACGCCGAGGAGATGCGCGCGGAACTGGTCGCGACCCGGGCCCGCGGCTACGCCTTCAACGACCGGGAGCTCGATCCGGGCTACCGCACCATCGGCATGCCCATCCTCGACCCGCAGGGCCGGTGCCGTTTCGCGCTCGGCCTGCGTGGGCCGGTCGCGCTGATGATCGACGAACGGGTGCCGTTCTTCGTCGAACTCGCCAAGGTGACCGCGGCCGATATCGCCGCCACCTTCGCCGCCGCCGCGGACTGACCGCGCCCCTTGGGTCCGTTCGGGTGCACCCGAATTCCTGGGACGATACTTTGTATTTGTTTAGTTGAGCTCATGAAGGGAGCGGTGGTGGCGACCGATACCGCAGGTCCCGCGGTCGGGCTGCGCTCCGAACGCGGCGCGATCCTGGCCTCGCTGATGATGTCGACGAGTCTGATCGCGCTGGACTCGACGATCATCGCCACCGGCGTCCTGACCATCACCAGCGATCTCGGCGGATTCGCGCTGTTCCCGTGGTTGTTCTCGATCTATCTGCTCACCCAGGCCGTGACGGTGCCGATCTACGGCAAGATCGCCGACACCGTCGGCCGCAAACCGGTGATCCTGTTCGGCATCGCGGTGTTCGCGCTGGGCTCGCTGCTGTGTGGGCTCGCCACGAGCATGGTGGCGCTGATCGCGTTCCGGGCGATCCAGGGCATCGGCGCGGGCGCGATCCAGCCGATGACGATGGTCATCGCCGCCGACCTGTACACCCTGCCCGAGCGGGCCAAGGTACAGGGCTATCTGGCCGGGGTGTGGGCCGGATCGGCGGTGCTCGGCCCC
The DNA here is from genome assembly GCF_044744725.1 of Nocardia sp. NPDC087230. NCBI lineage: Bacteria > Bacillati > Actinomycetota > Actinomycetes > Mycobacteriales > Nocardiaceae > Nocardia > Nocardia sp. NPDC087230. The sequence goes on from NZ_JBIUYV010000014.1 coordinate 39,045, forward strand.
CTGGTCGGCGGCGCCTTCGCCGATTTCGCCAGCTGGCGCTGGATCTTCCTGGTCAACCTGCCGCTGGCGGCGCTGGCCGGGGTGATGCTGCTGCGCAACTTCACCGAGCCGGCCCCGCGCCGGGCGCGCGGACACGTCGACTATCTCGGCGCGGCCCTGCTCACCCTCGGCGCGGGCGCGCTGATCCTCGCGTTGCTCGAGGGCGGCCAGTCGTGGGCGTGGAACTCCCCCGTCAGCCTGGCGCTGTTCGCGGGCAGCGCCGTCGTGCTGGTCGTCGTCGGCGTCGTCGAGCACCGCACCGCGAATCCGATTCTGCCGCTGTGGATCTTCACCCGCCGGGTGGTCGTCGCGGCGAGCGCGGTGTCGATGCTGATCGGCGCGATCGTGCTCGGGCTCACCTCCTATGTCCCGACCTTCGCCCAGGGCGTCCTCGGCACCACCGCCACCCTCGCCGGCCTCACCGTCGGCGCCCTGACCATCGGCTGGCCGATCACCGCCTCCCAAGCAGGCCGGTTCTACCTGCGACTCGGCTTCCGCACGACCGCGCTCATCGGCAGCGTGATCGCGGTCCTCGGCTGCCTGACGCTGCTCCCGATCGGCGATCACGCGAGTCCGTGGCAGCTCGCGGGCGCCTGTTTCCTCATCGGCGCGGGCATGGGCCTGGTCGCCAACCCGACGCTGATCGCCGCCCAGACCGACGCGGCCTGGTCCGAGCGCGGCGTCGTCACCTCGGCGACCATGTTCGCCCGCTCCATCGGCAGCGCGGTCGGCGTCGCCGTCTTCGGCGCCGTCGTCAACGCGCGGGTCGACGCGGCCGACCGCCCTGACCCCGGCGAACTCGCCGACGCGATCCACCTGGTGTTCGTCACCCTCCTGGCCATGTCGGTCGTCCTGCTCGCCGCCGCGGCCACCATGCCCGGCGCACGGCCCACCGCCCCCGCCGACGTCCAGGTCGACTGATCCCCGCTACGCCGCACGAGCATTCGGTCGCGGCACCGAACCCTCACTGCCAGCGGCCACGACACCCGCGCTAGATACTGGGCCGATCGAACCCGCTCGGCCACGCGAGCTCTCGGCGCAGTGCCGAACGATCGGACGCCACCGGCGGAGCTGCGCTGCACCGCCGGGGTGCGCGCCGGTAGGGTCGAGACGGTGTGGGGAACAGGGGATTCGACGGATCCGGCGGGGCGACGGGCGAGTCGGGCGAGGTCGTTCGGGGCGCAGGCCGCGGTGTACGCCGAGCACCGGCCGGACTACGCGGCGGCCGCGATCCGGTGGGCATTGGCCCGGGTCGGGCGGACAGACCCGGTGGTCCTCGATCTGGGCGCGGGCACCGGCAAGCTGACCGACGGATTGCTGGCGGCCGGAGCGACGGCCATCGCGGTCGAACCCGATGCGGCGATGCTCGCGGAGCTGGTGCGGCGGTATCCGGCGGTGAGGGCGCTCGCCGGTGCGGCGGAGGCGATTCCGCTGCCCGACGACTCGGTGGACGCGGTGGTCGCCGGGCAGGCGTTCCACTGGTTCGATCAGGACAGCGCGTTCCCCGAGATCGCGCGGGTCCTGCGGCCGGGTGGGGTGTTCGCGGCGTTCTGGAATACCGACGACGACAGCACCGAGTGGGTGGCCGGGCTCCAGCGGATCTCCCGGTCGGCGGTGTCGTTCACCCCGTCCGAGACCGAGGACCAGCTCCCGGCGCATCCACTGTTCACGGCATTCGAGAAGGCGGAGTTCACGCACGCACAGCGACGCACCGCCGAATCGCTGGTAACGACGATCGGCACCCATTCGCACACCGTGGTGATCTCCCCGGAGCAGCGCACCGCGCTGCTCGACCGCATCCGGGACTACCTGCGCGCGACACCGGAGACCGCACAGGGCGAGTTCGACTTCCCGTTGCGTACCGAGGTGATCCGGGCGGTGCTGCGCGGATCACCTCGGCACTGAGCGTCAGCTCGCGCGTTCCGCCAGGCCACGCACCACGTCGACGACCTCGCCCGGCGCGAACTCGACGACCCGGCGTACCCGTGAATTGGCCACGGGCGCCAGGTCGACGACGATCGGCGCGCCCGGGCCCTCCTGCGCGACCGCGGTGATCCGGTCCTGGAGGAAGCCGCCGTCGGGGACGCCGACGCGAATGACGTCACCGACCGTGAGCGCCTCGGCCCGGACCGGGCCGCCGAACGCCGCGGTGGGATCGAAGGTGCCGCAGCGGGTGTGGCCGGTGGTCGCGCCGAGGCCGCGCTCGGCGATCGTCCACCACACCGTCGATTCCGGTTCGCCGGCCCCGACGCGCGCGTGCCAGGCCAGCACCCGATCGCGTTCTGCCTCGGCGGCCGCGCGGGTCTCGTGCAGGGAGACCTGCCTGCGGACCGGGGCGTTGCGGGAGCGGGTGGTGCCCGCCGCGCCGTCGATCACCAGGATCCACCGGGCGCCGACGGCGTCGTCGCGGCGGGCCGAGACCCGCTTGGCCAGGGCCAGTCCCGGCGTGGCGCCCAGCTGGTCGGCCGCCTCCTCGATGCTCGCGACGAGCCCGAGCGAGCGCAGCAGCTCGGCCGCCGACAGCTCCGAGGTCCCCAATTCCTGCGCCAGCGCGGTCATCGGCGTGCGTCGGCGCCAGCCGATCCGGGCGCAGTGTTCGTGCCGGGTGAACCACAGCCCGCTGCGGGTGCGGCGGTGCTGATCGACGACCACTGCCCACCAATCCCATTCGGGCTCGGCGACCAGCCTGCCGCGAATCCAGCGTTCCCGCTCGGCCGTGGGCACCCGTTCCTCGGGTGGCACGAAATTGCGGAGGGCGGCGCGCACCGCGGACTCGGTGCGCCCCACCGTCCTCGCGGTGCGCGCCAGGTCGGCCCCCGCGCGCAGATCATCGGCCAGGACCCGGTATTCCGATTCCCGCCAGGTGGTCCCATGCCTGCTCGGTGGCTGCAGATCGCCACGGTCGTCGTCACTCATCCCCGTGCCCCCGTTCTCGCACCGCCCGGCCACACTCGCGCCGGGCTCGTTTGTGTGACCCTTCGACGATACCGGTGGGGTATGACAGAAAACGCTTGTCTGCCAGCGGCTTTCCAGCAAACGGGGGTGCTGCTCAGCCGGTGTGCGCGACGCCGCGGCGGCCGAAGGCGTAGTAGCCCAGGCACACCAGCGCCGCCCAGACCGCGCCGACGACCAGCGCGGTGCGCCCACCGTCGGTCCACAGCAGCAGGACCACGACCAGGCCGAGGAATCCCAGTGCGGCCCAGTTCGTCACGGGCGCGCCGGGCAGCCGGTAGTCACTGGCGGGCAGCTCCCCCGCCCGAACCTTGGCGCGATACTTCAGGTGGCACATCAGGATCACGCCCCACACGACGATGATGCCGACGGTGCTGACCGAGGTGATGTAGGCGAAGGCCTTGTCCGGCGAGATCAGGTTGACCACGACGCCGATGACCATCGCCGCGGCCGAGGCGCAGATGCCGGTGAACGGCACCGACTGCTTGCTCAGCTTCGCGAAGCCGACGGGCGCCTCGTCGCGCAGCGCGAGGCTGCGCAGCATCCGGCCGGTGGAGTAGATGCCGGAGTTGCACGACGACAGCGCCGCGGTGAGCAGCACGAAGTTGATGATGCCCGCGGCGGCGGGAATACCGATCTGCTCGAACACCTCCACGAACGGGCTGCGGCCCGCGTGGAAGGTCCGCCAGCTCGCCACCGACATGATCACCACGAGCGCGCCGACATAGAACAGGCCGATGCGGAACGGCAGCGTATTGATCGCCTTGCGCAGGGTGGCCTTCGGATCGCGGGCCTCCCCGGCCGTCACACCCACCAGTTCCACACCCACATAGGCGAACACGACGATCTGCAGCACCAGCAGGGTCTGCCCGAAGCCGTGCGGGAAGACCCCGCCGTCGGCCCACAGGTTGGTCACCGTCGGGTTCGCGGCATGGCCGAAGCCGAACACGAGCACGCCGATGCCGATCAGGATCATCGCCAGGATCGCGGTCACCTTGATGGCCGAGAACCAGAACTCGCCCTCGCCGAAGATCCGGACCGAGATCAGGTTCGCGGCGAACAGCACCGCCAGCACCACCAGCGCGGTCACCCACTGCGGGATGTCGAACCAGTACTGCACGTATTTGCCCGCGACGGTGATCTCGGCCATGCAGGTCGACACCCACACCGCCCAGTACGACCATCCGGTGGCGAAACCGGCGAAGCGGCCGAGGAATTCGTGCGCGTATTCGGCGAAGCTGCCCGACACCGGTCGATAGGTCAGCAACTCACCGAGCGCGCGCATGATGACGAAGATCGCCAGGCCCGCGGCCAGGTAGGCCAGGATCAACGACGGCCCGGCCTGCTCGATGGCGGCGCCGGAGCCGTAGAACAGGCCGGTGCCGATCGCGCCGCCGATGGCGATCATCTGGATGGTGCGCGGGCTCAGCCCCCGCGCGTAGCCCTCCGATTCGGTCGTCGGAGTGGGCGCCTGCACGGCTGCGGTGGATAGCCCGGGGCCGTCAGCTGACATGGATCGTGTCCTTCCGTCGCGTCGATCAGTCCTGCACGCTACCGCCCGGCAAGCGTGGCCCCAGTCACCCCCACCGCGGGCACGGAAATACCGGCCGCCGCGCACGAGTTGCCCCTTGCGGGGGTTCGTCACGGTCGAGGAGGCTCATGAGCGCGGTCACGCTGTCGGTTCTGGATCTGGCGCCGGTGCAAGCCGACGTGAGCGCGGGCGATGCCCTGCGCGCCACCACGCGGCTGGCCCAGCACGCCGAGGAACTGGGCTTTCGCCGATTCTGGGTGGCCGAGCACCACAACATGCCCGGCATCGCCAGCTCGGCGCCCGCGGTGGTGCTGGCGCATCTGGCGGCCTCGACCTCGCGCATCCGGGTCGGTTCGGGCGGGGTGATGCTGCCCAACCATCCGCCTCTGGTGGTGGCCGAGCAGTTCGGCACGCTCGAGGCACTGCATCCCGGCCGGATCGATCTGGGGATCGGCCGTGCCCCCGGCACCGATCCGGTGACCGCGCGCGCCCTGCGCCGCAGCGCCGAAGGGCTCGGCGGCGAGTCGTTCCCCCGCGAGCTCACCGCGCTGATCGGGTTCTTCCGCGGCGCCGACGGCGAAGGCATCGTCGCCAGCCCCGGCCGCGGCACCGAACCGGCGGTGTGGCTGCTCGGCTCGAGCGGCTACAGCGCCCAGGTGGCGGCGGTCCTCGGGCTGCCCTTCGCGTTCGCCCATCACATCGCCCCGGACAACACCGCCGCCGCGCTGGCCCTCTATCGCGACAACTTCCGGCCCTCGGACGTGCTGAGCGAGCCGTACACGATCGTGGCCGCCTCGGCGATCTGCGCCGACACCGATGCCGAGGCCGACCGGCTCGCCGCGCCGCGCGACCTCGCCTTCGCCCAACTGCGCGCGGGCCGCCCGCAGGCACTCGCCACACCGGCGCAGGCCGCCGCCTTCCCCGGCAGCGACGCCGAGCGCCGCTTCGCCGAGCAGCGCAAGGCCGGTCAGCTGCAGGGCTCGCCGGACACGGTGCGCGAACAGGCGGCCGCGCTGCTGGCCGCCACCGCGCCCGACGAGCTGATGCTCAACACCCTCGTCTACGACATCGACGCCAGGATCCGCTCGCTCGAGCTCAGCAGCAAGGCGATCAACGGCTGAGCCGGACCCGGCTCACAGCAGCCGGAATCCCCGGGTCTGCAACGACTCCCGCAGGCGGTGGCGGCCGTTGAGCGAGGCCACCGACGCGAGCCGGGCCAGCACCCGCTCGGTCCAGGAGAACGGCAGACCCTGGTCGGCGTAGATCTCGCCGATCCGCTCCTCGTAGGTGTCGATCGGGGCGCGCTGACCGGCCAGGTCGTAGGTCTCCTGGTGCAGGACGGCGGCCTGCGGCAGGCGCGGCTTCACCCGGGTTCCCTCGGCCGGGTCGGGATGGCCGACGACCAGGCCGAAGACCGCGAACACGTGGTCGGGCAGCCCCAGCTCGGCGGCCACCCGCTCCGGATCGTTGCGCAGCGCGCCGATGTAGACGGTGCCCAGGCCCAGGGATTCGGCGGCGACCACCGCGTTCTGCGCCGCCAATGCCGCGTCGACGAAACCGACGTAGCTGGATTCGAGGTAGTCGGCGCCGTCGAGCGGCACGCCGCGATCGTCGGCGAGCTGGCGCAGACGGGCGAAGTCGGCCGTCCACACCAGCAGTACCGGAGCCTGCACGATGTGCTCCTGCCCACCGGCGACCTCGGCGAGACGGGCCTTGCGCGCCGGATCGCGCACCTCGACAACGCTCCACACCTGCAGATTCGACGACGTCGCCGCGGACTGCGCGGCCGAGACCAGCAGCCGGATCGTCGCGGGCGGCACCGGATCGGGCAGGTAGCGGCGCACCGACTTGTGGCTGTGCAGCACCTCCAGCACCGGGTTCCACTGCGCGGGAACCTCGGTCGCCGGATCGGCGTAACGCTGCTGCACGAGGTGGACGGGGCTGGGGGCGGTCTGCGTCATCTCGCCATCGTCGCCGCACGGGCCGCGCACGTCTGCGGTAACCCTCAGCGTGAACCGAACGACGACCCCGGCACGGCCGATCGATACAGTGGTGCGGGGGAACCCACCGACGGGTGGGACGAGGGAGTGCGTCATGGGCAAGGTGTTCGATCGGATCGACGACAGACTACGAACCTTCATCGGCGAGCAGCCGATGTTCTTCGTCGGTACCGCGCCCTCGGCCGGCGGCCACGTCAACGTCTCCCCCAAGGGCTACCGCGACACCTTCGCGGTCCTCGACGATCACACCGTCGCCTATCTCGATCTGTTCGGCAGCGGCTCCGAAACCATCGCCCATCTGCGCGACAACGGCCGGATCACCGTGATGTTCTGTTCGTTCACCCGCACCGCCCGCATCCTGCGGCTGTTCGGCACCGGCCGCGTGGTGCGGCCCGACTCGGCCGAATTCGCCACGCTGCGTGATCATTTCGGCACCGACCACCCCGGTATCCGGGCGGTGGTCGTGGTGTCGGTGGAGCGGATCGCCGACTCGTGCGGCTGGTCGGTGCCCTATCTCGACCTCGTCGAGGAACGCTCGATCCTCGACGAGGCGCACACCCGCCGCACCGACGCCGATTTCGCCCGCCGCATCGCCGGCGACAACGCCACCAGCATCGACGGCCTGCCGGCGCTGGAACCGGATCATCCACTGCCGTCCCAGCTCACGCGCGAACCCACGCCACCCGCCGTGGACGGCTAAAGTGCGGCGGTGAACACCGGATCCGCCAGCTCGCTGCTCGATCGTCTCCTCGCCACCCAACCCGCGCCCGCCTGGTGGCTGGTGCTCGCCACCGCCGCCGTCGCGCTCGTCCTGGTCGGTTACCGGCCGCTGTGGCGGCTCACCAGGGCCGCGGTCACCATGGCGCACGAGGGCGGCCACGCGCTGGTCGCCCTGCTCACCGGGCGCAGGCTGCACGCGATCACCCTGCACACCGACACCTCGGGCCTGACCGTGTCCAGCGGCAAGCCGACCGGTCCCGGCATGATCCTCACCGCCGCCGCGGGCTATCCGGCGCCCGCGCTGCTCGGGCTGGGGTACGCGGCGCTGCTCGGGTCGGGCCGGGTGACGCTGATGCTGTGGGCGACGCTGCTGATGCTGGCCGCCGTGCTGATCAAGGTCCGCAACATCTATGGGCTGCTGACCGTGGCCGTGCTCGGCGCGCTGGTGTTCGGGGTGTCCTGGTTCGGAACCGACCAGATGCAGGCCGCGTTCGCCTATCTCGCCGCCTGGTTCCTGCTGGCCGCCGCGGTCCGCCCGGTGATCGAACTGCAGCGCAGCCGCCGCAGGCAGCCCGGTCACACCGCCTCCGACGCCGACCAGCTGGCCCGGCTCACCCATCTGCCCGCGCTGCTGTGGGTGGGGATCTTCGCGGTGCTGTGCCTGGCCGCGCTGGTGGTCGGCGGTGCACTGCTGCTGGCGCCGGTCCAGCAGCTGCACCCGCTGCTTCAGCGGTGAGCAGCGCGCCAGGCCTCGACGGCCTCGGTGACGAGGACGGTCGGCGGCTCGAGCGCGTTGAGGGTGATCCCCGCTTCGTCGGGCTGTAGTGGTTCCAGCGTGGCCAGCTGGGAATCGAGCAGCGCCGTCGGCATGAAATGGCCGAGCCTGCCGGTCATCCGGCGCAGCAGTTCCTCGCGGCCCGCGGCCAAGTGCACGAAGTAGGTGTTCGGGGCGCCGCGGCGGAGTCGGTCACGGTAGGTGCGCCGCAGAGCCGAGCACGCGGCGACACCGCCGGATTCCTGATGCTCACCGAGCCAGCCCGCGACGATGTCGAGCCAGGGCGCGCGGTCCTCGTCGGTCAGCGGGATCCCCGCCGCCATCTTCTCGATGTTCTCGATGGGATGGAAGTCGTCGCCCTCGGCGTAGGGCACCCCGAGCCGTTCGGCGGTGAGCGCGCCGACGGTCGTCTTCCCGCATCCGGACACGCCCATCACCACGATGACGGGTTGCACCACACCGACCTCCTCGTCCGAGCCACTGCCCTACAGGCTCACACACCCCGCCGCGACCGGGTTCGGGAAACGCCGGACCGGCGGTCGATCCGTGCGCCGTTTCAGGGAATCGGGCGGTCGGTGGGCAGGTTGACGAAGCTCGGCGCGGCCGGATCCAGACGCAGGTGCTGGGGTTCCATGCCGCTCGCGTTCAGCATCGGCCGGAACGGCAGCGCTTTGGGCGCGTTGCCCGCGTAGACATCGATGCGCAGCCGATGCCCCGGCGCCAGGACCGCCTGCGTCGGGATGACGGCGACGTCGAGGTCGGTGGGCGCGCCGGGCACCACGGGCAGCAGATCGTCGACGGTGAGCGGATTGAACGGCGCGGTGAGGTCGCCGTTGACCGAGCGGGCACTGCGCCGTTCGTCGATCGCGCGCATCGATGTGGTGAGCTGACCGGTGGTCAGCACCGTCGAGGTGCCGTCGGGCGATACGTCGTTGACGGTGACATTCCAGAAGCCGTCGGTCGTGTCGTGCACGGTGTTGAGCCGCACATTGATCGGACCGGAGATCACCGTCTGCTCGGTGAGCGGGGCGCTGGTGAAGGTGAGCCCGTTGCGTTCGGCGATCCGGGAGTCCTTCGCGCAGGTGTCCAGCGCGGCGGCCATCCCGGCCGAGCCCTGCGCCGCGTCGCGCGAGCAGATCGTGCTCAGACCGGGTGCGACGGTGAGGTTTTCGGTCGTCGTCGGCCCGGTGGCACTCAACGATCCGTCGTGGAGGCTGTCCTCGGTACTGCCGCTGGGCGCGGCCGAGAGATAGACGCGACGGTGGGTGACACCGGGCATCGGGAACTCCGGCAGCGTGATCCAGCTACCGCCCTGCTGCTTGACCGTGACCGGCCCGAAGGTGTCCACGCCGCTGTCGATGTCCTTGAGCCACTTGTCGAACCAGGCCCGCTGCAAGACGTCCAGACGCGGCGGTGCGCCCGGAACACCGGTCCCCGCACCGGGATTGGCGTGATAGGTGTCGCCGACGACGAGCTGTTTGCGCCCGGCGGGCAGCGGGATCTGCTCGTAGAGTTTGGTCGCGCTGTTGGCGAAGATGTCGTGCCAGCCGCCGTAGACGAAGGTCGGCACGGTGACCTGCTCGGGATGCCCCATGATCGCCTCGCGGAACGCGGAGGTGTCGTCGAGGGCGCCGTCGAGCGCGGGCGGCATATTCGACAGCGAGGGGGTGAGCAGGGACTGGGCGAGCAGGTCGAAATTGGTGGTCGGGTCGGCGAGGCGATCGTGGAACCAGGTCCAGTCGAAGGTGCCGTCGGCCATCGAGGCGACATCGGGCACGAGTTTGAGCTGGTTGACCGAGTTCAGCCACAGCGGCAGGAAGGTGGTGCCGACGCCGCCGCCGGGGGCGACCACGTCGCGCATCAGGTCGCTGCCCGGTTCCACAGGGAAGATCGCCTGCAGCGCGGCGGGGGCGTTCTCGGCCGCGCGCAGCTGATTGATGCCGGAATAGGAGCCGCCGCTCATCCCGATCCGCCCGTTCGACCACGGCTGGCGGGCCGCCCAGTCGATCACCTCTCGGGTGTCGAGCTGTTCGCGGGCGCCGAGGGTGTCCCATTTGCCTTGCGACAGGCCGGTTCCGCGCACGTCGGCGACGACGACGGTGTACCCGCTGCCGATGAGCTTGCGGTCGACGCCGAGCATGGTCTGGATCATGCCGCCGTCGAGTGCCTGCATCAGGTCGCCGAACCCGCTGATCGGCGTGGCCGACAGGTTCAGCCTGCGCACGATGTCGACCGCCGTGGCCTGCAGGCCCGGGATGGCGGCGGCGGATTCGATCAGGCCGGTCATCAGTTTCGAGTAGGGCGTGAGGCTGACGATCGTCGGCAGCGGCTGCTGCTCGATCTCACCCGCGGCGTTCGCCGGCCGGTAGACGTCGGCTTTGAGCACGACGCCGTCGCTCATGGTGATCCGCACGCCGCGCTCCACTCGCACCTCGGGATAGGCGCCCGGCCCGTCGTGCAGGGCCGTCCACCGGGCCGCGGGCGGTTCGGCCGGGTCACCCGCCGCCGGTCCGCCGCCGCATCCGAGCACGAGCATCACCGCGAGGATCGTCACGAGCATCCGGACGAACCCACGTTCGGAACCTCTCACTGCCATTGCGTCGCTCCCCGACCGGTTCGTTCGTCTCCACTGTTGACCTAGCCACCACACGATCGAGCGCGGAAACTGTAACAGGGGTAACGACCTGGCGAGCCGAGCGTCGGCCCGCTCGGACTGTCGCAGTGAATACCCGTTGTTCCAGTTCAGCGCGCTGTGCGGGTCGCACGACTGTCGGAGGCTGATGGTTGACTGGCACCCGCCGGCGCGGTTCCGGCCGGCTTCCATCCATCACCGAGGAAGGACGTTCGACAATGCCGACACGTGACGAAGCTTGGCCGCAGGGCACGCCCTGCTGGATCGACTGTCAGGTCGACGACACCACCGCCGCCCGTGACTTCTACAGTGCCCTGTTCGGCTGGGACATCCAGGACGGGCCCGCCGATGCGGGCGGTTACCTGATGGCGACACTGGACGGCAGGCCCGCCGCCGGCATCGGCCCGAAGCCCGACGGCATGCCGATGCCCTCGGCCTGGACCACCTACTTCGCGGCCGAGCGCGCCGACGAGATCGCCGAGAAGGTGAGCAAGGCGGGCGGCCAGGTGTTCATGCCCCCGTTCGACGTGCTCGACGTGGGCCGCATGTTCATCGGCGCCGATCCGACCGGCGGGGTGTTCGGTGTCTGGGAGGCGAAGGCGCACACCGGCGCCGGCGTCTACAACCAGCACGGCGCCTACTGCTGGAACGAACTGCACACCGGCGGCTACGACCGGGCCCACGACTTCTACAACGCCGTCTTCGGCTGGCACTACACCGAGATCGGCGACGGCGAGAACTTCGTCTACTCCACCTTCGCGCTGCCCGGCCAGACCCACACCATCGGCGGGATGATGGACGCGTCCGCGCTTGGCACGCCGACCTACTGGCTCACCTGGATCCAGGTCGACGGCGCCGACGCCGCGCTGGCCAAGGCCACCGAACTGGGCGCCTCGGTGATCATGGGCCCCGACGACAGCCCGTTCGGGCGGATGGGCATCCTGCAGGCGCCCCAGGGCGAGGTGTTCGGCGTCATCGATCCGGCCGAGGCCGTGGGCGAGGTCCCCACCGGCGCCTGACGGCGAATCCGCACTGCCGTTCGCTTGCGCATAGTCCCCTATCGGCGAACGATGAGCTGTGCGGTGGCTGCCGTCGCGGGCCGAGCGCGTGGACGCGCCCTGGTGGACACGACTCCTCGGCCACCTTCGACAACACAGGAGCCGATGATGTCCGCCCTGACCCGCAAGAATTTCGACGCACCCGAGGAAACCCGGCCCTTCGAGCAGGACAAAGGCCGGCTCGATCTCGTGAATCTCGACAGCGGACCGGTGGGCCGCGCCGTGTTCGAACCGGGCTGGCGGTGGTCACTACACGTCAAACCGATCGCCGGGACCGACAGTTGCCAGGCGCCGCACATGGGCTACTGCCTGTCCGGGCGCATGGTGGTGGTGATGGACGACGGCGAACAGCAGGAGTTCGGGCCGGGCGACCTGATGCTGGTGCCGCCCGGCCACGACGCCTGGGTGGTCGGTGACGAAGCCTGCGTGATGCTCGATTGGCAGGGCGTCGCCGACTACGCCAAGCGGTAGCGGCTAGGGCGTCACGATGGCGAAGTTCGGGTCCGGCTTGTCGATCAGGCCGGGCAGCTTCGTCAGCGCGGTGACATCGCCCTCGACGACGATGTCACCGCTGAGCACTGCCTTCTTCAGATCGCCGCCGCCGGCCAGGCTGCGGATCAGCACGGGCCGTGTCAGGGTGAGGGTGGCCTCCGGCGCGGGCAGCTCGTCGCCGGGGAACCGGTCGTAGTGCACGAGCACGCCGTTGCGCAATTCCACGCGGTGGATCCGGTTGCCCTCGTCGCTGATCCGCCAGTCGCTGGTGAGCTTCACGTCCCAAGCCTTGGGCCCGTCGATGCGCAGGGCCATCGCGTCGAACACCTGCTCCACGCTCAGTGCCGCCGCCAGCGCCGCCGAGTTCGCCGCGGTCGGGGTGCCGAAGGCGCCGTGGCGTAGTTCATGGGCACCGCTGAGGTAGAAGTTGCGCCAGGTGGCGTTCTCCGCGCCGTAGGCGAGCTGTTCGAAAGCACTCGCCTGCAACGCTTTCGCGGTGTCGTTGCCCGGCTCGGCGAAGATCGCGTAGTTCAGCAACTGCACCGCCCAGCGGAAGTCGGCGGCGTCGTAGGCCCGCTGCGCCTGCTGCAACACCGCGGCGATCCCGCCCATCGCCTCGACGTGGCGGCGGGCGTTGTCCACCGGCGGATGCTCCCAGAGGTGGGCGGGGTTGCCGTCGAACCAGCCCATGTAGCGCTGATAGACGGCTTTGACATTGTGGCTGATCGAGCCGTAGTAGCCGTGCGTGGACCAGGTGGCGGTGAGCGCGGGCGGCATCGTCATCATCTCGGCGATCTCGGCGCCGACGTAGCCCTTGTTCAGCAACCGCAGCGTCTGGTCGTTGAGGTAGGCGTAGAGATCGCGTTGCAGCGACAGGAACTCGACGATCCGGTCGGTGCCCCAGATCGGCCAGTGATGAGAGGAGAACACCAGCTCGGCCCGGCGACCGTACCGGTTGATCGACTCCGTCAGGTATTTCGCCCAGACGTGGGGGTCGCGGACCAGCGCGCCGCGCAGGGTGACGATGTTGTGCATGGTGTGCGTGGCGTTCTCGGCCATGCACAGGATGCGACGGTCGGGGAAGTAGATGTTCATCTCCGCCGGCGCCTCGGTGCCCGGCGTGAGCTGGAAGACCATCCGCACGCCGTCGACCGTCTCGACCTGGTCGGTGCGGGTGATGTCGAGCGTGGGCGGGATCAGGCTGACCGTGCCGGTCGAAGTGGTCTGCCCGAGACCCGAGCCGACCTGGCCTTTCGGCCCGCGCGGCAGCGCGGCGCCGTACATGTAGGCGGCGCGGCGGGCCATCGCGGTGCCGGTGTAGATGTTCTCGGCGACCGCGTGTTCCAGGAAGCCGACAGGCGCGAGCACCGGGCAGCGGCCCGCCGCGACATCCTGCGGGGCGAGGACCCCGTAGCTGCCGCCGAAGTGGTCGACATGGGAGTGCGAGTAGATCAGACCGGTCACCGGCCGGTCACCCCGATGCTCGCGATACAGCGCCAGCCCCGCGGCCGCGGTTTCGGCGGACACGAGCGGGTCGATGACGACGACCCCGGTGTCGCCCTCGATCAGCGTCATGTTCGATAGGTCGAAGCCGCGGATCTGATAGAAGCCGGGCGCGATCTCGTAGAGTCCCTGTTTCACGGTGAGCTGGGATTGCCGCCACAGGCTCGGATTCACCGATCGCGGACAGGCACCGGCCAGAAAGTCGTAGGAGTCGGTGTCCCACACCACCTTTCCCGAGGCGTCGGTGATCTTGCCCGGCTCGAGGGAGGCGATCCAGCCCCGATCGGCATCGGCGAAATCGGCAGTGTCGCCGAAGGGCAGATTGTCGGCCAGCGCGCGATTGGCGTCCGCGACGGCCTCGGTCGGGTCCGTCTGCGTCCTCGACGGTGTGATCGCGCCGGTGTCGTCGCCGCAGCTGGTGACGGTCAGGCCGACAGCCAGCGCGGCGGCCGTCCCGGCTCCGACGCCGAGCATGCCGCGGCGCGACACCTCGAACCGCTGGGTATTCGTCCCGTCCACCACGACAACCTCACTCAGGTGCTCACGTCCCGCCGCGGCGGTGCGACCAGGCGTCGCTATTGCAGCATAACTGCAATAGCCGAGTTAGGGCGCGGCGATCGGCACCGCGGCCAGCTGGATCTCGAGCAGCAACCGGTCGGCGGGATCGGCCAGGTCGATGCCGAGCACGGACTCGGCTCGGCGCAACCGGTACCGCAGCGTGTTCGGATGCACGCGCAGCACGGCGGCCGCGGCGCTGACCTCGCCGTGTGCCCGCAGGTAGGCCAGTACCGAGCGGCGCAGTTCGGCGGCGTGTTCGCGGTCGTAGGCGTCGAGCGCGCTCAGCCGGGGATCGTGCAGGTGTGGGCGGTCCCGGACCAGCCCCACGATCTCGGCCAGCAGCACCGCCGTCCTGGCCTCGGCCAGCGTGGCGACCCGACTGCCCGACGCCGCGGCGGCCGGGCTGTCCAGGACCCGATCGACTTCGGCGCGGGCGCTCGCGACCGCCGTCAGCCCGGCCACCGGAGCCGCGACGGCCGCGCGCACCACCAGCCCGCGCGCCTGTTCGAGCTGCTCGACGAGCTTGCGCAGCCAGGAGCCGACGCTGCGCTCGGAGTGATACGACGGCAGCAGCACATACACCCGGTCATCGATCGCCTCGGTCACCGAGTCGTCGCGAAAAGCACTGGCGTGCAAGCGGATCAGGGCGCTGGAGGCGGCCAGGTCGGCGCCCGGGCCGACCGGCGCGAAGCCGATCACCGCGGCGGGGCCGGTGGTCGGCAGGTGCAGCGCGGCCGCCACGGACGGGACGTCCACGCCGTCACCGTGCGCGCCGAAGAGCCTGCGCACCAGCAGGGCCTCGGTCGAGGGCGCGTCCAGTCCGCGCGCGATGATCCGCGCCGCGACCGCCGACGCGCCGCGCAGCACCTGGGCGGCATCGGGGCGCAGCGGGCGGTGACCCTGTTGCAGCCAGATGGTGCCGAGCATCCGCGGGGGTGTGCCGCGCCGGATGCCGACCACCAGCCTGCGCCGGATGTCGAGCTCGGGATGTTCGGGCACGTCGACGACCTCGTCGCTGCGCCGCACCCGGTCGAACACACCCCATTCGCGCAGGATCCGCAGGTAGTCGCCGGGTCCTTCGCGGCCGAGGATGGACCGGATACGCAGTTGATCGGCGGAGGCGTCGGAGGCGGAGTAGGCCAGCACGTGTGAGTGCGGGTCCTCGATGGAGACCATCCCGCCGGTCTCCCTGGCGACCACCTGCGCGAGCCCGAACAGGTCGGTGTCGGGGGCGAGCAGGTCGTGGTCGTCGGCCGCGGCGCGCTGGCCGGGCGAGCGGGCCAGCATCCGGCGTACCAGCGCGAACACCTGGTCCCAGCGTGCCTGCCGGTGCACATGCACCAGGGCGATGCCCGCCGTCGACGCCGCGGCCCGCACGGCGGGCGAGTCGTTGGCGCTCTTGGTCATCAGTACGCGCGGGCGCTGGCCGGGATCGCGGGCACCCACCCCGCGCAGCCATCGCACCATGGCCTCGGCGTCGACGCCCACGAGCAGATACACCTCCGGCAGCGGGCCCTCGGTGTCGAGCTGGTCGGGCAGATCGGCGGGTTCGGCGAGCGCGACCGAGCGCAGCGGGACCGACTCCCCCGCCGGCGCGGCGACGAGGGTGGCGACGGTGTGGTCGAGGGCGGCGAGCAGCTCACCCAGGGTGGTGGCGTCCTCCGGCATCACGAACCTCCCGTTGCTTTGTCCGATCGGACGAACATCGGTCGGGTTCTTCGTCCGATCAGCTGATTATGCCGCCTCCCCATCGGTGTTGACTACGTCACATCCCGCCCCTACTCGACGCAGGAGCCGCCTTCATGGACGCCATCGCGACCACTCCGCCGCCGGTCAACGAGCCGGTCGGCACCTTCGCCCCGGGGACCCCGGAGCGCGCCCGGCTGCGTACCGCACTCGCCGACCTGTCCGCGACACCCACCGAGATCCAGCACGTGATCGGTGGCCGTCACCTGCGCGGCGACGGCCCGAGTTTCGAGGTCGTCCAGCCGCACCGGCACACCGCCGTGCTCGGCACCCTGCACGACGCGACCGCCGCCGAGGCCGCCGCCGCGGTCGAGGCGGCCGACGCCGCGGCACCGGCCTGGCAGGCGATGTCGTTCGACGACCGGGCCGCGATCTTCCTGCGCGCGGCGGACCTGCTGGCCGGACCGTGGCGCGAGCGGATCTCGGCCGCGACCATGCTCGGCCAGTCCAAGTCCGCCTATCAGGCCGAGATCGACGCGCCGTGCGAGCTGGTCGACTTCTGGCGCTTCAACGTCTCCTTCGCCCGCCAGATCCTGGCCGAACAGCCGATCTCGGCGCCCGGGGTGTGGAACCGGATGCAGTACCGGTCGCTGGAGGGTTTCGTCTACGCGGTCACGCCGTTCAATTTCACCGCCATCGCGGGCAATCTGCCGACCGCGCCCGCGCTCATGGGCAACACCGTGGTGTGGAAGCCGGCCCGTTCCCAGGCTGTGGCCGCCTACCTGACCCTGCGCCTGCTCGAGGCCGCGGGACTGCCCGCCGGGGTGATCAACCTCGTCCACGGCGCGGGACCGGAGATCTCCGAGGTCGTGCTCGCCGATCCGCGGCTGGCGGGCGTGCATTTCACCGGGTCGACAGCCACCTTCCAGCACCTGTGGCGCGAGGTGGCGCAGCGCATCGACCGGTACCGCAGCTACCCGCGCCTGGTCGGCGAGACCGGCGGTAAGGACTTCGTGCTGGCCCATTCCTCGGCGGACCCCGCCGTGCTCACCACGGCGCTGCTGCGCGGCGCGTTCGACTATCAGGGCCAGAAGTGCTCGGCCGCGTCGCGCGCGTTCGTCCCGCGCTCGGTGTGGGCGGCGATGTCGGAGGATCTGATCGAACGCACGACGGCGCTGCGCTACGGCGACGTCACCGACTTCACGAATTTCGGTGGGGCGCTGATCGACCGGCGCGCCTTCGAACGCAACGCCGCCGCTCTCGAGCGGGCCAAGGCGACACCGGGGCTGACCGTGGTGGCCGGTGGCCACAGCGACGACAGCGTCGGCTGGTTCGTCGAGCCGACCGTCGTCGTGGGCGACGATCCCGCCGACGAGATCTTCCACACCGAATACTTCGGCCCGATCCTGGCCGTGCACGTCTACGACGACCGCACCCCCGACGGCTTCGCCGCGGCCATGGACCTCGTCGATCGCGGCAGCGCCTACGGGCTGACCGGGTCGATCATCGCCGAGGACCGCGCCGCGATCACCGCGGCCACCGAGCGGCTCACCTTCGCCGCGGGCAATTTCTACATCAACGACAAACCGTCCGGCGCGGTCGTCGGCCAGCAGCCCTTCGGCGGCGGACGCGCCTCGGGCACCAACGACAAGGCGGGCTCGGCGCAGAACCTGCTGCGCTGGACCTCGGCACGCACCATCAAGGAGACCTTCACCCCGCCGACCGAGCACCGCTATCCCCATCAGGCACCCGACCCGGAGGTCCGCTGATGTCCGCCCTCCTGCGCTCGACCCTGCTCGCCGCCGCCCGTTCACCCCGGCTGGAACGCGCCGTCACCCGACTGCCGGTCAGCCGGGCCGTGGTCGCCCGTTTCGTCGCGGGCACCACCACCGACCAGGCGGTGCGCGCGGCCGAAACACTGCTGCGCTCCGGCCGCTTCGTCAGCGTCGACTATCTGGGCGAGGACACCACCGACCTGGCGAGCGCGGAATCGACCGTCGCGCAGTACCGGACCCTCATCGCCGCGCTCGGCCGGCTTTCCCAGGCCGAGGTCGCGGCGGGCGCCGTTCGGCCACTGGAGGTCTCGGTGAAGCTGTCCGCGCTGGGTCAGGCCCTCCCCCGCGACGGTCACGCGATCGCCCGCGACCACGCCCGCCAGATCTGCGCGGCCGCCGAGGCCGCGGGACTGTGGGTCACCGTCGACGCCGAGGACCACACCACCACCGACTCGACGCTCGAGATCGTGCGCGAGCTGCGCGCCGACTACCCGTGGCTGGGCACCGTCCTGCAGGCCTACCTGCGCCGCACCGAGGACGACTGCCGCGCGCTGGCGGGTCCCGGCTCGCGCATCCGGTTGTGCAAGGGCGCCTACGACGAACCCGAGTCGGTCGCCTTCCGCGACCGCGCCGAGGTCGACGCGTCCTATCTGCGCTGCCTGGCGATCCTGACCGCGGGCGGCGGGTACCCGATGATCGCCTCGCACGATCCGGCGGTAATCGCGGCGGCCGGGGTGGCGGTGCAGTCGGCGCAACGCAAGACCGAGGAGTACGAGTACCAGATGCTGTTCGGCATCCGCGCCGACGAACAGCAGCGACTCGCCGCCGCGGGCAACCACGTTCGCGTCTATGTCCCCTACGGTGACCAGTGGTACGGATATTTCATGCGCAGGCTGGCCGAACGGCCGGCCAACCTGGGGTTCTTCCTGCGCGCGCTGGTCGGCGGGCGCGGGTGACGACCGGCTGTCCCTTCGGGCACCACCGCTGAACAATATTCACTCTCGGCGCCCGCGGCCCCGACGTGGCGGTGTACTCAGCTGAGCCTCCCGGCAGGAGGTCGGCTCGTACATCGCGACGCGGCGGTGTGCGCCGACGGAAGGAACGCGAATGTCTTTCGCACAGTTGCGCGCCCAGATGCTGCGCCGTAAACCCCTCGTCGACGTCGAGGACGAGATCCCGAGCGACGAACGGCTCGCCAAATCGCTCGGCCTGTGGCAGCTGACGGCGATCGGCGTCGGCGGCATCATCGGCGCGGGCATCTTCACCCTGGCTGGTTCGGTCGCCCACTCGGTCACCGGTCCGGCGGTGCTGATCTCGTTCTTGATCGCCGGTGTGGCCAGCGCGGCGGCGGCGCTGTGCTACGCCGAGTTCGCGGGCATGGTGCCCAAGGCGGGGTCGGCCTATACCTACGGCTACGTCTCGCTCGGTGAGCTGGCGGGCTGGTTCATCGGCTGGGATCTGCTGCTCGAGTACATCGCCGTGGCGGCGGTGGTCGCGATCGGCGTGTCCGGCTACTTCGGGTTCCTGCTCGACCAGGTCGGCCTGACCCTGCCCGAATGGATGCTCGGCGCGCCCGATACCGGCGAGGGACGGGTCGTCGACCTGTTCGCCGTGCTGTTCTGCCTGGGCACCGCGTGGGTGCTCTCGCGCGGGATCGGCAGCGTCGGCCGGTTCGAGACGATCGCGGTCGGCATCAAGGTCGCGCTGGTCGTGCTCATCGTGGCGCTGGGCGTGTTCCACATCGACAGCGCCAACTACGACCCGTACTTCCCGTTCGGGACCGGCGCGGTGTGGACGGGCGCGGCGACGGTGTTCTTCGCGGTGTTCGGCTACGACGCGATGAGTACCGCCGCCGAGGAATCGGTGGACGGACGCAAACACCTGCCCAAGGCGATCATCTACTCCCTCGCCATCGCCATGGTGCTCTACGTGCTGGCCACGCTGGTGCTCACCGGTATGCAGAAGTACACCGAGATCAGCCCGACCAGCGGCTTCTCCACCGCGTTCGAGTCGGTCGGGATGCCGGGTGTCGCCAACATCATCGCGGTGGGCGCGATCGTGGGCATCGTGACCGTGGTGCTGACGTTCATGCTCGGTGTCACCCGGGTGTGGTTCGCGATGAGCCGCGACGGCCTGCTGCCCGCGTGGTTCGCCAAGACCCATCCGACCCGCAAGGTCCCGACCAGGGTCACCTGGATCGTCGGTGTCGGCGCGGCGATCCTGGCCGGCGTGCTGCCGATCAACACCGTCGCCGAGCTCACCAACATCGGCATCCTGATGGCCTTCATCGTGGTGTGCGTCGCGGTGATCGTGTTGCGGCGCACCAGGCCCGACGCGCCGCGCTCGTTCCGGCTGCCGTTGATGCCGGTGATCCCGCTGGTCGGCATCGGGTTCTCGGCGTACCTGATCTACTCGCTGCCGTGGGAGACGTGGGTGCGGTTCCTGGTGTGGCTGATGGTGGGTCTGGTCGTCTATTTCGGCTACTCGCGCACGCATTCGGTGATGAACCGGACGGCGGTCCCGCCGAGCGCATAGCCCGGGTCCGGGCGGTCTGTGCTGTGATGGGCCGATGAGTTCAGGGCACGAAGTCGCGGCGGCGGGCGAGCGTACGGCGCGCCCGCCGCGGCGGCGCGATCCGGAGAAGACCCGCGAGGCCATCATCGACGGACTGCTCGCCGCGCTCATCGACGGCGACTTCGCGCCGACCACCCGCGCGATCGCGACCAGGGCGGGCACCTCCGAGCGCAGCATCTTCGTGCACTTCGCCGATCGCGAGGCCCTGCTCGTCGCCGCGGTCGAGCGCCAGTCGGCGACGGTGGAGGCGTGCCTGATCACCCCCGATCCCACACTGCCGCTGGATGATCGGATCACGCTGGCGGTCCGGCAGAGCGCGGCGATCTTCGAGCTGCAGCGCTCGCCGCGGCTGCCCGGCCTGCAGGAGTCCCGCTCGGTGCCCGCGATCGACGCGCGGATGCGCCGCACCGACGAGCGTATCCGCGACACCCTGGCGGCGCTGTTCGCCCCCGAGCTGGCCGGTGACGATCAGCTGCTCGACCTGGTCGACGGCGCGCTGGCCTGGCCCGCCCACCACCATCTGCGCGATCGGCGCGGCCTGTCTCGCGAGCAGACCGCGGCCGCGATCGAGCGGGCGGTGCGGCGGCTACTCGCTCAGGGCTGACTCCGGGCGCACCAGCACCCGTTTGAGGATCTTGCCGGTCTCCCCGCGCGGCAGCGCGGACAGGAAGGTGACATCGCGCGGGACCGAGAAGCGGCTGAGCCGGTTGCGGATGTAGGTCCGCACCATGTCCGAATCCAGACCCGCCCCTTCGCGTTTCACCACGAACGCGGCCAGCCGTTGCCCGAACTCCCGATCCGGCACGCCGACTACGGCCACCTCGGTGATCTGCGGCAGATGGGCCAGCGCCTCCTCCACCGGGCGGGGGAAGACGTTCTCGCCGCCGGAGATGATCATCTCGTCGTCGCGGCCCGCGACGAACAACCGGCCCGCCGCGTCGAGGTAGCCGAGGTCGCCGGTGTCGAGCATCCCATCGGCCTCCTCCGGCGGCGCGGCGTTGACATAGCCGTCGAAGAGCATGTGGTTGGCGACGAAGATGTGCCCGGTTGCCCCGACCGGCACCGGTCGCAGGTCGGGACCGAGCACCGCCACCCGGGTGCCCAGCGGCGGGCGACCGGCGGTGGTCGGCGAGACCCGCAGGTCGGCGGGGGTGGCGACGCTGGCCCAGGACACCTCCGTCGAGCCGTACACGTTGTAGAGCACGTCACCGAAGGTGTCCAGGAAGCGCAGCACGGTGGCCCCGGCCAGGGGCGCGCCGCAACTGACGACGTGGCGCAGGCTCGACAGGTCGAAGCTCGCGCGGACCTCGTCGGGCACGTCGAGCAGCCGCTCGACCATGGTCGGGACGACGATCAGCGTGGTGATCCGGTGCGCGACGATCGCGCGCAGGCAGGCGAGCGCGTCGAACCCGTCGGTGAGCACCACGGTCGCGCGCAGCGCCGTGCTGAGCTGCAATCCGGCCAGCCCCCAGGTGTGGAACAGCGGCGCCGGGATGAGGACGACCTCCTCGACCCGCATCGGAATCCGCGACAGCAGCGCCGCGATGGTGCCGAAGCCCTTGGGGTGCGGGCGGCGCGCGCCCTTGGGCGAGCCGCTGGTGCCCGAGGTGAGCACGATCAGCCGTCCGGGGTGGGCGGGCACCGGAAAGTCGTTCTGCGCCAACGCGATCAGACCGTCGATGGTCGTGCGTTCCGGGTCCGGCGGTTGGTCGTCGGTGGTGAACCGGGGTACGTCGCTGTGCAGGTAGCGGATCAGGGTCTCCAGCGGCCCGTCGACGTAGACCGCGCTGAGCCGGTGCCGCTGCACGATCTCCTCGATCCGCCGGCCCGACAGCCCGGCGTTGAGCAGCGCCACGTCGACGCCGAGTTTGCCCGCCGCGACCATGGTTTCGACCATGCCCGCGTGATTGCGCGACAGCAGGCCGATGGCGTCGCCGGCCCGCAGGCCCAGGGAGTACATCGCCCCGGCCAGCGCGGTGGAGCGCGCGTCGACCTCGGCGAAGGTGCGGGTGCCGTGCGGGTCGATCAACGCGAGCCGCGTCGGGGTGTGCGCCGCGCCCGCGGCGTAGCCACCGGCCAGGTTGAAGCCCCACTTCGCCAGGGAGCGAAGCTGTTTCACGATCGAGACGGGCTCAGGACGCATCAGGCCGGTGGCCGCGATGCTGCGGACCACTCCGGTATTGCGGCGCAGCACCGAGCGCTCGGCGTTGATCACGATCGAGGATCTGGTGCCCGCGATGATGTCGGCGGTCCGGCGCAGACCCGCCTTCACCCAGTCGGTGACCACGGAATTGCTGCGCGCGTCCAGCATCGGGTGCACCCTGGCCGCGGCGAACAGGGTGATGTCGAGGCGGGTGCGCTGCTCGTCTCCGCGCAGGCGGATCGCGGCGAAGCTGCCCAGCGCGGAGCTACGCAGTTCGAAACTCTCGTACCAGCGTCCGATCTCGAGCACGAACTCGTGGGTCTGGATGCCCGCGGCGGCCGAGCCGACCCGGACCTGCCAGACCACCGAGCCGTCGGGTCGCTCGACCCGTTCGCAACTGCCGATGCCGGTGAACATTCGTGGGTAGCTCTGTGGGTCCAGCAGTACGTCCCACAGTGATTGACGCGCGATCGTGAAATCCGCGGAGACATCGATGACGTCGGTGACCAAACTCCGTGCTCTTCCCGTCGGCCTGTTCGACCAGTCGGTCGGCGGGCAAATCTGGGCGCCGCGGTCGATACCGCGGCGCGGGTCGTCACGCTACCCGTCCGTGCCGCTCCTCGATCCAGAATCAGACAAAACCGGTGGTTTCGGACCGCTTCCGCCGGACTTTGGTTTGCGCGCCACACGTCACGACGTTGTAGATGTGAAACTGTCCAATCGCTTGCACCCCACCCGGGGATGCCGAAGTATTGCTAGCAGTACCGACCCGATCTGCAGAAGTCGCCGCCCCGCGCGGCACGACGAGCGAAGAGGTGTGGATATGACAGCGAGCTGGCCAGGTTCGATGAACTCCTTCGACGACATCTTCCAGCGATTCTTCGGCCCCGGGATGTCGGCCAAACCCCCCGTGCAGCGCATCGACCTGGGCAGACTGATGACCGACAACGCCAAGTTGCTCATCGGATCGGCGCGCGAGGCCGCCCAGGAGTGGGGCAATACCGAGATCACCCCGGAGCATCTGCTCTACGCCGCCACCGAAGCCGAGCCGGGCCGCAGCATCGTCGCCGAGCTCAGCCTCGACCCCGACCAGGTTGCCGAGCAGATGCAGGACTTCCTCGACACCGGCTCGCCCAGCGAAAACGACCTCTCCGACATCACCCTCAGTCCCGGCACGAAGATGGCGCTGCGCGCCGCTCAACGCCAGGCCGCCCAGTCCGGCAGCAGCTACATCGGGCCCGAGCACATCCTGCTCGGCATTGCCTCGCTGCCCGACTCCGTCGCCGCCCAGTCGCTGATGGCGGGCATCGCCGCCACCCAGAGCGGCACTTCCTCGGGTCCGGCCACCACGGGCGCACCGGCCAAGCGGCAGCAGAAGACCGACACGCCGACCCTGGACGAGTACGGCCGTGATCTGACCGCGGAGGCCCGCGAGGGTTTGGTCGACCCGGTGGTCGGGCGGGCCGAGGAGATCGAGCAGACGATCGAGATCCTGTCGCGGCGGCGCAAGAACAACCCGGTGCTGATCGGTGATCCCGGTGTCGGCAAGACCGCCATCGTGGAGGGTCTGGCGCAGCGGATCGTCAACAACGACGTGCCATCGACCCTCACCGACCGCCGCGTCATCGCGCTCGACGTCGGCACGCTGGTGGCGGGCAGCAAGTATCGCGGCGAGTTCGAGGAGCGGCTGACCAAGATCCTCGACGAGGTCCGCGCGCACAAGGACGAGCTGATCGTCTTCATCGACGAACTGCACACCATCGTCGGCGCCGGTGGCGGCGGGGAGGGCTCGATGGACGCGGGCAATCTGCTCAAGCCCGCGCTCGCCCGCGGGGAACTGCACGTCGTCGGCGCGACCACGATCGACGAGTACCGCAAGTACATCGAGAAGGACGCCGCACTCGAACGGCGGTTCCAGCCCGTGATGGTCTCGGAGCCCTCGGTCGAGGACACCATCGAGATCCTGCGCGGCCTGGCCGACGTCTACGAGGAGCACCACCAGGTGCGCTACTCCGACGACTCGCTCATCGCGGCGGCCCAGCTCTCGGATCGCTACATCACCGACCGGTTCATGCCCGACAAGGCGATCGACCTGATCGATCAGGCAGGCGCGCGGGTCCGGTTGCGCTCGGGCACCCCCGATCCGGAGGCGAAGGCCAGAGACGAGGAGATCGCGCGGCTGTACCGGGAGAAGGACGCCGCCGTCGACAACGAGGACTACGAGAAGGCCAACGCCATCAAGGCCGATATCGCGGCCAAGGAAGAGGAACTCGAGGAGTCCGGCGTGCGATCCGGCGAGCCCGAGGTCCAGGTCGTCGACATCGCCGAGGTGATCTCGCGGCAGACCGGCATCCCGGTCGCCGACCTGACCGCCGAGGAGAAGCAGCGCCTTCTCCAGCTCGAGGACGTGCTGCACAAGCGAGTCATCGGGCAGGACGAGGCGATCGTCGCGGTGGCCGAGGCGGTGCGCCGGGCCAGGGCCGGGCTCAAGGATCCGAACCGCCCGATCGGCTCGTTCCTGTTCCTCGGCCCGACCGGTGTCGGCAAGACCGAACTGGCGAAAGCGTTGGCGGAGGCCGTCTTCGGTGACGAGGACCGGCTGATCCGCTTCGACATGAGCGAGTTCCAGGAGAAGCACACCGTCTCCCGGCTCGTCGGCGCCCCACCCGGATACGTCGGCTACGACGACGCTGCCCAGCTCACCGACAAGGTGCGCAGGCAGCCGTACTCGGTGATCCTGTTCGACGAGGTCGAGAAGGCGCACCCCGATGTGTTCAATGTGCTGTTGCAGCTGCTCGACGACGGCCGGGTCACCGATTCCAAGGGCCGCACCGTCGATTTCAAGAACACCATCGTGATCATGACCTCAAATATCGGCTCCGATCTGATCCTGAAGGCACCCGAGGGCGATCTGGACTCGATCGTGCCCGAGCTGGAAGAGCGCCTGCGCCAGCACTTCCGGCCCGAGTTCCTCAACCGCATCGACGAGCAGATCGTGTTCCATCGCCTCGACAAGACGCAGCTGGAACGGATCGTGAACCTGATCCTGGACAAGACCCGGCGCATGCTGGCGGCGCAGGACATCGGGCTCGAGATCAGCGACTCGGCGGTGGACTGGCTCGGCGAACGCGGATTCCAGCCCGAGTTCGGTGCCCGGCCGTTGCGCCGCACGGTTCAGAAGGAACTCGACAACCGGATCTCGCGGCTGCTGCTCGACGGCGGCCTCGACCCGGGCGCCACCGTGCAGGTCGACACCGCCGACGACGACCTGGTCGTCACCGCCCAGGCGGCGGCGAACACCGCCGACACCAACGGGTCCGCGCCGAAGTCGCAGGCGAAGAAGCCCGCCAAGAAGTCGGCGAAGAAGGGCGAGGACAAGAAGCTCGCCTCCTCGAAGAAGTAGCGGCGAACGACGATGGCCCGGTCCGCGCGGACCGGGCCATCGTCGTTCGCCGCGGGTCAGCCGCCGGTGACCACGCAGGATTCACCGAAGCGGTAGCCCTTGCCGACGCGGACGTCGGCGCCGCGGCCGATCCCGCCCTGCAACGCCGCCAGACTGTGTGGACCGCTGCTGGACGGGATCCAGTCGATGCTGGCGGTGCCGTCGAGCGGGACGACCACGGCCAGCAGAGTGCCGTTGTCGTAGAAGGAGACAGGTTCGAGGTCGACGCTGAGCCGGGCGACCAGGTGATGGGTGCACCCGGTGCCGTAGTTGGTTGCCATCCCGACGCTGAGTCCGGGGTCGACCGTCAATTGCGAGACCGCCGCGGAGGCGGACGGGGAGCCGACCGTCATGGCCAGCAACGCCGTCCCGGTGGCCGCGATGGCGAAGGCGAATTTCCTGTCACTCATATCTCACGTCCTTGTGCTGCGGGGCCGGCCGAACGCGAGGCCGACGAGTCGAGGTCAATCCTCACCCCATCGCGCGACCGATGGTGGGAGAACACACGAAACGTTTCCCGGCCCGGTCCACTACACGCGCGACCAGAGGGCGGGAGTGTTCGGCGGCGTCCAATTCGGGTCGTGCACGGTATGGGCCTGTCGGCAGCTGTAGGTGACGCCCTGGTAGGTGACTTTGTCGCCGATCGCGTAGGTGGAGCCCTGGCGCCACCCGGACACGGCCGGGGCCGTGGTGGTCGGGTGCTGGTGGGTGGTGGTGGCGGGCGGTGTCGTGGTGGCCGACGGCTTGGTCGTGCTGGTCGGCGATGTCGTCGTGGACGGTGTCGTGGTGGTGGTCGGTTTCGGTGCGGTCGTCGGTGTTCCGCCGCCGCCGATTTCGAGGTCGACGCAGCTGTAGAAGGCGGCCGCGGTATCACCGATATTCCAGACCGCGCGCAATTTCTGGCGGCCGGAATAGTTCGACAGGTCGATGGTGTGGCTCACCTCCATCGGCGGCTGTTCGTTGCGTCCGTCGATCACCGCGATGCGCGTAGTGCCGATGAAGTACTCCCAATTCAGGGTGCGATGGTTGGCGGTGTTCTTCCAGGTGAAGGTGGCGCGTCCGGAGACCTTCTGCGGAACACAGCCGAGACTGTCGTCGTCGAGTTCGGGATATTTGTTCGCACTGCAATTTTTCAGCCCTTTCGGACCCTCGACACTCTGCGGTTCGTATTTCACCGCACCGCAGGACACCGATCCGCGGGCACATTGTTCCTGCCTACTGGCCGGGCCGGTGACCCAGCCGTGGGCATTCGCGTTCGCGGTGGGAACCAGCAGGGTGGTGAGGGGTGCCAGGACAATGGCTCCGGCGATGGACAGAATTCGGCTTCGCACTGTCAATACTCCTAGGAAACGCACACGGAGGACGGCAGGGGCCGGCGTGCCGTCCGGGAAACCATTCGAGCGATGTCACGAACACTTCGATATCGAACCGTGACAGGGACAGTAGGGCGAGGAAGATCACTCGTCAACCATCGCCAATAGCGAAAAAAGCGACTACTCACGGGTATTCGACTCCGCGACACACTCGATGCGAAGACAGCGAATAATCACCGATCAGGACCGACCGGTTCGCACATCCGGCAATCATCCGGTTATCAGCCCAGTTCTGGACTTCCGGCAGGTTTGCCGGAAGTTGCCGAAATGCCATCGAGTTGGCAACAAGGATGCTTACCGGGAGTCGGCGGCACCGCTGGGCGGCGAGCCCGGCGAACGTTGCGCGACTCCTCGAAATTCGTCCGGCGGGCTGTGTCGCTCAGCCGAGGAAGGCCACGATCCCGGCGGCGATGAGCTCGGCGTAGCGGGCCCGGCCCGCCGGCGTCTCGATGAGTTCGGCGTCGATGCCGGAGCGCATGTTGCCGCATTCGACCAGGGCGGACGGGCGTTGCGCGAGGTTGAGACCGGCCAGGTCGGCGCGCGGGTCGAGTCCGGCGGAGCCGACATAGGTTGCGGGCACCGCGCCGCCGTCCACCATCGCGTCTCGCAGGGCCGTCGCCAGCCGCACGCCCGCCTCGGCCTGGACCGGATTCAGCGGCGGGTCGGCATAGGCGATGTGGAAGCCGTGCGCGTCCGCGCCGGTATTGCCGTCGGCGTGGATGGAGACCACCGCGTCGGCCATCGCGTCGTTGCCGATCGCCGCGCGCCGGTCGACGCACGGGCCGACGCCGGTGTCGTCGTCGCGGGTCAGGATCACCCGCACGCCGCGCGCGCTCAGGGCCTCGCGCACCCGCTGGGTGACGTCCCAGGTGAACTCGTGCTCGGTGTATCCGCTCGCCGCGGCGGTGCCGGTCGTGTTGCAGGCCTTGGCGCCGCCGCGGCCGTCGGGCACCTGCGCGGTGATCTGTTCGAGGTGCGCGGCATTGCCGCCGTTGTGTCCGGGATCGAGGACGACGGTGCGGCCCGCCACCGGCGGCGCCACCGACGACACCGGTGACGCGGACGGGATCGCCTGGGCAGGGCCGGTTTTCGTCAAGGATTCGACCGCCACGGGAGCGGGCGCAGACGCCGGGGTGGTGGCACATCCGGCGAACAGCACGGTAGCCGGAAGCAGGCAGACGGGCAGGAGCAGCGTGGTGCGCACCCCGCCACGGTGCCACACGCGGCATCGCGGGTCGCCGGACACCCGTCAGAGCGTCCGCTCTGCGCCGCAGGGCACCCCGCCGCCGGCACGGGGCACCCGGCGTCGCGCCCGTCCGCCACTCCCGACACCCTGCGTGGTGCCCTTCCGCCGGCCACTACCCCGCACCCGGGACCTCGTGTCGGGCAGTCATGTGGTCCGGCGCGAGGCCGCCGCGGGATCGCCCGATCCGCGCGGCCGGTCGATCCGCACGGCCGGTCGATCAGCGCACGACCACCCGCATCGGCAGACTCGCGTGCCGCCGGACGAACAGACTCGGCACCCATCGGGGCGGCGCATCCTCGACGAGGGTGAACCTCGCGGTGCGCTCGAGCAGCAAGGTGAGCGCGGCGGTCGCCTCGAGTCGGGCCAACGCCGACCCGATACAGAAGTGCGCGCCCGCGCCGAAGGCCGCGTGCGCTCGACCGCGTGGCCGGGCCAGATCGACGATGTCCGGTGCGTCGAACATCGCCGGATCCCGATTGGCCGCACCCCACAGCAACAGCAGGTGACTGCCCGCCGGCAGCGCCACCCCGGCCAGTTCGGTGTCGGCCGTCACGTGCCGGTGGTGACCGCGGAAGGGCGACTCCACGCGCAGTGCCTCGTCCAGGAAGGCCGGCACCAGCTCGGGACGCTCGCGCAGCGTGTCCTGCAGGTCGAGGTCGGTCGCCAGCAGCCGGGCCGCCGAGGCGATCAGTCCCGCGGTGGACTCGCCCCCCGCCCCGATCAGCTGGACCACGATCAGCACCGCCTGCTGCTCGTCGATCCGGCCCGCCGCCACGGCCGCGGCGAGCACGTCGACCAGTGTCTGCGGCGCCCGCTGCCTGCCGGCCCGCGCGATGGCCGCGGTCACCGCCAGGTAGGCGTAGTGGGCCAGTGCGGCGGCCGAGGTGACCAGCTCGGTCATCCGGCCCTCGGCGACCACGCCGCCCAGCATCTCGGTGGAGTCGTAGGCCCATGCCAGCAGCCGCGGCACATCGGCGCGCGGGAAGCCGCCGAGGTCGGCGATCAGCGCCAGCGGCAGCCGGTCGGCGATGCCGGTGGCCCAATCGATCCGGTCGCCGTCGAGTTCTTCCGTCCAGAGCTGTTCGGTGAGGTCGGTGACCACGGGCCCCAGCGTCCGGACCCGCTTGACCAAGGCGGGGCCGACGACGCTGCGGTGCGCGGCATGCACCGCGCCGTCCGCGGTCGCGAGCACGTGCACGCCCGCGCCGGTGGCGTCGAGGTCGAAGGTGAGCGGCGCCGCGCCCGGCTGGGCGACCAACACGGCCGTCAGATGGGAGGAGAAGTCCTGGGTCCGCGCGGTCGCTTCGGTGACGGCGGCCCACGATGCGACGAGGTAGAAGTCGGTGCCGGGCACCCGGTGGACCGGGGCGTGCTCGCGCAGCGCGTCGTAGAGCGGGTAGGGGTCGTCGAGTACTGCCGCGTCGAACAGATCGATCGCCCCGAGGTCCGTGGTCATCGTCGCCGCCTTTCCTGATCAGGTTGTCGCGCTCACGGTTCCCCGGGGTGATGAGGAGGTCAACATCCGTCTCAGGGTGAGACGGAGGATGCGGAGAACAGGGGTTCACCCGATACACGAAAGGGTCCTTCTTCCTGCGCGAGCTGAGGTAGACAAAGTGGCAAAACCGTCTCACCTCGAGACAGCGAAGGAGACCGGGATGACCACCGACTGGCTGGCGGGCGGCGAACGCCGCGCCGTGGCGATCGACCGGATCGAGCGGGCCGCGCTCAAGCTGTTCCTCGAACGCGGCATCGACGACGTCACCGCCGACGACATCGCCGCCGCGGCGGGGTGCTCACGCGCGACGATGTATCGCCATGTCGGCGGCAAGCCACGCCTGGTCCGCGCGGTCATGGTCCGGGCGGCGGGCACCGTCGCCGGCCGGGTCGAGGCGGCGGTCGACCAG
The DNA here is from genome assembly GCF_044744725.1 of Nocardia sp. NPDC087230. NCBI lineage: Bacteria > Bacillati > Actinomycetota > Actinomycetes > Mycobacteriales > Nocardiaceae > Nocardia > Nocardia sp. NPDC087230. The sequence continues at coordinate 69,448 of NZ_JBIUYV010000014.1, forward strand.
GTGCCCGCCCGACGACGTCCGGTCGAGGCGATCCTGGCGGCCGTGGCGGCGATCCGCGCCGATCCCGTGCTGCGGCAGTGGCTGGTCCGGCACCGCTCCCCCGACACCGACGAATTCCTCGCCGACGCACCGGAGCTGGGCCGGATCGCGACCGCGCTCACCCGCATCGCCCCCGACGACGCGGCGGCGGGCTGGATCGTGCGGGTCGTGCTCTCGCTGCTCACCTGGCCGCTGCCCGACGCCGCGGCCGAACGTCAGCTCGTCGAACGGTTCGTCGGCCCGGCCCTGCGCCCGCGCTGAGCGCGGATCACGGCAGCGGCAGCGGCGGCGTCTTCGGGAACTCGACCGGCAGCGCGGCCAGCGAACGATGGAACGGGCCGGGCCGCCACACCAGTTCCTCGGCGGGCACGGCCAGCCGCAGTTCCGGGAGGGCGTCGAGCAATTGGTCGATCGCGTCCTGCACGATCAAGTACGCCACCGACTTGGCCGGGCAGCCGTGCGGGCCCGCGCTCCACGCCAGGTGCGCCCGGTTGTCCACCACGTCGCGCCCGGCGATGGCCGGGTCGTTGTTGCAGGCCGACATGCTGATCACGACCGGTTCGTTGGCGGGCAGCCACATGTCGTCGACCAGGATCGGCTGGCGCGGGTAGGTCATGCAGAAGTTCGCCAGCGGCGGGTCGGTGAAGAGCACCTCGTCGAGCGCGTCGCGGGTCGACAGGCTGCCGCCCAGGACATTGCCGGCGAAGCGGTCGTCGGTGAGCATCAGCCGCAGCGTGTTGACCACCAGATTGAGCATCGGCTCGATGCCCGCGCCGTAGAGCACCAGCAGCTGGTGCACCATCTCCTCGTCGGTGAGGGCGGCCGGATGGTGCAGCAGCCGGGTGGCGACGTCGTCGCCCGGCTCGCGCTGGCGCAGCGCGACCAGGTCGGTCAGCGCCGAGGCCAGCAGGTTGTTGCCCGCCTCGGCGTCGTCGCCCTCGAAGATCTGCGCCATGCCGGTGGCCACCTGCTGACCGATCTCGGGCGTGCAGCCCAGCATCGAGTTCAGCGCCTGGAACACCAGCGGAAACGCGTACTGGCTCAGCAGGTCCGCCGAGCCGGTCGTGCAGAAGCTGTTGATCAGCGGGATCGCGAACTGCTCGATCGTGGCGTGCATCGAGTACAGGTCCACGCCCGCGATGCCGGCGACATTGGCCTGCCGGTACCTGGCGTGCTCGGCACCGGTGGTGCGCAGCGCGGCCGGGCGGAACTGCAGCATCGGCAGCACCGGGCAGTCCTGCGGGATGTTGCGCTGCCACATCCGCGGGTCGGCCGGGAAGTGCTCGGGATCGTTGAGGATCCGCACCGCCGTGTGATATCCGATGACCAGCGTCGCGCGGATCCCCGGCGACAGCTCGACCGGCACCACGGAACCGAACCGGCGTCGCATCTCCCGGTAGGCCGCCTGGGGATCGGCGGCGAACTCGGGGGCGTACATCGGTACCCGCTCGTCGGCCGCGAGGTCCACTGTCATGACGCTGTTGCTTCCTGCCTGCGGAACAGATACTCCGCCAACGTGATCAGCGCGCGCAGACCGTGGTCGCGCCGCCGGGCGTCGACCGCGACGACCGGCGTCTCCGGCGCCAGGTCCAGCGCCTCACGCACTTCCTCGAGCGGGTAGCGGCGGAAGCCCTCGAACTCGTTGACCGCCACGGCGTACGGCACCCCGCGCTGTTCCAGCGCCGAGAGCACGTCGTCGGCCTTCTCGATGCGCCGGGTGTCGACGAGCACCAGCGCGCCCAGCGCGCCGCGGGCCAGCTCCTCCCACAGCGGGGCGAAGCGTTCCTGGCCGGGCGTGCCGAACAGGTACAGCGCCAGTTGCGGATTCAGGGTGAGCCTGCCGAAATCCAGCGCGACGGTGGTCTGCACCTTGCTGCCCAGCCCGGCCAGATCGTCGACGCCGATGCTGGCCTCGGTGATGGTCTCCTCGGTGCGCAGCGGCCGGATCTCGGACACCCCGCACACGAAGGTCGTCTTGCCGACGCCGAAATTGCCCGCGACCAGAATCTTCACCGATCGCGTCACGGTCTCCGCGACGTAGTCGACCTCACCCCGCGATGGCACGGAGACCATGCAGCACCTCCTTGATCAACGCGAGTTCCGGCTTCACTTCGGCCGGAGTCGGGCACTGTAGATGGCCGCTGTCGAGCAGATCGGACACGATGATCTTCACGACCGACGCGGGCAGATCCAGATACGCCGACAGCTCCGCGATCGAGAGCGCACCGCGGCGGCTGGTGAGCGCGAGGACCCGGCGCTCGTCGGGACGGTGATCGGGTCGTGCGTCGGCGACCGAGCGGACCAGGGTCACCAGGTCCAGTTCATGGGCGGCCCGAACCCGGCCACCGGTGCGCACATACGATCTGACCAGGTCGGGATCGCGCCTGCCCCGGCTCATTACCTGCCACCGTGCCGCGGCGCGCTGCCGATCTCGTGGCCGACCCGCGAGGCGAGCTCGTTCATCCGGTGCGCCACCAGCGCGACGTCGACATCGGCGGTGGTGGCGACGCCTAGCAGCGCGCCGGACCCCGCGGCGGTGATCATCACCATGCCCTCGTCGTATTCGGTCATGTTCTGGCGCACAGTGTTCGCGGGACCACCGCAGAACTCGCCGAGGGCCTTGCCGAGCGAGCGCAGGCCGGAGGCGGCCGCGGCGAAGCGTTCGGCGTCGTCCTTGGCCACGCCACGGGAGTGCGCGATCCGCAGACCGTCATCGGAGAGCAGCACCGCGAAGCGGACGCCCGGGATCTCCAGATCCTCGAGCAGCCACGCCAATCGGTTCGTGCTATCGGCTACCGGTGTGCTCATCGGCTGTTCCTTCCGTGGTTCGCTCGGCCGCAGCGAGGCGACCGCTGCGGGAGCCGCTGTGCCAGGCAGCGGCGAGGTCGGGGCGAGCCTGCCCCGCTTCTTCGGCGGGTACTCCCGCCGAATCCGGCGCGACCGGCCTGCGGCGGCGCTTGGGTAGTCCCCCACTGGTGATCTCGTGTACCTCGGCGTGCGGCGCGTCGTCCTCGACGAGCGCGGGGACGGGCACCGGAAGATGCGCGGGCGCGGCCAGTTCCGGTTCGGGCAGCCGCGGCGCGGCACCGCTGACCAGCAGCGCCGACGGCACATAGACCATCGCCCGCATGCCGCCGAAGATGTTCGGCCCGTCGACGTGGACGGAGAACCCGTAGCGCCGCGCGAGCGCCGCGATACCGGGGAAGCCGACCTTCGGCGCGGGTCCCAGATCGTGGATGTCGACGGCGCGTTCGCCGCTGAGCACCTGCCGCGCGTCCTCGAGCTGCTCCGGACTCATCCGCATGCCCGCGTCGTCGATGATCACGGTGACGCCGTGATGCCCCTCCTGGAACCCCACCTCGACGAACGACGACGGCGGCGAATAGCGCAACGCGTTGTCCAGCAGCGTGGCCAGGGTGTGCACGAGCGGCTCGACCGCGCGGCTGATCACCACCCGGTCCGACTGTCCCGAGCGCACCCGCAGGTACTCCCGGACACGGCCGGTGGCGCCGCCCGCCACATCGGTGAGCGACTGCTGCGGCCAGCGCCGCCCGGGCAGACCACCGGAGACGATCACATAGGACTGCGCCTGCCGGATCATCTGCTGGACGGTGTGGTCGATCCTGGTCAGCGTCTCGTAGATCGCGTCGTCGCGGTGTTCGCGCAGCGCCGCGCTCACCACCTGGCCGAGGTCGGTGCCCAGGCTCACCACGGAGGTGCCGAACGAGCGCACCGCGGCACTGGTGGCGGCCCGCGAGGTGGCCGACAGTTCGTCGCGCGCGGCCTCCTGGGCAGCCTGCACCTCGCTGATGCGCCGCTGCTCGCCGTAGCGTTCGACCATCGCCCTGGTCTCCTCGGCGACCACCCGCAGATCCTCCGCGTGACCGGTGGCGATCATCTGCAGCACCTGGCCGACCTGCGACTCCTGCAGCTCGGGGGGCAGATCGACAGCGACCGAGGGGATCTCGTGCCTGCGCACGGCCGTGGTGATCGCCGGCAGCGTCGTCTGCGCCAGCTGGATCAGCGCGTTCTCACACGCGACACGCTCGCGGATAGCGGCATCGGCCCGCAGCCGCTGCTGGCGCTCGTTGCGCATGGCGAACACCGTCACGGCCAGCGCGAGCAGTAACAGCGGCGCTCCGATGACGAGTAACAGCACCGCGATTCCTGAGTTCATCAGATCTTTCGTCGTCGTCGACCACACCACGCCCTGGCCGGTGGGCCCTCACCGGCCCGCCCGGGAGGCATTCGCCCGGGGGCGCGGTGGGGTCGGATATCCGATCCACACGCCCCGCTTCCAGCGACCCGCACACAGTAGCAGCACCATGATCGACTTCGGCGCGGATCGTCCTGTCCGGCATCAGAATTCCCGCCCGTCCACCTGGGCGCTTGATCTATTCTGGTTTGCTATGCCGCGGTCCGGTCGAGTCGGAACCTCGGGTACCGGATACCATCCCGGCGTGGCGAAACTGAAGCTCTCCGTCGATGTCCCCGTCCCGCCGGACCAGGCGTGGGCCCACGCTTCCGACCTGCCCGCACTCGGCGACTGGCTCACCATCCACGAGGCCTGGCGCGGCACCCTGCCCGAGGACCTCACCCCCGGCACCGTGCTGGTCGGCATCGCGCGCGTGAAGGGATTCCGCAACAAGGTCACCTGGACCGTGCGCACCGCCGAGCCCCCGCGCCGTCTCGCGCTCACCGGCGCGGGCATCGGCGGCACCAAGTTCGGCCTGGCCCTGCTGGTCGAACCGAAGGGCACCGGCTCGAAGGTCAGCGTCGACATCGACCTCGGCGGCGCACCGCTGTTCGGCCCGATCGGCTCGGCCGTGGCCAAGGCACTGCGCGGCGACATCGAACGCTCGCTCGAGGCATTCGTGAAGCTCTACGGCTGAGGTGGTCCGCCCGACCGGCGGTGCCCTCGGGTCACGTCGGCGCCTGCCGTGGCGTGGGTCCGGCGCGAGCACCCGCCCGATGCCGCGACGACGCGAAAGCCCGGGTGGACCATCGTGTTCCACCCGGGCCTTCCGGTTCGATCGGCCGATCAGACCATGAGCGAGGCTTCGGCGTCGACCGGGGCGTCCGGCTTGGTGCGCGGCAGGAAGAACGCCGGGATCAAGGTCAACCCGGCCAGGATCACCGCGACCCAGTAGGTGTGGCTGAACGCCTCGGCGGCCAGGTCCAAGCCGTGCTGGATCACCTCGGGCGGGAACTGCGCCGCGAGTTCGGGCTTGGCGTTGGAGGCGATGCCGATCTGCGTCGCGGGGTGATCGTTGAGCTGGGCGGCCAGCACCACCGACATCGTCGCGGTGCCGATCGAAGCCGCGGTCTGGTTGATGATGTTCATCAACGTCGAGCCGCGCGCGACCTGGGCGTGCGAGAGCGTCTGGATGGCGGCGGTCATCACCGGCATCATGGTGCAGCCCATGCCCAGACCCATCACGAACAGCGCGCCGCCGATCATCAGGTAGGACGTGTCGGCCTCGAGCTGGGTGAACCCGGCCAGGCCGACGGTGATAAAGGTGATGCCGAACAACACGATCTTGCCCGGCCCGATCTTGTCGACCAGGAAGCCGGCGATCGGCATCGTCAACATGGCGCCGATACCCTGTGGCGCCATGAGCAGACCGGAGTCGAACGCCGTCTCACCGCGCACCTGCTGCAGGTAGTTGGGCAGCAGGAAGCCTGCGCCGAAGAACGCCGTCGCGAACAGCGACATGGTCAGCACCGAGAAGCGCAGCGACCGATTGCGGAACAGGCGCAGGTCGATCAGCGGATGTTCGGTGCGCAGCGCGTGGAACACGAACGCCACCAGCAGCACCGCGCCGATGAGCGCCGGAACGAGCACGCGCGCGGCGAGCACCGTGCCCTTCTCCGGGATGGAGGAGACGCCGAACAGGAACAATGCCAGACCGGGCGAGGCCAGCAGCATGCCGAGGAAGTCGAACGATTCCGACGGCTTGGGCTTGTCGGGGGCGAGCACGAGGTAGGCCAGGACCAGAGCGACCAGGCCCAGCGGCAGGTTGATGAGGAAGATCCAGTGCCAGCTGAAGGAGTCGATCAGCCAGCCGCCGAGAATCGGGCCACAGATCGGGCCGAGCAGCATGGGCACACCGAGGACCGCCATCACTCGCCCGATCCGCTGCGGGCCCGCGGCGTGGGTCATGATCGTCATGCCCAGCGGCATGAGCATGCCGCCACCGATGCCCTGGATGACACGGAAGGCCACCAGCGACTCGATACTCCACGCCATCGAACACAGCACCGAGCCGAGGATGAAGAAGCTCAGCGCGGCCATATAGAGACGTTTGGTGCCGAAGCGGTCGGCGGCCCAGCCTGTCATCGGGATGACCGAGGCCAGGGCCAGGGTGTAGCCGGTCATGGTCCAGGCGACGACCTCGACGGAGGCGTTGAAGTCCGCCATGAACGTCGGAATCGCGACGGTGACCACGGTGATGTCGAGGATCGACATCACCGCGCCGAGGACGACTACGCCCGCCACTTTGAGTACGGCTGCGTCCAGCTTGTCGGAGGTGGGATCGGCGGCGCCGATATCCGGAGGTTTCGTCACCGCTTGAGCCTGGCACCTTTCGACGCCGAAGACCAGTGGAATTTTTCCGCCGCCTCGGCCGCCCGCAGCGCCGCCACCAGGGACTCGGACGAAGCGGGCAACAACGGCAATCGGACCGCCGCACTGGGGATCTGCCCCCGCTCGGCGAGCACCGCTTTGATCACCGTCGGGTTGGGTTCGGCGAACAGGGCGGCGCCGAGGGCGTCGAGGCCGTGGCCGAGAGCGCGTCCTCGGGAGACGTCACCGGCGAGCCAGGCGGCGACCAGCTCGGCGTAGGCGGCGGGCGCCACATTGGCCGCGGCCAGGATGCCGCCGCGCGCACCGAGTGCGAGCAGGGCCGAGGCGAACCGGTCGTCGCCGCCCAGCACCGTCGTGGTCTCCCCCGCCCGCGCCATCAGCTCGACACTGGCCGCGTCGATACCGCCGACGGAATGCTTGAACCCGGCGATGTTCGGAATCCCGGCGAGGCGCACCAGAGTCTCGCCACCGAGCGGACGCGCGGTGCGGTAGGGCACGTCGTAGACGTACAGCGGGGCCGGACTGGCCGCCGCGAGCGCCGTGAAGTGCGCGATCACGCCCTCCTCGCTGGGCCGCACGTAGTACGGCACTACCGCCAGCACGCCGGCGACCGGCTGCCGGAGTTCGCCGACCGCCCGCACCGAGTCGGCGGTGGCATTGCCGCCCGCGCAGACGATCAGCGGCGCGTCCCGGTCGGCGCACACGGCGGCGCAGCGATCCAGCACCCGTGCCCGTTCCCCGGCCGTTAGTGCCGAGGGTTCGGCGGTGGTGCCCAGGGCGACCAGCCCGGTCGCACCCGCGTCGAGCACGTGGTGCGCGTGCTCGTCCAGCGCGGTGAGCGCGAGCTCGCCGTCGGCGGTGAAGGGGGTGATCATGGGAACGAACAGTCCCTGCAGCGATGTCATGGGTCCATCGTCGAGCCACGGATTCATCAGGTCCAGTTCACGTTCGTGACGATAAACGTAAGCTGATCTGATGCTCGACGTCCGCAAACTCCGTCTGCTGCGCGAACTCGCCCATCGCGGCACCATCGCCGCGGTCGCCGACGCGCTCAGCTACACGCCGTCGGCGGTCTCCCAGCAGCTCACCGCCCTCGAACGCGAAGCGGGCGTCCCGCTGCTCGAGCGCACGGGCCGACGCGTCCGGCTCACCCCGGCGGCGCACGTCCTCGTCGGCCACACCGAGACCGTGCTGGCCGCGCTCGAACGCGCCGATGCCGAATTGGCCTGCGCCCGAGACGAACTCGTCGGCACCCTGCGCATCGGCGCCTTTCCCACCGCCGCCCGTACCCTGCTCTCCCCCGCCCTGGTCACCCTGAGCACCGACCACCCCCGCCTGGAACTCACGGTCACCGAGATCGACCCCGCCGACGTCCCCGACGCCCTGCGCGCGAGCACCCTCGACATCGCCCTGACCCACGACTACGACCTCGTCCCCGCCACCACCGACCCAGCCATCCACACCGAGCCCCTGCACACCGAGACCGTCTATCTCGCCACCAGACACCCCACCGTCACCACCGAGGCCCTCCGCGCTCACCGCGAAGCCCCATGGATCGCGGGCACTCCCGGCACCCTCTGCCACACGGTCACCCTGCGCGCCTGCCAGGCCGCAGGTTTCACGCCCCACATCCGCCACCACGCCGACGACTTCAACACCGTCCTGGCCCTGGTCGCCGCCGACGCGGGCACCGCGATCGTCCCCGCCCTCGCCCTGCACTCCCCACCCGGCGACATCGTCCTCACCCCGCTGACGACCCGCCGCCGCACCCATCTCGCCTACCGCAACGGCACCGCCGACCACCCCGCTCTTGACGCGGCTCGCACCGCCTTGCGCGCGGCGGCCCGCGCCGCGGACATCGCCTGAAAGCCAGGCCCGGTCACCCGTTCCGGCAACCGATCACCCACCGCCCGCGGCGGTCCTCTCCCGGTGCGGAGTCCGCTGGCGGGTGCGGGTGGCCGAGACCGGGTCGATGGCGGGCATGGACCACTGGGCCGAGAGGGCGAGGCTGGGTTCGCGGCCCGAGGCGACGTGACGGTAGGCGATCTCGGCGGCGGCGTCGGGGTCGCCCGCGGCGATGGCGGCGTAGAGGGCTTCGTGCTCCTCGCACTGGGTGCCGGGGTCGCGCTCCTTGGTGAGATGGAACAGCCAGCGGACACGAGATTCCAAGGGGCGCAGCAACGATTGCAGCAGTGGATTGCCGGAGACCTCGACGATGAGCGCGTGGAAGCCGGCGTTGGCGGCGGCGATCGCGGCCTGGTCACCGGCGGCGGTGGCGCGGCGCGCGGCGTCGAGCTGGTCGCGCAGCGCGGCGCGGTCGGCGGGGGCGGCGCGTTCGGCGGCCAGGCGGGCCGCGAGGACCTCCAGGCTCTCGCGGACGTCGAACAGATCGCGCACATCGGTCACGGTGAAGGGCGCGACGATGGCCCCCTGCCGCGGCACGATGACGACCAGCCCCTCGCGCTCGAGCATCTGCAGCGCCTCGCGCAGCGGAATCCGGGAGATCGCCAATTCGGTCGCGAGATCGCGTTCGACCAGCCGCTGACCGGGGCTCAGTCGCAGGTCGATGATCCGGTCGCGCAGCTCCTCGTAGGCCCGATCCCGCAGCGATTTCTTCGCAGGTTCCTCCGCCACCGCACCATCCTTCCGCGCCTGCACGTCCACCACGGTAGTACCGCGGGCCACCGGCGACCGTTTCTTACGTTTCGGTAATCCGCCCGTCATCTGCGGGCACGAAGCTGACACTTAACGGTATACCGCTAAGTGAGCGGTTCGTTCGATCAAGGAGTACCCCGTGCACAAGTCCACTCGGCGCGCGATCGCCTTCGGCTCGGCCGCTCTCGCCGCCGCCGCCCTGCTGTCGGCCTGCGGATCCTCCGACTCCGCTGCTTCGGGCGGCAAGCTCAAGGTCGGCGTGTTCTTCCCCGGCTCGCTGTCGGACACCGGCTTCATGCAGTCGGGGTATCTCGGGTACCAGCGCATCGCCGACAAACTCGGCGACAAGGTGGAACTGAGCAAGGTCGAACAGGTCGCCGCCAGCGACTACCAGCAGGCCCTGGTCCGCTTCGCTTCCACCAACGACCTGGTGATCTCCCTCGGCGGCCAGACCGACGCCGATGTGCGCAAGGTCGCCCCCCAGTTCCCGAATGTGAAGTTCGTCGAGATCGGCGGTCCCGCCGACGCCGCGCCGATGGCCAACCTCGCCTACTACGACCCGCAGCAGGCCGAGGCCGAATTCCTCAGCGGCGCGGTCTCGGCGGCGGGCGCGAAGACCGGTGCGGTCGCCTTCGTCGGCGGCGTCGAACTGCCCGCGATCGTCAACGCCGCCAACGCCTTCGGCAACGGCGCCCGGTTCGCCAAGCCCGACGTGAAGGTGCTCACCCCGCAGTACGTCGGCGACTTCAACGATCCGGCCAAGGCCAAGCAGGCCGCCTTGGCCGACTACGGCGCCGGCGCGGGCGCGCTGGGCCAGATCGTCAACCTCGGCAAGGCGGGCATGGAGCAGGCCGCGACCCAATCCGGCGCGGCCATGGTCGGCGGCCCGATCCCCGGCGACTGCACCAATCCGGTCTACCTGGGCTACGTGCACACCGACATCGGCGCCGAGGTCGAGTATGCCGTGAACGCCGCGCTGGACAATTCCTGGAAGGCCGAGAATGTCCGCTTCGGGCTCACCTCGCCCAACCACGGCACCGATTTCGTGCTGTGCAGCAAGGACGCGGCCGTCGCCGACGCGCTCGCCAAGGCGAAGACGGCCCTGTCCACCGGCGCGGTCGAGCCGTACTGATCCGATGAGCGCTTCCGCACTGACCCTGCAGGGATTGGGTAAGAGCTTCGGTGACGTGCAGGCCCTGCACGATGTAGACGTCACCGTCGAATCCGGCACCGTCCATTGCGTTCTCGGCGAGAACGGCGCGGGCAAGTCGACGCTGTGCAACCTGGTCTTCGGCGGCTACCGGCCCGACACGGGCCGGATGACGCTGGGCGGCACCGAGTTCCGGCCCGACTCCCCCGCCGCCGCGATGGCCGCGGGCGTGGCCATGGTCCACCAGCACTTCAGCCTGGTCACCACCATGACCGTCGCCGAGAACCTGCTGCTCACCCAGCGGGGCGTGCGGATGCGCCGGGCGGAGCTGACCGACCGGCTCGACGAGATCGCCCGCCGCTACCGGCTGCGCGTCGATCTCGACCAGCGGGTGGCGACCATGCCGGTCGGCGCGCGACAGAAGGTCGAGATCGTCAAAGCGCTGCTGCGCGATCCGTCGCTGATCCTGCTCGACGAACCGACCGGCGTGCTCGATCCGGCCGAGATCGACGCGCTGATCGACACCTGCCGCGCCGTCGCCGCCGACGGCAAGGCCGTGGTCCTGGTGACCCACAAGCTCGGCGAGGTCGCCCGGGTCGCCGACGCCGCGACCGTGCTGCGCCGCGGCACGGTGGCCGGGGGCGGGCGGATGTCGAACACCGGTATCGCGCAACTGCTCACCGCCATGGTCGGACGCACCGCCGCCGATCTGGACCCGACCGTGGCCGCCACGCTCGGCCTGGACACGGCGACCGAACCGGTGGCGCGCGCGGCGACCGAGCTCGGCGATACCGCCCCGGTGCTCGCGGTCGACCGCGTCAGCGCGCGACGCCCCGACGGCAGCGTCGCGCTCGACGAGGTCCGGCTCGCGGTGCGGCCGGGCGAGATCGTCGGCATCGCCGGTGTGGAAGGCAACGGGCAGAGCGAACTCGTCACCGTGCTGGCGGGCGGTGCCGCGGTCACCGGCGGCACCGTCACCCTCGACGGCACCGACATCACCGCGGCGCGCCCGGCCACCCGCACCGGGCTCGGGCTCGGGGTGGTCCCCGAGGACCGGCACCGCGACGCGATGGTCGCCGACATGACGATCGCCGAGAATCTGTTCCTCGGGCAGCTCGGCCGGTTCCGCCGGTTCGGCCTGCTCGACAAACGCGCCATGGGCCGAGCCGCGCAGGCCGAACTCGAGCGGTTCGACGTGCGGGCGGCGGGGCCGTGGGTACCGATGGGCTCGCTCTCGGGCGGCAATCAGCAGAAGGTGGTGCTCGCCCGGGAGCTGTCCACCGCGAACCTGCGCTGTCTGGTGGCCGCCCAGCCGACGCGCGGATTGGATATCGGCGCGGTCGATTTCGTGCTGACCCAGCTGCGCCGCGCCGCCGCCGACGGCTGCGGGGTGCTCGTGGTGTCCAGCGAGGTGCCCGAGCTGCTCGCCCTGTGCGACCGGGTCTTCGTCGCCTATCGCGGCGCGCTCGCCGGTCCGGTCGAGACCGCCGATCCGACGGCGGCCCAGCAGATCAGCGAACTCATGATGGGAGTCGCGGCATGATCGCTCCGCTCGCGAACCGAATCCCCCTGCGCCGGTGGGCGCATCAACCGCTCGTCGTGGCCGTGGCGGCGATGCTGGCCGCCGGGGTCATCGGACTGCTTCTGGCCGCCGCGGCCGGTGCCGCGCCCGCGGCGACGATGACCGCCCTGTGGGAGGGCATGTTCGGCAGCGACTACGCGATCGGGGCCTCGCTCAATGTGGCGGCGACCCTGATGCTGGTGGCGGTCGGCTTCACCATCGCGCACCGGGCCGGACTGGTGAATGTGGGTGGGGAGGGTCAGATCTGCGCGGGCGGCATCGCCGCCACCGCGATCGGCACCACTCTCACCGGCGCGCCCGCCGCGATCACCCTGCCCGCGGTCATCGTGGGTGCGGGGGCGGCGGGCTGGCTGTGGGCGGCCATCGCGGCGTACCTGCGGGTGCGGCGCGGCACCAGCGAGATCATCACCACGCTGCTGCTCAACTTCGTCGGCCTGGCGCTGGTGCTGCTGGTGGTGCACGAACCCGCGCTGCTGCGCCAGCCGGTGACGTCCTCGGAGACGCTGCCGCAATCCGAACCGCTCACCCCGGCGGCGCATCTGCCGCTGCTCGGCATCGAGCGCTCCCCCGCGACGATCGCCCTGTGGATCGCGGTGGCTGCGGCGGTCGGCACGGCGATCCTGGTGCGCCACAGCGCGCTCGGCACCCGGCTGCGGGCGGTCGGGCTCAACCCCGACGCGGCGGCCCGGCTCGGCTTGCCGGTACAGCGACTGCGCTTCCTGAGCCTGTCGGCCGCGGGCGCGTTCGCCGGCGTCGCGGGCGGATTGCTCGTCGCCACCGCGCCGTTCGTGCTCGCCGAGGGCTTCTCCTCCGGGTACGGCTTCTCCGGCCTGGTGGTCGGCCTGCTGGCCCGTGGCTCGCTGTCGGCCGTCGTCGCCGTCTCGCTGCTGCTCGGCTTCCTCGTCTCCGGCGGGATCAATCTGCAGCTGGCGGCGAACGTGCCCGCCTCGACCATCTCGGTCGTCGAGTCGCTGATGATCGTGTTCATCGCGGGCGCGGCGCTGTGGACCCGATCGTGGCGCAGGTCCGAACCCGCTTCGCCACCGACGGTTTCCCCGATCGACACCGCCGATTCCACCGACCTGGCAGGAGCGCCGCGATGAGCCTCGACACGGTCACCGACATCGCCACCAGCGGTATCGGCTTCACCCTGCCCATCCTGGTCGCCGCCAGCGGCGAACTGGTCAGCGAACGCGCGGGCGTGCTCAATCTGAGCCTGGAGGCGATGATGCTGACCGGCGCCTTCGCCGGTGTGCTGGGTGCCGTCACCACCGGTTCGCCGGTGCTCGGCGCGCTCACCGCCGTGATCGCCGCGCTGATCTTCGGTGTGCTGCAAGCGGTCTGGAGCATCGGCCTGCGGGCCGACCAGATCGTCGTCGGCATCGCCGCCAACGCGCTGGCCCTGGGCGCGACCACCTACGGCGCGCGGCTGCTGCTGGCCGACGGCAAGGGGCACGCCGTCCCCGGCTTCGACCCGCTGGCGATTCCGCTGCTGCACCGGATCCCGGTGATCGGTCCCGCCCTGTTCGGCCAGACCGCGCTCGGCTACCTGTGCATCGCCGTCGTCGCCGTCCTCGCGATCGTGTTCTCCCGGCGCACCAAGCTCGGCTTGGTCGTCGACGCCATCGGCGAGGACGCCGTCGCCGCCGACCGCACCGGCCTGTCCGTGCGGGCCGTCCGCTACGGATGCGTGCTGCTGGCCTCGGTCGCCGCCGGCCTGGGCGGTGCCCAGCTGGCGTTGTCGGAGGTGCATTCGTTCAGCGACAACATGACCGGCGGCATCGGCTATCTCGCCGTGGTCGCGGTGATCGCGGGCCGGTGGCGCGCGCTCGGGGTGATCTGGGCGTCGGTGTTCTTCGGCCTCGCGCAGGCACTGCAGTTCGCGCTGCCCGCGCTGGGCGTCGACGTGCCGTTCGCCCTGCTGGTGATGCTGCCCTACCTGATCGCGATCGTCGCCGTCAGCGGCCTGGTCGGCAACAGCCGCTCGCCGCGCGACCTGACCGTCGCCTTCGCCCGAACGTCCTGACCCGTCCCCGCTTTCGAGGAGCACCCGCGTTGACTCTGATCCTGTCGCATTCCGATGTGGCCGCCGTCCTCGACCGCGCCGAGGTGCTGGCCGCGGTCGAACGCGCGCACGCCGACCTCGCGCTCGGCACCGCGCTGGTCCCCGCACCGCCCGCCGTGACGCTCGGCGGCGCGGCCTTCGTGCCGATGGTCGCGGCCGCCGAATCCGCCGGCGCCGCCGCGGTGAAACTGCTCGCCGATCTGCCCGCCAACCGCGAGCGCGGGCTGCCGGTGCAGCGCTCGGCGATCCTGGTGACCTCGGCCGTCGACGGCGCCTGCGAGGCGCTCATCGACGGGCGGCTCGTGACCGCCGTCCGCACCGCCGCCGCCAGCGCGGTGGCGACGAAATACCTGGCACGCCGGGACAGTTCGGTGCTCGGCCTGATCGGGGCGGGCGGGCTGGCCGTCGAGCACACCCGCGCGATCGCCCAGGTGCGCGCGCTGACGACGGTCCTGGTCTGGTCACGGTCCATCGCGACCGTCGAACGGTTCCGCGCGGCGGTCGCCGATCTCGGACTCGAGGTGCGGGCGCAACCCTCGCCCGAGGCGGTCACCCGGGCCGCCGACATCCTGTGCACGCTCACGCCCTCGCGGGAGCCGATCGTGCGCGGCGCGTGGTTCGGCGACGGACTGCACGTCAACGCGGTCGGCGCACCACCGCGGGCCGATCACCGGGAGGTCGACGGCGAGGCCCTGCGCCGTGCGACGGTCGTCGTAGACTCGATCGGCACCACGCTCACCAAGTCCGGTGACACGCTGCTGGCCATCGCCGAGGGCGCGATCACCGAAGCGGCGGTGGGCACGGAGCTGGGTGAGGTCGTCGCGGGGCGGGCACCGGGCCGCACCGGCGATCGCGACATCACCCTGTTCAACTCGGTCGGCATCGGCCTGCAGGACCTGGCCGCCGCCCGCCTGCTCATCGACAAGGCTCGCGCCAACGGCATCGGAACGGAAGTGGACCTCAGCGCATGACCGCACTCACCGAGAACGACCTCACCCACCTGCGTCGGGCCATCGAGCTCGCCGGCCAGGCGTCCGCGCGCGGTGATCGCCCTTTCGGCGCGGTCGCCGTCGACCGTGACGGTCACGTCGTCGCCGAGGGCGAGAACGCGGTGAGCAGCAGCGGCGATATCACCTCGCACGCCGAGCTGGCCGCGATCACCACGGCCACCGCCGCGGGCAAGGCCGACCGACTGCGCGGCGCGACCGTCTACGCCAGCGGCGAACCGTGTCCGATGTGCGCGGCCGCGATGGTGTGGGCGCAGGTCGGGCGGATCGTGTTCGCCGCGGCGTCGGCCGAGTTCGGCCAGATCCTGCCCGGCGGCCCGAGTTTCGCGTTGACCTGCGCCGATCTGGTCGCCACGTCGAACGTGCCGGTGCAGGTCAGCGGGCCGCACCTGGGCGAGGAGGCACTGGCGGTGTTCCGCGCCGCCGCGGCGAGCTGAGCCCGGTGCCGGTCGCCGCGACGGCGACCGGCACCGATTCAGCGGGCCGGGACGGGATCGTCGCCCAGCTCGCGCTGTTCCTCGATCGCCTCCGGGGTGCCCGGCACCTGGGTGCCGCGCAGCGAGACACCCTTGGTCTCGATCAGGAAGTAGGCGGCGACGAGGCCGACCAGGCAGGCGCCGAACATGTAGTAGGCCGGGAACAGGTGATCGCCGGTCGCATCGATGAGCGCCTGGTTGATCACCGGAGCGGTGCCACCGAACAGCGAGGTGGCCACGTTGTAGCCGATCGCCACGCCGGCGAAGCGCACGATCGTCGGGAACATGGCGGGGAAGGTCGCCGAGATGGTCGCCAGCTGCGGGGCATAGAGCATGCCCAGGATCGCGAAGCCGACGATCGCGCCGGTCAGCGAGCTGCCGATCAACTTGTACACCGGGATGACCACGATCATCAGCGCCGCACACGAGGCCAGCCACATCGGCCTGCGGCCCACCCGATCCGAGAGCGCGCCGAGGAACGGCAGCGTCACCAGCATCGCGACCTGACCGATCAACGGCACCAGCAGCGCGTCGGATTCGGCCATGCCGAGGGTGTTGCCGAGATAGGTCGGCGTGTAGCTGAGCAGCGAGTAATTCACGACATTGAGCGCGATCACCAAACCGAACAGAGTCAGCACCGGGCGCAGATATCTGGTGACCAGATCGCGATAGACGCCGACGGTTTCCTCGGTCTCGTCGTTGCGCTCGACCTCGCGGAAGACCGGCGTGTCTTCCACCCGGCTCCGCAGATACATACCGACCAGACCGAGCGGCGCGGCGATGAGGAACGGAATTCGCCAGCCCCACGATTCCATGGCCGGATCGTCGAGAATATTCACCAGCAGCAGGGCGACCAGATTGCCGAGCGTGAAACCGGCCAACGTGCCGACTTCCAGGAAACTGCCATAGAATCCACGCTTGCGGTCGGGCGCGTATTCGGCCATGAAGGTCGCCGCACCGCCGTATTCACCGCCCGCCGACAGGCCCTGCACCATCCGCAGCAGGTAGAGCAGGATCGGCGCGCCGATCCCGATGACCTCGTAGCTGGGGATCAGGCCGACGGCCAGCGTCGAGGCCGCCATCAGCACGATGGTCGTCGCCAGCACCCGTTTGCGGCCGATCCGGTCGCCGAGCGGACCCCAGATCATGCCGCCGATCGGGCGGATCAAAAAGGAAACGGCGAATCCGAGCAGCGTGTAGACGACGCTCGACCCGGCACCGTCACCGGGAAAAAGAGACGCGGCGATATAGGTCGCCAGATAGGCGTAGACGCCGTAGTCGAACCATTCGACCGCATTGCCGATCGCCGAAGCACCGATCGCGCGATGCAGCACCGATTTCGATTCCTGTGACATCTACACAAACCTCTCGTCGTCGCCTCTACGGGCTACCCGACAAGGGGGCGGACAAACTTTACGACTGTGCGACGATTCCCCCGAGACCCCTTTTACACTGCGAAGATGCCGCTGCGCCACGGGGTCTATCTGCCGCCGTTCGGTGAACTCGCCGACCCTCGGGTACTGGCCGAGCTGGCGGCCGAGGCGGAATCGGCGGGTTTCGACGGCGTCTTCCTCTGGGACCACGTGGCCCGTCCGAAGGAGCCGGGGCTCGCCGTCGGTGACGCCTGGATCGGCTTGGCCGCGATCGCCGCCGCGACCAGCCGGGTGGTACTCGGTCCGCGGGTGACGCCGCTGTCGCGCAGGCGACCGCAGGACCTGGCCCGCGAGACGGTCGCGCTCGATCTGCTCAGCGGTGGCCGTCTCGCCCTCGGGGTCGGCCTGGGTTCGGAGGCGACCGGCGAGTTCTCCCGGCTCGGCGAGGTCGCCGCCCCGCGCGATCGCGCCCGGCGCCTCGACGAGGCACTGACCGTACTCACCGCACTCTGGTCGGGGGAGGCCGTACACCACGACGGACCCGCCTACCGGGTCGACGGACTGCGATTCCTGCCCCGGCCGGTACAGCGCCCCCGCATCCCGATCTGGGTGGCCGCCCAATCCGTGAAGCAGGCGCCCCTGCGGCGCGCGGCCCGCTTCGACGGATTGTGTCCCGAGGCGAGCCCGGATCAGCTCGTCGAGATGCTGAGGATCATCGCCGAGCACCGGGGCGACCTGTCCGGTTTCGAGGTGGTCATCGCCGCGGCCGACAACCGCGAGCGCGAGGCGTACGTGCGCGCGGGCGCGACCTGGTGGCTGACCGCGCTGCCGATGATCTGCTCGCGCGACGACGCACTCGCGGCCGTGCGTCGCGGCCCGGGGTAGCGTTCAGCCGAGGGCGGCGAGTTTGCTTGCGAGGACGGCCTTTTCCCGTGCGTTCCCGCACCGGCGAATCGCCTCGGCGAGCGCGGCGCGCGCCTCCGTGGTGCGGCCGAGGCGGGTAAGCAGCTCACCGCGCACACTCGGTAGCAGGTGCGACTGCCCCAGCGCTCCCCCGTCCGCCAGCTCCTCGACGATCGGCAGCGCGGCGGCGGGCCCGTCGGCCATCGACACCGCCACGGCCCGGTTCAGCTCCACCACCGGCGAGGGCGCGAGCCGGCCCAGCGCCTCGTAGAGCAGCACCACCCGTTCCCAGTTCGTCGCCTCGACCGACGGTGCGACGGCGTGACATTCGGCGATCGCGGCCTGCAGCCCGTAGGCGCCCAGCCCGCGACCGACCTGGGCGGCCTTGGCCAGCGCCGCCCGGCCACGCCGGATCGCGGAGTGGTCCCAGCGGCGGCGGTCCTGCTGCTCGAGCAGCACCGGCTCGCCGTCGGGCCGGGTCCGGGCCGGAAACCGCGCCGCCGTCAGTTCCAGCAGCGCCAGCAGTCCGTACACCTCGGGCTCGCCGGGCATGAGCCGAGCCAGCACCCGGGCCAAGCGCTGCGCCTCGCCCGCCAGGTCGAAGCGGATGAGGTCCTCGCCCGCGCTGGCCGAGGAGCCCTCGGTGAAGATCAGGTAGATCACCCCGAGCACCGAGCCGAGGCGGGCGTGGCGCTCGGCGGCGGGCGGCACCTCGAAGGCGACCTCGGCCGCGCCGAGCGTCTTCTTCGCCCTGGTGATCCTGGCCTGCACGGTAGCGGTCGGCACCAGGCACGCCTTGGCGATCTCGTCGCTGGTCAGGCCACCGACCACGCGCAAGGTCAGCGCCAGCCGTGCCTCTCGCGAGAGCACCGGGTGGCAGGCGATGAAGATCAGCGCCAGCACGTCGTCGTCGATCTGGTCGGGATCCCACAGCACCGCCTCGGCAGCGCGGACCGGATCGGCCGCCTCGCCGCCGGTCAGCACGCCACCCTCACCGAGATGTCCGGCGAGCGTGGCGTACCGGTCGTCGAGCGCGGCGCGCCGCCGGTAGGCGTCGATCGCCCGGCGGCGGCCGACGGTGAGCAGCCAGCCGGCCGGTTGCCGCGGCACCCCGTCGCGCGGCCAGGTCACCAGTGCCTCGGCGAGCGCTTCCTGCGCGAGATCCTCGGCCATCGCGAAGTCGCCGGTGTAGCGGGCGAGCGCGCCGACGATGCGGGCCGATTCGATCCGCCAGACCGCCGCGACCGCCTCCCGGCCGGAGGACTGAATCACCGTCGTCCGGTTCAGAGCTGCCCGGTGGCCTCGCGCCAGGCCCGCTCCTTCAGGATCCACGTGTTGTCCTGCGGGAATTCGTCGATGCTGGGGACGCGGCGAATCTCGGTCTTGACGCCGGGACCGGTCATCGGCATCCGCTTGGCCCATTCCACCGCCTCCTCCTTGGAGGCGACGTTGAGGATGTAGTAGCCGCCGAACAGTTCCTTGGTCTCGCCGTAGGGCCCGTCGGTCACGATCGGGGGTTCCGAGGCGTAGTCGACGACCACCGTCTCGGCGGCGTCGTCGAGGCCCTCGGCGGCGACGAGCACGCCGGCCCGGATCAGTTCGTCGTTGAACTTGCCCATCGTTTCCAGCATCTCGTCGAAGTCGAGCTCGGCGGCCTTGGCCCAGGCGTCGTCGGTCGCGCGCATGATCAGCATGTACTTCATGGTCTGTCTCCTCGGGTAGGCGTGGACCCGGTGCGGGTCCGTGTTCATCCCTAGGTCGAACGGGCTGCGACACCGATCGACAACCGACCGAAATATTCTTCCCCGAGTTTTCCACAGCCACCGGCGACCGCGCGAGAACCGGCGAGTAGCCCGATCCGAGGACCCATCGCGCCCCAACGTGATACATCTCGAGGGGACCTGTCACGCGTGTCAGCGGACGGGCAGAGAGTCTAGGAGTCCATCGTGAGCGCAGTCCTCGTCGAGCAACGCGAGCATGTGCTGGTCGTCGTCATCAACCGGCCGCAGGCCATGAACGCGGTCGACGCCGAGGTCAGCACCGGTGTGGGCGCGGCGCTCGAGCAGGCCGAGGCCGATCCGCTGATCCGCGCGGTCGTGCTCACCGGCGCGGGCGAGCGCGCCTTCTGCGCCGGCGCCGACCTCAAGGCGATCGGTCGCGGCGAGAACATCCTGGCGCCGGGCAACGAGGCGTGGGGCCTGGCCGGCTACGTCCGCCACCCGATCAGCAAGCCCACCATCGCCGCGGTCAACGGATTCGCGCTGGGTGGCGGCACCGAGCTCGTCCTGGCCAGCGACCTCGCCGTCGCCGCCGAGACGGCCACCTTCGGCCTGCCCGAGGTCGCCCGTGGCCTGTTCGCCGCCGCCGGTGGCGCGTTCCGGCTGCCCGAGCAACTGCCGCGCAAGGTCGCCATGGAGATGATCCTGACCGGCGAACCGATCACCGCCGCCCGGGCGCTCGAGCTCGGGCTGATCAATCGGGTGGTCCCGGCCGATCTGGTGCTCGACGCCGCGCTCGAGCTGGCGGGCCGGATCGCCGCGAACGCGCCGCTGGCGGTGCAGGCGAGCAAGCGGGTCGCCCTCGGTCTCGTCGACGGCAAGATCGACGACGACGCCGCTTGGGACCTGACCAACCGCGAGATCATGGGCGTCGCGCGCACCGAGGACGTACGCGAGGGCACCCTCGCCTTCGCCGAGAAGCGCAAGCCCAACTGGCAGGCCCGCTGACCACCATGCGGATCCTGATCCTCGGCGCCTCGGGCTTCGTCGGCGGCGCGCTGCACGCGCAACTCGGCGCACGGCACGAGGTCGTCGGGACCAGCCGGCGCGGAGCCGGGCTCATACCCCTGGATCTGGCCGACGCCGCGGCGGTCCGCGCGCTCGTCGCGGACCGCGTCGACGTGGTGATCCACACTGCGGGCATCGTGGATCTGGCCACCGCCCAACGTGATCCGGACGCCGCCTACGCGGCCAATGTGGCGCCGATGGCGGCGCTGCTGGACGCGGTCGACGACGCGGGCGCCAAACTGGTGTACCTGTCGACCGACAACGTCTTCGACGGCACCCGCGACACCTACGACGAAACGGCGCTGCGCACCCCGATCAATGTCTACGGCTGCACCAAGGCCGGTGCCGAACAGCGGGTGCTCGCCCGCGCCGGGCACCTGGTCGTGCGGCTGCCGCTGGTCTACGGCCGCAGCCCTCGCTCGGACAAATTCCTCGCCCGCTTCGCCGCGCCCTCGATCCCGGCGCGCACCGACATCGTCGGCACGCCGCTGTATCTGCCCAGTCTGGCGCCGTTGCTCGAACAGCTCCTCGACGAGACCGGCGTGGTCCATCTCGCGGGCCCGGAGACGGTGAGCCGCTACGAACTACTGACCCGGGTGCGCGACCGGCTCGGCGCCCCGGCGCGCATCGTGCCCACCGACGTCGATACCGGGCCCGCGGATTGCCCGCGCCCGCGCCGGCTGGTCCTGCGCAGCGTCCGGCACGCGCTGACCGGGCCCGACGTCGACACGGCCCTGGCCGATCTCAGCGGCCCGGCGTGAACGCCGTCTGGGCGCTGATCGCGGTGCCCATCCACCGGCGCAGGTAGCGCCGCAGCTCGTCGTCGGTGCGTGGCGGATCGCCCGGTGAGAGGAAGAACGACTGCATCGTGCGCAGCGCGTACTCGACGAGGTCGCGCAGGGCCGGTTCGTCGTATCCGTAGGCGGGCCAGTCGACATCGAAGCGCCGGATCATCGTCATGCCGAAGGCCTGTGCCTCGTCGGAGGTGAGGCTGTCGGCGTGCAGGTTCGAGTACGAGCTCGACAGCAAGATGCCCAGGTGCGGGGTCCGGCGGACCTCGGTGAGGGTGTAGACGACGGCCTCGATCATCGCGTCGGCCGGATCGCCGAGCCCGGTGACGTGCGCGGTCAGCCGGTCGAGGAAGCCGTCGACCGAGGCGATGGCCGCGGCCGTCATCAGCGCGTCGGCGCTGGGGAAATACCGGTAGACGGTCTGGCGGATGACCCCGAGCGATTCCGCGACGTCGGCGATGCTGATCTCCGCGCCGGTCCGGCCGATGAGATCCACGGCCGCGGCGATGATCCGCGCCGACGCCTCCGCATCGTCCACCGGTGGACTGCCACCCCATCCACGTCTGCGCGCCACCGGGTGGACGCTAGCACAACCCCAGGTCAGCGCGAATTCCGCGAAAGTGATCATACACACGACGGCCTATTCGTATGATTACCTCAATCCATCCGAGCGGCTCGCGCACGCCCGAGACAACGAGGTACTCCACCGTGACCGAACTCCACGTCCGCAAAATGGACTTCGCCTTCGCCGATTACGATGTGCCGTTCCTGTGGAACCCGCAGAACCCGGCCTTCTCCTCGATGGCCAACGCCGTGTCGTTCCTGGCGATCGGCTTCGAGAAGATGATCGTGCAGCTGATCACGCAGGCGAAGCCGCAGATCACCGACCCCGAGGTGGCCGAGGAGGCCGACGCGTTCATGCGCCAGGAGGGTCAGCACTCGACCGCCCACCGCCAGCACGTCAAGGCACTCATCCGGCGCTACCCCGGCCTGCAGCAGACCCTCGACGCGGTGATCGCCGAGTTCGACAAGCTCACCGCGAGCACCCCGGTCAAGTACCGGTTGGCCTACACCGCCGATCTCGAGGCCACTTTCACGCCGGTGTTCAAGCTGATGCTCGACAACGACGCCACCCTGTTCGCCCCCGGCGACGACCGGGTGGCCTCCCTGTTCATCTGGCACTTCGTCGAAGAGGTCGAGCACCGTAGTTCGGCGCTGATCATCTTCAACTCCGTGGTGAACAGCGAGCTGTACCGGATGCGGGTGGCGCCCTCGATCTTCCGGCACGTCCTGCAGGTGATCCGGGTGGCCTGCGAGGGGTTCAACGAGCATGTGCCCCTGGCGGATCGGCAGGTCGACGCGCTGTCGATGTTCGCCAACTACCGGCGCGGGCAGACCCTGCGGCGGCTGCTGCCCGGGCTGCGCCCCGCCGACAACGGCACCATGCCGCGCGCGTTCGACGATCTCGGCTTGGGTGAGCAGCTCGTCGCCCTGGGCGGCATCATCCGCAGCCAGATGCCGCGGCACAATCCCGCGCACGAGAATCTGCCCGCGCTCGCCGACGAGTGGTTCCGCCGCTACGACGAGGGCTACGACGTCACCCGCTGGTACACCGCCGATTCCGTGAGTTCCTAGGAGCACCCCGATGGCCGAGCACTGCTCCCCCACCTTCGCCGATCTCGCGACCCAGCTGGGTTTCTCCTGCGAGGAGGCCGGCGGACTCGTCGAGTTCCGCAATCCGTTCGCCCTCGAGAACTGGACCCTGCCCGTCCTCGAACTCACCATCGTGCTCGGCGCGGTGCTCGCGCTCGTCTACGCGATCGTGCGTCTGCGCCGCCACGGCGATCCCACCGATCTGGTGCTGTGGTTCGGCGCCACCGCCTACCTGTTCGTGATCGAGCCGCCGCTGTACTTCCCCGCCGCGTTCGGCATCGAGGAGCACGTCGACACGATGTTCGCGCACAACGTGTTCACCGTCGACTTCCTGTGGGGCAGGCTGCCGATCTACATCGTCGCGATCTATCCGCTGATGGCCACGCTGGCCTTCGGGATCGTCCGGATGCTCGGTGTCTTCCGCCGCTACGGCGTCCTCGTCGGCGCGACCTGTGTGGGTTTCGTGCACCACGCGTTCTACGAGATCTTCGACCACCTCGGACCGCAGTTGCGGTGGTGGGAGTGGTCGGTCGACAATCCCCTCAATCAGCCGATGTTCGACTCGGTTCCGGTGGGCAGTGTCGTGGTGTTCGCGGCGCTGTGGCCGATGTCGCTGGCGTTCTGCGTGCAGTACTTCGTCGGACGTCAGGTCGACCAGGGCCGCGATTTCAGCGGTGTCGAGTTGGTCTGGCGCACCGTCGTGATCGGCCTGCTGGCCTCGGTCGGCACCTTCCTGCTGCCGCTGCCCGCGACGGTGCTCGGCGCGGGGAGCACCACGGTGCGCGGTGTGGTCTACGCGCTGGAGCTGATCGCGCTCTCGGTGGTGGCGGCGGTCGTGCTGGTCCGGCGCTGGCGCGAGCTGCGCCGCGGCGGCGCGACGGAACCGCGCTATACCAACCCCTTCGTCCAGCGCTACGCCATCGTGTATCTGGTCGTGCTGGCCGGTCTCTGGATCGCCGCATTGCCCGCGTTCTTCGACGCGGTCGACGGGCAGACCACCAACGGCGACCCCATCGGCAACCTCTGGTACACCCTGGCCTGCTTCGTCGTCGCCGTCCTGTCGGTCGTGGCGACGTTCACGCTGCCCCGCGTTCCCGCCGAGACGCCCGCACCGGCGGTCGAGAACACCCCGGTGACCAGCTAGCACCCCCGACGAAGGGCCCGTTCGCGATGTCGCCACCGCGCACGGGCCCTTCGGCATCAGCATCACCCTCGCCCTCGGCTTCTTCCTCGCGCTGGTCTGCCTGTGGCAGATGTACTTCGCCCGCGCCGAGCAGCAGGTGGTCGACCATCTGACCAGCAGCGCCGACCCGATCGCGGCCGTGCATCTCGGGCTGAGCGCGATCTACGGCGTGGTCGCCGGTCTGGTCGTGTTCGCGGCGGGCGCCGAGACCCTGCTGGCCGACGCCCACGTGGCCGACGCGCAGCTCGCGGGGGTGCTCGTCCTGGTCGGTCCCGCCCTCTATCTGCTGTCGCAGGCCTTCTATTTCCGTCGCGAAACCGGCACCGGCTGGATTCCCCGCGTCCTGGGCGCGGTCGTGCTCTGCCTCGCCGCGATCGCCGCCTACTGGCTGCCCGCCTGGCTCGTCGTCCTGGCGCTGGTGCTCATCCTCGGTGCCCTCGCCGTTCAGTTGTCGCGCGATACCACCGGCGCAAGCACCGGATAGACACGCGGTGTGGCGACCACGGGTCCGGGCGACACGCGCGGCTCCGTACGATCGATCCATGAGCGTCACCGACCACACCGACCATCGGGCCGAAACGAATGCGCCCGAAGCCGGTACGCAGACGGCTGCGCCGGAACGGGTGGTACGGCGGCGGCCGAAGAACCGGCGCGCCCAGATCGCGGCGGAAGCGGCCACCGCGTTCGGCGCGCACGGGTATCACGGTGTGAGTATGGAAGACATCGCCGGTCGGCTCGGGATCAGTTCGGCGGCGCTGTATCGGCACTATCGCAGCAAGTACGCGCTCTTCCGCGAGGAGCTGTTCCGCCTGGCCGAGGTGACCGTGCAGGCGGTGACCTTGCCCGAGGACGCGGACGCGTGGACACCGCGAGAACGCCTCGATCACGTCATCGACGCCGTCATCGCCAAGACCGTCGCCAACCGGTCGACCACGGCGCTGGTCCGCTGGGAACGCCGCTACCTCGACGACGACGACCGCCAGGCGCTCGACGGCAAGTTCGCCGAGGCCGTGCGCCTGCTCGGAGGCATCGTGCGCGAGGTGCGCCCCGGGCTCGCCCGCGACGATGTCGCGGTCCGTTCGGTGGCGGTGTTCAGTGTGGTCAGCAGCATCGGCGATCACCACGCGACCCTGCCGACCCGGCTGCTCACGCCCCTGCTGGCCGCGACCTGCCGGGCGCTGATCGACGTCGAGCTGCCCACACCGGAGCCCACGGCGCTCCCGGCCGAGCCGGAGCCCGGATCGCCGTTCATGCACGAGGTGCTGCTGGCGAAGTCGGTCGAACTGTTCCACGAGCGTGGCTATCAGAACGTCAGCGTGGAAGACATCGCCACCGCCGCCGACCTGGCCACCGCCTCGGCCGTGTATCGCTACTACCGCAGCAAGAGCGACCTGCTCGCCGCGGCGTTCCGCCGCGCGGCCGACATCGTCTCGGGCGCGATCGGCCCGATGGTCGCCGCGTCGGCCACCCCCGCCGACGCGCTGTCTGGCCTGATCGACCTGTACGTCGAGGGCTCCTTCGCCGAGCGGGCGCTGACCTACGTGTACTACGCCGAGTTCGGCAATGTCGCCGCCGAGGACCGGGTGACCCTGCAGCACATCCAGCAGCTCGTCATCGCCGAGTGGACCAAACTCCTGGTCCAGGTCCGCCCCGAGCTCTCCGACGCCGAGGCCCGCATCCTGGTACACGCCGGCTTCGCCCTGGTCGTCGACCTGGGCCGCGCCTTCGGCGACGACGGCATCGCCCCCCAGAACCGCGTCACCACCCTGCACCGCACCACCCTGTTCGGCCACGCCTGACCCCTCGCCGCCGCCTGCGAGAGGGAGCGGCGGCGAGGGGTCGGTGGACCGCTACAGACCCAGGGTACGACCGATGATGTCGCGCTGGATCTCGCTGGTACCACCGAAAA
The DNA here is from genome assembly GCF_044744725.1 of Nocardia sp. NPDC087230. Lineage (NCBI taxonomy): Bacteria > Bacillati > Actinomycetota > Actinomycetes > Mycobacteriales > Nocardiaceae > Nocardia > Nocardia sp. NPDC087230. Next base: position 95,606 of record NZ_JBIUYV010000014.1, read on the forward strand.
TGGTCGACACGAGCGCGCCGCGGACGTGCTTCTCCATGTCGAATTCGCGGGCGTAGCCGTAGCCGCCCATCATCTGCATGCCCTCCAGCGCCACCCGCTTGCTCACCTCGGTGGCCTTGAGCTTGGCCATCGAGGCCTCCCGGGCCAGCACCTTGGTCGGGTTGGCGTCGGCTTCCTTGGCCACGCTGTAGATCAGCAGCTTGGTGCATTCGATCTCGGTGGCCAGATCGGCGAGGCGGTGCCGCAGCGACTGGAACGAACCGACCGGCCTGCCGAACTGCTTGCGCTGGGTGACGAAGGCGATCGTGTCCTCGAACGCCCGCTCGGCCGCGCCCAGGCTCATGGCGGCGAGGATGAGCCGCTCGAAGTTGAGCCCGGTCATCAGCTGACGCCAGCCGTTGCCCTCCTCACCGACCACCGCGTCTTCGGGCAGCACGCAGTCGGTGAAGTACAGGTCGTTGGTCTCCTTCTGATTGCCCATCAGCTCGATCGGCGTGATCTGCAGACCGGGGGTGTCGACGGGCACGTGGAACATCGTCATGCCCTCGTGCTTGCCGCCCTCCTTCGAGGTGCGCGCCACCAGCAGGATGTTCTCGGAGATGTGCGCGTTGGAACACCAGGTCTTCTGGCCGTTGATCAGCCAGCCGTCGGCGGTCTTGACCGCCTTGGTCGACAGGTTGCCCACATCCGAACCCGCCTCGGGCTCCGACATCGAGATCGACTGGGAGGCACCGCGCACGATGCCGCGCAGCACGGTGTCCTTCTGCGACTCGGTACCGAACTTGGCGTAGGCGCCGCCGGTGATCAGCGTCGGGCCGATGGCGCCGATCGGGAGCATGCCGCGCAGCGATTCCTCGAGCAGGATGCACATGTCGACCATCGACGCGTCCGAGCCGCCGTACTCCTCGGGCACCGTCAAACCCAGCCAGCCGAGCTCGGCCATCTTCGCGTACACGCCGGGATTGTGCTGTTCCTTGTCGTGATCGGTCAGCGCGTCACGCTGCTCCCGCGTCCCCGCCTCGCGCTTGGCGAACGCGGCCACTGCCGCGGCGAAATCCTTCTGTTCCGGGCTGAATTCGACGCCCATACTGTCCCTCTTCTTTCCGTACCGATCGATGGATGGGTCTACTTGGCTCGACCGAAGCGGCGAGCGGTGAGCTTGCGCACCGTCGACAGCGTCGACTCGGTGCGGGCGAAGGAGAGCAACGCCATGCCGGGAATCACGAAGCGCTGCCGCGCGATCGAGTGCGGCCGGGTGAACCCGAGCAGGCCGGCGGCGCCGTGGATACGGCCGATCCCGGACTCGCCGACGCCGCCGAACGGCAGCGCCGGGATCGCCGCGTAGGCGGCCGGGCTGTTCACCGAGGTCGCGCCCGCGCGCAGCTGCCGGGCGATCTCCATGCCGCGCTTGCGCGAGAACACCGACGAGGCGAGCCCGTATTCGGAGGCGTTGGCCAGCTCGATGGCCTCCTCGACATTGCGCACCGAGCGCACGGTGAGGGTGGGCCCGAAGGTTTCCTCCCGGACCGCGACCGAATCCTCCGGCACGTCGAGCAGCACGATCGGGCCGACGAACGGCGCCTCGATCGATGCGGGCCCGCCCACGACGGCGGTACCGCCCCTGGCCAGCGCGTCCTCGACATGCTTGGTGATCACGTCGACCTGGCTCGGCAGGGTCATCGGACCGTAGGAGGCATCCGGGCCGGTTCCGGGCCGCAGGTCGCTGACCCGCTTGGTGAGCTCGGCCAGGAACTCGTCGAGCACGGAGGCGACGACATAGCAGCGCTCGGTGCCCACACAGGTCTGCCCGGAATTGGCCATCGCCGACCACGCGATCGCGTCGGCCGCGGCGGCGATGTCGGCGTCCTCGGCGACGATCGCGGCGTCCTTGCCGCCGCATTCCAGCACGACCGGGGTGAGGCGCGCGGCGGCGGCCGCCATGATCCGCTTGCCCGTCGCGGTCGACCCGGTGAACGCGATCATGTCGACGCCGGATTCGACCAGCGCGCGGCCGGTTTCTCCGGCACCGGACACCACGCTCAGAATGCCCTCGGGCAGTTCGGGATTCGCCGCGGCGAACGCGTCGGCGTACCAGTGGCCGACGCCGGTGGTCAGCTCACTGGGCTTGAAGACGACGGTGTTGCCCGCGGCCAGGGCGTAGGCGATCGAGCCGTTGGGCGTGTACACCGGATAGTTCCACGGCCCGATCACGCCGACCACGCCGTGCGGTCGCTGCTCGATCACGGCCTCGTGGTTGGCCATCATCATCCCGGGCCACACCTTCTTCGGCCCCAGGATCTTGCGGGCGTTCACCGCGGCCCAGTTCAGGTGCTCGACGGCGGTGACCACCTCGAGATAGGCGTCGTCGACGGTCTTGCCGTTCTCGGCGCTGATCAGCGCGCTGAACTCGTCGACGTGGACGACGAGGTGGGCTGCCCACCGTTGTAAGGCCCGCTTCCGCTCCGTGAACCCGAGTTCACGCCAGGTCTGCGCCGCCACGCGGGCACGCGCGACCGCGGCGCCGACCGCGGCGTCGTCGTCGACCGGCCAGCTGCCGACCGGCGCGCCGGTGGCCGGGTTGGCGGTGGCGATCATTGTCGCAGAAACAGGGGCGGTAGTGGGGGTTTCGGTCATCCTCGACCATCCTTCAGCCAATTCGGTGGTCATCCCGCGGCCGGACGGCCGAGCAGGACACTCCTGGGATCCAATGGGGCGGCGCGGACTGTTGACAGGTCGCGCCGACCGCCGTTAAGTTAATCACAATTCTCGTTAAGTTAATCATGGTTCTCGTCGGTTGCAAAGCATTCCCAGCGGACTGCGACCGACGGGAACGTCGAATCCAGAGGGAGGGCGCGATGCTGCGCACCCGATTCACCGAGGCTTTCGGTGTCGAGCACCCGATCGTGCAGGGCGGAATGATGTGGGTCGGCCGGGCCGAGCTCGCCGCGGCCGTGTCGAACGCGGGCGGCCTGGGCATCGTCACCGGGCTGACCCAGCCCACGCCGCAGGCACTGCGCGAGGAGATCGCCCGCACCCGGGACCTCACCGACAAGCCGTTCGGGGTGAATCTGACGATCCTGCCGTCGATCACGCCGCCGCCGTACGAGGAGTACCGGCAGGCGATCATCGACGGCGGTGTGCCCATCGTGGAGATCGCGGGCGGCAATCCGGCCACCCATCTGCCCTTCCTCAAGGACGCCGGGATCAAGGTGCTGCACAAGTGCACCAGCGTCAAGCACGCGCTCAAGGCCCAGCAGGTCGGCGTCGACGGGGTGAGCATCGACGGCTTCGAATGCGCCGGTCACCCCGGGGAGAACGACACCCCCGGCCTGGTGCTGATCCCCGCCGCCGCCCGCGAACTCGAGATCCCGATGATCGCCTCGGGCGGCATCGCCGACGCGCGCGGCCTGGTCGCGGCGATGGCGCTGGGCGCCGACGGCGTGAACATGGGCACCCGGTTCCTGTGCACGGTGGAGTCGCCGATCGCGCACACGGTCAAGGAGCAGATCGTGGCCAACACCGAGCTCGACACCAAGCTGATCTTCCGGACCATGAACAACACCGCCCGGGTCGCCGACAACGCCGTCAGCCGCCAGGTCGTCGAGATCGAGCGCGCCGGTGGCACATTCGCCGATGTGCGCGAGCTGGTCGCGGGCGCGCGTGGCCGCAAGGTCTACGAGGACGGGGACGTCGACGCAGGCATCTGGAGCGTCGGTCAGTGTCAGGGCTTGATCCACGACATCCCGACCTGTGCCGAACTGGTCGCGCGCATCGTGCGCGAGGCCGAGGACCTCATCGCGGGCCGGCTGTCGGGCACGATCGTCGAGGCGGTCGCCCGATGAGCGAGAGCCTGCACGTCGACTCCGAGCACGGTGTCCTGCGCATCACGATCGATCGTCAGGCCAGGATGAACGCGATCGACCTCGCGACCATGGCCGAACTGTCCGAGGCGATCACCGCGGCCGCCGCCGAGCCCACCACCCGGGTGATCGTGCTGACCGGCGCGGGCAAGGCGTTCTGCACCGGCGCCGACCTCGCCGCGGCGGCCGCCGCCGGCGGCAACGAGGCGACGCCGGAACTGGTGATGGACACCGCCAACAGCGTCATCCGGGCGATCGTCGACTCGCCCCTGCCGGTGATCGCGCAGGTCAACGGGCCCGCTGCCGGGGTGGGCGCCTCGATCGCGCTGGCCGCCGATCTCATCTACGCCGCCGACGACACCTACCTGCTGCTGCCGTTCACCTCCATCGGCCTGATGCCCGACGGTGGCGCGACGGCGATGGTGGCCGCGGCGATGGGACGCGCGCGGGCCGCGGAGATGGCGCTGCTCGGCGCGCGCCTGCCCGCGACCGAGGCCGCCGCGGCAGGCCTGATCACCCGGTCCGTGCCCGCCGCGGACCTCACCGAGCACGTCGACACCGCCGCCGCGAAACTCGCGACCGGTCCCCGCCGGGCACTCGAGCTGACCAAGGCCGCGATCAACGCCGCGACCCTGGCCGAGCTCGACGGCGCGCTCGCGCGGGAGAAGGACGGCCAGACCGAACTGCTCACCTCCGCCGACTTCCTGGAGGGGATGACCGCGATGCTGACCCGCCGCGCCCCGATTTTCGCCGGCGCTCCCCGCCCGATCGCCGACCCGGCCTAGTTCCCTTCGAGGAGACGACGATGTCCATTGCCGCAGAACCGATGCGCTCGCGACGCAATCACTGGATGAACCAGATCGCGATCCACGCCACCACCATCCCGGACGCGCCCGCGCTGCGCTACCTCGGCGAGACCACCACCTGGCGCGAGCTGCACGAGCGGGTGCACAAGCTCGCCGACGCCCTGGCCCGGCGCGGTGTCGGGGCGGGCGATCGGGTGCTGATCCTGATGCTCAACAACACCGAGTACATCGAATCGGTGTTCGCGATCAACACCCTCGGCGCCATCGCGGTCCCGGTGAACTTCCGGCTCACCCCGCCCGAGATCGCCTACCTGGTCACCGACAGCGGCGCCTCGACGATCATCACCGAAGCGATGTTCGCCCCGCTGGTCACCGCGGTCGCCGCGCAGACCGGCGGGCTCGACACCCGCATCGTGGTCGGCGTCGGCACCTGTGAGGGCATGCTCGGCTACGACGACCTGCTCGCCGAGGAGGGCGAACCGCACGAGCCGCTCGACGTGCCCGAGGACACCGCCGCCCTGATCATGTACACCTCCGGCACCACCGGAAACCCCAAGGGCGCGGTGCTGACCCACCTCAACATGAACGCCCAGGCGCTCACCTGTATCCGCGCCATGCGCTACAGCAGCGACGACATCGCCTTCTGCGCGTCGCCGCTGTTCCACATCGCCGGATTGGGTTCGATCGCTTCCTGTTTCGTGCTCGGCTCGCTGACGGTGATCCATCCGCTCAAGGCCTTCGACGCCACCGAGGTCCTCGACGCCTGGGAGCGCGAGCGCGCCACCTCGGTGTTCCTGGTCCCGGCGCAGTGGCAGATCGTCTGCGCCGATCCCTCGGTGCCACAGCGTGATCTGCGCCTGCGTGTGATCAGCTGGGGCGCGGCCCCCGCCTCGGACACGGTGCTGCGCGCCATGGCCGAGACCTTCCCCGACGCGCTGAATGTGGCGGTCTTCGGCCAGACCGAGATGTCGCCGATCACCTGCGTGCTCGACGGCGAGGACGCGATCCGCAAGCTCGGGTCGGTCGGCAAGCCGATCCCGACGATCGCCACCCGGATCGTGGACGACGAGATGAACGACGTCGCGCCCGGCGAGATCGGCGAGATCGTCTATCGCGGGCCGACCCTGATGCGCGAGTACTGGAACAACCCGCGCGCCACCGCAGACGCGTTCGCCGGCGGCTGGTTCCACTCCGGCGATCTGGTCCGCCAGGACGAGGAGGGATTCGTCTACGTCGTCGACCGCAAGAAGGACATGATCATCTCCGGCGGCGAGAACATCTACTGCGCCGAGGTCGAGAACGTGCTGTTCAGCCATCCTCGGATCCGCGAGGCCGCGGTGATCGGCCGCGTCGACGACAAGTGGGGCGAGGTACCGGTGGCGATCGTCGCCGTCGAGGACGCCGAGGCGATCGGCCTCGCCGATCTCGAGGAGCACCTCAACGCCCACCTGGCCCGCTACAAGCACCCGAAGGACCTCGTCGTGGTGGACATGCTGCCGCGCAATGCCGGCGGCAAGGTGGTCAAGCACGAACTGCGCAAGCTGCACGGTTCGGCGCCCGTCACCAGCAACTGAGCACATCGATCACCGGTCCCGGCAGACTCGGAACACCAGTCCGCCGGGACCCTTTCGGCAGCGTGGGCCGCGGTCAGCGCCCGAGGAATTCCTCGATCGCCGGCCAGGTGGTCTCGGCCGCGGCCGGACCGGCGAGCAGGCCGAGGTGTCCGCCGGGGACTTCCACGAAGTGGGTCTCGGCGGCGTTCGGCAGGATGTCCAGCCCGCGCCGCACCGCGCGGGCGGGCACGACCAGGTCGGCGCGACTGCCGACCAGCAGCACCCGGCAGGTGACCTTGGCCAGCTCGATCACCAGGTCGGAGCGCAGCCGGATCGATCCGTCGGCCAGTTCGTTGCGCAGCACCAGGCTGCGATAGATCTGCCAGTACGAGCGGCCCGGATAGCCGGGCATGCTCGACATGAAACGGTCCGTGGCTTCCATCCTGGCCAGCGCCTCGGTGTCGAGGGCGTTGCGGAGCAGGAACATCGGCCGGGCTAGCTCCCGGTCGATGGCCTGCAAGCGGAAGCCGAGCTGCACGAATTCCTCGGGAATCCCGCCCATCAGCCGGGTGGCCACAGCCATCTCGCGGCCGCCGGTGACCCGGGCGGCCCACCGCAGGGGCACCAGCATCGGGGTGCGTGCTTGGTCTATCGGCGTGGCCAGGCCGGTGATCGAGGCGATCGGCAGGTCGGGGTGGGCGGCCGCAGCGAGCAGTGCCATCGCACCGCCCAGCGACCAGCCGATGACGTCGACCGGCCCGTCGTGCTCGTGCGCGACCCGCAGGATCGCCTCGGGCAGGATGTCGTGCGTCCAGTCCTCGAGCCCGAGATCGCGGTCGGCGTAACCGAATCGGCCGTAGTCGAGGACATACGGTTGCCTGCCCTGCGCCAGCAGGAAGCGCACCAGACTCTGGCCCGGACGCAGATCGAAGCAGGCGGGCGTCACCGCCAGCGGCGGCACCAGCAGGACCGGGTTCCCGGTGCCCGGTGTCGCGCGGTCGAAGCGCCGCAACTGCCGGTGCGCACCGGAGTACACCGTGCTCGACGGCGCGGGCCGCGCCGATTCGAGCCCGTCACCGAACGACACCGACCACACATTGCGCACCGCCCGGCGCGCGTCGGCCACGATCCCCAGCACCACAGAACCCCTCACTTCACCCGCTACCGCCGCCGGGCGGTGCTCACCTGTCGAGTCGTCACGCCGCGTGGCGGTCCGCGCCTGCCCGCGTACCGGCGGCGGGCCCGGTCGCCGGGCCGGAGAGCCGCCGTCCGAACAGCACCTGCGCGGCGGCCCGGACGAACCCGGCCAGGCCGTGCCTGCCCGCGGGCAGCCCGAGCACACTCCACACCGTGCGCGTCTGCGACGGTGTCGCAGGCGCGCCGGCGAACCGGTCGGCCAGCCAGTTCAGGCTCAGCGGGGTCGACAACGCCAGCAGCGTGATGTGCTCGCTGAGCCGGTCGCGCAGGTAGGTGACGTGCGCGCCGTGGGCGCGATAGCGGTCGACCAGGGCGTCGATATCGGTGGCCGCGATGATCTGGTCGTGCACCGCCTGGACGACGAGCAGCGGCGCCGACGGCGCCCTGGTGCCGAGTTCGGCATCGGCGAACACCGCCACCAGTTCCTCGAGCGCGAGCAGCTCGGCGATCGGCATGGTCGTGTGCCGGTCGACGTGATAGCGCGCCAGACGCAGCACCGACCCACCGGTGGTCGAGCGGGCCGCCCGTTCGAGCACGGCGTGACCCGCTTCGCTGACATGCTCGCCGAGGACGGCGTCGAAGGCCGGATACACCCGGCGCAGCGCGGACACCACCAGGGTCGGCAGGCCGGCGTGCAGGCTGCCGTTGAGCCGATGGAAGGTCGAGAGCAGATCCCCCACCGGAGAGCCGAGGACCGCGCCGACGATGTCGAGCTCCGGCGCGTAGGTGGGCGCCATCTCCGCCGCCCACGCGGTCGCCAGGCCACCGCCGGAGTACCCCCACAGACCCACCTGCGCCCGCGGATCCAGGCCCAGCGGTGCGAAGGACAGCGCGGCGCGGGCGCCGTCGAGGGCCCGGTAGCCGGGCTCGCGCGGGGCGCCCCAGGCACCGAGCATGCCTTCGTGATCAGGGATGGAGACGGCCCAGCCCCGGCTCAGCGCGTCGGCGAAACACAGGAGTTCGACGTGGGCGAACGTGCCGATCGCGCGCGAGCCGCGCTGCAGCGCGTAGGACGGGAAGCCGCGCGAGGACACCGCGTCGATCGCGCACTGGAACGACAGCAGCGGCGTCGCCGGTCCGGGTCCGCCGACCGGTGCGATCACGGTTGTCACCGCGGCTTCGGGCCGTCCGTTCAGGTCGGTGGTGCGGTACAGCAACTGCCACGCGGTCACCTTCAGCGGGATCAGGCCGAAGGCGGCGAGCTCGATCGGTCGCGACCGCAGGATCGTGCCCTCGGCGTGCTGCTCGAATCCGGCCCGTGGCTGATAGAACGGGTCGTTGTCGGGCAGGACGGCCCAGGCGGGGGCCGACCAGGTCTCGGCGCGCGATCGGGTGGGGTCGGCAGTCAACGGAGTACTCCAGAGAAAGGGTTCGGATGACGGGCCGGCTATCGAAGACCGGCCCGTCGGAGCGGATCGTCGTGGTTCAGGCGGCCCGGCGGGCGGGCTCGCTGCGATAGCGAGAGGCCGCGCCGTCGATGCCGAGCAGACGCCAGGTGAGCTTGGCGACCGGGTTCATCAGGCCGGTGCCGACCGCCAGCGCACGCACGTCACCGAAGACGTCACGCTTGGTGGCCTGTGACTCCGGGCTGCCCCAGTACGCCTCGCGCATCACCTCGTCCGGGATACCGAACTTGTCCACGAATTCCTTCGGCGGCGTCGCGATCATCGACAGCATCACCCGCATGGCGATCGGGAAGGCCACCGACAGTACGGTTTTCGTGAGCGGATTCATCGACGGCACGTTCTTGCGCAGGTACTCGTGCGCGAACGAGATATGCCTGGCTTCCTCGGCCACGTGGATCTGCATCACCCGGTGGACCATCGGGTGCATGTCCACGCCACCGCGCAGCAGCGACTTCTGCAGGTGATCGATCGGTTCCTCGCCGCCGAGGATCATGGTGAAGAACAGCTCGGGGAAGTACTTCACCGCGGGCCAG
>NZ_JBIUYV010000015.1:0-92677 GCF_044744725.1 Nocardia sp. NPDC087230
CGCCCGCACAAGCTGTTCCTGCACTTCTTCGAGTCCCCGGCCGAGGTCATCGGCGAAAACGGCAAGGTCGTCGGTCTCAAGACCGAGCGCACCCAACTCGACGGCACCGGCAACGTCAAGGGCACCGGCGAGTTCAAGCAGTGGGACGTGCAGGCCGTCTACCGCGCCGTGGGCTACCTGTCGCAGAACATCACCCAGCTGCCGTTCGACGACCAGGCGGGCACCGTGCCCAACGAGGCAGGCCGCGTGATCTCCGACGAGACCGCCGAAGGCTCGGCCCGCTTCATGCCCGCCACCTACGTGACCGGCTGGATCAAGCGCGGCCCGGTCGGCCTCATCGGCCACACCAAGGGCGACGCCAACGAGACCATCGCCTGCCTGCTCGACGACGCCAAGGACTTCACCCCGGCGCCGCAGCCCGAGCTGGACGCGGTCACCACGTTCCTCGAGGGCAAGGGCATCCCGTTCACCACGTGGGCGGGCTGGTACCGCCTCGACGCGCACGAGCGCGCGCTGGGCGAGCCGGAAGGCCGTGAGCGCGTGAAGGTCGTGGAGCGCGAGGACATGCTGCGCGCTTCCGAGCCCAACAAGGTCTAGCCTCGGACGTCGGAGCCGAACTGTTCCATTCCGCCGAACTCGAGGCATTCTGTACAAGTGTTCGATGCCCACGTCCACATCATCGATCCGCGGTTCCCGCTGATCGAGAACGAAGGCTACCTGCCTGACCCGTACACCATCGCGGACTATCGAAAGCGTATGGAGCACTTCCATGTTCGCGGTGGTGCGGTGGTCAGCGCGTCGTTTCAGGGATCCGACCAGTCGTATCTGAAGGCCGCGCTGGCGGCCCTCGGGGACGGCTGGGTGGGGGTCACCCGACTGGATCTGGATGCCACCGACGACGAGATCATCGAATTGGATCGCGCCGGCGTGCGCGCGCTGCGGTTCAACCTCAAGCGCGCCGCCGCCGACATCACCGAGATGACGTTGCAGGCGCTGCGCGCGCACGAGCTGGCCGGCTGGCACGTGGAGCTCTACATCGACGGCCAGATGCTGGCCTCGCTGCAACCGGTGATCTCCAAGCTGCCCGCGCTCTCGATCGACCACCTCGGCATGTCCGAGGAGGGCCTGCCCTACCTGCTGGACCTGGTCGATCGGGGCGCGAGGGTGAAGGCCACCGGTTTCGGCCGGGTCGACATGGACGTGGCCGAGACGCTGCGCCGGATCCACGCCGTCAACCCGGGCGCGCTGATGTTCGGCTCCGATCTGCCCGGCACCAGGGCGGGCAGGCCGTTCCGGGACGCCGACGTGGAACTGATCTGGCAGGTGGTCGGCGCCGACCTGCACGCCGTGCTCGAGGACAACGCCAGGGAGTTCTACCGGCTGCCGGTCGCGGACCGGCCCGCGGCCGATCCCCTGCCGACCACGCCGATCCCGCGCACCGACAACCCGACGGTGCCGATCCCCCGCGACGAACTGCCCGGCGCGGGCGAGCACACCCGCCCGCTGCCGGTCATCGAATAGCTCAGGCCAGGATCGCGCCGGTGAACCAGACACCGGCGGCGATCAGCGCGCCGAACAGCTCGACCAGCATCGACAGGCCGACGCCCTTGAGCGCGTGCAGCGTCGCGGGCCAGGCCAGGTCGTTGGTCTTGAGCCGGTACAGCTCGGCCAGGTACACACCGAGCACGAAGCCGATGAACAGGCCGACGATCGGGATGACGAAGAACCCGGCGACGCCGAGGATCGCGCCGCACAGCAGCGCCTTGTTCGACACCCCCGCGTCCCGCATCCGCCTGCCGGGCCAGGTGTACTTCACGACGCCGGAGATGACCAGCGCCACCGTGGCGATCGCGAGCACCGTCCACGCGGCGCTACCGCCGGTCATGAAGGCCCACACCGCGATTGCCGCGAAAATCAGGATGACGCCTGGCAGGATCGGAACGATCACACCGACGAGGCCGACCAGAATGACGAGGCCTACGATGACCTCACCCCACACGCTCACTACCGGGTTCCTCCCATTGTGACGCCGAGTCGCGCCACCCGGAATTCTCGCCCATGCCCTACCCGGCTCGCCATCCCGACGCTATTGTCGGAGTGTCAATACCGTTCGACGATGAACAGAGGTCAGGTGTGAGCGAGCCTTGGCGAGCGAACCAGAAGCACAGCGCGCGATCGCGCACGACGAAGCCGAGCGCCGGCGAGGTGCAGTCGTGAGCGAGTCCACCGCCAAGCAGGGGCCCCTCGCGGGTATCAAGGTCATCGAGCTGGCCGGCATCGGGCCGGGTCCGCATGCCGCGCTACTGCTGGCCGACCTCGGCGCCGATGTGGTCCGCGTGCAGCGTCCCGGCATGATGCCCGGATTCATGGAGCGCCCGCAGTGGCGTGGCCGCACCATCGTCGAGGCGAATCTGAAGGATCCCGCCGACGTCGCCAAGATCCTCGACCTGGTCGAGCGGGCCGATGTGCTGCTGGAAGGCTTCCGCCCCGGCGTCACCGAGCGCATGGGCCTCGGCCCCGACGACGCGCTGGCCCGCAACCCGCGCCTGGTCTACGGCCGGATGACCGGCTGGGGCCAGTACGGTCCGCTCGCCGATCGCGCGGGCCACGACATCAACTACATCTCGCTGACCGGCGTGCTCAACGCCATCGGCCGCAAGGGTGAGCGGCCGGTGCCGCCGCTGAACATGGTCGGCGACTTCGGTGGCGGCTCGATGTTCCTGGTGTTCGGCGTGCTCGCCGCGCTGGTCGAGCGGCAGAGCTCCGGGCAGGGCCAGGTGATCGACGCCGCGATGATCGATGGCGCGCTCGCCCTGTCGCACATGATGTGGGGCATGCGCGGGGTCGGTCTGTGGTCCGACGAGCGCGGCACCAACCTGCTCGACACCGGCATGGCCTTCTACGACACCTACGAGACCTCCGACGGCAAGTACATGGCCGTCGGCGCGATCGAGCCGCAGTTCTACGCCCAGCTGCTGGCCGGGCTGGAGATCGACCCGGAGGGTCTGCCGATGCAGCTCGACCCGAACGGGCAGGACCAGCTGCGCAAGCTGTTCGCGGACAAGTTCAAGACCAAGACCCGCGACGAGTGGGCCGCGATCTTCGACGGTACCGACGCCTGCACCACCCCGGTGCTCACCTTCACCGAGGCTACCGAGAATCCGCACATCGCGGCCCGTACCGGCCTGATCGAGATCGAGGGCGTCGTCCAGCACGCGCCCGCGCCGCGCTTCTCCCGCACCCCCGGTGGCGTGCCGACGCCGCCGCCGTCGGAGACGACACCGATCGAATCGGTCTGGGCTGACTGATTTCCCGGCCTGTCGTCGGTAGTCTCACCGACTATCGACGACAGGCCACGGATCCGAACCGGCCACCGGCCACCGAAGGTGCTCACCGCGTTGATCGCGGTCACCACCTTCGGCGCCGCGCTGCTCGCCTTCGCGGTGGCCGAGGCGCTGCTCGACGATCGCCAGGCGCAGCTCGCCGAATCCCGTTGCCGCAGTGACGCGCCGGTCCCCATCACGGTCAGTCTGCTCAACGGCCTGGCGGCCGGGCTGCTGGCGGCCACCACGATCGCGCTGGTGTGCCTGCTGATGCTGCTGTTCCGCTATCCGTCCCCGCGCGCCGCCGCCGTGCCGCTCACCACCGTCGCGATCGTGATCTCGACGCTGTTCATGCTCGGTGCCGGGTACGAGACGGTGCGTCCGCATCCGGCCACATACCACTCGTGCGGGTTCGGCTGAGTCAGTAGCAGGTGAGCGGCTGTAGCGGATCGGCGGCGCGCGGGGTCAGCGCGTCGTAGGCGGCGGCGATCGACTTCACCGCCAGGCGCAGTTCGGCCTCGGGATGGGTGAAGGGCAGGCGCAGGAACCGCTCGAACGCGCCCTGGACGCCGAAACGCGGTCCGGCGGCGAGCAATACACCGTGATTGGGCGCGGTGGCCGCCAGGGCCGTGGAGACCGGGCTCGGCAGCTGCGCCCACACCGACATGCCACCGGCGCCGGGCACGATGTGCCAGCCGGGAAGATCCTCGGCGACCGCGTCCAGCAGGGCGGTGCGCTGGGCGCGCAACTGCTCGCGCCGCCGCTCCAGGATGGGCTCGGCGTGTCCGAGCAGGTGAACGGTGGCCAGCTGGTCCATCACCGGCGTGCCGAGGTCGACGGTGGCGCGGATGCCGAGCAGCTTGGTGATCAGCGCCTGGTTGGTGCGGATCCAGCCGACCCGCAGACCACCCCAGAACGACTTCGACGCCGACCCGATGGTGATGATCTCCGAGCCCTTCGCGAACGCGGCGACCGGCGGCGGCATGGCGTCGTCGGACAGGTTCAGCTCGCTCATCGACTCGTCGACGACGATGGTCATCCTGGTGTCGCGGGCGATGGCGGCCAGTTCGGCGCGGCCGTCGGCGTCGAGCAACAGGCCGGTGGGGTTGTTGAAGTCGGGGACCAGGTAGGCCAGCGTCGCCGCGGTCTGCCGGGCGGTGCTGCGCAGCCCGTCGAGATCCCACCCGGCGTGCGGCAACTCGGGCCGCAGCGGCACCGGGATCGGGCGGGCGCCGACATCGCGGATGGCTTCGATGGCGTTCGGGTAGCTGGGGTGCTCGATCAGCACGCGCGCGGCGGGCGAGGTGAGGACGTTGAGCAGCAGCCGCAGGCCGTGCTGGGCGCCGAGGGTCACCAGGATCTGGTCGGGCTCGGTGGGCAGGCCGCGGGCGGTATAGCGGCGGGCCAGCGCCTCGCGCAGCGCCAGCACGCCGACCGGGTCCATGCCGTGCGTGCCGAGAAAGGCCGGAATGCCTTGCAGCGCGGCCGAATACGCGTCGTGCAGCTCCGGCGGCGCCGACATCGCCGCGTAGGTCATGTCGATGGTCGGCAGTTCGGGCTGCGCCATCAGCGCCATGATGCCCCGGGTCGGCTTGGAGCCGTCGTGCTGGATGGCGGGCGGCAGCGCCACCGTGCTGCGCGAGCCCTGTCGGCTGATCAGGTAACCGTGCTCGCGCAGCAGCGAGTACGTGGAGGTGATGGTGGTGCGGCTGACGCCCAGGGTGGCGGCCAGATCCCGCTCGCTGGGCAGCGCGACGCCGAGCGGGGCGCGGCCGTCGTGGATCAGCAGCCGGATGGCCTCGGCCAGGGCCAGATAGGCGGGCCGGTGCGGACGGCGCTCGGGAGCGTCGCCGTCGGTTTCGGGGTCACGCCACCGCCCGAGGTCGCGGGCCAGGCCGGACGCGCCGATCACTCTTGTCGCCATGAAGTCCAGTATTCCGTAAGTGGATATTTCTCGGCAAGGCCAGTCGGAGGATTCTTACGTCATGACCACTTTCCTCGCCCTCGCCGTCGCCGCCGCCTTCGGGTACGCGGTCTACCACTTCTCCCCGAAACGCGGCGAACTGCCCTTCTGGCCCTTCCAGTACCTGCCGCACGACAGAGCCTTCGGCACCTACGATGAGCAGCGACTTTTCCGCGATCTGGACGCCGCGCGCGTGCACGAGGAGGAGCCGGTCGTCGAGGCGGCCGAGGCCACCGACGCCGATCCAGTCCAGTTGCCGAAAACTGGCCTTCTCTCCTCCGGTGAGCGCGGGCCACTCGCCGCGTGACCGGGGGCAGCCCCGAATCTGTCACCGGGTCGGCGCACACTGTGCTCATGAGTTCCGGAACCCGGACCGAACCGGTAGCCGCGGCACTGTTCGACACCGCGATCGGCCTGTGCGCCATCGCCTGGCACGGCGACACCGTCGTAAGGTTCCAGCTGCCCGAGGCGAGCGAGGAGGAGACGCTCGCCCGGATCACCAGACCGCTGGCCGGCGAGCCGGTCGTCGAGGACGAACCGGGACCCGTGATCACCGCGGCGATCACGGGTATCCGCGCGCATCTGGCCGGCACCCTGGACGCGCTGCGCTGGATCGACGTCGACCTCGGCGGAGTCCCCGAGTTCTACCGGGGCGTCTACGCCATCACCCGCGACATCGACCCCGGTCACACCCTCAGCTACGGCGACATCGCCACCCGTCTCGGCGCCCCCGGCTCGGCCCAGGCCGTCGGACAGGCGTTGGGCCGCAATCCCATTCCGCTGATCATCCCCTGCCATCGGGTCCTCGCCGCCGACCACGCGCTGCACGGCTTCTCCGCACCCGGCGGCATCGGCACCAAGGCCCGCCTGCTGGAGATCGAGCGCACGCCCGGCTTCGGCGAGCCGATGCTGTTCTGAACCGATGACTTCCTGAGTCCCGCCCCGTCTGCATGATCGGTGCCGCAACGCTCGGCACCCGGGGAAACCCGTGCCGACCTGCGATGGACCCGATCGCGTACCGTCGAGTCCGGTGGTCACACGGCCCGAATGCGAGAGGAACCACGATGCAGACTGTGACGTCGGCCGACGGCACCACGATTGCCTACGACCGGGTCGGGGACGGCACGGCGGGCACCGTCATCCTGATCGGCGGCGCGTTCAGCTTCCGCGAGTACTCGACGATGGTCGAGCTCGCGCAGACGCTGGCGACCGACTTCGATCTCACGGTGCTCAACTACGACCGGCGCGGGCGCGGTGACAGCGCCGACTCCCCCGGCGTGTACGACGTGGCCAACGAGATCGCCGACATCGCCGCGCTGGTCGAGGTCGCGGGCGGGAAGGCGGCGCTGTTCGGCTGGTCCTCGGGTGCCGCGCTGGCGCTGCTGGCCGCGCGCGAGGTGCCGGGGGTGACCGAGGTGGTCGCGTTCGAGCCGCCGTTCGTCGTCGATCCGAAAGACCATGTGCCGCCGAAGGATCTGGCGGACAAGCTGCATCCGATGATCGCCGCGGACAAGCGGAACAAGACAGTGCGGTACTACATGACCAAGGCGATGGGCATGCCGTGGCTGATGGTCGGCGCGATGCGGATGACGCCCTTCTGGAAAAACCTTGCCGCGACATCGAACTCGACGGCCCACGACTGGGCGGTGATGCAGCCGTACATGCGCGGCAAGTCGCTCGATCCCGCGGACTGGAGCGACGTGCGGGTCCCGGTCCTCGTCCTGGCCGGCGACCGCACCTCCCCGATGCTCACCCGGGGCGCCAAGGCGGCCGCCGCGGCGCTGCCCTCCGCGACCTTCGCCGAACTGCCCGGCGTGAGCCACAATCCGAAGGTCTCGATCCTCGCCCCGGCCATCGGCGAGTTCCTCACCACCGCCCGCTGAGCGCGATCACGTCTCGATGCGGGTGTCGCGCGAGAGCGCACCCGCACCACCGCGTGGTGATCAGCCGTGGCTGATCACGGTGGCGGCGGGTGGTCGCGGTAGAACTGGCACGGCTCGCCGGTGAGGTAGCCGTCCATACAGGCGAAGTAGGTCTGGACGCAGGCGTTGCTGGTGCAGCCCGCGGTGTACAGCATTCCCCGGATGCGCTCGTTGCGTTGCTGCGAGGGGGCCAGGGTCTGCGCCGGCGGGAGTACCGAACTCACGGGCGCGGGACTGGGTGGCGGGGTGGTTTCGCTCGGCGACGCACAGCCGGACAGCACGGCGATCGTCAGCAGCGCCGACGAGGCCAGACCCGCGCGCACCGTCATCCGTCACCTCCGTCCGAACCCGCCTCGACCGTACTACCGACGCGTCCGTGCTGCCCAGGCGGCAGCGAGCGGCGGCCCCGTCCCGATGGTCGAGTCCCGATCAGAGCGTGGCGCCGTAGCCGCTGCCGAGCACGCCGCCGACAACGGCGCCGCCGGCCGCGGCCGGAATACCGAGAGCCGCGGCCCCGGCGGCCGCTCCGACACCGGCACCGATCGCCGCGCCGGCACCGGTCGTCGCCGCGGCGATCGGCCACGCCGCGGCGAAACCGGCGCCGATGGTGCCCAGCGCACCGACACCCGCCGTAGGAATAGCCGAAGCGCCGGCGAGGATCGCGGTCGCGCCCGCGGTACCGGCCGCACCGACCGCGAAGCCGACACCGGCACCGATGCCCGCGCCGATGAGCCCACCACCGACGGCGCCGACGGCCGCCGCCGGGGCACCGACGATGGCGGCACCGGCCAGTGCGCCGCCGACCGTCGCGGCGGCGATCTTGTCCGAGCGGCTGGGGTTGATGCCGATCGAGCGGCCCTGGGTCGCGATGGCGGCCTCGACGTCGGCGGCGGAGTTGTTCACGCCGTCGAGGACCTCGCCCGGGACCTCGTCGGGTACCGGGCTGGTGAAGTCACCGACGCGCAGCGTGCGCGGAGGCGGGGCGATGGGCGCGACCGGCTCGACGGGCTCGGGGAGGTGCAGCTCCTCGATGACGATCGGCGGGGGCGGAGCGGTGTATTCGGGCACCGGGCGCGATTCCGGACGTTCGGGCGCGAGACGCTCCAGCGTGTCGGGAGCGTCGAACGTCGCCAGATCGGACCGGCCCTCGTCGGCGGGCGCCGGCGTGTTCACGCCCGGCTGCTCCGGGTTGATCCCCGGCTGCGGCACCGCGATCGCGACGCCGGCGCAGGCCACGGCCAGCGCCATCGGCAGCACGCCGACGAGCGGACGGGCGACTCGCCGCGCCGTCGAATAGTTCACATCATCGGACCGACGGATCACGCCGAACACCCACTCACACACTCGACACCATGCGGCACGTCCCCGCGTACCGCGCAGCGACGATAGCGGTAGCCGAGCGGATGCTGTCAAATCGATAGCGAGTCGACATCACTCGCGCGTGTCAGCGCTCAGCTCACCCCAGCACGTCGTGGCGCACGATCGTCTGATCGCGGCCGGGGCCCACACCGATGCACGAGATCCGCGCGCCCGAAAGCTCTTCCAGCCGCAGCACGTACGCCTGCGCGTTGGCAGGCAGCTCCTCGAAGGTGCGAGCCTGCGAGATGTCCTCCCACCAGCCGGGCATCTCCTCGTAGATCGGCTTGGCGTGATGGAACTCGGTCTGGGTGGTCGGCATCTGCTCGACCCGCTCGCCGTCGATCTCGTAGGCGACGCAGATCGGCACGGTGTCCAGACCCGACAGCACGTCGAGCTTGGTGAGGAAGTAGTCGGTGATGCCGTTGACGCGGGTGGCGTAGCGGCTGATGACCGCGTCGAACCAGCCACAGCGACGGGCGCGACCGGTGGTGACGCCCACCTCGCCGCCGTTCTTGGCCAGGAACTCACCGAAGTTGTCGAACAGCTCGGTCGGGAACGGGCCGGAGCCGACGCGGGTGGTGTAGCACTTGAGGATGCCGAGCACCGTGTCGATCTTGTTCGGGCCGATGCCGGAACCGACCGCCGCGCCGCCCGAGGTCGGGTTCGACGAGGTGACGAACGGGTAGGTGCCGTGGTCGACGTCGAGCAGAGTGCCCTGCGAACCCTCCAGCAGGATCGTGTCGCCGCGCTCGAGCGCCAGGTTCAGCTCGAGCCGGGTGTCGGAGATGCGGTGTTTGAACGACTCGGCCTGTTCGAGCACCTCGTCCACCACCTGCTGCGGGTCCAGCGCGCGGCGGTTGTAGATCTTCACCAGCACCTGGTTCTTGAATTCCAGGGCGGCCTCGACCTTCTGGGTGAGGATCTTCTCGTCGAGCACATCGGCGACGCGGACGCCGACGCGGGCGACCTTGTCCTGGTAGCAGGGACCGATGCCGCGGCCGGTGGTGCCGATCTTGCGGCTGCCGAGGAAGCGCTCGGCGACCTTATCGATGGCCACGTGGTACGGCATGATCAGGTGCGCGTCGGCCGAGAGCAGCAGGCCGGAGGTGTCGACGCCGCGCTCTTCCAGCCCGGCGAGCTCGTCGAGCAGCACGCCGGGATCGACCACGACGCCGTTGCCGATGACGTTCTTCACGCCGGGGGTGAGGATGCCGGACGGGATCAGGTGCAGGGCGAACTTGTCGCCGTTGGGAAGCACGACCGTGTGGCCTGCGTTGTTGCCGCCCTGGTAACGAACGACCCACTGCAACCGCTCACCGAGCAGATCGGTAGCTTTGCCCTTACCCTCGTCGCCCCACTGGGCGCCGATGAGGACGATTGCCGGCATTTCGCGTCTCCTACAGATCGACGGCAGCACACGGTGTACTGCAGCTACCTGCCGAATTGAGGCGGTGGCCGGAGACACAGTCTAGCCGACCCCTGATCAGGACCCTCCGACCTGCCCTGTCCGAGCACGCCGACCCCGGACCGCTGCGGGTGCCACGATCGGTTACGGTTACTTGCCGGCAGGGGGTTTGCCGTGTTCGAGGGCGACAAACCGTCGACCCGACCGAGGAGGGTGTACCGCAGTTTGAGTACCCACGTTCTCCGATGTGGTGACATGCCGGTCCCGATCGCGCTGGCCTCGCAGCCGACCACGCAGACCGGGCCACAGCCCGACACCGGCGTGATCGACGAACTGCTGCCGGTGCTGGCCGCCGACAGCCTGCCGCGCCTGATCGTGCTCGGCTCCGACGCCGCCCTGGCCACCGTGCTCACCCATCTGATGCGCACCGAACGCCTGCACGTCGAGGTCGGTTTCGTGCCGACCGAGACGACCTACGCCTCGCGGGTCTATCAGACCGCGACCGGCAACGCCGCCGCCAAGATCGCGCTCGAGGGCCGGGCGATCGAGACGCCGCTGATCCGCGACGACACCGGCACCGTACTCGTCGGCCGGGCCAGCATCACCGGCGTCGACGGCGCCAAGCTCGAGGGCGAGGCCTACGTCGACGACACCCTGCTGTTCACCGGCACGGTGACCACGATGCTGATCTCACCGACCATGACGATGCCCGGCGTCCGCGCCAGGGTCCGCAAGGGTTTGCGCAAGCGCCCCTGGGTCGCCGGCCGCGCCGCGCAGCTCGGCACGCCGGGCGCGATCGTCACCCGCGACGGGATCACCACCGACCGCAAGGTGCCCCGCTCGACCTTCTATCGTTTCGAACAACCCTGGCTCCTGGTGCGATGACCTCCTCCTTCCCCACCGGCAGGCGGGCAGGCCACAGTGCCGTCCGCCCCAGCCCGGTCTTCCTGCTCATCGTGCTGATCACCGTGCTCGGCGGCGCGCTGGCCTGGGACGCCGACATCGAGTCGGTGCGCGCCAAGGTCGGTGTGTTCGTGCTCGTGGTGTTCGGCTGGATCATCAGCCTGTGTCTGCACGAGTTCGCGCACGCCTATGTCGCGTGGCGGGCCGGTGATCATGAAGTGGAAGTGCGGGGATATCTCACCCTGAATCCGCTGAAATACAGCCACCCGGTGCTGTCGATCGGATTACCGCTGATTTTCATCGCGCTCGGCGGTATCGGATTGCCCGGTGGCGCCGTGTATGTCGACACCACGCGATTCCGGTCCGGGGTGCAGCGGCTGGTCAGCGCGGTCGGTCCGGCGTCCAATCTGCTGTGCGCGGTGGTGCTGCTGGTGGTGGTGCGCGCGTTCGGGACGATGCAGGAGCACGCCGCGTTCTGGTGCGGGCTCAGTTTTCTGGCGTTCCTGCAGATCACCGCGTTCCTGCTGAACATCCTGCCGGTGCCGGGCCTGGACGGGTTCGGGATCATCGAGCCCTCGCTGAGTTACGAGACGCGCCGGTCGCTCGACCAGATCAAGCCCTACGGAATGCTCGTTCTTTTCGCTGTCATCTTCTTCACACCATTGAGCCAGGTGTTTTTCGACGCTGTTTACGCTTTGTTCGAACTTTCCGGGGTACCTGACGGGTGGGCTGCCTACGGTAGCCACATGACCCGGTTCTGGCGTTGATAGCCTGTCGCGGGTCAGCCTCGACTCAGGAACGGAAACTCGTATGGGCACCACCGAACCGCCCGTAGTTCTCTCTGTCGTCATCCCGGCGCTCGACGAAGCCTCGGTCATCGCCGCCTGCCTAGACCGGCTGGTCGGCCAGGACGCCATCGACGAGATCATCGTCGTCGACAACGGCAGCACCGATCGCACCCGGGAGATCGTCGCCGAGCTCGCCGCCCGACATCCGAAGATCGAACTGATCGAGGAGCCGAATCCCGGCGTCGCCCATGCCCGCAATACCGGCTTCGACAAGGCGCGCGGCGACTACCTCGGCCGCATCGACGCCGACACCCTCGTCGGACCCGACTGGGGCGCCACCGTGCGCGCCCACCTCGACGCGCATCCGGACACCATGGCGGTGACCGGCATCAGCACCTACCACGACTCCCCGATCGGCTTCTTCCTCGCCGCCGCGATCGGCGGCCAGGAGCGCCTCGGCCTGATCAAACACCAGCCGGTCGGCAACGTACACGGCGCCAATATGGCGATCCGGCGGACCGCGTGGGAGCAGGTGCGCGAGGCCACCACCACCCGTCGTGACCTGCACGAAGACCTCGACCTCGCGCTCTGCCTGACCAAGGCGAAACTGCGCATCGACCAGCTGCCGCGGCTGCGCGCGGAGATCTCGGCGCGTCGCCGCCAGACGCCGCCGAGCATCTGGTGGAAATACCAGTTGCGCGGCCTGGAGACCATCGCCAACCAGGGCTACAACGTGGTGGGCTTCCACCGCGCCGTGATCACCGGGGCCTGGGTGATGCACACCTCGCAGTGGCCGATCTACCGGGTGTGGGACTTCGACCGCAAGCGATTCTCGCTGCGGCCCGGCCGCCCCAGGGTCTCCCCCGTCGGCGACTGAGCCGTCACTCCTCGGGCGTCACATACGGATTGGGCACGGTGGGCGGGAGCAGCGCCATCGCCGAGATGCGCTGCATCCCGCACACGACCATCAGATCCACCACGATCGACCGGATCTGCGCGAACACCACATGCGCCGAAAGACCGGCACCGGCAACGAGTTCGGGGCGGGCCTTCTTGGCGACGCTGCGCAGCGCGCGGGTGGCCTCGGCCTGATCGGGCTGCTCGCCCGGGTCCGCCAGCATCATCTTGCGGACCACATCGGTGGCATGGCCCAGCTGATCGACCAGGTCGATCAGGCGCGGATCGAGCACCTCGTCGTCGCGGACCAGAGTCAGGGAACGGCGCAGCAGCACACGGGTGTTGCGGACGGCGTTGTCGAGCGGATCGGCCGCCGAATGAATGCGCGCGAGGCGTTTGCGGGAGTTCCAGTACAGCGGCGAGATCCGGCTGACCTCGCGGCCGCCCTCCAGCGCCGAGCGCAGGGCGTCGATCTGCTTCTGGGTGGCGCGCACCGCCGAGAGGGCCTCGTGCACCTTCTCCGAGTTCTGTTCGAGCAGGCCGTCGGCGCAGGTGATCATCGACTTGCTCATCACCGACAGCACGTCGGCCGCGTGCTCGCGGGCGCGGCGCACCGGGTGCAACGGGATCAGCCCGACCATGAGCACCCCGACCAGGCCACCGACCAGTGCGTCGATCATCCGGCTCGGCCCGGCCCCGGACGACTGACTCAGCGTCGAGACCAGCACGGCCGAACCCGCCGCCTGGATGGTGATGATCGAGCCGCCGTCGAGGAACACCGAGCACGCCATCGCGGCGGCGACCACCAGGCCCACCTGCCAGACCCCGGTGCCGACCTGCGCGATGAACAGGTCACCGATGCCGATGCCGACGGCGACGCCGACCACCAGCTCCACCGACCGGCGGATCCGGGCGCCGAAGGAGATGCCGATCGAGACGATCGCCGCGGTCGGCGCGAAGAACGGGTCGGGGTGCCCGATGACGTTGTGCGCGATGAACCACGCCAGTGCCGCACCCAGTGAACACTGGATGATCGGGATCATCGACAGCCGCAGGCGCACCGCCGACGCCTTCACGCGATCGACGGTGCTGTCCTTGGCGGCGGCGACGACCGGGCTGGCCGCGGCGACGACGGGATGGGGATCGCTCACCTACGACTCGGATCCGGCCGCGGGCTCAGTCCAGGCCGAGTTCGGCTGCCGCGTGCGGATCGCAGTCCTCGAGCAGATCCAGGCAGCGGGCGTATTCCTCGGTCTCACCGATGGTCTTGGCCGCCCTGGCCAGCGCGCCGACGCTGCGCAGGAAACCCTGGTTCGGTTCGTGATTCCACGGGACGGGGCCGAAGCCCTTCCAGCCGTTGCGGCGCAGCAGGTCGAGGCCGCGGTGGTAACCGGTGCGGGCGAAGGCGTAGGCGGCGACGGTGTCGTGGTTGACCTCGTCGCCCGCGCGCTCGAGCGACGCCTCGGCCAGCTGCGCCCACGCGATCGACGCGGCCGGATGATCGGCGGCGACCTGGACGGGATCGGTGCCCGCCGCGATGGCGTCCTCGGCGTCGATCAATTCCGGAAGGAGGACCGGCTGCGGTCCGAGCAGGTCACCGAAGGAGGTCATGGGTTCATTGTGCACCGAGGCCCGTGACGTCGTCGCCCGGCCCGCCGCGAGGCGATCGGCGAACCCCTCGGCGCGGCGCGCACTAGGCTGTGGCGCGAGTGGAACGTTCGAGCCTGAGCGAGGGGTACTAGGTGTCCGACCCGACCGACGAGAACAACGCGGCAGCCGAATCTGCCGACCCCGGCGCGACCGCCCAGCGCGGCGCCGATTCGTCGAACACCGCGCCGTCGACCGGCGCGCCCAAGTCGACCCCCGAAGCGGTGACCGAACCGGGCAGGCCGACCGTTCCCCCCGGCAACGCGGAGACGGTTGTCATCCGCCGTGGTGAGCTGCCGGGCGCTGCCGGCGCCGGCGACCAGTCGACCGAGCGACATACGAACGCACCCGGCGGACGCTCGCCGTCCGAACGCCCGGCGAACGCGCCCGGTGGTCAGCAGCCGTCCGGGCGACCGGGCGACGGCCTCGGCACTGCGCCTGGCGGACAGCGCCCTTCGGGCCCGGGGAATTCCTCGGCCGGAGGCCCCGTCGGCGGCGGCCCGCGTCCACAGGGCGGCCCCGCCGCGCCGCCCCCGCGCCGCGCTCAACCGGTCGGCCGATCGGCGAACCCGGCTGCCGGACAACAACCTTCGCGCCCCGGCGGTCCGGGCAACCAGCCCGCCGGCCCACGTCAGGGCGCACCCGGTGCGCCGATGGGCCGCCCCACCGACACCCCCGGCGGCCGTCCGGCACCAGGCCAGGGCCCCGGCCCGCAAGGCGGTCCCGGTGGCCACGGCCCGCACAGTGGTCCCGGCGGCGGTCCGGCGTCGGGTCCGGGTAACGCTCCCGGCCCGCAAGGCGGATTCGGCGGCCGCCCGGCATCGGGTCCGGGCGGCGCTCCCGGCGCGCCAGGTGGCCCCGGCAGGCCCTTCGCTCCCGGCAATACGCCCGGCGGGCAACAGAACTCAGGCCCCGGCAGCCAACGCGTCGCGGGTGGTCCCGGTACCCCGCCGCACGCGAGGCAGCCCGGCTCCGCTCCTGGCGGACGTCCCACGGGCCCGGGCGGGCCGCAGGGGTTCGGACCCGGCAACGCGCCTGGCCGACAGCAGTCTTCGGGTTCGGGTGCGCCACAGGTGAATCGCACGCCGGGCGCGCAATCCGGCGGCACGGCACCTGGCGAACGATCCGTTCCCGACTCCGCCGTCCGGCGCCCCGGCGCGGGCGCGCAAAGCGCTGCGCCGCAGCAGGGCTCCAAGGCGGGCACCTCGCCGCTGGCGGGCCTCTCGCAGGGCCTGCCTGGCGACGATCGCGCGGAACAGATCAGCCCGGACGCCACGAGCCGTGGCGGCGAGCACCCGGCCGACCTCGCCGGACCGAACGCGCCGACCGCGGCGATGTCGATCCCGGGCCGGAAACCGGCTGGTGCCCAGGCCTATTCGGCCGACGACCGCACCGTCAAGGTCCCGAGCGCGCAGTCCAAGGCCGCCCA
Source organism: Nocardia sp. NPDC087230 (assembly GCF_044744725.1). Classification (NCBI taxonomy): domain Bacteria; kingdom Bacillati; phylum Actinomycetota; class Actinomycetes; order Mycobacteriales; family Nocardiaceae; genus Nocardia; species Nocardia sp. NPDC087230. Next base: position 15,637 of record NZ_JBIUYV010000015.1, read on the forward strand.
GGCAGACATCTCGACCGCGGAGATGAGTCAGGCCGACCGCCCGTCGAAGTCGGACACGAAGGCAGGCAAGGGAACCGCCGCGGCGGTGGGTGCCGCGGCGGCCGGTGCGGCCGTCGCAGGAGCCGCCGCCGCGGGCGCACGCGCGTCCGACGAGAACCAGGCGGCCGACGCGACCACAGGCACCGACGCCGCCGAAGGGCCGGCGCAGGCGGACCGGGGCGCCACCGGCGCCGCGGCAGCGACCGACACGGGCAGGGGCGCGGACGCACCGGACGCCGGACCCGCGCCGGGCACCGATGCCGCAGCGGGCGCCCCGGCGGCCGGACCGGGCTCCTCCGCCGACTCGACCGCTACCACCAGCTCCGCGGCAGACCACGGCGCCGCGGCGACAGCAGGCTCCGCGGCAGCGAGCGGCGGCGAGGGCGCCGATGCCACGGCAGCGGACGCTCCCACCGGCGCGGGTGCGGCGGTGGATGCCGCGACTACCCCTGTTGGGGGCACCGACGCGACCAGCTCCACGGCAACAGATCGCGGCACCGCGACCGAGCCAGGCTCCGCAGCAGCGAGCCGTATGCGCGCGGCAGGCACCCCCACAAGCAACGCGCCGGGCAGCCCCACAAGCGGCGCGCCGGGCACCCCCGCCGACAACGCGACAAACTCCCCCGCAAGCGGCGCGGCAGGCACCTCCACCGACAACGCGACAAACTCCCCCGCAAGCGGTGCGGCGGCGGGCGCCGCAGCGGCAGCCGGTGGCGGCTCCCAGGCCGTGGGCGCTGCCGGCGGCACGGGTGCGAGCCCTGCGGGTTCGCGGGACTCCGGTGCCGCGCAGCCGGGCTCCGGTGATGCCGACGCGCCCACCGTGTCCGGAGTCGTTGCCGACAAGGATGTTTCGCGGTCGGGCGGGGCCGACGCGACCGAGAAGTTCCAGACCGGAGCGGGTTCCGGCGGCCAGGGCACGTCAGCGGGCCGTCCCGGCGGGGAGGCACGCGGCGCGGGTGATCGGCCGGGCGCGGCGGCCGCCGCTGGAGCGGCTTCGTTGCGGAAGGGCGGGGGTGAGGTGCCCGCGTCGGAGGATCAGACCATCGCGATGCGGGTGGTGAATCCGGCGGACGCGCCGACCACCGCGATGCCGGTGCAGCGGCCGCAGAGCACGGATCGGGTGGTGCCGTCCGCGGGTGGCAGGCCGATGACGCCGCCGCCGAATACGCCACGGGGTCCCGCGGGGCCTCGGCAGGCGGGGCATCAGGGGCCCGCCGGGCCGCATGGGCCGGGGATCGAGGAGACGCAGCCGTCGCCGCCGCGTGGACCGAGCGCGCCGCCCAAGCAGGCGTCGGCACCGTCGCCCGCCGACATCCAGCCGACCCGGCCCGCGCAGCAGCTGGCCGAGGGCAAGCGCCAGGACGCGCCGCGACCGGTCGCGCCCCCGCAGCGGATCGAGGCGCCGCAGGAACCGGCGGCCGACAAGCCCGCGCGTTCGAAGCGCTGGCTGCTGGCCGTCGCCGGCGCGGCGGTGCTGGTCATCGCCCTGATCGCGACCGTGGTGGCGCTGATGACCGGCGGGGACAACTCGCCGGAGGGCCAGGTCCGCACCGCGATCGGCGACTACGCCGACGCGCTGCGCAGCGGTGACCTGGACAACCTGCGGTCGAGCACGTGCGGCCAGCTGCACGACTTCTATCAGGGCATCACCGCCGACCAGTTCAAGGGCGTGCATCAGCTCTCGACCGAGCGCGGTTCCATCCCCGTCGTCGCGAGCGTGGATGCGGTGCGCATCACAGGCGACACCGCGCTGGCCGAGGCGACCGTCTACACATCGGCGGATCCGTCCAAGCGGACCGCGCGGACCTTCGACCTGCAGCGCACCGACGGAAACTGGAAGGTCTGCGACCCCGCGGGCACCCCGTAGCGGCGTGTCGACCCGTCGTAGCGGCAGTTGATGACCGCTATGACGGGTCACACATAACTGGTCATCCGGTTGGGTACTCGAGTAACATTTTCCGGATCATGAGCAGGGAACAGACAGTGTCGCAGCCGGGCACCGAAGCTGTGGTCCCGGATGCGTCGCTGGTCGGCCAGCGCTTCGGTTTCCGCGATCACTACGAAGTCGGCCGCGAGAAGATCCGGGAATTCGCCAGGGCCGTGCAGAACACGCACCCCGCCCACCACCAGGAAGTCGACGCGCGCAAGCTCGGGTACGACGGCGTCATCGCGCCGCCGACCTTCGCGTCGGTGATCGGGATGAGCGCCACCAGGGCGCTGCTCGACAGCGTGCTCACCGAGTACGACCTCTCCCAGGTGCTGCAAACCGACCAGGTCTTCGAGATCTACCGGCCCATGCTGGCCGGTGACCGGATCCGGACCGAGATCGAGATCGAGTCGATCCGCCAGTTCGGCGACAACGACTTCGTCAACGTCGGCTTCACGCTGGTCAATCAGGACGACGAGATCGCCGTGCAGGGCACCACCACCATCGTGGCCCGCCGCGGTGTCGAGGTGGACCCCAACATCGTCGAGGCCGTCGAGAACATCAGCATGCACGCGCGCCCGGCCGCGATCGCCGGGGTCGACACCGACGACATCCTGATCCGCCGCACCGGCCCCGCGCCGGTCGCCCCGGCACGCGAGTTCGCGCCGGTCAACACCGTCCCCGAGTTCGGCTCGGTGGCCAAGGGCGACGAGCTGCCCGCGGGCATCGCCAAGGTGACGCGCGGCGACCTGGCCAACTACGCCGGTGTCTCCGGCGACCCGAACCCGATCCACTTCAGCGATCGCGCCGCCGAACTGGCCGGCCTGCCGACGGTGGTGGCCCACGGCCTGCTCACCATGGGCCTGGCAGCCCAGTACCTGAGCGACTGGCTCGGCGACCCGACCGCGATCGCGAAGCTGGCCGTGCGCTTCTCCGGTTTCGTCCCGGTGCCGCCTGCCGCGGCGGGCGTCATCGAGTTCTCCGGCAAGGTCAAGTCGATCGACCCGCAGCGCCGCGGCGCCACCATCCTGTTGAGCGGAATCTCCGAGGGCCGCAAGCTCTTCGGCCGCGCCGTCGCCGAAGTTCGCCTCACCTGAGACGTCGTCGCCGGTGGCCGGGGCGAAACGCCTAGGCCACCGCGATGAACGTCAGAATCGTCGCCCCGATGCGGATGAGGTCGCCGTCGGCGAGCAGCGCGCCGCTGTCGATCGGCACCTCGTTGACGTAGACACCGTTGGCCGAGTGCAGATCCTTGATCAGCAGGCCGGCGCGGCTGGGCATGATGTGGGCGTGGTAGCGGCTGGCCTTCGGATCGTCGAGGACCAGCTCGTTGTCGGTCATCCGGCCGATCCGCAAGCCGCCGTGCGGAATCGGGATGGTGCGACCGTCGGCGAAGCGCAGGTTGCCGTTGCGGATCGAGCGCGGCACCTCGGTGACCGTCTCGGTCATCGCCGCCGCGAGCTGCTCGGAACGCTTGGCCTCCACCACATTCAGCGGTTCCTGCCGCAGCACCCGCTGTTCCAGCTCGATCAGCGCGGCACCGGGATCGATGCCGAGTTCCTCGGCCAGCACATTGCGCACCCGGCGGCACGCTTCCAGCGCGTCGGCCTGGCGGCCGGACAGGTAGAGCGCGGTGATCAGCTGACCCCACAGCGGCTCGCGCAGCGGGTGCTCGTTGGTCATCGAGACCAGCTCACCGATCACCGAAGACGCCCGCCCGCAGGCGATTTCGGCGTCGACGCGGGCGGAGACGGCCAGCAGCCGCTCCTCGTCCATCGCGGTGGCGAAGCCGTCGGCGAATTGCAGACCGGCCAGGTCGGCCAGCGCGCGCCCGGACCACTCCCGCAGCGCGGCGCCGAAGAGGTTGGCCGCGCCGGGGTGATCGCCTACCTCCAGGCAGCGGGTGCCCGCCTCGCGCGCGTTCTCGAACCGGCCGAGATCGCACGCGGTGTCCGGGATCTCGAGCCGATAGCCCGCGCCCTCGGTGCGCAGGACCTGAGCCGAGTCGATGCCCGCGTTGCGCAGGGCCTTGCGGATGTTCGAGACGAACACCTGCAGGCTGGCGGCGTAGGAGTCCGGCGGATCCTCGTTCCAGACCATCTCGGCCAGCACGGCAGAAGACACCGCGCGCCGTCGGTTGACGGTGAGCGCGGCTAGCAGAGCGCGCGGCTTGGGCCCGCCGACCGCCACCGGCTCGCCGCCGACCAGCAGTCGAACGGGCCCGAGCACACGGACATCAAGACTCATGAGCTCGGGCCCCGTTTGATTGTCGCGAAAGGCCGATCAGGAACCGCTGACGGAACGACCGGCCGACTTCAGGTCGTTGCACGCCTCGACGACGCGCGCGGCCATCGAGGTCTCGGCCTTCTTCAGGTAGCTGCGCGGGTCGTAGACCTTCTTGTTGCCGACCTCACCATCGATCTTCAGCACGCCGTCGTAGTTGGCGAACATGTGGCCGGCGACCGGACGGGTGAAGGCGTACTGGGTGTCGGTGTCGACGTTCATCTTCACGACGCCGTAGCGCAGCGAGTCCTCGATCTCGGACTTCAGCGAGCCCGAACCACCGTGGAAGACGAAGTCGAACGGCTGCGAGCCCTCGGGCAGCGCCAGCTTGGCGGCCGCGACGCGCTGGCCCTCGGCCAGCACCTCGGGCTTGAGCACCACGTTGCCCGGCTTGTACACACCGTGCACGTTGCCGAAGGTGGCGGCCAGCAGGTACTTGCCGTTCTCACCGGCGCCGAGCGCGTCGATGGTCTTCTCGAAGTCCTCGGGCGAGGTGTAGAGCTTGTCGTTGATCTCGGCCTCGACGCCGTCTTCCTCGCCACCGACGACGCCGATCTCGACCTCGAGGATGATGTTGGCGGACTTCGAGAGCTTCAGCAGCTCCTTGGCGATCTCGAGGTTCTCGTCGATCGGGATGGCCGAGCCGTCCCACATGTGCGACTGGAACAGCGGGTTCTGGCCGTTGTTCACCCGCTCCTGCGAGATCGCGAGCAGCGGACGCACGTAGGTGTCCAGCTTGTCCTTGGGGCAGTGGTCGGTGTGCAGCGCGATCGTCACGTCGTACTTCGCGGCGACCACGTGCGCGAACTCGGCCAGCGCCACCGCGCCGGTGACCATGTCCTTCACGCCCAGACCGGAGCCGAACTCGGCGCCACCGGTCGAGAACTGGATGATGCCGTCGCTGCCCGCGTCCGCGAAGCCCTTGATGGCGGCGTTGATCGTCTCCGACGAAGTGCAGTTGATAGCCGGGAATGCGAACGAGTGCGCCTTGGCCCGGCCGAGCATCTCGGCGTAGACCTCCGGAGTCGCGATAGGCACAGCAGTGACCTCCGTGTGTGGGGAGCGAAAAACCAATTCTGTCAGGCGTCAGCCTACTGTGGGCCACTCATGTCACAGATTCGCCCGGTACTGTGGGGGCCGTGACTTTGCTGGCGGTATCCGATGCGGTGACGAACAACCTTGCGTTGACCCAGTTGCTGGACCCGATGTATCTGCTCCAGGAGACCTGGCTCAAGAACGCGGTCCTACCCGCCATCCTGGCCATCGTCTTCATCGAGACCGGCCTGCTGTTCCCGTTGCTGCCCGGTGACTCGCTGCTGTTCACCGGCGGCATGCTGGCCGCGCAGCCGAACCCGCCGGTCTCCATCTGGGTGCTGGTGCCCCTGGTGATCCTCGTCGCCTTCGCCGGCGACCAGTGCGCGTATTGGATCGGTCGCAAGATCGGCCCGGCCATCTTCAAGAAGGAAGACAGCCGCTTCTTCAAGAAGCAGTACGTCATCGAGACGCACGAGTTCTTCGAGAAGCACGGCCCCAAGACCATCATCCTGGCCAGGTTCGTGCCGATCGTGCGCACGTTCATGCCGGTGCTGGCCGGTGTGTCGAAGATGAGCTACCGCAAGTACGTGGCGTTCGACATCGTCGGCGCGGTGCTGTGGGGTGGCGGTGTCACGGTGCTCGGCTACTTCCTGGGCAACGTGCCGTTCATCCGGGACCACATCGAGGGCATCTTCCTGCTGATCGTGTTCGTCTCGATCCTGCCCGCGATCATCACCGTCGGTAAGAAGGTGCTCGACAAGCGTCGCGGTACCGCGCCCACCGAGGACGCGCCCGCCGCCGAGCTGGCCGCTTCGGCGAACGAGATCCGCTGAGCAAGTGACCGCAGTACCGTCGACCCTGGCACTGGGCAGCTTCGAGCCACTGATCTCGGCAGGCCCCGCCGTGGTCTGGACGGTTGTCCTCGTCTTCGTCTTCCTCGAATGCGCGTTCATCATCGGGCTGTTCCTGCCCGGTGACTCCATGCTGATCACCGCCGGCATCGTGATGGCCTCGCACGCCAACGGCGAAGCGCAGGTCTGGGCCCTGTCGGTGGGCACCATGGTGGCCGCCATCGCGGGTAATCAGGTGGGCTATGTCGTGGGCCAGCGCACCGGGCACCACCTGGTCGCGCGCAAGAACGGCCGCTATATCAACACCAGGAATCTGGCCAAGGTCACCGCGCTGCTGGAGAAACACGGGTTCCTCGCCGTGCTGGTGGCGCGCTGGATTCCGTGGGTGCGCACGCTGTGCCCGATGGTCGCGGGCGCGGCCAAGATGGATCACCGCCGCTACACCATCGCCAGCACCCTCGGCGCGATCATCTGGGCCCCGGTGCTGCTGCTGATCGGCTACTACGCGGGCGAGTTCCTCGAGCAGGTGCCGTGGCTGATGCCCGCGGTGATCGGCACGATGATCGTCGGCCTGATCATCGGCACGATCCTGGGCCTGCGCCACTACCGGCAGGAGATGGCCAAGCCGGCCGAGGACTTCGATATCGACCGGGCGCCCAGCGTCGTCGGCGAAGCCGAGCGCTGACAGCTCACAGCCCGGCCGCGGTGACCTGGTAGGCGGCTTCCATCAGCATCCAGCCGGACAGCTGCACCGACAGATCGCGTTCCGGCACGACCGAGGCCGTCACGGAACCGCCCGCCGTGAACTTGCCCGCACCGGCCGTGCCGCCGGGTAAGCGGGCGGGTTTGCTCCAGTCGTGGCCGAACAGCGGCTCGCCCTCGACCTCGAGGCGATTGGCCCAGGCCGCGGTCGCCGACGCCTTCACGATGGCCGCCGCGGTCCGCCGATCGGTCTCCTGCTGCTTGCCGTCGCCGGGCAGCATCAGGGCGACGACCGCCAGATAGCGGGCGAGGATGCCGTTGAACAGGCCGCCGTCGCCGCCGCCACCACCGGAGATCACCAGGCGGGTGGTCATGTGTTCCTCGACGGCGGCCAGCAGGCGGCCGACCCGCGCGAGGTGCCGCTCGTCGTCGTCGATACGCACGGCCAGCTCGGTCTCCAGGCCGAGCACGACGCCCTGGCAGTAGCTGAACACCGGGCGCTCGATCTCGCCGGACGGCAGGTGGATGCCGTCGAGAATCAGGCCGGACTCGGGGTCGCGCAGGGTGGCGTCGATCCAGTCGGCCATCTGCTGCGCGCGCTCGACCCGGCCCAGGCGCAGCAGCGCGATGCCCGCCGGGCCGTTGGCGGGGGCATTGAAGAAGTCCGACCGGACCCGCCACGGGATGCCGCCGCCGGTCTCCGGGTCCCAGGCGCCGTAGAGCTGCTGTTCGAGCGCGACGAGGGCACGGCGGGCGGTGGTCAGCTCCTGGGTGCGCTCGGCGCGTTCCAGCGCGATCGCGAGCCAGGCCATGTCGTCGTAGTAGCGGTTGGTCCAGCCGGTGATGTTGCGGAGCCGGATGGCGCGGGCGATCGCGCCGATCCGCCGCCGCCGTGCGGGCGTGGGGACCCGGTTGGCGGCGTCGACCGCGATGTCGAGCAGATGCGCCTGCCACCAGTAGTGCCAGCCGGCGAAGCCGCGTTCACGCCGGGTGGCAGGCCAGCCGACGACTCCCAATTCCGTTCCGGGACAACCCCACAGCATGCGCAGGTGCCGCGAGATGATCGCGGACTCGGCCATGTCGGCGCGCTCGGACCACAACGCCGGTGTCGGCACGGATCCGGCGCGTTCTGTGGGCTGTGGGCGCCGGCCGCTGCGCGAGGTCATAGGACCATGGTGCCAGTTGCTGCCCGGTTTCCGCGCCCGTTCTGTTACCGATTCGAGGCTGATTCGATCACAACCGGGCCGATGCACACATCAAGACGGTCAGGAACCGACCGCTACCAGGCCAGCGACAGGTCGGCGTGCTGCCTGATCCAGGCGTGCATGGCGATCCCGGCGGCGACGCCGGCGTTGATGCTGCGGGTCGAGCCGAATTGGGCGATCGAAACCGTCAGCGCGGCAGCGTCTTTCGCATCGTCGCTGACACCGGGGCCTTCCTGGCCGAACAGCAGCAGGCAGTCGCGGGGCAGTTGCGCGGTCTCCAGCGGGACCGCGCCGGGCACATTGTCGACCGCGACGACGGCCAGTCCCTCGGCGTCGGCGAAGGCGCGCAGCTCGGCCAGATCGCTGTGGTGCACCAGGTGCTGGTAGCGGTCGGTGACCATCGCGCCACGCCGGTTCCACCGCCGCCTGCCGACGATGTGCACCGCGGCCGCGGCGAAGGCGTTGGCGGTGCGGACCACGGTGCCGATGTTGGCGTCGTGCCCGAAGTTCTCGATGGCCACGTGGAAAGGAAAACGGCGCGCGTCGATGTCGGCGACGATCGCCTCGCGGGTCCAGTAGCGGTACGCGTCGACGACATTGCGCCGGTCACCCTCGGCCAGCAGCACCGGGTCGTAGCGTTCGTCGGTGGGCGCCGGGGTGCCGTATTCCTGTTCCCACGGCCCGAGCCCGTGCGGATGCTCGCCCCATTCGGTCGGACCCGCGACCTCGACCTCGGGCGATGGCACTGACTCGTTCACCCGGAGAATGCTAGGTGGGCCCGGGTTACGCCGACGATTCGGCTGCCCCCACGAGCAAGAACACCACCACGCTCGCCACACCGACGAGCAGCGACACCGCCAGCACCACGGTGCCGACGATCCCCATGATGTAGCCCGCGTAGGCCTGCGAGCGCCCGCCCGTCCGGCCCTGCGACGCGTCGATCTCACCGAGCACGGTGCGACCCTTGGCCCAGGCGAACGGCGCGAGGATGCCGCACAGCGCCAGTCCGAGGATGCCGAGGATCAGCACCGTGGTCGCCTGCGGATGATCCGGCGGCGGCCCGTAGCCGGGATATCCCTGGGGCGGGGGCGGGGGCGGAGTGCTCATGCGCGAATCGTAATCGCGGACGCCCCGAACCGGGTGGTGACGCGACCTATCCTGGAGGGCGTAGGGCTCACGGGTGGTTGTCGGTATGGAGCACACGCGCATTGTTCAGGCGCTGAGCTGCGTCGTCGCGATGTATGTCGTCGCGCTCGCGGTCTGGCTCGGCTGGCTCGCCCCGCATACGCCGCCGGGGACGATGCCCTACCAGGTCCTCATCATGGTCGGGTTGTTCGGTTCCGGCGCGGGCATCGCCATGGCGATCGCCTCCATGCCGACCAGGGCCGACCGCAAACTGCGCAGGCACGGATTGGAGGGCTGGGCGCGTATCGACGGCATGCGCGCGCTGGCGCGCACCGACCATTCCAGCGAACTCACCGAATTCGACGTCGAACTGACCGTGCCGGGGTCCGACACGTATCACGGCACGATCGTGGTCGACGTGATGCCGGTGGACAGACCGCGCATGACGATCGGTCAGACCATTCCGATCCGCGTCGATCCGAGGAACCGCGACCGCATCATGCTCCTTCCGCCTTCCCGCGATTCCGGCCAGACGTAGGACGGTCGTCGGCTGAGCAGGCGGCTGCCGGTTCGGCGTGGGGTCGGGTCAGCCGGTGCCCGGCGAGTTACCCAACCGGTCAGCCGGGGGCCGCGTTTGCCGAGGGCAGGGCCACTATCGGGCGGCCGCGACGCAAGGTCCGCTGCCAGCGCTGGGGGTCGAAGATCGCCGGTTCGGTGCTGTCGATGAAGGCCCGGATCAGTTTCACGAAACGGTCCGGGTCGAAATGGTGCGGGAAATGTCCGGCGCCGTCGAAGATCTCGAGCATCGAGCCGGGAAACGCGCGGTGCGCGCGTTCGGCGTGGCCGGAGGGGATGACGGTGTCGCGGGTGCCGCCGATGATGAGCGTCGGCAGGTGCGCGGCCAGGTAGCCCCGGTCGAGCATGGTGATGGACTGACCGCGCCGATCGGCGGCGGCCCGGATCGTGCGCAGGAACGCGTTGCGCGCGGCGGTGTCGGACAGCTGGCCGTAGAGGCCGAGCACGTAGTCGACGTCCGGGCCGAGCCCCAGACCGCCCAGGCTGTTGACCACCGGGATCGCCGCGCGCACGACGGTGCGCACCGGCCAGCTGGTCACGGCCATCAGCCCGGGACCAGCGCCGGGCAGGGTGGCCAGCCGGAACGCCGGATGCACCCCCGCGCCCATCCCCGCCGGGCAGACCAGCGCGAGCCGCTCCACTTTCTCCGGGAACTGGTAGGCGAACTGCATCGCGACCCCGCCACCGAGCGAGTGCCCGACCACGGTGACCCGCTCGATGCCGAGCACGCTGAGCAGGTCACGCATGCCGTTCGCGTAGGCGGCGACGGCGTAGTCGGCGCGGGGCTTGTCCGATTCGCCGTGGCCGAGCAGGTCGGGCGCGAGCACGGTGAAGTGCTCGGCGAGCGCGTCGAACACCGGCGCCCAGGTCCCCGAACTGTCGGAGATGCCGTGAATGAGCAACAGCGGCGGCCCCGACCCCGCCATCCGGAACGCGCGGCGATAGCCGTGCACCTCGATGAACTGCACTTCCCCGGTCATCTTCGAAGCGTGCGCGGCGGGTGTTGCCGCCGGAGGACACCCAGGTAAGCGCTGTGTGACAGGGAGTATCAGGCACCGCGGCGGGGCGTGCCCACCGCGGGATCGGTCAGCAGATACTGCGCCGCGGCGTAGGTCGCCAGGATGACGCCCTCGCTGATCCGGCGGGTCCGCTCCTCGCGCGCGAACAGGCGACGCAGCACGATCAGCCCGTCCGACACCGTGAACAGCAGCGCGCCGAGACCGAGCCGACTGCGCGGGTCGCCGTTCGGGATGTTCAATCCGGCGATATTCCGGGCGCCCGGCGCTAGCGCGGGGTCCGAGGCCAGGGTCGCGGCGGTGCCGAGAGTGGCGCCGTAGGCGGTCAACGGCACCGCCAGCACCGGGGCCTTGGCCCGCAGCAGACCGGCCGCGCCCGCCCACGCCACCAGCCGGGGCGCGGCGATCGCGGCCCGCGGCCGGGCACCGCGCCGCCACCACAGCAGCGAGTAGCCGGTCTGCATGACGGCGAACGAGGAGGCGCCCGCGATCAGGCGCTTGTCGTCGTCGGGGTCGATCAGCAGCACGTCACCGACGGTGGCCGCGGCCAGCGAGCCGAGCAGGATCCGGCGTTCGGCCGGGTCGAGCTCGACACCGCTGGTGACGGTGTCGGCCGCCAGCAGCGGCATCAGCAGCGGCTTGGTCAGCCATTGCAGCCGTTCGCGACCGGTGACGGCACCGAAGACGGTGACCGCCGCCGCCGCGAGGTATCCGGCGCGCAGCGGTCGCACGTCAGAAGCTCGTTTCTTTCGGGGCGGGCGGCAGGGTGACGACCTGGCCCGCGTAGCTCAGCCCGGCGCCGAAGCCGAGCAACAGCGCCAGCTGACCACCCTTCGCCTTACCGGTGACCAGCATCTCCTCCATCGCCAGCGGGATCGAGGCGGCCGAGGTGTTGCCGGTGTTCTCGATGTCGTTGGCCATCGGGATGCCCTCGGCCAGGCCGAGGTTCTTCTTCATCAGCTCGTTGATCCGGGCGTTGGCCTGGTGCGGGATGAACACCTCGATGTCCTCCTTGGCCACGCCGGAGGCGTCCAGCGCCGCCGACAGCGCGCGCGGCAGAGTCACCGCGGCCCAGCGGAAGACCTTCGGGCCCTCCATGTGCAGCGACATCCGGCCGATCGGCTCGACCTCGGGGTCGGTGCCCTGCATGGCCTGGGCCTTGTTCATGTACGCGAGGAAGTCGACATCCTGGGCGATGGCCTCGGCGTTCTCGCCGTCGCTGCCCCACACCGTCGGCGAGATGCCGTTCTCCTCGGCCGGGCCGACGACCACGGCGCCCGCGCCGTCACCGAAGATCATCGCGGTGCCGCGGTCGGTCGGGTCGAGGCCGACGGTCATCGTCTCGGCGCCGATCACCAGCACGTAGTCGGCCGAACCGGCGCGGATCAGGTCGGCGGCGACGCCGAGGCCGTAGCCGAAGCCACCGCAGCCGGAGGTGAGATCGAAGGCAGCCACACCGTTGAGGCCGAGATCGGAGGCCACCGACGGCGCGCCGTGCGGGGTGAGCTTGAGCCAGCTCGACGTGCACAGGATGACCGCGCCGATCTGGGCGCGCTCGATCGGGGAGTTCTTCAGCGCGCGGTCACCGGCGGCCGCGGCGATCGACCGGATGGTCTCGTCGCCGCTGATCCAGCGACGGTTGTGGATACCGGTGCGCTCGAAAATCCACTCGGGCGTCGAGTCGAGCTTTTCGCACACTTCAGCATTGCTGACGATGCGCTGCGGTCGGTACGCACCGATCCCGAGCATCGCAACGTTGTCGCGACTCTTGTTAACTGCAATGCTCACCACAGGTGACTCACACGTCCTTCAGACTTACCGGACGACCACATCGTCATCCAGGTTTGGCGTTGTTCAGGCTAACCCAGAGCAAGGTCATCGAGCCCGAGGATGGACCGATACTCCAGCCCCTCCGCGGCAATGACCTGGTCAGCACCGGTTTCCCGGTCGACGACAGTAGCGACGCCGACCACGATCGCGCCCGCGTCGCGCAGCGCGCGAACCGCGGTCAGCGGCGAGTTGCCCGTGGTGGTGGTGTCCTCGACGACCAGCACCCGCTTGCCCACGATGTCGGGGCCCTCGATCTGGCGCTGCATACCGTGCGCCTTGGCCGCCTTGCGGACGACGAACGCGTCGATCGGGCGACCCGGCGCGTGCATGACCGCCATCGCGACCGGATCGGCGCCCATGGTGAGTCCACCGACGGCGTCGAAGTCCCAGTCGGCGACCAGTTCGCGCAGCAGCGAACCGATCAGCGGGGCGGCCTGGTGGTGCAGCGTCGCGCGGCGCAGGTCGACGTAGTAGTCGGCCTCCTTGCCCGAGGACAGCGTCACCTTGCCGTGCACGACCGCGAGCTCGCGCACGAGCGCGGCCAGCTGGTCGCGATCCGCCTCGGTGAGCGCCTGACGTGCCTGGTCGATCATCGTTTGCGTGTCCTTTCGGTCATGAGCCGGGCCGGTGCTAACGCTACGCGCCGCGTTTCGGCCCAGCGCTCATGGCCTAGGTCCGTCCGCGCGCGTTGAAGAGTCCGCGATTGAGGCGCGTCACCAGGGTTCGTGGGACGAAACCCGCCACCGCGGTGAGCACCTTGTACTGCACGCCGGGCACGCTGATGACCTTGCCGGAGTCCAGATCCTGCAGGCACCCGTCGACGACCTGGTCGACGTCGAGCCACAGGCGCTTCGGCAGCGAACCCATCTCGATGCCCGCGCGCTCGTGGAACTCGGTGTGCACGAACCCGGGGCACAGCGCCTGGACGCGGACACCCGTGCCCGACAATCCACCCGCCAGCCCCTCCGAGAAGGATACGACGTAGGCCTTGGAGGCCGAGTAGGTCGACCCCCGACCGGGGATCAGCCCGGCTACGCTCGCGACATTGACGATCGACCCGGAGGCCGCGGCGATCATCGCGGGCAGCGCGGCCCTGCACAGCTGCAATACCGAGGTGACGTTGACGTCGAGCTGGGCCTGCAGCTCGGCGGGCTCGATGGTCCAGAACTCCCCCGAGTGCGCGAAACCCGCGTTGTTGACCAGGAATTCGAGACCCTGGGCAGCGCGGTCGGCGACCCGGGCGCGGTCCTCGTCGTCGGCGAGGTCGGCGACGAGCACCTCGGCGGAGGTGGCGTAGCGGCGGCCGAGCTCGTCGGCGAGCGCGCGCAGCCGCTCCTCGTTCCTGGCGACGAGCACCAGGTCGTAGCCGAGGCTGGCGAGACGGTGGGCGAAACCCTGGCCGATCCCGGACGTCGGTCCGGTGATCATGGCCACGGGACGGTGCACGCCGGGTAGGCGCACTGGGCTGTCAGTCATCGCAGGTCGATTCCGGTCGAGACGAGTAGGCTGCCGCGGCGCCGATCGCCGCGGCACTGGTCACTTCGGTACCGGCCCCTGGTACGGGCGGAAACCGGGGTGGAAGGGGCCGCCGGGCTGTCCGGATTCGGACTCCTCGGCATGCGGCAGCGGCGGTTCTACGCGCGGACGCGGTTCGGGGACCACGGCCAGCGACGGCCGCTTCGGAGGCTCGCCGAGCGGGCGGCGGCCCGGCGCCGGCTGATCCTCGAATTCGGGATCGTCGAGGTCGGGGTCGTAATCGTCGGCGGTGTAGGCGGGCCTGCCCGCCGGGCGACGGCTGTACTCGGCGTAGTCGTCGGGCTCGCCGGCGGTCTGCGGGGCGGCGGCGCGGGGGCCGAAGCCCGGCTCGTCGCGGTAGCGGTCGTCGGCGTCGAGTTCGTCGTCCGGGCCGGGGAACCGGGTGCGGCCGTGGTCGGAGTAGTCCTCGGTGACCGGGCGGGCGGGCGCGAATTCGCCGGACGCGCGGTCGTCGTCGACGTCGTCCTCGTCGTAGACCGGCCGCGGGCCCGTGCCCAGCGGCTGGTCGGCATTGCTGCGCGGCCGGGTGAACTCGCTCGGCTCGGCGACCGGCGGCAGCACGTGCAGCAGGCCGGACAGGCGCAGCACCGCGTCGATCGCGGTCTCCCAGTCCTTAGCGCCGCTGCCGACGGGCAGCATGCCGAGGGTCCAGTTGCCCTCGCTCCACAGCATCTGCACGGTGTCGGTCAGCGACTCGATGAAGCCGACCATCCGCTGATCGACCGCGTGCCTGGCGATCTCGGGATCGGTCGCGAAGACGACCCGGTCACCGATCGCGCCGAGCAGTTCCAGATCGTGGTCCTTCGGCGGCGACGCGGTCTTGAGCCGCATGTCGACGTCGATCTCGGAACCGATCTGCCTGCGCACCGCCACCAGGGTGGCCGCGTCCTCCAGATCGAAGAGCACGAACTTCTCGCCCTTGCGGATGCCGGAGACCACGTCGACTGCCGAGAGATAGCCGAGCTTGGCCAGTGCGCCCCGACGCCACGTCGAGGCGAGCGCGGGCTCGACCGAAACATAGGTATAGCCCTGGGACTTCGCCCAGACCTGGCGGGCGTGCCCGGTCCGCTGTCGCTGGACCCGATCGAAATACAGCAGTACGACCGCACCCACGAGTGCGATCGCCGCTAACCCGAACCACATAGCCGTCATCGTCGCCTAGCCTATCCAGCCGTCGCCGTGATCGCCCGGCAGTGCCGGGCTTTCGACGCGCGGGTCGCTCATCGGGGGCCGCCTGGCAACGCCGTACTGATGATGATCTTGGCGTGGATCGACCCGTCTGGGTTCTTGTCGCCCTGCACCATAACCATGTCGCCGACGGGCAGCTCGCTCGCCTTCGTGCTGGTCAGCGAGATCACCTGGGTGGCATCGTCGATCAGCACCCGAACTGTCGACCCGCCGAGGGTGCTCATGGTGATCTCGGTGCCGGTGTTGGCGGTGATGCTGCCCATCGTGGCACCGAGATCGTCGCCACCGCCGAGACCGGGCAGCCCGGGCAGGCCACTCGCGCTGGGCGGCACGACCGGAGTGGTCTGCCTGCTGGTCGGCGGCGCCACCTGGCTGGTGGTCAGCCCTGACGCGGTGGTGTCGTCATCGGAGGAGTTGCCGCTGAGCACCAGGCCGGCGAGCACACCGCCGACCGCGATCAGCGCGAGCACGCCCAGGCCGAGCGCGATCCACAAACCGGTGTGCCGCTTCGGCGGTTCGCCCTGGTCACCGTCCTGCGGCCGGGGCGGGTAGCCCGGAGGCGGCGGGGCCGGATAGCCCTGGTCGTAGCCGGGGGGCGGCTGGTGTGGTGGCGGTTGCGCTGCGGGATAACCACTTTCGTAGGCGCCCCACTGCGCGTCGTGCGGAGGCAAGGCCTGCGTCGGGTTCGACGGCTGCCCCCACTCGTCGAATCCACCGCCTCCGTACGGCTTGGTCGAATCCATGCCCGGCGAACCCAACCGTTCGGTCGGCGAATCCTCCGGGCGTTGCCCCCACGGATCGTTCGGGTTCGTCATGAGCTCCAGCGTAGGTCAGCGCGGTGCGTTGGGAGGTCCCTACGCACCGCGCTGTGGATATTTCACGAGCTGTGGACAGCCTCGCGACCGACGACCAGCGTGTCGGTGGCGTCGTCTACGCTCACCCGCACCGTGTCGCCGTCGACGACCGCGCCGGAGAGCAGCTCCTTGGCCAGGCTGTCGCCGATGGCCTGCTGGATCAGCCTGCGCAGCGGCCGCGCACCGTAGGCCGGGTCGTAGCCGCGCACCGCCAGCCACTGCTTGGCCTCGTCGGTGACATCGAGGGTCAGCCGCCGCTGCGAGAGCCGCTTCTGCAGCTGCCGCAGGTTGATGTCGACGATCGACTCCAACTGCTTGGCGTCGAGCGCGTGGAACATCACGACGTCGTCGAGCCGGTTGAGGAACTCCGGCTTGAACGCGCGCCGCACCGCCTCCATCACGTGCTCCCGATCGCCGCCCGCACCCAGGTTGGAGGTGAGGATGAGGATCGTGTTGCGGAAGTCGACCGTGCGGCCCTGGCTGTCGGTCAGCCTGCCCTCGTCGAGAACCTGCAGCAGGATGTCGAAGACGTCCGGGTGCGCCTTCTCGATCTCGTCGAACAGCACCACCGAGTACGGCCGCCTGCGCACCGCCTCGGTGAGCTGGCCACCCTGGTCGTAGCCGACGTATCCGGGCGGCGCGCCGACCAGACGAGCCACCGAGTGCTTCTCGCTGTACTCGCTCATGTCGATGCGGACCATGGCGCGTTCGTCGGCGAACAGGAAGTCCGCCAGCGACTTCGCCAGCTCGGTCTTGCCCACGCCGGTCGGACCGACGAACAGGAACGACCCGGTCGGGCGGTTGGGATCGGCGACCCCGGCCCGCGCCCGGCGCACCGCGTCGGACACCGCCTGCACCGCTTCTTCCTGCCCGACGACGCGCCCGGCGACCTCGGTCTCCATCCGCAGCAGCTTGGCGGTCTCGCCCTCGAGCATCCGGCCGACCGGCACACCCGTCCACGACGACACCACGTCGGCGATGTCGTCGGGGGTGACCTCCTCGTTGAGCATCACGTCGCCGTCCGGCGCCGCGCCGCTGACCTGCTCGGCCGCGGCGAGCTCCTTCTCCAGCGCGGGGATCCGGCCGTAGCGCAGCTCGGCGGCCTTGCCCAGGTCACCGTCGCGCTCGGCGCGCTCGGACTCCCCGCGCAGCGCCTCGAGCTGCTCCTTGAGCCCGCGCACCGAGTCGATCGCGTTCTTCTCGTTCTGCCACCGGGTGGTCAGCTGGCTGAGCTTCTCGCGGTCGTCGGCCAGTTCCTGCCGCAGCTTCTCGAGCCGCTGCTTGGAGCCCTCGTCGGTCTCCTTCTCCAGCGCGACCTCCTCGATCTCGAGGCGGCGCACAGCCCGCTCCACCTCGTCGATCTCGACCGGCCGGGAGTCGATCTCCATGCGCAGTCGCGAGGCCGACTCGTCGATCAGGTCGATCGCCTTGTCGGGCAGGAACCGGGAGGTGATGTAGCGGTCCGACAGGGTCGCGGCAGCCACCAGCGCGGAATCGGTGATCCGCACGCCGTGATGCACCTCGTAGCGCTCCTTGATGCCGCGCAGGATGCCGATGGTGTCGGCCACCGACGGCTCACCGACCATGACCTGCTGGAACCGGCGCTCGAGTGCCGCGTCCTTCTCGATGTACTTGCGGTACTCGTCGAGTGTGGTCGCGCCGACCAGGCGCAGTTCACCGCGCGCGAGCAGCGGCTTGATCATGTTGCCCGCGTCCATCGCCGAGTCGCCGGTGCCGCCGGCGCCGACGATGGTGTGCAGCTCGTCGATGAAGGTGATGATCTCGCCCGCGCTGTTCTTGATGTCGTCGAGCACGGCCTTGAGCCGCTCCTCGAACTCACCGCGATACTTCGCGCCCGCGACCATCGCGCCCAGGTCGAGCGAGACGACCTTCTTGTTGCGCAACGACTCCGGGACGTCGCCCTCGATGATCCGGCGCGCCAGACCCTCCACGATGGCGGTCTTGCCGACGCCGGGCTCGCCGATGAGCACCGGGTTGTTCTTGGTGCGCCGCGAGAGCACCTGCACGACGCGGCGGATCTCGGTGTCGCGACCGATCACCGGGTCGAGCTTGCCCGCGCGGGCGGCCTCGGTGAGGTCGGTGGAGTACTTCTCCAGGGCCTGGTAGCTGGCTTCCGGGTCGGGATTGGTGACCCGCGCGCTGCCGCGCACCGTGGTGAAGGCATCCCGCAGCGCCTCGGGGCTCGCGCCGTGCCTGCGCAGCAGCTTGGCCACCTCGGAGTCGCCGTCGGCCAGGCCGACCAGCAGATTCTCGGTCGAGACGTACTCGTCGCCCAGCTCGGTGGCCAGACGCTGCGCGGCGGCCAGCGCCGCCAGTGCCTCGCGGCCGAGCTGCGGTGTGGTGGTCGCACCGGTCGCGCGCGGCAGCCGGTCGGCGATGTCGCCCGCTTCGCGCTCGACGGTCGCCGGGTCGACGCCGATGGCCTTCAGCAGCGGGGCGGCGATGCCATCGGTTTGATCCAGCAACGCCACCAGCAAGTGCGCCGGACGGATCTCCGGGTTGCCTGCCGCCGAAGCGGCCTGAAGGGCGGCGGTCAGCGCCGCCTGTGTCTTGGTGGTGGGATTGAACGAGTCCACAGATCTCCTCGGGTAGGTCAGGTATCGACTGGTTCAACGCTCACAAAGTTGAGTCTGTTCCACTCAACTCCAACTTTTTCCGGTGGGCACCGAATCGGTCTTCACGCTACGCCGCGACACCACCGAAGACGATCAATCACCGCACGTCGCAAGGCTGTCCGCCTAGGATTGCCGTGCCCGGACCACCCGAGGAAGAGGAGCCGACCGATGCGCGCGATCGTGGTTCAGAAGTTCGGTGCCACTCCCGAACTGGCCGAGATGCCGGTGCCGGAGCCCGGGCGCGGGGAGGTGCAGGTCGCGCTCGACGCCGCCGGGGTCAACCCGTTCGACCTGAAAATGGCCGACGGCATCCTCGAGGGCAAGATGCCCACCGACTTCCCGATGATCCTCGGCGTCGACGGCGCCGGCACGATCTCGGCGGTCGGCGCGGGCGTGCGCTCGTTCGCCGTCGGTGACCGGGTGGTCGGCAAGTTCCTCACCGCACCCGCCGGGCACGGCAGCTGGGCGCAGTACGCGACCCTGCCCGAGGACGCCACACTGGTGCCGATCCCCGAGGGCGTCACCTCGGTCACCGCCGCCGCCCTCCCGGTCGCGGGCGTCACCGCCCAGGACCTGGTCGACACCGCCCGGATCCGCCCCGGGCAGACGGTGCTGATCGTCGGCGCGACCGGCGGTGTCGGCTCCTTCCTGGTCCAGCTCGCCAATATCGCCGGCGCCCACGTGATCGCCACCGCCCGCGGCGACGCCGCCGACCAGGTCGCCCGCCTGGGCGCCGCGGAAACCATCGACTACACCCAGATCCGCCCCGCCGATCCCACTGTGGTCGACCCCGACCCCGCCACCCAGCGCGACTCCAGCATCACCGGCGCCGTCCGCTTCACCCATCCCGACGGCATCGACGTCCTCTTCGACCTGGTCAGCAGCCCCGCCGATTTCGCCACCCACGCCACCCTCGTCCGCCGCGGCGGCCGCGCCTACTCCACCGTCTGGGCCGCCGACGAGCCCACCCTGCGCGAACACGACATCGCCGGCGGCAACTTCGAATCCAAAGGTCGCGGACCCGAACTGAGCCGCCTGCTCGCCCGCGTCGCCTCGGGCGACGTGGTCGTTCCCGTGGAAGCCACCGTCCCCCTCGAAGCCGCCCCGGCGGTCCTCGGCGCGGGCAGCGCTCGCGGAAAGACTGTCCTGGCCATCTGATTCCAGCCGACGAAGGCGATCCATCGATGTATCCGGCCGCAGATCATTCGGCTGTCGAGTGGCGCGGTCGGGGCACCGGCGGCGAGCACTGGCGAGGTCAGCGGGGGCGGTAGATGCCGGATCTGGCCCTGGTCGCGGTGGTGGTGAGGATCGTGGCGAGAGTCGAATGGAGGCGGGTGGGGGTGGTCGGTTTGGCGATGAAGGTGGTTTCGCCGTAGAAGACGTAGCGGCCGTCGTTGGTGAGGTCGTGGAGCTGGAAGTCGTCGCGGCCCTCGGTGTGGCGGTTGTCGACGCTGGCGTGGGCGTAGACGCCGATGTGGGTGAGGGTGTCGGTGGGTTTGGCGAGGAAGGTTTCGAGTTGTTCGCGCGGGGTGGGGTTCCACAAGTCGCGGACATGCGGGCGGGGAGCGGCGAGTTCGGCTGCGGTGACCTTGATTTCGCGGCCGGAGCCGGGACCGACCTTCGGGAGGGTGGACAGGACCGCGGCGGCGAGGTCGTCGGGGGCCATCAAGTACAGGGCGATGTCGCCCGGGTCCGAGTCTTCGCCGGGGGCCTGAACGGCCAAGGCGGCGTAGGTGTCCCGGGTTCCACCGTGTGCGCGGATCGTTCTCGTGCTGCCGGAACCGCCCGCCACTTCGACGCGCGCGTGCGGAGCCAACAGCGCGGCCATGGCGGCGTCGAGGTCGCTGTCGAATTCGGCCATCATGTTCTCGGCGGCCTTGCCGCGCAGCCGGCGGACCTCCGCCCGGGATTCGACACCGACGTGGCGGTGGTGCAGGGGGTACGGCAGCACGTCGCGTCCCGCCGCCTCCCAGAGGGTGCGGAAGTCTAGAGCGGTGAGATGCCAGGTGCGCACGGGGGATCTACTCTGTTCCATCAGGTTTCGCGATTCAGTCGGCGCCGATGACGGGCGGCACCAGCTTGGGCGGATTGTCCAGACCGGTGAGTTCGTCACCGTGTTCCTGGGTGACCAGGTAGTCGGGAATGCCCTTGGTGGATTCGTCGTCCTTGCCCGCGCCCCTGCCGCCGGGGACGCCCATGCCCGGCATGCCCGCCCGGCCCGCGGCCCCGCCGCCCGCGCCCGCGACCCGCGCGCCCGCCGCCGTGGTCCCGGCGGCCGCGCCGCCACCGGGGACCGCGCTGCCCGCAGCGGGCGAACCCGGCGAGCCGGAGCCGGGAGTTCCCGCGCCGCCCGGTGATCCGGACGGCGACCCGGATCCGGGTGCGGCACCGCTCGGAGTCGTGGCGGCCGGGGTGGTCGTGCCGGGATCGGTCGACTGCGGTGCGGTCGAATCGTCGTCGGTCGTGTCGTCGCCGGTTGTCGTGTCGTCGCCGGTGGTGTCGTCATCGGTCGGCGTGGTCGATGCCGGTGTGGTGGACGCGGGGTCGGTCGCCGGCTGCTCGGTGCCCGGGCCGGACGAGTTCGGATTGTTCGAGTTCGGCCTGGTCGATCCCCCGTGGTCGGCGGGATCGCCGCCACCGTTGTCGAGGGTCTTCGGGAGGGGAATGACCGGAACCCTGGTATCGGATTCGAGAATCACCGGGGCGTAGACGGACGTCAGGACGCGCACCGCCTCGACTCGGGCGTTCTCCTTGGCGACATCGTCATTACGCCAGGCGCGTCCGGTGAAGAGCCCACCGAAGTTGTCGAGGCCGCTGCGATGTTCGGGCTCGAACGGAACAAGGCGCTTGGTCGGTTCGAGGCCGGTGCGCAGTTCGTCCAACTTGCTCTTGGTGAGCGCGGCGGCGGTGGTGACCCTCTTGCCCGTGGCATCGTATGCCGCCACGGCTTCCGCTGCCGCGGTCGCGGCGGCGCCGGACCAGACCTCGGGTGCCATGCCGCGAGTGAGCTGCTTGCGGAACTCGTCGAGCGAGGTGCTGTTGCGGGTCGCGATCTCGTTCCACGCGCCGATCAGGTCGTTGACGGCGTCGAGGTCGATCTTGTCCACCTTGGCCCGCAGCTCGGCGACGGTCCCCTCGAAGTCGTCGGTCTTCGTCACCATATTGGGCCGGTACTCGCCGTCGAATCCCAGCTCAGCGGCCTTCTGACGGTTCGTCGTGCGCTGATCGTTGTACCGATCCTGGATGTCGGCGATATCGGCGGCGTCGAGTTCACCGTCATCGCCGAACGGGGACAGGACGAAATTGCGAAGACCGCCGAAGAGGTCGAGTCCCGCGATATCGGGCTGCATCTACTTCACCTGCTCGGTGGTGTAGTCGAGGGCATCGGCGTTCTCGATGTCCTGGCCGGTGAGGCGTTTGAAGGACAGGGAGAAGACTTCGCGCAGTTGTTTGACCGCTTCGATGTCTTTCATGATGACGGCGTCGACGGAATTGTCGTCGCCGGTGGCTTGCCGGAGGAACTGCTTCTCCAGCTGTCTCGCCATGTCGAAGTCACCGAAGCCGCTGACGGCCTGCGCTCGAATGGCCACGGCGCGTAGCGAATCGAGGTCGGTGAGCCGCTTATCGCAAGCCTTGTACATGTGGTACGCGGCCGCGTCGTCGTTCAGGTAGACCTCGCCCGCGCGAGTCTTGCCGAGCAGGTCCGAATACGGGGATTCAGCCATGACCGTTTCGCCCCCTCAGTTCGGGAATGTCGGCACGAGGGTCTCGCCCACTCGCGCCAAGGACACACACGGATCCGTCAGCCCGTCCAAGCTCGCGCGATTCAGGATCTGCAACTGCACGACGCCCTGCGCGACCGGGAACACGGCATTGCAGTCGAGCTTCTTCGACGCGCCGTCGACGCGGAACTCTTCGCCGGTTCGGCCGGCGATCGTGACAGCGCGGAAGTCGACATTGCCGGGCTTGGACTTGAACTGATCCACCGTCTTGTTCGTGGCGTAGACGGTCACGGCGAATGTCGGGCCATCCCATCCACAGATCTCCCACCCCGACTGCGGAACCCCCGCGACACCCTTTTCCTCACTCGCCGGATCCACCCCCGCCGCCGTCAGCGCGTCATCAGAAATCTCCGTGCACGGATTCCACAGCACCGGCTTCGCCGTCGTGGTCGCGCCGTTGGACGAGCTCTCCCCCGCGTCGCACCCCGCCAGCCCGACCACCGCGAGCCCCGCCACGATCACTGCCGTACCTGCGCGTTTCAATCCCCACCCCTTCTCGCCGTCCACTGCTCTGACCTGGGACATTAGCATGGGAAAGGGGGCTGGAGCGGGGCCGCGCAGGTGGGCCGGCCATGAGTGGACTTCGACTTTCGGCGCCGTTCGGCGGGCGCGATCCGAGGGCAAACCGGTGGTGAATCGGCCCGGTCCGCACCCGCTGATCCGCGATCGAATACCGGCTCCTCTCCCGCACGCGCCGGTGATTTCGAGTGCGCGCAGCTCGGACACCGACGACTTCGACGCGCGGGTTCGGGATGTGCCGTCGAACTTCCACACCGACGGTGTGTTCGGGCGGCCGGGGGCGGCCCTGCACCACCTGCGCTCGTACGGGGTGCCGCCGGAGCCCGCGCTGGTCCAGCACATCGTCGGCAAGAAGGTCGGGATCGGGGAGGACGCGCGGCGGTCCGGTTGATCGTCGGCTGATTCAGCGGCGGACGAGGCCGGGAACCTCGCGTCCGGTGAGGAGCAGGAGCAGGTCGAGGGTGGTGCCGCGGATCTCGGGGCCGGAGCCGACGGTCCAGGACGAATCCTCGGCCACGAGGGTGACGTCGCCGAGACGGCGCTTGGCCCAGAACGGCCAGCCCATGGTCCAGACCCGTTGGGCAGCAACGGCTGCCGCGGCCGGGTCGACAGCGATAGTGCGGCCGAGGGGGCGGGCGATGTCCTGGGCGTGCACGATGACGTCGAAATGGATGTTGCGGTAGTTGGTGACCGCGGGCAGGCGGCGAGAGTCGGCGACGGCCGACAGTTCGGCGGCGAGGTCGGGGGTGGCGTCGGCGTGGCGGACGGCGAGGTCGTGGTTGAGGCGGTGGAAGCTGCCCCGGGCGCGGGCGGCTTCGCGGAGCATGCCGAGGGGACCGGGTGGTTGTGGGGCCAGGGCCACGTGCGCGGCGACGTCGCGGATGCGCCAGCCGTCACAGCGGGAAGGACTGTCCAGCTCCGCGGGGGTGAGGGTGGTGAGCAGGTGCGCGATGGCGCGGCGCTGCTCGGCGATGATCCGCCAGTGCTGATCGACATCCATAACCACGGCCTCCAATTCGTCAGCCTTTCTGACTAATATAGTCAGTGAAGCTGACCGGATCAAGGAGTGAGATGAGCGACGACGCACTCAACCTCGGGGTTCTCCTCTTCGTTCCCTACCGGGAGATGGAGCGGCGGGTACTCCTCGCACTGGCCCAGGGCGGGTTCGACGATCTCACCCCGGCCCAGGCACGCCTGGTCGCGCGGATCGGGCCGGAGGGGTCGCGCCTGACCGAGCTGGCCGCCCAGGCACAGATCACCAAGCAGACCGCGAAGGTGCTCGTCGATCAGCTCGTCCGCAACGGATACCTCGAGCGGCATCCCGACCCCAGCGACGGACGCGCCCGGCAGCTGCGCCTGGCCGAGAAGGGCAGACGCGCCGTGGAACTGGCGAACCGGACAGCATCGAAGGTAGAGGCAGAGTGGATCACCCATCTGGGACAACCCGCCGCCAACGACCTACGGCACACCCTGATCGAACTCCGGCGGATCACCGATCCGTACCACACCGAACCAGAGCAGCGCACGACTCCGAGATGACCCGCATCATCGACGGGCATTCCGCCGCCTCGTTCTGCCCGTCCATTCCCACCGCTACCCGGGTGCGCACCCGGGCCAGGCCGTGGAAGGCATCGACACTGCTCGTGTAGAGCGGCAGATCGTTCGCGGAAGCTATCGCGGCGTGTGGCCAGGTCTCGCTTCGGGCGGAAGATCACCGACCCATATCGATGACGGCGACATCGTGCCAACCCGCGATCGACGGCTTACGATCCGTCCGGCGAATGGGACCGTGACGAGCATCCCTGCACCCAGCGGCATGTTTCGGGGGATACTTGAGGAGGCACCCGTCGCGAGGCGGGGCCACATCGCAGCAATTTCAGGGAAAGGGAGCTTGACGACGTGGATGCGCGTTCGCTTGCGCTGGTCCGCGCCGATTTCCGCGGGGTGTCGGAGACACCCGGTGGCCCCGAGCGGCTGATCAGCGCTTTCTACGGTCACCTGTTCGCGCAGAACCCGGCGTTACGGGAGCTGTTCCCCCCCGCGATGGACATGATGCCCAAGCGCCTGGTGACGGCGCTGCAGTATGTCCTGGACAACCTGGAGGACTTCGAGCGCGCGCAGAAGTTCCTCGAGCAACTGGCCCGCGACCACCGGAAATACGGCGTCGAGGCGGACCACTACGACATGGCGGGCCGGGCGTTGCTCTCGGCGCTGCGCTCCTTCCACGGCAACCGGTGGACCAGGGAACTGCACGAGGGCTGGAGCGATATCACCATCCTCGTCTCGGCCTCGATGGCGATCGGCGCCAACGAGGACAAATCGCAGCCGTTCTGGGGAGCGACGGTGGTCGGGCATCGCAAGGTGCTCGACGATCTGGCCATCGTGCGGCTGCAGGCCGACGGACCGATCCCGTTCAAGGCGGGCCAATACGTGCCCGTGCAGGTGCCGCAGCGGCCGAACATGTGGCGCTACTTCTCCCCCGCGATCCCCGCGAATCCGTATGGCGAGATCGAATTCCATGTGCGCCGGATCAGCGGCGGCTGGGTGAGTCCCGCGATCGTCAACGACACCAAGGTCGGTGATCGATGGAAGATCGCCGGTCCGCTCGGCGGCCTGCACGTCGACCGGGAGTCCGGGCGCGATGTGCTGTTCATCGGCTCCGGCACCGGTATCGCGCCGCTGCGCGCGCAGCTGATCGAGATGAGTCAGCGCGGCATCAATCCGCGCGTGCACTTCTTCGTCGGCGGGCACTTCCCGGGCGACCTCTACGACGTCGACAACATGTGGCAGCTGTCCCAGTCCAACCCGTGGCTGACGGTGGTGCCGGTGTGCGAGGAACGCGACGACCCGTGGTGGTATCCGCAGCGGCCCGCGTCCGCGCCGAGCGGCATGTACCGTCGCCTGGTCGGTAACCTGGGTGCGGTGGTGACCAGCTTCGGCGCGTGGGCCGACCGGCAGATCCAGCTCGCCGGCTCACCCCGGATGATCGCCGACACCCGCCGCGCGCTGATCCGGGCCGGCACCCCACCGGAGATCATCGCCGCCGACCCCGTCGGCTGAGAACCCGTCCCGCACTACCCGTTTCGCGAAAGAGACCGATGAGCGAGATTCCCGATCCGGCCTGGACGGCGACCGTCGTCGGCCACCACCGCCTGCGCAACGACCTCGCCGTGATCCGGCTGATCGGCGACTTCGTGCCGTTCGCGGCGGGCGGTTCGGTCGAAGTCGAGGTGCCTCAGCACCCCGGCGTGCGGCGCAGGCTCTCGCCCGCGCTGCCGCCGTCACTCGACGGCAAACTGGAATTCCATGTGCGCACGGTGCCCGGCGGCTGGTGCTCGAGTTCGATCGTCGCCGACACCAAGCCCGGCGACCAGTGGCGGATCAACGCGCCCTACGGCATCTTCCACATCGATCCCGAGGCCACCGAGGTGGTGATGATCGCGGGCGGCACCGGCCTGGCGCCGATGCGCGCGCAGATCCTCGACCTGGCCCGGCGCGAGAACCCGCCGCGCACCTATCTCTTCTACGGTGGCCGCTCCCCGCGCGACCTCTACGCCGCCGACATGCTGTTCCTGCTGTCGGGCGAATTGCCCTGGCTGACGGTGATTCCCGTGGTCGAGAGCCCCGACGATCCGCCGATCCGCGACGAATGGCACGAGCACTCCCGCGTCGACATCGGCTTCGCCCCCGCCGAGATGCTGCACGGCACACTCGCCGACGTCGCCGCCGCGCACGGCCCCTTCGATCAGCACCAGGTCCTGGTCTGCGGCTCCCCCGCCATGGTCCGCACCACGGTCGACCGCCTCATCGAAACGGGCACTCCCCCGACGAACATCATCGCCGAGGGGGCCTAGAACAGGGGCCACTGCACCAGCACCTGCCCGAACGTGTCATCCGGCAGATTCTGAGAAGACGCAGTTGAGAATTATCCCATCTCGTTCTGATCTGCCCGCAGAAGGGGATCGTCGGACCACGGATCCCCATATATTTCATACGGGTCACCCAGCTCGTTCAGACGCTCGCGACCAGCCGATGTGATCGCCGCACGAAAAACCTCGCTCGATCCAATTTCAGCGTCGGAAATCTCAAGATACCCGGTCGAATTGTTGAATCCTTCCGCGATTCGGCGAATCCCATCCTCGACGGGGACCGTCCACGGTTCCCATGATCGCCCGCCTCCTGGAAACGCCCCGAGTTGGATGTACCCACGCGTAGCCAGGTCCTGGATCACCTCCAGAACACGACGTCGGGAGTACTCTTGGGGCGTGATTTTCTGCACGTCGGCGTCGAATTCGGCGATCGGCGCCCAGTCGTCATCGATCGCGTACAGCAAAAAGTTCTCCAGCTTCGTATTGATCATTTCGGTAGATGCACCTTCACTGGCTTGCCGCTTCCGGGATACTTGACATCGATGGTGACGCCTCCCGAATCACTGGTGTCTCTGATACGAACCTCTGTTCCGTCCGGCAGACGGGAACCACGGCCTGGGTAGGTACCGACATCCATCGGCTCACCCTTTCGAGTGATCTGATCGTACAGTTCCCGAATCTCCTCGTCGGTATCCAGTTCACGATGCGGTTTGGTATTGCCGGGCCGGGTGGCCGATTCAAGAAGCTCCTTGACCTCCTCGGCGTTTGCCGGCCCGGCCGACGCGGCACCACCGCCGCCCGCAGTGACGTCCGGCGCATCGTCTGCGGCAATGTAGACAGCCAAGCCCGCGATGGCTGCGATCGCCGCGCTGACCCCAGCATTGGTGAGATCGGGGATCCCCGTGAACCCGCCTGTGGTGGTGCCGACCGCGACAACCGCGCCGAAGATGACGAGGAGGCGGCTGGCGGTCACTGTGTTCTTGATGATCAGGGCGGTGCTCTCGACAATCTCGACCGTGATGACGGCACCACCCGCGGCGGCGCCACCGGAGGCGAGTCCGGCCGTGAAGACAGCGGTGACCGCGACGACGGCGATGGTGATACCGATGGCCGCGGCGATCTCGATACCTGCTTGGGCAACCGCGGATTGGATCTCGGTACGCATGTCGGTGAGCGCGGTGTGGTGCTCGGAGACCGGAGTGACCATGCCCTTGGCGGCCTCGGCCACCAGCTTCGCGGCCTGTTCGAGGGTGTTGAGCTTCTCCTCGATATCGAGGATGTTCGGGTCGGTGCTGCCGGTGAACTTGGCGTTGACTCCTTTGACCCGGTCGGCGGCACCGGTGATATAGCCACTGTCGGCGAACGCTTTCCACGCATCGCGCGCTTTGACGAGCTTGGTCGCGTCACCGTTGGGGATCTTGCCGACCTTCTCCAACAGCCCGACGACGGCGCCTTCGTCCAAACCGGCCCCGTTGTCACCTTTCGCGGTGACTGGAAGTGCCATCCCGGAGTCGTACAGCGGTTCCGATGCCGAGGGGCGTGCGGGTTCGGGGCCGCTGGCAGTGGCTCGGTTCGAATGCCACCAGTTGTAGCCGCACGCTTCCAGCACATCGCCGTACCGACGCAGGGCATTGGCCAATGTGGCTGTCAAGGTGACGATGTCTGCTGCGTGCCGGTCGTAGGCAGTGGTCCAGTCAGTGCATTTCTCGTGGTCGCCGGCCATTCCACCGCACTCGTTCTGCAGGGTGGAGTTGAGCGGCCCCAGCGCGAGGCTGATGTCGTCGGCAAGCAGGTGACACTTCTTTCCGGCGTCGTAGTACATGCCGGAATCAATGGTCCAGGACACCTGGCTATCCGCCTTGGAGCATCCGCTTGTTGGTCTCGGCCGCAGTCGAATACCGACCATGAGCGGACCTTGCGGCCGTGCTCATGTCCTGAATTCCCTCGGCGAACTCACGCGCCCCGACTATCCACTGCTGATGGGCGACTTGATAGGCGTCCGCCGCGAGACCTTCCCAGGTGGTGCCCTTCAGCGTCGCGACATGATCATCGATGTCATCGAGATGATCGGCGACGAAGCCGGCGAGTCCAGCCAAGCGCGCCACGATCTGATCGAGCTGATCCATATCGACAGAGAACTCCGAACCCATCACGACTCCGTCAGATCGAGGCCAGCCAAATTGAGACTGTAAGACGTTGCGGTGTCCTGGTTCTGGAAGTTGTCCGCGGCGATACCCAGCTTCTCGGCCATACTGGTCAGAGCGGTGCAGATCTGGGTTCCGCCGTCGTTGGTTTCGGTCCAGCCGGTCCTGAAATCATCGGCGAGATCCCCGGTCCAGCCGCCAGTGAGCAGGGTCTCGACCTCGCGGCTCGCTGAATCCAACGCCGTCCGCAGCGCCTCGGCGATGCCGTAGACATATCTACCGACATCGCGCACTTCGTCGGGAACCACCGACAACGACTGACCGTCGCTCCCCCCAGGAGTACTCATGGGGTGCGACGCTACCGGACACCGGTATGCGCCGCGAGCGCTGCAGATCTCGGTCGCCGACCCGAGGGCTACCCGACCGAGCGAACCTCGGGCCTAGAACAGGGGGTCGTGGCGGATCGACTTGGCCTGGGTGCCCGCGGCCATCAGGCGGAACTTGGTGGTCTGGACCATCGAGGGGGAGCCGACGATCTGGACGTCGCGATCGGCCCAGGGGCCGTAGCTGGCGACGACCTTGCCGATCTGGCCGGTCATCCGGGGCTCGAGGCCGGGTAGGTCGGCCTGCGGTTCGCCGGAATCGTAGTACCACCAGGGGTTCTCGTCGCTCTCGCTGACGGGGGTGACGGTGAGCCACTTGTTGGCGACGGCCAGCTGGCTCAGCACCTGCAGGTCGTAGAGGTCGCACGGGTGGTGGCCGCCGACGAACAGGTGGACCTTCGGGTTCACCCGGCGCTGGGCCATCGACATGATCTGCGCGCGCAGCGGCGCGATGCCGGTGCCGCAGCCGACCATCAGCATCTTGCGTTTGGTGTTGCGCGGCACGCCGAGCCCGCCGAGCGGCGAACCGAGCAGCCACTGGTCGCCGACGGTGGTGTGCGAGACCATGGCCGGGCTCACCCAGCCGCCGAGCACGCTGCGCACGTGGAACTCGATCTCGCCGTTGGCGTTCGCCGGGTTGGCCGGGGACAGGTAGCGCCACATCCGGGGCCGCGCGGGCACCTGGACACTGAGGTACTGGCCGGCCGCGTACTGCATGGGCTGCTCGAGCTGGACCCGGATGACCGCGAGGTTGCGCAGCACCTCCCGGCGTTCGACCACGGTCGCGCTCCAGGCGGCGGGGGTGGTCTCCTTGTCGGCGGCGCTGATCATCGCGCCGCTGATGGTGGCCAGGCCCTCGTCCCAGGCGCTGGCGACCTCGTCGGTCCACATCTCGGTCCCGGCGAACTGGCGCATGGCCGACTTCAGCGAATTGGCGACCGCGACGTAGTGCGCGGGTTGCACACCGTACTTGCGGTGATCGCGCCCGAGCTGGGCCAGGAAGGGAAGCAGCTTGTCCGGTTCTTCCAGCCGGTCGAGCGCGTAGGAGATCGCCTTGACGAGCCGGTCACGCTGGGAGTCCATGGCGGCCGGGAAGTAGTCACGGATTCCGGGATAGTCCGTGAACAGGATCGAGTAGAACGACCTGGCTAGCTTCTCGGGCCCACCGTCTTCCGCAGCAACCGCCTTGAACGTAGTTCGGATCAAAGCGACAGTCCGCGAATCCATATGTGTCACAACCTCGTTTCGCCATCGAACGCTAGCCGCGCCGGCGAGTGACGGGCTGGGAGGACACTCGTCAGCAGCCGATGCGAGAAGTCTAGGCGAGGTTTGCCAGCTTCGGAATCGTACTCTTAAACATCACGCATGTAATTCTGTGAAAACCAGATAGTACTCATCAGTATCACCTGAAAACATACCCCAAGATCGTTAAGGACCGGTGAACACGACCTCACGCTTTGCTGATCTTGCCCGCAAAAGCACCGATCTCGCACCAATGTGCCTGGTAGAGCGACTCTTCCGCTACGAATCCGGGGCCCCGAAATCCGACGCGCCGTGCCGCGACACGCGGGGACGGTGTGTCGGAGAGCTGCGATTCTCCTGCGGAAACAGGCTCCGATTGGTCCGAATTCAGCGTCCTTCCAGCAAACTTCCGTGATGGTTCCGAGATATATCCGCACCTCACAGCGTTGCGCCGGGGTAGGGGATGAGCAAGATCACGAATAAAGAGGTTGCTGGAGAATCACCAGACGGTCGCCGGGGGTTGACCGACCGACGGCCGAGCCCCCGGCCCGCGACCGCGGGAGCGGATCGCGAACCGGGGGCTCGGCCGAAACGTGGACCTCAGCGCCGATGCCGTGGCTGCCAGACCACGAGCGCGGTGCTGCGCTGGGGCGGCGACAGGTCGGGCCGGTAGCCCGCCCGCAACTGCTCCAGCTCGGCGCTCATCTCCTCGACGCGCTGCTGCAGCGCCTCCACCTGGTTGGTGAGTTCGATGATGCGCTTGATGCCGGCGAGGTTGACACCCTCGTCCTGCGACAGCCGCTGCACTTCGCGCAGCAGCTCGACATCGCGGGCCGAGTACCGGCGTCCGCCACCCGAAGTGCGTTGAGGCGTGACCAAACCCAGCCGGTCATAGGTGCGCAACGTCTGCGCGTGCATACCCGCCAGCTGAGCCGCCACCGAGATCATGAAGAACTCGGCACGCGAGGCCCCACCCGACGCGGACTTCGGATTATCGGACATCGTCAAGCACCCGCCCATCCCGCACGCGGATCGAAGCCACCCGCCTTCTCCGCCTCCTGATAGCGCTTGAGCGCATCGGTGGCATCGGAATCCAGGTTCTGCGGAACCGCGACCTTCACCGTGACCAGCAGGTCACCGGCGCCGCCCGCCGCGCCGCGCTTGGGCACACCGCGACCGCGTACCCGCAGGATACGCCCGTCGGCGGTGCCCGGCGGCACCTTCACACCGACCCGGCCGTCCAGCGTCGGCACGGAAACAGTTGTCCCCAGCACCAATTCGCTGTAGCTCACCGGGAGCACCAGGGTGAGGTCGTCGCCCTGACGGCCGAACACCTTGTCCTGGCTGACGTGCACGGTCACGTAGAGGTCGCCCGAGGGCGCCCCACGCAAGCCCGCTTCGCCCTGCCCGGCCAACCGGATCTTCTGTCCGTCACTGACGCCGGGCGGAATCCGGACGGTGATCGTGCGGGTGCGGTTCTGGATGCCGGTGCCTGAGCAGTCCGTGCACGGATCGTCGATGATCGACCCGGTGCCGCGGCAGTCGTCGCAGGGCTCGCTGAAACCGAACGCGCCCTGATTGCGGCTGACCACACCGGAACCATTGCAGTGCGGACACACTCGCGGGCTGGTGCCCGGCTTGGCGCCGCTGCCGTGGCACGTGGTGCACGGCGACGGACTGGTCATCCGCAGCGGGACGGTGACGCCCTGGGCCGCCTCGCGGAAGCCCAGCGTCGTCTCGGTCTCCACATCGGCGCCCCGGCGCGGACGGCTCGCGCCGCGCGCGCCACCCCGGTTGAACAGCCCGCCCAGCAGATCGCCGAGCCCGCCGTCGCCGGCACCGGCGCCGCCGGCCTGGCCGAAGATGTCACCGATGTTGAAGTCCTGCGAGAAGCCGGCGCCGGCGCCGGGGGTGAACCCGCCACCGCCGTAGCCACGACCGCCACCGCCCGCGAACAGGCGGCGCGTCTCGTCGTACTCCTTGCGCTTGGCCGGATCCGACAGCACGGCATTGGCCTCGCTGACCGCCTTGAACCGCTCCTCGGCCTTGGTGTCACCCGGGTTGGAGTCCGGATGCAGGTCGCGGGCGAGCTTGCGGTAGGCCTTCTTGATCTCGTCCTGCGAGGCGCCGGAGGAGACACCCAGCTCCTTGTAGAAGTCCTTCTCGATCCACTCCCGTTGGCTCACCGGGCATCTCCTCCTCTCTGTGTTGAATTGCGCCGCTCTCGGGGCCCTGCGTGGTTACGCTCCGCTACCGCCTCCGGGCCCGTCGTTCGCGGCGCGTTCCTATTGGTTGTCGCCGTCGGCATCCGAATCCGATGCCCCCACGGCCTCGGCATCGGTTACCCCGACCAGCGCGTGCCGAAGCACCCGTTCGCCGAACCGATAGCCCTTGCGCATGACCAGGCCGATCACCGGATCCGCGCCCGAACCCTCGTGCTGCACGGCCTCGTGCAGCGTGGGGTCGAACGGGTCACCGACGCTGCCGAATTCGACGAGACCCTGCTTGGTCAGCGCGGTCTCGAGCTTGTCGGCGACGGCCTTGAGCGGGCCGGTCTCCAGGTCGCCGTGCGCCCTGGCCCGGTCCAGATCGTCGAGCACACCGAGCAACTCGGTCACCACCGCGGCCTTGGCCGCGTCGATGTTGGCCTGACGATCCCGCTCCACCCGGCGGCGGTAGTTCGCGTATTCCGCGGTCAACCGCTGCAGGTCGGCGGTGCGCTCGGCCAGCTCGTCGCTGACCGGCGCCTCGGCCTCGCCGTCGGTGGTCGGCTCCGCCGCCACGTCGGCGGCGGAGTCGGCATCGGTGACGATGTCTTCGATCAGCTCCTGTTCGGAGTTGGCCTCGGTCACTTCTTCTCCGTGTCGACCGGCTCGTCCACGACCTCGGCGTCGACGACACCGTCGTCATCGACCGGGCCCGCGCCGTTGCCCTCGGCGGCGGCGTCGGCGGCCTGCGACTCGTAGAGCGCCTGGCCCAGGGCCTGCGACTCGGTCGCCAGCTTCTCCACCGCGGTCTTCACAGCCGCGATGTCGGTGCCGGCCAGCGCGGTGTTGGCCTCGGCGATGGCCTCTTCGACCTTCGACTTGATGTCGGCCGGGACCTTGTCCTCGTTGTCCTTGATGAACTTCTCGGTCTGGTGCACCAGCGACTCGGCCTGGTTGCGGGTCTCGGCCTCCTCGCGGCGGGCCTTGTCCTCGGCGGCGTGCGCCTCGGCATCCTTGACCATCCGGTCGATCTCTTCCTTGGACAGGCCGGAGCCGTCCTGGATCTTGATCTTGTTTTCCTTGCCGGTGCCCTTGTCCTTGGCGGTCACGTGCACGATGCCGTTGGCGTCGATGTCGAAGGTGACCTCGATCTGCGGCACGCCACGCGGGGCCGGGGGCAGGCCGGTCAGCTCGAAGGAGCCGAGCAGCTTGTTGTGCGAGGCGATCTCGCGCTCACCCTGGAACACCTGGATCTGCACCGACGGCTGGTTGTCGTCGGCCGTGGTGAAGGTCTCCGAGCGCTTGGTCGGAATGGTGGTGTTGCGCTCGATGAGCTTGGTCATCACGCCACCCTTGGTCTCGATGCCCAGCGACAGCGGGGTGACATCGAGCAGCAGGACGTCCTTGACCTCGCCCTTGAGCACACCGGCCTGCAGGGCGGCGCCGACGGCGACGACCTCGTCCGGGTTCACGCCCTTGTTCGGCTCACGGCCGCCGGTCAGTTCCTTGACCAGGTCGGAGACGGCGGGCATACGGGTGGAGCCACCGACGAGCACGACGTGGTCGATGTCGGCCACGTTGATGCCGGCGTCCTTGATGACGGACTGGAACGGCGCGCGGGTGCGGTCCAGCAGATCGGAGGTGATCTTCTGGAACTCGGCGCGGGTCAGCTGCTCGTCGAGGAACAGCGGGTTCTTGTCCGCGTCGACGGTGATGTAGGGCAGGTTGATCGAGGTCGACTGGCTCGACGACAGCTCGATCTTCGCCTTCTCGGCGGCCTCGCGCAGACGCTGCATGGCCATCTTGTCCTTGGTCAGGTCGATGCCCGAGGACGCCTTGAACTTGTCGACCAGCCAGGACACGACCCGCTCGTCCCAGTCGTCGCCACCGAGGTGGTTGTCACCGGAGGTCGCGCGGACCTCGACGACGCCCTCGCCGATTTCCAGCAGCGAGACGTCGAAGGTGCCGCCACCGAGGTCGAAGACCAGGATGGTCTGCTCTTTGTCGCCCTTGTCCAGGCCGTACGCGAGCGCGGCCGCGGTGGGCTCGTTGACGATGCGCAGCACGTTCAGGCCGGCGATCTGGCCGGCTTCCTTGGTGGCCTGACGCTGGGCGTCCTCGAAGTAGGCCGGGACGGTGATGACCGCGTCGGTGATCTCCTCACCGAGGTAGGCCTCGGCGTCGCGCTTCAGCTTCATCAGCGTGCGCGCGGAGATTTCCTGCGGGGTGTACTTCTTGCCATCGATCTCGACGTTCCAGTCGGTGCCGATGTGGCGCTTGACCGAGCGGATAGTGCGGTCGACGTTGGTGACGGCCTGGTTCTTGGCAGGCTGACCGACGAGAACCTCACCGTTCTTCGCGAACGCGACGATCGACGGGGTGGTGCGCGAGCCTTCCGAATTCGCGACGACGACCGGCTCGCCGCCTTCGAGAACGGAGACGACAGAGTTCGTGGTCCCGAGGTCGATTCCGACCGCACGAGCCATAGTGATTCCTCCTGTTTGACGAACTTAGGGGCAACAGTCTCAGTAACACTGAGCGTGGTGGGCTCAATCCTGCCCTCGAGGTCCCTCGCGAGTCAACCCAGACTTGAGTCACTCACGCTCAATGTTGTCGATCTGCACAACCAGCAGCTGCGGCGATTCATTCCCGCCGCCCGAAAAAACTTCCCGAACCCGGGCCATTCTTGCGCCGACCTCGCTCAACCGCAGCACCCGACGCGACATCGTGACCCGCCGGAGACCTCCGTCCGGCTGAGCTGGAACAGCGTCCGATGGGCCTCGAAACCGAAATCGTCACAGTATGGAAGAAGGCGGAAGCGCTCGACATCCTCGACCGCGCGCAGGTTCGCCCGCTCGTCCTCGGCGGCGGCGTCGAGACGGAGTCACGGAACACACTGACCGCCGGGGCCGACGAACGCGGAACAACCGTGGTCGCGGCGAAACGCGCCGGACGCGGAGTCGAGCAGTACCTGGCCGAGGAGATCGTGCCCCTCCTGCGGGCGTACGAGTTCTGTCCGGTCCGGTGGGCATGCGCTGACCGGGACCCGGGAGTTCCTCGGGGAGGAGCGTACTTATCCGACCGGGCCCGACAGTTCGGCCAGAATCCCCTCGGCACTGCGGGCCGCCGCCCGGCAGGCGGTCGCGGTGGCTTGATCTGCCAGCGGATGGGCGGCCCGGGTACGCCACGTGCGCACCGCGCTGAATGCCGTGGCACGCACCGTCTCCAGGTCGACGTCGGCGGGTAGTCCGAGACGCAGGCGGGCGGCCACGCCCGCACCACCCAGGATGCGATGGAGGTCGGCGAGAACCGGTGGCGGCAGCGGGAGTTCGTCGGTGCGGAGCCGACCGAGCAGCCGCAGTTCGGTGAACCCGTGCACGTCGGCGAGCCGGGCGCGGACCCGTGGCCGCAACAGGTCGGCCTCGGTGCCGGAATAGGCGACGAGGATGCGGTCCAGGGTGCTCAGCGCCGAATGCGCCTTCAATTCCTCGGCGCGCTGGCCGAACTGGACCTCGAGCACCGAGCGCAGTTCATCGATACCGCTGCGGGCGGCCAGTTCCGCGGCGAGCGAGGACGAATCCCGGACCCCGAGGCGGATCAGCATGGTGGCCATGCGGATACCGAACAGGCCGAAGCGATCCGCCAGCTGCGCACGCAGTTCCGGCGCCACCGGCAGCGCGATGTCGGCGCGGGCGAACCGGTCCGCCGAGAGCAGGGCGACACCGAGATCCTCCGCGGGCACCGTGGCCAGCGCCTCGAACGCGGCGAACTCCGGCTGGCGCAGGGTGGACGCGGCGAACGCGAGCAGCCCCGCCACCGGAATCACCGCCTGGCACAACCCGGTCCGTTCGAGCTCGCCGGCGAAGCGGGCCGCGACATCACGCGCGGAATGCAGCGCATCGATGCGGCCCGCGCCGATCTCGTCGGCGCGCGACACCACCCCGATCACACCGAGCGGTCCCCCGCCACCGGCGCCGGCGCCGATCTGTTCGAGGAACTGCACGTCGGTGGCGTCGAGGCGGCGCAGCAGGTAGACCACGGCGTCCGCGCCGGGCGCCGCGATGGCCGACCCGCGCGCATCGGCGCCGGCCACGGCGGGCGTGAGAAGCCGCGCGGTGCGCAGCGACACCTCGCGCGAGAGCGACGAGGTGCCGGGGGTATCGATGATCGTGGTCTGGGCCAGCGCCGCCGAGGGCCACCCGACCTCGAGATGATCGACCTCATGGGGACGTCCGCCGTCCCAGTTCAAAGCGCTCAGGTCGAAGGTGAGGCCGTGCGCGCCGGTGCCGCGGCGCACGATCACATTGGCGCGGGCCCCGTCGGCCGCGTGCGCGGTCACCGTGGGGGTGGCGCCGTCGCGGTACCAGGTGACCACGCGGGTGCATTCCGTGGCATCGGTCGGGGCGACAGCCTGCCCGACCAGCGCGTTCAGCAGCGTCGACTTGCCCGCTTTGATCGAACCGGCCAGCGCGACGCGCAACGGCTCCCGCAGACGGTACTCACACTCGGCGAGCAGGGCGCGCGCGTACTCGTCCCGGCCGAGTATCCGCGCCGCCGCGCCGACCAGCTCGTGCGCTTCGGCCAGGATCCCGGGTTGGGCCTGCGGCGCGGC
This sequence comes from Nocardia sp. NPDC087230, assembly GCF_044744725.1. Classification (NCBI taxonomy): domain Bacteria; kingdom Bacillati; phylum Actinomycetota; class Actinomycetes; order Mycobacteriales; family Nocardiaceae; genus Nocardia; species Nocardia sp. NPDC087230. The sequence goes on from NZ_JBIUYV010000015.1 coordinate 53,198, forward strand.
GGTGTCGAAACGGTGGGTCACCCAGATACCGTACCGTCGGCCCGTCCCAGCTCGGCTTGCATGGAATCCGCGTAGCGACGCAGCTCGGCGACGGCGGTCAACTGACGTTCCAGGACGACGGTCCGCTCGGCACGGTGCGTCGCGGCCATCGTCGCCGCGTCCTGCGCGGCCCGCAGCGACGCATCGATCGAGCGCAGGCTGCGCTCGGCCACCCCGGCGAAATGGTCACGCAAGGCGCGGTGGATACGGTGGAGCCGGTCCTTGGTGTCCTTACTCGCCTGGAACGCCACGTCGTCGAGGAACCGGCGCACCTCCGCGTTCCCCTCGACCCGGCGACGAGCCAGGCGCGCGGACTTGTCGTCGCGATAGGCCTTGCCACCCACGATCAGTCCCGCGCCGAGGGAGATCGGGTTCAGCATCGCCAGCCCGGCGAAAGTGGTGGCCAAGCCCACCATCAAGACGCCGCCGTAGGAACCACGCATACCGACCAGCACTTTGCTGGTGAAACCGATGTCCGGTTCGAGGTCGGCGAGGGAGCCCGAGCTGGCGAGCTGGCGCTCGTCGTCCATTCCGGCGTGGACGTCGGGCAGATCGACGGCACCGACCTCGGCGAAATGACCCGCGATACGTTCGGCGAGCAGTTCGGCCCGGCGATGGGTGAGCAGGAGGTTGTCACCGAGCGCGGTGTCTACGGCGCCGGTGAGCCATTCGGCGATCGCGCCCCAGTGCCGCCCGGGGTCGTGCTCGTCGATCCATTCCTGGCCGGTGCGGGCAACACCGCGCAGGCGCTCGCGCAGGTCATGATCGACATCACCGACGAGATCGGTGATGCCGTCGGCGAGAGTCTGCTGCCAGCTCGCGGTTCGCCGCTGCAGGTCCTCGGCCGCCGCGCGGGCCGACTGCAGCTCGTTGACGGCGGCCGAACCGAGCGCGGGATCACGCAGCGTGACCAGCTCGCTGCCCAGCGCGAGCGCCAGATGTTCGGCCGCCGAGGACAACTCACGGGCGACCGCATGGCGCGTGGCGGCATGGTCGCGGGCCACCACGCGATCGCGCAGGAAGCCGAACAACACACCGAATCCGGACTCCGCGCCGAGCTGCGCGTCCTGCAGACGCAGCGCGTGCGCGCGCAACAGCGCCGAGACCGGGATCAGGGCCACATCGGCCTCCGCGCGGGTCAGGTGCGCGCGATCGGCCTCGAGCACCTGGTGCCAGTGCGGGTACAGATCGGTCTTGGTGAGCAGAACCGCTACCGTGGGGCACAATTCGCGGATCTGACGGAGGAAGGTGAGCTCCGGCGCGGTGAGCTCGGTGGAGGCGTCCGACAGCACGAGCACGGCGTCGGCGGCGGCAGCGATACCGAGAACACCTGCGGCGCAAGCATTTCCGTGGCCTCCGACGCCGGGAGTATCGATCAGCACGACGCCGTCGGCCAGCAGCTGGTTGGGCAGTTCCGCCTCGATCCGCACCACCTGACGGCCCTGGGCCAGTGCGCTGCGCTGATCGACCTCGCCCAGCTGGTCGAACGGGATCTCCACCCGCGTCTCATCGGCACCGGGGGCGGTGAGGACCAAGAACGCGCGCTGCTGAGCACCATAGGACAGTTGCAGTGGGAGCACCGTGGTCGTGTCGTCACCCACCCGGCATACGTCCAAGCCGAGCAACGCGTTCACGAACCGACTCTTGCCCTGGCCGAGTTGCCCGGTGACCACGATCCGATGGCGCGGATCGCGCACCCGAACCGCGACCGTCTCCAAGCGCCCGACCAGATCGTCACGGCCCGCGGCACGGGCCGCTGCGACGGTGTCACTCAACACCGTCGTCAGCGGCACCGCGTTCGGTGCGAGAGTCCCCATCGCAGCGCCCGTTTCGCTCAGTGGAACAGTCCGTCGGTGTGGGTGTCCACACCGGTTTCGGCGACAGTACTCGACTCACCGAACAGCGACGCGTCCCCGCCGCCGAGAGACGAACCATGCAGGCCGGACCCGAACGCACTGGACACGTCGACCGAGGACCAGGTGTCCGCGGCGGTGGTCACCGCCCCCTGCGCGGTGCCACCGAGCGCGCCCGACGTGTCGGTGTGGGTCGTCGAGGTTCCGGTGAGATCGCCGGTCACGGCGGTGCTGCCCTGGGTCGCGCCGCTCACCGTGCCGCCGAGGCCGCCCGTGAACTGCGAGCTGCTGCTCGCCGCGCCGGACAGGCCCGTATCGGCGAAGCCACCGAGGCCCGCGCCCGCGTCGGCGGCACCGTCCAGGCCCGCCTGCGCGCCGGCGGCCATCGAACCCGACAGACCGGTGCCCGCATCGGCAAGGCCATCGAAGCCGGACTGGGCGCCGGCGGCCATCGAACCCGACAGACCGGTGCCCGCGTCGACCACACCGCCGAGACCTGCCTGAGCGCCACCCGTGGCCGAACCCGCAAGGCCGACACCGGTTTCCGCCAGACCCGACAGACCCGACTGCGCACCGCTCGCCACCGAACCCGACAGCTCCGCACCAGCGGTACCGGCCAGGCCGAGGCCGGAATCCACGGCCGCGCCGAATCCGGTCTGGGCACCGGCGGTCAGATCGGCGCCGAGGGTCGCGGCGGTGTCGAGGCCGCCTTGCAGACCGGCACCGGTCGTCGCGGACAGGCCCGTGTCCAGCCCGGTCGAGACCTCGCCGGCGCCGGTGATCAGTCCGTCGATCCCGAAGCCGCCGCCCGCGCCGCCGGACAGGTCACCGAGCAGTCCGGTACCGGCCGACGCGGCACCACCGAACCCGGTCTCCAGGCCGGTGCCGAATTCCGCGCCTGCGCCGACGGCGCCGTCGAGACCGGTGATCGCGGTGGTGGTCGCGGCCGCGCCGAGACCAGCCGCCGCCTGCGCCCCGGCCGAGGCCGCCGCGCCCAGTCCTCCGACCGCCGTGGTCGCGCCGCTCACGCCGGCGTTCAGCCCGCCGCCGAGCTGAGCGCCCGCATCCGTGCCGATACCCGTGGCGCCGTCCACCAGCCCGTCGAACCCGGCGGTGAGGTCACCACCGGCACCGACGGCCCCGCTCAGGGCCGTGTCCAGCCCGATGCCGAGAGCGCCACCGGCACCGGCCGCACCGGTCAGCGCGCCATCGAGACCGGCGCCCACCGCGCCGTTCAGGCCAGCCGCGAGATCCGCGCCCGCACCGAGGGCACCATCGAGACCGGCAGTCGCACCCAGAGCGCCCTCGAGACCCGCGCCTACCGCGCCGTTCAGGCCGGTGGCAAGGTCGGCGCCCGCGTCAACGGCACCGTCGAGACCCGCGTCTACCACGCCATTCAGGGCGCCGCCCGCACCGGCAACCACGCCAGTGCCCGCACCGACCACACCATCGAGACTCGCCCCCGCACCGAGCGCGCCCTCCAGGCCGGCACCTACCGTGCCGTCCAAGCCGGCAGCGAGGTCCGCACCCGCACCTACCGCGCCGTTCAGCGCACCGTCGAGACCCGCGCCAGCGCCGATCGCACCGTTCAACGCACCACCCAAACCGGCAGCGAGGTCGGTACCGGCGCCGACCGCACCATTCAGCGCACCGCCGAGGCCGGCAGCGAGGTCAGTACCCGCGCCGACCGCGCCATCGAGGCCGACGCCGATCGCACCTTTCAGCGCGCCGCCGAGGCCGGCAGCGAGGTCCGCGCCCGCGCCGACCGCGCCGTTGAGGGCGGTGTCCAGGCCGATGTCAGCGCCGAAGACGGTGGAGAGGTCGGTGGCCAGGCCGGTATCGATGTCCACGTTCGCGCCGGTGACAGCCGACAGGGCAGCTTCGAGACCCGCGCCGACCTGGGCCGCGGCTCCGGCGACGGCCGAGGCCGCCGCGCCCAGGCCGACGTCGAGGCCGATGCCGAGCTGGGCGTCGGCGCCGGTCGCCGCCGTCACGGCGGCGGCCGCGGTGGCCGTCGAGGCGAGGGCGGCACTCGTGCCCGCCGCGGCACCCGCCGCCACGATCGCCTGCAACTGGGAGCCGCCGCTGACCAGCGCGGATTCCGCCACCATCGGGGCGACGGCGGAAATATCCTCGGGCGTCACGTCGAGCCCGGCCACGGTCAGTGCCTGGCACGGGTTGGCGCAGTAGGCCGCGGCGGCCTCACGGTCACGCAGCAGGTTGAGGATGAATTCCAGAATCGCGTTGGGTGTCATCGAGATCAGCTCCTCCAGATCATGGGCGGTACTGCCCGATCCGTTGTCGTTGGAATGTCTTTCACGCTAGGTCGGCACGTCGTTACAGGTAACGGGGCGAATGCCTAGTTCACGGTCCACGGTGCCCGTTAGGGGGACACCACCGATTAGGGGAATTTCCCCGTACTTGCCCCAGCACAGGTAACAGCTGCCCCCTAGCAACCGACAGTTCGAGTGGGACGCCGACCACCCCGGCGATCTCGTTGTACTCAACATTTCCGGTCCGCCGGAAGTCCTGCGAACGGGGTTGTCCAATGACAGAGCGGCTGGCGCTCGGCATTACCGTCGGGGCCGCGAATTCGGTCGCCGCGGCCACCACGGCCGACGGATCCGGAACCACCGTTCGCGCGCACCACAGTGCCCTGCTGCTGGGCGCCGACGGCTCGACCGGCTTCGCCGACGCCGCCCAGCACGCGCGCGGCGTAGTGGTCGACGACTACCTCTCCCGGGTCGGTGACCCGGTGGACCTGCTGGCGGAGGACGGATCCAGCCACAATGCGGCCGATCTGGTCGCCGCCGCGACGCAGGCATTGGTCACCGAGCTGGCCGGCCCGGGCACCGAGGCGACGATCGTGTCCTGCTATCCGGCGTGGTGGCCGGAGCGGTCGGTCGAGACGACGCGGGCGGCCCTCACACGCGCGGGCCTGCCCGAGGTGACGCTGGTGCCCGAGCCGATGGCCGCGGTGCGCCGATACGAGATGGAGAACGGCCTGCTCGACGACGGCGCGCTGGCCGTGTACGACTTGGGCGCGAGCGGCCTCACGGTCACCGTGTTACGCACCGGCGACCAGGCCGGGATGCTCGGCGCACCCCTGCACAGTACGGCTGTCGCCGGGATGGAATTCGATCTCCTGACGATGCGCTATGTTCTGGCAAACGCGCTGGGCGATCGGGATATCGATCCATTCGACCCCGTTGTCGAAGCGGAATTGTCGGCATTGCGAGCCCGCTGCAGAAATGCGAAAGAAGACCTCTCCAGAATTACCGCGACGGTGATCCCGGTGGGCATGCTCGCCGCCGGACACACCGAACAGGTCCGGCTGACCCGCGGCGAACTCGAAGATCTGCTGCGCCCGATCCTGCTCGACTCGATGAGCCTGCTGCACGACGCGGTGCGCCGCGCCGGACTCACCATGGGCGATATCGGCCGGGTGCTGCTCACCGGCGGTGGTGGCGCGATCCCCCTGGTCGCCGAGCTGATCTCCACCGAGTTCGGACTGCCGGTCGCCGCCTGCGCCGATCCGGCGTCCTGCACCGCGCACGGCGCGGCCGAGATCGCCCTGGACGTGGCCGCGGTCTCCGTGCCTACCGAGGCCATCCCGGCCGCTGTCGTCGCGGCGCCGGTGGCGGCGGCTCCGATGGCGGCGGCTCCGGTGGCCGAGGGCATCGCGCTCCCGACGACCGAATCCGCCCCCACCCGGATGTTCACCGCCAAGCGGGCAGCGATCATCGCCGCGGCCGCGGTCACGATGGCGGCCTTGGCCACCGGCACCCTCGCCCTCGGCGGTGTCACGCCCTCCGCGCCGACGGGGCCCGCCGCGACGACGAGCGCGCCACCGGTGCCCGGCGCCGCCTCCACCAGCACCGGTGGAGCGTCCGGAACACCCGCCGGAACCGACTCGACCGTCGCCGACTCGACCCGCCCCGGCGCGCCGGGCACCGCATCGCCGACGGGTGCGAGCCCGGTGGGCGCTACCGAGGCGGGGACGCCGAGCGGCGCGCCCGCGACGGCCGGCAGCCCGGCTCCGGTCGGCACGCAGGCGGGCGACAGCCCCGCACCGGCCCCCGCACCCGGGCAGGCCACGCCCGCCACGCAGCAGCCCGCGCCCGCCCCGGCACCCGCGCCGGCCCCGGCACCCGCGCCCGCCCCGGCTCCCGCACCCGCCCCCGCGCCTGCTCCGGCACCCGCTCCCGCTCCCGCGCCCACACGGCCTCAGCTCCCGCCCATCCAGGTGAACCCGGGCGACCTGCTCGACGGTGTGGGTGGCGCGGTAGACGAAACCCTCGAAACGGGCACGCAGCTGCCAGGCCAGATCCTCGGAGGAAATGGTGGCTGACATCGCCTTGGATTCATTCCCCGGCGCACGAACCGTCCTCCGCGAACTCGATACCGCTGACGACCAGCCGGTGCTGCTGCTGATCCGTGGCCGAGCCGGAACTGGAAAAACAGTGCTGCTCAACGTTGTTCGCTCACATCTGCGCGAGCGTGGGATCCCGATGACGGATTCGGTACTCGACGACCCGGCCGACCGAGCTGTCCTGATCGCCGACAACGTGCATCGATACAGCTCCAACGACCTGCGAAATCTCTGCGCGGCCATCGAATCCGGCCGCCGCTCGGTGGTACTCGCCGCCCAACCGCGCCCACACGATCGCCGACTACGTGTCCTGTCCGACATCGTGTCGCGACACGGCCGCACGGTGGAGCTGCGGGCGCTCGGCAGCGGCGACACCGCGTCGTTCGCCAGGGAACTCGGCGTGGCGGTGTCCCAGCCACTCGCTCTGCGCATCCATCAGCTGACGGCAGGTATTCCCGGTGGAGTCGTCGCGGCCCTGGCCGCCGCCCGCACGGCGCCGCTGGAGACCTGCGTGACGGCCGTCGACGAGGCGATCACCGCGTGGACGCGATCGATGCTCGACGCGGCGGAACCCGACCTGCTCGACGCGCTCGTGATCGCCGCGACCGGAACCGGGCTGGACGCCACCGAACTCACCGAGGTCCTCGGCGTAGACACCGCCACCGCCCACGATCTGATCGACCGCGCGCGGGCAGGCGCCTTGGTCACCGACGCCGACCTCTTGCTCACCCCCGCGGTGGGACCGCTGCGCATCCTGCTCGGAGATCGACGCTACGTCGAAGTTCAGCGCCGCCTGCTCGCCGCGCGGATCGACGCTGGACTGCTGCGCGACTGCACGGCGCTGATCCTGGCCGAGTCGGGCGTGGTCGACCCCCGGCTAGCCGAATTCCTTTGTCGCGCCGCGGAGAAATCGGGACACCCTGCGCGCTACTACGCGGCCGCGTCCGCCGCGGGCGCACCCGTCGAGTCGATCGCGTTGCGCTGGGCCGAGGCCGCCGCGCGGGCAGGCGACGCCGACACCGCTCTGCGGCTGGCCCAGCCGCTGCTCACCCAGGACGGCATCTCCGCCACCGAACTGGTGACCGCCGTGCGCGTCTGCGCGGCGGTGCTCACCCGGCGCGGCCTGGTGAGCCGCGCGGCCGGGTTGTACAACTGGCTCGGGCCCGATCGCGTCGGCGCCGATTGGGCGCCCGCCTCGATAGTGCTCACACTGGCCGGGGAGACAGCGGCCGCGACCCGCATGGCCGCCGCGGCGCAGCTGTGGCCGCCGACCGAGGCCGACGCGGGCGCGCGGCTCATCGCGGGCGCGCTGCACGATTCCCTCGACCCCCACGGAACCGGCACGGCCACGGCGATTTCCGCGCTCATCCAGGCAGGCAACACCGGTACCGACGATCGATATCTCCCCTGCTCGGCCGTCTCGATCGCCACGCTGTTGTGCCTGGGAACCGGCGAGCCGCGCCGGGCGGGCGACGCGCTGCGCCGGGCGGCGGGCCGGGGGGCGGGCCGTCAGCTCCCCGTCCTCACCGCCTGGGCCGCGTTGCTCGGCGGCGACGAGCAACACGCCGCGAACACCCTCGCCGAGATCGACATCGCCACGCTCGAACCGCGCGATCAGCTGCTCGCCCACGCGCTCGCCGTTGGGCTGGCCCGGCGCGGGGGCGACCACGCGGCGCTTTCGCGCGCATGGCAGTCCGCCAGTCCGCTGTTCGACGAGCTGGAAGCCGACCTGCTGAGTCTGCTGCCGATCGGCGAGCTCTGGCTGGCCGGCATCCGGTTGCGCGATGTGCGCCGGATCGAACCGCTGATCGACGCGGCACGCGGACTCCTACGCAAATTGGGCCGCGCGCCGGCTTGGACCAACCTGTTCCACTGGTACGGCGTCCAAGCCGCGCTCGCCGACGAATCACCGAGCGATCTGCTCCCCCACGCCCACGCGCTCAAGACCGCCGCGGCGGCAGGCGACCAGCAGGCCGCCGCGCTGGCCGACGCGGGCCGCACGTGGGTACTCGTGCTGCGCGGCCAGGTCGCCGCCGCCGAGGTGCAGGCCGCGGTGTCGGCACTGGCCGAGTTCGGCCTGACCTGGGACGCCGCCCGCCTGGCCAGTGAGGCCGCGCTGGCCGTCGGAGATTCCGCCACCGCGACCACGCTGCTCAAATTGGCCCGCTCGGTTCGCGCCCGGGCCCAGCCGGTGGAACAGCCCCTACCCGCGGTGCAGCCCCTGCCCCACGGTGCGGACGGGCCCGCCCCGCGGCCCCCTGCCACGGCCGCGCTCAGCGATCGCGAGCGCGAGGTTGCCGAACTGGTGCTGCTCGGTCTGACCTATCGGGAGATCGGCGCACGGCTGTACATTTCCGCCAAAACCGTGGAGCATCACGTCGCGCGAATCCGACGCCGGATAGGCGCGCGCTCACGATCGGAATTATTGTCAATGCTCCGCGCCATGGGACACGGTTCACTGCTGGTGTAACTCGACGCGGACGACGTCGACGCCCGAAGCGAGGTAAACCGGATGGCCACTGGGGTCGGCCTGCGCATCGCCGATGACGAGTGCATCGCCGCGGTGGTCACCGAGGACGGCACGGTGCGAATCGTCGAACGCGACGCGCTGCTGCACATGTCCGACGAGGGCGACGCCGCGCTCGGCGGACCGGCGCCCACCGGGCACGCGCACTCGATCTCCGGTTTCGTCCGCGCGATCGGCGATCCGGCGGGTATCGATGTCGACGGTGGCGAGGCCTACCGCGCCGAGGACCTGCTGGCGACGGCGATGTTCTGCCTCATCGATCTCACCACCGAGCACCTCAGCGGCCCCGCCGAGTTCTACGCGACGCATCCGGCGCAGTGGACCCCCGAGGTGGTGCGCGGCGTGCGTGAGGCGCTGGACTATCTGGGCCTGAAGTCGGTGGCGCTGCTGGGCGAGGACGAACTGCCCCCGCCCGCCGAGGGCGTCGATCCCGGCCGCTCGTTCGCCACCGCCGCCGCCGAGGCCGCGCTGGTCGCGGTGCTGGCGACCCCGGCGGGCGCGACGCCGCCCGATCCGATCGTCACCGAGAACTCCCTCGTCGTCACCGACGTGATGCCCGCGCTGGCCCGGCCGGCGGCGACCGCGCAGGCCTACTCGGCGGCGATGCCGGTGACGGCGCAGCCGACGAAGGCGCTGGCCACCCCGACCTCGGCCATGCCGGTCGTGGTGGTGGAGCCGCAGGAACCCCGGCGCAGCCGCACGCCCCTGCTGATCGCGGTCGCCGCGCTGATCGGCTTGCTGCTCGGCGGCGTCGCGGTGTCGGTGGTGCTGCGCGGTAGCGAGACGACCGCGCCGCCGCCGATCTCCGACGCGAGCCCGGAATCGCTGACGGTGACGCCGACGCCCCAGCTGCCACCGCCACCGCCGCCGGTCGTCGAGTCGACCACGCGGGCACCGGTCGTCACCACGACGCCCGAACCCGAGCCGGAGCCCTCGACCAGCACCGAAGCGCCGCCGACGACCACACCGGAGCCGACGCCGTCGCCCACCTCGACCCCGCCCGGCCGCAGCACGACGCGCCCGCTGCTGCCGTTCCAGACGTACCCGCCGGGGTATCTGCCCTCGCCCATGCGGATTCCCGGCTACAACTGATCCGGTGCGGGGGTACGGTAACCGCGCCCTTCGCGCGCCCGTGCCCTAGAGTGATGCGCTGATCGACATCACAGCCGCCGGCGGTGTTCTCGATCACTCGTGCCGACGAAGGGATTTCATGCGCAAGTTGGTGGCGCGTCGCGCCGCAGTCAAGGCAGCCTCCGCCGGTTTCGCCGCGACTGTTCTCCTGGCACCTCTGTTCGGCCCCGGCATCGCGACCGCGGAACCATCAGCGCCCCTTCAGCTTTCGGCCGACGCCTTACCCGCCGAGCTGGTGACCGCCCTCTCGCGCGACCTCGGGATGACCCCGACCGAATACCTCGACCGTGCCGCCCGCGCCCAGCAGCTGCGTGACTACGCCAGCGATTTCCGCGCCGAGAACCCCGACACCTTCGCCGGTGCCTGGATGACGCCGGAAGGCAAGGCCGTCATCGCCGTCACCAACGCCGAGGCGGGCAAGATCGCCGCGGCCGACGGCTACCAGACCCACCTCGCCCCGATCTCGGCCGGCGGCCTGGAGGGCGCGCTGGTGCAACTGGCCCAGTGGATCGCGAGCCTGCCGCGCGAGATCTCCGCACCGATCAGCTCCATCGCCATCGACGCGCTCAACAGCCAGCTGGTACTCAACATCGCCAACACCGGCCCCGGCCACCTGCTGAACCTGCCGACCCTGATCGCCACCATCAAGGTGGTGCTCTCCCCCGGCGGCGGCGGTCCGGTCGAGTACAAGCCGATGGGCGGCGACACCTACATCACCGCGACCAAGGACCTGCACGACACGACGCTGCGCGGCGTCGACGTGTGCTCGTTCGGTTTCAACAGCACCGACGCCGCGGGCAACGCGCTCAACATCTCGGCGGGCCACTGCAACCCGAACGTCGACAACGGCGGCACCGCGCCGGTCTACGTGCCGAACGTGCGCGACATCCCGAACAGTCCCGAGGTCGGCGCGTTCGCCAAGGCCGTGCTCGGCGGACCCGCCGCGCTGGACTACTCGGTGATCAAGCTGAACGAGCGCGCGATCAACGCGGGCATGGACCAGCCGCGGGTGCGCGGCGCGAACGGGACGTCGCTGACCATCACCGGCACCGCCGAACCGGTCACCGGCGCCCCGGTCTGCAAGACCGGCCAGTCCTCGACCTTCACCTGTGGTTTCGTCTCGGCGGACCATGTGGAGACCCAGCTGTTCACCGCCGAGGGCGTCAGCAAGACCATCCGCGGCTTCGCCAGCAGCGCCTGCACCCTGGGCGGCGACAGCGGCGGCGCGATCGTCACCGGCACCCTGGCACTGGGCATCACCAGCGGCTCCAACGCCGCCGAGGCGCCCAACTGCACCGAGGCCAACACCCAGCTGGCCCCGTACGGCGGCACCGCCTCGCTCGGCGTGCCGATCCGGCCGATCCTGACCGATATCGAAGCCACCTCGGGCGGGGGTCTCGGTAGCGGGATCGCCGTGCGCACCAAGCCGAACGCGGGCTGACCTCACAACGAATCGCCGGACCGGACCGGGTGAGCGAAATCTCTTGCCCGGTCCGAGTAGGCATAACCCGCTCCAGCCCATATAGTTCGATCATGCTCCTGCCACGTATGGGTCGCACCCCGTCCGCGCGAAGCTCGAGAAGAGCTCGGAAGTCCGTGATCGCCGCTTCGGCGGCGATTCTGCTGTTCGGCCCCACGATGGCAGTCGCCGACGCGCAGCCCGCGCCGGCCGCCGACCTGCCCGCTCAGCTGATCGAGGCAGTCACGCGCGATCTGAAGATCTCCCCCGACGAGTACCTGCGCCGCGCCGATGTCGCGCAGCAGGTCGCCGCGTTCTCCACCACCGCGCAGCGCCAGTTCCCGCAGGCCTTCGCCGGCGCCTGGCTCAACGACGCCGGTAACGCCGTCGTCGCGCTCGCGTCCGGTCCCGGCGCCGATCAGGCCCGTGAGGCCGCCCAGTCGGCCGGTTTCGAGGTCCGCAACGTCGCCAAGAGCGAGTCCGCGCTGCGTGGCGAGAAGACCGCGTTCGAGAACTGGCTGGCCGCCGCGCCGCCGGAGGTCGCCAACCTGGTTCGTGGCGTCGTCATCGACACCGTGAACAACGCGATCGCGGTGCGCGTGGAGCAGGCCGGTCTGCCGCTGCCGAGCTTCATCGACCCGTCCCGCGTCGTCGTCACCGCGCCGCCGGTGGCCGGCGAGCGTGTCGACCTCTCGGCCACCCCGGTCGCCGGCGACGGCAACGGCGCGCTGGCCGGCGGCGACGCCTACGCCTCGGTGGTCGGCCGCAGCTCGCTGCGCTGCTCGCTGGGCTTCAACGGCACCGACCGCGCGGGCAACGTCATCAACATCTCGGCGGGCCACTGCAACCCCGACATCGGCTCGGCCGGTACCGGCAACGCCGCCGCCGTCTACGAGCTCAACGGTGACCGCGCGGGCGCCCAGCTGGGCACCTTCCAGAAGTCGGTGCTCGGCGAGCAGGACTACTCGATCATCCGGGTCAACGACAACGCTCGCGCCCGCTTCGAGAACAACCTGGTCCGCGTGCCGGGCAACGCCCCGATCGCGGTCGACGGCGTGGCCACCCCGGTGGTCGGCGCGCCGGTCTGCAAGTCGGGTGCGCGCACCGGCTTCAGCTGCGGCATCATCAACGGCGTCGACCAGACCGTGCAGGTCGGCGATCGTCAGCTCACCCAGAGTTTCTCGGCCAACATCTGCGCCCTGCCCGGTGACTCGGGTGGCGCGATCGTGACCGGTCGCCTGGCCCTGGGCATCTCCAGCGCGTCGTCGGTCGCCGACTACCCGATCTGCGAGATCCCGAACATCATCGGCGCGATCACCGGTGACGTCCCGCAGCTGTTCGCGCAGCCGCTGAGCGTCGTCCTGTCGGACAACCCGGGTCTGGCGGTCCGCACCAACTGATCGCGGTCCCACCGCAGGCACAGAGCAGCCAGAAGAGGCCGGTAGCAGTGCGCTACCGGCCTTTTCGGTGTCCAGGGCATGCTGGGGTCATGTGTCTGGTTCTGCTCGCTTGGCGAGCGCACCCCGAGTATCGGCTGATCGTGGCCGCCAACCGGGACGAGTTCTACACCCGTGCCACCGAGTCGCTGCGCTACTGGCCGGAGGAGCCGTCGCTGCTGGCCGGTCGCGACCTGGGCGCGATCGCGGTGGGCACCTGGCTCGGCCTGCGCACCGACGAGGCTCGCTTCGCGACGGTCACCAATGTCCGCGATCCGCGCGACACGCCCGCCCGCCCCCGCTCGCGCGGCGCCCTGCTGATGGACTACCTGCGCGGCGCGCACAGTCCACCCGAGTATCTGTCCGGGGTCGCGGACGCCGCGCCCGATACCTATGTCGGCTACAACCTGCTGACCAGCGATCTCCGCAGCCTGTGGTGGCAGTCGAATCGCAGCGGTGTCGGTCCCACCGAGCTGGCGGCGGGTCTGCACGGGCTGTCCAATGCCGCTCATGTGGCGACGGTGCCCGGATCTGTCCACAGTCGTCCCCAGGCCGACCCGACGGTCGTCGGCGTCGGCGCACCACCACTGTGGCCGAAGGTCGGCAGCGGCCTGCGCGGTCTGCGCGACATCGTCGCCACCGCACCGGATTCCGTCGACGACTACTTCGCCCTGCTCGCCGACCGCACCGAGGCGCCCGATGATCGGCTCCCGGACACCGGCGTCCCATTGGCGCTGGAGCGCGCCGTCTCCGCCCGCTTCATCGCCCATGATCTGCACGGCACCCGGGCGAGCACGGTGCTGCTGATCCGGGAGGACGGTCGCTACACCATGGCCGAGCGCACCTTCGGCCGCCACGGCGTCGCCGGCGGTGCGGAATCGGTGTCCGGGGTACTGGTGCCGGATTGAGAAAACGCGGAAGGCCCCGCTCCGGATCGGAGCGGGGCCTTCGCGGTAACGCTGTTCGAGCGGTGCGGGATCAGTTACCCGGCGCCGGAGCCGAAGCCGCCTGGGTGGGCTTGTCGGCCCACACCGAGGTGTTCGGGGCCGCCTGCAGCACCTGCAGCAGCTCGAAACCGGCGACCGCCATGGTCGGGCCGCCGATGGCGATCATGCCGAGGATGCCGCCGATGGTGGCGCCCAGCGGCAGGCCGACGACGCACCCGGCGAGCACGGCGATCAGGCCGAGGCCACAACCGACGATGGCGCCGATGGCGGTGCCGACGAAGGTACCGATCGCGGTGCCGATGCTGAACTTGCTGGAGAAGTCGTTGATCGCCTTCTGGTTCTCCTGGACCGAGGCGATCTCGGTGCCCTTGAGAACCGGCTGCGGGACGACGGTCTCCTGACCGATCTCGACACCGGCGGGCTTCTCCGGGGTCAGCGACAGGACCTTGCTGTCCTTGGCGACCTCGGTCTTCATCGGGATGTCGACGCCGTTGATCGCGTAATCGATCGGCAGCGAGATCACGACAGCCCCCCGACTGTCCTTGATCTCGGCGACCTTGGTCTTGGGAGCCTCCGGGGTCTCGCCCGCCTGCTCGACGATCGAGAAGGTGCCGTTCTGGAGGGTGGCGACGACGGTCTTGTCGACCAGCTTCACCGAGTACTTGATGTCCTGCGGGGCCTCTTCAGCATGCGAGGTGCCCATGGACACGGTCATAGCACCGATAACCAAGGCGGCTGCCGCAGTGGTCCTACGGAAGTTCATTCGGGTTCCAATCCATCAGGTGTGGTGCGGCGTGCGATCCGCGACACGCGAGACTCGTCAAGCAGAGACACACCGTGAGGTGTCCCTTACTTCTCCCCGAGCAGTGTGAAGACCGGCACAGCAGACAGAACAGCTGGAGCCTAATGGACTGAAACCCATGAGGCCAGAACGAATCTCACCGACCGGAGTAAGCCTGTCCTTAGCTCCGTCGCAGATCACGCACGGTTTACGGTGTTCACCAGCAGCCCTGGGAACCTTCCGGCAAACATTTATGTGATATTGCTCACAAGCAAAACCCAGGTCAAGCCGCAGTAAACAAGGTCAGAGCACAAATGCCGATCCTACGGTGGACACCGGTAGTTACTGGCCGGTAACTTAGCGCCGGTTACGATACGAGCCAACCGGGTGAGTTCGCTCATCCACAACCCTCGTGTTGCCTCTAAAGAAAGGTCGCGACATGAATGCCCTGACAATCACGCTGGGCACGATCGGAGCCACGCTCAGCCTGTTGTGTTGGGCGTCGTTCTTCGGCGGCGTGTGGAACATCGGCAAGGCGGTGACGATCGGCCAGTCCGCGCCGGATCGTTGGCGACCGTTCTTCCCGCGGTTCAAGACCATGGTCATCGAGTTCCTGGCGCACACGCGGATGAACAAGTTCCGCACCGTGGGCTGGGCACACTGGCTGGTCATGATCGGCTTCATGGGCGGTGCGATCCTGTGGTTCGAGGCCTATGGACAGACCTTCAACCCCGAGTTCCACTGGCCGCTCATCGGCGACACCGCCGCCTACCACCTGTGGGACGAGATCCTCGGCATCGGCACCGTGGTCGGCATCGGCACGCTCATCATCATCCGCCAGCTGAACCACCCGCGGATCCCCGCTCGGTTGTCGCGCTTCAGCGGCTCCAAGTTCGCTCCGGCCTACGTGATCGAGACGATCGTCCTGCTCGAGGGCCTCGGCATGATCTTCGTCAAGGCAGGCAAGCTCGCGACCTACGGCGGCGCGCACGCGTCCACCGATTTCTTCACCATGCAGATCGCCAAGCTACTGCCTGCGAGCCCGACCATGGTGTCGATCTTCGCGTTCATCAAGCTGATGTCGGGAATGGCGTTCCTGTACCTGGTCGGCCGCAATGTCACGTGGGGCGTGGCGTGGCACCGCTTCAGCGCGTTCTTCAACATCTACTTCAAGCGTGAGGCCGACGGCAGCGTCGCCCTGGGCGCGGCCAAGCCGATGATGTCCAACGGCAAGGTCCTCGACATGGAGAACGTCGACCCCGATGTCGACAACCTCGGTGTCGGCCGCATGGAGGACTTCTCCTGGAAGGGCTGGCTGGACTTCACCACCTGCACCGAGTGCGGTCGCTGCCAGTCGCAGTGCCCGGCCTGGAACACCGGTAAGCCGCTCTCGCCCAAGCTGCTGATCATGTCGCTGCGCGACCACGGTTACGCCGCCGCCCCGTACCTGCTGGCCGGTGGCCGCAAGGATCCCGGCGGCGACGAGATCGGTCTGGTCGACGCCGACGGCAAGCCCGACGAGGCGAAGCTGGCCAAGATCTCCGAGGCCGCCCGCGCCGAGTCCGAGCGCCCGCTGATCGGCGGCGAGGACGTGCACGGCGTCATCGATCCCGAGGTGCTGTGGAGCTGCACCACCTGTGGTGCCTGCGTCGAGCAGTGCCCGGTGGACATCGAGCACGTCGACCACATCATCGACATGCGCCGCTACCAGGTGCTGATCGAGTCGGAGTTCCCGTCCGAGCTGGCCGGTCTGTTCAAGAACCTGGAGAACAAGGGCAACCCGTGGGGCCAGAACTCCAAGGACCGCCTCAACTGGATCAAGGAAGTCGACTTCGACATCCCGGTCTTCGGCCAGGACGCCGACAGCTTCGACGGCTACGAGTACCTGTTCTGGGTCGGCTGCGCCGGCGCCTACGAGGACCGCGCCAAGAAGACCACCAAGGCCGTCGCCGAGCTGCTCGCCACCGCGGGCACCAAGTTCATGGTGCTCGGCGCCGAGGAGACCTGCACCGGTGACTCGGCTCGTCGCGCGGGCAACGAGTTCCTCTTCCAGCAGCTGGCCATGCAGAACATCGAGGTCATCAACTCGGTGTTCGAGGGTGTCGAGCAGTCGAAGAAGAAGATCGTCGTCACCTGTGCGCACTGCTTCAACGCGCTCAACAACGAGTACCCGCAGGTCGGCGGCACCTACGAGGTCGTGCACCACACCCAGCTGCTGAACCGCCTGGTGCGGCAGAAGAAGCTGGTGCCGGTGGCCTCGGTGTCGCAGAACATCACCTACCACGACCCCTGCTACCTGGGTCGGCACAACAAGATCTACAACGCGCCGCGTGAGCTCATGGAGGCATCGGGCTCGACCCTGGTCGAGATGCCGCGGCACGGCGAGCGGTCCATGTGCTGTGGTGCCGGTGGTGCTCGCATGTGGATGGAAGAGCAGCTCGGCAAGCGCATCAACGTCGACCGCGTGGACGAGGCACTGTCCACCAACCCGACCAAGATCGCGACCGGCTGCCCGTTCTGCCGCGTCATGCTCACCGACGGTGTCACCGCGCGTCAGGAGCAGGGTCAGGGCGAGGGCGTCGAGGTCGTCGACGTCGCGCAGCTGATGCTCGACTCGATCACTCGGGTCGACGCCGCCGAGCTTTCGGCGAACCTGCTCGTCGTCCAGGAGCCGAAGGCCGAGCCGGAGCCCGAGCCCGAACCGGAACCCGCGCCGGTCGCCGAGGTGGCCGAGCAGGCCGCCCCGAAGGCCGCGCCGACCGGCGGTGGTCTGGGCATGAAGGGCGCCGCGAAGGCCCCCGGCGGCGGTCTGGGCATGAAGGGCGCCGCCAAGGCACCGGGCGCCAAGGCTCCCGCTGCCGAAGCCGCTCCCGCCGAGGCCGCTCCGGCCAAGGGTCTGGGCATGAAGGGTGGCGCCAAGGCACCCGGCGGCGGACTCGGCATGAAGGGCGGCGCGAAGGCTCCGGGCGCGAAGGCAGCCGAAGCGGCGCCTGCCGCCGAGACCGCGGCTCCCGCGGCCCCGGTCAAGGGTCTGGGCATGAAGGGTGGCGCCAAGGCACCCGGCGGCGGACTCGGTATGAAGGGCGGCGCGAAGGCCCCCGGCGCGAAGGCTCCGGCCGCTCCCGCCGAAGCCGCCGCACCCGCCGAAGCCGCGCCCGCACCGGCCGCCCCGCCGGTCAAGGGCCTCGGCCTCAAGGGCGGTGCCAAGGCTCCGGGCGCGAAGGCTCCCGGCGCCAAGGCCCCCGCCGCCCCGGCTCCGGCCCCGGCAGCGGAAGCCGCCCCCGCAGCGGAAGCGGCCCCGGCCGCCGAAGCTCCCGCCGCGACCCCGGCCTCGGCTCCCACCGAGACCAAGCCGACGGTCGCCGCCAAGGGCCTGGCCATGAAGTCCGGCTTCAAGCGCCCCGGCCCGAAGGCCCCCGGCGCCGCAGCTCCGGCCTCCGCGGCCCCGGCTGAGCCGACGGCCCCGGCCGAACCGGCAGCCCCCGCCGAGCCCGAAGCCACGGCGGAACCGGCCACCCCGGCCGAGCCCACCAACGGCAACGGCAACGGCAACGGCACCCAGCCGGTGGCCCCGCCGACCGCCAAGCCCGGCGGCCTCGGCTTCAAGTCCGGCGCGAAGGCCCCCGGCCGCAAGAACTGACAACTGAAAAACCACGAGTGAGGCGCGGATTCCCCGGAATCCGCGCCTCGCTCGCGTTCACGCCCTTCGCTGCCGAACGCGGTCCATGGCAGCGCAGCGAGCTCTCAGCACTGGCTGGGCTCGTCGTTCTTCACCACGGACAGCACTGCTTGCGCCTCTCCGACCGGCGTCCCGGGCGCCGGTTCTTGCGCGACGACAACCCAATTGCGGTCCATCACCTGAGCTCGGCCACGACCACTGGCGTCCTCGGAGCGAGAGAAGAACACACCCGCGGCCTGGATCGTGTCCTGCGCTGCTTGCAGATTCATGCACACCACCGCGGGCATCAGCGCCGCAGGTGCTGGAGCGGCAGCGGGTGCGGTGGTCACCGGTGGGACTACTACCGGTGGCGCCGAAGACGTTGTCGGCGCGGGCGCGACCGTCGAGGGGCCGACTGCCGCGACCGTTGTCGTCGGCACGGTCGCCGACGGGGTGTGCGCTCCCGATGCGCTCTCGACCGCACAGCCCGTCGCTCCGACCAGCACTACCGTGGCTACACCGACCACTCGGCCGGCCATCGTCACATGATTCATCCTCAGATATCCCCTGCTCGCAGACGTCAGAGCGATCTCCTGACCGCCCCATCGCGCTCCCCCCGACAGGAGTGCTGCGCGAGCGTATCCCCGCTGCCGCAACCGAAAGGGCGATACCGGCAAGTAGCCGGCAACCGAATTCGCGTCAGCAGTCGGCGAACCAGGCTTTCGCGTAGCCCGCGGATTGGTAGGTGTAGTCCCAGGCCCAACGGGCCGGGGAGAGGTGGGGTTTCGGGTCGACGAAGAGCAGCTCGCCGGGCCAGCACTTGCCGAGGATGTAGCGGGCTCGGGAGATGTGGGGCGTGAAGGTGACGACGATGACGCGAGTCCAGTCGGTGCCGAGGCGGGCCAGTGCGCGGCCTTCGCCGAGGGTGGTGCGGGGACTGGGGTCGAAGCAGATGACCTCGAAGCGGTAGCCGCCGTGGCAGATCCGGTTGACCATCGGACTGTGCTCGTAGGGGTTGGAGATCAGGACGCGGGGCGCGTACCCCTCGGCGGCCAGCCGCAAGCCGAGCTGTTCGCGACCGTCGTGCGCGCCGCCGAGGACCAGGATCGCGTCGGCGGGCATCGGCGCGTCGACGCGCGGCCGCACATACACCGGCCACAGCGCGACCACCGCGACCAGCACCGCGAGCAGCAGCGCACCGAGAAGGAACCACAGCCGGCGCACCGGCTCGATGCTAGTGACGCGCCACCCACCCGACCCGATGACACGTCCACACCCGCGAACACCCTGCACACCCACGATCCGAACCTTGCACCCCGCCGGACACCATCACCGCAGGTAGCGGCCCCACGCGACCGGACGGCCGATCGATGTCTCCCCCTGTACACCAGATGTTGCGCCCCCTCTTGCCTCACTGACGCGGCGTAGCCACGCGCGCCGCTTACCAACAGAACTATGCGATGCACAGTCTTCGGAACGGGGTACCTGGGGGCCACGCATGCCGCGTGTATGGCCGAGCTGGGGCACGATGTGGTCGGGGTGGATGTGGATCCCGGCAAGGTGGCCAAGCTGGCCGACGGTGTGGTGCCGTTCTACGAACCGGGTCTGGACGAGGTGCTGCAACGCAACCTCGCCGCGGGCCGCCTGCGGTTCACCACCGACTACGAGGACGCCGCGGCCCACGCCGACGTGCACTTCCTGGGCGTCGGCACGCCACAGAAGAAGGGCGAGTACGGCGCCGACCTGAAATACGTCCACGCCGTGGTCGACACACTGGCCCCGATGCTGGAGCGCCCGGCGATGATCGTCGGCAAGTCCACCGTGCCGGTGGGAACCGCCGCGGCCCTGGGCGAACGGGCGCGCGCGGCGGCGAACGTCGACGTCGAGGTGGCCTGGAATCCGGAGTTCCTGCGCGAGGGCTTCGCCGTGCAGGACACCCTGCGCCCGGACCGCCTGGTCCTGGGCATCGACAACGCCCGCGAGCGGTCGGCGTGGGTCGAGCAGCAGATCCGCGAGATCTACGCCGACCTGATCGCCGCCGAGATCCCCTTCCTGCTCACCGATCTGGCCACCGCCGAACTGGTGAAGGTCTCGGCGAACGCCTTCCTGGCCACCAAGATCTCGTTCATCAACGCGGTCTCGGAGGTCTGCGAGGCGACCGGCGCCGACGTGACGATGCTGGCCGACGCGCTGGGCTACGACGCCCGCATCGGTCGTCGATTCCTCAACGCCGGATTGGGTTTCGGCGGCGGCTGCCTGCCCAAGGACATCCGCGCGTTCATGGCCCGCTCCGGCGAGCTGGGCGCCGATCACGCCGTGGCGTTCCTGCGCGAGGTCGACAACATCAACATGCGCCGCCGCACCAAGGTGGTCGACATGGCCGCGCGCGCCTGCGGCGGCTCGCTGCTGGGCGCGAACGTCGCGGTCCTCGGCGCCGCGTTCAAGCCGGAGTCCGACGACGTGCGCGATTCGCCCGCGCTGAACGTCGCGGGAATGATCCAGCTGCACGGCGCGGTCGTCACCGTGTACGACCCGAAGGCCGTGGAGAATTCGCGCCGGGTGTTCCCGACGCTGAACTACGCCACTTCGGTCGCCGAGGCGTGCGATCGCGCCGACGTGGTCCTGGTCCTGACCGAGTGGAACGAATTCACGGCGTTGACCCCCGCCGATCTGGATCCGGTGGTGCGGTCCCGTTCGATCATCGACGGTCGCAATTGCCTGGACCGCGCTACCTGGCGCGACGCCGGGTGGGTGTACGCCGGACTCGGTACCCCGTAGAGTGGCGATCCAAGCGGGGGCTGCCGGGCATAGATCCGAGTGTGCAGGCTCCGCATGTCGTGCAGTAGGGAACGAGATGGGCAGCTGATGAGTGCGGTATTGGGAGTATCGGTGGGGGCCGGCACAGTGCGCCTCGCACGCCCGCAGCACGGTGGTCCCCACGGCTTCGTCCCCCCGTATTCGTTCGAGCTGCACACCATTTCGATGCCGGAGCACCAGGCCGAGGAATCGGCCGCCGACGCGATCGCCGCGACGCTGGCCGCGGCTCCCGAGGTCGCGGCCACCACGGTGACCTTCCGCAGCGAACCGCAGGCCAGGGCCATCCGGGCCGCGATGGCGCGGCGTCAGCTCACCAACTATCAGCTGGTTCCCGAAGCGGTCGCCGCCGTGCATTTCGCGCACGCGACCACCGATATGCGCGAGGTCTCCGCGCTGGCGGTCTACGACCTGGGCAGTTCGGGGCTGACGGTGAGCGTGGTCAACGCCCGCACCAGCGACGTCTACCAGTGCGAGCGGATCAGCGACATCAGCGGCGACTACCTGGATTCGCTGATCCGGGAGCAGCAGATCGCCTCGGGCCGTATCGCGCATCCGGCCGACCCGGTGGGCTTGGCCGAGCTGGACGCGCTGTGCCGGGCGGCCAAGGAGCAGTTGTCGAGCACGAACGCGGTCGCGCTGCCCAGTGAGCAGGGCCTGGTGCTGCTCACCCAGGAGAACTTCGAAGCGCTGATGATGCTGGCGATCGAGTCGTCGGCGCGGATGACGCGCGATGTCATCATCCGCGCGCAGCATCCGGTGCAGGCGATCATGGTGATCGGCGGTGGCGCCCGGATCCCGTTGATCGCCCGGGTGCTGGAACGCACGATCGGCGTGCCGGTGATCGTGCCCGCCGAGCCGGAGACCGCGCTGGCCCGTGGTGCCGCGCTGCTCGCGCGGCCCGCGCAGGTCCAGCAGGCGCCTGCCGGTCCCCCGCCCGCCCCGATGACCGAGATCGACGACGCGACCCCGGCATGGCTGACCGCGCCCGCGCGCCGTCGCCGACCGCTGAGCTCGCTGACCAGCCGCAACGGCCACAACCGCCGGGAGCTGAACGCCGCGGTGCTGACGGTGAGTTCCCTGGTGGTGGTCGCCGCGATCGGCCTCGGGCTCGGGTACGGCCCCGAGGTGCTCGAACGCGGCAATTCCAGTGACGGCTCCCAGGCCGTACCCGAGTCGAGCGCGCCGCGTCCGACCCTGGCGGGCCCGTCCTCGGCGCCCGCGACGACCACCGACGCCGTGCACGCGACGGTGGCCGCGCCGCCGGTGATCCAGCAGAACTCGCAACCGACCACCTCGGCGCCGCCGTCGCAGGGCCCCAACACCATCACCGTGGTGCCGGGCCTGCCACCGATCGTCGTCCCGACGTTGCCGCCGGTGGTGTTGCCCGGCTTCCCGCCGCCGGGGCAGTAGCGCTCAGTTCCTGGCGTGCCGGGCCCGCTGCGGCGGCGCGGCGACCGGCTTGGCGCCGAAGGGCCGGGCCAGCAGCACCGCGATGAGGGTGGTCAGCGGCACCGACAGGGCCAGCGCGATACCGCCGACCGCCGACCGCGCGATCTCGATGGCGACGGCGTCGCCGGTGAGCACGTCGGTGATGGACCGCCCGGCGATGCTGAACAGCAGCAGCAGCGGCAGCGCGCCACCGGCGTAGGCGAGCACGAGGGTGTAGACGGTGCTGGCGATGTGGTCGCGCCCGACCCGCATGGCCGCGGTGAAGATCTCCCCGCGAGACGCGTCTTCGTCGAGCGCGGCGAGCTCGAACGCCGCCGAGGCCTGGGTGATGGTGACGTCGTTGAGCACACCGAGCGAGCCGATGATGAAGCCGGCCAGCAGCAGCCCGGTGATGCTGACGTGCTGGATATAGGTGGCCACGTTGGTGTTCTGCTCTTCGGACAGGCCGGTGAGGTTGGTGATCTCGAGCGCCACCCAGGACAGCAACGCCGCGACGAGCATCGAGGCGAGCGTGCCGAGCAGCGCGGAACTGGTCCGCAGATTCACCCCGTGCGCGAGGTAGAGCACCACGTAGAGGATCAGCGCGCCCGAGACCAGCGCGACCGGGATCGCGGGCTTGCCGTCGAGCAGCGCGGGCAGCAGGAACATGACGACGACGGCGAACGCGAATACCAGGCCGAGCAGTGCCCGGAACCCCCGCCACCGCGCGACCACACAGATGACGATGACGAACGCGAGCACGATCACCAGCAGCGGCAGCCCGCGCGAGTAGTCCTCGAACGCGTACATGGTCGTGCCGCTGGGGTCGGCCGCGCGCACGATCCGGATCTCGTCGCCGGCGCGCAGGTCGGGTTGCCCGGGGCCCGGCGCGATTTCGAACAGCGTCTTCTTGCCCTCGTCGGGCCCGGAGCGGATGTCGATCACGCTGCGCTGACAGGTGTAGGAGGCGGCGCGCGGCTCGATCGGCTGCCCCGTGAAAACCTTCCCGTTCGACGGGCTACCGCACGGCCCGATGTCCTGTAGCACGACGGTCCCGGCCTCGGTGTGCACCGCGCCACCCGACACGGTCTGCATCGGCAACGGAATCTCGACATGCTGCGCGCTCGGCCACAAGATCGCGGTCGCAACCAGCACGATCACCCCGATCACCCCGAGCAGCCCCACCACGACCTTCGCCGCGGTAGCCCCGATGGCGATGGGCCCCGAATGATCGTGGTGATGGTGATGATGATGATCGCTCACCGGCAAAGCTTAAAGGATGTCGTTTTCAAGAACGACTCGCAGACAAAAGCCTCCCCGCGCCTTGGTCTGGCCAAAGTTCGCGGGGAGGCGGGCTGTTTGTTGGGGCGGCGGAGA
Organism: Nocardia sp. NPDC087230; assembly: GCF_044744725.1. NCBI lineage: Bacteria > Bacillati > Actinomycetota > Actinomycetes > Mycobacteriales > Nocardiaceae > Nocardia > Nocardia sp. NPDC087230. The sequence continues at coordinate 77,023 of NZ_JBIUYV010000015.1, forward strand.
GCAGGGGGATGTCTCCGCCGCCCGCAGGCAGGCGCCCAGGGGGGTAGGCGCGCTTACCTGAGGCTCTCGGTTGTCCAGGGGGGGTAGACAACCGGGCCGGGCGCCGAAGCGCCGAGGACTACTGTACACAAAAGTTGGACTTTTGCACTAGTAGCTCTTCAAAAACTGCAAGATTCCGAACCCGGAGTCTGTTTTGGTCAATCTATACGGATGACCAGGTTGCCCAGGCCCCGCGAACTCACTGGTCACAGCCTCGCGGGGTGAGGACTCACTGACGGTAACTGGCGAGGAAATTGCCGAACCGCTCGATCGCCACCGCCAGATCCCGCGCCCACGGCAGGGTCACGATCCGCAGGTGATCGGTGTCGGGCCAATTGAACCCGGTGCCCTGCACCATCAGGATCTTCTCCTGCAACAACAGATCGAGCACGAGCTTCCCGTCGTCGTGGATCTCGTGCACGTTCGGATCCAGACGCGGGAACGCGTACAGCGCGCCGCGCGGCTTCACACACGACACACCGGGGATCATGTTGAGCCGCTCCCAGGCCACGTCGCGCTGCTCGAGCAGCCGCCCACCGGGCAGGATCAGGTCCTCGATGCTCTGGTGGCCGCCGAGCGCCACCTGGATCGCGTGCTGGGCGGGCACGTTCGGGCACAGTCGGGACGAAGCGAGCAGGTCGATGCCCTCGAGGAAGCCGGCCGCGTGCTCCTTGGGCCCGGTGATGGCCAGCCAGCCGGACCGATACCCGGCCACCCGGTACGCCTTGGACAGGCCGTTGAACGTCAGGCACAGCAGATCGGGCGCGAGCGAGGCCAGCGAGATGTGCTTGGCGTCGTCGTAGAGAATCTTGTCGTAGATCTCGTCGGCCAGCAGCAGCAGGCGATGCTTGCGCGCCAGGTCGACGATCTGCTGCAGCACCTCCGCCGAGTACACCGCCCCCGTCGGGTTGTTCGGGTTGATCACCAGCAGGGCCTTGGTCTTGTCGGTGATCTTCGATTCGATATCGGCGATATCGGGCTGCCAGCCGTTGGCCTCGTCGCACAGGTAGTGCACCGGGGTACCACCGGCCAGGCTGGTCATGGCCGTCCACAGCGGGTAGTCGGGCGCCGGGATCAGCACCTCGTCGCCGTTGTCGAGCAGCGCCTGCATGGTGACGGTGATCAGCTCGGAGACGCCGTTGCCCAGGTAGACGTCGTCGACGTCGAGCTCGGGGAAACCGGGCACCAGCTCGTAGCGGGTGACGATCGCGCGCCGGGCCGACAGGATGCCCTTGGACTCGGAATACCCCTGCGCGTACGGCAGCGCCGCGATCATGTCGCGCATGATCACATCGGGCGCTTCGAACCCGAACGGGGCCGGATTGCCGATGTTCAGCTTGAGGATGCGGTGGCCCTCGGCCTCCAAACGCGCCGCGTGTGCGTGTACCGGCCCACGGATCTCGTAGACCACGTCCTGCAGTTTCTTCGACTGCTCGAGAACGCGCGGCGGCACATGCGGCGATTGAGGACTCACCCGACCAATGGTGCCATCCGCCCTCATCTGCCTGGTGGCAGGCCCGCGGCGGCGGTGGCGCCGCAGAATTCCTCGATCCGCTCGTCGAGCTGGCGGGCCTCGAAGGCGTCGCGATAGGCGGGCGCGGCGATCCGCCGCCGCACCCCGGTCAACCGCTCGCCGAGCTGGGCGATGCGGCGATCCTCGGGCAACCCCAGCACCGGGCGCAGGGCGTCGGCGGCACCGTCGATACTGCCGTTGATGAGGTGGGCCGCGGCGTTGTCGACCCGCGCCAGCGATTCGGCGCCGTAGGAGCGCTGCAGGGCGGGTCCGCTGGAGTACAGGGTGATGGCCCGTTCGGTGGCGGCCAGCGCCTGTTCGGCCCGACCGAGCTGGATGCAGGTGGCGCCCGCGTAGTACGCGGCCTTCGGCGCGCCGAAGCCGAACACGCCGCCGATCTCGTCGTGCAGCTCGTCGCGCCGGTCGCTCACCACCGCCTCGGCGGCGCGCAGGCAGCGGTCGGTCTCGGTGTCGCTGCCCAGCCGCGCCCACACCCTGGCCTCGATGTTGAGCAGCCGGACCCGAGCCAGGCCCTGCCCGGCGAATTCCTGTCCGCTGCGCGCCAATTGGACCGCGTTGCGCGGCCGATCCGACCAGTTCTCGATCAGCGCGTGCATGCCGCGGGTCCACGCGCGTAAGCCGTTGTGGCCGCTGAGTTCGGCGTATGCCCAAGCGGCCCTGATCTGTTCGCCCGCGGCGTCGAGGTACCCCAGGTCGGTGCTGGCGTTGGCCATCAGCCCCGACAGGGTGCCGGCGAGCAGGTAGAGATGACTGGTGTCGCCGGGCTTCTGCTGCCCGTCGAGTAGTCGGTACACCCGCCGCCGCACCCGCAGCATCTCGACCATCATGGGCGCAGGCGCGGCGTGCACGTATTCGTTGGCGATGCGCCGGACGTCGGCGTCGAGCTGAGCCAGCGTCGTCGCGCCGACATTCGTGCTCTCCGCGGCAGCCGCGTGCTCGCTCGCCTCGTGCGCAGCCGCCATGATCAACTCCCTCTCCGACATCACCTCGGGCACAGCGCCTTTGATCGCACCGGCGTCGACGAAAGCGAGCAGGTCGGCGTCGGCGCCGGTGGGCGCCAAAAGGGTAGAGAAACGTGCGCGGACCACGTCGTCGGACCGGGCCAGCGACGTGTCGAGCGCGGCTTGGTTCACCGGCCGTGGGCGCACGCGTGCGCCACCGGCCTCCCACTTCGAGACCAGTCGTTCATGCACGCCGAGATGAGCCGCGAACTCCCGGATGCTCATTCGTTTGGCATCGCGAAGAGCTCTGGCCTCTCTGCCTGTCCACTCCCCGACCACGGCGTCACCTCATCCGATGGACTACTGCTCCCAGAGTACGAGTGCGACAGTGAGACACGCCACATCTTCACGGAATCGGTTGCCTGAGGCAGTGAAAGGGCGGTGCGGGGCAGTGGTCGCGCGCACGCGCAGGGACCATCCTGGAAGGGTGGAAGCCAGAACTGTCGACGACTGGGTGTCTTGCTACCAGCGCGAATTCGGGCTACCCGTTCGCGAGCGTGGTGGCTTCGTGATGCTGCCGATCACCGATCGGCTCTGCGTGGTGCACCTGCCGACCACGCGCGCCGAGTCGGTGCTCGAGACCTTACGGGAGCAACGCCGGGCCGGTCCGGTGCTGGCCCGGCAGATCCGCTGGAGCCTGCTCACCGAACCCGATGCCCGGCCGCCCGCCGAGGTGGTCACCGAGCTGGCCGGCCTCGACATCGATATCCCCGGCATCGGCAGCGCGGTCATGCTGCCGACCAGCCTGGGCCGGTGGAGCCGCGAGGGCTGTCACTGGGTGCGTCCGCCCAGCCGCGACGACGTGCTGCCGCCGCTGTCGCTGGTGCTGCACCTCGCCCTGTCGGTGACCCCTCAGCGGGTCTCGACGGCGTTGAGCGAGGCGGGCGGCAACGGGAAGTTGAGATACGACCGCGACGGCGTCGGCCCACGCTGCCCCTGATACTTCGAGCCGGCCGCGGCGCTGCCGTACGGGTGCTCGGCCGGGCTGCTCAGCCGGATCAGGCACAGCTGCCCGATCTTCATGCCCGGCCACAGCGTGATCGGCAGGTTCGCCACGTTCGACAGCTCCAGGGTGATGTGCCCGCTGAACCCCGGGTCGATGAACCCCGCCGTCGAGTGGGTGAGCAGCCCGAGCCTGCCCAGGCTCGACTTGCCTTCCAGGCGTCCGGCCAGGTCGTCGGGCAACGAGCACACCTCAAGCGTGGACCCGAGCACGAACTCGCCCGGATGCAGCACGAACGGCTCGCCCGGCTTGGGCTCGACCAGGCTGGTCAGCTCGTCCTGCTGCATGGCCGGGTCGATGTGGGTGTAGCGACTGTTGTCGAACACCCGGAACAACCCGTCCAGGCGCACGTCGATGCTCGACGGCTGCACCATCGAATCCAGCATCGGTTCGACACCGAGACGCCCAGCGGCGATCTCGGCCCGGATGTCACGATCGGAGAGCAGCACGCGCCCAGTCTAAGCAGCCTGATGCCGCAGGTAGACCGCCCCCACCCTCTTGGGCAGGACCAACGGGAGCCGATGGCCCCGGCGAATCGCCGACGTCGCCGAGGCCACCGGCCGGTATCCGCCGGAAAGCTACGGCGTCGGCTGGACGATGCCGCCCGGCCCGCTCGGCGGCGCCTGTGTCGTCGGGTTGACGAGGTCACCCGGTCCCATCGGCGGCGGCGTGGTGGTCGGGTTGACGATGTCGCCGGGCCCGGTCAGCGGCGCCGGACTGGTGGTCTCGACCGGCGGCGGGGCGGTCTCGCCGCCCCCGTCCGGCCCGGCGCCGTGATTCGGATTGGTGCAGATCGTGCCCTCACACGGCACCCAGGTCCCGTCCCCGTTCGGGTTGGGCATCATGCCCGGCGGCGTCGTGGCCGGGTGCTGATGCCCCGGGTCACCGTGGCCGGGGTCGTGCTCGGCCGACCCGGTGGTCGTCGTCGCCTTCGCGCTGGTGGTCGTGGCCTTGCTGGTGGTGGTCCCGGTCTCGGACCCGGAGTCGTCGGAGCAGCCCGCCCCGAGCACGGCCAGCGCCGCGATCACCGATACGAACAGAACCCGCTTCATTCAGTCAGCCTTTCGTCGTCCCGGCCCACCCGACCCGGCGACACCGAGCCGAAACCTCGAACCGGAGAACCTGTTACGCCGCACCCCGCGGCAAGACCGACCCCGCACGCAACGCTGACCCACTGTGCGGACCCGTCGACGCACTGTAGAACGCGACCCCACCCACCCGACCCGTATTCACCCCACCACCCGTCAACACCGGTCGACACCCACCCACCCGAACCGGCCCGAACAAAGAGTTGACCGGCACACGAGCCGGTCTGATAGAGTCGCGAACGCGCTCGATGAACGCACGCCGATGTAGTTCAATGGTAGAACTTCTGCTTCCCAAGCAGACAGCGCGGGTTCGATTCCCGTCATCGGCTCCAGCACGAAAGCCCCCAGGTCAACCGGGGGCTTTCGTCGTTTCCGGCGCCCCGACTTCGGGCGCTGATCCTGCTGGCCGCGTGTCGCTCATGGCGCGTTCGGGCGACCGTCGATACGCGAGCACTGCGAGCAGACCGGGGAACAGGCCCCAGCCGATTATCAACACCAGCCAGAACAATGGTGGTGGCGAGGCCGGGCCGGGCTCGGGATGCTCGAAACTCGGAGATCTGACAACCCCGGAGAACTGCACGAGCCAGAGTGCGAAATCGACGAAGAACAACGAGCAGCCACCCAGGATCACCCACCGCCACCCGCTCAGGGCACCGACGATCAACGCCGACCCCGCCACGACCGCAACAGTCAGCTTGGCCACGAGTAGTGCGTGGCTGCCTGCCGAAACCTCCTCGTCGGGCATCCCTTCGAACTGTAGGACGATCGCGTAGAACAGAACCACAAGAGCAGCGACACAGGCGCCGAGCCCGGACAACACGCGCATCCAGACGCTCGATGTCATCATGACGGCATGGTAGTCACAAACTGCCGTACACGATGATCTCCACCTCGGCCGCCGCAGCGAGCTCGCCGAAGCGCGAGAGCTTGTCCGCCGGAAGAAAACCGAGCACCAGACCGTTCTTGTCGGCGACGACGCCGATCAGCGCGGTGCCGACCGCGCGGCACCGATCAGCCAGCAGCCGGAGGTAGGCCTGGAGTTCGGTCTCGCGGAATCCGGTATCCGCGGCGCACCGGTCCCAGGTCAGTCCTTCCGGACAGGTACGAAGCAGCGCTGGGCGGCGGCGAATTGTCGGTCGCGACGATGCAGCGCAGCGGAATCGGCGTGCTGAGTTCACCGGCCAGCCGCCCGACCTCGCGGGCCAGGGCGATCCCTTGCCGAAGCAGGGTCCGCTGCGCGTCGACACCGATGATCGACACCTCGGCGTACGTCCTGTCCACGGGCACAAAATCTTCCAGGTGAAAGACCGTGTGAAAGCACTCCCAGCCGGTGCGATCGGAGTGCGGCCCCGGTGCGTGATCGGCGTGCGCGGGAACCGGGGCCCAGCACACCACTTCGTCGCGGAAACCGATCCCGCGGTCCACCCACGTCCGCAGCCCGGCCGCCAAGCCCTCTGCTGGGTCCAGGCCGCCGAAGCCGTCCCGCAGATCGAGCAGTCCCGCCGTTCGGTCGTTCATCGTCACCGCAAGCACGGCCAACGCTATCGCTCACTCCGCCGGCGACGCACGGGGTTTGATTCGCGCACGGCGACGGCCCCGGATCGGGAGAGCCAGGGCCTTCGTCGTCGGTGTGGTCAGCCCGTGTGCAGGGTGCGGAACTTGCTGCCGTGGAAGACCAGTGGGTCGAGGTCTTCGCGGGCGGCGACGCGGTTGACGCGCAGGAGGACGACGAGGTGGTCGCCCGCGGGGACGTGGGTTTCCGGGACGCCTTCGATCCACGCGGTGGCGCCGTCGATGAAGACCGCTTCGCCGGTGCCGCGGTGCAGGGCGGTCTCGCGGAAGCGGTCGCCGTTGCGGGCGCCGAGGGCCTTGGCCGCCGCCTGCTGGTCGGTGCCGAGCAGGCTGAGGCCGAGGTGGCCGGCAGCGGCCAGTTTCGGCCAGGTCGAGGAGGAGTTCTGCACGCAGAACGAGACCAGCGGCGGGTCGAGGGAGACCGGCACGAAGGTGCTCACCGCCAGACCGTGCGGGGTGCCGTCGATCTCCGCGCACACCGCGACGACCCCGCTGGGGAAGTTGGCGAAGGCGCGGCGCAAGCCGCTGCCGTCGGCGGGAAAGTCCAAGAGCTCACGCATGATTCGTTGCCTCCACCGGCTGTTCGATCAGTGCCGCGACGACAGGCGCCCAGCGCTGGGCGTAGGCCTCGATGACGCCGTCCTCGGCGAAGCTACGATCGGCGAGATACAGCCCCGGCAGCGCCGCGGTCCCGCCGATTTCCACCAGGACCGGCTTGAGCAGCAGATCCGGGGCGAGCGCGTGGGCGGGCCCCGCGCCGAGCATCACCGGCACGGTGATCACCCCGGCCAGCCCGGTGCCGCCGTCGAACTGCTCGAGGAACAGTTTCAGCAGCCCGGTGTAGGTGGCCTTGAAGGTCGGACTGGCGAAGACGACCAGCTCCGAGGCGGCCACGGCGCGCGCGGCCGCGGCGACCTCGGGATCACCCCAGCCGAGCAGGCCGGGCCCGAGGGTCACGAGATCGATCACGTCCGGCTCGACGCCGGGGCGCAACGCCTCGGCGACCCGGACGGCCGCGGCCGAGGTGCGAGACGCCGGTTTCGGATTGCCGACGACGACGGTCACTGTCACTGGATTTTCCTCACTCTGCCATTCGTCCGTGCTCAGATGACGCCGTGCAGCGGCGGCGGCCGGTCCTGCAGCACCGCCCTGCCGATGTGCTGGTATTTCCAGCGCACCGGGTCGTGCAGGGTGTGGGTGCGCGCGTTGCGCCAGAAGCGATCGAGCCGATGCCCTGCCGCGGCGCTGCGTGTCCCGCCCACTTCGAATATCGCCGCCGACACCTCGTTCGCAGCGCGGTCGGCGAGGATCTTGGCGGTCGCGACCGCGATCGATGCCCGCGCGGCGTCGTCCTGGTGCTCGCCGCGGATCGCCCCGTCGACCGCCGCACCGGCGACGACCAGCGCGGATTCCGCCGCCGCCACCGACACGGCCAGCTCGCCGAAGCGCTGCACCACCAGCGGATCGTCGACCGCGCGAGTGACCTCGGCTTCGAACCACGGCCTGCTCCGCGTGCGCACGAACTCGGCGGCGGCTTCCAGCGCGCCCCGCGCGATGCCCGCGTCGATCGCGGCATGCAGCAACTGGGCGAAGGCGCCGTAGCCGGTCGGCGCGTGCACCGCGGCGGCGCGGGCCACCAGTTGGTCGGCGGCCACGGTCACCGCGTCGAACTCGACGGTCCCACTGCCGGTCGTGCGCTGCCCCAGCGCGTCCCAGTCGTCGACGATGCGCACACCGGGCTCCAGTGCGGCGACGAAGGCCACGTACTCCCCTGCCGCCAGCCCCGAAACGCCGTGCGGATCATCGAGTCTGGCCAGCACGGCGAGCACATCGGCGAACAGCGACCCGGTGCAGTAGTACTTGGTGCCCTCGACCACGAACCGCCCGTCGACGGGACGCACCGTCGTGGCGATGTCGGCGACGGTGGCCCCGCCCCGTTCGGACTGCGCGTTAGCGATGCGCGCGCCGGCGAGCACCCGCCCGAAGTATTCGCGCTGCTGCGCGGGAGTTCCGGCCAGCCGCAACAGGTTCAGATACACGAAGTGGCTGTGCGGCACCTGCGCGATATTCGGATCGGCGGTCGCCAGGATCCGGAAGACCTCGGCGACCACGCTCGGCGGCAGGTCGGCGCCGCCGAAGGCCGCCGGCACCGTGATCGCCAGCAGTCCGCTGGCCGAGAGCTGATCCAGTTCCTCGTGCGGCAGCCTGCGCGTGTGATCACGCTCGGCCGCGCCCTGCGCGAAGTCGGCGGCGAGTTCGGTGGCGATCGCCAATGCCTGTGCGGCGGTGGTGATCCGCGCGGCGGTCACCACCGTCATCAGCGTCCCGCCGCGACCGGGGTCGCGGCGGCCTCCAGCTCACGCACCAGCGGCAGGACCTTGGCGCCGAAGTACTCGATCTCCTCCTGGAAGTGCAGGAACCCGGCCAGGATGAGGTCGACGCCGAGCGCCCGGTAGGCCACGATCCGCTCCGCGATCTGCTCGGGCGTGCCGATCAGCCCGGTGCGGAACCCGTCGTTGTACTGGACCAGATCCTCGAAGGTGGAGTCGGCCCACATGCCCTTGCGGTCGGCGGTCGACGCGCCCGCCTGCTGCACGGCGTCGCGGAACCCCTGCACCGCGGGCTTGTTCGCCTTCTCGACGATCTCGCGCAGGGTGTCGCGGGCTTCCTTCTCGGTGTCGCGGGCGATGATGAAGCCGTTGAGCCCGAACTTCACCTCGCGGTCGTTGTCCCTGGCGACCGCGCGCAGATCGTCCAATTGCTCGGTGACGCCGTCGAAGTCCTTGCCGTTGGAGAAGTACCAGTCGGCGTAGCGGCCGCCGTTGCGGCGCGCCGCGGTGGAGTTGCCGCCCTGGAACAGTTCGGGATTCGGCCGTTCGGGAGTGTTGAGGGGCTTGGGCTTGAGGGTGAAGTCGCGGATGCGGTAGAAGTCGCCACCGTAGTTCACCGCGTCCTCGGTCCAGATCTTGCGGATCACCTCGAGGAATTCGGCGCTGCGCCGGTATCTTTCGTCGTGCTCGAGCCACGGCTCGCCCAGCGCCTGGAACTCACCGGCGAACCAGCCGGACACGACGTTGATCGCGAACCGCCCACCGGAGAGATGGTCGGCCGTCGCGCCGAACTTGGCCAGCACGGCCGGATGCCACAGTCCGGGATGGACCGCGGCGATCACCTTCAGCCGCTCGGTCGCCCCGAGCAGCGCGAGGCTGAACGAGGTCGACTCGTGCTGGTACTCCGCGCCATAGGAGGCGGTGTAGCGGACCTGCGAGAGCGCGTACTCGAACCCGTTGCGCTCCGCCGTCTGGGCGAGCTTCTTGTTGTATTCGAAGTCCCAGCCGGTGCGCTGCTCGATATCGCTGGTCACCAGCCCCCCGCTGACGTTGGGGACCCAGTAGGCGAACGAGACCTGGTCGGCGATTCTCTCCGTTGTCATAGCGGCTCCTCTCGTCGGGGTTTCCAGTGCAACACCGGCGTGGAGCCCCGACGAGAGTTTGAATCGCCGCGATCGATACGGCCCGCGGCTCAGCGGCCCAGGTGCACGCAGCTCTCCGCGATCTTCGACTGCGCGGCGCCCACCTTGGCCGCGTCGTCCTTGCCGAGCAGCTTGGCCGGATCACCGGACTGCGCGTTGGACACCATCACCCGCAGCCCGTCCTGCGACATCCCCGAATCGAGGAAGACCTGTGCCGCGCAGTCGGCCAGCTCCGGGTTGGTCAACCCCTTGTCCTGCAGCGACTTCGACAGCTCCGCCTGGGTGACCGCGGGCGCCTCGTCGCCGCCTCCGCAAGCAGATAGCACCGGCACGGCGATCAGCGCCGCGGCGAGCAAACAGATCCGCACTCTCGAGTCCTCTCGATCGCTGCGCATCGGCCGATGCGCAGCCGTGGAGGATCATGCCGCACCGCCGCCGCGAGGGCCACACCGTCCCACCCACCCGGAACTGACTCACGAGTAAGGTGAGCCCATGGGAGACCACCTCACCGCGCGCTTCGAGAGCGACCGCGCATATATCACCTTGAATCGACCGGGCAAACACAACGGACTGACCCTGGAAATGCTCCGTGATCTCGTCGCCGCGGCGCGAAAAGTGGCCGAGCACAAAGAAACCCGGGTCGTCATTGTCAGCGGCAACGGACCGAGTTTCAGTAGCGGACTCGATATCGCGGCGGCCACCCGCGATCCATTGGCTATCGTTCGGGAATTTCTCCCGCGACCGTGGCGCGGCACGAATACTTTTCAGGAAGCCTGCTGGGCCTGGCGCCGTCTCGACGTGCCGGTGATCGCCGCGGTGCACGGCCGCTGCTACGGCGGCGGCCTGCAACTCGCACTGGCCGCCGACTTCCGCATCGCGGCGCCGACGGCGGAGTTCTCGGTGATGGAAGCCGCCCACGGCCTGATCCCGGACATGTCGGGCGCGGCGACATTGTCGCAGCTCATCGGCATAGACCAGGCCATGCTGCTGACCATGACCGCCGACCCGATCGACGCCGCCCAGGCCGCCCGGATCGGCCTCGTCACCGAGGTCGCCGAGGACCCGCAGGCCGCGGCCGCCGCCCTCGCCGACCGGATCACCGGCCGCGATCCGCGCGCGGTCGCCGCCGCCAAGCGCCTCTTCGACCGGTCCTGGCACCGAAATCCGCGCGCCACGTTCGCCGCCGAACGCGCGGCCCAGGTGCCATTGCTCCTGCGTAAGGCCCTGAATCGTAGTTAGCGACAGGCAACTGAGAATTTGTTCATGCCAACCCACGAGTCGATGTACCACACGCCACTCCGATCGACTGTTAGCATCGCTGCGATTCGCCCAACAGTCGAAATGTGGTCCGCGACACAGGTGAACCTGAAGCGGTCTCGATTTTCGGCGTGACCCGGAGGCTCCGACGACCGTGAAGAAGACCGGTTCCATCCTGCTTGCCGCGTTCGCCGGAGCGACGGCCATGCTGGTGAGCGGAGCGACGCCCGCCGTGGCGAATCCCAACGCCATCAACCCCATCCCGGTGCTCAACGGAACCAACGGCCTGCCCGCCCTGCACGGGCGCACGCAGGCCGTCTTCCAGGTCACCGGCATGGCGAGCCCGAACAACACGCAGAACTACAACGTCCTCGGCACCGACCTCGGCATCATGTGGGACAACGGCCGCGGCGAGATGCTGACCGCCTTCGGCGACACCGCGGGCATCGGCTTCCCGAACCTGCTGGCGGGCAGCACCTGGGCGTGGCGCTCGAACATCCTGGTCCGCAGCCATACCAAGGACCCCTCCGGCGGCGTCTTCTTCGACAGCGTCGTGCGCGATGTCGTCGGCCAGGCGCGCGACCTCATCCCCAGCCCGAAGATCCCGTTCCTGGAGATCAGCCGCATCCCGACGGCGGGGATCTCGGCCAACGGCGTGCAGTACCTGTCGATGATGTCGGTGAAGACCTGGGACGCCCCCGGCGAGTGGACCACCAGCTTCTCCGGCCTGGCCGCCTCCGCCGACAACGGCGAGACCTGGGCCGATCTCGGCCACACCCGGCGCCCCGACGAGGGCGGCAACGCCAACTTCCAGATGAACGCTTTCCTCAAGGACGGCGGTTTCGTCTACGAGTACGGCACCCGTTCGGGCCGCAACAACGACGCGTTCGTCGCGCGCGTGCCGGAAGCCCAGATCGAGAACCTCGGCGCCTACGAGTACTGGGACGGCAGCGGGTGGAAGCTCAACGACGTGAACGCGGCGGCCCCGATCATGGGCGGCGTCGGCGAGCTGTCGGTGATGTACAACGAGTACCTCGGCCAGTTCGTCTCGCTGACCACCGACCCGTTCAACTCCGTGGTCATGCGCCGCGCGTCCTCCCCCGAGGGCCCGTGGAGCGCGCCGGAGGTGCTGATCGACGCCCGCGAGCTCCCCACCGCCTACGCGCCGTCGATCTTCCCGTACCAGACCGGCCGCGACCTCTACTTCATGACCACCATCCACACCCAGTACAACGTCGTGTTGATGCGTACCCGGCTCTGAGACCTGGAGAGCCTGAAGACCTGGCACCATAGGTCTGGCAAGCACATGGGTAACTCACCGGGGACGGGCTGACATGACCACCGATCAACCGCCGGCCGAATCGACAGCCGGTGACGCACCTGGATCCGGCCAGACGTCGCGGGGAGGCGGATCGGCGGCGGAATGGGACGCTCGGTATGCCCAGAGTGAATTGATCTGGGGCGCACCGCCGAACAGCACGGTGGTCGAGTACGTCTACGGCCTCGATCGCCGGATCCAGCTGCGACCCGACGAACCGGGCGGCACCGCGCCCGCGCTGCCCCGCGCGCTCGACCTGGCCTGCGGCGAGGGCCGCCACGCCCTGTGGCTGGCCACGCACGGCTGGCAGATCGACGCCGTCGACTTCTCCCAGGTGGGCATCGACAAGGGCCGCACGGTCGCGGCGCGACTGTCGCGCTCGGTGCGCTCGCGGGTGAACTGGCAGTGCGCCGACATCACCGACCTGGCCGGGGCGGGGATCACCGGACCGTACGAGCTGATCCTGATGGTCTTCGTGCACCTGCCCGCCGAGCAGCGCGGCGCCCTGCTGCGTGAACTGGCAGGCATGCTCTCCCCCGGCGGCGTGCTGCTCGTGCTCGGGCACGACACCAGGAACCTGACCGACGGCTACGGCGGCCCGCAGGACCCGGCCATCCTGTTCACTCCCGACGACATCCGCGCCGAACTGGGCGCGGCGGGCGAGCACATCACCATCCGCATCGCCGACGCGGTGCTGCGGCCCACCGAGGGCCCCGACGCGATCGACGCGCTGGTCCTGGCCGAACGGGACCTGCCGGAATCAGGCGAACCGGCCGCGTAGCTGCTCGGCGAAACTCCGCGCCGAACTCAGGTCATCGGCGCTGGGGCGGCCCTTGTTCAGCCCGCCGACCAGTGCGAGCGGCCCCATCGTGTCGAGCCCGCGGCAGGCGAACCCGCCCACCACCTCGAAGCCCTTGCCGGTGAGCTGGTCGCCGAGATTGCGCAGGTAGGGGCGGAAACGCGGCTCGGGCAGCCCGCTGGTGGCGAAGACGAACGCCTCGCGACCCGCTCCGGCGGGCAGCGCGTCGACGAACTCGCGCAGCCGGGCGTCCAGCGCCATCCAGTACACCCCCGACCCGAAGCCGACGAGGTCGTGGTCGGCGAGGTCGGCCGCGGTGATCTCCGACGGGTCGACCACCCGCGCGTCGAGCACCGAGCCGATGGTGTCGGCGACCTTCCTGGTATTGCCGTGCGACTTGGACGTGCACACGATGAGCGCCTTCATGACTGCCCCCTGCCTCGATCGAAGCGTGCTTGCGCGAAGCAGCCTAGCGCCAGCGGGCGAACCAGGGTTCGACTGTCGCGGCGATCACGTCGAATCCGGTGCGGAACGAATGCGCCTGCTTGGGGATCACTTTCACCTCGGCGGCATCGGCGGGATCGGGCACCCCGAACGGGTCGCTGCCGCCGTTGATCACCACGACCTCGATGTCACCGGGAGCGAGCAGCTCCGCACGCCTGCTCTTGTCCGGCTTCCCTGGCGGATGCAACGGGAACGACAGCGCGATCACCCCGCGCGCGCCGACGGCGACGGCGGTGCGACACGCCACCCGCGCTCCGTTGCTGCGACCCCCCTGGACAACCGGCACCCCGGCAAACCGGGCCCGCAGCGCGGCGACGATCTCGCGCCATGCCTCGTCCTGCTTGTCCGCCGACCCCGGCGCCCGGCGCCCGGCCACCCGGTACGGCTGCACCACCCTGGCCACCGCACCGCCCGACTCGATCGCCGAATCACGCACTGCCAGAATGTCTTTCGCGTCGACACCGCCGCCGGCGCCGTGCGTGATCACCAGCAGGAAGGCCGGGTCGGCGACCTCGTCGAGCTCGATCTCGGCGGGCCCGGAACTCGTCTCGATGCGCACACCTCACGGTAGCCCCGCCGCCGCGGCGAGCAACGTTTCGGCGCCCGTGCGTGTTTTTCACGTCACATTGCTCCCCAGCCCTTTGCCGAGACGATTACTCACCGGTAATATGGTCCATAAGTTACCCGCGAGTAGCATGCGGAAAACCGGCAAGGCTACCCCGGTGGACGTCACAGGGCGGGAACGGCAGACAACCGACCGCACCAGAACTCAACGGAGAGTGAGTACTCACATGGGCCACTACAAGGCAAACGTTCGCGACCTCGAGTTCAACCTCTTCGAGGTCCTCGGCATCGACAAGCTGCTCGATGCGGGCACCTTCGGTGACCTGGACACCGACACCGTCAAGGAAATGCTCTCCGAGGTCCGTCGTCTGGCCGAGGGTCCGCTGGCCGAGTCGTTCGCCGACGCCGACCGCAACCCGCCCACCTTCGACCCGAACACCCACTCGGTCACCCTGCCCGAGTCCTTCAAGAAGTCCTACAAGGCGCTCGAAGAGGGCGAGTGGGCCAAGGTCGGCGTCGTCGAGGAGCTCGGCGGCCTGAACGCCCCGTCCGCCATCACCTGGGCCCTGTCGGAGATGGTGCTCGGCGCCAACCCGCCCATCCAGATGTACGCCGCCGGCGCGGGCTTCGCCCAGGTCTTCTTCAACAACGGCACCGACGAGCAGAAGCAGTGGGCCGCCAAGATCGCCGACCGCAACTGGGGCGCCACCATGGTGCTGACCGAGCCGGACGCCGGCTCCGACGTCGGCGCGGGCCGCACCAAGGCGATCAAGCAGGAAGACGGCTCGTGGCACATCGAGGGCGTCAAGCGCTTCATCACCTCGGGTGACTCCGACGACCTGTTCGAGAACATCATGCACCTGGTGCTGGCTCGCCCCGAGGGCGCCGGACCGGGCACCAAGGGCCTGTCGCTGTTCTACGTCCCGAAGATCCACTTCGACTTCGAGACCGAGACCTACGGTGACCGCAACGGCGTGTTCGTCACCAACGTCGAGCACAAGATGGGCATCAAGGCCTCGGCCACCTGTGAGGTCACCTTCGGCGGCCACGGCATTCCCGCCAAGGGCTGGCTGGTCGGCGAGATCCACAACGGCATCGCGCAGATGTTCGACGTCATCGAGAACGCTCGCATGATGGTCGGCACCAAGGCCATCGCGACCCTGTCGACCGGTTACCTGAACGCCCTCGAGTACGCCAAGACCCGCGTCCAGGGTGCCGACCTGACCCAGATGACCGACAAGGCCGCGCCCCGCGTGACCATCACCCACCACCCGGACGTGCGTCGTTCGCTGGCCATGCAGAAGGCCTACGCCGAGGGCCTGCGCGCGATCTACCTCTACACCGCCGCCCACCAGACCGAAGAGATCGCCGCCGTGGTCTCGGGTGCGGACAAGGACGTCGCGTTCCGCGTGAACGACCTGCTGCTGCCGATCGTCAAGGGTGTCGGCTCCGAGCGCGCCTACCAGTACCTGACCGACTCGCTGCAGACCTTCGGTGGCTCCGG
>NZ_JBIUYV010000016.1:0-83687 GCF_044744725.1 Nocardia sp. NPDC087230
GTCCCGCCCCCCGCCGTCGGCTTCCACCGCCCCCCCCCCGCCCCCCCGCCCCCCCCCCGGGGGCCCCGGGGGGGGGGGGGGGGCCCGCGGCGGGGGGGGGGGGGGGGGGGGCCCCCCCCCCCCCCCCCACCGCTACACGCTTTCGTGGGGACTACTTGACCTGGTACATCCAGATCTGGATGTTGGCCAGCTCGCCGGTCTCGCCCCACTTGTACTGGCGGGCGACGCCGGTGCCGTCGTAGTTACGGACGTAGTCCAGGAGCTCGGCGCGGGTCAGCTTGCCCGAGTCGATGCCCTTGAGCAGGATCGTGGTCAGGTCGTAGCCCTCGACGGAGTAGACGCCGGGCGCCTGGCCGTTGAGCGCCTTGTACTCGGTCGCGAACTTCTCCGGCGCCGGGCTGCACGGGCACGACAGCAGCGCGTCCTTGGACGAACTGCCCGCCTGCCGCACGAACTCGGGGTCGTTGCTGCCGTCGGCGGAGACGAAGGTCGCGGTCACGCCGCCGGAACGCAGCTGCTGCACGAACGGCGCCGCCTCCGCGTAGTAGCCGGCATAGAAGATCGCGTCGGGCTTGGCGGCGGACAGCTTCGACACCGCGGCCGAGAAGTCCTTGTCACCTTCCTTGACGCTGACCGCGCAGGAGGCGTCGGCGGCCGGGCCCGCGGCGGTGATGAACGCCTGCGCCAGACCGGCACCGTAGTCGGTGTTGTCCTGCACGACGCAGATCTTCTTGTAGCCCTTCTCGCCGGTCAGGTAGTTCGCGACGGCCGGGCCCTGCGAGTTGTCGTTGCCCAGGCCGCGGAAGAAGGTCTTCCAGCCGTTCTGGGTCAGCGTCGGGTTGGTGGCCGAGGCGGTCAGCGTGGGCATGCCCGCCTCGCTGAGGATCTGGCCGGTCGCCTTGGTCTCGCCCGAGAAGGTCGGGCCGACCAGCGCCACGATGCTGGGATCGCTGACGATCGTCGGGATCACCTGGCTCGCGATCTGCGGCTTACCCTCGGTGTCGAACTGCTTGACCGAGACCTGACAGTCCGGGTTGGCTTTGTTGTGCTTGTCGAGGGCGAGCTTGACGCCGTCGATGATATTGATGCCGAGCGCGGCGTTGCCACCGGTCAGCGGGCCCGCCATCGCGATGGTCTGGGGCGCGCACTTGGCCTTGCCGTCGCCCGCGGGGTCGGCGGCCGTGCCCGCGTCGGTCGCCGCGACAGCCTTGCCCTGGGTGTCGAGCTGGACGACCGGCTGGATGGAGAGATCGGTGTTGCCGCCACCGCCGCCGTCGGACGACTTGTCGCTGCATCCGGACAACACCAACGACGCGGCAGCTCCGATTACCAGAACTCCTCGCGTCGAACGACTGCGCCATGTCGAACTGAGCACGTCTCACCTCTATGTCCTGTGCTCCCCGGGGTCACCGAGGGGGCCGACCACGTTCAGCCCGGACAGAACATATCGCCGGTTTGTTAGATCCGCATCACATTCGCATCATGTCGGACGCTCCGTGTCCAGTCGTAGTTCACATTATTGTTTCGCTTACGTAAAGTTTTTCGGCTTTCGACGCGAGACACGGAGCGGCGCGTTCCAGCTCACTGCGGGGTGAGGTTCTCCAGCACGACTTCGGCGACCGCCTTCATGGTCGTGCGGCGGTCCATCGCGGTGCGCTGAATCCATTTGAACGCCTGCGGCTCCGACAGTCCCTGGGTCTGCATGAGCACACCCTTGGCACGCTCGACCAGTTTGCGCGTCTCCAAACGATCCGACAGATTCGCGACTTCTGTTTCCAGCGCGGTGATTTCGTGGAAACGGCTCGCCGCGAGTTCGATCGCGGGCACCAGATCGGATTTGGTGAACGGCTTGACCAGATACGCCATGGCGCCCGCGTCGCGGGCCCGCTCGACCAGGTCGCGCTGACTGAACGCGGTCAGGATCACCACGGGCGCAACACGTTTCGACGCGATCTCGGCGGCGGCGTCGATTCCGTCGCGGCGCGGCATCTTGACGTCCATGATCACCAGATCGGGGCGCAGCTCCTCGGCGAGCTCGACGGCCTGCTGCCCGTCGCCCGCTTCACCGACTACCTCGTAGCCCTCTTCCTTGAGCATCTCCACGAGATCCATCCGGATGAGGGCCTCGTCCTCGGCGACGACGACACGCTTGGCCGCGGCCTCACGCGTGGCGCCAGCGCCCCCTGCATTCGTGCTCATGGTTCGACCCCTCTGGATTCCGATGCCTGTCGATCACACCACGACAGACGACGGCACCGGGCGAGCCGGCCGAAAAACCCGTCGTGGGTGACCGAGTGATGTAAAGAGTACCTTTCGCTTCCGCACAGAATGCATTGAGCGGTCGGAAACCGCCGGTGAACGCAAGCGCGGAGACATCGCGCACACCCCGCGACCGATACTCCCCCGCGGAGCGCGGCCGATGCCGCGCTTCCGCCGTGGTGCCGAGTGTGGGACTCGAACCCACACGTCCTTTCGGACAACGGTTTTTGAGACCGTCGCGTCTGCCAGTTCCGCCAACCCGGCGCACCGCGGTCACTATAGCGTCTCGGCGCGCCGGGAAGCGAACCGCCGGTCGAACCGCACGCACGCCCACGTCGTAGTACCGGCAGAGCGGGCACGGCAGAAGGGCGCGGACATGCGGGTGAACAGGATGACGGTCGATCTGGACGCCTACCCCGACCTGGTGATGATCCTGCTCGGGATGCGGGTGCGCACCCCGCGCGGGATGCTGCGCCTGCTCGGCGTCGGCCCCAAGCTCTACCGCTCCCACGCCGACCGCCCCGACGGCCTGATCCTGCACGAAGACGTGGTCTGGTCGATGCTGCCGCCGCACTGGGGCGCCCGGCAGTACTGGCGCGATCTGGATTCGCTCGAGCGCTGGACGCGCTCGGACCCGCACCGGCAGTGGTGGCGGGAATTCCTGCGCGACTCCGGCGGCACCGGCTTCTGGCACGAGGCCTACTTCCGCCGCGGCGGCATCGACGCCGTCTACGACGACATGACCAGGCCGACCGGCCTGGCCGCGTTCGCGCCCGCCGTCCCCGCGCGCGGCCGGATGTTCTCCACCCGGGGCCGGGTGCACGGCGACCCGCCCGCCGTGCCGCCGGTTATTACCGAATCGAATTATTATGACGCGAAGGAGTGATCGTCGACACATATCATCGAGAGGTTTCCAACCCCTATCTCGCGGGTATCACGGTCACACACAACAGATTTGCGCATTGCGATTCATGTACAGCATTCAACCGCGAGGTGAATAAGTAGCACCGCGTCTGTGATGGTTACAATTCCAGCCTTCTGCGCGACAATCGACCCGATTACGGTGTCGGTATGCACGTGCTGTTCGTCTGCAACTCCAATGTCTGCCGGTCGGTGATCGCCGAACGGCTCACCCGGGCGTTCGCGGCGGACAACGGCCTGACCGGCCTGACGGCGGAGAGCGCGGGCACCCGGGCCCTGGTCGGATTTCCGCCCGAACCGCTGGCCGCGGAGACCGTGGCAGGCCTCGGCGGCGACCCCAGCGGATTCAAGGCCCGAAAGCTCAAGCCCGAGATGGTCGATCGCGCCGATCTGGTGCTGACGATGACCGAATCGCTGCGCGACCAGGTCGGTGAGCTGGCCTTCGGGGTCGCGCCGCGCACCTTCACCCTGGCCGAGGCGCATCGGATCGCCAAGGTCACCGGCGCGAAATCCATTGCCGCCCTGCACCGGGCCCGTAACGACCTGGCCTATGTCGGCCGGGAGAACATCGCCGACCCGATCGGGCTGTCCCCCGAGGCGTTCCTCGAGGTCGGCGACCGGATCGCCGAACTGCTGTTCCCGCTGCTGGCCGCGCTGGCGCCGCACGAACAGGACCAGGTCAGCGCGGACGCGCGGCCCGGGCTGGTCATCGAGCCCGCCCCGGCCCGGCCGCTCTCGGCATTTCTGGCCGCGCAGCGCGGACGCTGAACGCAAGGCTGTTCGCCGGGCCGTCGACGGTCTAGACTTCGGCGGACGTGGAAGTTCCCCTTGCAGGTTCGACACACGACAGGACTGGAGACTTGCCGAAACGCATTTCGGATGTTTCGCTCCATGTGTATGTGACCCCGGAAATCCTCGACCGCATCGTCACCAGTGTGCGGACGGTTCTCGACGACCATCTCCAGGACCGCGAGGTCTTCGCCTGGCGCTTCACCCTGCCCGTCGACGCCGCCGATCCACTCCATCGAGAACTCGAATCACAGTGGCGCCGAACGCATCCCGGCGCCGAGCCGGAAGGCGAAGCAACGTTCGAGATCGCGCTGAGCCTGGTCGGCGAGCCGGCCGATCTCACCGATGCCGACATCGCCGACCTCGAGCACGGACTTGCCCTGGCGGTGTACGGCGCGGCCACCCAGGCCGTCCCGTTCGCGCTGCGCGCGGATCAGCGCACCGACCTCGAATGGGAACTCGACGTCGAGCGGCGCTGACCCTCGCTCAGCGGGCCGGGAAGTGCCGGATGACGCCTTCCTGGACGGTGGTGGCGAGCAGTTCGCCACTGCGCGAATAGAACCGGCCCGTCGCCAGTCCGCGCGAGCCGGCGGCCACCGGCGATTCGGTCGCGTACAGCGTCCAGTCGTCGAAGCGGAACGGGCGATGGAACCAGATCGAGTGATTCACCGTCGCCGCGAGAATCCGGTCCAGTCCCCACGACAAACCGTGCGTGGTGATGATCGAATCCAGCACCGTGGTGTCGGAGGAATAGCCGAGCGCGGCCACGTGCAGCAGCGGATCGTCGGACAGCGCGCCGTCGGTGCGCATCCACACGCGGTTGTGGTTGAGCTTCTCGCCGGTGCCCTTGAGAATCCACGCCGGATCGTTGGTGTAGCGCATGTCGATCGGGTGCGGCGCGTTGATGAACATCTCCAGCTTGTCCTCGAAGCCGGCGAAGCTCTCCTCGATCCGGGGCAGTGTCTCCGGATCGGGCACCTGGGGACCCTCGTGGGAGTGCTCGAGACCCTTGCCCCAGTCCTGGAAGGCCGCCAGCATGACGAACAGCTCCTGGCCGTCCTGGCTGGCGGTCACCGTCCGGTTCGCGAGCGCGCGGCCGTCGCGGTGCCGCTGCACGTGGTATTCGATCGGCTTCTTCACGTCGCCGCCGCGCACGAAGTGCGCGTTGATCGCGTGCAGCGGCCGCTCCCCGGCGGTGCGTCCGGCAGCGACGATCGCCTGCGACACCAGCTGCCCGCCGAAGGTGCGGCTCCACACCTTCTCGGGATGGTTGCCGAGGAAGACGTCCTCGCCGATCGGTTCGAGGTCGAGCAGGTCGAGCAGCACCCGCAGATCGGGTGACGGCTCGCCCTGCACGGTCGCGGCCTCGATCGATCCGCCTGCCGAACTACTCACGACTAGTGGTCCTCCTCGCCGATGCGATGAACGTGGATCAGGTTGGTGGAACCGACGGTACCCGGCGGGGAACCGGCGACGATGACCACCAGGTCGCCCTTGCGGTACCGATCCATCGACAGCAGCGCCTGGTCGACCTGATGGATCATCGCGTCGGTGCTGTCCACCATCGGCACGATGAAGGTCTCGGTGCCCCAGGTCAGTGTCAGCTGGCTGCGCACCTCCGGCAGCGGGGTGAACGCCAGCAGCGGCAGCGGGGTGTGCAGCCGGGCCAGGCGGCGCACGGTGTCACCGGACTGGGTGAAGGCCACCAGCGCCTTGGCGTTGAGCCGCTCGCCGATGTCGCGGGCCGCGTAGGAGATCACGCCGCGCTTGGTACGGGGAACGTGGGTCAGCGGAGGGACCCGGTTCGTCTCGGACTCCACCGCGGTGACGATGCGGCTCATGGTGCGCACCGCGTCGATCGGCCAGGCGCCGACCGAGGTCTCGCCGGAGAGCATCACCGCGTCGGCACCGTCGAGCACCGCGTTGGCGACGTCGGAGGCCTCGGCACGGGTCGGGCGGGAGTTCTCGATCATCGACTCCAGCATCTGGGTCGCGACGATGACCGGCTTGGCGTTCTCGCGCGCCATCTGGATGGCCCGCTTCTGTACCAGCGGCACCTGCTCGAGCGGCAGTTCGACACCCAGATCACCACGGGCGACCATCACCGCGTCGAAGGCCAGCACGATGGCCTCGAGGTTGTCGATCGCCTCCGGCTTCTCCAGCTTGGCGATGACCGGCACCCGGCGGCCGACCTTGTCCATGATGTCGTGCACGAGTTCGATGTCGGACGGTGAGCGCACGAACGACAGCGCGATGAAGTCCACGCCCAGTTTCAGGGCGAATTCGAGGTCTTCGATGTCCTTCTCGGACAGGGCGGGGACCGACACGTCCATGCCGGGCAGCGACAGGCCCTTGTTGTTGCTCACGGGGCCGCCCTCGGTGACCCGGCAGACGACATCGTTGCCGTCGATGCTCTCGACCGTCAGGCCGACCTTGCCGTCGTCGACGAGCAGGCGGTCACCGGCCTTGGCGTCCTGGGCGAGCTGCTTGTAGGTGGTGGAGACGCGGTCGTGGGTGCCGTCGACATCGTCGACGGTGATCCGCACCTGTTCGCCGTTGGCCCAGGTGGTACGGCCGTCGGTGAACCGGCCGAGGCGGATCTTGGGGCCCTGTAGGTCGGCGAGGATGCCGACCGCGCGGCCGGTCTCGTCCGAGGCCGCGCGGACCATCTTGTAGTTGTCGGCGTGGTCGGCGTGCTCGCCGTGGCTGAAGTTCAGCCGGGCGACGTCCATGCCGCTTTCGACGAGTTCCCGAATACGGTCCTGGGTGGCCGTAGCCGGTCCGAGGGTGCACACAATCTTCGTCCGTCGCATCACACGGCAAGCCTAGTACTCCCCCGCCTCCCCGCGTACTTCGCCGGTCGGGGGTGTAAGCCCCCTGGCCGACCGGACCGCCGGATATCGGCGGAGCAGGGCGTGGCGTTCCCGGCGAGTTACCCCGGTGTTCACGAAATCGTTTGTCACCGAACGGCGACGTGCCTGGACAGCCTGGTCTCCAGGCGGCTCTGGCCGAAGCCCAGGATGAGGCAGATCACCCAGTAGTAGAGAGCCGCGACGCCGTAGAGGGCGAAGAAGTCGAAGGTCGGCGCGGCCGCCAGCTGCGCGGTGCGCAGTAGTTCGGTGACCAGGATGGTCGAGGCCAGCGAGGTGTCCTTGACCAGCGAGATGAGCGTGTTCGACAACGGCGGCACCGCGATCCGGGACGCCTGCGGGAACACCACGTACCAGAGTGTCTGCGGGTAGGTCATGCCCAGCGACTCGGCCGCCTCCCACTGCCCCGGCGCGACGCTCATGATCGCCGAGCGCACCACCTCCGCGGCGTAGCCGCCGACATTGAGGCTGAACGCGATCACCGCGGCCGGGAACGGATCGATGACGATGTCGAACTGCGGCAGCGCGTAGAACACGATGAACAGCTGCACCAGCAGCGGGGTACCACGGATGATCGAGATGTAGAAGCGGGCGGGCAGCGACAGCGCCCGCTTCGACGACATCCTGGCCAGCGCGACACCGACCGCGATCGCCAGCCCGATGACGAAACTGATCGCCGTCAACGGCAGCGTCGCGGTCACCGTGGCCTTCAGCATCGGCCACAGGTTGTGCCAGATCAGCTCCCTGGTCGCGGGATCCATCCGCTATTTGCTGACGTCGGTGCCGAAGTACTTCTCCGACAGCCTGGTCAGCGTGCCGTCGGCGCGCAGCTGTTCGAGCGCCTTGTCGATGTCGGCGATCAGGGCGGCGTCGTCCTTGCGGGCGGCGAAGGCCTGCTTGCTGGTCTCGCCGGTCTTGCCCGCGATCTTGATGCCGGTGTCGCCGGTCTTCTTGGTGTACTCACCCACGGCGAGGGTGTCGTTGACGGTCGCGTCGACGCGGCCCGCCTTCAGCAGCTGTACCGCCTGCACGAACCCTTCGACCGCTTCGACTTTCGCGCCGGCGCCCGCGGCGACCTTGCCCCAGTTGCTGGTGGCCGACTGCGCGGTGGTCTTGCCCGGCAGGTCCGCCAGCGAGGTGATGGTGGTGTTGTCGGACTTGGTGACGATCACGCCCTCCGACGTCGTGTACGGCTGCGACAGCGAGTACTTGGCGGTGCGTTCGGGATTGACGGTCACCTGGTTGGCGACCAGGTCGAAGCGCTGGGACTCCAGCCCGGCGAAGATCGAGTCCCAAGGCGTCTGCACGAATTCGACCCGCTTGCCGAGCTTCTCACCGATCGCCTGGGCGACCTCGACGTCGTAACCGGTGAGGGTGCCGTTGTCCTGATAGCTGAACGGCGCGTAGGTGCCCTCGGTGCCGACTTTCAGCACGTTCGGGTCGGCGTCGGACGAACAGGCCGACAGACCCGTCGCGGCGACGACGGCGAGCACGGCGGCGGCAAGCAGTTTGCGCACGGACATCCCTTTCTCCGCTGCGCGCATCGGGCACGCGCAGGCCAAGCGACGCTACGGCGCCGCGCTGGACCGACACAGAGTATCGCTCACGGTGAGCGCAATCCCGGCCGGGAAACACGAAACGGGTACTCCGCGGACGCGGAGTACCCGTTTCTGGTGCGTAGCGATCAGTCGCGCAGCGGACGGCCCTGCGCGTCGGGCACCTTGCCGGTGAGCATCATGATGCCGTCGATCAGCGGCCAGATGGCGCCGATGCCACAGGTCAGCCAGACCACGGCGATCTGGGCGATGCCCAGACCGGTGTAGCCCAGGTAGAAACGACCGACGCCGAAGCTGCCGAGGAAGATCTCGAGCAGACCGGCCATCAGCTTCTGCTTGTCCGAGAACGGGACACCGTACATGTCGCGGCCGTACGGCGCTTCCGGATCGGCCGGGTTGTAGCCCTGCGGCATGCCGCCGTAGGGCGCGGCGCCGTAGGCGGGCTGCGGCTGGGCGTACGGGTCGGCGGGCTGGCCGTACTGCGGCTGCGGCTGACCGTACTGCGGCTGGCCGTATCCCGGCTGCGGCTGCTGCCCGTAGCCGGGCTGCTGCGCGTACGGATCCGAGGGCTGGCCGTAGGCAGGCTGACCGTACTGCGGCTGGGCGCCGGAGTCGGGCTGCTTACTCAGGTCGGGACCGTACTGGGGATTGGGGTTGTAGGGGTCGGTCACTCATGTCCTCCATCATTCGTGCGGGTACCCGTCGTGGCCCCCGGCCAGTGGCGATCGGCCGAACGGCGGTGCGCCCGCGACGATCACCGGCCATTGTGGTCATAAGGACCGGCCGTTGTCTCCTCGGGTACCACACGAACGGTCCGCAGCACTCGTAGGCAGTATCGCGACGGGCGCCCGGAATGTTGCCGGACGCCCGTTCACTTCGTACGAGAGGTCGCTGATCAGGCCTTCTTCGCGCCCGACTGCTGTGGCTCGGCGGTGTCTGTCTGCTCGCCGGCGGCGGCGGTGTCCGATTCGACCTTGTCCGGCGCCGGCTCGGCGGTGTCCGAGGCAGTGCCGGCCGCCGCGTCCTTCGATTCCTCCGCGTCGGTGGTCTCCACGTCAGCGGCCTTCGCCTCGGCCGAAGCCGTTGCGGCAGTGGACTTGTCGAGCTCGACGGCGGCGTTGTCGGCCGCGCCCGCGGCCCGCAGCGCCGAGAACTGCCACGGCCACGGCCGCGGCTCGCCACCGGGCTGCAACTGCGCGGGTGTCTCACGGCCCTTGGTCGCCAGCGCGAAGTAGGCCATGGCGCCGAGGAAGACCAGTGCGGCGGTGAACGAGTTGATCCGGATGCCGAGGATGTGGGTGGCCTCGTCGTTGCGCATCAGCTCGACGAAGAAGCGGCCGAAGCTGTAGCCGGCCACGTAGAGCGCGAACAGGCGGCCGTGGCCGATCTTGAAACGCTTGTCCAGTTGCACCAGCAGCACGACGACCAGCACGTTCCACACGAGCTCGTACAGGAACGTCGGGTGCACGACCTCGAGCACCCGCCCGGTCGAGACCCCGTTCATCATGTCCCGCGCACCGGTCTCCGGGTCGAACCGCTCGTAGATCTCGAGACCCCACGGCACCTCGGTGGTGCGGCCGTAGAGCTCCTGGTTGAAGTAGTTGCCGAGGCGGCCGATCGCCTGCGCGAGCAGCACGGCGGGCGCGATGGCGTCACCGAGCGCGGGCAGCGGGATCTTGTAGACGCGGCAGCCGATCCAGGCGCCGATGCCGCCGAGGAACACCGCGCCCCAGATGCCGAGGCCGCCCTGCCAGATGTAGAGCGCCTCGATCGGGTGCTTGCCGGGGCCGAAGTACTTCTGCCAATCGGTGGCCACGTGGTAGAGCCGGCCGCCGACCAGGCCGAACGGCACCGCGAACATCGCGACATCGAGGACCGCGCCCTGCTGACCGCCGCGCTGTTGCCACCGGCGCTCGCCCCACCAGATGGCGACGACGATGCCGAGGATGATGAACAGCGCGTACGCCCGAAGCGGGAAGGGTCCGAGGTGCCAGACACCCTGCGGCGGACTCGGAAGGTAGGCCAGGACTGAGTTCACGGCCCCCACGTTAGTTCAGTGCCGTACCGGCGAGTGACTGTGACCCTGACGGCGGTGGTCGTCGACATGACAAGGCCACCGCGCCGGACCCGGATACGACCGAGCACAACACAGTTGCGCAAGGACTTGGATAACTCACCGGGGACGGGCTGCGCCGGCTCCCGCCTGACCGCCGGCCGCGTGGCCGTCCGACCCCGCGCCTAGATCTGGCCAGAAGTCGCGGAGAGGCGGGACCGCACGCCGTCGGCGAGCTCGCTGGTCAGGGCGCGCACCGCGTCCAGGCCCTCGGCGGCGGCCGAGACCAGCGCCGATCCGACGATCACGCCGTCCGCGTAGGCGGCGATCTCGGCGGCCTGGGCCCCCGAACGCACACCCAGGCCGACCCCGATCGGGATGTCGGAGTGCGCGCGGATGCGGGCGCACAGCGCGGGCGCGGCCGAGGAGACCACGTCGCGGGCACCGGTCACGCCCATGGTCGAGGCGGCGTAGATGAATCCGCGCGAGGCCTCGAGCGTCTTCACCAGGCGTTCCTCGGTCGAGGACGGCGCGACCAGGAAGATGCGATCCAGGTTGTGGGTGGCCGAGGCGATGAACCAGTCGTCGGCCTCGTCCGGAATCAGGTTCGGCGTGATGATGCCCGCGCCGCCTGCCGCGGCCAGGTCGCGCGAGAACTTGTCGACGCCGTACCGGAGCACCGGGTTCCAGTAGCTCATCACCACGGCTTGACCACCGGCGTCGGTGATCGCCTCGACGACGGAGAACACGTCGCGCACCCGCACGCCACCGCGCAGCGCCTGCTCGGCGGCGGCCTGGATGGTGGGTCCGTCCATCACCGGATCGGAGTAGGCGACGCCCACTTCGACGATGTCGCAACCGGATTCGACCATGGCCCGGCAGACCTCGATGGACCCGGCCAGATCGGGGTAACCCGCCGGCAGGTAGCCGATCAGGGCGGCCCGGTTCTCGGCACGCGCGGCCGCGAAGGTGTTGGCCAGGCGGGACTGCTGACTCACTGGGCGTTCTCCTCGGCGGCGTCGTCGTCGAACAGGCCGAACCAGTGGCCCGCGGTGTCCATGTCCTTGTCGCCGCGGCCGGACAGGTTGACCAGGATGATCGCGCCTTCGCCGAGCTCCTTGCCGAGCTTCAGCGCACCGGCCACGGCGTGCGCGGACTCGATCGCCGGGATGATGCCCTCCGAGCGCGACAGCAGCAGCAGCGCGTCCATCGCCTCGGTGTCGGTGATCGGCGCGTATTCCGCGCGGCCGATGTCCTTGAGGTGGGCGTGCTCGGGGCCGACGCCCGGATAGTCCAGACCGGCCGAGATCGAATGCGACTCGATGGTCTGGCCGTCCTCGTCCTGGAGCAGGTACGAGTACGCGCCCTGGAACGCGCCCGGGGTGCCGCCGGTGAAGGTGGCCGCGTGCCTGCCGGTCTCGACGCCGTCGCCGGCCGCCTCGTAGCCGATCAGCCGCACACCCGCGTCGGGGATGAAGGCGTGGAAGATGCCGATGGCGTTGGAGCCGCCGCCGACGCAGGCCACGACCGCGTCGGGCAGCCTGCCGACGCGCTCGGTGATCTGCTGGCGCGCCTCGATCCCGATGATGCGCTGGAAATCGCGCACCATCAGCGGGAACGGGTGCGGCCCCGCGGCGGTGCCGAAGCAGTAGTAGGTGTCGTCGGCGTGGGAGACCCAGTCGCGCAGCGCCTCGTTGATGGCGTCCTTGAGGGTCTGCGAACCGGTGGTCACCGAGACGACCTCGGCGCCGAGCAGCCGCATCCTGGCCACGTTCAGGGCCTGGCGGGCGGTGTCGACGGCGCCCATGTAGATGACGCAGTTCAGGCCGAGCAGCGCGCACGCGGTGGCGGTGGCCACGCCGTGCTGGCCCGCGCCGGTCTCGGCGATGACGCGGGTCTTGCCCATCCGCTTGGCGAGCAACGCCTGGCCGAGCACGTTGTTGATCTTGTGCGAGCCGGTGTGGTTGAGGTCCTCGCGCTTGAGGAAGATCCGCGCGCCCCCGGCGTGCTGGGCCAGGTTGGCGCACTCGAACACCGGCGACGGACGGCCGGTGTAGTCGCGCTGCAGCCGATCGAGCTCGTCGAGGAAGGTGTGGTCGGAGCGGACCTTGTCGTACTCGGCGGTGACCTCCTCGATCACCGCCATCAGCGCCTCGGGGACGTGCCGTCCGCCGTAGACGCCGAAGTGGCCGCCCGCGTCGGGCTCGTAGTCGCTGTGCTGGGCGACGCCCGCACTGGCCTGGGGCAGCGCGGTCACCGGATGCTCCGCCGGGCCGGCTTCGGGCAGGACGGATGGGTACCGGCGGTCACCAGCTCCGACACCGCGGCGCGCGGGTTACCGCTGGTCACCAGGCCCTCGCCGACGAGCACCGCGTCGGCGCCCGCGCCGGCGTAGGCCAGCAGGTCGGCGGTGCCGCGGATGCCGGACTCGGCCACCCGGATGACCTCCGAGGGCAGGCCGGGAGCGATCCGCGCGAACACGTCGCGGTCGACCTCCAGGGTCTTGAGGTTGCGAGCGTTGACACCGATCACCGACGCGCCCGCTTCCAGCGCGCGATCGGCCTCTTCCTCGGTGTGTACCTCCACGAGAGCGGTCATGCCCAGTGATTCGGTGCGGTCGATCAGCGAGGACAGCACGTCCTGCTCGAGCGCGGCCACGATCAGCAGGATCACATCGGCGCCGTGGGCCCGGGCCTCGTGGATCTGGTACGGGCCGACGACGAAGTCCTTGCGCAGGACCGGGATGTTCACGGCGGCGCGGACGGCATCGAGATCGTCGAGCGAACCACCGAAACGCCTGCCCTCGGTGAGCACGCTGATGATGCGCGCGCCGCCGTCTTCGTAGGCCTTGGCCAGGACGGCCGGATCGGGGATGTCGGCCAGCGCGCCCTTGGAGGGGCTGGCACGCTTCACCTCGGCGATGACACCGATCCCGTCCTCGTGCAACGCGGCGTTCGCGTTCAGCGGCGCCTTGGCGGCGGCCGCTGCGGCTTTGATCGCCTGAAAATCGAGGAGGGCTTCGCGAGCGGCAACATCCGCCCGAACCCCGTCGAGAATCGAGTCGAGTACCGTCATCTGGCTCGAATCCTTTCTGGGGAGACGAACTTCTCACCTGAGAGTCCCCTCAGGCGCTGTCTCACCGATGCTTGACAACAATAAATGGCTGCCGCGCGTGTCACTGCGGCGGGGGTGCCGGGGGTCACGGTGCGCGGCCGGGCGACTTGTCGTCGCCGTCCGGCCCCTCGGCGGTGTCGGTGGGATCGGTGCCCGCGTCGAGCGCGTCCCACAGCACCCGGTCCGACAGCGGCGCGGCGGCGCCGGTCTCCTCGCGCTGCTTGCTCACCTCCGCGCTGGCGTCGGCCCGGCGGAACACGGGGTTGTCGTACTTGCCGGACAGCTGCCCACTGCCGTCGCCGCGGCGGGTCAGCAGCACCCCCGCGATCAGTGCCAGCACCGCGGCCACGATCGACAGCAGCGCGGGCCCGATATGCGCGTCGGCGCCGCTGACGACCGCGCGCACCGGCAGCTCGGCCAGGGTGCCCGCCCGCTCCGCGGTCCGGCCCTCCCCCACGACCAGCGCGAACCCGGGCACCGCCGCCACCGCGGCGACGACCGCGACCACCACGCCGAGCAACTGCCGCAGCGCCCCCTTCACCGCGAACACCGCGGCGATCGAGGCGACCAGGACCAGTGCCAGCGGGGTGAGCGCACCGAACCAGGTGGCGCCGTCGAGCTCGTCGGTGCGCGGTTCGGTGAGCCCGTCGGCGGAGTGCACCGTCACCCAGGTCATCCGCGACGAGGCCCAGAGCCCGGCCGCCGCCAGCGCCAGCAGCGCCACCGGGACGATGGGCTTGGCCGCTTTCGCGGTGTCGGCGGGCGCGTCGGTCACGAGCCGCCGTCCTCGTAGGTCCGCAGGGTCTGCGCGGCCGCGATCGCCTTGAGCACCGCCATCGCCTTGTTGCGGGCCTCGGTGTCCTCGTAAACCGGGTCGGAGTCGGCGACCACGCCCGCGCCGGCCTGTACGTAGGCGGTGCCGTCCTTGAGCAGCGCGGTGCGGATGGCGATGGCGGTGTCGGCGTCCCCGGCGAAGTCGAGGTAGCCGACGACGCCGCCGTAGACGCCGCGCCGGGTCGGTTCGAGTTCCTCGATGAGCTCCATCGCCCGCACCTTCGGCGCGCCGGACAGCGTGCCCGCCGGGAAACAGGCCTGCACCGCGTCGAGCGCGATCTTGCCCTCGGCGAGCCGGCCGGACACCGTCGAGACCAGGTGCATGACGTGGCTGTAGCGCTCGACGTGCCGGTACTGGGTGACCCGCACCGTGCCGGGGCGGCAGACCCGGCCCAGATCGTTGCGGCCCAGATCGACGAGCATCAGGTGCTCGGCGTTCTCCTTGTCGTCGGCCAGCAGATCCTTCTCCAGCAGGATGTCGTCCTCGGCGCTCTGCCCGCGCCACCGGGTGCCCGCGATCGGGTGCGTCGTGGCGACGCCGTCCTTCACGGTGACCAGCGATTCGGGACTGGAGCCGACGATGGAGAACGCGGTGCCGCCGTCGCCGTCGGGGATGTGCATCAGGTACATGTACGGGCTCGGGTTCGACGCCCGCAGCATCCGGTAGACCGCCAGCGGCGAGCCGGTGTAGTCCATCTCGAAGCGCTGCGAGAGCACCACCTGGAACGCCTCGCCCGCCTCGATCTCCTTGATCAGGCGGCGCACGCCCACGCCGAACTCCTCGGTGGTGCGCCTGCGCAGGTACTCCGGCTCGGGCCGGTCGAAGACCGACACGGTCGACGGCGCCGGCGCGGCCAGCGCGGCGGTCATCCGGTCCAGCCGGGCGACGGCGTCGTCGTAGGCGGCGTCGGCGTTCTCGTCGGTGCCGTTCCAGTTCACCGCGTTGGCGATGAGGGTGATCGCGCCCTCGTGGTGGTCGAACGCGGCCAGGTCGGTGGCCAGCATCAGCACCAGTTCGGGCAGTTGCAGATCGTCGGTGGCCAGCTCGGGCAGCCGTTCGATCCGGCGCACGGCGTCGTAGCCGAGGTAGCCGACCAGGCCGCCGGTCAGCGGCGGCAGACCGGGCAGCCGTTCGGTGCGCAGCAGTTCGAGGGTCTCGTGCAGCGCGCGCAGCGGATCACCGCCCGAGGGCGCGTCGGCGGGGACGGTGCCGAGCCAGGCGGCCTCGCCGTCGACGACGGTCAGCGCCGACGGACTGCCCGCGCCGATGAACGACCAGCGCGACCACGAGCGACCGTTCTCGGCGGACTCGAACAGGAAGGTGCCCGGCCGGTCGTCGGCCAGCTTGCGGTAGGCCGAGAGCGGAGTCTCGGAGTCCGCCAGCACCTTTCGGGTCACCGGGACCACCCGGTGCTCGGCGGCGAGCACCCGGAACTGGTCACGGGTCGTGGTGGTTGATGTCGACGCGCCCTGCATT
This sequence comes from Nocardia sp. NPDC087230, assembly GCF_044744725.1. Taxonomy (NCBI): domain Bacteria; kingdom Bacillati; phylum Actinomycetota; class Actinomycetes; order Mycobacteriales; family Nocardiaceae; genus Nocardia; species Nocardia sp. NPDC087230. Next base: position 15,874 of record NZ_JBIUYV010000016.1, read on the forward strand.
TCCCCATCATCCCAGGCGGGTCGCGACACCTGTGCGCTGACCCGACCCCGGGATGCGACAAGGGGTGATCGGCATCACTACACTCGCGCGCGTTCCATGTCGCATGCGGTATCCCCCCTTTCCGAGAGGAGCAATGTTGTACCCCTCGCACCAGGGCGCTCAGGACGGCCGACTCGCCGCCCCGTCGCAGCAGCACTACGGTCCCGGCCAGCTGTCCGCGGCGAGCGCGCTCACGTCGTTCGTCACCTACGCCAAAGAGATGCAGGATCTGGACGAGAAGACCTATCCGGACGAGTACGCGGCACACCGCGACCGGATCCGGCAGCTCGAGCCGATGCTGCGCGTGCACGGCATCCTCGACGTGATGGAGATCCGCAACCCGGAGATCGCGGCCCTGCTCAAGCGCTAGGCACCGTTCGACGGGTGCGGTCCGTCGGGGGCGGTGCCGGTCGATCGGGACATGGTCCCCGTTCGCGTCAGCGTGCGGGGATCTTCCGTACACCCGGCCCGGTCGATAGGGTCGCATCATGCAGCCAGGCCAGCGCGCTCCGCAGTTCGAGCTCCCCGATCAGTCCGCCCAGCTCCGCACGCTCGACGGCTTGCTCGCCGACGGTCCACTCGTGCTGTTCTTCTACCCGGCGGCCAATACCCCCGTGTGTACGGCCGAGGCCTGCCACTTCCGCGATCTGAGCGCGGAGTTCGCCGCCATCGGCGCCTCCTGCGCCGGCATCAGCACCGACAGCACCGAGGTGCAGGCCGGATTCGCCACCAAGCAGCGACTGGACTACCCGGTGCTCTCCGACGCCGACGGCGCGGTGGCCGCGGCCTTCGGCGTCAAGCGCGGGCTGCTGGGCAAGCTGGCCCCGGTCAAGCGGCACACCTTCGTCATCGACACCGACCGGACCATCCTGAAGGTCGTCACCGGCGAACTCCGCGCCGCCGTGCACGCCGACGAGGCGCTGGCCTTCCTGCGGACCCGCGCCACCGCCGCGGAGTAACCGGCGAAACGCCGGGCGCCGGATCGGCGTCCGGCGTCCCGGCCGCCTCTACGCTGGGGAGATGACAACCGGCGAGGTGCAGTCGAACGGTCAGAAGTCCACGGCGACCGTGTGGCGCAACCGGGCGATCATCACGGTCGCCACGGCCGTCGTCCTGGTGATCGCCTATCTCATCCTGTCGTCGTTCATCCCCCGCTGGTGGGCGCAGCGCCTGGCGAGCGTTGTACACGGCAGCTTCACCCAGGGCATCTGGTGGGGCCTGGTCTACGGCCTGGTGTTCACCCTCGCTCCGCTGCTGCTGGTGCTGCTGGCGGTGCGCGTGTGGAAACGCAAGGGCGGCAAGTTCATCGCGGGCGCCTCGGTGATCATCGCGCTGCTGCTGGCGGTGCCCAACCTGATGACGCTCACGATCGTGCTCGGCGGCAACAACGCGGCGCACGCGGGTCAGCGCATCCTCGACGTCGACGCACCCGCCTTCCGCGGCGCCTGCCTGGTCGGCGCGATCGTGGCGGGGTTGATCTTCCTGCTGGTGCTCGCCCTGATGGGCAAGCGCGGCCTCACCCGGCGCAAGGCCGCCAAAGCCGCCGACACCGCGCCCGCTCCGACCGCGCCGATCCCCGGCGAGCAATAGCTTTTCCCGAATAATCCCAGCAACACGCCACCGCGGCGGACGCCCGGCGCCGCCGCGGTGACCTAAGCTCCGTTCCCATGCCGATCGGGAGCAGCGAGTCGACCTCGGTCCTCGTGCTCGGCGCCGGTCCGGCCGGCCTCGTCCTCGGCAACATCCTGCGCGCGGCCGGGATCGATGTGCTGATCCTGGAACGGCGCGACCGCGCGCACATCGAGCAGCGCGCCCGTGCCGGTTTCCTGGCTCCCGCCGGTGTCGCGGTGCTGGCCGAGCACGGACTCGACACCGGCTTGCGCACCGGCGGCCGCACGCACCACAGCTGCGAGTTCCGCAGCGGCGACGGCCGGATCGAGCTGTCCTACGACGAGCTCGGGCGGGGCGAGGTGCACACCGTCTACCCCCAGCAGCGGCTGGTCACCGATCTGGTCGCCGAGTACCTGCGACGCGGCGGCGAGCTGCGGTGCGCGACCACCGCCGAACGGATCGGGGACGAACCCGGCGAGCGGCCGTGGGTGCTGGCCCGCACCGCGGACGGCGAGAGTCACCGGATCACCGCGCGCTACCTGGTCGGATGCGACGGCGCGCGCGGCGCGGCCCGCCGCGCCGTGCGCGGCCCGCGCTCCACCCGCGACTACGCCATCACCTGGCTCGCGCTACTGGCTCAGGCCCCGCCGACGACCGACACCGTCGCCTACGGCGTCCACCCCGACGGCTTCGCGGGCCAGATGCCACGCAGCCCCGAGGTGACCCGCTACTACTTGCAGTGCGCCGACGAGGACGCCCTGCGCTGGAGCGAGGACCGAGTCTGGAGCGCGCTGTCGACCCGGCTGCGCGCCGACCGGTACGGACCGTTGCGCACGGGCCCGATCCTCGAGCGCGGACTGGTCCGGTTGCGGTCGGAGATCCTCGACCCGATCCAGCAGGGCCGGCTGTTCCTGGCGGGCGACGCGGCCTCCACGATCAGCCCGGCCGCGGCCAAGGGCGCCAACCTGGCCATCCTCACCGCGCGCTCGCTCGCCGCGGCCCTGATCGCCGCGGTCGATCACGGCGACGAGTCCGCCCTGCGGCGGCACTCGGCCGACTGCGTCCCACGCATCCGGCGCGCGCACGAGTTCTCGCACTGGATGATCGGCCTGCTGCATCCGCCCACCGGTCCGCACGCGGGCTTCGATCGCGAGCTCCAGCAGGCCCGGCTGCACAGCCTGGCCACCTCACGACCCCATCAGGACTTCTTCGCGGAGAACTACGTCGGTATCTGAATCCAGGAGGACGCGTGACCCGCTCGCCGGCAGTGCAATCCCGGATCGACCCGCTCGATGACGACCGCGTGGCCGCGGCCGCGCGGTTCGTCGGAACCCATGACACCGACAGCGTGCTCGCCCGGCTGCTGCCCCGGCTCAGCGAGGCCGAACGCGGGGCGATCGCCGATCGCTGCCGGTTCGCGCACGCCGCGGTCATGGTGTTCCCGCCCGACCTCGCCGCCCTCGACGACCTGCTCGCGACGCACGGCCTCACGATCGACTCGAACGAGCCCAGCGTCGTGGTCCGGCAGCGGGTGGCGGCCCGCCACGGCCTCGACCCCCAGCGGGTGCCGGTGCGGATCGTGCGCGCGGCGCTCCCCGCCGCCGACGGCACACCCTGCGCGCTCGAGATCTTCGCGCTGCCCGCCGCGCCCGCCGAGGTGGCCGACCTCGAGCGCGCCGAGGCGCACGAGGCCCACATCGCGCTGGCCACCGGGCCCGTCGACCCCCTGACCCTGGCCGGGCTGCGCGCGCTGCTCACCGGGCCGGGCGGGCTGCGCCCCGACCACGGTGGCTACAACGACCGCGAGGACGCCACCAGCTTCTATTTCCGCAGGCCGGGCGCGCGGACCGACCGGCGGGTGGAGCTGTATGTCGCCGGTGCGCATCCCCGCGAACTCGCCCGGCACACGAGCGAATCCGCCGATCCCGCGACGCGGCTGCTCGGGTTGCTCACCGGTGCCTGGGCGACCCAGGCGCTGGCCGTCACCGCCGGGTCCGGCATCGCCGACCGGCTCGCCGAGACGCCGGGCGGACCGCTCGGCGAGCTCGCCGCCGCGACCGGGACCGACTTCGACGCGCTCACCCGGCTGTTGCGCTACCTGGCCCAGCTCGAGATCGTCGAGCCGCTCGGCGCGGGCTACACGCTCACCGAGACCGGCAGGCTGCTCGCCGCCGGCGCCCAGCCGTCGCTGCATCCGCTGGCGTGTCTCTACGGCGGCGCGTTCTACGAGTCGTTCGGCGAACTCGGCTACGCCGTGCGGACCGGCCGGACGGCCTTCGACCACCACTTCGGCAGGCACCATTTCGAGTATTTCCGGGCCGACCCGGAGCGTGCGAGCCTGTTCGATCGGGCCATGGCGGCGAGCGCGTCGATCTTCGGCCAGGTCGCCGGGCTCGTCGGGACCGCCACCGCGCGCACGGTGGTCGACGTCGGCGGCGGCACCGGCGAATTGCTGGCACGCGTGGTCGCGGCGAACCCACAGCTGCGCGGCATCCTGTTCGAGCGCGAGTCCACCCTGCCGCGCGCGCGGACGACCTTGGCGGCGGCGGGCTGCCTGTCGCGCTGCGAATTGGTGGGCGGGGACTTCTTCACCGCCGAGGTGCCGACCGGCGGTGACATCTATCTGTTGTCGCGGGTCCTGCACGACTGGGACGACGCGGACTGCCGCGCGATCCTGCGCGGGTGCGCCGCGGCGATGTCCGAGCACGCCCGGCTCTACATCGTGGAACGGCTGCTGCCCGAGGACGGGTCCCGGTCCCTCGCGCCCGCCTGGGACCTGCACATGCTGTGCAATGTCGGCGGGCGCGAACGCACCGTCACCCACTATCGCGCGGTACTGAAGTCGGCCGGGCTCGAGCTGATCGGGCACGACGAGCTGCCGCTGGGGTTCGCGCTGCTGCACGCGCGCCACGCCGACTGAGCGGACGCTCCGCGCCGGGTCCGGCCGCACCATCGGTGCGCGCGGGCCCGACAGCGGCTGGGGCGACGGGCTTTTCGCGATACGAGGTCGGCGATGCTGTGAGTGACCTCACGACCGCGGCCAACTCGCGGACGCCACAGCGACGTCGTGGCAAACTCGGTTCGGTGCGTGCCCCAGTACACCCGCCCTGTCGTTCGGCCGCGAGACAGTGCCGGCGATGACCCAGTGGCTCGACCCCGTCGAACAGCGTGCCTGGCAGGCGATCGTGGCGCTCATGGCCCGGATCCCGGGTGCGCTCGATACGCGGCTGCAGCGCGAGGCCGGGCTGACCCATTTCGAGTTCCGGGTGTTGAGCCTGCTCTCCGAGGAAGCGGGCCATCGCCTGCAGCTGAGTGATCTCGCCCACAAAGCAAATGCGTCGCTATCGCGACTGTCGCATGTGGTGTCGAAGCTGGAGCGGCTGGGCTGGGCCCGGCGCGACTCCACCGCGGGCAGGCGCGGGGTGCACGCGGTGCTCACCGACGCCGGATTCGCGAAGGTGCTCGCGGCCACGCCGGGCTACGTCGAGGCCGTGCGCCGGCTGGTGCTCGACGGACTCGACGCCGAGCAGACCGCCCAGCTGGCCGAGCTCGGGGAAACCCTGTCGGCGCGGCTGAACAGTGTCCTGGCCGAGGACGGCGACTAGTCGGCGGCCAGCAGCACGTCGGTGTCGAAGCAGGTGTGCGTGCCGGTGTGACAGGCCGCGCCCTCCTGGTCGACGATCAGCAGGATCGTGTCGCCGTCGCAGTCGAGCCGCACCTCGTGCACGTACTGGGTGTGGCCCGAGGTCTCGCCCTTGACCCAGTACTGCTGACGCGACCGCGAGTAGTAGGTGCCCTTGCGGGTCGCGATGGTCCTGGCCAGCGCCTCGTCGTCCATCCAAGCCATCATCAGCACGTCACCGGTCGACTTCTCCTGGGCGACGGCGGCGACCAGACCCGCGTCGTTGCGCTTGAGGCGTGCGGCGATGGCGGGATCGAGGCTCATGCCTCGTTTATAACAGCCGTACCGGAACGCGCCGACTGCCCGGTCTGCAGCTCGATCGCCACCAGCAGTTCCACCAGGTCGTTGACGCTGCGCACATTGCGGCCGGTCAGCTCCTGGATCCGCCCGAGCCGGTACTTGGCGGTGTTGAGGTGGATGCGCAGCGTGTCGGCGGCTTCGCGCAGGTTCATGTCGGCGGCGGCGAAGGCGCGGATGGTCTCGGCCAGCGAGCCGCCGCGGGCGCGGTCGTCGGCCAGCGCGGCGCCGATGCGCGGGTCGACCAGCTGGCGGGTGGTGTCGTCGGCGCGCAGCAGCAGGTACCGGAACGGCGTCAGCTGCGGGAGCGCGAGCACGCCGCCGTCCTCGGGCAGCAGCGCGAGCGCGGCCTGGGCCTGCCGGTAGGCACGCGGGATCTGGGCGACCTCGGTGACCGCGGTGCTCACCCCGACCGCCAGCGCGATGCCCTCGGCGGCGAGGTCCTCACGCATCGCGCGCAGTCGTTGGCACAGCTGCTCGGCCGAACCGTCGCGCCCGAGCGCGGGAATCGCGACGATCTCGCCGCCGCGCACCACCGACAGCGTGCGCAACCCGTTGACCCCGACCCGCGCGGCGGCCGCGGACACCAATTGCCTTGTCTCCCCGAGCCCATCGGCGGAATCGGCGCGCGCAGAACCATCCAGCACCACGGCGGTCACCACGACCAGCGGGGTGGTGCGGTCCGCGCCGATCCCGTGCGCGGTGGCCACCGACAGATGCGGGCCGCCCGCGGGCAGGGTGCCGTCGAGCAGCGTGTCCATCAGCGCCTGGCTGTCGCGGCCGGACTCGGCGGCCACGTACTGCTGGAACTCCAGGTAGGCGTCGGTGGCCTGGGTGCTGATCAGGTCGGTGTAGCGGGCCAGCGGACCGGCCAGCGAGAGCACGGCCTCGCGGCCTGCCTCGGTGTCGCCGGCGTGGGCGAGCAGCGATTTCCAGATGGCGCGCTGTCCCAGCCGGAACGCGGCGATGTAGTCGACCAGCGGCAGGCCCGAGCGCGCCCGCCGGGCGGCGGCCTGCCGGGCGTAGGTGACATCGGCCGGGGTGACCCGCTTGCGTTCGAGCAGCGCGCCGAGCCCGGTGCGGCTCAGCCGGGCCAGCTGGTCGTGCACGTCGGCGAGGAAGCCGGGGTCGGCGGTGCCGTAGCCGGGCAGCTCGGTGCGCAGCTTGGCCATCACGTCGTCGGCGATGTCGTCGGCGTGGTCGTAGGCGCATCCGACGATCCGCGCGCGCTCGGCGTGCACCGGATCCGAGTTCGACGCGGTGAGCAGATGTGATCCAGCCGACATGTCCGGGGAGTTTGCATGTCCGATTTACCGGTGTCAACCGCCGGGCGCCCTGTCCGCAGCGGACGAGAGCGTGCGCCGAAATTGGTCCGCAACGTCCGATGTGGCTCGTGACCTGCGAACTTACTGTTCGTCGCATGCTCGAGATAACCAACCTGACGGTGCGCTTCGGCGGCATCACCGCGCTGCGGGAGGTCGGGTTCGCGGTCGCTCCCGGGGAGATGGTCGGCCTGATCGGACCGAACGGCGCGGGCAAGACCACTCTGTTCAACTGTCTGACCCGGCGCCACCGGCCGACGTCGGGCACCCTGCGCTACCGCGAGACCGACCTGTCCACGGTCCGGCCGGACGCGCTGGCCGGACTCGGGATCGCCCGGACCTTCCAGAACCTGGGCCTGTTCCCCAGGCTCTCGGTCCGCGACAACGTCCTGGTCGGCGCACATCATCGCGCCCGCGCCGGTTTCGTCTCCGCGGGCTTACAGCTGCCGAAGGTCCGCCGCGAGGAACGGGCGCTGCGCGCCGAAGCCGACGAGCTGCTCGACCGCCTCGAGCTGACCGCGGTGGCCGACCATCCGGCGGCGGGCCTGCCGTTCGGCACCCTCAAGCGCATCGAACTGGCCAGGGCGCTCGCGGTCCGGCCCCGGCTGTTGCTGCTGGACGAGCCGGTCAACGGTCTGAGCCACGGCGAGGTCGACGAGTTCGCCGAGCGCTTGCGCGCCCTGCAAGCCGATCTCGGCCTGACCGTCGTCGTGGTCGAACACCACATGGGGTTCGTCATGGGCACCTGCGATCGGGTGGTGTGCCTGGAGTTCGGTCAGGTCATCGCCGAGGGCGAACCCGAAGCGGTGCAACGGGATCCGGCCGTCATCCGCGCCTATCTAGGCGTGGCGGCATGAGCGGTCAGCGGCCGGAGGCGGCAGCGGAGCCTGACCACGGAGGCCGCCCGAGCATCCCGAAGGGGTCCGGCACGAGCGAGTTCCTTTCTGTCACCGACCTGCACGCCGGTTACGGTGCGGCGAAAGTCCTGCACGGCGTGAGCTTCTCGGTGCCGCAGGGCGCGGTGTGCGCGATCCTCGGGCCCAACGGCGCGGGCAAGACGACGCTGCTGCGGGCCCTGTGCGGGATGGTCAAGGTGCGCGGCACCCTGCGCCTGGACGGCACCGAGGTGACCGGGCGCGCCCCGGAGGCGATGGCCCGGCTCGGCGTCGCCCACGTGCCCGAGGGCCGCGGCACCTTCACGCCGCTGACGGTCGAGGAGAACCTGCGTCTGGGCGCCTACACCCGCCGCGATCGCGCGGGCACCGAGGCCGACCTGCGCCGCATCTACGACTACTTCCCGATCCTGCGCGACAAGCGGCGCGAGCCGGCGGGCGGGCTGTCGGGCGGCCAGCAGCAGATGCTCGCCATCGGCCGGGCGCTGATGCTGCGGCCCCGGGTGCTGCTGCTCGACGAGCCCTCGCTGGGCCTGTCCCCGCTGGTGACCCAGGAGCTGTTCGGGATCGTGCACACCATCAACGAAGAGGAACGCACCACCGTGATCGTCGTCGAGCAGAACGCTCATCTGGCCCTCGGCATCGCCCATCGGGCCCATGTGCTCGAGTCCGGGCGCATCGTGTTGTCCGGCACGGCCGCCGAGATCAGGGCCGATGACCAGGTCACCCGCTCCTACCTCGGAATCCGGGTGCGGCCGTGACCGACTTCGTCCAGCAGCTCGTCGAGGGACTCTCGGCGGGCGCGATCTACGCCGGTCTCGCCCTGGCACTCGTGCTCATCTACCGGTTCACCGGAATCGTCAACTTCGCCCAGGGCGAGCTGGCCATGTTCTCGGCGTTCCTGGCCTGGCAACTGAGCCAGACCATGCCCTTCTGGGCGGCGCTGCCGCTGACCCTGGCCATCTCCTTCGTCGCGGGCATGCTCATCGAACGGGTGGTCATCCGTCCGGTCGAGGGCGCGCCCGAGATCACCCTGGTGATCGTCACGGTCGGCCTGTTCTTCACCGTGCACGCGGTGGCGGGCTGGATCTGGTCCTACCAGGTGAAGTCGTTCCCGAATCCGTTCCCGGACGGTGCGCTGCGCACCGCCGGTGTCAGCGTCGGGTACGGCAGCCTCGGCATTCTCGCCGTCGTCGCGGTGGTGATGGGACTGCTGTACCTGCTGTTCCGCTTCACCGGGATCGGCCTGGCCATGCGCGCGGTGGCCTGTCATCCGCAGTCTGCCCGGCTGGTCGGCATCCGGGTCGGCACCGTGCTCGCGCTCGGCTGGGGGCTGGCGGCGCTGGTCGGCGCGGTCTCCGGGGTGCTGTCGGCGCCGCTGCTGTTCCTCGAACCCAACATGATGGGCGGCGTTCTCATCTACGCCTTCGCGGCGGCCACGCTGGGCGGCTTCGACTCCCCCGGCGGCGCGGTGGCGGGCGGCCTGATCGTCGGCGTCGCCGAGACCCTCACCGGCGCCTATGTCGACGCGATCGGCACCGAACTCAAGATCGGTGTGCCACTGGTGATCATCCTGGGCGTGCTCCTGCTGCGCCCGCAAGGTCTGTTCGGACACGCGGCGGTGGAACGGGTATGAGCGAGCTGAAGACTGTATCGAAGCCGACGACTTCTGTTGCGCCACCGGCGACTTCGGTCGTGAGTCGCCTCCGTTGGCCACTGATCGCCACCGCGGCCGTCGTTCTACTGGCCTGCGCGGCGCCCTTCCAGCTGGTGCCATTCCACACCTTCCAGCTGGCCATGGCCATGGTCTACGCGGTCACCCTGCTCGGGTTGAACCTGCTGGTCGGTCACACCGGCCAGATCTCGCTGGGGCACGGCGCGTTCTTCGCGGTCGGCGCCTACACCGCCGCGGTGGCGATGCAGCGCTGGGACCTGCCGTATTTCGCGACCGTCCCGCTCGCGGCGGCGGTGACCTTCGTCCTCGGTTTCGCGCTCGGCATCCCGGCGCTGCGGCTGCGCGGACTGTATCTGGCGCTGGTCACCCTCGCGATCGCGATCTTCCTGGTCCCGCTGCTCAAGCGGTTCGACGGCCTGACCGGCGGTTCGATGGGTCTGACCGTGGACAAGCCGGTGCCGCCCACGTGGACCGGGCTGGCCGAGGACCAGTGGCTGTACTTCCTGGCGCTGGCGACCACCGTGATCGCCTTCGTGCTGGTCGCCGGGATGCTGCGCTCACGGGTCGGCCGCGCGCTGCACGCGGTGCGCGACAACGAGATCGCCGCCGAGGTGCTCGGGGTGAACCTGGCCCACTACAAGACCCTCGCCTTCGCCTGGAGCGCCCTGCTCGCCGGAGTCGCGGGCGCGGTCTACACGTGGGTCATCGCCTTCGTCTCCCCCGACTCGTTCGCGCTGACCCTGTCGGTGACGCTGCTGGCCGGCCTGGTCGTCGGCGGACTCGGCACCACCTGGGGCCCGGTGCTCGGCGGGTTGTTCGTGATGTTCGTGCCCAGCTTCGCCCAGGACGTCAATCAGGCGGCGCCCGGCGTCATCTTCGGACTGCTGATCATCGCGGTCATGTACCTCGCGCCCACGGGCCTGGCCGGACTCACCGGCCGGCTGGCGCAACGGCTCGGACATCTGGTTCGGAAAGGGAGAACACATGCGCACTAAGGCGATCCACGCCCTCGGGGTGGCGGCGGCGCTGCTCGCGACGCTCACCGCGTGCGGCGGCCGCGGCGAGGAGACCGGCTCCACCGCCGTCGGCGACTGCCGGGGCCAGCAGACCGTCGGCATCACCGACACCACCCTCAAGCTGGGCGGGGTGTACCCGCTGTCGGGCCCGGCCTCGGCCTACAGCGAGGTGCCCAAGGGCATCAAGGCCTACTTCGACTACGTCAACGCCGAGCAGGGCGGGATCGCCGGACGCAAGGTCGAGTACCTGGTGCGCGACGACGGCTACCAGCCGCCCAAGACGGTCGAGGAGACCCGCAGGCTGGTCGAGCAGGATCAGGTGTTCGCGGTCTTCCAGACCCTGGGCACCGCGACCTCGTCGGCGGTGTGGGACTACCTCGGTCAGCGCAAGGTACCGCAGGTCTTCGTGGCCACCGGCGCGACCAAGTTCGGCGCCGACGCCGAGCACCCGTGGACGATCGGCTGGCAGCCCAGCTACCGCACCGAGGGATTGGCCTACGCCCAGTACGTCAAGACCCAGCGCCCGACCGCGACCGTGGCCGTGCTCTACCAGAACGACGACTTCGGCAAGGATTTGCTCGCCGCGTTCACCGAGGGCGTCGCGGGCAGCGGCGTGAAGGTGGTCGCCCAGCAGAGCTTCGAGGTCACCGACCCCACCGTCGACCCGCAGGTCCGCAACCTGGCGAACTCGAAAGCCGATGTGCTGCTGAACTTCTCGACGCCGAAGTTCGCCTCGCAGGCACTGGCCGCCGACGTGCGCAACACCGACTGGAATCCGCTGCACGTGCTCACCCAGGTGTCGAACACCATGGCCACCCTGCGGCCGGTCGGCTTGGAGAACGTGCAGGGCGCGGTCAGCGCCGCCTTCCTCAAGGACCCGGCCGACCCGCGCTGGACCCAGGACGCGGGCATGCAGACCTACAAGACCAAGCTGGCCCAGTACGCGCCCGGCGCCGACCCGGAGAACCAGCACGCGATGGCCGGTTGGGCGATGGCCGAGAGCTTCCGCAAGACGTTCGAGTCGGCGACGTGCCCGACCCGCGAGGGCCTGCGCGAGGCGATGCGCTCCCTCGACAACGTCGGCGTGGACCTGCTGCTGCCCGGCATCAGCATGAAAACCGGTGCGAGCGACGGCTATCCGCTCGAAGCCGTCGGCATCCAGACCTTCGCGGGCACCCACTGGTCGCTCACCGACGGCCTGATCGACACCGGAAAGTAGCCCCCCAACGTTCCGCGGTTCGCCGCGAAACCCCCGAAGTACACCCCCGATCGATGAGGATCACCGATGAAGATGTCCACCACCCTCGCGACCGCCGCCCTGACGGCGCTGGCCCTGTGCGTCGGCACGGGCACCGGCCACGCCGACCCGGCGTCGCAGACCGATGTGCACTACGAGGTCAGCAGGCAGGGCGACGCCGCCGTCGTCACCACCACCGACGGCAAGCTACAGATCGTCGGCGATCAGCTGGTGCTCACCACCGGCGCCGACGTGCCGGTCGCCGCGCTGCCGCTGTCCTACCGGATGGACGACAAGCTGTTCCCGATCGCCGCCACCATCGACGGCGGCAAGGCCACCCTGACCCCCTCGCGCGAGGGCGCCACGCCGGTGGCCGCGGCGACCGAGCTGGTCAGCACGGACGCCGCGGTCAAGCAGGTGGCCGAGTCGTTCACCCCGCGTGACCAGGCGGCCCTCGGCGCGTTCAGTCAGCGGGTCGGCATCGGTGGCGCGGTGGCCGCGATCGTCGGCGCGGTGATCGGCGGCGGGGTCGGCTGCCTGGTGGGTGGCGCGGCCGGGGCGACCATCGCCAGCCCGGTGATCGTGCTGCTGGTGCCGTGGGTCGGCGCGACCGTCGCCGGGTGTGTGCTCGGGGCGGCCACCCTCGGCGCGGTCGGCACCATGGTCGGGCTGATCACGGTCGGCGGCCCGCTGGCGCTGTTCTCGGCCTACCAGTACTTCTCGACGATCACCGCGCCGTGCCCGCCCGAGCTCGGCGCGTACTGCAAGGATCCCGCGGTGCCCGCCCCCGCGAAGTAGTCCGTCCCACCGCTTCGCCGGTCCGCCCGATCCACGCTCGGGCGGGCCGGCTCGTGGCCGTTCGCAGGCCGGTTAGGAATCCCGTATGCACAGGACAGTTCTCGATGCCGAGCACGCCGCGTTCCGGGCGTCGATGCGCGCGTTCATCGACGCCGAGGTCGTGCCCAGCTTCGGCAAGTGGTACGACGACGGCCAGGTCCCGCGCGAGTTCTATTACCGGCTGGGCGAACTCGGCGTCTTCGGGCTGGAGGCGCCGGTCCGGTTCGGCGGGGCCGGGCGTACCTCGTTCGGCTTCCGCACCGTGCTGGCGGAGGAGATCGCCAGGGCGGCGGTCTCGTTCGGCGGGGCGAGCGTCCATGTCACCCGGTGTCTGCCGCTGGTGACCGCGCTGGCCACACCGGCGCAGCAGGCGCGGTGGTTGCCGGGCATCGTCACCGGCGACACCATGTTCGCGCTGGCGGTGGCCGAACCGGGCACCGGCTCCGAGCCCGCGGGCATGCGCACCACCGCGCCGCTGTCGGTCGACGGGTCCACCTACGTGGTGAACGGCTCGAAGACCTACGTCGCCGGTGGTGTGCACGCCGACCGGGTGATCGTCTGCGCGCGCACCGCGGCGCCCCGCCCCGACGACCCCGCGCACGGTCTGTCGCTGCTGGTCGTCGACACCGCCGCGACCGGGTTCCGGGTGGGGCGCAGGCTCGACACGCTGGGCCGCAAGCTCAGCGGCACCGCCGAACTCACCTTCACCGATGTGCGGGTGCCCGCGGCCGACGTGCTCGGCGCGCCGCACCAGGCCGTCGCCCATCTCGCCGGGCAACTGCCCAGGGAGCGTCTCGGCATCGCCGTCGGCGCCTACGCCCAGGCCAAGGCCGCGGTCCGCTTCGCGCGCAAGCACACCGCCGAGCGCATCGCCTTCACCCAGCCCCTGTCGGCCTTCCAGAACACGAAATTCGAGCTGGCCGCCTGCCAGACCGAGGTCGACGCCGTCGAGGCGGTCGTCGATCGCGCGCTGGCGGCGCACGATCGCGGCGAGCTCGGCGACGCGCACGCCGCGTCGGCGAAACTGTTCGCCACCGAGACCGCGGGCCGGGTGATCGACCGGTGCCTCCAATTGCACGGCGGCGCGGGCTATCTCACCGATTCCCCGATCGCCCGGCTCTACGCCGACCACCGCATCGATCGCCTGCAGGGCGGCACCAGCGACGTCCTGCGCACGATCATCGCCACCGGCATGGGCCTGTAGCCGGCCGCTGTCCGGGGCGATTCGGCCACCGCCGCGGTTGGTCAGCGCGCCCGGTTGAGCTCGCCGAGCAGTCGCCAGGTGCGCTGCTGGTCCTCGGGCGTGGTCAGGTCGGTCTGCGAGAACACCACCTCGGTCGCGCCCGCCGCGAAATAGTCGGCCACCCGCGCGGCGACGATCTCCTCGTCGCCGTACACCACCAGCTCGGCGGCCCGCCGCGCGCCGGACAGCTCGATTACCCGGCGATACGACGGAATGCTGTCGTAGAAGGCGGTTTTCGCCTCGGCGGCGGCACGGGCGGCGGCCGCATCCGCAGTGACCACGCCGGGGACCAGGACGACCACGCGCGGCCGCGGCCTGCCCGCGCTCGCCGCCGCGGCCGTCAGCGGCGCGACGATGTGCTCGGCCAGCGCCTCGGGCCCGACCAGGAACGGCAGGGTGCCGTCGGCCAGTTCGCCGGTGGCCGACAGCGCCCGCGGTCCCATCGCCGCGACCAGCACCGGCACGGTGGGGGTGGCGCCCGCGACGGCGGCGGGCATCGGCGTGGCCGCGGTCAGGGTCTCGCCCCGGAAGTCGACCGCGCCGGTGTCGAGGATCGAGCGCAGCGCGGTGAGGAATTCGCGCAGCCGCGTCGCCGGACGATCGAACGGGCCGCCGAACGCGCGCTCGGACAGCGCGCGGGCGCCCAGACCCAGGCCGAGGGTGAACCGTCCGCCGGTGGCCGCCTGCGCGGTCTGCGCCTGACTCGCCACCAGCAGCGGATGCCTGCCCGGCACCGGCACCACCGAGGTGCCGACCTCGATCCCCGGGACCTCGCGGCCGATCACCGCCGCCACCAGCAGCGAGTCGTGCGAGAAGGTCTGGCCGAGCCACACCGAACTCAGTCCGGCCGCGGCGGCGCTGCGCCCCAGGTCGACGGCCGCGTCGACGGCATTGGCGGAATGGTCGAGGGCGAACGGGGACAACGCGATTCCGATGCTCATCCGAGGATCAACCCGCGCGGCAACGGATTTCATCGCATTCAGCGCACGCCGATTTCCACTGCACCCGAGCGCGCGGTCACGTCCTCGCCGCACGCGGTTCGGACCGGGCGCCCCGCGCGCGGCCGCGACCTCGGCGAACCGCGATCCCGACCGGTCACCCGCGCGCGGACACGATCTCAGCGGACGGTGATCCCGTCCGCGCGCATGGCGTCCTTGACCTGGCCGATGGTGAGATCGCCGAAGTGGAACACGCTCGCGGCCAGTACCGCGTCGGCCCCCGCGTGCACGGCGGGCGGGAAGTGCGCGACCGCGCCCGCGCCGCCGCTGGCGATGACCGGCACCCGCACCGCGGCCCGGACCGCGGCGATCATCGGCAGGTCGAAGCCGGCCTTGGTGCCGTCGGCGTCCATCGAGTTCAGCAGGATCTCGCCGACGCCCAGTTCGGCGCCGCGGATGGCCCATTCGACCGCATCGATGCCGGTGCCGCGCTTGCCGCCGTGGGTGGTGACCTCCCAGCCGGAGGGGGTGTCGGGCTGACCGTCGGGCACGGTGCGCGCGTCGACGGAGAGCACGATGCACTGCGAACCGAACCGCTGCGACATCTCCGAGAGCACCTCGGGGCGGGCGATGGCGGCGGTGTTCACCGACACCTTGTCCGCGCCGGCGCGCAGCAGCCGGTCGACGTCGGCGACGGTGCGCACGCCGCCGCCGACGGTGAGCGGGATGAAGATCTGCTCGGCGGTGCGGGTCACCACGTCGAGCATGGTGCCGCGATCACCGGTGGAGGCGGTGACGTCGAGGAAGGTGAGCTCGTCGGCGCCCTGGGCGTCGTAGGTGGCGGCCAGTTCCACCGGGTCGCCCGCGTCGCGCAGGTTCTGGAAGTTGACGCCCTTGACCACCCGGCCCGCGTCGACATCCAGGCACGGGATCACCCGGACGGCCAGCGTGCTCGGCGCCGCGGTGTCCGGCCGTTCGTCGGTGCGCGGTGTCATGGTGTTCAGCCTCGTTCCTCTTCGCTGACCGTGCAAATCATTTCCAGGAGTTCCTCGTGGACGCCGGGGGCGGCGGCCAGCACCGAGCCCGAGGTGATCGTCCACGGCGCGCCCGCCAGATCGGTGACCACGCCGCCCGCGGAACGCACCAGCGCGACACCGGCCGCGTTGTCCCACGGATGGTGCCCGAACACGACCGCGCCGCCGAGCGCGCCGGAGGCGGTGAACGCCAGGTCGATGCCGGTGGCGCCGTGCATGCGGACCCGCGAGGAGAGCCTGCTCAGCGCACCGAGCAGGTCGAACCGGAACTGACCGGGGATACGCCCGGCCGAGTCCACGTTGAACGCGCCGAAACCGATCATCGCCTCGGCCAGCTTGCCGGGTTGCAGCGGCGGCAGCGCGACGCCGTCGAGGTACACCGGGCCGCCCTGGATCGCCGCGTACCGGCGGCCGAGCAGCGGCAGCCAGGTCAGGCCGATCACCGGTTCGCCCTCGTGGACGAGCGCCAGCAGGGTGCCCGACATGGGGTGGCCGGAGGAATAGTTGAAGGTGCCATCGATCGGGTCGAGCACCCAGGCCGTGCCGGAGGTGAGCGCCGGGCCGCCGAATTCCTCGCCGTGCACCGCGATCCCGGTGCGCTGCTGGAGGTCGGCGGAGATGGTGCGCTCCAGCTCGAGATCGAGTTCGGTGGCGAAGTCGTTGCGGCCCTTGGTGACCGCGCTCGGCGCACCGATGCCCTCGACGAAACGCGGGACGACCCCATCCAGTACCTGGGTGGCGATGGCCAGCAGGTCGGTCAGTTCGGCGGTGCTCGGTGCGGCGGTCATCGTCGGTGTCAGCGCACCGCGGCCAGGGCCTCGGGCAGGGTGAACCGGCCCGCGTACAGCGCCTTGCCGATGATCGCGCCCTCCACGCCCTCCTCGGCCAGGCCCGCGATGGCGACCAGGTCGTCGAGCACCGAGATGCCGCCGGAGGCGACGACCGGGGCCTCGGCGGCGTTGGCGACCTCGCTCAGCAGTTCCAGGTTGGGGCCGGTCAGCGTGCCGTCCTTGGAGACGTCGGTCACGACATAGCGCGCGCAGCCGTCGCGTTCGAGGCGTTCGAGCGCCTCCCACAGGTCGCCGCCGTCGGTGACCCAGCCGCGACCGCGCAGCCGCCATTCCCCGTCGATCTGCTTGACGTCGAGCCCGACCGCGATCCGGTCGCCGTACTCGCCCAGTACCCGCGCGCACCACTGCGGGTTCTCGATCGCGGCGGTGCCGATATTGACCCGCGCGCACCCGGTGGCCAGCGCCGCTTCCAGGGAGGCGTCGTCGCGGATGCCGCCGGACAGCTCGACCTTGACATCGAGTTCCCCGACGACCTGGGCGATCAGGTCCCGGTTGCTCCCCTTGCCGAAGGCGGCGTCCAGATCCACCAGATGCACCCACTCGGCGCCTGCCTGCTGCCACGCCAGTGCCGCGTCCCGGGGCGACCCGTAGCTGGTTTCGCTACCGGCCTCTCCCTGCACGAGGCGCACGGCCTCCCCATTGGCGACATCGACGGCGGGCAACAGCACAAGACTCACGGGATCAGACTAGTAGGTCCGGACTGTCGATCTCCGCACCGGTCCACGCCCCTGAGGCCCGTGTCACGTCGCGGGTTCAGCCGCAACGGCGCCGGAGTTCGGGGACGCCACCGCCGGTGAGCTCGTCGAGGACGGCGGCGCGGCCGACCACGGCCAGGGCGATGGCCTCGCCGGGGCCGCGTACCTCGGGTCCGTCGCCCCAGGCCCAGTCCACGTCGGTGGCGATGAAACGCAGGCCCTTGGTCCGCTTGCCCGGGAACGCGAACGGGTCCGGGTAGGACAGCACCGCGATCAGCCGATCGGGGGCGATGACGCGCGGTCGGCGCAGTGGCCGCCGGATGTCTTGCTGATGCACCAGCAGGTCCGAGAGCATGAGCCGCGGCGAGAACCGCGACAGCCGACCCGACTCGTGCTCGAACATGTGCACCAGCTGCGCGGTCGGCAGTTCGGCGAACGACGCGGCGAGCGCGTTGTTGATCCGATCGACCGAGCCGCGATTGCGCGCCGCGGCGGCCGCGTAGTCGAGGGGACCGAGCGTGTCGGTGAGCAGATGGCCGACCACGTCGCGCACCCGCCACCCCGCGCACAGCGACGGTGTCTCCCACTCCCGCTCGGTCAGTCCACGTAGGAGTTCGATCAGCTCGGCCCGTTCCGCGGCCAGCATCCCCCGATAGCTCATGCCCATCACTGTAGGTCGCCCTCCGGCGTCGCAGCCCCCGATTCCGGTGCACGACAGCGAAATACATTCCGACGGGTCTGTCTCCCGACGGCCCCGCAATCGACGGGCACACCGGGGCGCGGCCCGTGGTCACCCGCCCGGCGCGACGCCTGGACAATGGGACGATGGCCGCCGGTCGGCCGCATCGTGATCGCGCGCCGCCGACCGGCGCCACCGAGGAGAGGACGCCCGAACACCGTGGGCAAACAGAATCGGCGACGCCGCACCGGACGCCGGGCCGGGCCGACCACCGGACCGGTGCTCGACGCCGAAACACTGGCCGACCCGGCGCGGCTCGCCGAGGCGATCGCCACGGCCGCCGGGGCGGCGGCCCAGGGCGACGCCGCCGGGGTGCGGCGGTTCGTCGCGCAGCTGGCCGGCACGGGTCCGGTGCGCCCGGAGGTGGCGGCGGGTGTCGAGTCGGCGGGTCGCCGCATCATCGCCCACGCCTTCGACTTCGGCTGGCTGCCGGGGGACGTGCACCAGGCCGCGCGCCGTCGCCTCGACGAATTCGCGGTCGGCTATCTGACCGATCTGATGGCCGATCACCGCGCCCGGTTCGCCGACGACACCGTGGACGAGATCTGGCAGGCCCAACTCGACGAACTCGGCGCCACCGTCTGGTGGACCCCACCGCACCTGACCGCCTGGGCCGACCGCGCGCTGCTCACCGGCGCCGAAGCGGTGACCACAGTCGTCGCAGCGCTCGGGCTCCTGCTGCGACTGCCGAAACTCGAGCCGATCCGGCCGCTGCCCGGCACCGCGCGCCGGCACCGGACCGCGCAGCACGACGTGGACGCCAAGGCGCTCGGCCGGGTTCGCGGCCTGCTCGCCAAGGCCGAGTCCACCGCCTTCCCCGAGGAGGCCGAAACCCTCTCGGCCAAGGCCCAGGAACTGATGACCAAGTACGCGATCGACCGTGTGCTGCTGGAGACTCCCACCGTCGACAGCGACCTCCCCGGCGCGCGTCGCCTCTGGCTCGACACCCCTTACACCGAGGCCAAGGCCCTGCTCATCGACCTGGTGGCCCGGGCCAACCGGTGCCGGGCGATCTTCGTCGCCGACTGGGACTTCGTCACCGTCGTCGGCGAGGACCCCGACCTCGACGCCGTGGAACTGCTGTCGACCTCCCTGCTCGTGCAGGCCACCCGGGCCATGATCGACACCCCGTCGGCCGCGGCCGACTCCCGTTCGCGCGCCTATCGCAAGGCCTTCCTCACCGCCTACGCCACCCGCATCGGCGACCGCCTCACCACCGCCGCGGCCACCACCGTCGCCGCGTCCCCCGACCCCACCACCTTGCTTCCGCTGCTGGCCTCCCACGACCTGCGCGTCGAACAAGCCTTCACCACCTATTTCCCCACCACCCGCGCCCGCGGCATCACCATCCGCAGCGCCGAGGGCTGGGACGCGGGCACCGAGGCCGCCGACCGCGCCCGGCTGGGCGACCACCGACCCTGATCGACCGGGGCGGTATCAGGGTTTCGCCTCCGTCGAACGGGTGACGACAGCGCGCCCACCACCTCGTGAAGATGATCGGTATGGTCACTCCGAAATCGATCGTCTGCGGTGTCCTGATCGCGCTGGCGACCGTCCTCGGCGGCTGCGTCGCCGCCGAGCGGCCGAACCACTCGGCCGCCACGGTCGCCGAGCTGGTGGCGCAGGCCGATGCCGTGCCGACACCCAGGATCGACTGGGCGCCGTGCGCGGAGGAACCGCTGCGGGGCAGCGAGTGCGCCCGGGTGGCGGTGCCGCTGGACTACGCCGATCGCACGGGACAGCACCTGGAACTCGCGGTGGTGCGCCAGCCCGCGCGCGACCCGGCGCACCGCATCGGCACCCTGTTCACCGCGGCGGGCGGACCCGGCGGCTCGGGCCTGGCGTGGGCGGCGAAAGGTGAGCTGTTCCCCGGCGAGCTGAGCAGGCGATTCGATGTCGTCACCTTCGACCAGCGCGGGGTGGGACGCAGTTCCGCGGTGCGCTGCTTCCCGGATTCCGGTGCGCAGCGAGAGTTCTGGCGCACCCTGGCCCTGCCGCCGGTCGACGCCTTGCAGCAGAGCGCCACCGAGGACGCGAGCCGGCGACTCGCGCAAGGGTGCCTGCGCCACGACGGCGCGCTGATCGCTCACCTGACCACCGTGGACGCCGCCCGCGACCTCGATCTTCTCCGCCGCGCGGTCGGCGACCAGCGCCTGACCTACCAGGGCGGTTCCTACGCCGGCTACCTGGGCACTGTCTACGGCGCCCTGTTCGCCGACCGTGTTCGCGCCCTGCAACTCTCCTCGATCCTCGACCCCGTCTCCTACACCACCGACACCCGCGCCGGCATCGAGGCGACCGCGCTCGGCACCGAGGAGGTGCTCGGCGAATTCCTGCGCCTGTGCGCGGCGGCCGGGCCGCAACGCTGCGCCTTCGCCACGGGCGCGTCGTCGGCGGCCGAGCTGCGCGCCCGCGACACCGCCCTGCTCGACCGGGCGAAGACGACGGGCCTGCACGTCGGTCAGGGACCGACGACCGTGTCGGTGACCTACAGCGAGGTCGTCGGAGCCCACGCCATGCTGCTGTACGACGCGGCCCAGGGCTGGCCCGCGCTGGCAGCACTGCTGGCCGAGTTCGAGCGCGGCCCCGCCGGGAATCCCGCTGTGGTGCACCAGGTCCTGAGCGCGATCGGATCGACGGGCGACTTCCTGGATTCCTTCGTCGCCATCTCCTGCGCCGACAATTCCCTTCCCCGGCAACCGCAGCGCTGGCCCGAATTCGCCGCCGAATCCGCCGACAGCGCGCCGGTCTACGGCCCGTTCTGGCTCTACCTCCGGCAGCCGTGCGCCACCTGGCCCGCCCCCGCCGACGGCTACCCCCAGCGCTACACCGGCCCGTGGACCCAACGAGCCGCCGTTCCCCCGCTGCTGTTCAACAACCGTTTCGACCCGGCCACCCCGCTCACCGCCGCCCAGCACGCCGCCGAAGCCATGGGCGAGGCGCGGTTGGTCGTGGTGACCGACGGCTACGGCCACGAACCGGCCGGCGACTGCGTCACCGACCTCACCCGGCGCTATCTCATCGAGCTGCGACTCCCGGAACCGGGCACCACCTGCACGGCCGGCCTGGTGCCGTTCACCGGATGACGCGGTCGCCGAGACCCCCGGCCGCCCGGACTCCGTGCGGCGAAGGCGATTTCTAGCCCACGCGCTCGATCGACACCAGCAATCTACTTGACAGTCTCTGTCACTTAGCTAGATACTGTCGACAGACGGAACAGTCAGGCGAGCACGGAGGTGTGGGGTGTCCTTGCGGGAGAGGCAGCGGCGGCAGGTGCGGGCCGAGATCCAGCACGCGGCGTTCGCGTTGTTCGCGCGGTCCGGATTCGACGAGGTGACCACCGAGCAGATCGCGGCGGCGGCGGGGATCTCGCCGAGTACCTATTTCCGGCACGTGCGCAGCAAGGAGGATCTGCTGCTCGACCCGGTGCGGGAGGGAGGCGCCGGGATCGCCGCCCTGCTCGAGGGCCGCCCCGAGGCGGAACCGGCGGATACCGCACTGGCCCGAGCGATCCTGGACCGCTCGACCGCGTTGGGCACCGAGGAGCTGGAGCAGTGGCGCGCCGCCTTCGCCACCGCGCCGCATCTGCTCGACCGCGTCGCGCTGATCCCGCCGGATCATCGGGCGCGACTGGTCGAGCTGGCCGCGCAGCGGATGGACACCGACCCGATCACCGACAGCCGCCCCGGGCTGCTGGTGCACCTGATGCTCGCGGCCGCCGAGTTCGGCTATCTCCAGTGGTTGCGTAGCGCGCACAACCCCTCGGCCTCGCTACCGGTCTGTGTCGAAGCGGCGGTGGCCGCGGTGCTCGACGACCGCTGGCGAACCCCGCGCTGACCCCCGCCGTATCGGACAGAAGAGGCAACAATGCAGCAGGACAGCGTGATTCCCGAGACGGTGGATGTCGTGGTCGTCGGATCGGGCGCGGCGGGCATGGCTGCCGCGATCACCGCGGCCCACCACGGCCTGACGGTCGTGATGGTCGAGAAGGCGAGCCGCTGGGGCGGTTCGACAGCCCGCTCCGGCGGCGGGGTGTGGATTCCGGGCAACGCGGCGCTGGGCCGACGGTCCTCGCCCGACGACATCGACGACGCCCGCGCCTACCTCGCCGACATCGTCGGGGCGGACGTCGCACCGGAGATGATCGACACCTACCTCGATCGCGGGCCCGCGGCCTTCGAATTCCTGGCCCGCCACGCGCCCTTGGCGATGCGCTGGGTTCCCGGCTACAGCGACTACTACCCCGAAGCACCCGGCGGTCGAGCCGGTGGCCGATCGGTCGAACCGAAGCCTTTCGACGCACGCGGTCTCGGTGACGAGCTGGCCACCATGGAGCCCGACTATCTGCGGGCCCCCCGCAATGTCGTGCTGACCCAGGCCGACTTCCGGCAGATCCATCTGGGGCTGCGCAATCCGCGCAGCCCGTTGCGGGCGGCCAGGATCGGGGCTCGCTGGCTCGGCGGCGCGCTGCGCGGGCGGCATCTTCTCGCCCGTGGCCAGGCACTGAGCGCGATGCTGCGCCTGGGGATGCGTGACGCCGGAGTGCCGCTGTTGCTGGATACCGCCCTGGTCGAACTGGCCGTGGCCGATGACCGCGTCGTCGGGGCCGTCGTCCGCCGCGACGGCGCCGAGCGGGTGATCAGCGCGCGGCGCGGGGTGATTCTGGCCTGCGGCGGTTTCGAGCACAACGCCACGATGCGCGCGCGATACCAGCGCGAGCCTATCGGCACCGACTGGACCGTGGGCGCGGCCGCCAACACCGGGGACGGCATCCGCGCCGGTCAGACGATCGGCGCGGCCACCGCCTTCATGGACGACGCCTGGTGGGGCCCGTCGATCCCGCTACCTCGCACGCCGTTCTTCTGCGTCTCCGAACGCAATCTTCCCGGCAGTCTCATCGTCAACGACCGCGCGGAGCGGTTCATGAACGAATCCCTGCCCTATGTCGAAGCCACCCATCGCATGTACGGCGGCCGGCACGGCCGCGGCGAGGGCGCGGCCGAGAATCTGCCCGCGTGGCTGATCTTCGACCAGCGCTACCGCAACCGCTATCTCTTCGCCGGCCTTCCCCCGCGCGCGCCTCTGCCCCGGCGCTGGTTCGATGCCGGCATCCTCACGCGCGCAGACACCGTCGGCGCACTCGCGGACAAGATCGGGGTACCGGCCGCCAGCCTGTCCGCCACGATCACCCGGTTCAACCACTTCGCCCGCACCGGCGTCGACGCGGACTTCGGCCGCGGCACCAGCGCCTACGACCGCTACTACGGCGACCCCCGCCAACGCCCGAACCCCAACCTCGGCGCCCTCGACACCGGCCCCTACTACGCCGCCCGGCTCGTTCCCGGCGATCTCGGCACCAAGGGCGGCCTGCGCACCGACACGCACGGCCGCGTCCTGCGCACCGACGGCACCACCATCGACGGCCTCTACGCCGCGGGCAACACCAGTGCGCCGGTCATGGGACACACCTACGCAGGCCCCGGGGCGACCATCGGTCCCGCGATCGTCTTCGGCCATCTCGCCGCGGTCCACGCCGCCACCGCCTGATCGGCGGCGGACCGGCGACCCACCCGCCCGTTCAGCGGGTGGGCTCGCGCGGCTCGAGGACGACGACGGGGATTTCGCGGTCGGTCCAGGCCTGGTAGTGCTCGAAGTCGGCGTAGGCATCGACGAGCAGGGGCCACAGCCGGGCGCGTTCCCGCGGGTCGGCGGTTCTGGCGCGGACCGGGCGACGGTCCCGGCCGATCTGGACGTGGGTATCGGGGGTGGCGCGCAGATTGTGGTACCACTGCGGGTGTTTGGGCAGTCCGCCCTGAGAGGCGACGACGATGACGTCGGCGCCGTCGAGGAGGTAGAGCAGCGGCGTGGTGTACTCGACGCCGGACTTGCGGCCGCGGTGGTCGAGCAGCAATGTCGGGACCGGCTTGCGGAACCCCGCGCCGACCCGCCATTTCCCGCCGATCCGACCACCGGTGCGTCGGTAGACCCACACCTGGGTCTTGCCCATGATCTTGAAGATCGTGGGCAGACGCGGGGAGTCGAGGTGTTTCGGGCGCGGCGGTACTGCGGTCATCCAACGACCATACACACCGACCCCAGTGTGTATGGTTCCAAGGGGCGTCGACCTCCGACTACAGCGACCCGAGCCAGTTGCGCAGCAGCTGGGCGCCCGCGTCGCCGGACTTCTCCGGATGGAACTGGGTGGCCGAGAGGGCACCGTTCTCGACGGCGGCCAGGAACGGAACGCCGTGTTCGGCCCAGGTCAGCTTCGGGGGCGCGATGTGCTCGTTCTCCGGCAGTTCCCACTGCTGGGCCGCGTAGGAATGGACGAAGTAGAAGCGGGTGTCGGCGTCGAGCCCGGCGAACAGGGTGCTGTCGGCGGGGGCCTTCACCGTGTTCCAGCCCATGTGCGGCAGGACCGGCGCGTCGAGGCGAGCGACCGTGCCCGGCCATTCGCCACAACCCTCGGTCTCCACGCCGAACTCCACGCCGCGATCGAACAGGATCTGCATCCCCACACAGATCCCGAGTACCGGACGACCACCGGCCAGCCGCTGGCCGATGATGCGCTCACCGCGCACCCCGCGCAGCCCGGCCATGCACGCCGCGTACGCGCCGACCCCGGGGACGACCAGCCCGTCGGCGGCCAGCGCGGCCTGCGGATCGGCCGTCACCTCCACCTGCGCGCCCGCGCGCACCAGCGCGCGCTCGGCGGAGTGCAGATTGCCGGAGCCGTAATCGAGCAGGACGACCTTCGCACTCACAGCACGCCTTTCGTGGACGGGACGCCGCTCACCCGCGGGTCGATCTCGACGGCGGCCCGCAGTGCCCTGGCGACAGCCTTGAACTCGGCCTCGGTGATGTGGTGCTGGTCGCGGCCGTAGAGCACCCGCACGTGCAGCGCGATCCGCGCGTTCTGCGCGATCGACTCGAAGACGTGCTTGTTGAGCACCGTCGAATACGACGCGCCGGGCCCCGCGCTGGGAATGATGGTGTGCACCAGGTGTTCCGGCTCGCCGGTGAACACACAGTACGGCCGCCCCGACACGTCGACGGCGGCGTGCGCGAGGGTCTCGTCCATCGGGATGAACGCGTCGCCGAAGCGGCGGATGCCCTTCTTGTCGCCCAGGGCCTTGCCCAGCGCCTGGCCGAACACGATCGCGGTGTCCTCGACCGTGTGGTGCGCCTCGATCTCGATGTCGCCCTCGGCCCGCACCACGAGGTCGAACCCGCCGTGCTGGCCCAGCGCGGTCAGCATGTGGTCGTAGAACGGGACACCGGTGGAGATCTCGGTCTGCCCGGTGCCGTCGAGGTTCAGTTCCACCAGGATCGACGATTCCTTGGTGACGCGCTCCACCCGCGCTGTTCTGCTCATCTCGTTGCCTCCAGCGTTCAGTGGGTCAGGTCGGTGGCCGCGATGTCGGCGCTCACCCGCAGGAACTCGTCGTTCTCCGCGGCGAGACCGACGGTGGCGCGCAGGTAGCCGGGGATGCCGACGTCGCGGATGAGCACCCCGGCGTCGAGGTAGTGCTGCCAGGCGCGCGCGGCGTCGGTGAACCGGCCGAACAGGATGAAGTTGGCGTCGCTGGGGATCACCGCGAAACCCTGCGCGGTCAGCGCGGCGGCGACCCGGTCGCGCTGGGCGGCCAATTCCGCCACGCTGCCGAGGGTTTCGTCGGCGTGGCGCAGGGCCGCGCGGGCGGCGGCCTGGGTGACCACCGACAGGTGATACGGCAGCCGGACCAGCAGGATCGCGTCGATCACGGCGGGCGAGGCGGCCAGGTAGCCCAGGCGACCGCCCGCGAAGGCGAAGGCCTTGCTCATGGTGCGGGTGACCACCAGCTTGGTCGGGAACCGGTCGATCAGCGTGATCGCGCTCGGCGCCGCCGAGAATTCGCCGTACGCCTCGTCCACGACGACGATGCCGGGCGCCGCGTCGAGGATCCGCTCGAGCTCGTCGATCGGGATGCTGTGCCCGGTCGGGTTGTTCGGGCTGGTCACGAACACCACGTCGGGTCGGCGTTCGGCGATCTGGGCGACGGCGTAGTCGATGTCGAGGGAGAAGTCGCCGCTGCGCTTGGCCTCGATCCACTCGGTGTCGATGCCCTCGGAAATGATCGGGTGCATCGAGTAGGAGGGCACGAAACCCAGTGCGCTGCGGCCGGGTCCGCCGAAGGCCTGCAGCAGCTGCTGCAGGATCTCGTTGGAGCCGTTGGCCGCCCACACGTTCGCGGCGTCGACGGGGACGCCGGTCTGGCGGGTCAGGTAGGCGGCGAGGTCGGCGCGCAGGGCGACGGCGTCGCGGTCCGGGTACCGGTGCAGGTCGGCGGCGGCCGCGCGCACCGATTCGGCGACGTCGTCGATCAGCGCCGTGCTCGGCGGATGCGGGTTCTCGTTGGTGTTGAGCTGCACCGGCACGGTCAATTGCGGTGCGCCGTAAGGCGATTTGCCGCGCAGGTTGTCGCGCAGCGGCAGCTGATCCAGGGTCGCCGAGGCGCCGGGCACGGTCGGAGTGCTCACGACAGGGCCTCGAAACGCGCCTGCACGGCCTGCCCGTGCGCGGGCAGATCCTCGGCGTTGGCCAGGGCGACGACGTGCCCGGCGACGTCCTTCAGCGCCGCCTCGGTGTACTCCACGATGTGGATGCCACGCAGGAAGGTCTGCACGCTCAGTCCCGAGGAGTGCCGCGCGCAGCCCGCGGTGGGCAGCACGTGGTTGGAGCCCGCGCAGTAGTCGCCCAGGCTGACCGGCGCCCACGGCCCGACGAAGATCGCGCCGGCGCTGCGCACCCGCGCGGCGACGGCGGCGGCGTCGGCGGTCTGGATCTCGAGGTGCTCGGCCGCGTAGGCGTCGACGACGCGCAGGCCCTGGGTGATGTCGTCGACGAGGACGATCCCGGACTGCTTGCCGCTCAGCGCTTCCCGCACGCGGGCGTCGTGCTTGACGACGGTGAGCTGGGCGTTGAGGGCGGCGTCGACCGCGTCGGCCAGTGCCACCGAGTCGGTGACCAGCACGCTGGCGGCCAGCACATCGTGCTCGGCCTGGCTGATCAGGTCGGCGGCCACGTGCACCGGGTCGGCGGTGGCGTCGGCCAGGACCGCGATCTCGGTGGGGCCCGCCTCGGCATCGATGCCGACCAGGCCGCGGCACAGCCGCTTGGCGGCGGTGACGTAGATGTTGCCGGGCCCGGTGATCAGGTCGACCGGCGCCAGTGCGGCGCCGTCGGTGTCGGTGCCGCCGTAGGACAGCAGCGCCACGGCCTGCGCGCCGCCGACCGCCCACACCTCGTCGACGCCGAGCAGCGCGGCGGCCGCCAGGATCGTCGGGTGCGGCAGACCGCCGAACTGGGCCTGCGGCGGCGAGGCCACCACCAGCGACTCCACGCCCGCGGCCTGCGCCGGGACGACGTTCATCACGACCGAGGAGGGGTAGACGGCATTGCCGCCGGGCACGTACAGCCCGACCCGCTCGACCGGCACCCACTTCTCGGTGACGGTGCCGCCGGGCACCACCTCGGTGACGGTGTCGGTGCGGCGCTGATCGGCGTGCACCTTCCTGGTCCGCTCGATCGCGACCTCGAGCGCGGCCCGCACGGCCGGATCCAGCTCCGCGAGCGCCTCGGCCAGTTTCGCGACGGGCACGCGCACCACGTCCGGGCGCACACCGTCGAACTTCTCGCTGTAGTCCAGCGCGGCCTCGGCGCCCCGGTCGCGGATGTCCTCGACGACCGGCCGCACATGATGCAGCACCGAGTCCACGTCGACTCCTCCGCGCGGCAGCGCGGTGCGCAGCTCGGCAGCGGAAGGAGTACGACCGCGCAGATCGACGCGGGCGAGCTCGATGCGGGGAGTCATATCGGGGTGCAGTCCTGTCTGTGCTGGGCTCAGGTCAGGTACCAGCCTATCGGTCGCCCGCCACCGCATTTCCGGCAGATCCCGCCGAAGACGACGGACCCGGCGGGGTCACCCCCGCCGGGTCCGTGCTCACTTCGTCGTTCGCGGGGCGAACCGCGCCGATGTCAGCGGGTGTCGCCGTCGATGCGCAGACTGCCGCCGGAGTTGACCACGCGCATGACCATCGCCTTGGTCTGGCCGTTGATGGTGATGCTGGCCAGGCGCATGTCGGTCGAGCCGTCGGCGTTGTTGCCCTTGACCGCGGTGATGCTGGCGAAGGTGTCGACGGTGCGGTCGTTCCAGTACTCCCGGAACGCGGTCTCACTGCCGTAGACCTTCTGCGCGGCCGGGGTCAGCAGCGACCAGGAACCGGCCGGATTGCTGAAGAAGTTCTCCACCAGCAGGCCGGCCGAGCCGATGTCGACGGTGCCGACGTTGGCGGTCTGTCCGAGCGCGACCGGAGCCGCGCTGCTCGACGCCGGACCGGCCGAGGCCTGCACCGAGGTCGACGGATTCGCCTGCACCTGCGGGGAATTCGAGTCCGAGCTGTTCAGGGCGCTGACCGCGACGGCGATCGCGGCGACCACCGCGCCGACACCGGAACCGATCAGCACCGCACGGCCCTTGCCCGCCTGCTTGCGCGGCAGCGGCGCGGGCTGGGCCGCGGTCGGCGGGTGCGCGGCCGTGTCGTGGCGCGCGGGCGGACGCGGATTCGACCGGATCTGCCGGGTGGTCGCGGTGGACGCGCCCGCGTGCGAGGTCCGGTTGCCGGACTGCCGGATGACCTGGGTCGCGGCCGCGGAATTGCGGCGGCCGTAGGCCTCGCTGGCGGGAACGAACCCGGCGGGCACCGCGTCGGCGTCGGCGAACGCGGCCAGCGCGTCGCGGGCCTCGGTCATCGTCGGCCGGTCCAGCGGGTCCGGGCTGAGCAGGTCGAGCAGGAAGTCGGTCGCCGGGCCCGCGTTGCGCGGCTCGCGCACCTGGCCGTTGGCCGCGGCGTAGAGCACCGCGAGCGGGTTGGCGTTGGCGCCGTAGGGCGGCTCGCCCTCGAGCGCGTGGAACAGGGTGGCGCCGAGCGCGAACACGTCGGCGGCCGGCGTCGGATCGGAGCCGCGCGCGACCTCGGGCGCCAGGTAGGCGGCGGTACCGCAGATGAGACCGGTCTCGGTGAGGGTGACGTCACCGGCGGCGCGGGAGATGCCGAAGTCGGTGATCTTCACCTCACCGTGGTCGCCGAGCAGGATATTGCCCGGTTTCACGTCCCGGTGCACCAGGCCCGCCTGGTGGGCGGCGATCAGCGAGGACGCCACCTGTTCGCCGATGCGGGCGACCTCGGTCAGCGGCAGCGGACCCTTCTGCCCTAATTCGGCAGCCAGGCTGACGGACTTGAGGTACTCCATCACCAGGCACGGATCACCGTTGTGCTCGGTGATGTCGAAGACCACGATGGCATTGGGATGCTGGAAGCGTGCCGCGTTGCGGGCTTCCCGAATCGCACGCTGACGCAGGACATCCCGCTCACCCTCGGGCAGGCTGGGCTTGATGTGGATCTGCTTCACAGCCACGGAGCGTTGGAGGCGTTCGTCGACAGCGCGCCATACAACGCCTGTGCCGCCGCTACCAATACGCTCGACCAGGCGGTAATGCTCCGCGATCTTCTGACCGGTATCGATGGCGCCTACTCCGAACCTTCTCGAAATTGTGACATCCCGCGTATTGACCATGGATATGGTCCGTCGACGAGTGTAGCTGGCCCGGTGTGGACCGCGTGCGGCAGCGTGGGTATTGCTCGCCCACAGAGCGTGACATAGATCATCGTTTGGCTCTCAGCATCCGTCCGGCCGCTTCGACGGCGGGGCCCGAGCTGCCCGCGTCGGCCACGAAGACAGCGAACGCGAGATCGCCGTCGATGCCGACGAACCAGCCGTGCGCGTGCTTGTCGTCGAGATATTCCGCGGTGCCGGTCTTGCCGAGCAGCCCTGGGATATCGCGCAGCGCGGTGGCGGTGCCCGCGGTCACCGTCTCGCTCATCATGGTCTCTATCTGCGACGTCACGTTCGCGGGCACCGGCGCGGAGGCGCGGTCGGCGGTGCCGGGACGCCCCCGCACGATGGCGGGCGCGGGCGCGGAACCGTGCGCGAGCGAGGCGGCGACGAGCGCCATCCCGAACGGCGAGGCGGTGACGCTGCCCTGGCCGATGCTCGACTCGACCTGCTGGGCCGGATTCTGCGCGGGCGGAACCTTCCCGGTGACAGTCGTCAACCCGGGTGTCACATAATCCACGCCCAACCCCAGCTGCGCGGCCGCCGCGGTGAGCCCGTCGGCGGGTAATCGCACGCCCAGCTCGGCCATCGTGGTGTTGCAGGAGCGGGCGAAGGCGGTGTGCAGCGGCACCTGTCCGAGATCGAAGCCGTTGTCGTTGGGAATCGTGCGGCCCTCGATGGTCGCGCGGCCGGGGCAGGGCAGCACCGTGTCGACGGTGACCCCGCCCGCCTGCAGCGCGGCCGAGACGGTGACGGTCTTGAAGGTCGACCCCGGCGGGTAGAGGCCGGTGAGCGCGATCGGGCCCTGGGCGTCGGCGGGCGCGTTCTGCGCGACGGCGAGCACCTCCCCCGTCGACGGGCGCAGCGCGACGATCGCGGCGGGCTGCTCGATCGGGGTCAGCGCGGCTTCGGCGGCG
Organism: Nocardia sp. NPDC087230; assembly: GCF_044744725.1. NCBI lineage: Bacteria > Bacillati > Actinomycetota > Actinomycetes > Mycobacteriales > Nocardiaceae > Nocardia > Nocardia sp. NPDC087230. The sequence goes on from NZ_JBIUYV010000016.1 coordinate 46,556, forward strand.
TTCTGCAGGTCGATGTCGACGGTGGTGGCGATGTCGGCGGTCGGGGTGGCGTCGGGGCCGGCGATGCGCTGGGTGCCCTCGGCGGTCTGCGCGCGCACGGCCCAGCCCGCCGCGCTGTCGGCCTGCTGCTGCCACAGTTCGGCCAGCCCGGCGGTGGTGGGTCCGGCCAGGCTCTTGTCGACGGTGAGCAGCCGGGTCTGCGGCGCGAGCGTCACCCCGCGTACCCCGGTCAGCGCCTGCTGCACCGGGGCGATGTCGGCCGCGCGCAGCGCGACCGCGACCACCGGTTTGCCTTGCGCCGCGGCCAGATCCGCCCGCAGCGTGGCCTCGGTGACGCCCTGCGGCGCGAGCAGCGCGGCGACCGCGGGCAGGTCGGCGTCCGGGGCGACGTTCACCAGCGTCACCACCTGCTCGGTCATCAGCTCACCGCCCGAGGCGTCGAGCACCCGCGCGGGTTTCGGGTAGACGGGGCTGTAGCTGAGCGGGCCGAGCTCCAGGCCGGGCGCGACCGTGGTGGGGTTCCAGGTGATCTTCCAGCCGTCGGCGTCGGTGGCGGCGCCCGTGCTGGTGTAGGTCCACTCGTCGCGGCCCTCGGGGCCGAATTTCCACGTCGATTCGAGGGTGAAGGTGGTGTCGTCGGTGGCCGAGACGCGGACCGAATCGGTCTTGCCGAGGCTGTCGAACAGGGTGGTCAGCGTCGCGCGGGCCTGCTCGGGCGCATCGGTGAGCGCCGCGGCGGCGGCCGCGTCACCGCTGCTCAGCGCGGCGGCGAAGGACTCGGCGACGGTCTGCGGCTGGTCCGGTCCGGACGAGCACGCGACGGGCATCAGGGCGAGCGCGAGGAGCAGGACCGGTGTCTTGCGGGAGAGGCGCACGCGACCGAGGGTAGCCGGATTCGCGGTGCGCGGAGGAACCTCGCGCTACCACCAACCGGTGATCGCCCCGATCTGACGGCCGAGTTCGGGCGCCAGCGAGCGCGCGTAACTGGCCGTGAGGTGGTGTTCGTCGCGATAGATGAGCACATTGCCCTCGACCACGCGACAGCGTTGCGGTCGGCAGACGGCATCGGAGAGGTCGAGCAGGTAGACGTTCGGGTAGCCGGCGGCCGGTTCCTCGGCCGGGTCGCGGGCATCGAGAGCGGCGGCGCGATCGAGCCCGCAGCTGTCCGGATCGCCGCGGTGGGCCAGGCAGTCGGTGGCGCGGTAGAGCACGCCGTCGCGGCGCAGGCGCGGAGTGTCGCGCAGCGCAAGCACATTCAGGCCGCGATCCTGCAGGGCCGACCACACCTCCAGGTATTCGCCGGGCACTTCGTCGCCGAGGCCGTCCTTGCGGTAGCGCGTGGACAGCGTCAGTACCCAGTCCGGCGGCTCCGCGGTCAGCCGGTCGAGCACCTCCTGCGACCACTCGTGGCACTCGGGAAACGGCCATTCGGCATAGGACGGCTGGTCGGCCAGGGTGACCGGACAGCCCTCCTTGAGATAGGAGATCACCCGGATGCCGTGTTCGGCGCCGAGCAGTTCCAGCGCGGGAATCCAGTGCTCGGAGTGCGATCCGCCGACGACCGCGATCGACCGGGCCGCGTCGGGGTCGCCGTAGACGCAGGTGCGGACCTCGCGGTTGGGGGTGATGCAGCCGTCGGTCGTCGGCGGCGGGGTGTCGGCCTGGCCTTCGAACACCGTGGGGCGCATCGGTTCCGGCGAGTACTCGGCACCGGAGAGCAGCGCGGCCGCGCCCGGGTACCGCGTGGAGTCCAGCGCCTGCGGGGGCACCGCCGGGTTGGCCCGCAGCACGACCTGCCAGCCCACCGCCGAGACCAGCACGGTGACGGCGAGCGCGGTGACCAGCGGGCCGGTCAGGCGGTGCCCGCCCGCCGCGCTCGTCTGCCCGGTGGGCGGCAGCCGCAGCGGCGTCTCGATCAGCCGGGTCGTGAGGGCGGCCAGCACCAGCGAGATGCCGATCACCACCAGCCCGTCGACGAGCCCGGCGTGCGCGCGGCCGGTCTCGGCCAGATAGAAGATCAGGATCGGCCAGTGCCACAGGTACAGCGGATAGGCCAGCGCCCCGAGTTCGGTACACACGCGCCCGGCCAGCAGCCGGTTCGGCCACGCGGTCACCGTCGCGGCGCCGAAGCCGGAGGCGATCACCAGGCAGGCCGCGGCCACCGGCCACAGCGCCGCGACGCCGGGAAACTGGTTGGCGCCGTCGAACATCGGGCCGCACGACAGCACCATCAGCAGGCCCGCCGCGGCCGCGAGACCACGCAGCGCGCGCGGCACCCGCAGGGCGGGCGCGGCGACGGCGAGCGCGGCGCCCGCCAGCAGCTCCCAGACCCGCGCGATGCTGTCGTAGTAGGTCCACGCCTGGTGCTGCGCGGTGCCGAACGCGGCGTACCAGAACGAGAGCAGGCCCAGCCCGGCCAGCGCGACCAGCAGCGTCGGGCGACCGGCCGCGCCGCGACGGCGCAGCCACGCCCACCCCGCGAGGACGGCGAGGATCGCCAGATAGAACTGGCCCTGCACCGACATCGACCACAGATGCTGCAGCGGGCTGACCGAGGGGTCGGGCGCGAGATAGTCGAGTTCGGCCGTGGCCAGATACCAGTTCTGCACGTAGAACATCGAGGCCAGCGTCTGCGCCGCGGTCTCGCCCAGCTGGGTGTAGGGCCGCAGCGCCACGGTGGCGACCGCGATCGCCGCCAGGACGACGACCAGCGAGGGCATCAGCCTGCGCGCGGTCCGGCGCGCGGTCGCGCCCGCGGCCACCCCACCGCGCCGTTCGACGCCGCGGACGACCGCGCCGGTGAAGAAGAATCCCGACAACACCAGGAACACGTCGACGCCGCCGGACACCCGGCCCGCCCACACGTGGAACGCCACGACCAGCGCGATCGCCAGACCGCGCAACCCGTCCAGATCCCGACGCCGGACCGCCGGACCGGCGAGCGGTCCGGACTGGATTGTCGCCTCCGGCTGAACCGGCAACGCGGATTGCACCTTCGGCACCAACGACCCCACAGATTCGTTTCCCTACCCCACAGCGCGGGGGTGTGTTTCCCGGCAAGTAACCATCAATTTGCCGTAGCGACACCGTGGAAGCAAACCGCCGAGCCGTGCGCGGGGCCGTCGATGTGAGGGGTCAGTCGACGCGCCAGGGCGCGGTCACCAGGACCGCGGCGTCGGTGTCGTCGAGGTCGATGTCGAACACCTCGGTAAGGACTTTCGGCAGGTCGGTGGGGTCGAGGTCGCGCGCGGACCAGGTGCCGTCGGGGTATTCGGTGGTCAGCGTCAGGTCGTCGAGGACGTGGTGCACGTCGGGCCGGAAGCGCTGCACGAACGGCCGGGTGGTGAACGGCGAGCGTGGCGAGGTCGACACGAAATGGTTGCCGACGGCGTAGTCGATCCGGTACTGCGGGTCCAGGGTGAACGCGTAGCGGTCCTGCCAGCCGTCCCGGGCGAACTGGTGCAGCACCCACAGGTCGGCGCCCAGTTCGCCGGTGCGGCGTTCGAGCCGGAAGCGCCACCGGCCCAGCGTGAATTCGCCGTGCTCGTCGGTCAGTTCGAACGGCGCGAGCGGCCCGGCGCCGAAGCCGACGTCGCAGATCCACACTCGCGCGTCGTCGTCGGTGGTGACCCGGATCAGGGCGTGGGTGGCGGGCCGGATCGCGCCGGAGTCGAGCGAACCCATGGTCACCCGGCCGCTGAGCCCGGTGACGCCGAAGCCGAGCCGCTCCAGCGCGGCGGCGAAGAGGGTGACGTTCTCGTAGCAGTAGCCGCCGCGGCGCCGGGTCACGAGCTTGTCCTGGAGGGTGGCCAGGTCCAGCGGGATGCCGCGCCCGAGGATGATCTCGAGGTTCTCGAACGGCACGGCCGTGGTGTGCGCGGCGACCAGCGCGTGCAGGGTCCGCACGGTCGGGGTCCGTGGCCCGTCGTAGCCGATGCGCGCCAGGTAGGCGTCCAGATCCAGCTCTTCGCCCTGCCAGCGGTCGGCCCGCTGCGTCGGTTCGGTCACCGTGCTCCTCTTTCGCCTCGACAACTCCCCCCGGACAACGCACCGTGCCGGATCGGTGTTCCGCCGCGCCCGTCGACGCGGGTCAGGCGGCGCATTTCGCGCCGACGGGCGGCGCGGGCGCGGTGACCACGCCCGCCCCCACATCCACGACGTAGTCGCCGACGGCGGGCGCGAGCGGTTCGGTGCCCGCGAGCAGGCGCAGCACCACGCACCCACCCTCGAAGAACGCGGGTCCGATGTCGTGGTTGCCCGGCACGACGGCGCCGGACAGGTCGCGCCCGCTGACGACGGTGTAGAACGAGTACGGCCTGCCCGCCGCCGCCAGCGCGTCCCGCAGCTCCACACTGGTGCGGAACGGCACGATGGCATCGGCGGTGCCGTGGATCAGGAAGGCCCGGCGCATGCTCATCCGGTCGGCGAGCAGCGCGGGTGAGCGCTCGGCGTAGGCGAGCGGGCAGCCGATCGGGGTGCAGCCGCCGGCGTCGCGTTCGATCTGACGAGGCAGCGCGGGATCCACCGCCGCGCCGTCGGCCCACATCGTGAAATCGTCGGCGGGACCGTAGTTGTCGACCCAGTAGTCGAACAGTCCGGCGGGACCGTGTGCGACCGCCAGGCCGCTGGTGATGCCGCCCTGGCTCCAGCCCCACAGCACCGTGGTCGCCACGGCCGGGTGCGCATCGCGGTACCACCGGGTCGCTTCGACCACGTCGTGCCAGCCCGCCCACAGATTCCACTCCCCGGCCCGCCACGGTCCCTCGGCGCTGCGCAGGTCCATCAGCAGGATCGGCGAGCCGCCGACGAGCGCCAGCGAGGTCATGTACGGCGCGAAGTCGGCCGAGGAGCCGCCGTGCCCGTGCACCGCCACCACCAGCTGATCGTCCGAGATATCGCCCGGCGCACAGCGATACGGCTCGTACACCCGCCCGGTGGCCCGCTCGCCGTCGACGGTGATACGCACCGGGACCACGCTCACCCCCGGCGCGCACACCGGCTGCGCGACCGCGCCCGGCCCACCGACGAGCACACCACCCACCAGCACCACCACCGCCGCGACGACCCGGCCCCACTGCCTCATGCCGTGATTGTCCGCTGTCGCGGTGCGCCGGACCCACCGCACACGTCGCGACACGCAACCATAGGGGGCGGCTAGCGCACCGCGACAGCTGAGCACCACAGCTAGCTCAGCGCGCGGCAGCTCAGCACCGCATCGCGACTCAGCGCAGCGCTTCCTCCGCTCCGCGGTGCAGCTGCACCGGTGCGGTCTTGCTCGCGGTCTCGGCGGTGATGCCCTTGGCGGCCGGATTCGCCTGTTCCAGTTGCGGTTTGCGTTCCAGCAGCGTCTCGGTGAGCACACAGGCCAGGTTCGCGTCGAGGTCGTCGCGGACGACGAGCAGGTTGGGTACCACGATGGTCGGCACATCGGCGGCCAGGCCGTAGGTGGCCGCGGGGATCGGCGCGGTCTCGTAGACCGGGTTGATCTCCTTCAGCTTCGGCAGCACCCCGGTGATGTCGAGGAACCGGACCTTGTCCTTGGCGGTGGTGAACAGGTCGGTGATGCCGGGCGTCGGCAGGCCGCCGGACCAGAACATCGCGTCGATCGAGCCGTCTTTGAGCCCGTCGACGGTCTTGGTGAGGTCCAGTCGTTGGGCGGCGATGTCGCTGTCGGGGTCGAGGCCCGCCGCCTGCAGGACGCGCTGCGCGATGACCTCGGTGCCGGATTTCGGCGACCCGGTGGAGACGCGCTTGCCGCGCAGGTCGGCCAGGGAGTTGATCCCGGCCTCGGAGCGCACGATGACCTGGGTGTAGTTGTCGTAGAGCCGTGCCAGCGCGCGCACCGGCTGCGCGCTGGTGAAGCTGCCCTTGCCCGCCACCGCGTCGGCCGCGGAGTCGGCCAGCGAGAACCCGACCTGGTAGGTGCCGCCGACGACCTGCTGGATGTTCTGCACCGAGGCGCCCGTCTCGGCGGCGGTGGCCTTGACCTTGCCGTCGGTGGCGGCCGAGATCTGCTCGGCGTAGGCGTTGCCCAGCGCGAAGTACACGCCGGTGGCATTGCCGGTCGCGATGCCGATCCTGGTGTCCTGCCGCACGTCACAGGTCACCGCGCCGCCGGCGTCGGCGGTCGGGGTGTCCTGGCGTCCACCGCATCCGGTGAGCAGCGCGGCCGCGGCGGACACCGCCGCCACGGCGACCATTGTTCTGAGCATGAGGTCCCCTCTCGTCGACGGCCACGTCGCCGCCTGCTGATGTCCACGGATCACGGTGTGGCCGTGGCTGTTCGGCGTCGCCGCCGGTCGACGACGCCGGCGAGCACGGCGACGAGCAGGACCGCGAGACCGAGCACGGTCGCGGTCGGATTCGGGTAGAGCAGGATCAGGCCCGCGGCCGCGGCCAGTCCGCGCGGCACCGGTCCGATCGCGCCGATGCCGAACAACCAGCCGCCGGTGGCCGCCGCCAGCGCCGCGACGCCGACGCAGGCGGCCGCGCTCACCCACAGCACGTCGAGCAGGGCGCCGCGCCCGAGCAGGTGCTGGCCGGCGTCGGTGAGCACGAACATCAGCGGCACCAGGAACGCAGGCAGCGCGTAGCGCAGGGCCGCCCACATGGTCGGCATCGTCTTCGCGCCGGTGACCGCGGCCGCGCCGACGGCGGCCAGCGCGGTCGGCGGCGTCACCTCCGAGAGCACCGAGAAGTAGAAGACGAACATCGCGGCCGCGGGCGCGGCGACATCCAGGTCGAGCAGCGCGGGTCCGATGATCACCCAGCCGATGACGAACGAGGCCGTCACCGGCACCGCCAGCCCCAGCAGCGACAACGCGATCGCCGCCAGCACCGCGGTGGTCGCCAGTACGACGGCGGGATCGTCGGAGAGCACCGATCCGGCGCGGACCAGCAGCGACGCCAGTTGCGCGCCGAGACCGGTCTTGGTGGTCATCGCCGTGATCACGCCCGCCGCCGCGCATACCGCGACCACGGGCAGCGCCGAGCACATGCCCAGCGACAGGGTGCGCAGGGCCGCGAGCGTGAACTGCCCGGCATCGCGCGCCGACCACTCCCGCCCCGGCGCGTCGGCCGGGGATTCCGCGGCGGCGACCGACCGCGCGCGCAGAATCCGGTCGGGCACGGCCAGGATCAGCGCCAGCACCGTGGCGTAGACGACCGCGCGGGTCGCGCTCATCCCGGCCAGCAACAGCACCACGATCACGATCAGCGAGGAGAAGTGATACCCGAAGCGCCCCAGCAGCTTCCACCACGGCCTCGGCAGCGGGCCGTCGGCCAGGTCGGCGGGCGCGCGCCCCTCGGCGTGGATGCGGCGGGCGTCGATCTCGACCGACAGCAGGATGCCGAGGTAGTAGAGCAGTGTCGGGATCAGCGCCCAGCCGAGCACCGTCACATACGACACGTCGAGGTATTCGGCGACGATGAAGGCCGCCACGCCCAGTGTCGGCGGGGACAGGATCGCGCCGACGCCCGCCGCGGCCAACATGCCGCCCGCCTGTTCGGGCCGGTAGCCGGCCCGGCGCAGGATCGGCCAGGTGACCGCGCCGGTACTCACCGCGGTCGCGGTGCCCGACCCGGAGACGGTGCCGAGCAGGAACCCCGACACCACCGCCGTGCGCCCCGCCGCACTGTGCGAGCGCCGGAACAGCGAGACCGACAGATCGACGAAGAACCTCGCGGCACCGGAGAATTCGAGGACGGCGCCGTAGAGGGTGAACAACACGATGTAGCTGGCGGCCACGTCCAGCGGGGTGCCGTAGAAGCCGCTGCCGGAGTTGTACAGCGCGTCGACGATCTGGTCGACATCGAGCCCCGCGTGCGCGATCGCCCAGCTCTGCGGCAGCAGGCCGCCGTAGTAGCCGTAGGCGAGGAACACCAGGCAGACCAGCGGCAGGATCCACCCCGTGGTGCGGCGGCAGGCTTCCAGGATCAGCACGAGCAGCACCGCGCCGAACACGACGTCGACCGGGGCCAGCATGCCCTGCCGGTCCAGGAAGGCGTCGTATCCGCCGCCGCCCGCGCCGAGGGTGAACGGCAGCACCGGATACAGGCACACGACCAGGGTGACCGCGGCCAGCACCCAGTCCAGCGGCGCGGGCGCGTCGGCCCTGTCGAGCCTGCCCCAGCCGGAGCGGTAGCTCAGGAACACCAGCGGCAGCGCGATCGCCAGGAACACGACCAGGTAGTACTGGCTGCCCTGCGGCAGCGGCCGGAACACCTGCCACAACGCCAGCGCCGCCAGCGCGAACGCCACCACGCCGACCAGCCGGGCCGGGAAACCGGTGAGGGTGCGGGCCGGTCGTTCCTGGTCGTCGACGCCGAGTTCGGCCGAGGTCACGACCGGTGGCGCTGCGCTCATGAGCGCGACGATAACAACACCGGCAGGCGCCCGGCGGCGAAAACGGCGACCGGGAATTCTGTACAAAAGTGACAGAACCCCCGGCCTTCGGCGTTGTGTCACAGCACGATCCACCCGACCGCTGCGACCGGGACGGCACACTCGGCAGGCGGTGACGCGGGGATGTCGGTGGGTCCGCCTAGGATCCGCGCATGCCTTCGATCGATACCGCGCAACGCCGGGCCCGCCTGGCGACCAGGCATCGGCTCGCGCCGTCGACCCGCTCGACCGAGCCGACCGAGATCGCGCGTTCGATGGTGGTCCTGCACGCCACCGATCCGGCTACGGTCTATCTGTCGGTCGGCGCGCGCGGCGTCGACCTCACCCCGGCCCACGTGGAGCGCGCGCTCTACGACGAGCGCACCCTGGTGCGCCTGCTCGCCATGCGCCGCACCATGTTCGTCGCCCCGACCGAGCTGGTCCCGGTGCTGCAGTCCTCGTGTTGCGACGCGCTGGCGATCAAGCAGCGCAGGGCCTACGGCCGTTACCTCGAGCAGGCGGGTGTCGTGGACGGCGATGTGCAGGAATGGCTCTCCGATGTCGAGGCCGAGACGCACGCCGCCCTGCTCGCCCGCGGCGCGGCCACCGGCGCCCAGCTGAGCAAGGACGTCCCCCGGCTGCGCACCCAGATCGATACCGCGCCGGGCAAGTCGTATTCGAAGCCGACCAGCATCACCACCTGGGTGCTGGTGGTGCTCGGCGCCGAGGGCCGGATCGTGCGCGGCCGCCCCAACGGCAGCTGGACCAGCAGTCAGTACACCTGGGCTCCCGCCGAAACCTGGCTCCCCCCAGACCTTTCCCCGATCCCCGCCGCCGAGGCGCGGGTCGAGCTGGTGCGCCGGTGGTTGCGCGCGTTCGGCCCCGCCCCGGTGACCGACCTGAAGTGGTGGACCGGCTGGACCCTCGGCGAGGTCCGCACAACCCTCGCCGAGCTCGACATCGCCCACGTCGACCTCGACGACGGCACCACCGGCATCGTCCTGGCCGACGACCTGGCTCCGGTCCCGACCCCCGAACCGTGGGCCGCCCTGCTCCCCGCCCTGGACCCCACCCCCATGGGCTGGCAGTCCCGCGACTGGTTCCTCGGCCCCCACGCCCCCGCCCTCTTCGACCACAACGGCAATATCGGCCCCACCATCTGGGCCGACGGCCGCATCGTCGGCGGCTGGGCCCAGCGCCCCGACGGCGAGGTGGTCACCCACCTGCTCGAGGACGTCGGCAGCGACACCAGGAAACTCATCGACGCCGAAACCGACCGCACCACCGCCTGGTTCGGCGACATCCGCGCCATCCCCCGCTTCCGCACCCCGCTCCAGCGCGAACTGACGGCTTAGCCACCGGCGCGGCTCGCGGCTGCCCGATCCGGGGACCACACCACGTTGGGGGACGCGCACACATCCGCCCCGGTGGTGGCACGCGGCCACCGAGCGCAGCACGAAGATCAGCTGAAGACCGGCAGCCTGCACCGAAGTCAGTCGGCGGTGAGATCCAGGCGGTCGAGGACTCCGGCCAGGCCGCTGCGGACCGTCTCGGCGTCGTCGATATCGGCGCCGTAGGTCACTTCGTGCCACGGTCCGAGCTGGTGCCAGAGCAGAGCGCGGCGGCGCAGGGAGTCGGTGCGGCCGTAGGCCGTGGCGACGGCGGCGGCGAAGGCGGCCGGTGCGCCGTACAGGGGCCATGCCAGGTCGTTCGCGGCGTCGCCGAGGTGGGTATCGCCGAAGTCGATCACACCGCTGACGTGGTCACCCTCGACGAGGATGTGTTCGGGTCCCAGATCACCGTGGACGATCGTGTCCGCGGGAAGATCCCGCGCGGCATCGAGAATCGTCTGTGCCCGAGCCCGGCGAGCGGCAGGCAGCATCGGCACGACCTCGGCCCGGAACCGCCGCAGCGTCGCCTCCCGGTCGTCGCCGGTCTCGGTCGCCGAGGGCAACCCGTGCCGCACCGCCTCGGGGCCGGGGCTGTCGTGCAGGGCGCGAAGAAATGCGCCGATCGCGAGACCGTGTTCGGCAGTAAGCGATTCGACCGCCCGGCCGGGGACGAGCGCATGACGCACGACCAGCGGCGACTCCGTCACGACAGCGGGGACCGGCACCGGTAGCGGCAGTCGCGGTGCCAGCCACGGCAGCAACCGGGTCTCGCGCCGGAGCTGGTCGGCGACCTCCGGTCGGCGCGGGCGGCGTTCGACCCAGCGGCCGTCGACCAGGACGGCGAGGCTGTCCCACCCCTGCGAGAACTCCACGCCCCCACGCTAGAGCACCGCTGGGCTATCGCACCCCTTGATCGCCGTCGACGACCGTACGCCCCCACCGGGAACAGAGCTGCCTGCCGTTGGTCCCGCGCTGCGGACGTCAGGCCCGCGATCGCCTCACATGTCCAGCCCGAGGTCCAGGACGCGAACCGAGTGGGTCAGGGCGCCGATGGCCAGGTAGTCGACCCCGGTGCGGGCGTAGTCGGCGGCCTGCTCGAGCGACAGACCACCCGAGGACTCGAGCTTGGTGTTCGGCGCGGCGGTGTTGCGACGCTGCACGGCGGCCTGGGTCTGCCAGAGCGGGAAGTTGTCGAGCAGGACCAGCTCGACGTTCTCGGCCAGCACCGCGTCGAGCTGCTCGAGGCTGTCGACCTCCACCTCGCAGGCGATCTCGGGGGCCAGCTCGCGCACGGCACGCAAAGCGTTGACGACCGAGCCCGCGGCGACGACGTGGTTGTCCTTGATCAGCGCCGCGTCGCCCAGCCCCATCCGGTGGTTGACGCCGCCGCCGACGCGCACCGCGTACTTCTGCAGCGCCCGCAGCCCGGGCAGCGTCTTGCGGCTGTCGCGGATCTTGCAGTCGGTGCCCTCGACCTCGTCGACCCACGCCGCGGTGGCGGTCGCGATGCCGGACAGGTGGCACACCAGGTTCAGCATGGTCCGCTCGGCGGTGAGCAAGCCCCGCGTCGGCGCCTCGATGCTCAGCACCGAGGTACCCGGCTCCACCCTGGTGCCGTCGGCGACGCGGTCGGTGACGGTGTAGTCGCCCGCGCCGATCACCTCGTCGAGCACCAGCAGCCCGACGTCGAGGCCCGCGACGGTGCCGTGCTGGCGCGAGACCACCGACGCCTTGCTCACCGCGTCGGCGGGCACGGTCGCGACGGTGGTGACGTCGGGTCCGTAGCGCAGATCCTCGTCGAGGGCGGTACGGATCAGCGTCAGCAGTTCCGCACGATCCAGGGCGGCATCCAGAGCCATCACTGCACTCCTGTTCTCGGGCGCGGCATGCGCCCGTTCGATCCAGCGGAGATCCTCACCGGCCCGCCGGAATTGCTTGTGCGGCACCTGATGCCGCGTACTGCCGGCCGGGCGCACCTCGGCGCGGCGCGGAGCGGTCCGCCGAGCACCGGGCCGTCCCGATCGAGACCACGCCGTCGATGATCACCGCCGCGCGGCGTGCACCGGTCGGTGACGGGGCCCGGCGTTCGCCGCGCACCGATGCGCACGCCTGCGGGTGGTCGTTCACCGCGCACCGATCGACACCGCGACGGCATCGACCGCGACGGTGGACAGTCCGAGCGCCCCGTCCGCGCCGAGGCGAACCGCGGTGCTGTGCCGCTGATCCTCGACCGGACCCGGATACTCCGAGCGGGTGTGGCAGCCCCGGCTCTCGGCCCGGTCGGCGGCCGCGATCAGCAGCGCACGGGCGGTCAGCGTCAGCGCGGCGTCCTCGATGCGGCGCAACGTGCGCGCGGCGTCGAAAACTCCCTCGCCGGAGCCGGTCCCATCCAGCGGCTGGACCGCCCGCGGCGCGGCGACATCGAGCGGGGACACCACCGACCGGGCGGCGTCGATCCGCGCGAGCGCGATGCCGAGCCCGGCACCGTCCCGCACGACGGACGCGTGCTCGGTCATCGCCTGCTGCACGACCGCCCGCTCCGCGAAGTCCACCGTCCACGCCGGGATCTCCTCGACATCGGTGCGCGCACCGCGCCGTTCGACCGCCGCCGCACCGGCGCGCTCGCCCACGACCAGCCCTTCGAGCAGGCTGTTGGAGGCCAGCCGATTCGCCCCGTGCAGCCCGGTCCTGGCGACCTCGCCCGCGGCGTAGAGTCCGGGCACCTCGGTGCGCCCCTCGGTATCGGTCAGCACCCCGCCGCACTGGTAGTGCGCGCCGGGCGCGACCGGGATCAGTTGCGCCGCGGGGTCGATCCCGGCGGCCAGGCAGGACGCGGTGATCGTCGGGAACCGCGCGGCGAAGCCGGCGATGTGGCGCGCGTCGAGGAACACGTGATCGGTACCCGTCGCCCGCATCCGCTCCGCGATGGCCCGCGACACCACATCGCGTGGGGCCAGATCACCGCGCGGATGTACCCCCGCCGTCACCGATTCGCCCTCGGCGTCGACGAGAATCGCGCCTTCCCCGCGCACGGCCTCGCTGATCAACGGCCGACGGCCCACCCCGCCCGGGGTGTAGAGCACCGTCGGATGGAACTGCACGAACTCGAGATCGGCCACCGCGGCCCCGGCCCACAGGGCCAGCGCCACACCGTCGCCGGTCGCGCCGGGCGGGTTGGTGCTCGAGGCGTAGAGCTGGCCGAGCCCGCCGGTCGCCAGCAGCACCGCGGGAGTACGGACGACACCGAAACCGTTGTCCGACATCGCGACAACGCCGCGCACACCCTCGGGACCGGTCAGCACCCGCAGCGCGGCGGCGCCGAAGAGCACCGGCAGTCCGGCCGCGTTGAGCGCGCGCTGTACCTCGGCGCCGGTGGCGTCACCACCGGCGTGGATGATCCTTCGGGTGCTGTGCCCGCCCTCGCGGGTGCGCGAGATCTGGCCGTCGCGGCCGAGATCGAACACCGCGCCGAGGTCGGTCAGCGCGGCCACGGCCGCCTGCCCGCCCGCGACGATCGAGCGCACGGCCTCGACCTCGCACAGCCCGGCACCGGCCTCGACCGTATCGCGCACGTGCGAGTCGACCGAATCGCCCTGCGGCGCGACGACCGCGATGCCGCCCTGCGCGTACTGCGTCGAGGTGTCGGTGGGACCGCCCTTGCTGAGGATGAGCACCCGCAGCCCGCGCAGCGATGCCGTGCGGGCCGCGGTGAGTCCCGCGACGCCACCACCGATGACCACCAGGTCGACCTCGGCCTCCCAGGAGACCGGAACCGTCGCCGTCATGGTCGTTACCGGTTCGACCGCGCGGCGAACGGCGCGGTCACTCCCCACCGCCGGGGTTGCCGATCGCGATCATCCGCTGCACCGAGGCGCGACCGGCCTCGGCCATCGCCAGGTCGACGTGCACCTCGTCGGCGCCCTCGACCAGGCAGCGCAGCAGCGCGGCCGGGGTGATCATCTTCATGTACTTGCAGGAAGCGCGATCGTTGACGGCCTGGAAGTCGATCCCGGGCGCCGCCTTGCGCAGCTGGTGCAGCATGCCGACCTCGGTCGCCACCAGCACCTGGTTCGACGTCGAGGCCTTGGCCGCGTCGATCATGCCGCCGGTGGACAGGATGTGCACCCGCTCGGCCGGGAACGCGCCCTCGCCCGCCAGGTACAGCGCCGAGGTGGCGCAGCCGCACTCCGGGTGCACGAACAGCTCGGCGTCGGGGTGGGTGCGCGCCTGCTCGGTGAGCTCGTCACCGTTGATGCCGGCGTGCACGTGGCACTCGCCCGCCCAGATGTGCATGTTGGCGCGGCCGGTCTCGCGCTTGACGTGTGCGCCCAGGAACTGGTCGGGCAGGAACAGCACCTCGACATCGGGGTCGATCGAGGCGACCACGTCGACGGCGTTGGACGAGGTGCAGCAGATGTCGGTGAGCGCCTTCACCTCGGCGGTGGTGTTGACGTAGGACACCACCTTCGCGTCCGGGTGCTCGGCCTTCCAGGCCCGCAGCTCCTCGGCGGAGATGGAGTCGGCCAGCGAGCAGCCCGCGCGCTGGTCCGGGATCAGGACCGTCTTGGCGGGGCTGAGGATCTTCGCGGTCTCGGCCATGAAATGCACGCCGCAGAAAACGATGGTGTCCTCTTCGGCCTCGGCCGCGATCCGCGACAGGGCCAGCGAGTCGCCGACGTGGTCGGCCACGTCCTGGATCTCGGGCAGCTGGTAGTTGTGCGCGAGGATCGTGGCGTTGCGCTCACGCGCCAGCCGCCGCACCTCCCGCGCCCACTCCGGCGTCGCTTCGACACCCGTGTACCCCGTGGGTCCGTCGAAGACCGAACCCATCAGCGTCGGCTGTGCGGTCGTCGTCGCCATGGTGGCTCCCTTCCTCGTGCGAACGGCGCCATCGCCTCGATTCGCACCTAACCAGGTTTTCGACTTAGAATCGAAAACGTGCCCCATAGTAACACCATCCACGAATCGCTCACCGCGGTGTTCCAGGTTCGCCGCTTCCCCGCCGACGTTTCCGCAGGTAGGAGTGCCGGCGGTCGATCGAGGCACCCGGAATTGGCGGTTCTGCTGTGGGAGCGAGCGCTCGACCCACAGAAGGGCACCTGGTCGCTGCCCGGCGGCCGACTGCGCGACGACGAGGACCTCGACGCCTCGGCCCGGCGCCAGCTCGCCGAGAAGGTCGACGTACGCGAGCTGGCCCATCTGGAGCAGCTCTCGGTGTTCAGCGCGCCCGATCGCGTCCCGGCCCCGCGCCGCATCGCCTCGGCCTACCTCGGCCTGGTGCCGCTGACCACCGAGCCCGCCCTCCCGGCCGACACCACCTGGCACCCGGTCTCGGCGCTGCCGGATATGTCGTTCGACCACCGCACCGTCGTCGACCACGCGCGCACCCGCCTGGCCGCCAAGCTCTCCTACACCAATATCGCCTACGCGCTCGCCCCCGACACCTTCACCATGTCGACCCTGCGCGAAATCTATTGCGCGGCACTGGGTTACGATGTCGACACGACCAACCTCCAGCGCGTCCTCTCCCGCCGCAGAGTGATCACCCCCACCGGCGACACCGCGCCCTCCGGCCGCGCGGGCGGTCGCCCCGCCGCGCTCTACCGCTTCACCGACTCCGGCCTGCGCGTCACCGACGAATTCGCCGCCCTGCGTCCCCCGAGCTGAGCGCTCACCCCGCCGAACCTGTCGGTGGCCGCTGTCACACTACCGAGCATGGGCGAAGACACCGCGAAGCCACAGATCACCTCCTACGACGATCCGGACGCGCCGTGGAACCGGGAATTCGACCCGGATGAGATGGCCGGCTGGAACGACGACGTCATCCGCGAGTTCCGGGAGAACGACGGGCGGGTCGGCGGCGACTACCAGGGCGCGACCCTGCTGCTGTTGACGACGACCGGCGCCAAGAGCGGCAAGCCGCACGTCGTCCCGCTCGGAGCCCTCTACCGGGGAGACGTGCTGTACGTCAGTTCGTTCATCGAAGACCGCTACCCGGCGTGGTATCACAACGCCAAAGCCGATGCGCGGGTAACGATCGAGCTCGGCGGCGAACGATTCGCGGCGACGGCCGACGTGCTCACCGGCGAGCGCTACGACGAGTTCGCGGCCTGGGCCCTGGCCGAGAATCCACTGCTGGCCGAGTACCAGGCCAAGGTCGACAAGCCGTTGCCACTGGTGATCCTGCGCCGCGCGCAGTGATACCCGTCGGCTGACGCCCGAGCGCGGCCGCGCTCGGGCACGACTTCGCTCGTCGCGCGACGGCTCAGCCGCGCGGCAGGATGCCGAACAACAGGGCGTCGATGCCCGCTGCGAACAGCGCGTCGTTGTCGACCGGCGCGCTCGCCCCGGCGGGTGCGCCACCGAACAGCGCCGTCAGATGGGGGTAGTCGCGCGCCGGGTCACCGGTCGAGGCCGTCAGCGCGCCGGCCGGATCGCCGGTCGACAGGCCCGCGCGCTCCCGCGCGGCGAAGTTCGCGCCCCAGCCCGACAGCATCGCGACACCCATCATGACCGCGCCCGCGGCGAGTCCGGCCTGGGCCAGCGTGCCCGCCATGCGGTCCAGATAGCGCACCGAATTCGGGCCCATGCTCGACGGATTCGCCTCCACCAGCCACGGATGCCGTCGGTGCAGGGCGCGCGACTGCTCGGCCAGCGCGAGGACGTCGGCGCGCACATCGCCGGTCGGGTCCGGGTACCGATACTCCCCCGCCACCCGGTCGACCATCAACGCGATCAGGTCGTCCTTGCCGTCGACATACCGGTACAGCGAGGCGGCCGCCGTACC
Source organism: Nocardia sp. NPDC087230 (assembly GCF_044744725.1). NCBI lineage: Bacteria > Bacillati > Actinomycetota > Actinomycetes > Mycobacteriales > Nocardiaceae > Nocardia > Nocardia sp. NPDC087230. The sequence continues at coordinate 63,117 of NZ_JBIUYV010000016.1, forward strand.
GAGTTCGTCGGCCACGCCGCGCATCGAGACCGCGCGCAGGCCACCCGCGTCGGCCCGCCGCACGCAGGCGTCGGCGAGCTGATCGAGGGTGTACGCCGGGCGCGGTCCCGGCCGGGGCGCCGCGCCGCGCGACCACAACGAGGTTCCGGTGTGCGTCATACCTGCCAGCATGCCGCAGATCGCCAGTTGCGAACAGCGTTAGCAGATGCGTATCCTGCAATTGCGAACACTGTTCCCAATGAAGGGAGATTGCCGTGCATGCCATCGAAGCCACTGCACTGACCAGGACCTATGGCGACAACACCGCGGTGGACGGGGTGGACCTGCGGGTGCGGGCCGGCCAGGTGCACGCCCTGCTCGGCCCGAACGGCTCGGGCAAGACCACCACCGTGCGCATGCTGGCGACGCTGCTGCGCCCCACCTCGGGCCGGGCCGCGATCGGCGGGTTCGACACCGTGCGCCAGGCCGACGACACCAGGCGGCAACTGGGTCTGGTCGGCCAGTTCCACGCCGTCGACCCGCGGCTGACCGGGCGGCAGAATCTGGTGATGCTGGCCCGGCTCAACGGCTTTCGCGCGGCGGCTGCCCGCAGGCACGCGAAGGAGCTGCTGGACCGCTTCGACCTTGCCGTGGCGGCCGACCGAGTGGTCCGCACCTACTCCGGCGGGATGCGACGCAGGCTCGACATCGTCGCGGGCATGATCGTGCGTCCCGCCGTGCTGTTCCTGGACGAGCCGACCACCGCGCTGGACCCGCACAGCCGCAACGAGATCTACCGGTATGTGCGCGATTTCGTCGCCGAGGGCACCACCGTCCTGCTGACCACCCAGTATCTCGACGAGGCACAACGCCTGGCCGACGCGATCACCATCCTGAAGGCGGGCCGGGTCGTCGCGGCGGGCACGCCGGCGGAGATCCTCACCGCCGTACCCGCCGGAGTGGACCTGATCGTCGACGATCCGGACCGCTACGACGAGGTCGCCGCGGTGCTGTCGAGATTCGGCGGCACACCCTCGTATCCGCCACCTACGCAACGGCATTCGCCGCTGGAGGTCTCGTTCACCTTCCCCGGCGAGGCCCCCGGCCTGCTCCCGGTTCTGCGCGCGCTCGACGCCGCCGACATCGCCGTGCGCGATATCGGCGCCCGCGCGACGACGCTCGACGACGCGTTCCTCGCGCTCACCGGCCGCGATCGGGTCGCGACCGCCGGCTCGGCGCAGGTGCGGGCATGAGCGCCACCGAGACTCGTTCGGTCTCCGCGGTCACCGCGGCGGCGGTGCTGTTCGAACGCGTCCTGACGAACTACCGCAACTCCCCCGGCCTGTTCGCGATCACCCTGGCCGCCCCGCTGGGCATGATGGTGCTGTTCGGCTTCGTCTTCGGCGGAGCGCTGTCCGGTGGCGGTGACGCCACCGCCTACCGCGCCTACCTGGTGCCGGGCGTGCTGGTCCTGGTGGCGGCGATGGGGCTGACCTCGACGGCGTCCACCGCGAACGCCGATCTGCACAGCGGGTTCACCGATCGGCTGCGCGCGCTGCCGGTGTCCTCGGCGGCCGCGCCGGCCGGCTTCGCGCTGGCCGAAACGGTGGTCGGGGTGCTGGCGCTGACGCTGATGTCCGGTGCGGGCGCGCTGCTCGGCTGGCGGGTGGCGGCCACGCCCGGCGAGATCGCGGTGGCGATCGCGCTGCTGCTCGCGTTCCGCTGCGCGCTGTCGTGGCTGGGGATCGCGCTCGGCTCGGCGGTCCGCGACGAACAGATGCTCCAGCAGACGGCACCGCTGATCTTCGGAACGATCATGTTCTCGAACGTGTTCGTGCCGACCTCGACCATGCCGTCGGTGATCGCCACGATCGCGGAGTGGAATCCGGTGAGCGCCATCGTGGCCGCGCTGCGGGACCTGCTCGGCGCCGACCTGCCCGTCGCCGCCGGAAGCGCCTGGCCGATGCAGCACCCGGTCGCCGCGGCGGCCCTGTGGATCGCGGTCTTGTTCGCCCTCGCGGTGCCGATCGCGATCCGCCGGTACTCGGCCGACAGCTGAGCACCGCGACCCGCGGGCCGGGGCACGAACCCCGGACCGCGGGTCCGGTCCGGGTCAGACTTCGGCCGCGCGCAGCGAATTCAGCAACGGCACGCGTGGCGTTCCCGCCGGAAACCGGAACCCGCGACGCTCCGGTTCGAGGACTGCGAAACGCCGGGAGACGGTGACATCGTGCTCGCGCAGCAACTCCACGCGCAGTCCGGCCGCGGCCACGGCCGAGACGACCTCGCCGAGCCCGTGCCGCCAGCCGACGGTGACATCGGCGGTGGTCACCGCGTCCGGCGCGGCATAGTTGCCCGGGACGAGTTCCACGACCGGCTCCGGGTCGCAGTAGTCGTCGATCACGGTGCGGCCGTCGTCGGGCTGAGCAGGTCCCCGAACGGGTGCAATTCCGCCACCACGAATTCGGCGTCGGCGACGCCGATTCGCCCGGCCAGCGCCCGTGCGGCCTCGCCCACTTCGCCGATCTCGAAGTCGCGCAGGTGTTCCCGGCCCGCGACGAAGCCCTCGACGTCGTAGAGGTCCGAGCGGGTGTGGAGCGGGGCGCGCTCGTCCCAGTGCGCCCGGTTGAGCCGGACCCAGTCGTCGGCCGCGCCCGTTCAGCTGTCATACCGGCGATCTCGGTGCTTCGCGGAGCGCCGGTAGGTGCGGCCGCTGGGCACGGCGGTGGCGGCCGACGAGCTGCGCAGCGCGTGCCGACGTCGCCAGGCGGCCAGATCGGGCCGCTCGGCGGGTTGTTCGGTGCTGGTGTTCTCGGTGGCGCGCACGGCCAGGTCCTCCCCCGGAGCAGATATCGACCGGTCGACGGTAGGTGAGGCGGCACCGTGGACGCCACCGGTTTTCCGCACGGTCACAGTGCGCCCGTGCGGACCGCGACGACGAGGTGCGCCAGCGTGAGCAGCAGGTCGGTGTCCGTGAGCACGGCGGGTCCGCCGTCGACCGGCCGTCCGCGCGCCATCTGCCGCAGGATCGTGCTCGCGGAGGTGCCGAGCGAGCCGTCCGGTTCCGGGAACACCGCGGTGGGCAGGTGGTCGGTCGAGGCGATCAAGGTCACCCGTTCCGCGCCACCCGCGCCCTGCCAGTCCCAGCTCAACCAGGTCCAGCGCAGGGCCGGGCGATCGTCGACGACGGTGCGCATGCGTCCGACGATGCCGTTGCCGAGATCGAAGTAGGACGCCGGACCGAACCGGGGCTCGGCCAGCCGATAGAGCGCGAATTCCGGGTATCTGCCGATGCTCTCGCCGCTCGCGGCGCTGATCACGTCGACCGCCACCCGGCGCTTGTCTCCGGCGGAGTCCCAGCCGAGATCGACCTCGTCGGCCTCGAGCAATTGCCGGGTGCCGGAGCTTGCCGGACCGAAATAGTCCGGTATCCACGGGTATTCGTGATGATCGACCACGTTCCAGCCGGGCGCGGTGACCCGCTCGCCCGCGACGACACCCGCGACCGTGGTGAACTCGGCGGTCTTGTCACCGGGTAGCGGGATCCACGCCAGAGCCACGGCGACGGCCACCACCACACCGGCGCCGCACATCCCGAGTCGCACCGGCTGCAGGTGACCGTGCCGCCCGAGCCGACGCTCGCCACGGAGGTGGCGTCCGAGATCGACACCCGGTACCGACCGCGCACGACAGCACCGCGCATCGCCTTCCAGGCCGTCGACGGACCGTGCGACGCGCGCTCCACCGCCACGGACGACCGCCGACGCCGATCGACCTGGCCACGCACCCGCCCCCGAGATGGCCGTGGCGAACGAGCTCGACCGCCCCAACGACGACCCGCGGGCCGCGAGCACAACCGTCACGCCCACGACGAGCGGCACGACCTGGTAGCTGAACAGTGGAAGCCACCGATCGACCGCGACCACCGCCGCCACGCCGATCAGCACGGTGGCGGCCACCGCGACGACATCGCGGACCACGATCCCCACCGCGCACGAGGCGAGCATCACCAGCACCCCGCCCACGGCGATTCGGTCTCCACCGAGCAGCGCCGACCCGGTCCCGTACACCGGTGGCAGCAACGCCAGCGACATCGCCCACACCGGCCAGAACCGGACGACGAGCCGCACCCCGAGCACCACCGCGATCGCGCTGATCCCGAACACCCAGGCTGCCAGCAGATCCAGGCGCAGCGGACCGTACTGCTCGTCCAGCCGCACCGTGAACAGACCCAGCAGGCCCGCGGCGGTGATCAGACCCGCCGACCCGAGCACCAGGTCGGCGACCCGATCCCGGGGCGCCTGCGGCGCGGGCCGCAGCGCGAGACCGAGCGCGGCCAGACCGATCACACCGAGCAGCGCCGCGCTGAACCCCACGTAACCGCTGTCGACGGGCACACCGAGCTCGCGCCAGCTCCGCCGGAAGGCGAGCGCGGTCGCGAAGACGACCACCGCCCACCCCGCCAGCCGACCGACGACGACGGACGCCGAGCCCACCCTCGCGCGCCGCCTACCCGCCGTCCCGATCGCCGGACCGGCGGTCGTGCTGGCTGGCGCTGACATGGCGGCTCCGGTCTGTCGAGGCTGCGGAATCCCGATCGGCTCAGTAGCGCTCGGGTTCCCAGGTGGACACCGCCCAGACGACGGCCAGATCGAGCAGGATCACCACCACCGACCACCACGGGTAGTACGGCAGCGACGCGAAATTCGCGATGATCGACACCCCGGCCAGCACGGCCGCCACCACCAGCGCCCACCGCGCGCCCAGGATCATGCCGAGGGCGATCGCGACCCCGCACACCCCGACCAGCAGATGCAGCCACCCCCAGGTGCTGAGGTCCAGTTCGAACGTGTACGGCCTTGTGGTGTCGAAGATCTCGCCGCCGGCCAGACACGCGATGCCGCGCAGGATCTCCAGGATGCTCGCGACGAGCAGCAGCGCGACGGCCAGCATGGTGATCCCGGCGGCGACGCCCTGTGACACCGGACGCGGCGGAGCCGCCACCATCGTCGTCGTCACGGCCGCTTCGCTTCCGGCTCCTGTTCCTGTTCCGACTCGGCTTCTTCCGGGACCGGTTTCGGCAACGGCGCGCCGATCAGGACATCGGCCCACCGGGTCGACGGATCGATATCGAGCAGCAGCGCCTTGACCAGCAGCGTCAGTGGAATGGCGAGCAGCGCGCCGAGCGCGCCGATCACCCACGCCCAGAACACCAGCGACAGGAAGGTGATGGTCACGCCCAAACCGACGGCGTCGCCGACGAACTTGGGCTGGATGATCGACTGGATGACGAAGTTGATCACCGAATAGACCACGATCACCCAGATCATCAGCACCGGCCCGCTGTCGAGCAGCGCCAGCAGCGCGGGCGGGATGACACCGATGACGAAGCCGATGTTCGGGATGTAGTTGGTGATGAACGACAGCAGCGCCCACAGGATCGGCAGCGGCACGCCCATCAACCACAGTGCGCCACCATCGATCACCGCCACGATCGCGCCGAACACGGTGGATACGACGAGATACTTGCGGGTGCCCTCGGCGAAGGACAGCAGGGCGCTCGCGATCGCGGGCCGCTGCTCGCGCACCACGAGCATCCGCTTGTCCATGGTCATCCCGTCGACGGCCATGAACAGCAGCAGGGCCAGGACGAAGAACAGATTCGAGAACACGCCGAGCACACCGCCGAGCAGCGACTCGACCAGCTCGGCGACCTTGCCGACATCGATGCCGTCGAGCACCTTGTGGATCTGGTCGGAGCTGATGCCCAGATCCGTGAGCAGCCCGCGGACGTTGTCGAGCAGCGAGTTCAGCTTGTCGCCGTATTCCGGGAGCAGCGAGGCCAGCTGCCAGGCCGAGACCGCCAGCGCCAGACCGATCCCGAGCAGAATTCCCACCACCGCGACCAGGGCGAGAACCATCCCCACCCAGGTGGACCAGCCACGGCGCTGCGCCCACCCCTGCAACGGCTGCACCGCGATGGTGAGCATGAGTGCCAGGAAGACCGGGCCGACGATGCCGGAGAAGACTTTCAGGCCCCCGACCACGACCACGCCCGCGGCCAGCGACAACAGCACGATCAGCCCGCGGGGAATCATCCAGGACGGCGGCGCCGCGGCGCTCGTACTCGGCTCGGACATCGACACTCCCTCGGTCTGGTGAACACAGCCGGAGAAGACTTCGCGCGGTGTCGCCCAGTCCTCCAGGGACCGACGCTAGGGAGGTCGCGGGCCGCGCACATCGCCCGTTCTGGGTGAAGTTCGGTCAGGCCGTCTTCATCTGCGGGGTCGGCGGCGGCGCGGATGTCCGCCTGCCGAGTCGGCCGACCGCCCAGAAGGCCAGCTCGACCACCCAGAACAGCCACAGCGCCAGCGTCACCACGAGTACCGGCACCGTCAGGAACACCACCGACGGCAGCGCGACCACCAGCCAGCGCGCGAGGTCACCGGGTGTCGCGCCCCGCAGGCGGCTGCCCAGACGCACTGCGGCCCACATCATCCAGCGCCGCGGCGTCGAGACCGCGAACTCGTGCAGGCAGCGCCGGAAGATGCCGTCGGCGTCGGCGCGGCTGACCGTCTCGGTGCGGCACAGATAGTCGTGCAGGATCGCGGCCCGGGTGTAGGCGCCGTAGCGCGGGATCAGCCAGACCAGCGTCCGTGGGACGGAGGCGAAATCGGTGCGGAATCCGGCCGGGACCGTGAAGGTCTGCGTCGCACCCTGATATGTGAGCGGTTCGATGAGCCGCCAGAATTTCGCGTCCAGCTCTTCGACGACCGGGCCGCCTCCGATGAATCCCACGACCCACTCCTCCCGAGCCGTCCACCTGCCGATATCGGCGATGGTAGCGCCGCGCGGGGTCGGGGGAAGCGCTCAGACGCGCGGTTGCGGACTCGAATCGAAATCGCCGCTGGGGCGATATTCCTCGGCCTGGCCTGCCACCGGATAGTCGTCGAATTCGGCCGGTCGCAGGTCACCGAGCAGGCCCGCCGAGCCCGAACCGAGATCGGTGCGCGGGTGCAGCGCGGCGAGGAACAGCAGCACGAGCGCGGCCAGGAAGGGCTGCACCAGCAGCGCGAGGTCGGTGCCGACTTCCGCGGGCAACGCGACGATCTGCCCGACCGCGGGATCGTGCGGACGCGGATGCCTGCCTTCGGCGACCGCCTCGCCGAGCCACATCATCACCGCCGCACCGAGTCCCGAGGCGAGCAGAATCCCGACGACCAGCGCGGGACCGCGCACGCTGCGCACCCGCCACGCGGCGATCGTGGTCAGCATCGCGACCACCGCGCCCAGGCACAGGAACATCCCGACCGCGTCGAACAGGTGCAGGCTCTCGCCGGTGAGGACGGCGGCGCGGCCGGGCTGGGTCACCCGCAGCCGTTCGGTCGGCGCGAGCAGACCCCACGCCACCCCGGCCGCCGCGCTCGCCACGAGCACGACGACCGCGACGACACCGACGCCGATCACCTCACGGCGCAGGACCTCCGGACGCGGCGCGGCGCCGACCTCGGCGACCACTACCGGCGTTCCAGCTGCGCCGATTCGATGACCCCGTGCCGGGAGCACTTGGCCCACCAGCCGTCCGGGCTCACCTGCACGATCATCCGCCGACCGCACTGCTCGCAGAACCGCGGCGGCTCGAGCCCGAGCGCGGCGGCCGCGGGCATCGCGTCGTCGAGCCCCGGCACGATCCGCTTGCCGGTGAACGGGTTGTAGCGCTCGTCCATGTCTGTCACCCTACTGCGCCTGCGTCTCAGAGGGTTTCGTTGAGCGCCTTGATCGGCATCTTGAGCTCACCCAGCAGATCGAGATCCGACTCGGCGGGACGGCCGAGGGTGGTGAGGTAGTTGCCGACGATGACGGCGTTGATGCCGCCGAGCATGCCCTGCTTGGCGCCCAGGTCACCGAGGGTGATCTCGCGGCCACCGGCGAAACGCAGGATCGTGCGCGGCAGCGCCAGGCGGAACGCGGCGATGGCGCGCAGCGCGTCGGCCGCGGGCAGCACCTCCAGGTCACCGAAGGGGGTGCCGGGGCGCGGGTTGAGGAAGTTCAGCGGCACCTCGTCGGGCTCGAGCGAGGCCAGCTGCGCGGCGAACTCGGCGCGCTGCTCGATGGTCTCGCCCATGCCGAGGATGCCACCGCAGCAGACCTCCATGCCTGCCTCGCGCACCATGCGCAGGGTGTCCCAGCGCTCCTCGTAGGTGTGCGTGGTGACCACCTTCGGGAAGTGCGACTTGGCGGTCTCGAGGTTGTGGTTGTAGCGGTGCACGCCCATCGCGGCGAGCTGGTCGACCTGCTCCTGGTTCAGCATGCCCAGCGAGCAGGCGACCTGGATGTCGACCTCGTTGCGGATGGCTTCGACGCCCGCGGCGACCTGGGCCATCAGGCGCTCGTCCGGGCCGCGGACGGCGGCGACGATGCAGAACTCGGTAGCGCCGGTCTTGGCGGTCTGCTTGGCCGCCTCGACCAGGCTGGGGATGTCGAGCCAGGCCGCGCGCACCGGCGACTGGAACAGGCCCGACTGCGAGCAGAAATGGCAGTCCTCCGGGCAGCCGCCGGTCTTGAGGCTGATGATGCCCTCGACCTCGACCTCGGGCCCGCACCACTTCATCCGCACCTCGTGGGCGAGCTCGAGCAGCGCTTCCAGGCGGTCGTCGCCCAGGCGCAGCACCTCGACGGTCTGCGCCTCGGTGAGGCCTTCGCCGCGCTCGAGCACCTGCTCACGGGCGATGGCCAGAATGTCGGTCTGGACGGGTGCCTGTGTCACGACGTGATGTCCCTTCGACGGGGTGCGTGCACGAGCGCGGGTGTGATCCACCCGGCGTGGCCGTGCAACTTGAACGGTGTTCAGGCTAGGGTAGCGGGTGCGAGTGAGACACGACACTCGGGTCGGTGAATCTCTGGGGAAGGACACGCGTGCAACTGCGGAAGACGGATGTGGTCGATGCCGCCGTCGCGATTCTGGACCAGTACGGTCTCGGCGACCTGACGATGCGCCGGCTGGCCGGATCGCTGCAGGTCCAGCCGGGCGCGCTGTACTGGCACGTGAAGGACAAGCAGTCGCTGCTCGGCGCGGTCGCCGACCGGATCCTGGCGCCGATGGACGAGCCGATCACCGCCGTCGAATGGCCCGAGCAACTCACCGAACTCGCCCACCGTCTGCGCGACTGTCTGCTCGCCTACCGCGACGGCGCCGAACTGGTCTCGGCCACCTACGCCTCGCGCCTGACCACCAGCAAGGCCCGCGAACGTCTGGCCGGCATCGTCATCCGGGGCGGAATGACCAGGGAGGAAGCCGAACTCACGGCCTACACCCTGCTCTACTACGTGCTCGGCCAGACCGTGGACGAGCAGTCGCGGATGCAGATGGATTCCGTCGGCGCGCTCGCCGACGACGCCTCACCGCTGCACGACACCCCCGACCCGACCGCGCGCTTCGACTTCGGCCTGCAGTTGTTCATCGCGGGCGTGCGCACCATCCTGGGCACGCGCGTCCGCTAGGGACCGTCTCGGCGCGGTTCGTACCGTTGCGCGTAGCGGGTCGGCGGTTCGCCGAAGATCCGGCGGAAGTCCCTACTGAGGTGCGCCTGGTCGGCGTAGCCCAGGTCCGCGGCGGTCGCGGCCCAGTCGATCACGACCCCGCCGGCGAGGCGCTCGGTGATCTCGTGCAGGCGATAGCGGCGCACCACCCATTTCGGGCCGAGTCCGACGTACTCGGCAAACAGCCGCTGGAGCCCGCGCACGCTCAGCCCGAACCGGTCCGCGATCGCCTCCACCCTGGTCACCTCGATGTCCCCGGCGATCGCATCGACCACCCGCGCGGCGAGCTCGGCCTGCGGATCGGGGGCGGGCCGGCGCTCGACGAGAAAGCGTTCCACCGAGTCGACATCGGCCGCGACCGGCAACTCACGGCCGAAAACCGTTGCGGCATCGACTGTCCGATCTCGTAGCTCGGCCACCGGGCCGCCGAGGAACGGGCGGAACATGCCGGGCCGGAACGCGACACCGAATACCGAACCGGCCCCCGACAACTCGCGGTACACGTGCGACGACGACGGCCCGTGCACCTCGGCCCGCCCGTCCCGCAAGCTCAGGTGGACGTTCGGCAGCGGCACCACCAACTGCCGATACGGCCGCTCGTACTCCCAGGTCACCGACCAATACCGGGCGACATAGCGCGCGGGCTCCCCCGACGGGTCGGCGAACGTGTGCTGTTGCGCCGCACGCCAGGCGCCCCCGAGTTCCCGCGGATCGCGCTCCACGCGGCGAGTGTATGTCGCGTTTGTTCAAGACAGCGCGCTGTCGACGGTGGTTACCTCGGTGCATGTCCGAAACCGAACGCGTCGCCCGCGCCGCCGAACCACTGTCGAAGCTCCTGCGCACCCTCACGCCGGACCAGCTCACCGCCCCCACGCCCTGCGCCGAATTCGATGTCCGCGCCCTGCTGAACCATCTGCTGTTCTGGGGTCCGTCCCTGGTCGGCGCGGCGAGCAAGGCGGCGGTCGCTCCGCCCGCGGCCGCCGAAACCGAGGTCGACCTGACCGCCGGCGACTGGTCCGCCGCCCTCGACACCCAGCTCGGCGAGCTGGCCGCCGCCTGGCGCGACCCTGCGGCGTGGCAGGGCACCACCCGCCTGGGCGGGCCGACGGAACTGCCAGCGTCGCTGGTCGGCGGCATGGTCGTCGGCGAACTGATCGTCCACGGCTGGGATCTCGCCCGCGCTCTCGGTACGACCGTCGAGTGGGACGACGACCTGCTCGACTACGTCCTCGACGAGACCGCCGCGACCGCCGACCAGGGGCGCGCGATGGGCATCTACGGCCCCGAGATCCCCGTCGCCGCCGACGCTCCCCTCCTCGACCGCATCCTCGGCCTCACCGGCCGCGATCCCGCTGGGAAGTAAAACCGCTACACCCGGGCACCTCCGCCCGGCAGGTGCCTCGCCGCATCTGCCGGGCAGTAGGCCGCTCCCCACGGACCCCGCATCCACAGTGGACCGAAAACAACAGGGAGCCGTCGCACTCCTCCGCGATCACCCGCACCCACGGCCCGAACCACCCTGAGCCGCAGTATCACTCGTCGCTGACCAGCCGTGGCCGCACGCGCCCAGGGAACCAGCGGTAGATCGCGACGGTGCCCAACCCGACGCCGATCGCGAGCAGCGCACCGGCCGACGCCAGGCCCGCGGCCGCGCCGACCAGGCCGACCGAGACCGGACCCGCGAACATCCCCACATCGTGGGTCAATCGCCACGCGCCGAGGAATTCCGCGCGGCGGTCCTCCGGCGCGGCGAAGGCGCCGACGGTCATGATCAGGCCGTTGCTCAGGCCGTTGGCGAGGCCGAGCAGCATGGTCGCGGCGCCCATGGTGAGCGCCGAGTGGGTGAACGGCAGTGCCGCGTAGCCCGCCGCGAAACAGACGCCGCAGGCGATGCCGGTGACCCGGCTGCCCGCCCGATCCAGCCAGACCCCGGCCGGATAGGACATGAGCACGTCGACCGCACCCGCCAGCCCGAACAGCAGACTGGTGGTCGCGGCATCGATACCGAGATGCGCGGCCCACAGCGGCAGCAATGCCGTGCGGGAGGCCCGAGCCGCGCCGACCGCCACCGAGGCGAGCCCGAGAGTGCTCAGCGCCCTGCGGTTTTCGGAGAGCACCGTGTGCAGCGGCCGCAGCGCGGCCACGTCGTCGAGATCGGCGGAGCGGATGGTCACCATCGCCGCACTGGCCAGTAGCGTGGTGACCAGCTGCAGCCACAGCGCGCCCACCGGACCGAACCCGTGCACCAGCGCCGCGCCGAGGAACGGCCCGCAGAAGAACCCGAGCCGATGCGCGCCCGCCAGCGTCGACATGGCCCGCCCGCGCTGATCGGGCGACACCACCGTGACCAGATAGGTCTGCCGCGCCAGCCCCCAGACCGCACCCGCCGCCCCGTTGAGCAGCAGACCCACCGCCAGCACCCCGAGATTCGGCGCGAGGATCGCCGCCAGCACCCCGACCGTGCCGAGCACACTGCCCACGCCGATCGCCGCCCGCTCCCCGATCCGCGCGACGATCCGCCCCGCGGGCAGATCCGTCAGTACCATCCCGAGCCCGCTCAGCGCGACGATCAGTCCCGCCGCACCCGCCGACGCCCCGAGGTCCAACGCCCGCAACGCGTACATCGGCGCGGCGGCCCCGGCTCCGACGCCGTACAGCGCCATCGGCGCGAACACCGGCCACACCAGCGACCGCAGCCGCACCGAGTCGACGCCGCCGACGACCCCGGCGCTCACCGGAACCCGGCCGGCCGAGGCCGACGATCACGACCCGAGGCCACCTGCGCACGTCCGGCTTCGCGGCTGCCGAACCGATCCAGCGGGCGACAGCGCGCACCCACCCGAACCCCGGTCGCGCCCGACGGATCGGACGGGACGGGCACCACGTTCCCACCACCGCCGGGTCGGCGGTCGCCGGCATTGGCCCGTGGCCCCTGCGATAGACCTGCGGTACAACAGCTTTCGTCGTCCAGCTGGTTCATCCGACGCTGACGGGTTCCACCGCGACCCGGCCGCGCGGACGGGCGAGCCCGAAGTGATCGCGCAGCGTGGTGCCCGTGTATTCGGTGCGGAACAGCCCGCGCTCCTGCAGGATCGGCACCACCGTCTCGGTGAACACCTCCAGCCCACCCGGGTAGTAGGGCGGCATCACGTTGAAACCGTCGGCCGCGCCCTGGGTGAACCACTCCTCGATCGTGTCCGCGACCTGCTCCGGCGTCCCCGCGAACACCCGGTGTCCCCGGGCGCCCGCCAGCCGGTGCAGCAGCCCGCGCAGGGTGGGCCGTTCCCGCTCGACGATGCCCGCCACCACCTGCAACCGGCTGCGCGCGTTGTCGGTGACATCACCGGCCCCGGCGAAGGTCTCGACCGGCACCGGCTCGTCGAGCGCGAGGGAGCGCAGCGAGGTCCCGGTGATGGACTCCAGCTGCTTGATCCCGTATTCGGGCACGGTCAGCTCGTTGAACTCCCGCTCCAACCGCAGCGCGGCGGCCTCGGTGTCGGCGATGAACGGGCTGATCCCCGGCAGGATCTTCACCTCGCTCGCGTCGCGCCCGAACTCCGCGGCCTTGGCCTTGATGTCGGCGTAGAAGGCCTGCGCGTCCGACAGCCGTTGATGCGCGGTGAAGATGGCCTCGGCGTACTTGCCCGCGAAGGCCCTGCCCTCGTTCGACGCGCCCGCCTGCACCAGCACCGGATGCCCCTGCGGCGTGCGCGCGGCGTTGAACGGCCCACGCACACGAAGATGTTCACCGACGAAGTCGATCGGATGGATCTTGTCCGGGTCGGCGTAGAGGCCGGCCGCACGGTCGAGCAGGATCGCGTCGTCCTCCCAGCTGTCCCACAGCGCGACCACCGCGTCGACGAATTCCCTGGCGCGGGCATAGCGTTCGGCGTGATCGGGATGCCGATCGAGGCCGAAGTTCGCCGCGGCCAGATCGGTGCCGGTGGTGACGATGTTCCAGCCCGCCCGGCCACCGGAGATGTGGTCGAGCGAGGAGAACAGCCGCGCCAGATTGTAAGGCTCGTAGTAGGTGGTCGATGCCGTCGCGATCAGGCCCAGATGTGTTGTCGCCGCGGCGATCGCGGTGAGCAGGGTGATCGGCTCCAGGCCCGGCGCGGCATTGTGGCGCACGTCGGTGCGCAGCGCGGGCCCGTCGGCGAAGAACACCGCGTCCAGCTTCGCCGCCTCGGCGGTACGCCCGATCTCCTGGTAGTAGGTGACGTCGTAGATCCGGTCGGGCCTGCTGTCGGGATGCCGCCAGGCCGCCTCGTGGTGGCCCGACGGATAGATGAACGCGTTGAGACTCAGTTGCCGTGGTGCACTCATGACGCTTGCTTCACTTCCTCGAATTCGGCGGTGTCGACGCCGAGCCCGGCCAGCAGGACCTCACGCAGCCGGATGAACTCCGGGTGCGCGTGCCTGCGCGGGCGCGGCGTATCGATGCGCTGGTCGATCGCGATCCGGCCCTCGTCCAGGACCAGCACACGGTCGGCGAGCAGCACGGCCTCGTCCACGTCGTGGGTCACCAGCAGCACGGCGGGCCGGTGCCGCTCGCACAGTGCTTGCAGCAGCGCGTGCATCCGGATCCGGGTGAGCGCGTCCAATGCGCCGAACGGTTCGTCGGCCAGCAGCAGTTCGGGCTCGCGCACCAGCGACCTGGCCAGCGCCACCCGCTGCTGCTCGCCACCGGAAAGCTCCCGTGGCCACGCCTTCTCGCGCCCGGCCAGGCCGACCTCGGCCAGCGCGGCGCGGCCACGCGCGGCGGCGTCGCGCCCGGTGAGCCCGAGCACCACGTTGTCGAGCACCCGCGCCCACGGCAGCAGCCGCGAGTCCTGGAACACCACGGCGCGCTGGGTCGGCACCGTGAGCTCACCGGAGCCGGGGACGTCGGCATCGAGTTCGGCCAGGGCTCGCAGCAGCGTGCTCTTGCCCGAGCCGCTGCGGCCGAGCAGCGCGACGAACTCACCGCGCCGGATCTCGACGTCGATGCCGTCCAGCACGATCCGCTCGCCGAAGCCACGGGTGAGCGCGCGGGTGCGCACCACGCTCCGGCCCTCGTCGATCAGTCGCCCAGTGTCTGTCGCCATGCCAGCGCCTTCCGTTCCGCCGCCCGCACGGCGAGGTCGCCGAAGAGCCCGAGGAGTCCGTAGATCACCAGACCGACGACGATGACGTCGATCTGTCCGTAGGTGCGTGCCTGCGTCATCAGATAGCCGATGCCGCTGGTCGCGTTGACCTGTTCGACCACGACCAGCGCCAGCCAGGAGATGGTCACCGCCAGCCGCAGTCCGAGGAAGAAGCCCGGCAGCGACCCCGGTAGCGCGATCCGCCGCAGGAAACCCCACCGCGACAGCCCGACGGTCTCGGCGAGCTCCACGTACCGGGCGTCCACGCTGCGCAGATACGCGTGGGTGTTGATGTAGACCGGGATCAGCACGCTGGTCGTGATGACGATCAGCTTCATCTCCTCGCCGATGCCGAACCACACGATGAACAGCGGGATCAGCGCCAGCGTCGGGATCGCGCGTTTGATCTGTACCGGCCCGTCGACGATCGCCTCGCCGATCCGGCTCAGACCCGCCACCAGCGCCAGGACGACGCCGATCACCACACCGAGCCCGAGCCCGATCGCGGCGCGTCGCAGCGAGGTCAGCAGGTTCGATTGCAGGCGCCCGTCGGCGATCAGGTCACCGGCGGTCTGCGCGACCGTCCACGGCGCGGGCAGCGTGTCCGGGTCCAGCGTGCCGCTAGCCGACCCGAGCACCCACGCGCCGACGAGCAGCGCGGGACCGAGCGCGACACCGAACGGGATGGGCTTGCCCGGCCCGAGTGTGCGCCTGCCCCGCCCGCGTGGCGCGAGCGCCGCGACCGGTGCCGGGGTACTGCGGATCCGCCGCAGCACCCCGGCGTCGAGGGTGGCCATCAGCCCGCCGCCGGCGCGAACGCCGCCCCGCCGGCGGTGACCGCTTCGGTGACCGCGGCGTCGAAGCGCAGGTCGAAGCCGTCGGAGGCCCTGATCTTCTTCGGCAGCTCGCCGACGGCGTCGATCGCGTCGATGGTGGTCTGCTGCCGGGCGACCAGCTGCTGGTCCAGGTGCGGGAAGGTGTAGGTGCCCAGCGATTCGACGATCCGCTCGGCGTCGTCGGCGCTGACCTTCTGACTGTCGACGTAGTACTTGGTCGCCCACTCCTCGCGGTGGGTGTTGGTCCAGTGCCAGGCTCGGACGAACGCGCCGACGAGGGCGCGGGTGGCGGCGGCCTTGGCCGGGTCCTGGACGACGGCGCGGCGCGCGTAGAGGTAGGCCAGGCCGCTGTAGATCCCGGTCGTCTCCGAATCGGGGATCACCGAGGCGCCCTGGGTGCGCAGCAGCCGGGTGACGTTGGGCTCGATCAGCGGCGCCACGTCGACCTGACCGGTGCGCACGGCATCGAGGAACTCCGCGAGCTGCAGTCGGACCAGTTGCACGTCGGTGGGCTTCAGCCCCGCCTTGGTGAGCGCCTTGAGCACGGCCGCCTGCTGCGCGGTGCCCTCGGCATAGGCGATCTTCTTGCCCTTCAGGTCGGCGAGCTTGCTGATCGAACGGCCCGGCGCGACAGCCAGTTTCAACGCCTGCGGGTTGGTCTGATACGAACCGACGATCGGCACGTCCTGACCGGCGGCCAGCGCGTGGATCGGCGGCACGTCGCCGACCTGACCCACATCGGCGGCACCGGCCCGGAAGGCCTCGAGAATGGCCGGGCCACCGACGAAGTTGGCGAATTCGATCTTGAACGGCAGCTTGTCCAGCTCACCGGACAGCCGCAGCGCGGATTGCAGCCGCTCCTGCTGGTCGGCCACGACGAGCGTGGTGCCCGCGGGAACCTCGGTCGGCAGGGGCGCGTCCGGGGTGCCGACCGGTGCGTCGCTGCCGTTCGAGCATCCGCTCAGGCCGAGCGTCGCAACGGTGGCCACCGCGAGAAGCGCGGCGGTGGCACGGCCTCGCAGGCCGGGCAGGAACGTATTCGGTCGGTGCATAGAGGGATTGAATCAATCCGGGGTTTTCCCGAATAGCATTAGCCTTAGCGTGATTGGAACACCGGTCTACCGGCCGGTCCCCCGGTAGACCGCTGGCACCGGGTGCCACGCTAGAGTTCGGTCGTCATCCCCGGCGGGTGCGGGAATCCGGTGCAACTCCGGAACGGTCGCGCCACTGTGATCGCCTCGCGGCGAAAGTCAGACCTCCCTCGCCGGGCACCCTCTGAAAGGGCCGCGCCTTGCCTCTGGAGATACCGCGATGATCCGTGCCCGGACATCGCTCGCGTTTCCCCTGCTCGGGACGCTGTTGCTGGCCGCCATGATCGGCGCGACCGGCTTCGGCGCCGAGATCGTCCCCGTGTCCGCGGTGCTCGACACCCTGGGCGCCCGCCTGACCGGGACCACACCCACCGATCTCGGTATCGACACCATCGTCTGGCAGCTCCGGGTGCCCCGCACGGTCCTGGCCGCCGTGGTCGGCGCCGGTCTCGCGCTGGCGGGCGCGGCGATGCAGACCCTGGTCCGCAATCCCCTCGCCGATCCCTACCTGCTCGGCGTCTCCTCCGGCGCGGGCGTGGGCGCGGCCGCGGTGATCACCTCGGGCCTGTTCGCGGGCGCGGGCATCTGGGCGCTGTCGGGCGGCGCGCTGGCCGGCGCGTTCGGCGCGGCGACGCTCGTCTTGCTCGTCGCCTTCGCCCAGGGCGGACTGACCCCGCTGCGGCTGGTCCTCACCGGCACCGTGCTCGGCTCGGCCTTCGCCGCGTTCAGCAGCTATCTGGTCTTCCGCAGTACCGATCCCGCCGCCGCGCAGTCGGTGTTGTTCTGGCTGCTCGGGAGCCTGGCCGGGGCGGACTGGACGACACTCGCGCTGCCGCTGGTCGTCGTGCTCCTCGCGGGTGGTGTCCTGCTGTCCATCGCCGGCTGGCTCGACGCGCTCACCCTCGGCGCGACCACCGCGTCCTCGATCGGTGTCCCGGTGAAGGAACTGCGCCTCGGATTGTTCGTGCTGCTGGCGGTTCTCGTCGGTGTGCTGGTGGCGGTGTCGGGCGGGATCGGCTTCGTCGGCCTCGTCGTTCCCCATGCCGCGCGCATGATCGTCGGCCCACGCCACCGCGACCTCCTCCCCGCCTGTGCCCTGTGCGGCGCGCTGTTCCTCGTGATCGCCGATGCCGCGACCCGGGTCCTGGTGCGCCCCACCGAGATCCCCGTCGGGGTCCTCACCGGCTTGATCGGTGCCCCCACCTTCCTGCTCCTGATGGGCCGCAGGCGCTACCGGTTCGGCGCGTCATGACCACGCACGAACACCCCGCTCCCCGTTCGGCGCCGTGCGCCGGCACCGAGCCGGACGAGCAGGGTGCCCCCTCGGCCGATTCCGCCGATGCGCATCGCGACGACAACCGGTCCGACGCACGCACCGCGGCCGACGATCCCGGCGAAGCCCGCGACCACATCCCTCGAACGGTGACCGACGATCTCCTCGGCGACGGGGTGCGCGGCACAGAGCACGGTGGCGCCGACACCCCCGAATCCCCCGCGAGGGTCGACAGCATGGCCCGCCCCGACCCCGCGCCGCCCGCAGCGGTGCGAGCATTCGAACTGACGTGCGCCGTCGGACGGCGAAACATCGTTGCCGACGTGGACTTCTCGATCGCGCCCGGCGAGACAATCGGCATCGTCGGCCCCAACGGCAGCGGCAAGACGACGCTGCTGCGAACGCTGGCCGGTATCGGCAAGCCCGCGCGCGGCCGCGTGCTCGTCGAGGGCCGAGTGCTGCACGAGCTGCGACCACGACAGCGGGCGACCGCGGTGGCACTGGTGGCCCAGGACGAGAGCCCGCCCGCCGACATGCTCGTCGGCGAAGTGGTCGCACTGGGCTTGACACCCTACTTGCCGCCGTGGGGTCTCGGCGCGCCGCGCGAGCGGCAGCAGGTGCTGGAAGCACTGGCGGCGGTCGACCTTTCGGGTTTCGCCGACCGCCCGGTGCACCGGTTGTCGGGTGGCGAGCGGCAGCGGGTGCTGCTGGCCAGAGCCCTGCTCCAGGACACCCCGGTCCTGTTGCTGGACGAGCCGACCAACCACCTCGATGTCACCCATCAACTCGAGCTCCTCGGCCTGGTCCGTGGACTGCGCCGCACCGTCGTCGCCGCCCTGCACGATCTGTCGCTGGCCGACCGCTACTGCGATCGGATCATCGTGCTGCACAACGGCATCGCCCGCCCACCGGCACCGCCCGCCGAGGCACTGACCCCCGACGTCGTCGCCGAGGTGTTCGGCGTGGACGCCACCCGGGTCCGGCACCCGGTCACCGGCGAGGACCATCTGTTGATCACCCCGCGAAAGGCGCGCTGATGAAGAACACCGGCCGAATCCTGGCCACCACCGCCCTCGCCGCCGTCCTGGCGGCCTGCACCGGCACCTCGGCGGACACCGCGTCGACCATCACGGTGCGCAACTGCGGCAAGGACACCCGTTTCCCCGCACCCGCCCAACGGCTGTTCGTCAACGACGGCAACCTCGTCTCGATGGTCCTGGCGCTCGGCGCCCAGGACCAGGTGGCCGCGGTGTCGAGCATCCAGCGCGACGCCGACACCCTGCGCAGGCACTACGGTGCGGCCGTCGTCGACGGGCTGACCTCGGTCGCCCCCGAGTACCCGTCGCGCGAAACCGTCCTCGCCCAGCGCCCGGACGTCATGGTCGCCGGCTGGAGCTACGGCTACGACGAGGCGAGCAACCTCACCCCCGCCTCCCTCCAGAAGGACGGGGTGGCGGCCTACGTCCTCACCGAGAGCTGCCGCCAGCAGGACGGCGCTGCCGCACGCGGCACCGTCGAACCCTGGACCGCCCTGCGCACCGATCTCACCGATCTGGGCGCGATCACCGGTCGCACCGACCGCGCGGCCGAGGTCACCGCCGACCTCGATCGCAGGCTCGCCGCTCTCACCGCCGCCCCGAAACCGGCGAAGGCACCGACGGTCTTCCTGTTCGACAGCGGCACCGACACCATCTACTCCAGCGGCACGTTCGGGGCGCCCCAGGCGATCCTCGACGCCGCGGGCGCCCGCAACGTCCTCGACGATGTCGCCGACACCTGGACCAAGGTCTCGTGGGAACGTCTGGCCGCCGCGGACCCGGACGCGATCATGTTCGTCGACTACCCCGGCCAGAGCTACGCACAGAAGGTGGAACTGCTGCGCGGCAAGCCCGGCATCAACGGACTGCGCGCCGTCCGCGACAGCCGGTTCTTCAACCTGCCGTACGCGCTGTGGACCAGCGGCCCGCTCAATATCGACGCCGCCGAGCAGATCCGCAAGCAGCTCGAGGCGTGGAACCTGGTCCCCGCCTCGACCATCACCCCGCGCGCCGACGACGCGGTGCGCTGACCACCGGCCGGGTGCGGCCGGTCAGTCGACCGTGCCGCGCTCGGCCAGGGCGGCGAGTTTGCGCAGCCCCATCCGCCAGTGCGTCTCGTTGTCGGCCGCTGTCAGCCCCTGGGGCACGTCCTCGTGCAGCACCTCCAGATCGGTGCCGCCTCCGGCGGCGTCGCTCAGGGAGAACGTGATGGACTGCGCGCCCTCCATATCCGGCCTGCCGGTGACGAACTCCATCACCTCCACCACCCGCTCATCCGGAACCAAGGTCAGGAACCGTCCGTAGTAGGCGTCGTGCTGGAGCTCAGCTATGCCCGACGGGGAGGGTTCGTCGTTGGTCACGGTGATCGAGAAGGAGCCGCCGGCCTCGGGCTCGAACCGGTGTACTTCGCAGCTCATGCCGTCCGGCATCATCCACTGCGTCACCGCGTCCGCCTCGAGCAGCAGTCGATACACAGTCGCGCGAGGCGCGTTGATGTGCGTGCCGATCCTCGTGGTCGCCATAGCTTCCACGGTAGTCCCCGAACCCGGCGCACGGGCCCCAGGACGCGAACGCAAAAAGGCCCTCCAACCGTAGTTGGAGGGCCTTTCGCAATGATGTTCCGGCGGTGTCCTACTCTCCCACACCCTGTCGAGTGCAGTACCATCGGCGCAGGTGGCCTTAGCTTCC
>NZ_JBIUYV010000017.1:0-67051 GCF_044744725.1 Nocardia sp. NPDC087230
AGGCCGGAACCAATAATAATATTGGCACTGACATTCATCGACACACTATTGAGTTCTCAAAGAACACACGCACAAGCATCCACCCGCAACATTTCATCGGGGCTTCAGTCAGGGCAAGGGTTCAAACTTTAGCGCAGGCAATCCACCGAAGCAAGTCCGGCGAACAGTGAGCCCGCACACATGATCAGTCAGGCGCTCATCGTCCTACCTCGTTTCCCTGCACCACCCGCCAGCCTCGAGAGGCCCAGCAGATCGGCACCGGGTCGGTGTCCGTGTCGCTCTGACTCGAATTAAGTTACGCAGCCGCGAACGCGAAGTCAAATCGCCTGGTAGACGCGGTGTTTCCCACCCCTATCCGACCCGCCCCGCAACCTTCCGCGTCCACCACGGAGCCGGCGGCGCCGCAACGCGGCAACCAACCGGCGACGGCGATCCATTAGCAACTGATCAATTGTCCAGGTGAAGTCGATCGCCAAAACTTCCCTCTACCTGCCGACATGACATGGCCCACGTAGACACCACACCCCCTCCGATATACAGTTTCCCGACGTTCAGCAATTCTTCAGTTAACACTGGGGTGAAAGGAGGCCGAGGTGACGGAGGAACTCGACTCGGTCGAACGTCGCGCCTGGAGCGCGGTGGTCACCCTCGCGATGCGAGTGCCGAGCGCACTCGACTCGCGGCTGCAACGCGAGTTCGGTGTGACCCATTTCGAGTACCGGGTGATGGCGCTGTTGCGCGAGGCGCCGGACCATCGGATGCAGCTGAGCCTGCTCGCCGCCAGGGGGCACGGGTCCATCTCCCGGCTGTCCCATGTGGTGTCCAAACTGGAACGGGTGGGGTGGGCCAAACGCGCGGCGGCGGAATCGGGGCGCGGGGTGGACGCGGTACTCACCGAGAGCGGGCTGGCCAAGGTGGCCGAGGCGACGCCGGAGTACCTGGTCGCGGTGCGCAGGCTGGTGCTCGACGGGCTCGACGACCCGCAGAAGGCCGAGCTGGCCGCGCTGGGGGAACGGCTTTCCGATCATCTGCTCGACACCCTCGGTGATCCCGACGCCGGCGAACCGACACTCGCCTACTGACCTCGTACGACACGACGCCGCCCCGGTCGATGACCGGGGCGGCGTCGTCGGTAGCGGGAATCAGACGTTGTGCGGGCGCCAGGTGGCCACCGCCCAGATCACCACGACATTGATGATGATGATCAGGATCGACCACCACGGGTAGTACGGCAGCCACAGGAAGTTCGCGATGATCGCGAGTGCGGCGATCACCATGGCCATCACCCGGCCCCAGGTCTGACCGGCCAGCAGGCCGATCGCGACGATCACCGCGATCGCGCCGAGGACGATGTGCCACCATCCCCAGGCTGTCAGGTCGAACTGATAGAGGTACTCGGGACCGACGACGATCAGATCGTCGTTGGCGACAGCCGAGATACCTTCCAGGATCTGCAGGACACCGACCACGGCCAGCAGAATGCCTGCGCCGATGGAGGTTCCTGCCGCGATTCCCTCGCGTACCGGGTGCTGATTCTGATCTGTCATCGCTCGGCCTTCCCGTCTGGTCAACGGATGTGCCACCACGGCACACGCCAACGGTAGGAACCAGACGGGGCCGCGCGCCTCACCCGTTGTGGGTGAACTCGCCTACCCGGTGGATCGGGCGCAGCGTCTTGCCGAGGTCGGTGCGCAGCGTGATCAGCGCGTCGAGCAGGTAGTTCTGTCTGACCCGCCATGGATGGCGGTCGCCCTGCCTGGGGAAGGCGGCGATCGAGCGCAGGACATAGCCGGCGTTGAGGTCCAGCAGCGGGCGCTCGGTGAGCGAGCGCTTCGGCTCCGGGACGACGGCCGGCACGCCGGTCCGGTCCAGGTGGGCCAGGACCTTGCAGACCAGGCGCGAGGTGAGGTCGGCGCGCAGCGTCCACGAGGCATTGGTGTAGCCGACGCAGATCGCGAAGTTGGGCAGGCCGGTCAGCATCGCGCCCTGCCAGACGAATTGCTCCGACAGCGGGACCGGGGTGCCGTCGACCGCGGGCGCGATCCCGCCGAAGGCGAGCAGCCGCAGGCCGGTGGCGGTGACGACGATGTCGGCGGGCAGGACCTCGCCCGACTCGAGCCGGATGCCCTCGGGCACGAACCGGTCGATCCGATCGGTGACGACGGCGGCCTTGCCCTTCTTCATCGCCTTGAAGAAGTCGGCATCGGGGGCGGCGCACAGGCGCTGGTCCCAGGGGTCGTAGTCGGGGGTGAAGTGTTCGGCGACCAGCTTGTCGTCTTTGAGGATGCGGGTGGTGAGGCCGGTGAGCAGCTTGCGCGCGGCGGCGGGGCGACGGCGGCAGTACTGGTAGAAACCGATGTTGAACAGGATGTTCTTGGTCCGGATCAGCCGGTGCGCGAGCCCGGCGGGCAGCAGGTCGCGGATCTTGTCGGCCTGCTTGTCGCGGCCGGGCACGGCGCTGATCCAGGTGGGGGTGCGCTGCAGCATGGTGACGTGCTCCGCCTCGTCGGCCAGCGAGGGCACCAGGGTGACGGCGGTCGCGCCGCTGCCGATGATGACGATCCGCTTGTCGCGCACGTCCAGGTCGGTGGGCCAGAACTGCGGGTGCACGATGGTGCCGTCGAAGTCGGCGCGGCCGGCGAACTCCGGGGCGTGCGGCTGCTGGTAGTCGTAGTAGCCGGCGCAGGTGTAGAGGAAACCGCAGGTCAGGGTGCTCAGTTCGGGACCATCGGGGCCTTCGTGGGCGATGGTGAGCCGCCAGCGCGCCTGCGCCGAGGACCAGTCCGCGCCGATCACCCGGGAACCGAAGCGGATGCGGCGGTCGATGCCGTTCTCCCGCGCGGTCTCGCGGATGTAGTCCAGGATCGAGGCGCCGTCGGCGATGGAGCGGGCCGCGCGCCAGGGCTTGAACGGGTAGCCGAGGGTGAACATGTCCGAGTCGGAGCGGACGCCCGGGTACCGGAACAGGTCCCAGGTACCGCCGAGATCGGCGCGGGCTTCGAGAACGGCGTAGCTGCGGTGCGGGTGTTCGGTCTGCAGCCGGTACGCGGCCCCGATGCCGGACAGTCCGGCGCCGACGATGACGACGTCGAGGTGTTCGGGGGCAACGGCGGAGTCGGTCATGGGGTCCAGTGTGCACCCTTCGCTATCCTCGGTGCAGTGTCGATCTTTCGGCGTGCGGGATGGTTGCTCGTCGGCGCACTGGTCATCGTGATGGGGGCGACGTTCGCCGGGTGGCCCGTCTTCGTCAACCCGCAACTGGACCCGCTGCGCCGCGCCGATGTGATCGTCGTCCTCGGCGGTACCCCCTACGAGCGCTTCGACCTCGGGATCGAGCTCGCCCAGCGCGGCTACGCGCCCGAGGTGCTGATCTCGCAGTCCACGGGAGCCGACGATCCGATGATGGACAAGTACTGCGGCGGCCGATTCGCCTTCCGGGTCTCGTGTTTCGTGCCGGACCCGTGGACCACCGACGGTGAGGCGCGCGAAATCGTGCGGCGGGCAAAGATTTACGGGTGGCACCACATCATCGTGGTGACCTTCACGCCGCATGTCTCCCGCGCCCGCTACATCGTCGGCCGGTGTTTCGACGGCGAGATCACCATGGTCGCCAGTCCCACCGAATCCGGCCTGGAATTCTGGGCGTGGATGTATGTGCGCCAATCCGCCGGGTATGTCCGGGCTTTCGTCAACCAGCATTGTGAGACCTCCGGAAATTCCGCGTCCCGGCTTCTAGAGTGACACCGAGCGCGGCCGGGTGCCGGGCCGCGCTGGTAGCACGGGCGAGAGGACCGCCGATGCTTGTCGAGGACCTGCGCACCGTCGGAGACGACGCGCTGCGCACCCAGATCTGCGTCATCGGCTCGGGCCCGGCCGGGCTGACCGTCGCCACCGAATTGGCCGCGGCGGGTCTGCAGGTCCTGGTTCTGGAGAGCGGGGACCACGAAATCGGTCCCACCGAGCCGGAATTCGCCGCCATCGACAGCGTCGGCGCGCCGCGCCTGCCCCGCGACCGCATCGCGGGCTGCCGGGTGCTCGGCGGCAGCTCACACGTCTGGGCAGGCCGCTGCGGATTGCTCGACGATCTCGACTTCGCCACCCGCCCGTGGGTGCGCCGGTCGGGCTGGCCGCTCGAGGCGACCGCCCTGCGCCCCTATGCCGAGCGCGCCGCCGCGCATGCCGGACTCGGGCACGGCACCGGGTTCACCGATGCCGAGTTCTGGCCGCTGGCCGGGCGTCCGGCGCCCACCCCGCTCGACACCGCGTCGCTGCGCCCGTACTTCTGGCAGCTCAGCCGCGATCCGGTGCAGCGCTTCGCCCCGAAGCGCTGGGGTCCCGCCGTCCGCGACATCGTCGCTCCCACCGCCCGGGTGCTGGTGAACGCGACCGTCACCCATCTCGACACCGATGCCACCGGCGCGCACGTGAATTCGGTCGAGGTCACCGGCGCGGGCGGGCGGGTGCGCACCGTCGAGGCGCGGATCTTCGTACTCGCGGCAGGCGGGATCGATACGCCACGACTGCTGCTTGCCTCGCGACGACGGGTCGCGGGCGGCATCGGGAACCGGTACGACCAGGTCGGGCGCTATCTGATCGACCATCGCAGTGGCGTGGTCGCCACTCTGTCCCCCGCGGCCGCCGGCGCGGCGCTGGCCCGATTCGGCAGGTATGTGGTGCGTGGACCGCGGGGCAAACACACCTACCAGCACGGGGTCGCTCTGTCCCCCGAGGTCCAGCGCGGGGAGTCGCTGCTCAACTGCGCGCTGTGGTTGCAGGAGGTCACCGCGCCCGACGACCCGTGGGACGCTGTGCAGCGGGTGCTCAGCGGGAAGGGCCGCCGGCGCGACGGTCGGATCATGCTGTCCGGCACCGGGCTGCTGCTGGCAGGCGCGCGGCGCAGGCTGATCGACGGGGTCGGGCTGCCGCATCGGCTGACCGGCGTCGAGGTGTGGGCGATGGTCGAGCAGGCGCCCGATCCGGACAGCCGGGTGCGGTTGTCCGAGCGCACCGACCCGGTGGGCATGCCGCTGCCCCAGGTGGATTGGCGTATCGACGCGCGTGAGGACGCCACCGTGCGGCGGGCGACGGCGCTGCTGGTCGCGGAGTTCGCGCGGCTCGGGCTGCCCGCGCCGCAGCTCGTGCCCGCGGCCCGGCCCGGCAGTACCGAGCCGCTGGCGCTGGCCGATCGGGCGCACCCGAGCGGGACCACCAGGATGTCGGCCGATCCCCGGCACGGGGTGGTCGACCGGCAGTGCCGGGTGCACGGAGTGGACAACCTCTACATCGCGGGCAGTTCGGTGTTCCCGACGAACGGGCATGTCAACCCGACGCTGACCGTGCTCGCGCTGGCCGTGCGCCTGGCCGACACCCTGCGCGCCCGCCTCTGATCCGGCCGCGTCACGGACTAGGCTGACCGGGTGCAGGACTCGTCACCGACCTCCCATCCGCACGAACCGCACGCGGAAGGTCTCGCGTCGCGGTTGAACTGGCTGCGCGCCGGCGTGCTCGGCGCGAACGACGGCATCGTCTCCACCGCGGGCCTGGTGGTCGGTGTCGCCGCGACGACCAACAACGCGCACACGATCCTCACCGCGGGCGTGGCGGGTCTGGTCGCGGGCGCGATCTCGATGGCCGCGGGCGAGTACGTGTCGGTCAGCACCCAGCGGGATTCGGAGAAGGCGCTGCTGGCCAAGGAGCGCAGGGAACTGGCCGAGGATCCCGAGGCCGAACTGGCCGAGCTGACCGGCATCTACGAGGCCAAGGGGCTGAGCCCGGCGACCGCGCGCACCGTCGCCGAGGAACTCACCGCCCACGACGCGTTCACCGCGCACGCCGAGGCCGAACTCCGGCTCGACCCCACCGAGCTCACCAATCCGTGGGCCGCGGCGGGCTCCTCGGCGGTCGCGTTCACCTGTGGCGCCCTGTTGCCGCTGCTGGCGATCGTGCTGCCGCCCGCCTCGTGGCGGGTGCCGGTGACCTTCGCCGCGGTGCTCGTCGCGCTGGCCGTCACCGGGTCGGTGAGCGCGCAGCTCGGTGGCAGCCATCGGGGCAGGGCGGTGCTGCGGGTGGTGGTCGGCGGCGCGCTGGCCATGGCTGTCACCTACGCGATCGGGATGCTCACCGACACACTGGGTGGGTGAGACGGCTCAGCGGGTCGGCCCGAGGTCGAGCCTGCGGGTGACACGGTCGACGACGTCGGGCGGCATGCCGGGTTCGCGGCGCGCGGCCTGGGCCTCGCGCCTGCCCGCCTCGATGACGGCCAGGCGGACGGCGCGCATCTGGGAGGCGAGCTTGCGCTCCTTGTCGAGGGTGGCCTTGGCGTCGGCGTCGGCCGCTTCGGGGTCGGCCTTGGCCGAGAGGTGGCGCAGGGTGTCCTTGATGTCCTCGTAGACGTCCTCGGGCAGGTCGTCGCGGGCGGCGATCAACTTGAGCTCGGCGAGTTCGGCCCGCACCACTCTCGTCCACAGCTGCTGCTCGACGGCACGCTCCTGCCGGGTGTCGGCGTGCACGCCGGTGATCCGGACGATCAGCGGCAGGGTCGGGCCCTGCACGAGCAGGGTGAACAGCACGACGGCGAAGGCGACGAACAGGATCTCCGAGCGGGCGGGGAAATCGGCGCCGGCGTCGACGGTGAACGGCACGGCCAGGGCCAGCGCCACGGTGGCCACCCCGCGCATCCCGGCCCACCAGGTGACGACCACCTCGCGCCAGGTGAACGGCTCGTCGGTGTAGCGCCGCAACCGGGTGCTCACCGCCCAGGTGACCAGCAGCCAGGCCAGCCGCAGCCCGACGACGACCGCGATGACCGCGGCGGTGACCCCGGCCAGCGAAGACCAGTCGTGCCCGGTGGTGTCGATGACCACGCGCAGTTCCAGGCCGATCAACGCGAACGCGAAACCGGTGATCAGCATTTCGGCGATGTCCCAGAACGCGTCGGCGACCAGGCGGTAGTCGCGATCACCGATCTCGGTCACCGCGTCGGTCAGGTACAGCGCGCAGACCAGCACCGCGAGCACGGCCGAGCCCTCCCAGTGCTCGGCGACGCCGTAGGCGACGAACGGCAGCAGCAGGCTCAGCGCCACCTGACCGGTCGCGTTGTCGAGGTACATGGTGAGCTTGCTGCCCACCCAGCCCAGGACCAGGCCGACCACGAGACCGACCACCGCGGCGAGCACGAAGTCGCCGAGCGCGTGCCACGGCGAGAACAGGCCGGTCACCACGGCCTGGATGCCGACGGTGTAGATGACGATCGCGGTGACGTCGTTGAACAGGCCCTCCCCGCCCAGGGTGACGATGAGCCGCCGGGGCAGGCCGAGCCTGCCCGCCATCGAGGTCGCCGCGACCGGGTCGGGCGGGGCGACCAGCGCGCCGAGCACCAGCCCGGCCGCGACGGCCGTCGCCGGATTCCAGGCGTGGAACACCGCGGCCACCGCGACGGCGGTGACGATCACCAGACCGACCGCGCGTAACGCGATGATCTGCCAGTTCTCCGCGAACTGCCGCCAGGAGGTGCGCCGGGCGGCGGCGTAGAGCAGCGGCGGGAGTACCAGCGGCAGGATCAGTTCGGGCGGGATGTTCAGGCTCGGGACGGCGGGGATCAGCGCGAGCAGACAGCCGAACACCGTCATCAGGATGGACGGTGCGATCCCCACCCGGCCGCCGAGCGATTCGGCGAGCACCGTCACGAGCAGGATCACCAGAGTGAGCACCAACTGGTCCATAGCGGATCAGTCTCACCGACGGTGACGACGCGCGGCGGGCGACCCGCCGCCCGTCACGGCAGTACGGCCGCGGCGGGCGGAACGAAGATCGGCGGCAGCGGGAACGGCAACTGGATGACCGGCGGCGGTGGAGGCGGCGGCGGAGGCGCCGGTGCGGGCACCGGAATCGGCTCGGGTTCGGGCGGGGGCGGCGGCTCGTAGACCGGCGGCTCGTAGGCCGGGGGTGGCTCGAAGGCGGGCGGCGCCTCGACGGGTGCCGGTTCGGGCGGCGGCGGCTCCGCGGGCGGGGGCGGCGGCGCGGGGGCGGCGGGCACCGCGGCGTCGGGGGTGGTCACCGTGCACTGCCACTGGCCGTCGGTCTCGACCCGCCAGTGGGCGACGATGCCGCCCGCCGAGCAGTTCCCGCCGACCCGCCGGGCGGGCCACGGTGGCGCGAACGCGGCTTCCTGGCCCGACACCTCGTCGCCGACCGGCAGACCGTGAGAGTCCGTCCCCATCGGATCGACCGTGGACGGATCGTTCTCGTCACCCTGATTCGCGCGCAGTACCAACCCGAGGGCGACGACCAGCGCCAGCAAGGCGGCCAGCACCGCCGCGATCGCGATCACCCGAGTACTGCTTCCGGTCCCCTGGTCGGGATCCTCGCTGCTCTCTGCCATGGATCGCACCGCCTTCGCCCACTGGACTCGGACTGCCTCGTCCAGCAGGCTACCGCACGGTTGCTCGAACGCGGCCCGGCTCGAGCGGACAACCACTGTCCAGGGCGTATTCCTATATTCAGTGGTTGCCGGATGTTTACCTGATCGCGACCCGCACCTTCACCGCGTCGGCGTCGGTGTTGTGCAACGCCTGGGCGATGAGCGTGCTGAGGTCGATCTGCGGGCCCGCCGCGGTGAGCGATTCGGTGAGCGGGCGCAGACCGGGCAGCAGAGCCGAGAGTTCGGGACCGAGCTCGTTCAGTTTCGCGGTGAGCTGCTGGAGGAACGGCACCAGGCCGCCGTCGCGCAGATACATCTCCGGGTCACCGCCCGCCGCGCTGACCCGGCCGACCGACTCGACGAACTCGTCGATGACCTGGCTCAGCCGCACGAAGGCCGGCGCGGCGGCCGAGGTGGCCGGTCCGGCCCAGCCGATGTCGCCGGAGACGAACTCGAAGTTGTTCTGCAGCTCGGCGATCGCGGGCGCCCTGCTCATGATGGCCGCGGCGAGCAGGTCACCCGCCCTGGCCAGCTCCGGGATGACGTTCTCGGTGCCGGTCATCGCCTGGCCGAGGGTGTCGACGAGCGATCCGACGACCGCCGGGTCGAGTTGCTCGACGGTCTTGGTGACCAGCCGCGCGACCTCGGGGATCGACATCGGCGTGCGCACGTTCTCCCCCGACAGCCGCTGGCCGTCGGTCAAGTACGGCCCGTCGGCGCTGCGCGGCACGAACTGCACGTACGGCTCGCCCAGCGAGGACAGGTGCTCGATGGTGACGATGCTGCTCATCGGCACCTTGTTCGCGGCGCCGAATTCGAAGCCGACCCGCACGCCGCCGGTGGCGGCGGTGTCCACCGCGGTGACCTTGCCGATCTCGATGCCGGTCAGCAGGATCGGCGAGCCGACGCTGAGACCGCCGGAGTTCGCCAGCTCGATCGAGGCCTCGGTGTAGTCGGCGAACGGGTCGACCCGCACCACCCCGAAGGTCAGGTAGCTCGCGCCGAGCACGGTGATGGCGGCGATGCCGCCCAGTGAGGCCAGTGCACCGATCTTCATCGCACCATTCCGATCATCCGCAGCGCGGTCACGATCTGGTCCACCTGCTCCTGCTCGGAGACCCGCACGCCGGTGACGTTCACCTTCGGGCCGCGCTCGGCGAAGGGGATCACCTTGTCGCGCAACAGCGCGGTCAGCAGCGCCATGTTCGTCGACGAGCGCAGATCGGCCGAGCCGCCGGTGGCCAGCGGCAGGAACGCGGTCGCCGCCGCGTCGCCCGCGTTCGCGATCGGGGCCAGCCAGGTCAGCGAGGAGCCGACCGGGCCAAGCGCCAGGAAGACGGCCATGGTCTTGGCGATCGAATCCTGGGTGCCCGAGAGGGCCCGCACGGCTTCGGGAGTGAGGATGTGGGTGAGCTCGGCCTCGATGCCGACCATGATCTCGGCATTGGCGGCCAGGCCGTTGACCAGCAGGTCGACCTGGTCCAGGTGCGCGGCCAGGTCGGCGGCGTCGGCGCCCATGACCGCCGAGATGCGCGCGGTCTCCTTGGGATCGGCCGGCATCACCGAGTTCACCCGGCCGATCATCTCCTGCAGCTGACCGATGGCCCCGCCCTGCACGAACAGCGCCATGGTGGCCATCGTGTCTTCCAGCTGCACCGGCGGTTTCGTGCGTTCGATCGGGATGGTGCCGCCGTCGCGCAGCAGCGCGCCGAAGCCGTCCTTCGGGGTGGTCAGCGCGACGTGGATGTCGCCGAGGATGGTGTCCTGGCGCAGTTCGGCGATGGTGGTCGTCGGCAGCTGCACGGAGTCCTGGATGTCGGCCTCGACGACGACGTAACCGCCGCGACCGGCGGGCGCGTCGGCGGGCTGGATCACCCGCACGGTGTCGACGGTGCCGATCTCGGCACCGTTGGCGATCACCTTCGACTTCGCGGGCAGGTTCAGCGCGCTGCTGAACTCGATCTGCACCCGGTAGGTCGGGCCCGAGACGGCGGAGCCGGGCACCGGCACCTCGGCGGGATCGAAGCCACAGCCGCCGACCGCGAGACCGGCCGCGACCACCAGCGCGATCATGCCGCGCCGCAGTGTCTTTCGCGGGTTCATCGGGCACCTGCCATTCCCAGCACGACCTGCACGAGGTTCACATCGGTCAGGCCCTGCGCCGGATCGGCGCACTGCCCGGGGAGCAGCGCGTTCACCGCGGCGCACACCTGGTCGGCCTCGCCGCCGGGCAGCGCCACCTTCGGCGCGGCGTAGGTGATCGCGGTGCCGCTCGCGGCGCTCTGGAAGGCCGAGGTCAGCGCGGGCATCTTCAGCACCACCTCGCGCAGCGATCCGACGTTGGCGCGCAACAACTTCACCAGCGGGACCGCGCCGTCGAGCGCGCCGATCAGCGGGTCGCCGAGGATGGTGGTGAGGTCGTTGAGCATCGGCAGCACCTCGCGCAAGCCGTCGAACAGCGAGGTGGCCGGGCCGAGCAGGTCGTCGGAGGCCTGGTTGAGCAGCGGCGCCAGCCGGACCAGCATCGACTGCAGATCGCCCCAGTTGGCGGCGACCCGGTTCGACACCGAGGCGAACGCGTCGAACAGCCCGGCCAGATGGCCGATGTCGGCGTCGGGCTTGTTCATCGCCGAACCGAGCTTGTGCACCAGTTCGTTGACCGTCGGGCCGACGCCCTCGGTCGCGCGATCCAGCGAGGACAGCCCGTCCGCGAGCGCGCTGGGCTGTCCGGCCTCGACGCCGGAGAGTTCCTCGGACAGGCTGGCCAGCGCGGTCAGCGTCTCGGTGATGGACTTGGGCGTCAGCGTCTTGGTGATGCAGCCGCCGGTGAACTGCCTGGTGTCCTTGCCGCTGGTCAGCACGGCCAGATTGCGGTCGGCGGCAACGGAATACGCGACCGTGGTCGCGGACGCGTCGGCGTAGACCGGATAGTCGGCGTCGACCTCGAATTCGACGCGCACCTTGGCGCCCTCGTTGCGCACCGCGGTCACCTCGCCGACGTCGATGCCGCGCATCGTGACGTGGTTGCCCGGGTAGAGCCCGATCGCGTCGGGCATGAGCGCGCAATAGGATTCGGTCTCCTTCAGCGGATCGAAGGTGACGAAGTAGCCGGCGATCACCAGTACCGCCAGCACGCCGACCCCGGCGATCGACATGAACGCCTGGGATCCGAGCAGTCGTTTCAGCATCAGCACGCCTTCCCCGGCAGCGGCACGCAGACGCGCGCGCCGGACTGGTCGACCACGACGCCCGCGTCCGGGGTGACCAGCTGCGACAACTTGGTCTGCAGGTCGTGCACGGTGCCCAGGACCGGCTCGAACCCGCCTTCGAGTTGCCGCAGGCGCGGCAGCGCGTCGGCCAGCGCCTGGGCCTGCGGCTTCAGCGTGGCATCCCAGCTGGGGGCGAGCCCGGCGAGCCGGTTCACCACCGAGACCAGCAGCCGGACCGCCTCGGCCAGTTCGGCTTTCTTGCTCAGCAGCACGTCCTCGAGCATGTTCACGTTGTCCATCAGCCGGCCCAGGTCGGACTTGGCGCCGTCGTACATGGAGATGTACTCGTCGAGGATCGCGATCGACTTCGACACTTGCGAGCGCTGCCGGTCGAGCATGTCGACGTACTTGCCGACGGTGTCGAGGGTGGAGCGCAGCGCCTCCGGGGAGGCCGCGATCGCGGTATTCGCGGCGGCCAGGTTCTTGCGCACGGTGTCGCCGTCGACGGCGGCCAGCGGCGTGGTGGCGTCCTGGAAGGTCTCGATCAGGCTGTACGGCAAGCGGATTCGGTCGGCGGGGATCGGCGCGTCGCCCAGCGGGCGGGAACCGGCCGGGTAGAGCGCGACGTAATGACCGCCGACGACGGTCAGCATGCGCACGTCGAGGGAGGTCTGGTCGCCGACGAAGACGTCGGAGTCGACGGTGAACTCCATCAGCACCTTGTCCGGCTTCAGCTCGAGCGAGACGACGCTGCCGACCGAGATGCCGGCCAGGCGCACGTCGTCGCCCTCGCGCACCGACTGCGCCTCGCTGAGTTCGGCGGTGTAGGTGTGTTTGCCCAGCGGCACCACGTAGATCACCGCGGCGCCGACGATGAACAGCACCACCAGGCTCAGGCCGATGATCCCCATCCGCAGTTCGCGGGCGCGCTTGCCCGCCTCGTCCAGGATCGGGCGATCTCCGGAGAAGAATCTCAGGCGTTGCATACCGTCACCTTCTGTCCGGCGATCAGCACCTGCAGCGGCGCGGGTACCTGGGCGGCGCCGTTGCTGCAGTGCGGCGTGAAGTCGGCGAAGTCGCGCGAGAGCGACGCGTCGACCGTGGCCAGCAGCCCGGGCAGCCGCCCGAAGACCGCGACCGCCTCCTGCGGGTCGGGGAACAGACCGCGGATCATCGCGTCGACCTCGGCGCTGCCGCCCTCGACCAGGCCGAGCGAGGCCAGCAGCCGGTCGACCGGCGCCAGCACCGACGGCGCGGTCATCGCGAACTGCGCGACGCCGCCGATATTGCGCTGCATCGCTTCGAAGATGTCGGTGAGCCGGGCCAGCAGCGGCAGCAGGTAGCCGACGCGGCCGCCGTGCCGATCGCCCAGCGTCGACAGGTTGCGGATCAGGGTGTCGATGACCTGCTGACGGTCCTCGGCGTAGCTCGCGAGCTGGTCGATCGCGGTCAGCGCGGGACCGAGGCCGCTGCCGTCGCCCTCGATGACGGCGAGCATGCTCGCGGTGAACTGGTTGATCGCCTCCGGCGACAGCGTCGCCAGCACCGGCTTCAGCCCGCTGAACAGGCTGGTCACGTCGAACGACGGGACGGTCATGTTCGCGCCGATCCGGGCGTCGGCCGCGATCCGGGTGCCCGGGTTCGGGGCCTGTTGCAGGTCGATGTAGCGCTGGCCGGTCAGGTTCTGGTACCGGATGGCCAGCTTGCTGTTGTCGTAGATCGGGGTGTCGGTCTTGACGGTCAGGTGGACCTTGGCCTTGTCACCCTCGAGGCTGATCTTCTCGATCTTGCCGACCTGCACGCCGAACATCCGCACGTCGTTGCCGACCTTGAGGCCGTTGGCGTCGGTGAACAGCGCGTCGTGTGCCTCGGTGTCTCCGGAGACCGGGCGCTTGATCAGGGTGAAGACGAGCCCGAGCACGGCCAGCATGACCAGCGAGAACACGCCGAGTCGCAGTGCGACGCCACGAATCTTCATCGCGCACCGGCCTTTCCGAACAGCGGTACCGCGATCGCGGGCACCCCGCTGAGCTCGACGTCGAGGTTGAGCACCGGGCCGTCCGGGCCGTCGGGCATGGCACCGCGCAGGTTGGTCAGCAGGGCCTGCAGGTCGGCGCCGGTCTGCCGCGGGTTCGGCGACATCTGGGCCAGCGCGAACAGCATCGGCGCGAGCATGTCGGTGGTCTCGGCGAAGTGGCCGCCCGCGGTGGTCAGCGTGGTGGTCAGGGCGGGCAGGATGCTGCCGCCGATCACGCCGACGCCGATGTCGTAGCGGTCCTTGTCGACCTGGGTCACCTTGATGTCGCTGAGGGTGTCGATCACCTGCATGGTGGCGCCGGCGAACTGACCGCCGCCGTCGAAGGCGGGACCGAGCTTGCCGAACAGCTCCGAGGGCGCCACGTCCTGGTTGTCGGCGATGGTCTTCGCCATCGTGATCAGCGCCTGGACCAGCGGGGTGAAGGCCTTGAAGTCGGCGGCCAGCTGGGAGATGACCGTCGCCATCTGCGGGCTGGTCACCGTCATGCCGACCTGGGACAGGCTGCGCAGGATGGCGCTCATGGTGGCGTCGTAGACGCGGCCGGAGTTGGCGCCGGTCAGGTCGAGCACCGCGCCCGCGCGCAGCGGGGCGCCGCCGGTGCCGCGGCGCAGCTCGATCTCGGCGATGCCGAACAGGTTGGTCGGGGCGTAGTCGACGGCGAGGCTGTCGTCGATGCCGTGCAGCCGGTCGGCGTCGAGCAGCAGCGAGATCCGCTGGGTGCCGCGCTCGCCGGGGGCGACCTCGGCGACCTCGCCGACGGTGACGCCGTCGATGCGGACCTGGCTGCCCGCGCTGATGCCGTCACCGAGGTGTTCGGTGTGCAGCGCGATCCGCAGGCCCTCTTCGGTCGTCAGATTGCGGTAGGCGACCGTGGCCAGCACGACCGCGGCGATGATGCCGAGGATGATCGCGCCGGTCAGCCGCGAGGTGCGCCGATCGGCGGCGACGCCGGGCATTCCGTAGTTAGGCACTAGCTCACCCCGTAAAACTGATCGCCGAGTTGAAGCCCCACAGGATGATCGACAGCACCATGTCGATGGCGACGATGGCCACCGAGCTGGCGCGCACCGCGCGACCGGAGGCGATGCCGACGCCCTCGGGGCCGCCGGTGGCGAAGAACCCGAAGTAGCTGTGCACCAGGATCACCACCGTGCCGAACACGGCGACCTTGATGACGGCGGCGATCATGTCGAACCCGGAGATGAACTGGAAGAAGTAGTGGTCGTAGACGCCGGCCGACTGCCCGTAGACCATCGTGAGCAGCCCGCGGCAGGCGCCGTAGGACAGGATCAGCGCGATCAGGAAGGTGGGCACGATGGCGATCGCGCCCGCGATGACGCGAGTGGTCACCACGAAGGGAACCGAACGCAGGCCCAGCGCTTCGATGGCGTCGATCTCCTCGGAGATGCGCATCGAGCCGATCTCGGCGGTGATCCGGCAGCCCGCCTGCGCGGCGAAGCCGATGGCCGCGGCGATCGGGGCCAGCTCACGGGTGGTGGCGTAGGCCGAGATAACGCCGGTCACCGGGCCCATGCCGAGCATGTCGAGGGAGGCGAAGGATTCGACGCCGACCGAGGCGCCCATCACCAGGCCGAGCACGATCATCATCGGGACGGTGCCGCCGCCGACGATGATCGACCCGCGACCCCAGGTCATGTCGGTGACCGCGCGCAGCGTCTCGTCGCGGTAGCGGCGCAGCGTCAGCGGCACCGAGGACAGCACCTGCCAGACGAACACGGCCACGAAGCCCAGCGATTCACCGGCCGAGCCGATGCGCTTGCCGAGCCGGGCCGGCCCGCGCAGCCAGTGCAGCGAGGTGGGGAGATAGGAGGAGGCAGCCATCATGCCAACTTCGTCGGCAGGAACATGGCGCTGATCTGGGTGGCCAGCAGGTTCACGATCGCGATCGAGACCACCGAGAGCACCACCGCCGCGTTCACCGCGTCGGCGACACCGCGCGGTCCGCCCTTGGCCTCGAGCCCGCGCTGGCAGGAGATGACGACGACCAGGAAGCCGAAGATCAGCGCCTTGAGCAGCGAGACCCACACGTCACCGGCGGTGGCGAAGGAGCCGAAGGTCGACCAGTAGCTGCCCGGGGTCACGCCCTGGCCGCCGACGGCGACCGCGTACCCGGCGAGCACGCCGACGAAGATGATCAGCACATTGAGCATCGGCGCGACGATCAGCATGGCCATCATGCGCGGGATGACGAGCCGGTGCACCGGGCTGATGCCCATGGTGTTGAGCGCGTCGATCTCCTCGCGGATGGTGCGCGCGCCGAGGTCGGCGGCGATCGCGGCCGCGCCCGCGCCGCCGAGCAGGAAGCCGGTGGCGATGGGCGCGCCCTGCTTGATGACGCCCAGACCGCCGGTCGCGCCGAGCATGGAGTCGGCGCCGAGGCTGTGGATCAGGTTGCCGACCTGGATCGAGACGATCACGCCGAACGGGATCGCCATCAGGATCGCGGGAATCGCGGTGACCGTGATCAGCCGCCAGGCCTGGACGAGGGTCTCGCGCCACTGGAAATGCCCGCGGGCGACATCGGCGACGGTGCCGGTGACCGACTCCTGCGCGAGGTCGACCGCGCGCCCGAAGGTCCGCAACGACGACACGACCGTGTCGGTGAAGTTCTTGCGGACGATCTGGGTAGCGGAATCCGGCTTCGCGGAATGCAGATCGGTGGACATCAGCGATGCCCCCGGCCCGCTCGCGAAGCGCGGAGCATGGTGATTTTCATACCGCACTCTCTGGCTTCGGCGTCGGTGCCAACTCCAGCAAGCTAGCCGGTACTCTGCGTCACAACAAAATTTCGGGGTGGTGACCCTCGTCGCTTTTTCGCGGTTTCAATGACAGATCGCCACCTCGTGTGATCCGCAACACTTCAGCTACGGACTTGCGGCCAGGAACACAAAAGCGGCGAACAACGCCAGGTGAACGCCACTGTGCAGCAGGGTCGCGCGGCCGGGAACGATGGTCAGCGTGCTCACCACGACGGTCAGCGCGAGCAGGACCATCTGGGTGGCGCCCAGGCCGAGCACCAGCGGGCCGCTCAACCAGATCGTCGCCAGCGCGATCACCGGAATGGTGAGACCGATGCTGGCCATGGCCGAGCCCAGCGCGAGATTCAGGCCGATCTGCACCTGGTTGCGGCGCGCGGAATTCACCGCGGCCAGCGTCTCCGGCAGCAGCACCAGCATCGCGATCACCACGCCGACCGCCGACTGTGGCAGCCCGGCCGAGGCCACGCCCGCCTCGAGCGCGGGCGAGACCACCTTGGCCAGCCCCACCACACAGACCAGCGCGAGCACCAGCAGGCCCAGGCTGGTCAGCGCCGCCCGGTTGGACGGCGAGTGGTCGTCGGCGGCGCTGTCGTCGACCGCGCCG
The DNA here is from genome assembly GCF_044744725.1 of Nocardia sp. NPDC087230. Lineage (NCBI taxonomy): Bacteria > Bacillati > Actinomycetota > Actinomycetes > Mycobacteriales > Nocardiaceae > Nocardia > Nocardia sp. NPDC087230. Next base: position 17,051 of record NZ_JBIUYV010000017.1, read on the forward strand.
CCGTCCTCCACCGGAAGGAAATCGTCGGGGTGACGCACCGTCTGGACCATCACGAACAGCAGATACAGCGCCAGCGAGGCGACCGCGGCGAAGGCTAGCTGCGCGGGCGAGAACTCCGGTCCCGGCTTACTCGTGGTGAAGGTCGGCAGCACCAGACTCAGCGTCGCCAGCGTCGCGACGGTGGCCAGCGCGGCGCCGGTGCCCTCGGGATTGAACACCGCGACCCGCCTGCGCAGCGCGCCGACGAGCAGGACCAGGCCGAAGATGCCGTTACAGGTGATCATCACCGCGGCGAAGACGGTATCGCGGGCCAGCGAGGCCGCCTTGTCGCCACCGGAGATCATCATCGTCACGATCAGCGCCACCTCGATCACGGTGACGGCCACGGCCAGCACGAGCGAGCCGAACGGTTCGCCGACCCGATGGGCGACCACCTCCGCGTGATGGACCGCGGCCAGTACCGCGCCGACCAGCGCGGCGCTGACGAGCGCCACCACGAGTCCCGGCACGTCGCGCCCCCAGGTGACGGCGAGTACGAGCGCGGCGAGTATCGGGACTAAGAGGGTCCATCTGGTCGTCAACGCGGCAATCATGGCCTCCATCGTTCCAGCCGCGCGCGAGTGGACAGGGATACCCGGCCGCGAAAGATCCGCCGATGGATTCCCGGGGAGCGCCTCGATGGGGAACAATTCAGCCCGTGCGGACCCAGTTCACCCTCGAGCTCGTTGCTCTGTCCAACGATCTCACCCTGATGTCGCGCTTGGCCCATGACGCGACCGAGCGGGTCACCGAGGCGCTCGCCGGCGCCGACCTGACCGCCACCTACGAGGTCTTCGCGCTCGACGAGCAACTCCAGCAGATGTTCGCCGCCTGCGAAAGTCGCACCATGGCCCTGCTCGCGCTCCAGGCGCCGGTCGCCCGCGACCTACGCCACGTGGTGACCGCGATCCAGATCGCCGGGGAGCTCTCGCGGATCGGCAGGCGCACCGAGACCGCCGGTCAGTACGTGTACCGGGCGCATCCGCGGGCCGTCGCGCCGGAGCCGGTCATCGCCGAGTTGGTGGCGATGGGCTTGCTGGCCGCGGAATATGTTGCGCGGGTGAGCGCTTCGGTCGCGACCGGCCGTTTCACCGAGGACGACGGCACCACCGCCGCCACCATGGAGACGCGCTGCGCGCAGCTGCGCGCCGTGCTGACCACGGCCGAGGTCGGCGTCGGCACCGGCACGGCGATCGATCTGGCCCTGCTGGGCAGCCAGTTCCAGCGCTGTGTCGACCACGCCGCCCGCATCGCCCGCCTGATCCGCTTCCTGGACACCGGGATTCCGCCGGAGACCGGGACGCTGCCCGACTGACCTCAGTCGAGCAGCGGGAACCGGCCCGAGCCGAGCAGCCCGGCGATCGCCGCGATCTTCTCCTGCGGCGCCGCGTAATCCGGATGCGCCGTCAGCACCGCCGCCACGTCCCGCAGGTCACTGAGCTGCGCCGCCGCTTCGGCCACCGTGCGACCACCGTGGCGCACAGCGTGTTTCGTGTAGACGGGGCGCGCCGGATCGATCCGCCCGAGTTCACTCGCGCGGGTGACCCGGCGCGCGCACCGGCACGGCGCCGCCGGATTCGCCAGCCCGCACGACGAGCGCAGGAACGCGCCGAGTCGCTGTTTGGCCCGCTCCCAGCGCTTCTGGTACGCGGCCGGGCTGATGTCGAGCACCCAGGCCGCCTCGGCCACCGACAGCCCGAACACGTCACCGAGGACGAAGGCGATCCGCTCGTCCCGGCTCAGGCATTGCAATACCGCCTGGGTGCAGCTGAGACGGACCTCCTCGGCGAGCAGAGTGGCTTCGGGACCGCGGTAGTCCTCGGTGGCCAGCCCGTCGAGCAGGTTCGCGCCGAACTCGTCGAGGCCGAGCTGTTCGCGCTCGGGCGCCGACCGCCGGTGCTGCGAGATCAGATAGTTCGCCCCGACCCGGTACGCCCAGGTCCGCAGCGCGGCCTCGCCGCGCCAGGTGGACAACCGGGTGACCACCCGGATCAGGATCTCCTGCACCGCGTCCTCGGCGTCGGCCGGGCGGCCGGTCATCCGCAGGGCCAAGCGGTACAGGGGATCCTGCAGCTGCGCGATCACCTCGCTCAACGCTGCCCGGTCGCCCGCCACGGCGCGAGCGACCAGCGCGGCCTCGTCGGTCTCCATGTCGATATTGTCGCCCGTCACGCCAACAGCCCGTGCCGGTCCAGCCAGCCCGCCACGGATTTCGCGATCGCCACCGGCTGATCCTCCGGCGCGTGGTGCGAGCCCCGGCCCACCGGCTCCACCTCCAGGTCGGCGAAGGTGGCCGCCGCCCAGGCGATCACCTCGGCGCTGCCCAGCCCGACGGCGGGCTCCACCGTCATCAGCAGCTTGGGCACCCCCGCGCTCGCCGCCATCCATTCGCCGTAGGCGTTCACCCTGGCCACGACGTCGGCGGGCTCGCCGTCGAGCGGGAACTCCCTGGCCCAGGCCAGCATCGGCGCGCGCGAGGCCGGGGTGGGATACGGGGCGCGGTAGGCGTCGAGATCGGCCTCGGTGAGCGCGGGAACCAGCGTCGGCAGGTTGTATTCGATGAACTTGTTCTCGGCGAGCACCGCCTGTTCGCCCGCGGGCGAACGGAACAGCCGGAACATCTCGGCCGAGCGCGCGGGCAGCTCCGACCAGCGCAGCGGGCGCAGGAAGGTCTCGATCACCGCGATCCCGGCGACCCGGCCGGGGTGCCTGGCGGCGAAATCCATGGCCAAGGTGCCGCCCCAGTCGTGACCGACCAGGATCGGATCGGTCAGCTCGAGCGCGTCGAACCAGGCGTCGAGGTAGCGGGCGTGATCGTCGAGGCGGTAGGCGATCTCGGGTTTGCCCGAGGCACCCATCCCGATCAGGTCGGGGGCCAGGCATCGGGCGTGCTCGCGCACCACCGGCAGCACGTCGCGCCACAGGTAGGAACTGGTGGGGTTGCCGTGCAGGAAGACGACGGGTCGGGTGTCGGCACCCGCGTCGCTGTAGGAGATGAACGAGTCGATGACGTCGACGGTCGGCATGGCCGGTTCCTTTCGCTGAATGATCCTTCCCCCGGTTGGACGCGCGGAACCGGCCGCCGCCGACAGGGATTCATAGTGACGTGCGTCACTCCGGGTTTACCGCGCTCCGCCGCAGGTCACCACCCTCGATAGGCGAACGCTATTGAGCCGCAATTCCTTTGCGATGCCGTGTGCCGAACGTCATAGACGACAATCAGATACGACACCCGGTGCGGCCGTTAGGTTGTGCCGGTTCATTTTCGACGAAGGCATGTGGGTGATACGGGCATGAAGTGGTCATCGATCAGCGGCTCTCCTCTGGGCCGGGCCCTGCTCGCCCTCGCCGCGGCGGTGGTGATCGGCGTCGTGCTGACCATCGCCAACTCGATGCTGGACAAGGTGAGCCCCACCGCGCCGGGGCCGGGTCCGGCGAGCGCGGCGACGGTGTCGGGCAAGGAGATCGGCGATCTGCTCGGCAAACTCGTTGTCGCCAAGGAAGGCCCGATGACGGGCTACACCAGGGAGAAGTTCCCGCACTGGGACACCAACAAGCCCGAACACGGCTTCGGCGGCGAGCTGGCCCAGTACCCCAAGTGCACCAGCCGTGACGTGATGATGCTGCGCGACGCGACCGGCAAGGTCACCCTCGACCCGAAGACCTGCGAGCTGAAGATCCCCGCGGGCGCCGGCTGGCAGGACCGCTACGGCTTCGTGGACAAGAAGACCGGCCAGCTCGGGCCGTACAAGTTCATCACCGACCCGGCCAAGGTCGACGCCGAACACATCGTGGCCCTGGCCGAGGCGTGGCGCTCCGGCGCCGCCGACCGCGACGAGGACACCCGCCGCCGCATCGCCAACGACTCGATGAACCTGGTCGCCGCCGATCCTTCGGCCAACCGCTCCAAGGGTGACCAGGACCCCGCGAACTACTTGCCGCCGGGCAACTTCCGGTGCGCCTATGTCGAGCATTACGTCAAGGTCAAGATAAAGTACGCCCTGACCGTTGATACCGCCGAGCACACCGCGTTGCGCACCGCAGTCGACGACTGCCTCCGCCGAGGAGAGTTCAAATAAGCGAGACGATCGAGATCACCGCCGACAGCGCCGTCATGACCGAAGAGGAAGGGACGGTGTCCGGCGAGCTCGACGTCATGCTCGACGACGCGGGCAAGGGCCTCGTCCGCTACCGCGGTACCGATACCTGGTACACCATCGGCAACATCGAGGGCGAGCCCCCGCGCGTCTGGGACACCGTCGCCGACCTGGTGAAGGCGATCAAGAAGGTCGCGGGCACCCGCGACGTCGCCGGAAACGCGGTCGTCTTCGAAGCATGAGGCCGGAGCTGGCAATCTGGTAGCTATGCCGATCGCCTCGCGCCGACCCCCGCCCGACGACCTCGCGTGGTCGGTCCTGGGCCGACGGCCCCCGCTGGCCGCCGCCCTGCTCGCGACCGCCGCCGTCTCGCTCATCGCGCTCACCTGGCAGGTGAACAACGACGCGGGCATCATCCGGTTCGACCCACGGGTGCTGGACTGGATGATCGCGCACCGCGGCGAACCGCTCACCTCGATCGCCCGGGTGATCACCGATCTGGGCGATACCAAGTCGATGACCATCCTCGCGGCGATCACGGTCGCGTGGTTCGCCTGGCGGCGCGACTGGGCGACCGCCGCGCTGGTCGCCGTCACCTCGGCGGGCGCGGGGGTGCTGGTCGTGGTGGTCAAACATCTCGTGGGCAGGCACCGGCCGCCGGAGGTCGCCCGCCTCGTCGCCGAACCGAGCCTGTCGTATCCGTCGGGGCACACCCTGGGCACGACGGTCGTGGTCGGCATCGTGGCGATCACCGTGATCCCCGGGCTGCGCAGGCGTTGGGTCCGGTGGGTGGCGACGGTGTTCGCGGTGCTGTTCCCGATCGCGGTCGGGCTGTCGCGGATCTATCTGGGCGTGCACTGGGCCACCGATGTGCTCGCCGGCTGGCTGTTCGGCCTGTCCTGGCTGGTCGTGTGCGTGACCGTGTTCTGTCTGCTGCACGGCTCCCCCACCGACGATCAGCCGACGGAGACGACCACCTTGCCGAACGCCGCGCCCGAGCGCAGGTAGTCGTAGGCTGCGGCGGCCTCGTCGAACCCGAATTCGCGGTCGATCACCGGGCGCAGGCGATGCTCGGTGATCGCCCGGTTCATCGCCTCGAAGCCGACGCGGCTGCCGACGGCGATCCGGCGGATCGCGAGATAGGACGAGCCGAACGGGTTGACCGGCGGTGCCGTTCCGGGCGCCGGGGCCATCGCGCCGATCATCGTCACCGTCGCGTTGTAGGCGCCCGCGGCCACCGACTGGGGCAGCGTGGGCAGGCCGACGGCATCGACCACGTGCTCGACGCCACCGGTCAGCCCCGCCACCACCGCACCCCAGTCGGGCGTCTCGGTCCGGTCGATCACCGTCTCCGCGCCGAGCGCCCGCAACCGCTCGGCCTTCGCCGGGCCGGACGTGATCGAGAGGACCTCCGCGCCCAGCAGCGTCGCGAACTGGACGGCGAACAGCGCGACCGCGCCACTGCCGACCGTCAGCACGCGGTCACCCGGCGCGACCGGCGTCCCCGTGGTGAGTGCCGACCAGGCCACCAGGCCCGCGCAGGGCAGCGTGGCCGCCTCGGCGTCGGTGAGCTGCGCGGGCACGTGCACGATGGAGTCCTCTTCGACCAGGGCGTACGTGGCGAGGAACCCGGGATAGTTGGCGCCGTACTGTTCTGCGGCCAGCGCCAGGCTCTGCGGACCGTCGACCCAGTGCACGAAGTAGCTCGCGGTGATCCGGTCGCCGAGGGCGGCGCGGGTGACATCCTCGCCCAGTGCGATCACCTCGCCGACGCCGTCGGACAGCGGCACGATGCCCGGCGTGAGCGGCAGGGGGTAGGTGCCGTCGAGCAGCATCAGATCGCGCCGGTTCACCGAGGCCGCGCCGACCCGGATCAGGACCTGGTGCGGCCCCGGTTCGGGTCGCCGCTGCGCGGCGACCGTGAGTCCCTGACCGGGAACTGCCTGGTAGGCAAGGGCATTCATCGCGACCCCTCGATGAACTGGTGGTCGGTGACGACGCGGCCGTCGGCATCGAGCGCGAGCAGGTCGAAGCCGCCGCCCTGGGGAGTGTCGTCGTCGCGGCGGTGCATGGTCCACGCGACACCGACGGTGCCCGCGGGCAGTGCCACGGCCGGGCCCGCCGTGACGAAGACGAACTCGCCGTCGGCCAGGAACATCTCGTAGGCGCGGGTGACGCGGCGGTCGAGCGCGTCGTAGCCGTGCACGGCGAGCGGCGGCGCCGCGATCGCGAGGTCGGCCGCCGCCGCGCGGGCCGCGGCGGGCGGGTCGACCAGGTACTGCGCGCCGTCGACGGCGAAGAGGTCCTCGATCAGGGTGCGGCGGACGGTGGGGTCGGCTTCGTTCCAGAGGGCCACGTAGCGGGTGGCGATGTCGTTGTTGCTCATGGCCACAACTCTGTCGAGGGCGGTGACGCCGCGCGATTCCCCGCGGGGAATGAACGCCGTGCGTCGTCGCGCTCCGCCTGTCATTCCCCGGCGGGAATGGCGCGAGGTGGCCGCCCGCGGTTGACTCGCCCCATGACGATCGCGCAGACCACCACCGCCTTCGGCCCGCAGCTGCGGCACTGGCGCACCCTGCGCCGGGTCAGCCAGCTCGACCTGGCGATTCGCGCCGAGACGAGTCAGCGCTATCTGAGCTTCCTCGAGCAGGGCCGGTCACAGCCGGGACGCACGATGGTGGTGCGGCTGGCCGAATCGCTCGAACTGGGCCTGCGCGATCGCAACAATCTGCTGCTGGCGGCGGGCTTCGCGCCGATGTTCCCCGAAAGCGATCTGGCCGCACCGGAATTGGCGCCCGTGCGCGAAGCGCTCACCGCCGTTCTCGACGGGCACCTGCCGTATCCGGCGCTGGTCGCCCGTCCGCGCGGCGAACTGGTCACCGCCAACGCCGCGTTCGACCTGTTCACCGACGGCGTCGCCGACCATCTGCTGCGCGCGCCGATGAACGTGCTGCGGCTGGCCCTGCACCCGGCGGGCGTCGCGCCGCGCGTGCGCAATCTGCCCGAATGGGGCAGGCACATCATCGACGCACTGCGCAGCCGGGCCGCCCACACCCCCGATCCCGCCGTCGACGCGCTGATCACGGAACTGTCGGGCTATCTGCCCGCCGTCACCCCCGGTCCCGATCACGTCGGCTTCGCCGTCCCCCTGCACCTGCGCACCGACGACGGCGATCTGCGCCTGATCACCACCCTCACCTCGTTCGCCACCGCGACCGACGTCACCCTCGCCGAACTCCATCTCGAGGCCTTCCTGCCCGCCGACGCGGAGTCCGCCCGGATCCTGCACCTGCGCGCCGCACGGCGCTGACACCGGCAGTCGATAGCAATCCGCTATTCCCGAGGACGGCTCAGCCCGCCACCGCGGACACCAGCGGTCCCCACGTCGCCCGGGCTCCCGAGTCCCCGATCCGCACGACCTGCACCGTCGCGGCGACACCCACCGCCACCGCGAGCACGGCCACGACCGCGACCACCGCGCGCGTCGGCCGCCTGCCCGCGCGCTCGGCCAGATGCACCCCGGCGACCAGCGCCGCGACCACCAGCAACGCGATCACGAACGGCAGCAGAGTGTCGCCGAGATCGATGTGGGCGCGGATGGCGGGCGTGCTGCCGACCCGTTGCGCGAGCCAGCGCCCCGCGCTCACCGTCACCGGGGTGAGGGCCACGGTGAGCACCGCCAGTGCCACGGCCGGCCAGACCAGCACGCGCCGAGCCATGGGCCAGACCGCCGCCAGGACGAGCAGTGCCGCCGTCAGCGGGACGAGCACCACGAGCAGGTGCACCAGCAGGACATGGGCGGGCAGTCCGTTGATCGTCGACACGAGCGTCTCCTGGCAGCCTGAGTCTGTCGTCCCAGTATGCGCGGGTACTCGCCCCCGGTCGGCGCATCCCGGCCGGGGGCGAGCACGGATCAGGACGTGAGTGTGGCGAGCTCGCGCTGGACCGGCGCGTCCCAGTCGATGCGGTAGCGGCGTTCGGCGCCCATCGTCTTCTCCGGGTTCATCACCGTCTTGACCATCAGCGGCATCATCGCGTTCATGATCTTGCGGGCGACCGGGCCCGGCGTCTTGCTGTGGTTGACCTTCGCCGCGCGCGCCGCCACGCCCTCCACCCTGGACCGGCGCAGCCGCTCGTAGGCCGCGAAGGCCTCGGCGGGCGCGTCGATGTCGCGCAGGCAGCGGGCCAGCTGCACGGCACTCTCGATGGCCAGCGACGCACCCTGCCCCGAGCTGTTGGACGGCGCGTGCACCGAGTCGCCGACCAGCACCATCCGGTCGCGATACCAGTGCGGCACCGGCGGCATGATGTGCAGCGCCCCGGTGATCTCCAGGTTCTCGGCGGTGGTGCGGCGGGCGAACTCGCCGCCCGGGGTATCGGGCGCGTAGGTCTCGCGCAGCACGCGCAGCCAGTGCTCGGCCGGGATCGCGCGCGCCTCGGTCAGCGAGTAGTACTGCTTGCTGGGCAGATTCGCGCCCCAGGCGACGCGGCCGTCGGCGTGCTGCCAGTACAGGTAATAGGCCTTGGCGCCGAAGGCGAACACCATGGTGTCGGCGGGCAGATCCTGGTCGCAGTCGACCAGCGCGCCGAAGCCGAGCATGCCGGTGTAGTCGGGTCCGGGCGCGGCCGGGTCGATCAGGGTCCGGACGGTGGACCGGATGCCGTCCGCGCCGACCAGGATGTCGGCCGACGCGGTGGAGCCGTCGGTGAAGTGCGCGGTCACGCCGTCGGCGTGCTCGTCGACGCGCACCAGCCGCTTGTCGTAGCTGAACGGCACACCGGCCGCGACCGCGTGATCGTGCAACGCGCGGTGCAGCTCGCCGCGGTCGACGACCTGCAGCGGCGGCTGATCGGGCAGCACCGGCAGGACGTGTTCGCGGCCGCCGACGGCCAGCCGCATGCCGCGCACGGGCAGCGCGATCGCGCGGACGGCGTCGCCGGCGCCGAGGATGTCGAGGGCCGCGACCCCGTTGGGGGCGAGCGCGAGCCCGGAGCCGATCCCTTCGGACGGCCCGGAATAGGCCTCGTAGACGTGGGCGTCGATGCCTGCCCGGAGCAGGGCGGTCGCGGCCACGGGGCCGGCGATGCCACCGCCGATGACCACGGCGGAACGGGTGTGGGACATGAGTGATCTCCAGATCTGTGTCTGCGTCACCCGGGCTATCCTGTGGTTGCCAGCCTCGTAGCCGGGTGCGCATGCGTGTGAGCACGGTGTCGGGACGGTTTCTCGGACTCGGTGGGGTGTTGCCGCACACCACCGGGTCCGGGGTCTTTTTCGGGGCGAGAGCTAGCCGGTCCCCCCTTCGCCGAAGTCGGGAATCCGGTCGGCGGGCATGCCGTCGGCATGCCACTGCCGCCACATCCGCAGGCCTTCGAAGGTGCCGGCGCGGAGTTCGTCACGCAGCGAGCGCGCCCAGCGCGCCTCGGCTTCCAGCATCGCCACGCCGAATTCGGTCTCGACGAGGAACAGCCGGGGCAGGTTGCCCGCCAGCCCGGCGAGCTCGGTCTTCGCACGGTCGACGGCGGCATCGAGCGCGTCGATCCGGAGGCCGAGCAGCTCGATCACCTCGTCGGGCGGGAGCACGGCCAGGATCGACAGGCCCGCGGTGAACCGGTGGTGTTCGGGCTCGGGCGAGGCGAGCAGTTCCCTGGTCCAGTCGGCCATCTCGGTGCGGCCGGCGTCGGTGATCCGGTAGATCACGCGCTCGGGCCTGGCGCCGTCGCGCTCACTGCCGACGACTTCGAGGAAGCCGGCCTTGGCCATGTTCTGGACCACCGTGTAGAGCGAACCCCACTTGATGTCCATGTCCTTGTCTTTGCCATGGGCGCGCAGGGTGGCGGCGATCTCGTAGCGGTGCATCGGCCGTTGCACGATCACCGACAGCACGGCGAGCGCCAGCAGATTGTTCACCTTGCGCTTCGTGGCCATACACACCTCCTTACTCGTCTACGAATATACGTCTACGAGTATTAGGCGGGCAAGCGCGATCCACCCGGCTGGACGAACCGGGTCAGACCTTGGCGACCTCGACGCTGTCGGCGCCCTGATCGAGCAGCTTGCCCGCGATATTCGACAGCGCCTCGTCGAGCAGCGCGCGATCGGCGGGGTCGTGGTAGTTCCAGTCGTCGAGGCGGTCGCCGAGCCAGCGCCGCCACCCGGACCGCAGCAGATCGACTTCTCGGATGCCCTGGTCGGTCAAGGTCAGCGTGCCGCCGTCGTCGAGCAGCAGGCCGTCGTCGACGGCCTGCCGGAACACCGGCGACAGCACCTCCACCGGCAGCCGGTGCCGGAACGCGATGCCGTAGACCTTCGCGGGCAGCCCCTGCTTGTCGTGCAGATACACCTGCCCCAGCGCCCAGGCGGCATCCGGCTCCAGTGAGCTGCCCGCCGCCGCGATGAGCTCCGGAATGATCGGCTTCTGTGCCCTGGCCTTGCGCACGGTGGCCGCGACCGCGCGTTCCAGCTGCACCACCCGGTCGTCGGAGTCGGGCATCGAGAAACCCTCGCCGATATCGCCCGCGCCGTGCCTGGCACTGTCGCGCAAGCGGACCTGCGGCAGGAACCAGGCGACGACGAACCCGAGCAGCGCGACCGGAACCACCCAGCGGAACACGTAATCGATCGAGTTGGCGTAGGCGTCGATGATCGGCGCGGTCTGCTCGACCGGCAACCCCCGCAACAGCTTCGGATTCGCGACCACCTCCGGGCCGATGCCCGGGGTCTGCTGGATCGCCTCGGCCAGGGCGGTCTTGCTGTGGTTGTTGTAGAGCGTGCCGAAGACCGCGGTGCCGAACGCGCTGCCGAGAGTGCGGAAGAAGGTCACGCCCGAGGTGGCGGTGCCGAGATCGGCGTAGGGGACGGTGTTCTGCACGACGATGGTGAGCACCTGCATGGACAACCCCAGCCCGGCACCGAGGATCAGCATGTACAGCGATTCCAGCCAGACACTGGTCTGGCGGCCCATCGTCGACATCAACCACAGGCCGACCGCCATCACCGCCATGCCGACGATCGGGAAGTACCGGTACTGCCCGGTGCGCCCGACCACCTGACCGGAGAAGACCGAGGTGATGAACAGGCCGACGACCAGCGGCAACGTCCGCACGCCCGACACCGTCGCCGTCGCGCCGTCGACGTATTGCAGGTAGGCGGGCAGATAGGTCATCGAGCCGAGCATCGCGAAGCCGACGATGAAGCTGAGCACCGACGACACCGTGAAGACCCGGCTGCCGAACAGCCGCATCGGCAGCATCGGCGCCTGTGCCCGCCGCTCCACCAGGACGAACGCGGTCAGCAGGATCGCCGCGAGCACGAACAACCCGATGATCTGCCACGAGCCCCACGGATATTCGTTGCCGCCGAACTCCAGTCCGAGGATCAGCGCCGAGACGCCGAGGGCGACCAGCCCGATGCCGAGGTAGTCGATCACCGGCCGCACGACGGCGCGCAGACGCGGCAGCGTGCGCGCCGCCATCACCACCATGATGATCGCCAGCGGCACATTGACGTAGAAGCACCAGCGCCAGCTCGCGTGATCGGTGAACAGCCCGCCCAGCGTGGGGCCCACGACCGTGGTGATGCCGAACACCGCGCCCAGCGCACCCTGATACTTGCCGCGTTCCCGCAGCGGGATGGTGTCGGCGATCAGCGCCATCGAGGTCACCATCAGGCCGCCCGCGCCGATGCCCTGGATGCCGCGGGCCAGGATCAGCACGCCCATGCCGGGCGCCATGCCCGCCAGCGCGGAGCCCGCGATGAAGATGACGCCGCTGATCTGAAACAGCAGTTTGCGGCCGAACAGGTCGCCGAGTTTGCCCGCGAGCACGGTCGCGACGGCCTCGGCGAGCAGATACGCCGTGACCACCCAGGCCATGTGCCCCGCGCTGCCGAGGTCGGCCACGATCGAGGGCAGCGCCGCCGAGACGATGGTCTGGTCGAGCGCGGCCATGAGCATGCCGAGCACCACCGTCGCGAAGATGAGGTTGATCTTGGTCTTGCTCATCGGCTCGACAGGCTCGTCTACAGCAACACCATCGGACATGGCCTCAGTATGGGCTTTCCGACGGTGCGCGGTACTTCAGTGACACGGCAGCAATCAGACCGAGACGTCAGCGGACGGCGTACTCGCCCAGGCCCGGTTCGAGCGCGTCGAACGCGATCCGCGCGTATTCGGCCATGGCGGTGGCGATCTCGTCACCGGACTCGCCGTCGAGCATGCGGCGCAGGATCTCCTCGAACAGCACCCGTTGGACACCGGCGAGCTGGGCCGCGGCGATCCGCGGGGTGATGTCGTCGGACGCGGCGCCGGTGGTCTCGCGCAGGACGCCCGCCAGCGCGTTCTCCCGCTCGTCGTGGAACTCGCGCAGGCGCGCCACCAGTGCCGGACTGTCGGTGATCATCCGGGCGAACGGTTCTCCGCTGAACCCGATCACCGGATCCTGCGCGGCCACCGCGGCGAGGTAGGCAGCGCGCAACGCGGCCAGCGCCGACTGCCCCGGCTCACGCGCGCGGACGACGGCGGCCAACTGCTCGACGAACACCTCGCCGAGGTCGAGCGCGAGGTCCTCCTTGCGCGGGAAGTAGTTGGTGACCGTCATCTTGGCGACATCGGCGGCCGCGGCGACATCGGCGATCGTCACCTTGTCGAAGCCGCGTTCGAGGAACAGCTCGGTCGCCCGATGCGAGATCTGCTCCCTGGTCTGCTGCTTCTTCCTCGCCCGGAGCCCCTGCTGTGTGGTCATGACCGCAGCATAACTGAAGTCGCCCCAAAATTGTTCTTGACATATTTTTAGGTCCGTTCTAAGTTTGTGTTCGTCGCCGAGCGCGACACCGATCGAAGGAGACAGCGCATGCCGCACGGACCCGATATCGCCGCCCAGACCCGACGCAGCCACACCACCGACGAAGGAGCAGCCGATATGGCCCGATACACGACGATGCGAACCTCACTCGACGACACGATCCGCGAGCTCATGACCGCGGCAACGCCCCTCCCGACGCCCGGCCGTCCGGCCGCGCCCCGCGCCGCCGCGCCATTCCCGGCGCAGCGTCGCCGCGTTGCCGGCTCAACGATTCGCGGCGCGCAGACCCGGTCGACGACCGTGCGCCGCCCGCTGCGAATCCCCGGGCGCTGAACGCGCCGGCCGGTGGTGGCGGCGCGCCGCCACCACCGGCCACCCGGTCGGCCACACCCTCGCAGCATCGAACGGAGCCTTCCTTGACCGTCACCACCGATTCCGTCCGCGACTACCTGACCGCCATCGCCCGCACGCCCCTGCTGACCGCCGAGGAGGAATACGCCCTCGGTGCCCGTATCGCCGCAGGCACGGCGGCCCGCGCCGAACTCGACGAGAACGCCGCGGCCGGAATCGAACTCACCGCCGCGCGGCGGGAGCGGCTGCGCCGCACCGAACTCGACGGACTGCGCGCGAAGGACCGGATGGTCCGGGCGAATCTGCGCCTGGTGGTCTCCATCGCCCGCCGGTTCCCGACCAACACCGGCATGGCGCTGCTCGACCTGATCCAGGAGGGCACCCTCGGCCTGATCCGCGCGGTGGAGAAGTTCGACCACACGCGCGGGCTCAAGCTCTCGACGTACGCGACGTACTGGATCCGCCAGTCGATCGGGCGGGCGCTCACCGATCAGGGCCGCACGATCCGGTTGCCGTCCAACGTCGCCGACGTCCTGCACCGGGTGATCCGCGTACGCCGCGAGCTGACCCAGCGGCTCGGCCGCGCGGTCACCGTCGAGGAGCTGGCCGCGGCCGCCGAGCTCACCGTCGCCCAGGTCGCGGCGGTGCTGCGGCACGAGCCCGAGCCGGTGTCGCTGCACGCGCCGGTCGGCGAGGGCGCCGAACTGGGCACGCTGCTGCCCGACACCGCGCCCGCGCCGGCGGACGTGGTGGCCGAGCGGATGCTGCCCGGCTATGTCGAGGCCGCGCTCGCGGTCCTCACCGAGCGTGAGTCCGCCGTCATCCGGCTGCGGTTCGGTCTCGATCGCGGACAGGCGCGCTCGCTGGAGGAGGTGGGCTCGGCGCTCGGCGTCTCGCGGGAACGGGCCAGGCAGATCGAGGCCAAGGCGCTGACCAAACTGCGCAGGCCCGCCTGCGCCGGTACGCTGGCCGGATTGCTCGGCTGACCACTTCCCTCCGATCTTACTCCGGAGTAAGGTCGGCGCATGGCATGGAAACCAACTGACATCGCGGACCAGACCGGGCGCACGTTCGTGATCACCGGGGCCAACGGCGGCCTCGGCGCCGAAACCACCAAGGTGTTGGCAGGCAAGGGCGCCACCGTGATCATGGCGTGCCGCAACGCGGCCAAGGCCCAGCCGATCGCCGACGCCATCCCGGGCGACGTCCGGGTGGCCGCGCTCGACCTCGCCGACCTGGCTTCCGTGCGCGCCTTCGCCGACCAGCAGGGCGAATTCGACGTCCTGATCAACAACGCCGGCCTGATGAACATCCCGTTCTCGCGCACCGCCGACGGCTTCGAGACCCAGTTCGGCGTCAACCACCTCGGCCACTTCGCGCTCACCGGCCTGCTGCTCGACCGCATCACCGACCGGGTCGTCACCCTGGCCAGCATCGCCCACAAGCAGACGCCCAAGCTGTGGATCGACGACCTCAACTACGAGCACCGCCGCTACCAGCGCAACCTCGCCTACGCCCAGGCCAAGCTGGCCAACCTCATGTTCGGCCGCGAACTACAGCGCAGGCTCAGCGAGGCGGGCTCGGCCAAGAAGTCCTACGCCGTGCACCCCGGCGTCTCGGCGACCGACCTGTTCGCCCGCACCGAGACCCCGCTCGACCGGGTCAGCAAGCCGTTCATCAAGCTCATCGGCCACCCGCCGGCCAAGGCCGCCCACTCGAGCCTGTTCGCCGCCACCGAGCCTGCGGCCGACCCGACCGTCTACTGGGGTCCCAACAAGTGGATGCAGTCCCAGGGTCCGGTCGAGGCGTGCCCGTCGAGCGCGATCTCGCGCAATCCGGAACTGCTGCGCAGGCTGTGGGAGGAATCCGAGCGGATGACCGGGATCACCTACAAGTTCTGAGCCCCCGACCTGCTCCTACGCCGCCTGTAGTAGGCGGGTACCGTGGAGCGCGTGTCCGCTTCCTCTCCCCGCCCGGCGCACAATCGACCGGCCCTGATCGCGCTGGTCGTCGTCGTCGCGCTGGGCTGCCTCGCGCTGGCCTGGTGGCAGTGGGAGCGGTTCGAATCGGCCTCGGGAACCGGCCAGAACCTCGGCTACGCCCTGCAGTGGCCGCTGTTCGCCGCGTTCGCGGTGTTCGCCTACGTCCGGTTCGTCCGCCTCGAGCGCGAGGCCGAGGAACCGGACACCGCACCGCGCGCGGCGAAGGCCGAGGCACCGCGCGAGATCCCCGCCGGGATCCTGCCGGAACGGCCCAAGGCCGCGCCCGCCGACGACCCGGAAACGGTCGCCTACAACCAGTACCTGGCGGGACTGCACGCCAGCGACATCGATGCGCAGGTCCGCTCGGCCGGTCTGCGCGCCCCTGAGAGGAACGCCGGGTGACCACCGACGAGAACACGACCGCACCGTCGCTCGACCAGGCCGCCCCGGCGGGCGACGCCGCCAAGATCCGTCCGGCGCTACAGCGCTACCGGGTGCTGGCCTGGGTCACCGGCCTGTGGCTGCTGCTGCTCACCGGGGAGATGATCGCCAAGTACGGCTTCGGCGTCGACACCCCGAGCTGGATCGCGGTCGTGCACGGCTGGGTGTACTTCGCCTACCTGCTCGTCACCGCCGACCTCGCCGTGAAGGTGCGCTGGCCGATCGGGCGCACCGTCGGCACCCTGATCGCGGGCACCATCCCGCTGCTGTCGTTCTTCGTCGAGCACCGCAATGCCAAGGACGTCAAACAGCAGTACGGACTCTGAGCCCCCCGAACGACGACAGCGCCGCCGCACCCGGAATCCGGGGCGGCGGCGCTGTCGTTTCGGTTCAGGCCAGCGCGGCCAGCGCGGGCAGCAGCTGGGTGAGCGCCCGGCCGCGGTGCGAGACAGCGTCCTTCTCGGCCGGAGTCAGTTCCGCGGCACTGCCGGTGCCACCCTCCGGCAGGAACAGCGGATCGTAACCGAAACCGCCCTCCCCCAACGGTTTCCGGGCGATCGTGCCCGGCCATTCGCCGCGCACCACGGTTTCGGTGCCGTCGGGCAGCACCAGCGCGCAGGTGGAGACGAACCGGGCGCCGCGCCGCTCGTCGGGCACGTCACCGAGCTGCGCGAGCAGCAAGGTGTTGTTGGCGGTGTCGTCGCCGTGACGGCCCGACCAGCGTGCCGAGAGCACGCCGGGCATACCGTTGAGCGCGTCCACCTCGATCCCGGAATCATCGGCCACACACGGCAATCCGGTGGCGACGGCCCCGTCGCGCGCCTTGGCGATCGCGTTCTCCTCGAAGGTGGCCCCGGTCTCGGGCGCCTCCTCGTAGGGCGGCACCTCGTTCAGGCTCACCAGTTCGATCCCGGCGACGCCCGCCTCGTCGAGGATCCGGCGCAGTTCTTTCAGCTTCTTGGCATTCCGGCTGGCGACCAGCACGCGCACGGCCACGGCTACTTCTTACCGGCCGGCTCGGGCAGCGCACCCGGGTAGGGCTGCGCCAGGACTTCCTTCTGCACCGCGAACAGCTGCTCACAACCGGCCAGCGCCGAATCGAGCAGCTTGTCCAGGGTCGAGCGCGGGAACGTCGCGCCCTCGCCGGTGCCCTGGATCTCGACCAGGGTGCCGGTGTCGGTGGCGACCACGTTCATGTCGACCTCGGCGCGCGAATCCTCCTCGTAGGGCAGGTCGAGGCGCACCCGGCCGTCGACCACGCCGACACTCACCGCGGCGATCATGCACGAGATCGGTTGCGGGTCGGCCAGTTTGCCCGCCGCGGCCAGGTAGGTCACCGCGTCCGAGAGCGCCACGTACGCACCGGTGATGGCGGCGGTACGGGTGCCGCCGTCGGCCTGCAGCACGTCGCAGTCCAGCGCGATGGTGTTCTCGCCCAGCGCGGCCAGGTCGATGCAGGCGCGCAGCGAGCGCCCGATCAGGCGGCTGATCTCCTGGGTCCGGCCGCCGACCTTGCCCTTCACCGATTCACGCCCGCTGCGGGTGTGGGTGGCGGCGGGCAGCATCGCGTACTCCGCGGTGAGCCAGCCGAGCCCGGAATCCCGCCGCCACGGCGGGACACCCTCGGTGACGCTAGCCGTGCACATCACCCGGGTCTGCCCGAACTCGACCAGCACCGATCCCGCCGGATGCGTGGTGAAGCCACGGGTGATCCTTACCTCGCGGAGTTCGTCATCCGCCCTGCCATCGGCTCGTCTCGACACGGCACACACACTAGCCGTTCCACGTCCCCGGGAGTCAGCGAGTCGTCGGGAAGCTCGACTGTTCGCCGGTCCTACAGGTCGAAGGTTTCGCCGGGCGAGACCGCGTGGACCGGGCCGGCGAACGCGGCCTTGGCCTCGGCGATGACATCCTCGCGCGAGGTCCACGGGGGAATATGGGTGAGCAGCAGTTCCTTGGCGCCCGCGCGGGTGGCGATCTCGCCCGCCTCGGTGCCCGAAAGGTGAATGCCGGGAGGGCGATTGGCCGGATCGTGGGTCCACGAGGCTTCGGCCATCAGCACATCGGCGCCTTCGGCCAGCTCGACGACGGCATCGCACATGGCGGTGTCGCCGGTGTAGACGAAGACGCGGCCGTCCGCGGCGGTGATGCGCAGGCCGTAGGACTCCGGCGGGTGATACATCCGGCGGGCCTCGACGGTGTGGCCGGGACCGAAGGGGACGGGCACGTTCTCGACCCAGGCCTGCGAGTCGATCACGTCGGACCAGTCGTCGGTCTCGCCGCCGATCTCGGCGGAGGCGTTGCCGATGCGCAGCGCGGCGTCGGAGGGACCGCGCACCAGCGCCAGGCCCTGCGGCGGATTGGGATGGTAGCGACGCCACACCAGCAGCGCGGGCAGATCGAGGCAGTGATCCGCGTGCAGATGGGTCAGGAAGATGTCGACGTCACCCGGGTTCAGGTACTTCTGCAGCGCGCCGAAGATGCCGGGACCGAAGTCGATGACGGTCGGCCTCATATCGGGACCCGTCAGCAGGTAACCCGACGCTGGGGAATCCGGGCCGGACACGCTGCCCGAGCACCCGAGGACGGTAAGGCGCATGCCCCCATGCTGCCACGACGTGCTGGTGCTCAATGCAGGATCCCCCCATTTTCCAGACCGGATCCCCGGCTACCGCGTAGGTACTGCGCGGCCGACCGATGCTCCACGGCGGCGTCGACGTTCATCACCAGAGAGTACCCAGCCCGCGAGGACTCCACCCACCGCCCCGAAAAGATGTCCCTGCCAAGAAATTAGGGGGTCACTGGGCAGTACGCCCCACAGCATCGAGCCGTAGAGCGCGAAGATCACCACGCCGAGCACGATCTGCCCCACATTGCGGGCGAACCACCCACGGCAGATCAGATACGTCAGCCAGCCGAACACCAGCGACGACGCGCCGACGTGCACGCTGCCCGACGAGCCGGTCAGCCAGGTGCCGACGCCGGCGACCACCCAGATGATCGCCGTGGCCGCGATACCGCGCCCGATCCCGGACAGCAGCACCAGGAAACCGAGGATCAGCAGCGGCAGCGTGTTGGCCATCAGATGATCCCAGCCGCCGTGCAGCAGCGGCGCCCACACGATGCCGTCGAGGCCGTCGAGTTCGCGAGGTTCGATCCCGCCCGCGTCGAGCTGACCGGGCGCCCCCGTCGGCCGGTCGTGCGAGAGCACCGCGTCGACGCCCTCGATCACATACAACGACCCGACGAACCCGACGATCACGACCGCAGCGCGCGTCCACGCCCGGACGCCCTCGCGCCGTGCGGGTGGGGTCGCGCCGGGCCGTCCCCGCAGCCCGGCGATCCGATCCGGATCGAACGAGGCTCCGATTCCTCCGCCACCGCTCACCGACATCGCCTCCACTCGGGCCGGGCCACTACAGAAGCCAGGGTACCGAAACACCCGCCCCCGTAGGCCCGCCCCGACTCGACCACGCACCCAGTCCGCACGCCCGACCCCTAGGGAGGGCAGCCCGCGCAGCGGCCGTCGCGCGCGTCAGCGCTCCGATAACTCACGCCCAGAGCTGGCCGTCGAGCCGTTCCTCGGCCTCGTCCAGGGTGCCGTCGTAGGCGCCGGTCGACAGGTACTTCCAGCCGCCGTCGGCGACGACGAACGCGATATCAGCGCGCTTGCCCGCCTTCTGCGCCTTCTTCGCCACGCCCAGCGCCGCGTGCAGGATCGCGCCGGTGGAGATGCCGGCGAAGATGCCCTCCTCGCCGACGAGTTCCCGGGTGCGCTTCACCGCGTCGTAGGGGCCGACGGAGAACCGTGTGGTCAGCACCGCCTCGTCGTACAGCTCGGGGATGAACCCCTCGTCGATGTTGCGCAGGCCGTAGACCAGTTCGCCGTAGCGGGGTTCCGCGGCGACGATCTCGATGCCCGGCACGTTCTCGCGCAGGAATCGCCCGGTGCCCATCAGGGTGCCGGTGGTGCCGAGACCGGCCACGAAATGCGTGATCTCGGGCAGGTCGGCCAGCAGTTCCGGGCCGGTGGTCTCGTAGTGCGCGAGCGCGTTGGCCGGATTGCCGTACTGGTAGAGCATCACCCAGTCCGGGTTCTTCGCGGCGATCTCCTTGGCCATGGCCACGGCCTGGTTCGAACCACCCGCGGCCGGCGAGTCGATGATCTCGGCGCCGAACATGGTGAGCAGCTGACGCCGCTCCACCGAGGTGTTCTCCGGCATCACGCACACGATCCGGTAGCCCTTGAGCTTGGCCGCCATGGCCAGCGAGATCCCGGTGTTGCCGCTGGTCGGCTCCAGGATCGTGCAGCCCGGAGTGAGCAGCCCGTCGGCCTCGGCCTGCTCGATCATCCGCAGCGCGGGCCGGTCCTTGATCGACCCGGTGGGGTTGCGGTCCTCGAGCTTGGCCCACAGGCGGACGTGGTCGTCGCCGTCCCACTGCGGCGACAGCGTCTTCAATCCGACGAGCGGGGTGTTGCCGAGGGTCGCGATCAGCGATTCGTAGCGGGCCACGACGTCAGCGCAGGCGCGAGCGACGGGCGCGGAGGAGGGAGCCTGCGGCACCACGCAGCGCCCCGGGAGCGCCGAGATCGACACTGCCGCCGGCGACGGCGGGCAGGATGGTGACCGACGCGCCCGCGGGTACCTCGGCGTCGAGACCACCGGTGAAGCGCACGTCCTCGTCGTCGACGTAGATGTTGACGTAGCGGTTGAGCTTGCCGTCGGAGAGCAGACGCTCGGCCAGGCCCGGGTGGTTGGCCTCGAGGTTCTCGATCAGCGCCGACAGCGTCGAGCCCTCGCCCTGGACGCGCTTCTCGCCTCCGGTGAGACCTCGCATGATGGTCGGAATGGACACGGTTACCGGCATGGGGACTCCTCGGGTGTGACTTCGTTCGGTGGGTTCAGGCGTCGTAGGAATCGACGATCCGCACGGGCTCTTCGGTGACCTCGCCGTCGACGATGCGGTAGCTGCGCAGTTCGTGCCGCTCCGGGTCGCGGGTGGAGATCAGCACATAGTGTGCGAACGGCTCGGAGGCGTAGGAGATGTCGGTACGGCTCGGGTAGGCCTCGGTCGCGGTGTGCGAGTGGTAGACGACCACGGGGGTCTCGTCGGCCTCGTCCATCGCGCGCCAGACCTTCAACTGCTCCCCGGAATCGAAGCGGTAGAACGTGGGCGAACGTTCGGCGTTGACCATGGCGACGAAGCGTTCCGGCCGGTCGCTGCCCTCGGGTCCGGCGATGATGCCGCAGGCCTCGTCCGGGTGGTCGGCGCGCGCGTGCGTCACCATCGCGTCCACGAGATCGGCCCTGATCACCAGCACTTCCTCGACCCTTTCCACAAACCCGACTGCGTGCTGTCGAGCACCACCTCGACAACGACCCACCCTATTCGGCTATTCCGCGCCGCGCGCACCCCGGTCCCCACCTGCGGGGAGTCGGCGCGGGAACAGATCTCGATAGGCCGGGATCCCGGCGATCGAGGTCGCGCTGAGCACGGCGTCGACGACAGCCCGCTCCACGACCACGGCCGCGGCCGTGCACAACTGGTCGAGCAGCAGTAGATCGCCGGGGAACGCGCCGGGCAGCGGGATCGGCGGCACCTCGATCGCGGCGGTGGACAGCGCGAACAGGGTGTCACCGTCGAGCGGGGAATGCACCGGCCGGATCGCGCGGGCCAGCCCGTCGTGCGCGGTGGTGGCCAGCCTGTGACAGGCGACCGGGTCGAGCGCGGCGTCGGTGGCGACCACGCCGATGGTCGTGTTGAGCACGGTGCCCTTCACCGGCAGGGCGTCGAGCGCGGCGATCTCGGCCGCGGTCCCGGGCCGCAGCCCGAAGAAATCGGGCCCGTCGGTGCCTGCGCCCCACAGCAGCCCGGTGCGCGGATCGACCACCGAGCCGACGGGATTGGCGACGATCACCGCCCCGACCGTCACCCCGGCGCCCGGCCCGTCGGCGAGAACGACACTCGCCGAACCGATTCCGCCCTTGAGCGCACCGGCGCGCGCGCCGACCCCCGCCCCGGCGGTGCCGCGCGCGAAATCGGCGGCGGCCGCCTCGGCCGCGAGGAATCCGAAGTCGGCGTCGGGCCGGATGTGCCACGCGCCCACCGGCAGATCGAAGATCACCGCGGCGGGCACGATCGGCACCACCCGGCTCGGATCGGCCGGGTCCATCGGGATGCCCTCGCCGTGCTCCTCCGACCAGCGCATCACGCCGTCGGCGGCGGCCAGGCCGTACGCGCTGCCGCCGGTGAGCAGGACCGCGTTCAGCTGACGGACGGTATTGGCCGGGTCGAGCAGATCGGTCTCCCTGGTGCCCGGTCCGCCGCCGCGCACGTCCACCGCGGCGGTCGCGCCGCCGGGGACGCGCACCACGGTGCAGCCGGTCGCGGCGCCGGTACCCAGGGTGACGTCGTTGTCGAGCACCTGGTGATGGCCGACCAGCACGCCCGCCACATCGGTGATCGAGTTCCGTGGACCGGGAGCACTGCGCATTCCCCGACCCTAACCCGCCGGAATCAGGGTGCGAGCGCCTGCAACAGCGAGTCCTGCATCCAGGTCAGCCAGTGGTAGACGTCCAGATGCGGCGCGCGCGGATCACTCGGATCGAAGTGGTCGGGCGTGTCGTCGTCGATGTCGAGCAGGGTGCCCAGCGCCAGGCGCACGTCGGTGAGCGCGGCCAGCCAGGCGTCGGCCTGTTCCGGGGTGAGCACGATCTTGCCGCCTACCTCGGGACAGCTGTCCAGCACGACCCGGCCCGCGGCCAGTTTCGCGTCGATGATCTCGGGCTCGTGCAGGCTGCGCAGCGCGGAGTTGAGATCGGCGCGCTTGGCATCGGGCGAGCCGGGCTCGGCGCGGTGGAAGTCGGGCAGCAGGCGCAGCAGCTGCGGGTCGTCGGGCGGGGTGGAGTTGCCGGTGCGCAGGCCGGTCAGCGCGGCGAGTTCGTCCTCGGGCGCGTCGGCGGCGCGGTCGCTGAGCAGACCGGATACGGCGCCGATCAGGGAGCGCAGCACCGTGGCCTCGTGCTCGTCCATCTCGGAACGAAGCTTCAGGCCACTCAGTGAGTTCTTCCTGCTCCACTTGCGCACAGGGCTACGGTACTCAGTCGTCTCGCTGCATGGTTGCCCAGAGTCCCGCCGCGTGCAATCGGCGCACGTCCTGCTCCATCTTGTCGCGGGAACCGGAGGATACGACGGCCTTGCCCTCGTTGTGCACCTGCAACATCAGCTCGGTCGCCTTGGCTTTGCTGTAGCCGAAGAGCTTCTGGAAGATGTAGGTGACGTAGTGCATGAGGTTCACCGGGTCGTCCCAGACGACGGTCACCCAGGGTCGGTCCTCGGCCTCGAGGATCTCGGTCTGTTCGACCGCTTCCGGCGTCGCTTGCGCCGCTGACAGTGCGGCGTTCACGGCGTCGGTGACGGCGCCGGCTCGAACGGGATTGCACACGGCCATAAAACCCAGGGTACGACGCGGCCACGCAGAAACAACACCCGCGGTGACTACAGTTTCCGGTGTGCAGATCCGTGACGAGTTCGCCAGCACCGCGCTGCTGACCGATCAGTACGAGCTGACCATGCTCGCCGCCGCCCTGGCCGACGGCTCGGCGCATCGGCAGTGCACCTTCGAGGTGTTCGCCCGGCGCTTGCCGCACGGTCGCCGCTACGGCGTGGTGGCCGGTACCGGCAGGCTGCTCGAGGCGCTGACCGATTTCCGGTTCGGTCCGGCCGAACTCGCCGTGGTCGCCCGGTTCCTCGACCCGGCC
Organism: Nocardia sp. NPDC087230; assembly: GCF_044744725.1. Taxonomy (NCBI): domain Bacteria; kingdom Bacillati; phylum Actinomycetota; class Actinomycetes; order Mycobacteriales; family Nocardiaceae; genus Nocardia; species Nocardia sp. NPDC087230. Next base: position 40,526 of record NZ_JBIUYV010000017.1, read on the forward strand.
ACCGTCGACTGGTTGCGGGAATATCGCTTCACCGGCGATATCGACGGTTACGCCGAGGGCGAGCTGTACTTCCCCGGCTCGCCGATCCTGTCCGTGCGCGGCAGTTTCGCCGAGTGTGTGCTGCTGGAGACGCTGGCCCTGTCGATCCTCAATCACGACAGCGCCATCGCTTCGGCGGCCGCGCGCATGGTGAGCGCGGCGGCGGGCAGGCGGATGATCGAGATGGGCTCGCGGCGCACCCACGAACTGGCCGCGCCGTCCAGTTCCCGCGCCGCCTACCTGGCCGGCTTCGACGCCACCTCCAATCTGGCGGCCGTGCGCGACTTCGGCGTGCCCGGCGCGGGCACCAGCGCGCACGCGTTCACCCTGCTGCACAGCGGCGCCGACGGCGAGCACGAGGCGGCCGCGTTCCGCAGCCAGGTCGACGCGCTCGGCGTCGGCACCACCCTGCTCGTCGACACCTTCGACATCACCCGCGGCGTCGCGACCGCGATCGAGGTCGCCGGCACCGAGCTGGGCGGCGTGCGGATCGATTCCGGCGATCTCGGTGTGCTGGCCAGGCAGGTCCGCGACCAGCTCGACGGCCTCGGCGCCACCGGCACCCGCATCGTGGTCTCCGGCGATCTGGACGAGTACGCGATCGCGGCCCTGCGCGCCGAACCGGTCGACGTCTACGGCGTCGGCACCTCACTGGTCACCGGTTCCGGTGCCCCGACCGCGGGCATGGTCTACAAGCTGGTCGAGGTCGACGGCGTCCCGGTGGCCAAGCGCAGCAGTCACAAGCAGTCGCGCGGCGGCACCAAGAAGGCGTTGCGGCTGGCCCGCGCGACCGGCACGATCGTCGAGGAGATCGTCTACCCCGCCGACGGAGAAACCCCGGCCACCAACGGTTTCCAGGCCAGGGAGCTGCTGGTGCCGCTGGTTCGCAAGGGCACGGTGGTCGACGGCGTCGCGACGCTGGCGCAGAGCCGGGAGCTGGTCGCGCGCGGGCTGGTCAGCCTGCCGTGGGAGGGGCTCAAGCTGTCGGCGGGCGAGCCCGCGGTGCCGACGACGTTCCTGGGCTGACCGCGCCACGACAGCGGCCGGAGCGACGCGGCCGAGTGGCCGTGCGGGTCGGCGCAGCGGACAATGATGTCGTCGGAGTTCCGCGCGGCACACGACGCGCCCGCACGCGCGGCTCGAACCGGTGGAGGAAGTGGAGGACGCCATGGCACGCGGTCTGGTGATCGTGGATGTGCAGAACGACTTCTGCGAGGGCGGGGCACTGGCTGTCGCGGGAGGCGCCGCGGTGGCGGCGGCCATCAGCGAGTTCGTGGCCACGCACGACTACGACGCGGTGGTCGCGACCAGGGACTACCACGTCGATCCCGGCCCGCATTTCTCCACCGAGCCCGACTACGTCGACACCTGGCCCCCGCACTGCCGGGTCGGCACGCCGGGCGCGGATTTCCACCCGGCGCTGGATCTCGGCCCGGTCCAGGAGGTCTTCTCCAAGGGCGAGTACTCCGCCGCCTACTCCGGTTTCGAAGGCGCGGCCGCCGACGGCAGCACCCTGGCGGACTGGCTGCGTGCCCGTGACATCGACCGCGTCGACGTCGTCGGCATCGCCACCGACCACTGCGTGCGCGCCACCGCGCTCGATGCCCGCGCCGCGGGGTTCGACACCCGCGTCCTGCTCGACCTCACCGCGGGCGTCGCCCCGGCGACGGTCACCGCCGCGCTGTCCACGCTGCGCGAGGCGGGCGTCGCGTTGTCGGGCGAGCTTCGCGGCTGAACTTCTGTCGCAGGCACACCCGGGGACGAGGACGGGCGACCCGCGGCGAGCGGCCGGGACGCGGCTAGCCTGCACCCATGGACTACCGATTCCCGGCGCAGGCCCGCGCCCGCCTGCGGGCGGCGCTGGCCGATCTCGACAGCATCCACGACGCCGCCGACATCGTCTTCTGGTCCAACCCCGTCACCGACGAATTGCAGCGCCGCGGCGCCGGCGCCTTCGCCGAACTCCCGCCCGCCTTCGCCCACCTGCTGGCCCTGTCGAGCCTGCACACCAGCGTCCTGGACACCGGCTTCAGCGGCTACCTGCGCACCCGTCGCGGTGAGCTCCCCTGGGCCACACGGGGTTTGCGCGCGGCGGGCATGCCACGCCTGGCCGCCGCCGCGATCCTGGCCGCCCGCGACGCCTCCCCCAGCTCCCCCGACGACGCCCTGGACCGCTTCTTCGACGACGAACACCAGACCCTGGCCAACCCGGGCCAGATCCGCCGCCCCGACGGCGCTCGCGCCGACGACCCCGACGAGATCTACGACATCAACGAACCCGCCGACTTCGAACAGCGCGTCCTCGACTACGTCCGCGACCACCTCGACGACTTCGTCCGCGAGCCCTGACCCGACCTGACGACCCGCTCCCACGACCCGACCTCGAGGAGGGTCCGCCGCGCGGCGGCGAGTCGCGGCCGCCCCGTCGATCAGGGGCCGCGACCTCGAGCGCGCCAGCGCTCCGAAAATCCTGTCCGAGGGGACCGATAAGCTGCCTGCGTGCCCGAACTTCCTCCCGTCGCCGACCTGCTCGCCACCGCCGTGCATGCCCTGGGAGGCAAGGAACGCACCGGCCAGACGACGATGGCCACCGCGGTCGACCACGCGATCGATACCAAGGAACACCTGGCGGTGCAGGCGGGAACCGGCACCGGCAAGTCGCTGGCCTACCTGGTGCCGAGTCTGCGGCACGCGGTGCGGACCGGGCGCACGGTGGTGGTCTCCACCGCGACGATCGCCCTGCAACGTCAGCTGGTCGACCGCGATCTGCCCCGGCTGGCCGACGCGCTGGCCGGGCCGCTGGGCCGGGTGCCGCAGTTCGCGATCCTCAAGGGCCGCAACAACTATCTGTGCCTGAACAAGATCAACAGCGTGATCCCGGAGGACACCGGCGGCGAGGCGGAACTGTTCGACGCGTTCGCCATCTCCAAGCTGGGCCGCGAGGTACAGCGGCTCAACGAGTGGGCCTCCGACACCGAGACCGGCGACCGCGACGAGATCGCCCCCGGCGTCAGCGACCGGGCCTGGCGCCAGGTCAGCGTGTCCTCGCGCGAATGCCTGGGCAAGACCCGCTGCCAGTTCGGCCAGGACTGCTTCGCCGAGAAGGCGCGTGCCGAATCGGCCCAGGCCGACGTGGTGGTGACCAACCACGCCCTGCTGGCCATCGACGCGATCAGCGGCATCCAGGTGCTGCCCGAACACGATGTGGTGGTGATCGACGAGGCGCACGAACTGGTCGACCGGGTCACCGGCGTCGCCACCGCCGAACTCGCCGCGACCGCGATCAGCGCCGCGGCCCGCCGCTGCACCAAGCTCATCGACGAACGCGAGGTCGACCGGCTCGAAGGCGCGGCCGAAGCGTTCCACGAGGCGCTCGAGGATCTGCCGCCCGGCCGCTGGGATCAGCTGCCCGACGGCATCGCCCCCGTCCTCGCACTGGTCCGCGACGCCGCCTGGAACGCCCGCACCGCGCTCGCGCCGCAGGGCAGCGTCAAGGCCACCGACGATCCCGACAACGCCGCGGCCCGCACGATGGCCGTGGCCGCGATCGACGACGTGCACGACGCTGCGGTGCGCACCCTCACCGCGTTCGAGGAGGCCGATCCGGCCGCGCGCCGCGATGTCATCTGGCTCTCGGCCGACGAGATCCGCGGCGTCGCGCGCCGCACCCTGCGGATGGCGCCGCTGTCGGTGGGCGGCCTGCTGCGCAGCAGACTGTTCGGCACCGCGACCGTGGTCCTCACCTCGGCCACCCTCCAGATCGGCGGCTCGTTCGACGGTCTCGCGATCACCTGGGGCCTGCCCTCGCAGTCCGGCGGCAAGGTCGACCCGGCACTGGCCAACGGCGCCACCGCGCCCGCCGACCTGGAATCGGTGCGCTGGAGTTCCCTCGACGTCGGCTCCCCGTTCGACCACGCCAAGTCCGGCATCCTCTATGTCGCCAAGCACCTGCCCGCGCCGGGTCGCGACGGCCTCGCCCCCGCCTATCTCGACGAGATCGAGCAGCTGATCACCTCCGCGGGCGGGCGCACGCTCGGCCTGTTCTCCTCGATGCGCGCCGCCAAGGCCGCTACCGAGGCGCTGCGCGAACGGCTCGACACCCCGGTGCTGTGCCAGGGCGACGACTCGATGGGCGCGCTGGTGCGCAAGTTCGCCGACGACCCGGCGACGTCGCTGTTCGGCACGCTCACGCTGTGGCAGGGCGTCGACGTACCGGGCCCGTCGCTGAGTCTGGTGATCCTGGACCGCATTCCGTTCCCCCGCCCCGACGACCCGCTGCTCACCGCCCGTCAGCGCGCGGTGGAATCGCGCGGCGGCAACGGCTTCATGACGGTGGCGGCCAACCATGCCGCGCTGCTGCTGGCCCAGGGCACCGGTCGACTGCTGCGCAGCGTCGACGATCGCGGCGTCGTCGCGATCCTCGATTCGCGGCTGGCCACCGCCCGGTACGGCGGATACCTGCGCGCTTCGCTGCCGCCGTACTGGGAGACCACCGACCCCGAGGTGGTGGCGAAGGCGCTGCGCAGGCTCACCGCGTCCGCCTGAGCTGAGGGACTTTTACGCCGAGTCCTGCAATCGACATGACCACACCCGTGAATTCACCACCGGGCGAACGCAAGTCGTGAGACCGTTGGGTGATGAAGCACCACGCCGATGGCGAGGTACTCGGCGAATTTCTGGTCAGCGCAAGATCTTTGGCCGAGTACCGCGCGATGTTTCACCTGTCCGACGACGACCTCACCGGGCGCAAGGTGCTCGATTGCCCTGGTGGCGCAGCAAGTTTCGCGGCCGAGGCGACTGCCCTGGGTGCCGTGGTCACCGCGATCGATCCAATCTACGCCCGTCCGACCACCGCACTGGCCGTCGATGCCGTCACCGAGAACGACCGCGCCGTGGCCTGGGCCGCCGCCAATGCCCACCGCTACCGCTGGGACTGGTACGGCTCCCCCGACGGCCATGCCGCCATCCGGCGTGGCGCGGCCCGGCGCTTCGCCGCCGATCTGCGCGCCGCACCCGACCGCTACATCGCCGCGAGCTTGCCCGAACTCCCGTTCCCCGACAAGTCCTTCGACCTGTCGCTGAGCTCGCACCTGCTGTTCAGCTACGCCGACCGCCTCGACGCCGAATTCCACCTGTCCGCCCTGCTCGAACTGTCCCGGGTCACCGAGGGCGAAGCCAGGCTCTACCCTCTGCTCGATTACACCGGCGCGCCCCTGGACGACCTCATCGCCCACCTCCGCACCGAACTCCACGACAAGGGCGTGCACACCGCACTGCGCAAGACCCGCTACGAGTTCCATCACGGCGCCGACACCATGCTGGTCTTGCAGCCGGCCGCGTGACCGGGCACTTCCGGGTCCGGTCGGCCGCTCCGGCGGCCGCCTTCATAGGGATCCTCTACCAAAGGCGGGCCGCACCGCGGCATCCCGGCGGGCGGGCGGTAGGTTCTTAGTCGTGCATACGATGCGAGCCGGCCGGTAGTACGGCCGTGGTGGAGAAATCTCGACGCGCGGAGCTCCCGCGCACAGTCTCGACGCTCCTCCTGCTACTCGGTACCGCCATTCTCGGCGTGACACTGCTGTTCACCACCATGGATCCGTGGATGGACAGCGGCGGCATCCTCGTCGGCGGCCTCGACGTCCACATCTACCGCGACGGCGGCTGGCGCGTGCTGCACGACCGAGCGCTCTACATCGAGCCGACGCACTACGGCCTGCTCTACACCTACACGCCGTTCTCGGCGCTGGCGTTCCTGCCGCTGGTGCTGGTGCCGTGGTCGGCGGTCACCACGACCTGGTTGGTACTCAATCTCGTCGTGTTGTTCGGCTGCGTGCTGCAGAGCTGGCGGATGCTCGGCTACCGGGTGACACCGCGCCTGGTCGTCGTCAGCGCGCTGATCATGCTGGCCTTCGTCTTCGCCGAGCCCGTACGCACCACGCTCTACTACGGGCAGATCAACCTGTGGCTCATGCTGCTCGTGCTGTGGGACTTCTCCCGCGCCGAGCACAGCAGGCTGCGCGGTCTCGGCGTCGGCATCGCCGCGGGGATCAAGCTGACGCCGCTGTTCTTCGTCGCCCAGTATCTGGCGCAGCGGCAGTGGCGTGCCGCGGCCACCGCGGCGCTCACCTTCGCCGCCACGATCGGCCTGACTGCGCTTGTCCTGCCGAGCGATTCCGCTCAGTACTGGACCTCGACGTTCTTCCAGTCCGGCCGTATCGCCCCCGATGTCCACCCCGCCAACCAGTCGCTGCGCGGGGCCATCGCCCATCTCGTCCACGGGCCTGCCCCGGTCTGGTTGTGGCTGTTGATCGCGGTCCCGATCGCGCTCGTCGCGCTGTGGCTCGCGGCCGAGCTGGTGCGCCGCGGCGAAGCGCTGCTGTCGGTGACCCTCGGCGGCCTCACCGCCTGCGCGGTCTCCCCGTATTCGTGGGGGCACCACTGGGTCTGGTTCGTGCCGCTGACGGTCTACCTGATCCATCGCGCGCAGACCCGTGGCCGCTGGTGGCTCGCCGCCGGCGGGCTCTACCTCGCCATCGCCGCGTGGACCTACACCTACACCCCCACCTGGGTCAGTGTCGGCACCTTCCTGCTGCCGCCGTGGTGGCCGGGCGCGCAGGTCATGATGAACGTCTACGTGGTCGTCTACCTGACCGTGCTGATCGGCGCCTTCCGGCTGGTCCGCTCGACGCCGCCGCGCCCACGCGTCGAACCGATCGAACCGACCATCATCGATCCCCCTGTCGCGGAAGAACTCTCCCGCGCGATCCGGCCACCGCGCGTCGCCGGCGGGGCGCACCCCGACGACGACCGCCCGGCCATGGTGGACTGAGCTCTACCCGCAGGCCCAGTCGAAGACGCCCGACTCCAGGTCGAGCTGGGCGTTGCCGCCGCCGAAGTTCATCCCGGAGATCTCCTCGATCTCCAGGTAGTACGGGGTCAGGCCCTCCGGGAGCGCCTGGACGGGGAAGGCGGTGCCGCCGAGGTGGGAGCGCCCGAACAGGGGCTCGGCCCAGTGATTCCAGCCGGAGTCCTCCGTGAGCGGATCCTGGTAGCGCGAGTTCGGGACGTACTCGACCGGCGGGATGCCGATATTGGGATCGGCGACGCGCTCGGCCAGCCAGACGCCGATAGTGGGGTGCACGTCGTCCCAGGCGTTGCAGCCCTCGTCGCTCGCGACCGGCGAACCGGGCGGGCGCACGTCGGCGGGCGGGGCGACCGGGCCCGCGGCGAATTCCGCTTCGGTCAGCCAGATCAGGGCGAACACGCCGCCGATCTCGTCGTGCAGGAGTTGCAGCTGGGAGTGCAGCCGGGTCGAGACCAGCTCGCGGGCGACGGGATCCTCGGCGGACGCGTCGGCCTGGATCGGGTCGGTCGCGTCGGCGAACTGCCCCTCACCCTGGAAGAAGGCGATGGCCGGGAACTTCGGTCCCCGGCGCTGATAGTCGGTGGGCAGCCGCAGGGTGAGCGCGTGCATCATCGGCAGCCCGGTGACCGGTCCGCGCGGCCAGGTCGCCGGATCGATCGCGGGTCCCTCGCTGCCGATCCACCCGGCGCGCACCGGCGCGTCGAGCGTCAGCGGTTCACCGCCCGGCGTCTCCGCCAGTTTGTCCGCGGAATCCCCGAAACCCAGGTCGTAAGCCTTCATCGCAGCTCTCCTCTTCGATGCGCGGACGGTGCGTGGCGCCGCGTCGACCGGCGCCGCCGACGAGGGTAATCGGTACCGGCGACAGGCGCGGGCACTGCGTGGAACCACGGGCATACGGTCGATGACGAAACGTCGCGCACCCGCGAACGACAACGGCGGCGCGGCAACCGGTTCCGGTCGCCACGCCGCCGCCGCCGTCGACGTCGGCTCGGCTCAGAGCGCGGCCTTCAGGATCAGGGTCAGCACCGCGGCGACCACGGCGACCGCCACGGCCGCGGCGCCCCAGACGACACCCTGGCGCGCCCAGGGACGCCCGGCGTCGAGCGAGAACCGGCCCGGGCCGGTGAAGGCCAGGCCCGCGGCGGCGATCGCGTAGACCAGCGGGGTCGAGTAGCCGGTCACCGACGGGTCGGCCGGGAAGAGCCCACCGGCCCACAGCACGTTGATCGCGTTGATCATGGTGCCGAGCACGATCGCGGCGGCCAGCGGCGTGAACAGACCGAAGACCAGCAGCAGACCGCCGACCAGCTCGCTGAGCCCGGCGAGGGTGCCGAAGAGGACACCGGGGTTGTAGCCCATCGCCTCGAAGCTGTCGGTGGTGGTCTGCCAGCCCATGCCGTTGAACCAGCCGAACAGTTTCTGCGCGCCGTAGGCGGCCATCAGGCCGCCGAAGCCGACGCGCAACACCAGCAGGCCGATGCCGTAGGCGGTGACCTCGTCGGCGGTGGAGGTAGCGGGAGTGGTGCGGGTAGCGGTGTCGGTCATCGTTTCCTCATCTGCGATTCGATACATGCCCGCAACCGGACCACGGTCCGGTTGCCTCTTCCGGTCACAACCCTGGGTCCGGGCCATCTATTTCACGTCGTTCCCAGCACTTCCGTGACCCTGCTCACACGAAAAACAGCAAAGGCCGCCCCGAAGGGCGGCCTTTGCGCGAGGACTCAGTTCACCACGCCATGGTCGCGTAGCCGACCAGGGCGCTCTCCGACTCCTGCGACAGCTTCCAGGTGCCGTCGATGTTCTTCCAGGTCACCGGGATCGGGTAGGTGTAGTCGCCGAGGCGGCTGTTCAGGGTGGCCGAGAGGGTGTCACCGTCGACGGTGACCGGGCCCGAGACGTCCCAGCTGTAGCCCGGGATCCGGTTGACGGTGTCGCGGACGACGGCGAGGCTGCCCGCGTTGCCCGACTCGAGCTCGGCCGAGGAGCCGTTCATGGCCGCCTGCAGCTTGCCCTGCAGTTCGCCGGCCGACGGGGTCGCCGGAGCGGCGATCGCGGCGGGAGCGGTGGCGACGACAGCCGCGGTGACCGGCGCAAAGATGGTGGCAACCGCCATCGACGCGGCAACGAGCGAGCGCTTCATAGGTAACTCTCCTTCAAGCTTGGCTAGGCTAGCCTAAGTATAGGCACACCTACGGCGGGTTCACCTACTCGACCAGGAAGAAGAAGTACCCGAGGAACAACACCATCAGCGCCCACATGGCCGGATGCACGTCCCGGTACCGGCCCCTGGCGACCATCACGATCGGGTAGAAGATCATGCCCATCGCCAGGCCGTTGGCGATCGAATAGGTCAGCGGCATCATGATCACGGTCAGGAACGCGGGCACCGAGTACTCGAGGTGCTGCCAGTCGATATCGCCCAGCGCCCGGGCCATCAGCACGCCGACGACGATCAGCGCGGGGGCGGTGACCTCGGCCGATCCGGCGATCACCGAGAAGATCGGATAGCAGAACATCGCGAGCAGGAACCAGCCCGCCGTGGTCACCGCGGTGATCCCGGTCCGCCCGCCCGCCGAGACGCCCGCCGTCGATTCCACGTACGCGGTCGTGGTGGAGGTACCGATGATCGCGCCCGCCGTGGTGCCGACCGAGTCGGCCGCCATCGCACTGCGCGCCCGCGGCAGCGTGCCGTCCTTGTTCAGCAGACCCGCCTGGTTGGCGACGCCGATGAGCGTGCCGGAGGCATCGAAGAAGTCGACGAACAGCATGGTGAGCACCACCACGATCATCTGCCCGGTGAACGCGTCGGGCAGATGGATGATCGCCTGGCCGAAGGTCTGATCCAGGCCCTTGGGCAGCTCGGCGATGCCGTCCGGAATCGCGACCAGCCCCGTCACCATGCCCAGGACGGTGGTCGCGACGATGCCGTAGAGCACCGCGCCGTGCCAGCCGATCACCAGGAAGACCACCGTCACGATCAAGCCGAACAGGGCCAGCAGCGTGGTGCCCTTGGTGAAGTCGCCGAGGGTGACCAGCGTCGCGTCGCTGTTGACCACGATGCCCGCGTTCTTCAGTCCGAGGAACGCGACGAACAGGCCGATGCCCGCGCCCACCGCGAACTTCATCTGCAGCGGGATGGCGTTGAGGATCCGTTCCCGGATCTTGGTGATCGCCAGGACGAAGAAGATGATGCCCGACAGCAAGGTGCCCGACAGGGCGACCTGCCACGGAATGCCCATACTGAGCACGACCGTGTAGGCGAAGAACGCGTTGAGGCCCATGCCGGGCGCGAGCGCGATCGGATATTTGGCCCAGATGCCCATGACCAGGGTGCCGAAGATCGCGGCCACCGCCGTCGCGGTGAACACGGCCTGCATCGGGATGCCCTTGTCGCCCAGGGCGCCCTCGTCACCGAGGATCGACGGATTCACCGCCAGCACGTAGGACATCGCCAGGAACGTGACCGTGCCCGCCATCGCCTCGCGCCGGAAGGTGGACCCGCTCGACGTGACACCGAAGTACCCGTCGAGACCCCGTCGGGCGCGGGTTAGGACATCGCTGGCCATGACACTCCAGTCCGGATTTCAGAGAAGAAGGATGCCCAGGAACGGTAGCGGAAAGTTCACTGAATCGAAGAACCCGCCGTCGGTGACACGACGCAGGTCACGCCCCCGCGACGGCCACCAGCCCCAGCTCGGCATCCGAGGCCAGCAACGCGTTGTGGGGCAGCACACGCACGGTGTAGCCGACCGCGCCCGACAGCGGCACCGGCGACTGCACGGCATACAGCTCGACGCCCTCGTCGGTGCCGGTGTGGGTCATCTCGACGGTGGTGGTGTCGGACAGGTCGTCGGTCGGCGACACTCGGCCGAGCACCGCCTGCACCACGACATCCGACGGCGCGAGCCCGCCGAGTTCGATGCGCGCCTCCAGCGACAGCTTCGCGCCGATCACCGGGGTATCGGGCAGGCCGGAACTGTCGACCTGCGCGACCCGTACCGACGGCCAGGCCGCGTCGACCCGCTTGCGGTATTCGGCGACCTGCGCCGCGCCGGCGAACCCGTCGGCGGCAGCCCGGCCGAACGCCGCGGCCGCGGGTCCGTAGTACTGCTCGGCGTAGTCGCGCACCATGCGTGAGGCCAGCACTTTGGGACTGGTGGTCTGCAGGGTGTGGCGCACCATCTCGGTCCAGCGCACCGGCACGCCCGCGGCGTCGCGGTCGTAGAAGCGGGGCGCGACGGTGCGCTCGACGAGTTCGTAGAGCGCCGAGGCCTCCAGATCGTCGCGGCGGTGCTCGTCGCGCACGCCGTCGGCGGTGGGAATCGCCCAGCCGTTCTCGCCGTCGTACATCTCGTCCCACCAGCCGTCCCGGATGGACAGGTTGAGACCGCCGTTGAGCGCGGACTTCATGCCGGAGGTGCCGCAGGCCTCGAGCGGGCGCAGCGGATTGTTCAGCCACACATCGCAACCCCAGTACAGGTAGCGGGCCATCGACATGTCGTAGTCGGGCAGGAAGACGATGCGGTGGCGCACCGCCGGATCGTCGGCGAAGCGCACGACCTGCTGGATCAGCGCCTTGCCGCCGTCGTCGGCGGGATGGCTCTTGCCCGCGACCACCAGCTGCACCGGCCGCTCGGGATCGAGCAGCAGCGCGCGCAGCCGTTCGGGGTCGCGCAGCATCAGCGTCAACCGCTTGTAGGTGGGCACGCGACGCGCGAAGCCGACGGTGAGCACCGACGGATCGAAGACCTCGTCGATCCAGCCCAGTTCCGCCTCGGCCGCGCCGCGCTGATGCCAGGAATCGCGCAGCCTGCGGCGTACCTCGTCGATCAGTACCCCGCGCAGGGTGTTTCGCGTCGACCACAGCTGCCCGAGATCGACATCGCTGAGCTTCTCCCAGCCGCGCGCCTCCTCGACCAGCTCCGGCCCGACCAGCTCGCGAGCCTTGTCGAGCCATTCCCTGGCCGCCCAGGTCGGCGCGTGCACGCCATTGGTGACCGAACCGATCGGCACCTCGGCCGCGTCGAAGCCCGGCCACAGCCCGGCGAACATGTCCCGGCTGACCTCGCCGTGCAGCTTCGAGACGCCATTGGCGCGCTGGGCCATCCGCAGACCCATGTGGGCCATGTTGAACACGGACGGATCGGCCTCCCGGCCGAAAGCCAGGATCCGATCGATGGACAGTCCGGGCAGCAGCGCGGACTCGGCTTCACCGTGCGCGCCGCCGAAGTAGCGGCGCACCAGCGGCATCGGGAACCGGTCGATCCCGGCGGGCACCGGGGTGTGCGTGGTGAACACGGTGCCGGCCCGGACCGCGGCCAGCGCGGTATCGAAATCGAGTCCGTCCGCGATGAATTCACGGATTCGTTCCACCCCGAGGAAGCCCGCGTGGCCCTCGTTCATGTGGAACACGTCGGGATCGGGCAGCCCGTTGGCGCGGGTGTAGGCGCGCACCGCGCGGACACCGCCGATGCCGGCCAGGATCTCCTGCTTGATCCGGTGATCCTGGTCGCCGCCGTAGAGCCGGTCGGTGACCGCGCGCAGTTCCGGATCGTTCTCGGCGATGTCGGAATCGAGCAGCAGCAGCGGAATCCGGCCCACCTGGGCGATCCACACCCGGGCCCGCAGCACCCGCCCCTCCGGCATGCCGACATGGATCAGCACCGGCGAACCGTCACTGGTGAGCAGCCGCAGCGGCAGACCCTGCGGGTCCAGCGCCGGGTAGTGCTCCATCTGCCAGCCGTCGGCCGACAGCGACTGCCGGAAGTACCCGGACCGGTACAGCAGCCCGACGCCGATCAGCGGCAGCCCCAGGTCGGAGGCGGCCTTGAGATGGTCACCGGCCAGGATGCCCAGGCCGCCGGAGTAGTTCGGCAGCACCTCGGTGACACCGAACTCCATCGAGAAATAGGCGATCCCCGCGACCGTGGTCCCGGTCTGCTGCTGGAACCAGCGCGGCCGGGCCAGATAGTCGCGCAGCCCCTCGGCGGCGGCATCCACCCGGGCGAGATAGGCGGGATCGGCGGCGAGCGCGTCGAGGCGCTCGGCGGGCACCTCCCCCAGCATCCGCACCGGATCCTGGCCGACCGCGCGCCACAGCTCGGGGTCGAGTTCGGCGAACAGATCCTGCGTCGGGCCGTGCCACGACCAGCGCAGGTTCGTCGACAACTCGCCCAGCGCGGTGAGCCGCTCCGGCAAATGGGCACGGACAGTGAACCGACGAAGTGCCTTCACCCGGCAACCGTACCGCTGTTCGGCCGCTCCGCGAATTCTTACGAGCCGTCCGGGAACACGACCGGTCGGCCCGTGTTGTGAGCGGAATCAGTGGGACGCGGCGGGTTCCTGGGTGAACTGCGCGGCGAACTCCGGGGTGGGCGGGACCTCCGTGATGACGTCGATGAGGACGCCCGAGGGGTCGGCGACGATGAAATGGCGCTGGCCGAAGTCCTCGGTGCGGAGGGGAAGTTCGGGGTGCAGGCCACCGGATTCGACCAGGCGCTGCCATTCGGCGTCGACGTCGTCGACCTCGAAGTTCAGGACCAGGCCCTGGACCGGCTTGCCGTAGCCCGCGGGGATGGTCGGGTGGGTGGGGTCGAGGAGGGCCAATTCGTAGGCGGGCTCGCCGTCGCGGGCCGGGCGACGCAGGCTGACGTACCAGTCCGCCTCGAAGGTGATCTCGAAGCCGAACCAGCGGGTGTAGAAGTCGCGGGATTCCGCGATCCGGGAGGTGCCGAGGACCGGGTAGAAGCTGCTCAGTGCCATGACTTTCCTTTCACATACCGATGGTATGTGTCGTAGGCTAGCTGACATACCGACGGTAGGTCAACGGAAGGACGGTGCATGACATCCACGGCGCGGGCCCAGCAGCGCGAGGAGACGCGGCGGGCGCTGGTGGCGCAGAGCAGGCGGCTGTTCGCGGCGAAAGGCTATGCGGCCGTGGGCCTGTCGGAGATCGTGGCGGCATCGGGAGTCACCAAAGGCGCGCTGTACCACCATTTCGACAGCAAGGCCGAGCTGTTCCGGGCGGTCCTCACCCAGGTGCAGCAGGAGGTCGGCGAGCAGGTCGCGGCCGCCGCCGACGCCGAGCCCGATCCGTGGACCCAGCTGACCAGCGGATGCGCCGCGTTCCTGCGGGCCTGCGCCGACCCCCTGGTCCAGCGGATCATGCTGATCGACGGCCCCGCCGTCCTCGGCTGGCACGAATGGCGCGCCCTGGACGAGGCCAATTCCGCCCGGCACCTGCACGAGGCACTGGAATCGCTGGTCGGCGCGGGCATCCTGGTACCCCAGCCGATCGCTCCCCTGACCCGACTGCTCTCCGGCGCCATGAACGAAGCCGCCCTCTGGCTCGCCACCACCCCCGACACCGACGCGCTCCCCGACACCATCACCGCGCTGGACCGGCTCCTCGCCGGACTGCGCACCGCCTGACCCACCGCCGCTCCCCGGACCGCGCCGACGGGGCGCGCTTCGACCCTCACCACGCCCGATCCGGGTGCGCCGACCGGCTGCCGCGGGGCACAGCCCGCCGCCATCGACCCGCGTGTCGGGTGAGCGCCACAAAACCGATGGCCGCCACCGTCGACCCCATGCCACCATGCAGCGATGCCGTACTGGGTCGATGTCCTGCCCGAATTCCTGGTCGCCTCGCTGATCCTGGCCGCGCTGCCGGGTCCGGCGACGGCGCTGTTCCTGCAGCGCTCGGTGCGCGACGGCAGACGCGCGGGACTGGCCGCGGTCGCGGGCAACGAGATCGGCGTGCTGGGCTGGACGCTCGCGGGCGGGACCGGGCTGTCGATCCTGCTGGCGGCGAACCGGTGGCTGAACACGGCGATGCACGTCGTCGGCGCGGCGGTGCTGATCTGGCTCGGCGTCCAGGCCTGGCGCCACGCCCGCGGCGCCGACGACGATTTCGGCGCCGCCCTGACCGCGAAACTCCCCGGCGGCAACACCCCCGCCGCCGCGTTCCGCGCCTCCTTGATCTCGATCGCCGCCAACCCCAAGGCCGCGGTCTTCGGCATCACGATCCTGCCGCAGTTCCTGCCGAGCGAGGGCCCGGTGCTGCCCACCCTGCTGATCCTGGCCACCATCCAGGTGATCCTGGACGGCGCCTGGTGCGTCGCGGTGGTCCTGGCCGCCGACCGGGCGGGTACCTGGCTGCGGCGCGCCGCGATCCGCCGACGCGTGGAACGGAGCCTCGCCGCGATCTTGGTCGCCCTCGGCCTCGGCCTCGCCGCCGACGCCCGCTGACGGGAGGTCGGCCGCGTTCTCGGCTGATCAGTGGGCTGCGGCGCTCAGCGCCCGGTCGCCGGAAATGCAGTAGGTTTGTGCGGTGACCGGCCGGATTGCCATAGATGACATCGCCCCGTCCATCCCCGGCGGCCGCCCGGCCAAGGCCGCCGTCGGCGAGGTGTTTCCCGTCCGCGCCGTGGTGTGGCGCGAGGGGCACGATGCCGTGGCGGCGACGCTGGCGGTGCGCGCGCCCGGCTCGTCGCGGATCACGCGCCTGCGGATGACGCCCGACTACGAGCCCGACGTCTTCAACGGCCTGTTCACCCCGCACACCCCTGGCGTGTGGACCTTCCGTATCGAGGGCTGGAGCGATCCGATCGCCACCTGGCGCTCGGCCGTGGAGGCCAAGCTGGCGGTCGGCCAGACCGCCCTCGACCTGGCCAACGATCTCGAGATCGGCGCCACCCTGTTCGAACGGGCCGCCCAGGCGGTGCCGAAGAAGCAGTTCGAACGGTTGCGCGCCGCCGCCACCGCCCTGCGCGGCGACGAGCAACTGCCCGCCCGGGTCGCGCCGGCGTTCAGCGAGGAGGTCGCCGAGATCCTGCGCGCGACCCCGCTGCGCGAGATGGTCACCCGCGGCGCCCAGCAATCGGTGCTGGTCGAGCGCAGGCGCGCGCTGGTCGGCTCGTGGTACGAGTTCTTCCCGCGCTCGACCGGCGGACGCGATGCCGACGGCAAGCCGGTGCACGGCACCTTCGCCACCGCCGCCCGCGAACTCCCCCGCATCGCCGGGATGGGCTTCGATGTCGTCTATCTGCCGCCGATCCACCCCGTCGGCGAGATCAATCGCAAGGGCCGCAACAACGCGCTCACCACCGAACCGGGCGACGTCGGTTCGCCGTGGGCCATCGGCTCGGCCGACGGCGGCCACGACACCACCAACCCGCTGCTCGGCACCGAAGCCGATTTCGTCGACTTCGTCGCCACCGCGACGGATCTCGGCCTCGAGGTCGCGATCGACCTGGCCCTGCAATGCGCGCCCGACCACCCGTGGGTGCGGGCGCATCCGGAGTGGTTCACCACCCTGCCCGACGGCACCATCGCCTTCGCGGAGAACCCGCCGAAGAAGTACCAGGACATCTACCCGGTCAACTTCGACAACGACCCCGACGGCCTCTACGCCGAGGTGCTGCGGGTGGTCCGGCACTGGATCGGCTTGGGCGTCACCATCTTCCGCGTCGACAACCCGCACACCAAGCCCGCCGACTTCTGGGAGTGGCTGATCGCGCAGGTGCGCCGCACCGACCCCGACGTGATCTTCCTGTCCGAGGCGTTCACCCGCCCGGCCCGGCTCTACGGACTCGCGCGACGCGGGTTCAGCCAGTCCTACACCTACTTCACCTGGCGCGTGTTCAAGTGGGAGCTGGCCGAATTCGGCGCCGAACTCGCCGCCAAGGCCGACGAGGCCAGGCCGAACCTGTTCGTGAACACCCCCGACATCCTGCACGAGAGCCTGCAGCACGGCGGACCGGGCATGTTCGCCCTGCGCGCCGTCCTGGCCGCGACACTCGCGCCCACCTGGGGCGTGTACTCCGGCTACGAGCTGTTCGAGCACGAGGCCGTGCGCCCCGGCAGCGAGGAGTACCTGGACTCGGAGAAATACGAACTGCGCCCCCGCGATTTCACCGGCGCGCTGGCCCGCGGCGAGTCCCTGGAACCGTGGCTGACCAGGCTCAACGAGATCCGTCGTGCCCATCCCGCGCTACAGCAGTTGCGCTGCATCCACTTCCACGAGATCGACAACGACGCGCTGCTGGCCTACTCCAAGATCGATCCGGCCTCCGGCGACGCGGTGCTGGTGATCGTCAACCTGAACCCCTACGGCGCCGAGCAGGGCCACATCTCGCTCGACCTGCCCGCGATCGGCCGCGAGTGGCACGACCACCCGGTGGTCTTCGACGAGGTCAGCGGCGAGGAATACCACTGGGGCCAGCACAATTTCGTGCGGCTCGATCCCGCCAGGGCGCCCGCGCACATTCTCGCCCTGCCCGCCGTGCCCGCGGCCGCCCGTGCTCCGCTGGCCTATCGCCGGACGTTCTGATGAAACGCCGCGACCTGATGCTGCTGGCAGCGGGCACCCACCCCGACCCGCACACCGTCCTGGGCGCGCACCCGCACCCGGACGGCACCGCGGTGCGGGTGCTGCGCCCACACGCCGACTCGGTGACGATCCTGGTCGGCGGCGCCGAACATCCGCTGAAGTCACTGGGGCACGGCGTGTTCGCCGCCGTCCTGCCGTATCCGCAGGTCGACGACTACCGCGTGCGCACCGCCTACCCCGGCGGTCAGACGGTGATCACCGCCGACGGCTACCGCTTCCTGCCCACCGTCGGCGAATTCGACCTGCACCTCATCGGCGAGGGCCGCCATACCCGGCTGTGGGAAGTGCTCGGCGCGCACCCACGCCACTACACCACCCTCGACGGCGACGTCGACGGCACCTCGTTCGCCGTGTGGGCGCCGAATGCCCGCGGCGTCACCGTCTTCGGCGATTTCGACCACTGGAGCGGCAGTTCCGCGCCGATGCGCGCGCTCGGATCGTCCGGGGTGTGGGAGGTGTTCGTGCCCGGTGTCGGGCCGGGCACGCGCTACAAGTACCGGGTACACGGCGCCGACGGCCGGGTCGTCGATCACGCCGACCCGCTGGCCTTCGCGACCGAGGTCCCGCCGGCGACCGCCTCGGTGGTCAGCCGCGCCGACCACATGTGGACCGACAGCGCCTGGCTGGACCGCCGTGCCGCCGCCGACGCCACCCGCTCCCCCATGAGCGTCTACGAGGTGCACCTCGGCTCGTGGCGCCCCGGCCTCGGTTATCGCGAAGTGGCCGAACAGCTGGCCGATTACGTGCGCGCGACCGGGTTCACCCACGTCGAACTGCTGCCGGTCGCCGAACACCCGTTCGGCGGATCCTGGGGCTACCAGGTCACCTCCTACTACGCCCCCACCTCCCGCTTCGGCACCCCCGACGACTTCCGCTGGTTCGTCGACCACCTGCACAACGCCGGGATCGGCGTGCTGCTCGACTGGGTGCCCGCGCACTTCCCGCGCGACGAATGGGCGCTGGCCCGCTTCGACGGCACCCCGCTCTACGAGCACCCCGACCCCCGTCGTGGCGAGCAACTCGATTGGGGCACTTACGTTTTCGACTTCGGCCGCAACGAGGTGCGCAACTTCCTGGTGGCCAATGCCGCCTTCTGGATCGAGGAGTTCCACATCGACGGCCTACGCGTCGACGCGGTCGCCTCCATGCTCTACCTGGACTACTCGCGCCCCGAGGGCGGCTGGGAGCCGAACATCTACGGCGGCCGGGAGAATCTGGAAGCCGTCGACTTCCTCCAGGAACTCAACGACACCGTGCACCGCGCGTATCCCGGCGTGGTGACCGTCGCCGAGGAGTCGACCACCTGGCCCGGTGTCACCCGCGGCACCGACGTCGGTGGTCTCGGGTTCACCATGAAGTGGAACATGGGCTGGATGCACGACACCCTCGGCTACCTGGGCCGCGACCCGATCCACCGGTCCTGGCACCACAACGAGATGACGTTCTCGCTGGTCTACGCGTGGAGCGAGAACTACGTGCTGCCGATCAGCCACGACGAGGTCGTGCACGGCAAGGGCACGCTCTGGACGCGGATGCCCGGCGACGACTTCGCCAAGGCGAGCGGCGTGCGCGCGCTGCTGGCCTACATGTGGGCACACCCCGGCAAGCAGCTGCTGTTCATGGGCCAGGAGTTCGGCCAGTTCCGGGAGTGGGACAACGATCGCGGCCTGGACTGGCAGGAACTGGAAAACCCGCTGCACCAGGGCATCTCGACCATGATCGGCGATCTCAACCGCACCTACACCGCGCACCCGGCACTGTGGAGTCAGGACACCACGCCCGGCGGGCACTCCTGGATCGAGGCCGACGACAGCGCCGCGAACGTCTTCGCGTTCCTGCGCTGGGGCGCCGACGGCAGCGCGGTCGCCTGCGTCTTCAACTTCTCCGGGTCGACCAGGGAGAACTACCGGATCGGCCTGCCGCACACCGGCGTCTGGCGCGAGGTCCTCAACACCGACGCCCAGGAGTACGGCGGATCCGGCGTCGGCAACCTCGGCGGGGTGCGGGCCGAGGACACCCCGTGGCACGGCCGTCCCGCCTCGGCCACCGTCACCATGGCCGCCAACAGCGCGGTCTGGCTGGCCGCCGAGCGCTAGTCGGCCAGATCGATCCGGATCGTCAGCAGGTCGGTGCCGACCGCGCGCACGGCGGCGCTGTTGTGACGCGGCAGCTCGCGCAGCCGGGCGCGCGGGTCGTCGTCGGGCACCAGGTGGGCGACGCCGCGGTGCCAGCGCCCCCGTAGCCGCACCCGGACCCGGTTGTCGGCCAGGATGTTGCGGACATACTGTGAGCGCTCGCCGAATTCGCAGACCAGCCAGAACTGGTCGCCGACACGGCGCCCGCCGATCGGCGTGGTCCGCGGCTGCCCGCTCACCCGCCCGGTGGTCTCGAGCAGTTGATGGCGGGGCAGTCGACGCACGACCACGTTGAGAGGCCGCTGGAACGCGGTCACGATCCGATGCTGAATGTCCTTCTTGGAGCCCATGTTCCGACCGTAGCAGCGGCCGGCGCCTCAGCCCTTGCGCGCGATGTAGTAGGTATTGAGCGGGTCGCCGTCGACGTGACTGGTGCTGACCTCGGTGAAGCCGGCGTCGGCGAGCATCGACAGCGCGCGCTGTTCGCCCCACACCGTGCCGAGCCCGTCCCCGCCCTGGCCCAGCGACACCGACATGCAATGCATCGTCGACACCGCGTACAGGAACGGACCGAGCGGCAGGTCCAGGTTCTCCTCCAGCCTGCTGGAGGCATGCACGTCCACCATCAGGAAGACACCGTCCGGACGCAGCGCGGCCGCGATGTTGGCCAGTACCTCGGCCGGATGCGCCTGGTCGTGGATCGCGTCGAAGACGGTGATCAGATCACACGATTCCGGTGCGTCGAGCGCGGCGACGTCCTGCACGACGAACTCCACATTGCGCAGGCCGATCGCTCGCGCCTCGGCCCTGGCCGCTTCGATCGCGTCCAGGGAGAAGTCGTAGCCGGTGAACCGGCTCGCCGGGAACGCCCGCGCCATCAGGTTCACCGCGTGCCCGCTGCCGCAGGCGATGTCGGCCACGTCCATCCCCATCAGCAGCCGATCGGTGAGGCCGGGCGCCATCGGCAGGATCACCTGGATCAGCGCGGCGTCGAACACTTCGGCGCTCTCCTCGGCCATCAGCGCGTGGAACCGGACATAGTCCTCGTAGGCCAGGCCGCCCCCGATCCGGAATCGTTCGACGATCTTGGGTTCCACCTCGCCGAGCTGGGCGATGAACTGCATGACGCGGGCCAGGTTGTCCGGGCCGGCGGCCCTGGTCAGGCTCGCCGCGTGCGCGGGCGGCAGGGTGTAGGTGGCGGTCGGCGGGTCGTAGCGCACGATGCCCGCGGTGGTGACGGCGCCGAGCCACTCCCGCACGTAGCGCTCGTTCAGGTTCGCCGCCGCGGCGAGCTCCTGGCTGGTCGCGCCGGGGTTGGCCGCCATGGTGTCGAACAGTCCGACCTGGTGGCCCATGCTGATCATCAGCGCGGTGCTCGCGTGGTCGAGCACCTCGATCATCGTTCCCGCGAAGGCTTCCACCTCGGCTTGATCGACCGAGCCCGAGTGGTCGAGTGAGGTCATGTCGTTCTCCTCGAGTCAGCTCGCGGCCGGTGCCGCGGGTCTACCCGGGGATACGACGAGGCCGCCCCGGCAGTTCAGCCGGGACGGCCTCGGATCTCGTGCGTCAGTACAGTGCGGTGGCCAGCTTGCGCCGGGCCGCGACCACGAAGGGCTCGGCCGGGTCGAACAGCTCGAACAGTTCGAGCAGCCGGGTGCGGGCCCTGGTGCGGTCCTCGCCCGCGGTGCGCTTGATGGCGGCGATGATCCGCTCGAACGCGGCCTCGGGGCGCTGCTCGAGCAGTTCCACATCGGCGGCGTCGAGGGCGGCGTCCAGGTTCGCCGGGTCGGCGTCGGCGGTGGCGACCACGGCCGGATCGAGCTGCTGGGCCCTGGTCAGGAAGCGCAGCTGGCGCAGGGCCGCCTTGGCTTCCTCGTTGCCGGGCTCCTCGGTCAGGATCGCCTCGTAGGCCGCCTCGGCGCCGGCGATGTCACCCTCGGCGAGCGCGTCCTCGGCGGCGGTGAAGCGCGGGTCCTCGACCTCGGGCGCCGCGCCGGCGGCGTTCGGGTCGCCCTCGAGTTTGCCCGCGGTCGCGTCCAGCACCGCGTCGATCCACTGGCGGACCTGCGCCTCGGGCTGGGCGCCCTCGAAATCGGCCAGCGGCTGCCCGCCCGCCACCGCGATCACCGTGGGGATGCCCTGCACCCGCAGCGCCTGCACGATGTTCATGTTCGCTTCGGCTTCGATGGCGGCCAGGTCCCAGCCGCCGCGATCGTCGGCGTTGAGCCGCTCGAGCGTGCGGATCAGCTCGACGCTGCCCGGGCTGCGCTGCGAGAACAGCGCGACCACGACGGGCACCTGCATCGAGCGCCGGATGACCTTGGCTTCGAAATCCGCCTCGGTGACCATATGGTTCCCCGGGGCCGCAGCCGCCCCGCCGGGAGCGGCGGGCGGCTGCTTCAGCGCGGACAGATCCACCGCGCCGGACATGGCGGCGGCGACGGCGGGCGAAGGACGACGGGCAGCGGGTCGAGTCACGCTTTCCAGTTTGTCACGAAGCCGTCGGCGCGGCTGCCGGGGAGCCCTTGCTCGCGTCGGCGCTCAGTTCGCCCAGCTGACCGGTCCGCACGGCCCAGATCTCGAAGGCCACGGTGAACAGCGGCGGAATGCTCGACGCCAGCGCCAGCACGGTGGTCTTCCAGCCCCAGTTCAGCTCCCGCGCGGCCAGCAGCGCGGTGATGACGAACAGGACGAAGATCGCGCCGTGTACCGGGCCGAAGATCTTCACGCCGATCTCGTTGCCCTCGGCGGGCAGGTACTTGAACGCCATACCGGTCAGCAGACCGATCCACGACAGCGCTTCGAGCACCGCGAAGAACCGGAAACGACTGGCAGTGGACCGCAGATCGAAGAAACCCATACCAGCCATTGTGCAGCATGATCTACGACACCACGTAGTTGGACCGCTCACACGCACGGGCCCCGCGCTCGACAGCGCGGGGCCCGTGCGTACGGACGAAAAATCAGGCGGGCACGCGGATGATCAGCGCGTCGCCCTGACCGCCGCCACCGCACAGCGCGGCGGCGCCGACGCCGCCACCGCGACGCTTCAGCTCCAGCGCCAGGTGCAGCAGGATGCGCGCACCCGACATGCCCAGCGGGTGGCCGATGGAGATGGCGCCACCGTTGACGTTGACCTTCTCCGGGTCGAAACCCAGCTTCTTGGTCGAGGACACCCCGACGGCCGCGAAGGCCTCGTTGATCTCGATCAGGTCCAGGTCGGCAGGGGTGATGCCCTCCTTCGCGCACGCGGCGAGGATGGCGTTGGCCGGCTGATCCTGCAGGGTCGAGTCCGGACCGGCGACCTGACCGGCGGCGCCGATCTCGGCGATCCACTCCAGACCCAGCTCCTCGGCCTTGGCCTTGCTCATCACGATCACCGCGGCCGCGCCGTCGGAGATCTGCGAGGCGGTGCCCGCGGTCACGGTGCCGTCCTTGCGGAAGGCCGGACGCAGCTTGCCCAGCGACTCGACGGTGGTGTCGGCGCGGATGCCCTCGTCCTCGCTGACGTAGATCGGGTCGCCCTTGCGCTGCGGCACGGCGACCGGCACGACCTCGTCGGTGAACAGCCCGTTCTTCCACGCGGCGGCGGCACGCTGGTGCGAAGCCGCGGCCAGCGCGTCCTGCTCCTCGCGGCTGACCTTGTCCAGGTCGTTGCGGTCCTCGGTCAGCAGACCCATCGCCTGATCGGTGATCACGTCGTGCAGGCCGTCGTAGGCCATGTGGTCGACCAGGGTGGTGTCGCCGTACTTGTGGCCCTCACGGCTCTTGGGCAGCAGGTGCGGGGTCTGGCTCATCGACTCCATGCCGCCGGCCACGACGATCTCGTGCTCCCCGGCGCGGATCAGCTGATCGGCCAGCGCGATCGCGTTGATGCCCGACAGGCAGACCTTGTTGATCAGCAGCGAGGGCACATCCATCGGAATGCCCGCGGCGATCGCCGCCTGGCGGGCGGGCAGCTGCCCGGCACCGGCCTGCAGCACCTGACCGAGGATGACGTAGTCGACCTGCTCGGGCGCCACACCACCCTTCTCCAGCGCCGCCTTGATCGCCACACCGGCCAGATCCGAGGCCTTGAAGTCCTTCAGACCGCCCAGGAGCCTGCCGACCGGGGTACGCGCACCGGACACGATGACAGAAGTCGTCACGAAAGCCTCGCATTCATTGAGTCGAACCTCGCCGCGACGCACACAGCAGTGCACGTCAAGGGTTGCACTCAACGGTAACCGGTATCGGAGCACACCCGGCAGGCAGGTACGCGCTAGCTTCGAGGGGTGAGCAACGACAACATCATCCCCGCCGACTACGTCATCGCCGTCGACCACGTCGGCATCGCCGTGCCCGACCTGGACGCCGCCGTCGCCTGGTACACCGACAATCTCGGCATGGTCGAGACCCACCGCGAGGTCAACGAGGCCCAGGGCGTCGTCGAGGCGATGCTGTCGTGCCCCGCCGCGGCCGATCGCGCGACCGCCCTGCAGTTGCTGGCCCCGCTGACCCCGGAGTCCACCATCGCCAAGTTCATCGACCGCAGCGGACCGGGTCTGCAGCAGCTGGCCTATCGGGTCACCGATATCGAGGCGGTTTCGGCCTTCCTACGCGGCCGCGGCCTGCGTTTGCTGTACGAAGCCCCTCGTCACGGCACCGCGGATTCGCGCATCAACTTCATCCATCCGAAGGATGCTGGCGGTGTGCTGGTGGAGCTTGTCGAGCCGAACCCGAATGTTACGCACTAGTAGGCGGATACGGTTGGTAAATCTCGGCGAGATCACAATCACGGTCGAGTCTCCATAGGCTCGCTCGAGGCTGTATTTTGTGTGCCATGTCGTCACCTGAGTCCGATCGCAATCGCTTCGTTGCACTGCCCTTCACCGTTGTGCGCAAGGGTTATGCGCAAGACGAGGTGCGCAACTACTTCGACCGCTTCGACGCCGAGCTCCGCGTCACCGCCACCGACCGGGATGCTGCCGCCGCGCAGGCCCGGAATCTCGCCAGCCAGCTGGAAGACGCGCGGGACGAGATCGACGAGCTCCGCAAGGAGGTCGACCGGCTTTCCGTGCCGCCGACCACCGCCGAAGGAATGTCCGACCGTATCTCGCGCATGCTGCGCCTGGCCTCGGACGAAGCGTCCGAGGTCCGTGCGCTGGCGCAGGCCGAAGCCGCCGAGATGGTGTCGATCGCCGAGCAGCAGGCCACCGAGATGCGTGGCAAGTACGAGTCGCTGCTCGCGGAGACCAAGGAGAAGCGCGAGGCGCTCGAGATCGAGTTCGAGCAAACCCTCGCGAACGCGCGCACCGAGTCCGCCAAGATCATCGAGGCCGCGCAGGCCGATGTGGAACGTCTCGGCAAGGAAGCCGAGGCCAAGCGCAAGGCCACCCAGCAGGACTTCGAGGCCACCATGAACGATCGGCGCACCAAGCTGACTCGTGCCATGGAGGAGCTCGAGGCCACCAGTCGCGCCGAGGCCGCCCAGCGGATCAAGGACGCGACCGACGAGTCGAACCGTCTCATCAGCTCCGCCACCCAGACCTCCGAGCGCAAGATCGCGCACGCGAAGGAACTGGCCGAGGAGATGCGCGTGCTGCGCGGCCGGGTCCTGGCCCAGCTGCTCGGTATCCGTGGTCAGCTCGACTCGGTGCCCGCCATGCTCGCCGCGGTCAACCGCGAGAGCGAGCTGCTCGACGGCGCCCCCGAGCGCAAGTCGATCAGCAACAACGGCAACAACAAGTCCGTGTCGGGCTCCCGCCAGACCAAGGCCATCCCCGAGGTCGCCGACGCCGACGAGGACATCGTCGACGAGGACCGCGAGAGCGCCGACATCAGCAACTGACGTCGGACCCGCGACGACATTGCTCCACCCTCATAGTTGAAGAACCGAAGGCCGCCTCGAATGTTCGAGGCGGCCTTCGGTTT
This sequence comes from Nocardia sp. NPDC087230, assembly GCF_044744725.1. Classification (NCBI taxonomy): domain Bacteria; kingdom Bacillati; phylum Actinomycetota; class Actinomycetes; order Mycobacteriales; family Nocardiaceae; genus Nocardia; species Nocardia sp. NPDC087230. Next base: position 65,871 of record NZ_JBIUYV010000017.1, read on the forward strand.
TCGTGGTGTCCGGGCTCAGGACCAGCGGCGGGTGATGCCACGGGTGCGCCTGCCGTTCCAGCAGCCCTGGTGCCAATGTCTACGGTCGTCCTCGCCGCCGTCGACGGCCCAGGCGACGATATGGGCGACCCCGGGCGCGATCTCGTGGTCGCAACCCGGACACCGGTAGGTCTTGACCGCCCTGGCGCCGGGAACGGTACGGACGATGTAGGTCTCCTCGCCCGGCCCGTCCTCGGTCCGCCCGTAGACGTCACCGATCGGCGCGGGCTCGCTACGTCGCCCTGAGCGAGGTTTACGTCGCGGCATGGTTCTCAGCCTAGAAGAGGCGGAAAACGTTGCTCTCCGTGCCACGCAGCTCGTCGTAATCGAGCGTGAGGCAGCGGATTCCCCGGTCCTCGGCCAGCGTTCGCGCCTGCGGCTTGATCTGCTGGGCCGCGAACACGCCGGCGACCGGCGCCAGCAGCGGATCGCGATTGAGCAGTTCGAGGTAGCGGGTGAGCTGTTCGACGCCGTCGATCTCGCCGCGCCGCTTGATCTCCACCGCCACGGTCGCGCCGTCGGCGTCACGGCACAGCAGGTCCACCGGGCCGATGGCGGTCATGTACTCGCGCCGGATGAGGGTGTACCCCTCGCCGAGCTTCGTCACGTGTTCGGCCAGCAGTTCCTGCAGGTGCGCTTCCACGCCGTCCTTCACCAGGCCGGGATCGATGCCGAGCTCGTGCGAGGAATCGTGCTCGATGTCCTCGATGGAGATGCGCAGTTCCTCGCCGGCCTTGTTGGTCACCACCCACAGCGCCTTGATGTTGTCCGGCACCGCGGTCTTGTTCTCCCGCAGCGGCGTCACGCCGTCGGGCAGCTCCGCGGGGACCAGGGTCGCGATATCGCGCTCCTCCAGCCAGCACGGCGGGCTCATCCAGTTCAGCGGCTTGTACGAGCCGCCATCGGAGTGCACGAGCACCGAGCCGTCGGCCTTGATCAGCAGCAACCGGCGAGCCATCGGAAGGTGGGCGGTCAGTCGGCCGACGTAGTCGACCTGGCAACGAGCAATGACAAGGCGCACCCAAGCACTGTAGGTGACGGGTCCGGGAACGCAAAAAGGCCCTCCAACCGTAGTTGGAGGGCCTTTCGCAATGATGTTCCGGCGGTGTCCTACTCTCCCACACCCTGTCGAGTGCAGTACC
>NZ_JBIUYV010000018.1:0-65614 GCF_044744725.1 Nocardia sp. NPDC087230
GGGTGACGGCCCAGGGGGTCCTCGTCGGGCATGATCCAGCGCGGATCGTCGGAATGGACGGCGAACTCCGGCGACTCCCAGTCGATATCGACATAGGGGTCGAAGTGCTTGGTCACCGATCCCTCGGACAGACCGCGCAGGATCTCGTGATATCCGGGCTCACCCGGACGTTTGGCGGCGGTGGACAGCGTCATCGATGTCTCCTCAGTAGGTACTGCCTCCAGTTTAGTGGTACCGGCAGTACCATACAAGGGTTGACGCTACTTCGTGTTACACCTACCTTGCCGCGCCCCGCTAGACGAGCGGTTTCCCCGCCGCCCTGCGCCGGCGCATATCGACGACCAACCGCGGGAACGGCTGATGACGCCACCCCGGCGGCAGCGCCGCGAGCACGCGCCCGATACCGCGCATGATCAGCTCGAACGCGCGCTGCCGACGCGGACTCCAGGCCAATCCGAGGCTGTCACGGAAGCGCTGCGGCAGATATCCCGTGACGAAGAAGCGATTCACCCGCCGCCCGGCGATCCGGATGATCCAGGGCTGCGGCCCCAGATCGACGACATTGTCGAGCAGGTACCCGCGCACCTCGGCATCGAGGTCGAGCTCACCGAGCATCGAGTCCCAATAGCGGTCGAACGCGGCCCGATCGGCGGGCCACATCTCCGCGGGCATCTGCAGCGTCGTTCCGAACCGCGCGGAATCCTGGTACAGCTCTTCGGCGAAGCCCTCGTCGAGCTCACCGAAGAGCAGCTCGAGACTGTCGCGGGTACCGCGATAGATGCACGCCGCCACCCACAGCTGCAGCCGTGGATCGAAGGCGTTGTACTTCACCGGCCCACCGGGGCGGTTACGCACCTGGCGATGCGAGGTACCGACCGCCTCCCGGAACACCGCCCGATCCTCCTCGGTCCCGAGCATCGCCACCGCGAGGTAGGTCAGAGTCGTCTTGGCACGCTTGCCCGGATTCGTCGCGTAGCTCCCGGATTCGACCGTGCTCTCCACCACGCCCCGGCCGACCGGAAGCAGGCTCAGCTGCATCACGACATTGGCGGGACCACCGAGGATCGCACCGGCGCCGATCAGATAGCGATGTCTGCGCTCGGCGTCGTCGACGGGATGCTGCGGCTGCGCTGCCGCGCGGGGCTGTGCCACGACCAACCTCCAAGAGAGTGAGAGAGTTTCCAATTCAGACTCTCATCCACCCGCCCCCCACGCAAGACTAGATCAGAATCAACTGTCACATAGGGAGCTGATTACTCGCCGTATGGCTATCCATTATCTAGAATTCCGAGTAACTTACCGCTCGCATCACCACGGAGGGGGCAGTCATGAGCGAGCAGGCCGGACCGTTGTTACGGCGTCATCTCGGCGACCGGCGCTTCCTGCTGACGCTGCCGCGCGCGGTCGGACTGCAAGTACTGCACCCCGTCATCGCCACCGCGCTGGTCGACCACGCGCCACATCGGCTGTGGGAACACAAGAAGCGCACCGTCTCGCAGCTGATCTATCTGGCGCACTCCGGCCGAGCGGCGGACTCGGTGATCCGCTTCGCCCACGAGCACGTGAAAGGCCTCGACGACCGCGGGCAGCGCTATCACGCGCTGCACCCCGAGGTGTTCCTGTTCCAGCACGCCACCTACGTCGAGACGCTGATGACCGCCGCCGACCTGTTCGGCCCCGCGCTCGGCGCCGCCGACCGCGACCAGCTCTACCGCGAGACCCGCGCCTGGTACCGCACCTACGGTGTCAGCGATCGGCTGCTCCCCCGGACCCGGCCGGAGTTCGCCGAGTACTTCGCCGACGCCTGCGCCACCCAGCTGCGGGTCGGCCCCGCCGCGCGCGAACTGCGCGATCAAGTCCTGCGTCCCGATGCGTGGATCGTCCGGCACCTGCCCGCCGGTGCCGCACGGGCGATGCAACATCCTCGGGCGCTCGAACTGTTCGACGTGCGAACCGGCCGGGCCGATGCCGCCGCACTGCGCGCTGTCGCGATGACGGCACGCCCCGGCTTCGCGATGGCGCCCCGGCGAATTCGCTACGTCTCACAGGCCAGAACACGCACCGGGAGATGATCGGGGCCGCCGGCTCGACGAACCGGCGGCCCCCTCCCCCTGACTGGTCAGACGATCGCCTTGTGCTGACGGATGCGGCGCCGCACATCGGCCATCATCGCGTTGGTGCCGGAGAACCGGATGAACCGTGGGATGAACCGATTGACGAATCCGACGAACAGGAACAGATTCTCGAACCGCCGCTGATCCGAGGCACTCCACTCGATACCCATCTGCTCCTGGAAGTGCGGCGGCAAAAATCCCGCCGTCAGGAACCGCAGCAGCCCGCCCAGCAGCAGGCGCAGCGACCAGTGGATCATCCGCAGGTGCAGCAGATCGTCGATGTAGGCCCGGAAATCGTCGTCGCACACCACTTCTCGGCATGCCTGGACCCAGTACGCGTCGAAGTCGGCGTGGGTCTCGGGCCACATGTCCGGATGGACCTGCAGAGTGGTGCCGAAGGTGTCGGCGCCCTGGTAGAACTGCTCGAGCTCGGCCTCGGTCATCTTGCCGCACAGCAGCTGGTGGGTGTCCTCGTAGCCGATGTAGATCGCCGCCGCCACGTACAGCTGCAGGTGACGGTCGAAGGCGTTGTACTTGACCTTCGAGTTCGGTCCCGACCGCACCTGCCGGTGTGCGACGTTCACCGCCTCGCGCATCGCTCGCTTCTCCTCGTCGGAGCCGAGCACCGCGACCGCCAGGTAGGACGCGGTGGTGCGCAACCGCTTCCACGGGTGCACCATCAGCGCCCCCGACTCGACCTTGCTCTCCATCACCCCCGCCGCGACCCCGCGGTGGGCGAACTGCATCGCAACATTGGCCGCCGCACCCGCGAACGCCCAGAAGTCGAGCGCGTCGGCCAGTTGCGCGGGCCGTTTGCGCGGCGAGCGGTGGGTATCGGGCAGGGGGATCCGCACCTGCGCGAGCGTCAACGGCGCGTGCGTCGCCGGCGCCGGTTCCGACAGTGCGCCGGCGCCGGGCCCGGGGATGTGGCCCGGCCCCTCGGCCACATACCTGTCGCTGGTGGGGTCGTCGTAGTCGGGTTCACTGGACTTCGCCGCGGTGTTCATCGCCGTCACAGCCGTTCGATGATCGTCGCGTTGGCCATGCCGCCCGCCTCGCACATCGTCTGCAATCCGTAGCGACCGCCGGTCTGCTCGAGATGGTTGACCATGGTGGCCAGCAGCCGGGTGCCCGATCCGCCGAGCGGATGCCCCAGCGCGATCGCACCGCCGCGGGGATTCACCCGATCCGGATCGGCGCCGAGTTCGTGCTGCCACACCAGCGGCACCGGCGCGAACGCCTCGTTGACCTCGAAGGTGTCGATGTCGTCGACTGTGAGCGAGACCCGCTCGAGCGCCTTGCGGGTCGCCGGGACGACCGCGGTCAGCATGAGCGTCGGATCGTCGCCCGCCACCGCGAACGAATGGAACCGCGCGCGGGGGGTCAGTCCCAGCTTCGCCGCGACCCGCTCGCTCATGATGAGCGCGGCCGAGGCGCCGTCGGTCAACGGCGAGGAGTTGCCCGGCGTCACCGACCAGGAGATCTCCGGAAACCGTTCCAGCGCTGCGGGATCGGTGAACGCGGGCCGCAGGTTGGCCAGACTCTCGACGGTGGTGCCGGGCCGAATCGTCTCGTCCGTGTCCAGGACGCCGGCGGAGCTCAGCTCGGCGTCGAAGCCGCCCGCCGCCGCGGTGGCCGCCGCCAGCCGGTGCGAGCGAGCCGCGAACTCGTCGAGGGTGGTGCGATCCAGTTTCCAGCGGGCGGCGAGGATCTCGGCGGCAATGCCCTGGCCGATCAGTCCGGCCGGGTAGCGCACCGCGAGCGGGCCGCGCAGCGCGTCCTTGCCCTGCGCGTTGGAGAACATCGGCGCGCGGCTCATCGACTCCACGCCGCAGGCGATCGCCACGTCGTAGGCGCCGGCGAGCACGCCCTGGGCCGCGAAGTGTACGGCCTGCTGACTCGAGCCGCACTGCCGATCGACCGTGGTGGCGGGCACGGACTCCGGGAAGTCCGCCGCGAGCACGGCGGTGCGGGTGATGTTGCTCGACTGCTCACCGCTCTGCGTGACGCACCCGCCGATCACATCGTCGACCAGCGCGGGATCGATCCCGGTCCGGTCGATCAATTCGGCCAGCACTCCGGCCAGCAGGGTCGCCGGGTGCACCGACGACAAGCCGCCGCCGGGTTTTCCCCGACCGGACGGCGTTCGGACAACATCGACGATGACCGCGGACATCATGATCCTCCTGCGCAACCGCCGACCGTCGGCGGCCTCAACGCCCTAAGTTAATCATGATTCCGCCAGATTTCATCGATATTTCAACTGCTTCATGCGCCGTAGACGCCATTCAGCTGGTCATGTTACCGTCAATTCCGCATCGTGCGACTGGGGTCGGGGGCGCGATGCAGAGGTCGCGTCGGCGCCGGGCAACGCGGCTTCGGCACCGGCGCGGCCATCGACCCGAGCGGCGCCCGAACCCCGGAAATCTTACCGGCGATTTTGCTCACATTCGCCAGAATCCGTAGTAACTTATCGGAGGCCGATCCTCGCTAGATCAGCCACAGACGTACCCGCCGACGACAGAATGCTCGGCAACATCATCGGACCGTCAGCGACGTCGGCCACCAGCCGTCGACGCCACCGGTCCTGGGAAAGGAACACCGGTACACCATGTTGCGACGGCTCGACAGGCTTCTGAGTTACGAGATGAAGGTCTCCGAATTCCTCGGCACCCTGATCATCATCGGCATCCCGTACGGACTCGTCGGCATCGTCTGGACGCTCACCCACACCTCGCACCTGCGCGATCTCTCCGGCGTCGACCTGGTCATCTCGTTCCTCGGATCGATCGTCTGCTGGCCGGTGCTCACCTTCGCGAATGTGACGATGACCTGATGATGGCACTGGTCTGGGTCATCGACATCGTGGTGACCGTCGTCAAGATCCTCGGTGGCCGCACACAGGTCAATCCCGTTCTGCGCGTAGGTATATGGATCGCGCTGTTGTGCGTCGTCGCGGTCGGGCTCGCCGCGGGCGCCGGCTTTCTCGTCCTGCTCGAACGCTGGCTGAGCACGCTCTGACACCGCCGCGCTCCGGCGCGGCAAGAAAGGATTCGGTGCGGCGTGACCTCCACCGAGCACTCCCCGGCAGGCATCGCGCCGCCGGAACCCTCCGAGGTCGGCCGGATCGCCGACAGTGTGACCGGCCTGTGGCGACGCCACCCGCAACAATCGGTCGAAACGCTGGGCAGGCAGGTCCTGCTGGGCCGGGCCGCGATCGCCCAGCTGCTGCTGTCCCTGGTGCAGCGGCGGTTCCCGTTCCAGGAGTTCATCCGGCAGTGCGCCTTCATGGCCAACGTCTCGGCCGTGCCGACGGTCTTCGTCGCGATCCCGGTCGCGGTGGTCGTGTCCATCCAGGTCGGCGCGCTGGTCAACCAGGTCGGCGCGACCACCTTCATCGGCGCGGTGGCCGGCCTGGGCATCATCCGCCAGGGCGCGCCGCTGGTCACCTCGCTGATGATCGCGGGCGCGGTCGGCTCCGCCATCTGCGCCGATCTGGGCTCGCGCACCATCCGCGAGGAGATCGACGCCATGAAGGTGATGGGCGTGGACCCGGTGCGCCGGCTGGTCGCCCCGCGCCTGGCGGCGGCCGTCCTGGTCAGCATGCTGCTGTGCGGGTTCATCGTGTTCGTCGGCTTCGCCACGGCCTATCTGTTCAACGTCTACGCCCAGCACGGCACCCCCGGCTCGTTCATCAGCTCGTTCGCGTCCTTCGCGGTCGCCAACGATCTGCTCGTCGCGCTGGTGAAGGCGGCGATCTTCGGCGCGCTCACCTCGATCATCGCCTGCGATATCGGACTGCACACCAAGGGTGGGCCCGGCGGCGTGGCCAACTCGGTCAACTCGGCGGTGGTCTCCTCGGCGCTGATGCTGTTCGCCACCAACATCATCGTCACCCAGCTCTACAACACCCTGTTCCCCGCGAAGGTGGTGTGAGATGGCCGCCGAGTACATCCCGCCCGTTCTGCGCCCGGTGCGCGCCGTCGGCGCGGCGGCCAAGATTCCCGTCCAGGCCAATCAGCGGCTCGGGCACCAGGCCATCGTCTTCTTCCAGGCCCTCCTCGCCGTTCCGTTCACGCTGCGGCACTACCGCAAGGAAGTCGCGCGACTGGTCGCCGACGTCGGCTGGGGCAACGGTTCGCTGATCGTGGGCGGTGGCACCGTCGGTGTCGTCATCGTGCTGTGCGCGTTCGGCGGCATCACCGTCGGCATGGAGTCCTACTCCGCGCTGAACCTGCTGACCATGGGGCCGCTGACCGGGGCCATCTCCGGTTTCGCCACCACCCGCGAAATCGCCCCCATCCTGGCCACTCTCGCCTTCGCCATCCAGTCGGGCTGCCGGTTCACCGCCCAGCTCGGCTCGATGCGGATCTCCGAGGAGATCGACGCGCTGGAATCCATCGCGATCCGCCCGCTCCCCTACCTGGTGACCACCCGGATGATCGCGGCCACGGTCACCATCGTCCCGCTCTACACGCTGGGCCTGGCGGTGGCCTACCTGGCGACCAAGCTGTCGGTGCTGTTCCTCGGCGGCACCACAGCCGGCACCTACGACCACTACTTCTTCCAGTTCCTGGTCGGCGGTGACGTGTTCTTCTCCCTGTTCAAGGTGGTGGTGTTCGTCCTGATCGCCGCCTTCATCCAGTGCTACTACGGCTTCGTCGCCGCCGGTGGACCCGAAGGTGTCGGGGTCGCGGCGGGCCGGGCGATCAAGATGGTCATCGTCGTGATGGTCTTCACCAATCTCTTTCTCACCCTTGCTATCTGGGGCATCGACCCCGGATTCCGGATCTCGGGATAGGTCGATCGGATGATTCTCGATCCCAGTGGACGCGGGCCGACCGGTCGTCAGTTGACCGTCGCGGGCCTGGCCATGGTGTCCGCGGTCGCGGCCGCGCTGTATCTGCTCGGACTGCGCTACAACGGCGAGTTCGAAGACAAAGTCATCGTCGGCGCCGAGCTGACGAGCACCGGCGACGGGCTACCGCAGCGGGCCGACGTGAAATACCGCGGCATGGTCGTCGGCATGGTCGGCGACGTGGCGATGGTCGCCAAGGGCGAACGCCAGCACGCCACCTTCGAGCTGAAACCCGGTATCGCCGAGACGATCCCGGACACGGTGACCGCGCGGGTGATCCCCGACAACATCTTCGGCGTCTCCTCCATCCAGCTGGTCGACAACGGCGCCGCCACCGGCACGTTGCGCAGCGGCCACACCATCCATCAGGACACCAGCGCCGAGACGATCCAGCTGCAGTCCACGCTCAACACCCTGCGCGACGTGCTCGCCAACATCCAGCCCGAGAAGCTCGGCCGGGTACTGGCGACGCTGTCCGCGGCGCTGGACCCGGGCTCCCGGGTCCCCGGCTCGACGGTGGAACGGCTCGACACTTGGCTCACCACGATCCACCAGATCCCCGAGATCGGTGACCTGCTGGGCAATTTCGGCCAGGCCGCGACCGCGCTGAGCCAATCGGCGCCCGAGCTGGTCGGCGTGCTGGCCGACTCGGTGACCTCGGCGCGCACCCTCAACGAGCACCGCACCCAGCTGGTCGAGCTGCTCACCCAGGGCAATTCCGCGGTCGAGGCCGTCAACAGCCTCTTCGCCGCGAATCCCGATTCCGGTAAGGAACTGGTCTCGGGCCTGGACGGCCTGCTCGGCGGTATCGCCAAGGATCCGGGGGCGCTGCAGTCCGCCGCCGCCAATCTCAATGTCTCGCTGGCCAAGTTGCAGCAGACCTTCACCTTCGGCCCGCGCAAGCAGATGGCGTGGCGCATGGACGTGTCGTTCACCCCGTTCCAGCAGTACACCGCCGAGGACTGCCCACGCTACGGCGAGATGACCGGGCCGCGGTGCGGTGGTCCGACCGTGCCCACCGTCGCGCCGCCCCAGGAATACCCCGCCCAGCTGCTACCCCAACGCCTCGAAGCGGCGGGCCCCGCGCCGGTGCTGCCGTCGGCGCCGATCCCGGGACTGCCGACGCTGCCCGGCATCTCGGTGCCGGCGCTGCCCGGCCTGCCGATGATTCCCGGCCTGCCCGCCATCCCGGGAATCACCGCGCCCGCCGCGGCGACCGATCAGCCCCCGGCCGCGCAGCCGCGCAGCCTCACCGGCGTGGCCGCGGTGTCGGCGCTGGTCGGCGGGCGGCCGAACTTCACCCAGCTGCTGCTGCTCGGCTCGATCATCGGCACCGTTCCCCTCGTCCCCGACACCGAAGGTGGCCTGCGCCAGTGAAATACACCAAGCCACTGGTCGGCTTCAGCTTCTTCGTGGTGCTGACCACCGTGCTCACCTACACCATCTGGTCCACCCTGCAACGCAGCGTCGCGGGCGAGACCAGCTCGTACTCCGCGGTGTTCACCGACGTCCTCGGGCTCCGGGTGGGTGACGACGTCCGCATGGCCGGCGTCCGGGTCGGCCGGGTCGACAAGATCGACTTCACCCCCGAGTACACGGCCGAGGTCGACTTCCGCATCGAAGCCCGCCAGCACCTGACCGACACGACGAAAGCCCTGGTCCGGTACCAGAACCTGATCGGGCAGCGCTATCTGGCCCTGGCCCCGGGCGAGGGCGCGGGCGCGGTCGTCCCCGTGGGTGCGCAGATTCCGCTGGACCGCACCGAGCCCTCGTTCGACGTCTCGACGCTGCTGTCCGGATTCGAGCCGCTGTTCAGCGTCCTGCAACCCGACCAGATCAACTCGCTGTCGGAGACGCTCATCCAGGCGTTGCAGGGCAACGAGGTGTCGCTGGCGGCGCTGATCACCCAGGCCGCCCAACTGGCGAGCACCTTCGGTGAGCGCGACCAGATCCTCGGCGACGTCCTGAGCAACCTCAGCTCGGTCCTGGCCGGTCTGGCCAAGCGCAGTGGCGAACTGGAAACCCTGATCACCCAGACCCGCAGCCTGATGGACGGGTTGTACGCCGAAGGACAGTCGTTGAAGAGCTCCGTGGAACGCGTCGCGGGCGCGACGAACTCCCTGGTCTCGCTGATCGGCGAGGTCAAGCCCGGCCTGGGCGCCGCGCAGCGCGACGCCACCACCGGTGTGATGATGCTGCTCTACAACGGCGCGGCGCTGGACCGCGGCGCGGTCGAGCTGCCCGACTTCCTCAACGGCGTGGCCCGCTTCACCAGCTACGGCACCTACGGCAACGCCTACATCTGCCGGCTCGACGTCTCGCTATGGGGTGTGGTGCTGCCCGAAGGCCTGTTCTCCCAGGTCGGCGGCAACTCGCAGTCGGGGGTGTGCCGATGATACGGGCACGAGTTCCGGAGTTCTGGCGGCGCAACCGCTACCTGCGTCTCGGCCTGTCCGCGGCGCTGGCGGTGGTGCTGTTGCTCGGTGGGTCCAGCCTGCTCGCCCAGGTCCGCCTGGGCGACAAGACGATCGACGCCGAATTCGCGCAGGCGGCCGGCGTACGGCCGGGCGCGACGGTCGACATCGCCGGCATCGAGGTCGGCGCCGTCCAGGCCGTGCGGCTGGTGAACGACCGGGTGGAAGTCGCGCTGCGAATCCGCGGCGACATCCGCCTCGGCCCCGACGCGCGCGCCGCGATCAAGATGTCGACGATCCTCGGCCGCCTGCACATCGAGCTGACCCCGGGCAACGGAAAAGGGCTGCCCGGCAACCGCATCGCGCTCGACCACACCTCGGTGCCGTACAACCTGAGCAAGGTCGTGCAGGATCCGAAGTACACCTCCTCGTTCGAGCGCATCGAACGGATCGACCCGACCAAGCTGCGCACGGCACTGGATGTGCTCAACACCCAGCTCGGCGACTCCCCCGCACTGGCGGTGCAGGCCCTCGACAGCATCGGCGCGCTGGCGCAGGTGATCAACAGCAGGCGCGACGAGGTCGACACACTGTTGAAGAGCATGGACCAGGTCTCCCAGCTGGTCTCGGACAATCGCAACAGCGTGCTCCTGCTGCTGACCAGGGGTGAGGCCATCGGCGCCGCCGTCCAGCAGCGCCAGACCCTGCTCACCCAATTGCTCGACAATGTCGCGGCCATGTCGAAACTGCTGCAGGACATGGGCATCGAGAACAACGGCGAGCTGGGTCCGTTGATCCAGAACCTCAACACCATGGCCGACGGGTTGACCAAGAACAAGGAGAACCTGGACCGGCTCTACGAGATCGCCCCGGTCGCGCTGCGCCAGTTCAACAACGTCGTCGGCAACGGGCCCTACGGCGAGATCTGGGCGCCGTGGATCTTCCCGGACAACTGGCTGTGCTTCGCGCAAGCCGTACAGGGGTGCAACTGATGAACACACGACACACGAGCAAGCTGGCGGCGGTGTGCCTGACCGCGCTGCTCGCCTCGAGCTGCGCACTGCTGCCCGACAGCGTGACCGGGCTGGGCGATCGGATGGTCAGCCAGCAGAAGCGGATCAGCGCCGACTTCGAGAACGTGGCCGGGCTGTACCCGGGCAACGAGGTCTCGGTGCTCGGCGTTCCGGTCGGCGTCGTCGATTCGGTGACCCCGCGGGGCGGCTACGTGGAGGTGGTGATGTCGGTCGACCGGGATGTACGGATCCCGGCCGAGGCGATGGCGGCACTGGTCTCCCCGCAGCTGATCACCAACCGGCACGTCGAACTGGCCCCCGCCTACACCGGCTCGGGTCCCGAACTCGCCGACGGCGCGCATCTGCCACTGGCGCGCACCAGGACACCGGTCGAGCTCGACCGCATCCTGGCCAATTTCGATCAGCTCGGCGAAGCGCTCAAAGGTGGGAACGAGACCGGCCCGATGGCGAGCCGGATCCTGTTCCCGCTGCTCGACGGCAACGGCGACCGGCTACGCGAAACCCTCGACGAGCTCTCCGCGGCGTTCGAGGTGACCTTCGCCAACAAGGACCAGATCGCCAACACCATCGTCGAGCTCAGCGAGATCACCCAGATCATCGCCGAGAACGACCAGACCGTCCGGGATTTCAGCGGCCGGATCACCGAGCTGATCGCGCTGTTCGGCCAGCAGTCCCCCGGCTTGCAGGCGGTGCTCACCCAGCTCGACGACTTCATCACCAACACCTCCTCGGTGCTGGGCCAGAACCAGGACCAGCTCGCGGGCGCGCTCACCAAGTTCGTGGCCATCGCCGCCCAGATGCGGGCCAACGCCCGCAATCTCACCGAGGTCGTCGATGTCGCGCCGCTGCTGTTCCAGAACGTCGACAACGCGGTCAGCCGGGAACGCCAGGCACTGCGCCTGCACGGTCTGCTCGACAAGATCGTCCTCGACAGCGAGGCACTGTCGCTGTTCTGCGAGCGCGTCCAGATGCGTCTCGACGGCTGCCGCACCGGAAAGATCGCCGATATGGGCCCGGATTTCGGGCTCACCGCCGCGCTGTTGGGACTGACGAAATGAACCTCCGCTCGGCACTGGCAGCCACCCTGTGCGCCGCCGCCGTCGTCTCGACGAGCACCGCGTGCTCGATGACCGTGGCCGACCTGCCCATGCCCGAACCCGGCATCGGCGGCCCCGGCTACACCCTGCACGCCACCTTCCGCGACGCGCTGAATCTGCCCGATCGCGCCCACGTCAAGATCGGTGGCACCGATATCGGTGTCGTCACCGGCATTTCGACGACCTCGTTCCTGGCCGATGTCCAGATGCAGATCCGCGCCGACATCCAGCTGCCCCAGGGCACCACCGCGGAGCTGCGCCAGGCGACGCCGCTGGGCGACATCTTCGTCGCGATGACACTGCCCAGCGCCGAGGCCGCCGGGCCACCGCTGCGGGAGGGCGCGACCATCGGTGCCGAGTACACCGCCTCGGCGGCCTCGGTGGAACAGCTGATGATCTCGATCTCCATGCTGCTCAACGGTGGTGGGCTCAACCAGGCGGCGCGGGTCACCGCCGAGCTGGACTCGATCTTCGCGGGCAAGGCGCCGCAGCTGCGGCATCTGGTCGGCGAGATGACCTCGGTCATCTCCGCGCTCAACCAGCGCACCGGCGACCTCGACGCCACGCTCGGTGGCTTGTCGGTGCTGACCGGTGAATTGGCGAGGCGCAAGACCGAACTCGGTGCCGCCGCGGACAGTTTTCCGCAGCTGATCGGCCTGTTCGCCGAGAACAATCAGGCCATCGTCGATCTGATCAACCGGGTCGCGATCACCATGGACGCGCTCGGCGATTTCAGCGCGACCAACGGGCCGCAGTTCGTCAGTCTCTTCCAGAGCATCCAGAACCTCATGAACGGTTTCTCCCAGATGGGCGACGACCTCACCGGCACGCTGAACGGCTTCCACGCGCTGTACCCGTCGCTGACCGACAGCCTGCGCGGCCCGAGCCTGTCCGTTGCCGCCACCCTGTCCTACCTCGATGTCGGCGCGCTCACCGACCCCACCGGCAGCCGCTGGCCCGAGGCCGGCGACGTGCCCGCGTTCCTGGGCAGCCTCGCCGAGGTCATCGCCAAGGTGATCGGCCGGGTCACCAGTACACCGCAGGCTCCGCAGCCGCAGCAGGAGGGACCCCGATGAATCCACCGTTGTGGCAATGGCTGGTCCGCCGTCGCGTCGCGGTCGCCAACCTCGGGCTGGTCGTGGTGCTGATCATGGGCAGCCTGTACCTGGGCGGCGCGGTCCTGCGGTTCGATCCGACCCGCACCCGGTTCGACGTCACCGTGGAATTGGCGACCTCGGGCGGTCTGACCACCGGCAGCGACGTGACCTTCCGTGGCGTGCGTGTCGGGCGCGTCGGTGACGTCCGCGTCGCGGGCGACGGGATCGCCGCGGTCGCCGAGATCGACGGCAACACCCGGATTCCGGTGGGCGGCACCGTCGCCGTGGCCCGGTTGTCGGCGGCTGGTGAGCAGTACCTGGACTTCCGTCCCGCCGGCGAGTCCGGGCCGTTCCTGGTCGACGGCGCGGTCGTGCGCCGGGCCGACACCGCGGTGCCGGTCCAGATGCAGTCGGTGCTGGGCAATATGAGCGGGCTCGTCGCCGGGATGAATCCCGAACGGCTCACCGTCATCGTCGACGAGCTCGACAAGGCCCTGGCAGGCGGCCCGGACGGGTTGCGCAACATGATCTCCGGGCTCAGCCGCGCCATGGCGGGCCTCACCGATCTGCTCCCGCAGACCGAACAGCTCATCCGCAATCTCGAGGTCATCGCCGCGACCACCTCGCACGCGCAGCCCGATCTCGGCACGCTCACCGCCTCCGGTAGCGCGCTGTTTCGCCAGTTCACCGCCGCCGACGCCGAATTGCGGCACCTGCTCGAGCAGGGACCGGGCCAGCTCGCCACCCTGGGCGGCTTCGTCTCCCGCACGCAGAACCCGATCACCGATCTGGTGACGAACCTGGTCGCCATCACTCGGGCGGCCAAGCTGCGCCAGCCCGCCATCGAGGCGCTGTTCCCGTCGCTGAGCCGCTTCGCCGAGGCGGTCGGCGTTCCCGCCCACGACAACATGTACTTCACGATGGTCGATCCCTGGCCGCGCCCGACCTGCGACTACGACACCGTGCCCGTGGTGGCCACCACCCCGACCACCGACACCAGGGTGCGTCTCTACAACTACTGCGTCACCGACAATCCGGCGCTGCAGATCCGCGGCTCGGCCAACGCGCCGCGCCCCGCCGGTCCCGACAACGGCTCCGGTCCCCCGCCCGGCGCCACCGGTAACGAGCTGTCCCAGCCCTCGGTTCCGGCACCTCGATAAGGAGTCACCGCGATGAGCAACGAACCCACCCCCACCGACGAATCCCCCGTCGAGGACGCCACGACGACCGGCACCAGCACGGCCGCCACGGATACCGGCTCCGAAAAGCCCCCTGCCGAAGCGTCATCCACTCCGATGGCGGCCGGGTGGTCCTCGCGCTGGCGCGCGATCGACCGCAGGCAGCTCGGCCTGCGCGGTGCCGCGGCCGTGCTGCTGGGTGCCTCGCTGGCGGCCTCGGTGTTCCTGTTCTTCGAGAATCAGAGCAGCAAGGACCTGCTCGCGGCACAGCAGCAGGCCCGCGAAGCCGCCTGCCACTACGGACCGGTGCTGGCCGACTACGACAGCAAGAAACTCGACGCCTACTTCAAGGCGGTCCTCGACGGCTCGACCGGCGACTGGAAGAAGCAGTTCGAGGCCACCAGCGGCGAACTGCGCGAAGTCCTCACCCAGGGCGAGGTCACCTCGAAGGTCACCGACACCCAGTGCGCGATCCGCACCGGCGACGAGAATTCCGCCGAGGCGATCGTGGTGATCGGCCAGACCATCTCCAGTCTGGGCACCGAGCACAAGCCCAAACCGGGCCAGCTGTCCATGGTGCTGCGTCTGCACAACGACAACGGCCGATGGCTGGTCGAGAAGGTGAACTCCCCGCTGACGACAGCGCCCGCCCAGTGACCGAACCCGGCGCGCTATCCCCCCGGCACCGTGGCACGTCCGCGCGTGCCGGCGCCCCGTCCTCGGATGTGCCCGCGCGCGCCGTCCGGCGCAGGCCGAAGAACCGCCGGGCGCAGATCGCCGCGGAATCGGCGGCGGCGTTCGGCGCGCACGGCTACCACGGTGTGAGCATGGACGACATCGCCCGTCGCCTCGACATCAGTTCCACCGCTCTGTACCGGCACTTTCCGAGCAAGTACGCGCTGTTCCGCGCCGAGCTGCTGCGGCTGTCCGGCCTGGCGCTGCGGGCGGTCGAGCTCCCCGAGGAGGCGGCGGGCTGGTCGCCACGGCGGCGCCTCGAGCACGTGCTCGCCGCCATCGTCGCCGCGACCGTCGCCAACCGGCCCACCGCTGCCCTGGCCCGCTGGGAACGCCGCTACCTGGAACCCGAGGACCACCGGGAATTCAGCGCTCAGTTCGCGGTGGCCATCGCGAGCCTGCGGGCACGCATCGGCGAGGTCAGGCCGGAACTGGACGGGCACGATCGCGCGGTGCGCGCGGTGTCGATCTTCGCCGTGATCAGCAGCATCGGCGACCACCACGCGACAGTGCCCGCGAAAACCCTCGCCGCTCTGCTCGGTGCGGTGAGCTGGGCGGTGATCGACGCCGACCTCACCGGTTCGCCGACCGGCACGCGCGTGCGCCGGGCCGCGGAACGGCCGCCGCTGTTCAAGCACGAGGTGTTGCTCCACCGGGCGGTCGAGTTGTTCCACGAGCACGGCTATCCGAATGTCAGCGTGGAGGACATCGCCGCTGCCGCCGATCTGTCGTCGGCGTCGGCGGTCTACCGTTACCACCGCAGCAAGAGCGATCTGCTGGTGGCGGCCTTTCGCCGCGCGGCCGATCGGGTGTCGGCGGCGATCCGGCCCGCGACCGCCGCCGCGACGTCGCCGGCCGCGGCGCTGGGCACGCTGATCGCGCTGTACGTCTCGGGGTCGTTCGACGAACGCGCGCTGACTTTCGTCTACTACGCGGAATTCCGGCACGTGGACCAGACCGACCAGGTGACGCTGCGCCATCTCCAGCAATTGATCGTCACCGAGTGGGCGCGCCTGGTGGTGGCGGCGCGACCGGAACTGTCGTTGGGCGAGGCGCGCATCCTGGTGCATGCGGCGTTCAGCCTGGTCGTCGATCTGGGACGGACCTTCGGCGACGACGGAATCTGCCCGCAGGACACCGTGATCGCACTGCTGGAGGCCGTCCTGCTCGGCCGGCCGCTGCCGCACTAGCCCGACCGCCTGTCCGGCGCGCGGCGTCCGGAGCTGCACATCGACTCCGAACGCCGCGCTACTCGATCACCCGTTCCCCGCGACAGTGAGTTCGCTGGGCTGTCGCGGACGACGCGTGAGGGAGGCACGACGCGCGAGCACGCTGTGGCGAGGGGTTGATTCCGCCACGCACGTCGTCGCCGAGCATCTCGAACGATACCTCGAGTTGTCAGAATTGTCAGCAACTTATGTTCCGACGTCAGGTGATCTGGACATTTGTTATATCGACCAATTCCGGCCTACAAAGCCAGAATCATCAGTAACATAATGAAGGGGTATCGACACCCGGCAACGGCGCGCACACGTCGAGGACGGCTGGGCAGACGACTGGACGAGACATGGGATTCAACTGGCAGTCCCCGCGACGCGGATTCCGGAAATCGACCGCCGTGGGCGACATCTCGACCGCCTGGACCGTACGGCCGACATGGCGCCGGGTGACCGCACCGAAGGGACGCACCGTCGCGGTCTTCGGCGCCGGGCTCGCCGGACTGACCGCCGCGCACGAACTCGCCGAACGCGGCTTCGCGGTCACCGTCTACGAACGGCTCGGCACGGCGGGCGGGCAGTGCCGCAGCGTCTACAGCGACCAGGCACTGCCGGGCGAACACGGCTTCCGCAGCTTCGTCGACCGCCACCGCGGCCTGGCCGACACCCTGCGCCGTATTCCGTTCCGCGGCAACCGCAACGGCGTCCACGACAATCTGGTCCGGCTCGAGGCGGCGATGATCGCGGGCGTGGGGCGCGGCAATCCAGCCGTCCCGCTGCCGGTTCCGGTGCCGTCCGGTCAGATCCCGATGACGCCACGGCACTTCGCGGATTCCTTCGCCTCGGTGTTCGGGACGCTGTTCCGGTTGCCCCCGCACGAGGCGCTCTTCGCCGCCGAGCGGCTGGCGGTCTACGTCTCGAGCTGCGAGGAACGCCGACTCGGCCAGTGGGAGCGGATGAGCTGGACCGATTTCGCCGGCCTGGACAACGCGTCGGCCGAGTACCGCCGCTTCCTCGGTGACGGTTTCCTGCGCGCGCCGGCGTCGACGATCTCCCGCGACTGCAGCGCGCATGCGATGGGGCTGGTCGGCGAGGAGTACCTGTGGTCGCTGTCGAACCTCGCCGACGGCGGTGCGATCCGGGTGCTCGACGGGCCGACCTCGGAGACGTTCATCGATCCGTGGGTCACCCATCTGCGCTCCCTCGGTGTCACCTTCGCTTTCGGCGCCCGATTGTCGGGCTTCGAGACCGACGGCGCGCACCTGCGCGGCGCCACGGTGATCGACCACACCGGTGCCGGGCACCGCGTCGAGGCGGACTACTACCTCTGCGCGATTCCGCCGGACAAGGCGGCGGCGGTGTTCTCCGACGAGCTTCTCGCGATTGATCCCCGGCTCGCGAACGTGTCGCGGCTGCGGTCGGCGGCGATGGTCGGCATCCAGTTCTTCCTGCGCAGGCGGACCGATCTGGCGCGGGGACCCGTCACCTACCTCGACTCACCGTGGGGACTGACCTCGATCAGCCAGGCGCAGTTCTGGCGGACACCGGTCGGCCGCTACGGCGACGGCGGGGCGGCGGACGTGCTGTCGGCGATCATCGCCGACTGGACGGCCCCGGGCATGGTCAACCGCAAGAGCGCCGCCCAGTGCAGCCCCGCCGAGATCGCCGCGGAGACCTGGGCCCAGCTCACCGCCCACCTCGACGGGATCGGTGGCGAACCGCTCACCGACGACCTGCTGCATTCGTGGATGATCGATCCCGCGCTCCGCGATCCCGGCACACCGGACGTGGCCCACGACGGCACCGGGTTCGTCCCGACGCCCGGCTCGTGGGCCGACCGGCCCGACGCGACCACTGCCGTCGACAACCTGTTCCTGGCCGGCGACTGGATCCGGACCCAGCGCAATGTCGCGTGTATGGACGGCGCGAACGAAGGCGGGCGGCGGGCGGCGAACGCCGTGCTGCACGCCGGCGGTTCGGCGGCGAGCCGGGTCCCGATCACGCCGCGATTCCGGATGCCGCTGTGGGAACCGCTCGAACTGGCCGACAGCGCGCTGTACCACGCGGGTCGGCCCCATGCCTTCGACCTGATCGACCGCAGATACCCGGTGCGCTGATCACGTCAACCTCCGGCCGGCGACCGGCCGACTCCGCCCATTCCCGATTCCAGGCGGCCCGTCTCGCGGCCGCGAAAGGTGTCCTCCTCATCATGCGCTCCGCTCCTCTCGCCGCGACCACGATCCTCGCGGCCGGGCTGCTCGTCACCGGTTCGGCCCGCGTCGCCGCACCGGTGGTTCCCGAATTCGTCGCCGCGCCGAGCACTGTCGAGTCCTCGCCGAGCGAGTCGACCGTCGTCGGACTGCTGGCGCCCACCCCACCCCCGCCCCGCAAGCTGCGGACCGCGACGCCGCCGCGCGAACCGATCGCTGTCGCGTCGACCGACGTCGCCGACGGGGTCGGCACCGCCGTCGGGCTCGGCGCCACCGGCGTGCTCGGTATTCCCGAGATCGTCCTCGCCGCCTACCGCAATGCCGAACTGTCCCTGCAATCCTCGACGCCGGGATGTGGCGTCAGCTGGCATCTGCTGGCCGGGATCGGCAAGATCGAGTCCGACCACGCCGACCGGGGAAACACCGATACCGCGGGCACCACGCTGCGCCCGATCCTCGGACCGGCCCTCGACGGCACCCTGCCCGGCAACGAGGTGATCCCCGCCGCCGACGGTGGATTCGTGCGGGCGCTCGGCCCGATGCAGTTCCTGCCGAGCACCTGGAGCCGCTACGCCACCGACGGCAACGGCGACGGAACGGCGGACCCGCACAATGTCTTCGACGCCACGATGGCCGCGGCCCGCTACCTGTGCGCCGACGACACCGATCTGCGTGATGCCGTGGCGCGGCAGCGGGCCGTGCTGCGCTACAACTATTCGGCGGCCTACGCGGCCGACGTCCTGGGCTGGTCGGAGCGATACCGCACCGGCGGGGCTGCGGTGCGTGTCGAGGTCGTCGTCGACCCGGTCACACCCACGCGGCCACCGGTGGATCCGGCTCCCGAAACACCCTCCCCCGCCTCGGAATCCCCACTGGCACTCGAACCGATGACACCGACCCCGGCCCCGCCACCTGAGCCGGTGATCCTCGTGTCGCTCCCGGTGATCGGCGCGATCGAATGCGGGATCCTGTGCGGCCCGCAGCCCGCCGACACCGACCGTCCACCGGCCGACCCCGACCCGACCCCGGGTCCGCAGCTCACCCTGCCGCTGGGCGTGGTGATCCCGCTGCCGATGCCGCAGGGCTGAGTGGGAAACCGCGATGAACGCGAGCCCCCGAGCCGAGCGAACGAGGATTTCCTGCTCGGGTAGGCTGATTTTTGCTTACCTGAGCAAGGCCGAGCGCACCGCGCGACACCGAGGAGTGCCGATGAGCTACGCACCGCCCAGGCACTCCCTGGCGCCGCGCCCGGTCTCGCCGTGGTTCCGCGACGCCAAACTCGGCATCTTCGTGCACTGGGGTCCGTACTCGGTTCCGGCCTTCGCGGCGCCAGGGACCGCGGACTACACCTCGTTCATGCGTGATCTCACCACCGGCGCGACAACCGCGGACCGGATCCCGTACGCCGAGTGGTATCTCAATTCGATGCGGGTTCCCGGGTCCCCCACCGCGATGCATCACGCCGCCACCTATGGTGCGGACTTCGGCTACACCGACTTCCAGCCCCGGTTCGACGCGGCCGCGCGAGCGGTCGACGTCGCCGACTGGGCCGACCTGTTCACCGAAGCGGGTGCCCGATACGTCGTGCTCGTAGCACGCCATCTCGACGGATATCCCCTGTGGCCGACAGCTATCGGCAATCCGCATATGCCGTCGGACTACCGTTGCTCCCGCGATCTCGTCGGCGAACTGTCGGTGGCCGTGCGGCAGCGGGGCCTGCGGATGGGCCTCTACTATTGCGGCGGCATGAACTGGACCTTCCGGACCACGCCGCTGCGGACCATGACCGACCTCATTCGCCATCAGGCCCTGGGCCCCGGCTACGCGCGCTACGCCACCGCGCAGTGGCGCGAGCTCATCGACACCTACGCGCCCTCGATCCTCTGGAACGACATGGGCTGGCCGGCGCAGGTGGATCCGCACGAGATCATGGCGCACTACTACGACACGGTGCCCGACGGTGTGGTGAACGATCGCTGGATGCGCCCGAAGCTGCCGGGAAACCGGTTCGCCCGTGCCGCGTACCTGCGCTTCCTCGAGCTGGCGCTGCGGGCGATGGGCGCACTCGGTAGGCCGATTCCCGACCCGCCCAAGGACTTTCACTACGACTTCGCGACCCACGAATACGCCGTGCCCACCGCGGCGCCCTCGGGTGCGTGGGAACTGACCCGGGGCCTCGGCCGGTCCTTCGGGTACAACGCCGCGGAGACCGCCGCCGACACACTCACCGGGGTCCAGGCGATCCACCTGCTCGTGGACGTGGTCGCCGCCGGCGGCAATCTCCTGCTGAATGTCGGCCCCGACGGCGAGGGACGGATTCCCGAGCTCCAGCGCGAGCCGCTGCGCGCCCTCGGCACCTGGCTCGGGCGCAACGCGGAGGCGATCTACGACACGGTCGCCGGGGACCGGACCGCCACCACCACGACCGACGGGCACGCGGTGCGCTTCACCCGTCGCGGCGACACGGTGCACGCGATCGTGCTCGCCGACCAGCCCGTCGGCCCGATCACCCTGCGCGAGCTGACGATCCCCGACAGCGCCACGGTCGGCCTGGTGGGCGGACCACCGGCATTGACCTGGAAGCGACGCGAGGGCGACCTGCTCGTCGAACTGCCGGCCGGGGCCGCGCCGCAACCGCACGCCTTCACGCTCGCGATCACGGGGTGGTGATGACCGGGTCGGGACGTCGCGACGTGCGCACCGTCACCGAGCAGGCCCGGCGCGCCCAGATCGTGCGCGCGGCCATCGATACCATCGCCGAAACGGATTACGCGCGTTCTTCTTTCGCGGCGATCGCCCGCCGGGCCGGACTCAGCAGCACCGGGATGATCTCCTACCACTTCCGGGACAGACAGGACTTGATCACCGAGGTGATGCGAACCATCCTGGCCGACTTCACCGCCTTCGTAGTGGCCCGCACGGAGCCGGGCACCGCCGCCGACCAGCTCGCCGGGTTCCTCGCCGCGAACAGCGCGTTCCTGCGCGAGCACCGTCACCATCTGGTCGCGATGCTGCGCATCCAGTCCGCCTCCACCGACAGCGCGATCCTGGGCGAGCTCGCGGCCGCGGATCGGGCGAAGCTGGCCGACCTGCTGGCCCGTGGTCAGCGCGACGGCGAATTCCGGGCCTTCGACACCGACATGATGGCCGGGTTCGTGCTGTCCCTGCGCAACGGCGTGATCGCCCGCGTCGCCGCCGAACCCGACTTCGACCTCGCGAGCTGCACCAGCGAACTGCTCGCCGCGGTCCGGGCTGCCACCACGGCGGTTGTCAGTCCTCGGCCGGCGGCGCCACCAGATCGGCCATCGGCGTCAGCGGATTGAGCATCACACCGACCTGGCGCAGACTGCTGTCCACGATCGCCCAGATGGCCCCCTGCAGGTAGGACGACAGTTCGGCGGCGTCCATCGGTTGCATGGAGCGGCTCAGCCAGCGGTTCACACTGCCGTCGACGAAGCCGACCAGGCCGAAGGCCATCGGCTCGGCGATCGTCACCGGCGCGGACTGGGCCCGCAGCGCGTTCTCGAACACCTCACGGACGGTGCCCGCGATCGCGATCTTGGTGCCGGAGACGATCGGCGAATTCGGCCGCTTCTCCGCCGCCGACCCGGCGCCGAGGAAGTAGTGCAGCCGGGGGTTGGCGGCGATCCAGCCCACGTAGGTGTCGACCGAGCGCGCGATGGCCTCGGCCACGGTGCCTTCGGGATTGAGAGTCGGGGCGAGCACCGCCATCAGGTCGTCGACGATGCGGGCCCGCAACTGTTCGTCGAGGTCCTGGCGGTCCTTGAACAGCCGGTACAGCACCGACCTCGGCACCTCCGCGAGATCGGCGATCTCCTGCACGCCCACCGAGGCGCCCTGCCTCTGCACGGCCGTCAGCGCCGCCGTGAGAATCCGGTCCCGACGCTCGGCGCGGTGCCGGTCCCACCGACTGGCCCGGCCATCGGCGCGCTGTGCGGTCACATTCCTCCCATCGGGCACCGGATCGGGGCGATCCGGCCCGGACAGTATCCCAGCCGGGTCCGGTACCCGGCCGAGGCGGACTCGGGACAGATCCGTGGCCATCGGCGATCCTGGTGTGGTCGGGGACGAACGCCGACGGAGAGGACCCGATCGATATGACGACCGCGTCGGCCGTGATCGCCGCAGCGACGTTCTGCTGGCTGGGCATGGTGCTGGCCATCTCGTTCCTGGAGGCACCACTGAAATTCCGGGCGCCGGGGGTGACCGTGCCGATCGGGCTCGGCATCGGCCGGCTGGTCTTCCGCGCGCTCAATATCGCCGAACTCGTCCTCGCCATCACGATTCTCGTCGCGATCCTCCTCGACTCCCCCGGCACGGCGGCGACCCGGACGCTCACGGTGGCGATGGTCGTGTTCGCCGTCCAGGTCGCGATCGTGCGCCCGCGCCTGACCCGCCGCAGCGACGCCGTGCTCGCCGGCCTCGACGCACCGCGATCGCACAGCCATCACGCCTATATCGCGCTCGAGGTCGCGAAGGTCATCGCCCTGCTGATCGGCGGCATCCTGGTCTTCGCCCACAGCGTGCCCTGAACAGCCGCCCGGCAACAGGCAGTCGAGTTGACATCGTGCGTAATACTGTAACGCATGAGTTCCAGTCCGGTCGAGACGACGATCACCGACGAGTCCGCCCTCGGCCTGGCTGCCGCGATCCGCGCGGGTGCGGTGCGCGCCCGCGCGGTGGTCGATGCCCACATCGCCGTGCTCGAACGGTTCGCTCCCGCGACGAACGCCGTCGTCGTCGAGCGCTACGCGGCCGCGCGCGCCCAGGCCGACGCGGCCGACGCGCACCTCGCGACCGGCCCCGCGACGCTGCCGCCGCTGTTCGGTGTGCCGATCACCGTCAAGGAGTCGCTGGCCGTGGCCGGGCTGCCCAATACGGCGGGGGTCCTGGCCCGCAGGCACGTCCGGCCGACCGCGAATGCCACTGTGGTGCACCGTGTTCTGGACGCCGGTGCGATCGTGCTCGGGTTGACCAACACCGCCGAGGGCTGCATGTGGATCGAGACCGACAACCGCGTGTACGGACGCACCAGCAATGTCCACGACCGGACCCGCACGGCGGGCGGGTCCTCCGGCGGCGAGGGCGCGGCGGTCGGCAGCGGTGGATCGCCGCTGGGCCTGGCCACCGATACGCTCGGGTCCATCCGCATTCCGGCGTTCTGCAACGGCGTCTTCGGGCATCGTCCGTCGACCGGCCTGCTGCCGACCACCGGCGCCTGGCCCCCGCCCTACGGCGTCGCGGCGCTGTGCGCGAACGGCCTGATCGCCCGCCGCGCCGACGATCTGCTGCCGCTGCTGCGCATCATGGCCGGACCGGACGGCATCGACCCGCTGGCGCGTGACATGGCACTCGGCGACCCCGCGACCACCTCGCTGCGCGGGGTGCGGGTCGTGCTGCTCGACGGGGCGTTCGCCCCCGGCGTCGGCCGCGAAGTGCTCGCCGCCCGCGATCGCGCGGCCGCCGCGCTGGACAACGCCGGCGCCGAGATCGTCCGGGTCCGGATGCGATCGCTGCGCATGATCGGACTGTTCACCGCGATGGTGCTGGCGAAGGAGACCGGCATCAGCTTCGCCGAGATCATGCGCGGTGAGGGTGCCGACATCCTGGCTCCCCGACAACTCGTCGACCCACGCGGCGACCACACCCTGCCCACCCGGCTGCTCGCGCTCGGCGAACTCCTCGCCGCCCGCGTGCCCGCCGGCCCCGCGCGCCGGATCACCGGCGCCGCTCACGAGGCCGCCGCCGAGATCGCCGAGACCATCGGTGACGGTCTGCTCTTGCATCCCACGCTCACCTCCGTCGCGCCGCGGCACGGCCACACCACCGGCCGGCCGTGGCACACCGACGCGGTCGCCCCCTTCAGCCTCGCCGGGCTGCCGGTGACGCAGGTGCCGCTGGGCCGGGGCAGCCACGGTCTGCCGCTGGGTGTGCAGGTGGTCGCGGGTGCGGGCCGCGACCACCTGACGATCGCCGCGGCGCTCACCCTCCAGGACGCCTTCGGCGGGTGGGTGCGGCCACGGCTGTGACCGCGCTCAGGCGGTCACCGACGCGTCCCGGGGCAGGCCGAGCATCCGCTCACCGATGACATTGAGCTGCACCTCGGTCGTGCCGCCGTAGATCGTGGTGGCGCGACCGGCGATCAGCTGTTCCATCGCGTGGTCGCTGCGCTCGCCCGGCACCGACACGACACCCGCGACCCCGAGTTCGGCGACGACGAACTCCGAGATCGCCTGTCCCAGGCCCATTCCCAGCAGCTTGCCGACGCTGGACGTGGTGGACACGTCGATGCCGGAGAGCTGTTTGAGCACCACCCGCGACCCGATCACGTCGACCGCCCGGCTCTCGGCCATCAGCTCGCCGACGTGGTAGCGCGCCACCGGCGAGAGCTCCCGGCCGATCGCGAACCGCAGCAGGTCGGTATCGGTGGCGTAGGCCTCCATCTTCTGACTCAGCGCCACCCGCTCGCCGGCCAGCGTCGTGCGGGCCACGTGCCAGCCGTCGTCGACCGCGCCGACCACGTTCTCGTCGGGGATGAACACATCATCGAGGAACACCTCGTTGAACAGCGCCGAACCGGTCATCTCCCGCAGCGGTCGGACGGTGATGCCCGGTGTCGACATGTCCAGCACGAAATAGGTGATGCCCTCGTGCTTGGGCTTGTCCGGGCTGGTGCGGGCGATCAGCATCGCCCAGTCCGCGAACTGCGCGACCGTGGTCCAGATCTTCTGACCGCAGATGCGCCAGCCGCCGTCGACCTTGGTCGCCTTGGTGGTCAGGCTCGCCAGGTCCGACCCCGCGCCGGGCTCGCTGAACAGCTGGCACCACACCAGTTCGCCGCGCAGCGTCGGCACGACGAGTTCCCGCTTCTGCCGTTCGTCACCGTGCGGGACGATCGCGCCGACCGCCCAGGTGCCCATCAGCAGCTGCGGCATCGGGATGCCCGAGGACTTGATCTCCTGCGAGATCACCACCTGCTCGAGCGGGGTGGCCGACCGGCCGTAGGGGCGCGGCAGATGCGGCAGGTTCCAGCCGCCGTCACCGAGGGCGACCAGTTGCTCGTCCTCGTCGTCGATCGCGGCGATCACCGCCAGTTCCGCGCGGATCGCGGCCCGGATCTGTTCGGCCTCGGCGGGCAGTTCCAGATCGCTGGACAACGTCGCACCCGACAGCGCGTACCCGGCGACGGTCTCCGCCCGGACGTCGCGCGCGCCGAGCTGTCCCCGCAGTGCGAGCGCGCGCCGGTAGTACAGGTGCGCGTCGTGCTCCCAGGTGAACCCGATGCCGCCGTGGACCTGGATGCAGTCCTGGGCGACCTGGACCGCGGCGTCGGGCACGATCAGCGCGGCGACCGCGGCCGCGTAGTCGGCGTTCGCGTCGTCCCGGTCGAGAGCGAACGCGGCGTCCCACAGCACCGCCCGCGCCTTCTCCAGCGCGATGCCCATGTGGGCGCACTTGTGCTTGACACCTTGGAACTGCCCGATCGGCCTGCCGAACTGCACGCGGGTCTTGGCGTACTCCGCCGCGGTCGAGACACACCACGACATCACCCCGACCGCCTCGGCGCCGAGCACCACCGCCGCCACCGACCGCACCCGCGCCGAGGACACCGTGAGCACACGCTCGGCGGGCACCTCGACCGAATCCGCCTGCAGCCGAGCCGCTCCGCGCAGCACGTCGACGGAGTCCTGCGCACTCACCGTCAGGTCGACGTTCTCGAACGCCACCCACCGCTGCGCGCCGTCGACGGCGACCGGCGCGAGGACCACATCCGCCGACACCGCTGCGGTCACGCCGTCGGCGGTCCCGTCCACGACCAGCGCACCGTCGTCCCGCAGGACACCGGTCAGCCCCGGGGACAGGGCGACCGCGCCGGTGCGCGAACCGTCGGCCAGTCCGGGCAGCTGCGCCCGCGCCCATGTCCCGCCGTCCTGGGCGAGCACCGCGCTGGTCAGCACGGTCGGCACGAACGGACCGGTGTGCAGCCCGCGCCCGAGCGGCTCGAGGGCGACGGCCAGGGTCAGCAGACCCGCGCCCTGTCCACCCAGTTCCTCCGAGACGTGCAGGCTCAGCAGATCCTGGGCGACGAGCGCGTCCCAATACGGCAGCTGCTTGCCCGCCTCGGTGGATTCGACTGCCGCGCGGACGATCTCGGTGGTGACGGTGCGCTCGACGAAGCCGCGGACCGCGTCGGCCAGCGCCAGATGGTCCGCGCTGACGCCGACGCCGAGCTCATAGCTGGTGCGTGCCATGGCTAGTTCGTCTCCTTCAGCCGAGCGGCGACCTCGTCGATGGTCCACGGACCATCGGTCTCGACTGTGCGCACGTCGTGCCAGCCGGCCAGTTCGACGATCGCGCCGCCCTGCACTGCGAACACCTTGCCGGTGAGCGGGCAGTCGGCCTCGGCCAGGTGCGCGACCAGCGGCGAGATGTTGGCGGGGGCGAACGCGTCGAACTCGCCCTCGGGCACCTCGGCGGCGAACAGCGCGCCCATGCCCGGGGTCGCCAGGGTCAGCCGGGTGCGCGCGATCGGGGCGATCGCGTTGACCCGCACGCCGTAGCGTTCGAGCTCGTCGGCGGCCACCAGCGTCAGCGCGGCGATGCCTGCCTTGGCCGCGCCGTAGTTGGCCTGCCCTGCGTTGGGCATGAAGGTGCCCGAGGCCGAGGCGGTGTTGATCACCGACGCCGCGACCGCGGTACCGGCCTTGGACTGCGCCTTCCAGTACGCCGCGGCATGGTGCAGGGTGGCGGCGTGACCCTTGAGGTGCACGGCGATGACCGCGTCCCACTGGGATTCCGCCATCCCCGCGATGAACGCGTCGCGCAGGATGCCCGCGTTGTTGACCAGCACGTCGAGCGAGCCGTACTCGCCGACCGCCTGGTCGACGAGGGCTTTCGCGCCCGCCCAGGTGGCGATGTCGTCGGTGTTGGCGACCGCCCGGCCACCGGCGGCGACGATCTCGTCGACCACCTGCTGGGCGGGCCCGGCGTCGCTGCCCGAGCCGTCGTTGGCGCCGCCGAGGTCGTTGACCACGACCTGCGCACCCTCGCGGGCGAACAGCAGTGCGTGTTCGCGGCCGATTCCGCGTCCGGCGCCGGTGACGACGGCGACGCGACCGTCAAGCTTTCCCATGAGTCTGTGTCTCCTCGTTGAATTCGACGCGGCCGTCGGTGATGGCGATCTGTCCGGCGGCTTCGGTCTCGAAGGCGTAGGCGGTGACCCCCGGCGCGGAGTCGGCGCGCCACAGGGTCGTGGTGATGTCCTGGCCCGGCAGCACCGGTTTGGCGAAACGCACGGCGAGACGGCGCAACCGCGCGGTGTCACCCTCGGCGAGCTCGGTCAGCGCCGCCCAGGAGGTGAACGCCATGGTGCACAGACCGTGGTTGATGATGCCGGGAAGTCCCGCCATGCGGGCGATCTCGTCGTCGAGGTGGATCGGCATGGGATCACCGGAGGCGGGCGAGTAGCGGAAGGTCTGGTCCTGATCGATGTGCGCGGTGACCCGCGCGACCGGCTCCCCGGCCCGGTCGGCCTCGGTGATCCGGTGATCGGGAGCGAGCTCCCCGGCACCGGCGCCGGCGTCGACCTTGCGGAAGAACGCGGTCATCCACTGCTCGTTGACGAGTTCTCCTGCCGCGTCCCGGGTTTCGGCGTAGACGACCACGGTCGACCCGTTGGGCTTGCCCGCGTAGCCGATCGGCTTGGCCCGCACCACCAGGTCGTCACCGGCCCGGATGGGGCGATGGAACCGGAAGTCCTGTTCGCCGTGGACCAGCTTCATCAGCAGTTCCACCGGCGCCACCGACAGGGCGGCGGGCGCCATCGAGGTGAACACCGGGACCACCGCGAACACCGGTGGGGCGATCTCGCCGGCCAGGTGCGCCGCGATCGGGTCGTTGGTCGCCGCGGCGTATTCCGCGATCCGCTCGGCGGTGACCGTGAACCGCTCCTCGTCGGTCCACTCCCCCAGGCCGGAGCCGTCGAAGACGACTCCGGCCGATTCCGCGGTGGTCACGCGGCCGAGCCGACGAGCTCGGTGAACTTCGCCATCGACTCCTTCAAGTCGGCCTCGGCGTGCTTGGCGACGGCCTTGCCGATCGGGCCGACGATCATCGTGCCCTTGAAGCTCGCGTCGAACGCGGCGCTCGAGCCGGTGGCGGTCGGTTCCACCTTCAACGCGAATTCGACAGTGACACCGGCCATGCCGGTGCCGGTGATCTTGAGGTAGGTGTTCGGGTCGACCTCGGCCACGGTCCATTCGATCTTGTTGGCCATGTTCATCACCGACACGACCTCGATGAACCGCGCGCCCGCGGTCAGCTCGGCGGGGAGCTCGCTGCGCCAGCCCTGGTGGATGGTCAGCCAGTCCTCCCAATTGGCCAGATCGCTCAGGCGTGCCCACGCCTGCTCGGGGGTGACAGGGAGATCGGTGGAAACGGTCACGGATGCCATGGGGTTACTCCTCGATGATTTCGTGGGGGGATCAGCGGACGGCCGGGCGGTAGGCGGTCACCACGACCGCGCCGCCGAGACCGATGTTGTGCTGCAGGGCGATGCGCGCGCCGTCGACCTGGCGGGCGTCGGCGGTGCCGCGCAGCTGCCAGGTGAGCTCGCTGCACTGGGCCAGGCCGGTCGCGCCGAGCGGGTGGCCCTTCGAGATCAGGCCACCGGACGGGTTGACGACCCAGGTGCCGCCGTAGGTCGTGGCGTCGTCGTCGACGAGACGACCACCCTCGCCCGGCGCGCACAGGCCCAGCGCCTCATAGGTCAGCAGTTCGTTGGTGGAGAAGCAGTCGTGCAGTTCGATGACGTCGATGTCCGCGGGGCCGATACCGGCCTGCTCGTAGACCTTCAGCGCCGCGGTGCGCGACATGTCGGCCCCGACCAGATTGATCGCGGTCGGATCGGTGAAGGTGGACTGCAGGTCGGTGACCATGGCCTGCCCGACCATCTCCACCGCGCGATCGGCCAGCCCGTGCCGGTCGACGAAGTCCTCACTCGCCAGGATCACCGCGCCGGAGCCGTCGGAGGTGGGCGAGCACTGCAGTTTGGTGAGCGGGCCGTAGATCGGCTTGGCCGCGAGGACTTCCTCGAGACTGTATTCCTTCTGGAACTGCGCGTACGGGTTGTTCGCCGAGTGCTTGTGGTTCTTCACCCCGATTTTCGCGAACTGCTCGGCGGTGGTGCCGTAGCGCTGTATGTGCTCCTTGCCCGCGGCGCCGAACATGTACGGCGCGGGCGGCATCGCGAACTCCTGTAGTTCGGCCAGCGCCAGCAGGTGCCGCATCATCGGCTGCTCACGGTCGTCGAAAGTCGAACCCAGCGAGCCCTTCTGCATCTTCTCGAAACCCAGCGCGAGGGTGCATTCGGCCAGCCCGCCGCGGATCGCCTGCGCCGCGAGGTACAGCGCGGTCGATCCGGTCGAACAGTTGTTGTTGACGTTCACCACCGGGATGCCGGTGAGACCGAGCTCGTAGACCGCGCGCTGACCCGAGGTGGACTCGCCGTACACATAGCCGACATAGGCCTGCTCGACCTGGTGGTAGTCGATCCCGGCGTCGGCGAGCGCCTTCGTGCCCGCCTCCCTGGCCA
Organism: Nocardia sp. NPDC087230; assembly: GCF_044744725.1. Lineage (NCBI taxonomy): Bacteria > Bacillati > Actinomycetota > Actinomycetes > Mycobacteriales > Nocardiaceae > Nocardia > Nocardia sp. NPDC087230. Next base: position 29,569 of record NZ_JBIUYV010000018.1, read on the forward strand.
TGTCGGGATAGTCCCACTCCAGTTCGCCGGGCTTCTCGAACTTCGTCATGCCGACGCCGACGACGAACACCTTCTGTGTCATGTACGCACTCCTGTGTGCCGCGCGCCCCCAGTATGTGGGACACGATGTCCCTGTAATTTAGGTTGGACACGACGTCCAGGTCAATACCTGGGTGACACCAGTATCTGGACAGCACACAGCCCCAGATCACGCGCGAACAACGCTGACCTGCACAGATTTAGTGAGTCATATGTCCCGAATACTTGGACACAGTGCGACAAGCCCCCGAGAGCGAGGGTGAGACGAGCTAGTCGACCAGCGGATCGACGGGGATGCCTTCGACGGCGCGCAAGCGCTCGGCGAAGCCGATCAGAATCTCGTGCGACTCGACCGACAGACCATCGGCCAGCGCGATGAAGCGCTCGAAACCGGGATCGGAGAACGGCCTGCGCCGACCGACGACGACCCGAGCACCGACCGGAACACTCGACGACATCCGCACTCCCTGGACACTGCAGCGAACCTCACGCGACCGCCCGCTGCCCCGACGGTCGAGTTCGAAGGAAAACTAACATAGCTGAACGTTTGCGGATACTTCAGCGGCGGGTGCGCGATGTCGCGCTCCACCGCATCCTGGGCAGCGCGTCCTCGTTCTCGATCTCCGACAGACTCACGCTGATCAGCACGAGCATGGTCACCATGCTGATGATCCCGATCAGGGGCCCCAGCAGCTGCATCGCCTCCACACCCGGCGGCGGCGCCGAGCTGTGATGCCCTTCGTGCGCACGCATCGCGGCCATCCCGGTGTAGTGCATCCCGCATACCGCGACACCCATGATCATCGCGGCGCCGACCGTCGCCAGGAACCCCTTGACGCGCAGCGTGAACCACAGCGCCACGATCGAGGCGACCACCGCGATCACCATCGATGCCGCGACGAGCCGAGGGTCATAGGACAGGGCGGCATGGGACTTCATCGCGGACATGCCGGTGTAGTGCATGGCGCCGACACCGAGGCCGGTGATGGTGCCGCCGCCGATCAGCGACACGAGCGTGGGTTGCGGCTTGTTCACCATGAACAGGCCGATCCCGACGACGATCATCGCCGTCGCCGCGCTGAGCAGCGTGCGCGGAACGTCGTAGCGGATCTCCGAGCCAGCGATGGAGAAACCGAGCATCGCGATGAAATGCATGACCCAGATGCCGGTCCCGCCGATGGCGACCGCGGCACTGATCAACCAGCCCGCGCGCCCCTTACCGGCATTGCGTCCGCGCGCCGCGCACTGCAACCCGAGCAGGCAACCGAGGAAGGACATGAAGTAGGCGAGAACGGGGGTGATCCAGCCGTAGGAGAAGTGATAGATGTCGAGCACGCCGTGCAACCCTCGCATCGGTGCCACAGCCCTGCTGTGGCACAACGAAATCCGACCTGCGGCGAGAATACTGAACTACCGGCAAATTTCCAGCATTTGGACACTAGTCCAGATGGTAGTTTTGATCACAGAAGGCTTCTCTCAGTGCGTATGTGACGGATTGCATCGTTACCCCCAATAACTACCGTCGAGATTTCACCACCGACTCGCCGGAGTACCCTCCCATGGAAGCCCTTCGGCATTCGGTCAGCAATTCCGGTCTCGATACGTCGGACAACTGGGCAGGTACGCATATTCAGCTGCCGCGAAACATGTTTCGCGCCTCCGTCCGATAGATTGCGGAGATTCGAATCCGGGCGATCATCGGAGGACCGTGCAACAGGTCGCAGTGGCGATCGGCGCCGCCGGGTGATCGCCGTGCCTGCGGCGTTCGCCCGCAACTACCTCGACGGCCCGGGGCGGGTCTGGCTCGCGGAACTGCCGGGCACGGTCGCCGAGCTTCTCGGCCGATGGTCGTGCACCCCCGACGGGCCGACGATGCACGGCGAAGTGGGCATCGTGGTGCCGGTCCGGCATCGGGAGCTGACCCCCGCGGTCATCAAGGTCTCGTACCCGCACCCCGGTATCCGCCACGAACCCGACGCCTTCACCGCGTGGCAGGGTCGCGGGGCGGTCCGGCTCCACGAACGCGACGACGGCCGGTACGCGATGCTGCTCGAGCGCGCGGGCGCCACCCTGGCGACCGTCACCGATCCGGAGCGGGCCGTCACGATCCAGGGCGCGCTCACCCGCAGGCTGGCCGTCGAAGCGCCCGCCGGCCTCCCCCGGCTCGCCGATCAGGCGGTGGACTGGGAACGCGATATCCGCGCCACCGCATCGGCGCTCGGCGAACCACTGCCCCGCCGGGTGATCGACGCGGCCCTCGCCACGCTCCGCGAACTCGGCCCCGACCAGCCGAACCTGCTCGTCCACGGCGACCTGCACGATGCCAATGTGCTGGCGTCCGAGCGGGAACCCTGGCTGGCGATCGACCCCAAGTGCATGGTCGGCGATCCCGCCTGCGATGCCCTCAACGTGATCCGCAGCCCCCGGTTCGATCGCGACCTCCGCGCGGCGCACCCGAAGGCGAGAATCCTGCGCCTGCTCGACATCTACTGCGACGCAGCCGAGATCGACCCGGCCCGCGCACGTCGCTGGACACAGGCCGGCGCGGTGCGGGAGGCGCTGTGGGGCCGCGTCCACGGCGATCCCGAGTGGCTGGTCTTCGCAACCGATCAGCTCGCCACCGCCCTGACGTGAAGCCCGGCGAGACAGATCGGCCCTCGATGTCTCGGGGAGTCGACATCGAGGGCCGCCGCGAGCGGATCTACCCGGGTCAGTAGGTGTACAGATCCCAGCCGCCGATGACCTCGACGCACTCCCACTGCGCGCCACCGGTGCTCGGCGAGGCGCCGTCGGCGGCGCAGGCTTCGTAGGTGGCGTAGTTGCCGACGAAGCCACTCAGCATCGGCGCGGGCGCGGCCGAGGCCAGGCCCGCGCCGGCCACGGAGGCGGCGGCGATCACGGTGGCGGCGATCACGGACTTGATGGTCATGGTGTTCCTTTCGTCCCGACCCGGTCGTCTCCGGGCCGGGACCAGAGAACCAAAGCGCGCGTGAGGATTTCATGAGCAGCGACGATGAGCTTTTCGTGATGCCGCGATGACGCGGCGCCCCTCGGGGCTTGCCTTACGCTCGCTTCTCGTGCGTGTGCTGGTGGTGGAGGACGACGAGGGTCTGGGCCGGGAGATCGCGACGGGGCTGCGGGCCGCCGGTTTCGCGGTCGACCTGGCGCTGCTGCTCGTCGACGCCGATGTCGACATCTCGGTGAACAGCTACGACGTGCTCGTGCTCGACCGCGGCATGCCCGACGGTGACGGCCTGCTGTTGCTGGCGGCCCTGCGCTCGCGCGGGTGCCGGATACCCGCGCTGGTTCTGACCGCGCGCGACGGCCTGTCCGACCGCATCGCCGGCTTCGAGCACGGTGCCGACGACTATCTGAGCAAGCCCTTCGCGCTCGCCGAACTGGCCGCGCGGGTGCGGGCGCTGTGCCGCCGCCGCGACCAGCCGCTGCCCGCCCTGCTCCGGCTGGGCGATATCGAGATCGATCTGCCGCGGCGCCGGGTCCAGCGGGCCGGCATCCTGCGCTCGCTGACGCCCAAGGAGTTCGCGGTGCTGGAAATGCTGGCGACGCGGGCGGGCTCGGTGGTGTCGCGCTCGGACCTGATCGAGGCGTGCTGGGACGAGATGGCCGAACCGAATTCGAACGTGGTCGACGCGGTGATGGCCGGTTTGCGCCGCAAACTCGGACCGCCCCCGGTGATCGACACCGTGCGCGGCGCGGGCTTCGTCCTCGGTGGCGCCGCGTGCGTGTCCTGATCCCCACCTCCGACGCCCGTCCCGCGGTGGCCCGGCTGCGCCGTACCCGTGTGCAGCTCACCGTGCTCATCACCGCGATCACCACGCTGTGCCTGATCGTGCTCGGGCTGGTGGCCGCGGTGATCGATGCGAGGTCCCGTGACCAAGCCCTCGACAGCGCCCTCGACCGGGTCCTGACCGGGCTGGGGCCACGGATCTACCTCGACGACGACGATGCGGTCGACACCTCCGAGCTACCGAGCGATCAGCTCGTCGGCGGTGAGATCGCCATTCTGGTGCTGACGCCGGACGGCACCGGCGGCTGGACCGTGCACTACGGCCATCTGCGTTCCCACATGCCCGCCGAGTCCGGAATCGCGGCCACCGCCGATGCCGCGACGCGCGCGCCCGGCGACACGGTCTACCGGGATTCGATCGACAGCGCCGGGCGTCGGGTTCGCCTGGCGGCGGCCGTGTTCGGCTGGGCGGACTCCGATCGCGAAGCCGTGCTGATCACCGGTGCCGACCCCGACGGCTGGGATCGGGGGCGGGCACTGCTGCTGTGGGCGCTGATCGTCGGCGGTGCGGTGATGGTGGCGGCCTCGGCGGTCGGCGGGCATCTGCTCTCGGGTCGGAGCATGCGCCAGGCGCTGGTGCTGCTCGACGATCAGGAACGCTTCCTGTCCGACGCCGCGCACGAACTGCGCACCCCGCTGGCCACCCACCGGCTGGTGACCGCGCCGGGGCGGCGCACCCCGGCCGAGGCCGAGCAGGTGCTCGCCGATGTGCACGCGCTCGGCGCCAAGATGGAGCGGGTGGTGACCGGCCTGCTCGCCCGAGCCCGCATGCGGTCCGGGGTCACCACGATGGAGCGGGTGCAACTGCTGCTCGACCAGCTCACCGAGTCGGTCGTCGACGAATTCGACAATCCGCGCCTGATCCTGCACCCGAATCCGACCGTGGTGGTGGGTGATCCGCACCTGCTCGGGCTCGCGATCCGGAATCTGATCGAGAACGCGCTCACCCACGGTGCGGTCGATCCGCGGGCGCCGGTGGAGATCTACGTCGGCGAGGGCCGGGTCTGCGTCCGCGACCACGGCACCGGTCTGGGGCCGCGGCTGTCGTCGAACCCTTTCGATCGCGGCGTCACCGCGGGCCGGGGCAGCGGCATCGGCCTGGCGTTGGTGGCCTGGATCGCCGAACTGCACGGCGGCACCGCCACCATCGAACCGGTGGCGGGTGGCGGAACCCTCGCGACGCTGGTCCTACCGCCGCCCAGCGCGACGCTCTGACGGCTCCGCGGTCGCGGCCGAGTGTCACCGGGGCGCGCTAGGTTCGACACCGCACACCCATCGCCACCGGAGAGGGTTTCGATGACACCGCTGGTCCGCGTTCAGAACTTCTCGATCTCCCGCGACGGCTACGGCGCGGGTGCGGGGCAGAGCCTCGAGCACCCGTTCGGCCACGCCGACCCCGCCGACTTCATGTCCTGGGCGGGTGCCACCGCGCACTGGGTCAATCGGACCGACCCCGGCGGCACCTATGGCCTCGACGACTACATCATCCGCGATTACGCGATCAATATCGGCGCCGAGATCATGGGGCGCAACAAGTTCGGTCCGCAGCGCGGCCCGTGGGAGAACCAGGACTGGCAGGGCTGGTGGGGCGACGAACCGCCGTTCCACACCCCGGTCTTCGTGCTGACCCACCATCCTCGACCGTCGTTCACCCTGTCCGACACCACGTTCCACTTCGTCGACGCGTCGCCGAAGGACGCCCTCGCACAGGCCATGGCGGCCGCCGACGGCAAGGACGTCCGGATCGGGGGCGGAGTCGCGACCATCCGGGCGTTCCTCGAGGCCGATCTGATCGACACCATGCACGTGGTCGTCGCCCCGGTCGAACTCGGTCGTGGAGAACGATTCTGGACCGGCCCCGAGGAGTACACCGGCCGCTTCCACCTCGAGCGGGTGCCGAGTCCGAGCGGAGTGGTGCACCACTTCTTCTGGCGGCGCTGACCCCCTGCGACATATTCCTGTACTGGTATCAGCGATTTCGCGGCTATCGGCCACCCACGGTGACGGCCCGGGTCGCCGTGTCGGCGATCTGCTCGTCGGTCAGCCCGCTGTGCTGGATCAGCGCGTGGGAGAGCACGATGCGCACCACGACCTCGGCCGCCGCCGCCGGCGGCAGGGCCAGGCCCTCGCCCGACCGCGCGGCGACGATCGGCGCGGCGAGCGCGGCGACCGTCTCGACCAGATTCAGTTCGGCGTCGCCCTGCTGGATGGCGACGCCGAGCAGCCAGGCGGGCTCGTGGGTCCGGAGGTAGCGGAATGCCGGATGCTGTCGCAGGTAGGCCAGTGCGAACAGGGTGGCCGAGCGCACGACCTCGGGCAGCGGCGCGAACAGATCGATCGCGCCGTAGGCCGCCGCGACCATCGCCGCGACCTCGCTGCGCCCGACCGCCGCCACGAGCCCGTCCTTGTCACCGAACTCCCGATAGGCGGTCGCGCGCGAGACCCCGGCCCGTTCGGCGACCGCGAGCAGGGTCAGCGAATCGAGTCCGCTCTCGGCGATCAGCTCGAGTGCCGCCACGCGCAGCGCGTCCGATGATCTGGTCGTGGAAGCCATGCCTCTTTCTACACCGACGGTTGCCACGCCTCATCGACTGAGACTAATCTTCATTTGAGTCTCAGTTCGTGACGGCGACGACGCCGGTGTTCGCTGAGATCTGACAACGGAGTCGGAGGACAGATGAACCCCAGGACAGACATCGGGCGGGGCCGACGCGGCCATGCCGTGGTGTTGGGAGCGAGCATGGCCGGGCTGTTGACCGCCCGGATCCTGAGCGAGGCCTTCGACAGCGTCACCGTGCTCGAACGCGACGATCTGTCGGCACCCGGCGATCGGCGGGGCGTCCCGCAGGGCAGGCATGTGCACGCACTGCTCGCCCGGGGCAAGCAGAACATCGAAAGCCTGTTTCCCGGCATCACCGCGGAACTGCTCGCCGACGGCGCGGTCGAGTGCCGGTCGCTGAGCGAGATGCGGATGACCATCTCCGGGCACACCCTGCGTCGGTCCGACAGCGGATACTCGCTGCTCCAGGCCAGTCGGCCGTTCCTGGAACGGCGGGTGCGCCGCCGCGTGCGCGCGCTGCCGAACGTCGAGATCCGGGACCGCACGACCGTTCACGGGCTGATCGCCGACGCGGCGAACACGCGTGTCACCGGAGTCGACGCCGAGGACGGCGGCGGTCGCCGCGCGCTCGGCGCCGACCTGGTGGTGAGCTGCCTCGGCCGCCACGGCCCGATCGACGACTGGCTCGCCGAGCTGGGCTATCAGCGGCCCGCCGAGGAGGGCCTGCGGATCGACATGATGTATGCCAGCCGGTATCTGCGGCTGCCCGCGGGGGCGATCGGCGGCGACAAGGAAATCGTGATCGCGGGCCGGGATCCCGCCCGCGGACTCGCCTTGTTCGCGATCGAGGACGGTCTGCACCTCCTCACGCTGATCGGCTACGGCGGGGACCATCCGCCGACCGACGCCGACGGGTTCTGGCGTTTCGCCGCCTCGGTCGCGCCGCCGGACGTGCGTCGCGCGCTGGTGGACGCGCAACCCCTCGGCGAGGTCAGCACCTACCGTTACCTGGCCAATCTGCGTCGCCGCTATGAGCATCTGCGCCGGTTCCCGGACGGCCTGCTCGTGCTGGGCGACGCGGTGTGCAGCTTCAGCCCCGCGTTCGGTCAGGGCATGACGGTGTCCTCGCTGCAGGCGCTGGAACTGCGCCGAGTGCTCGCCGCGGGCGACCACGCGCTGGCCGCCCGTTTCTTCCGCGCCGCGGCCGCCGCCGTCGACGATGCCTGGATGATCACCCGCCTGTTCGACCTGGCCATGCCGCACGTGGACGCACAGGGCGAACCCCGACTGCGCGCCATCGGTTCGCTGGCGCAGGTCGCCGTCGCCATCGGAGCCCGCGATGCGACAGTGGGACAACGCATCTCACGCATAGCGGGTCTGCTGGACCGCCCGTCGGCCGTGTTCGCGCCGAGCGTCCTGCTCGGAGCGGCCGGGGCCACCGTCGGACTGGGGATCGACTGGCTGCGATCCGCCCGAGCCACCGCCGAACCGCGGCCTCGGCCGAGTGCCTTCGATCCGCTGCCGACCGGGCCCGCGCGGGGCTTCCATCTGCTCCCGGTCGCCTCGGTGCGCCGGGACACGCCGGACAGCACCCTCATCGAATTCTCGGTCCCCGATCACCTGGCGAACCGGTACTCCTACCTCGCCGGGCAGCACGTCGTGATCCGCGGCCTCCAGCACGGCCGACCGGTACGCCGCAGCTATTCCCTGTGCGATGCGCCCGGCGACGGGCGGTTACGTATCGCGGTCAAACACCAGGACGGCGGGGCCTTTTCGGACTTCGCCCGCGAACATCTCACCGTGGGCACCCCGCTCCACGTCTCGGAGCCGACCGGAACATTCACCGCCACACCGTGTCCCGATCGGGCCGACCACTACGCGGCCGTCGCGGCGGGCAGCGGCATCACCCCCGTCGTCTCGATCATCGCGTCGGTGCTCGCCCACGAGCCCGGGAGCCGGGTCACGCTGCACTACGGCAGCCGCGACCGAACCAGCACCATGCTGGCCGACGCGTTGACCGCGTTGAGCACCCGTTTCCCGGAGCGGTTGCGCATCGTCCACCACCTGTCCCGCCAACACCCGCCGACCGGTGCCGGGAACGTCCGCTATCGGCACGGTCGCATCGACGCGGCGGCGCTCGCTGCCGTCGACGCCGATCACTGGTTCGTCTGCGGGCCCGCCGAACTCACCCGCTCGACCGTGTCGGCGCTGTCCGAGCGTGGGATCGCCGCCGACCGGGTGCACGTGGAGATGTTCGCGACATCCTCACCGGAACCCGCTGCGGCCCAGGCGCCTACACCGCCCTGCGAGGTGACGCTCACCGGCCACGGGGACGATCTGGTGTTCACCATGCCGCAGGGCCGCCCGATTCTCGGCGACGCCGTCCGGTATCGCGACGACCTTCCCTATTCCTGTCTCGGCGGCTCCTGCGGCACCTGCCTGGCCTCGGTGCGCTCGGGCAGGGTCGTGATGGATCACGATCCCCTGCTGGCGATCAGCGCCGCCGACCTCGCCGCGGGCAAGGTGCTGGCCTGCCGGGCCCATGCCGAAGACGACGCGGTCACCCTCCGGTTCGGCGGCTGACGGCGATCAGCGCGGCGCCACCGCACGGTAGACCGACAGGAGGCGGTCCAGATGACGGGATTGGCGTGGCTCGTCCCCGTGCGCGGCCACTACCCGCCGCATCGCCTCCAGGCGCGTGCGGTCCCCGGCGAGGGCGGTCAGCACCTCGGCGAACGCGGCCGCGGTCGGATCGGCTGCGCGCACGCCGCCGCCCGCGGGCACGGTCTCGGACAGTTCGGGATCGCAGTACACGATCGGCAGTCCCATCGCGACGGCTTCCAGCAGCACCATGCCCTGGGTGTCGCAATCGGAGGTGAGCAGCAGGACGTCGTGCGTGCGCATGGCGGCCAGGCAGGCGGCCTGGTCCACCTCACCGTGCAGACGCACCCGCTCCCCCACCGCCCCCCTCGCCGCACCGACCCGGTCGGCGAGGGGGCCGCTACCGTAGACATCGAGCGTGCAGTGTTCGGCCAGACCGACCGCCGCGATCGCCGCGAGGGGGCGCTTCTCGGCCGACAGCCGTCCACACCACAGGGCCCGCAGCGGCGCCGCGGGGTCGGCCGCCGGCGAATCGGCACGGCGGAGGCGGTCGAGCATCGCGTCGTCGATGCCGTTGGACACCACCTGGATCGGGCGGTCGACGCCACGGGCGGCCAGCCTGCGGGCGAAGTGGTCGGTCGGCACCACCACCCGATCGGCCGCCTGCGCCTGGGCGAGCAGAGGACGCCAGGCCAGGCGCGTGGTCCGGCTGTCGCCGTCGTGGCGCGGTGTGCCGCGCAGAGGCACGAACCAGCCGTGCACCAGTCGCATGCTCAGTGCGGCGAGATACGGTGACGGCGAGTACTTCTCGATCATCGCGTCGTCGCGGCTCTGCATGCTCTGCACGACCGGGAGACCGTGCCTGCGGGCGGCGCGCACGCCGGCGATGCCGACACCGTAGGTGGTCAGCGCGTGGACGACGTCGATCGGCCCGCGCGCGGCGAACGCCGCGTCGAGCAGACGCCGGTTGGCCCGGGTCGGCAGGACCACGGGCAGACCGTTGTTCATCGACAGCGGCACCGTGCGCAGCAGCACCGTGTCGTCGTCGGGGTGCCCGGAACCCGGTGCGGGCGCGGTGAAGACGGTCACCCGGTGACCGAGACCGCGCAGCCCGTCGCACAGTGCGCGCTGGGCGGTCTGCACACCGCCGAGGGTGTCCGGGTGGAAGTCGGTGAAGATCGCGACGTGCACGCGCTCGCCCGGCTCAGGCCGTCGCCGCGACGGCGAGCCGTTCCACCGCGTCCGCGGCCGCCCCGACACCGTTCTCGGCGGCGACCAGGCGCCCGAGTTCGGCCGCCCGGTCGCGGGCTTCGGGTGTCAGCGTGCGCACCAGGGCGTCGTGGAGCCGGTCCGCGGTGAGCGCGGGATACGGGAAGTCCGCGCCGATGCCGAGCTCGGCGATCCGCCAGCCGTAGAAGAACTGGTCGCTGTGCACCCCGATGACCACCGCGGGTAGACCGGCGCGCAGCACATCATGGGTGTTGCCGCTGCCGCCGTGGTGGACGACGGCTCGGCAGCGCGGTAGCACCCGGTCGTAGTCGAAGGAGTCCAGTACGAACAGGTTCCGGTCATAGCCGATTCCGCGTGGGTACCCCTCGCCCTTGACCGTCACCAGGGCGCGGACGCCGAGACGACGGCACACCTCGGCGATCAGATCACAGCTGCCGACGGGGTCCAGGATCGGCATGCCGGTCAGGCAGAAGTAGACCGGGGGCTCACCCTCGTCGAGCCACGCGGTCAGGACCGGGTCTAGGTCGGCTTCCCCCCAGGCGCCGCGCAGCCGGGGCGGCAGGATCGGCGCGCCGACGACGGTCGAACGCTCGGGCCAGTCCGCGGGCTTGGGCAGCAGCACGGGACTGACCATGTGCACCAGGGGAATCCGGTCTTCGCGCATGCGGCGGAACGGATTGCGCGGCGCGCCCGGCAGTTCCATCAGTTCCCTGACCCGCCGGTCCACCCGCCGATAGGCCACCCCGTAGGCGAACTCGAACCCCGCGTAGCTGGCCAGCCGTAACCACCGCGACGCGAACATCTTCTTGACCATGAACGACGACGGGAATTCGCGCGTCCGCTCGAGCGGGTACGGCAGACAGCCGACCACCCGCTGGCCGGTCTTCTCGCCGCGCTCCATCGCCCACGGCAGCGTGGAGGCGCACGACACGATCACCTCGGCGCCCTCGCACGCCTCGGTGAGCACCTGGTGCATCCGCTCACCGCGCTCGCCCGCCATGATCTCGACCGTGTCGAGCATGATGCGCACGAACGGCAGCGTCTTGCCCGAGGACAAGGCCCGTTTGGCTGCGGGCGATTCCAGCAGTTCGGCGGAATTGAACGGGATGACGTGCGGGGTGAAGCCCGACCGCCGCACCACGTCGGCGTAGTTCTCGGTGGCGGTGATCGTCACCGCGTGGCCGCGTGCGGCGAATTCGTCGGCCAGGGCGAGATAGGGCTGGTGATCGCCCCGGGTTCCCGCTGTCAGCAAGGCGATACGCATACTCTCGACTTCCGTTCGTGATCTGTTGTTACCGTCTGCTCGTGACCGAAGTTTCGCGCCCCGCGCTCCGTCTCGGCATTCTCGGCGCCGCCGCCATCGCCCCCGCGGCGATCGTGGGTCCGGCCGAGCGCAATCCGGAGGTCGCCGTCACGGCGGTGGCCGCCCGCGATCGCGCCCGGGCGGTGCGGTTCGCCGGCAAGCACCGGATCGCGCGCGTCTACGGCGACTATCAGGAACTGGTGGAGGCTCCCGAGATCGACGCCGTCTACATTCCGCTGCCGAACGGTCTGCACGGTCGCTGGACCCGCGCCGCGGTGGCGGCGGGCAAGCACGTGCTGTGCGAGAAGCCGTTCACCGCCAACGCCGACGAGGCCCGCGAGATCGCCGCGCTGGCACGGGATTCCGGTCGCGTGGTGATGGAGGCGTTCCACTATCGCTATCACCCGCTGATCCGGGCCGCCGAGGACATCGTCGCCTCGGGCGAACTCGGCACGCTGCGACGGGTGGAGACCGCGCTGTCGTTCCCGCTGCCGAAGTTCTCCGACATCCGCTACGACTACGACCTCGCCGGCGGCGCGCTGATGGACGCGGGCTGCTACGCCGTGCACATGGCCCGCGTCCTCGGTGGCCCGGACCCCGAGGTCGTCGACGCGCGGGCCAAGCTGCACGACGACCCCCGGATCGACCGGGCGATGACGGCCGAACTGCGGTTCCCGGCCGGGCACACCGGGCGCATCAGCTGCTCGATGTGGTCCTCGGACGTGCTGCGCATCAGCGCGACGGTCGTCGGCGACCGCGGCCGGATGCGCCTGCTCAACCCGGTGCTGCCGCACTACGGACACCTGCTCCTGGTCCGCTCCGACCAGGGCAGGCGCGTGCGCCGCTTCCCGCACCGCCCGTCCTACGACTACCAACTCGACGCCTTCGCCGACGCGGTCTTGCGCGGGACGCCGGTGGCCACCACCGCGGACGACGCGATCACCACCATGTCCGTCCTCGATGCCATCTACCGCTGCGCCGGGCTGCCACTACGCCTGCCCAGCTGAGCGCTCGTCGAGGAAATCGACGATGTGCCCGAACACGTCCAGTGCCGCGCCACGGCCGATGAACGTGTCCAGGTGCCCGTACGACGGGATCTCGGTGTAGCGCACATCGAGCCCGGGATTGCGCACCGCCAGTACCTCGTGACAGAGCCGGTTGGAATCGAGCCAGGCCGCGTTGCGGCTGCCCGCCAGCAGCAGCACCGGGCAGTCGATGCGGTCGGCGTGGTCGAGCGCGTTCTCGGGCAGTGCCCGGTAGCGGTCGTCGGACAGGTTCCAGCGCACGACCGCGTGGGCCAGTTCCATCTGCCGCAGGTGCGGCAGCACCGACAGCGGAATCGCGCCGAACAGCTCGGCCAGCCGGTCGTGGGTACGCGGGTCGAGGTGATCGTGCGCGAACAACTCGGCGCCCATTCCCCAGCCATGGTGGACCATCCGGCAGGTCGGATCGGGACAGTCCCCCTTGCGTGAGAGGGCCGCGTAGAGCAGGGTGCGCCGCGACCACAGCCCGACCTTGCGGAAGTCGGATTCGAGGTGGCCGACGCGGGAGCCGAGCAGTTCGCTGCCGACCAGCACCCGGACCCGGGTCGATGCGCTCACCTTCGGGGTGAGGAAGACACCCTGCGCGACGACACCGGCCAATCCGGGCAGCAGGCCGGCGGTCAGGCTCTGCGCCAGCGCCAGCGCGCCGACGCAGTGCGCCACCGCGAACAGCGGTCGATCGCCGATGTGATCCCGGATCCGGGCGACCGCGGCGGGCAGGTCGTAGAGCGCGACATCGTCGAGGGTGTACGGCGGGCCGGAGACGTTGTAGGGCAGGCGGCTGCTGCCGCGCCAGTCGAGCAGCCACGACTGGTAGCCCGCGTCGGCGAGAACGTCGGCGAGATTGCGGATCTCGGTCAGCGCGAACATCTCCGAGGACACCCCGTGGCCGTGCACCAGCAGCACCGCGGGCGCGCCGTCGGGGCCGACGCGGCGCAATCGCAGGTCCAGGCCGTCGGCGGTGCGGACCGTGATCGTCTCGGGTTCGGTGGTCACCGGGGACTCGGTCATCGGCGGCGCTCCTTCCGCAGGGCGCGTCGCAGGTCGAGCAGGTCGATGCCGACGCGCAGCATGGGCTCCACAACGCTCTTGCCGAGCTGCCCGCCGAACCAGCTCAGCCACAGCAGCTTCGCCAGCCGCCGTTGCCGTTCGGGCAGTCGCGGGTCGATCTCGATGCCGTCGATCTGGTCGGGCAGGTAGGTGTGCATCGGCACGGCGACCTCGCCGGTGTAGGCGCCGGGTTCGCCGATGCGGCCTATCTCGACGACCTGGATGCCGAGCTGACGGACGAATCGGCGCCGGGCGGCGGCGAACTTGTAGCCGGTCCACCACCAGGTGCTGCCCGCCGCGTCACGCAGGGTCAAGTCGTACCGCATGATCGGGTGCCGCAGGTCGTCGGCCAGCGGGATCCCATCGTGCGGGCGGACCGTGGCGGTGCCCTCGATGCGCAGCGGTTCGGCGTGCAGGGCGGGGCAGGTGAGCTCGCCGGTGACGTCGAGCGTGCGCGCCGCGAAGACCTGCGCGCTGTCGGCCACCGACAGTGTCAGCCGCAGGTCGCACGGAAACGGCGCCGATTCGCCTGTGCGGGTGACGGTTCCACTGAGCGTCTCGCAGAAGCGCAGGTAGGGGTGCTCGCTGTCCGGGGCCATGGCCGCCATGGCGGTGAGCATCCGGGCGCGCGCCGGGCCCGCGGCGGCGGGTGCGGGCAATCCGTGGGCGGCGACGAAAGCCGCGGTCCGGGTCGCGGTCGCGGGCGGGGTGTTCACCATGGCCGCCAGCTGACGCCGGGCCACGGGGCTGCCCAACACCTGGGCCAGTGGCGCCAGTTCCGCCACACCCTCGTCCTCGACCGCGCGCACCACGTCCGCGCACCACTGCGCCCAGTCCTGCACGCGCACACCCAGGCCGCCCAGCGTGGTCTCGGCCATGATCTGGTCGAGCGAGGTGGGCGGACCGGTGAGATGGTAGGTCTGACCCCACGCGTCCGGGGTGAGCACGATCTGCGCGGCGACGCGGCTGACCCAGTCCACCGGCGCCGCGTTCAGGTACCGGAAGCCGGGCACGGTCCGCAAGCGCAGCAGGGCCGCGGTGATTCCGGTGTTGAGGTCGCGGGGATTGTGGGCACCGGTCTCGGGATGACCGCCGATTCCGCCCGGACGCAGCACGGTCACCGTCAGCCCGTGCTCGCCCGCCCGCCGCAGCAGCGCCTCGGCCGCCCACTTCGACCGGTCGTAGCCGATGGGCAGCGCGGCGACATTCGCGGTGGGCGCGTCCTCGGCCAGCGTCGTGGCGGTCGCGCCGTTGAACACCGCCAGCGACGAGATGTGGTGCACCGGTTTGGACCGCGTGGTGCAGGCCAGCTCGGCCAGGGTGAGCGGACCGTGGACGTTCGTGCCGCGCAGCGACGGATAGCCGCGCAGGAAGTCGACCGCGGCGCCCGCGTTGACGATCGCGTCGACCTCGGCGGCCAGCGATTCCCAGCGCGCGTCGGTCAGGCCGAGCCGGGACGCGCGCAGGTCCCCGGCCAGTGGGGTGACCCGGCGCAGGATCTCCCGCGACCACGGCAGGGCGTAGCGCCGCAGCGCGTGTTCGAGCCGCTGCGTCGCGTCCGCATCGTCGTCGGCCCGGACCAGGCACACGACATGGGCGCCGCTGTGCCGCAACAGGTCCAGCAGCAGGTGACTGCCGAGGAATCCGGTCGCGCCGGTCAGCAGGATCCGGCGCGGGACCACCCGCTCCGGCGCGGCGACCACCGGAAGGCGATCGGCCCCGGCCAGATCCGCGAAAAGCAGGGCCAGGTCATCGGTGTCGGGGATGTCCGGGGATGTGGGCGGCGCCACCTTCGACGGTGCGACGGATTCGGTGGCTGTCGCGGTCCGGTCGGCTGTTTCGGCCAGCCACCGCTGGGCCAGCCGACGCGGTCGCGCATCGAAGAACACCGTGTCCAGGTCGAGATGGACATCCAGCTCGCGCGCCAAGGCCGCGACCAGTTCGACGGCCGCGATGGATGTGCCGCCCGCGTCGAAGAAGTCGGTATCGACGCCGACCGGCGAATCGGCGAAACGGGCGGCCAGGGCGGCGATCGCGAGGGCCAACTCGTCGGCGTCGGTGCCGGTCACCAGGGCACTGCGCCCCGAAGCGATCCCCTCCGGTGTCTCGCGGCCGGTCGACCCCGAGGCACCGGACCCCGTCGCGCCGACGCTACTGCCGGACCCCGCTATGCCGGGCTCGGTCACCCCGCTACCGCTGGACTTCGCAGCGCCAGGCTCGGTCCCGTGCCCACCGCCGGACTCCGCAACGCCCTGCTCCGCCGCGCCACTACCGCCCGACTCCGCGATACCGGGCACGGGACCACTGCCCGACTCGGCGGTCTGAGGGCGGCCGGTCGCCACCCCGGCACCATTGCGGACGCCGACACGAGCCAGCAGTGCGGCGACATCCATTCCCGCGGCGCCACT
This sequence comes from Nocardia sp. NPDC087230, assembly GCF_044744725.1. Classification (NCBI taxonomy): domain Bacteria; kingdom Bacillati; phylum Actinomycetota; class Actinomycetes; order Mycobacteriales; family Nocardiaceae; genus Nocardia; species Nocardia sp. NPDC087230. The sequence continues at coordinate 45,611 of NZ_JBIUYV010000018.1, forward strand.
GTCGATCGACTCGCCGCGGGCGCGGCGGTCGACGGCGGGATTGCGGGGACCGGTCACTGCGTCCTGACTCGTCATTCGGGCACCTCTCCGGCGGGCACCGGGGTGTGCCAGGAACGGAACGCGCGCAACCGTTCCGGTGTCGTCGACACCTTCTGCGCGTCGTCGTGGATGTCGTGCCCGTGCAGGCGCGCGGCCAGGCGGCGGGCGGGGGTGTTGCGGGCGGTGTTGTCGACCGTCATGCGGACAGTCGCACAGCCCAGCGCCTCGGCCCGGTCGGCGACCCAATGCAGCAGCCGCTCCTCCACACCGCGACCCAGGGCCCGGCAGCTGAGCTGCCAGCCGGTGACGCGCAGACTGTCACCGTCCACGCGCAGCGCGAGCACGGAGATCAAGCCGTAGTCACCGAACCGGTCGCGCGCGGTGGCGGTCCACACCTCACCCTCGGTGCGCCAGCGATCCAGGTCGTCGACGGTGACGGCGGCGAGGGTGAACTGGGTGGTCCGGCGCACGAGCTGGTGGGCCCGGGGGGCGGAGTCGTCGGTGAGCGCCTCGATGTTCACCACCAGGTCGAGCTCGTCGAGGAACTGCTCGAACTCGACCCCCGCGCGCGCGATGTCGCGGGCGGACTCCTGACGGTAGAACTCGGCCCGGCTCCGGTCCTCGGCGGTCGTGGCGAGCGGAACGAGTGGCCACAGGCGGGTGAGCAACGACGGGAGTTCGTCGGCGGGCGGGCAGGTCACGGCGAGGACTTCCGGGAGTTCGGCGCGCATCCGCGCGATCTCCACGGGGTTGTCGTCGAGATAGCAGAAGGTGTCCAGCCCCAGTCGCAGCGAGTCGGCGACGGCGGCCAAGCGCCCCGGCTTGGCGTCCCATCCCGTCGAGACCACGGCGAAATCCGCAGGGCGCAACGGACTGTCCGGACGCTCGAGGATCGCGCGGACGATGTCGTCGTCGTTGTTGGTCACCAGCACCAGCAGGGTGCCCGCGTCGCGCCAGTGCCGCAGCCTGGCGGCCAAGGCCAGCCGAGGCGCATCGAAACGCACTCCCGCGGCACCGCTTTCGCCTGCCGTTCCGCTCCACAGCGTGTCGTCGCCGTCGACGGCGATCACCTTCGGCGCGGGTTCGCCTACTGCCGTAACGGTCGCGGCCAGGGTCAGCGCCACCGCGGCCTGGAACTCCGGCGTGAACGGCAGGTGCGCGAGGATCTCGGTGCGCTCGTCGAAGGGTGCCTCGACCGCGTGGAATCGACTCCAGTCCGAAGGCTCGAGCAGTGCGACGCCGGGCGCCCCCCGCAGCCGTTCGGTGACATCACGCTCCCAGCCCGAGAACCGCGGAGCGGGCCGAGACGAGGGCAGGATGCCGACGATGATCGGCCGACGCGTCCGCGCGACGACATCGGTGATCGCCGCCGGGAACGCGGTGGCCAACTCGTGCAGCACATCGTCGCCGAGATCGCCGAAACGTTCCAGGTCCGTGGCACGGACCAGCACGATGCCGATCTCGGTCGACGGCTGCGCGAACACGCCCGACGGGTCACGCAGACACGACAGCACCTGGTGATAGGGCGCCTCGGCGACGGTGAGCGCCGTGTCCGCGGCGGCCGCGAGCAGTTCGGGCAGCCGCCCCAGCGCGAAGGTCGCGCCGAGCGCGACCCGCGGACCGGACTCCGACTGCGGCCCGGCACTTTCCGTCCCGGCGGGCGCGCCGGGATCGGCGACCGCCGCAGCGACGACATCGAGGTAGTACCTGCCGAACTCGGCACAGGTCGGCGCGTCGATGATGTCGGTGTTGTAGGTGAACCACACCTGATCGGTATCCGGCAGCACCGCGATCATCAGATCGAGATCCGAGAAGCCGGTGCTCACCGGGACGATCTCCGCGGTGGCCACCGCGGAGTTGGCGCGCAGATAGTTGAAGTAGACCTCGACCATCGGTGCGTTGTCCCGGTACAGCCCTTCCCCGGCCAGGGCGGCCAGCACCTCGGCGAAGCCGGCGCCCGGCGCGAGGAGGGTGCGGAGCCGGTCGGCGGTGCGGCGCAGGACATCGGCGACGCGATCGCCGTCGGCCACCTCCGCCGGGAACGGCACGGGCACCCCGAAATATCCGACCGCGTCGGTCGCGTCCGCGTGCATACGAGTGTCGACCGGCACCGCGAGCGCGAACCGCTCGACCTGTTGCCGCCGTGCCAGGGCGACGGTCAGCGCGCCGAGGAACAGCGCGGCCGGGGTGATCCCGAGCTCGCGTGCCCGATCGGCCACCCGGTCGTGCAGTCCGTCCGGCAGGTCCAGGGCCACAGCTCCGGCGCCGTAGGTGCGCTCGGTCGGTCGGGGCCGGGCGAGCGTCAGCTCGAGTCGCCGCGCCCCGGCGAAGGCGGCGCCCCAGCGGGCCACGGCGGTGTCGTCGCGTCGGCTCGGCTGTGCGGTGAGCAGCTGGTGCAGGTCCCGGTTGGTGACGGTGTCGTCGAGCGGGACACCGGACAGCTCGGTCGCGAGTTCGCCCGCGACCAGCAGCATCGACTGCACATCGCTCATGCCGTGGTGCGCGCCGAACAGCAGCACCTGACCGGCCGATCCGGCGTCGAGCAGTTCGAAACGCCACAGCGGGCCGGTCGCCGGATCGAACGGCAGCGCCATCAGGGCGCGGAAGTGTTGTTCGACGACGGCGTCCTCGAGTCGTTCCAGCACGCGCCACCCCACCGACAGCTCGGCCTCGCGACGGATGGCCAGCTCGCGGCCGTGGGCCTCGCTGGGCCGGATGGTGGTACGCAAGGCGGCATGGCGCCGGGCGAGCCTGCCGACAGCGGACTCCAGCTGCGCCCGGGTGACCGGTACCGGCACCCGGACGGCGACGCCACCGGTCTGCGCGGCGCTCGGAATGCCGAGCTGTTCGGTGCGCAGCAGCCGCATCATGTCCCGGGTCACCGGCAGCACCTCGACCTCGGGGACCTCGACCGCCACGGCGGCGGTGCCGTCGCCGTGGCGACGGCCGACTTCGTCCACGAGATACCCCGCGAGATCGGTCAGGCTCTGCTCGGCGAGGATCGTGCCCAGGGGCACCGCGATTCCGGTGTGCTCGCGCACCTTGTTCCGCAGTTCCACCGCCATCAGCGAATCCAGGCCGAGGCTCTGGAACGACGTCGCGACCTCGACCGTCTCGGTGCCGCTGTGGCCGAGGACTTCGCCCGTCCACCCGGCCAGCGCGGCCGTGGCGGTGGCGATCGCTTCGGCGCGGGGGGCGGTGCGCAGTTCGTCGGCGAAACGCGAGCTCACCGCCGCGTCGATGGTCGCGCGCTCGGCCACGGCACGGCGGGGCGCCCGCCGGACCAGCCCGTGCAGCAACGGAGGGACCGCCGCCGACCCGCGAAGCACGGCGGTGTCCAGCAGCAGCGGTACCAGTAGCGAATCACCCTGTGCGAGTGCGGCATCGAAACACGCCATCCCGTCGGGGACGGCGAACGCGCGGACACCGGCGCGGGCGATGCGCGCGATATCGGCACGAGCCAGGTGGTCGTGCATGTCGACTTCCCAAGCGCCCCAGGCCAGGGCCTGCGCGGGAAGACCGAGCGAGCGGCGATGCGCGGCGAGCGCGTCGAGATAGGCGTTGGCAGCCGCGTAGTTGGCCTGGCCCGGGGTGCCGAACAGGCCGCCCGCCGCGGAGAACAGGACGAACATCGACAGCGGACGATCCGCGGTGAGCTCGTGCAGATGATGCGCCGCGTCGACTTTCGGGCGTAGGACCGCGGCCAGCCGCTCCGGGGTGAGCGAGCCGATCGTGGCGTCGTCGAGAACGCATGCCGCGTGCACGACACCGGCCAGTGGCAGCCCGTCGAGCAGATCGGCCAGCGCGGACCGGTCGGTGATGTCAGCGGCGGCGAACCGCACCCGCGCACCCCGCTGCTCGAGGTCGGCCCGCAGCTGCCCCCCGCCGGGGCCGTCGAGGCCGCGGCGGCTGACCAGGACCAGGTTCCGTGCACCGTAGGCGTCGACCAGGTGGCGCGCGAGCGCCGAGCCGAGGCGGCCCGGCGCACCGGTGATCAGCACCGCGCCGTCGTCCAGGGCGATCCGGCGTGGCGGCGTGGTCTCGGCGACCTCCGACAGCCGGGTCAGCCTCGGCACGAACGCGCGACCGTCGCGCACGAGGAGCTGCTGCTCGCCGGTGGTCAGCAGCGCCGGGTAGTCGAGGCCGGGGTCGGTCGAGTCGACCAGGACGATCCGGCCGGGGTTCTCCGACTGGGCCGAACGCACCAGGCCCCACACGACCGCACCGGCGGGGTCCGGGCTGATCGAGGACGCGGGCAGCGCCGAGGAATCGCTCCGGGCGAGCTCCGGCGGATTCTCGGCCACCGCGCCGCGCGTGCGCACCACGAGGGTGGATCGCTCGAAACGGTGGTCGCCGAGGAAGGTCTGGAGCTGAGCCAGCACCTGCCGGGCAGTGGCGTGCACCGCGCTGGGTGATCGCCCTTCGGGAACGCCGAGCACGACCGTCGCGCCGGGGGCGGGCCACTCGACCACCTCCGACGACCCCGCCGCGGTCGGCAGGACCACCGGCGTCCAGGTCAGGCGGTACAGCCGACGCAGTGCCGCCGCCGGTGACGCCCCCTGCCACCGGGTGATGTCGACCGGACGCGACAGCAGCGACCCCACCGACACGACCGGACGGCCGGTCCGATCCGTCGCCGTCAGCGTGACCGCGTCCGGTCCGGACCGGGTGAGCCGCACCCGCAGCGCGGTCGCGCCGGTCGCCGACAGCACGACATCCGACCAGACGAACGGCAGCAGCGCGTGCTCGCCGTCGCTCGCGAACAGCGCGGTGGCGTGCAGGGCGGCGTCGAGCAGGGCGGGGTGGATGCCGAAGGCGGCCGCGTCGTCGTGTGCCTGCTCGGGCAGTTCGACGTCGACGAACAGGTCGTCGTCGCCTCGCCAGGCGGCACGCATCGCCCGGAACACCGGCCCGTACCGATGACCTCGGGCGAACAGCCGATCGTAGAGTTCGCCGACATCGACGGACTCCGCACCGGTCGGAGGCCAGACCGACGAATCCAGCTGTGCCGGTGCGACTCCCGGTTCCTCGGCGAGCAGCCCGTCGGCGTGCACTGTCCACTGCGCGTCCGGATCGTGCTCGTCGCGGGCGTAGACGCGCACGGTGCGCCGGTGCTCGGCGTCGGCGCCACCGACGACCACCTGGATCTGCACGGCGGCGCGCTCGGGGACCAGCAGCGGGGCCCGCAACACCAGTTCCCGCACGACCGGGCAGTCCACCTCGTCACCGGCGCGGATCGCCCATTCGACCAGTGCCGCGCCGGGCACCAGAACGGCGGAGGGTCCCGCGTGATCGGCGACCCAGGGATGCCGGGCCCGGGACAGTCGTCCGGTGAGGGTGACCCCACCCGACTCCGGGTGCGCGACCACGGCGCCGAGCAGCGGATGCGTGATGTCGTCGAGCCCGCTCGCGCCCGTGGCGTGGTGGCCGCTGTCGGTCCAGAATCGCCGCTCGTCGAACGCGTAGGTGGGCAGGTCGATCCGGCCGGGGCCGGGGGCCAGCCTGGTCCAGTCCAGATCGTGGCCGGCCGCGTACAGCACCGCCTGCGATCGGGCCAGCGCTTTCGGCCCGTCCTGATCCCGTACCAGCGAACCGACGGCGATCACGTCGCGCCCGAGCTCCTCCGACACCGTGCGCACGGCGGCCGTCAACGACGGATGCGCGCCGAGTTCCACGAAGTAGCGGAAGCCGTCGCCGACCATCCGCTCGACGGTGGCCGCGAAGCGCACGGTCTCGCGAGCGTTGCGGTACCAGTAGTCCGGTCCCGTCGGCGCGGTCGTCACCGGTTCGCCGGTCACCGTCGAATACCACGGGGTGGTGGGCACGTGCGCGGTCGTCTCGGCCAACTGCGTGGTCAGGTCCGAACGGATCTCCTCGATGATCCGGCAGTGCCCGGCGAGACCGGGACCCGAGGCGCCGAGCCGGGTGTAGATACCCGCGCCGTCGAGTTCGGCGAGCAGTTCGGCCACGGCGGCCTGCTCACCGGCGACGATGGTCGAGCGCCGGATATTGACCGCCGCGATCGACACCCGGCCGTCGTAGGCGAGCAGCCGCGCGGCGACCTCGGCCTCGGGCAGGCCGATCATCGCCATGGCCGCGGGCTCGTCGATGGCCTGCATCAGGCGGCTGCGGGTGACGACGATCCGCGCGGCATCGTCGAGAGCCAGCACGCCCGCGCAATACGCGGCCGCGATCTCGCCCTGGCTGTGCCCGAGCACGGCATCCGGGACGACGCCCGCCGCCCGCCAGGTGGCGGCCAGCGCGGCCATGGTCGCGAACAGCAGTGGCTGGACGACAGGGAAATCGACGAGGTCGGCGGGGGTCGAGGTGGCCAGCCGGTCGGTCAGCGACCAGCCGAGATGCGCACCGAACGCCTTGTCGCACAGGTCGAATTCCGTGCGGAACGCCACCGAGGCCGCCAGCATGTCCAGGGCCATGCCGACCCACTGCATGCCCTGCCCGGGGAAGACGAAGGCGGTCTTGGCGGTGGTCAGCACCGGCCCGTCGCCCACCACCACATTCGCCGAAGCCCGCCTCTCGACCAGGTCGCGCAGCGCGCCGACCATCTCGTCCCGATCAGTGGCCACCAGGACGGCGCGGCGCTCGAACTGCGTGCGTTCTGTGGTCAGCGCACGCGACACGGCCCACGGTTCGGCACCGGGATCGGCCAGCACGAACTCCAACAGCCGCTCGGCCTGCCCGTGCAGTGATCGTTCGCTGCGCGCCGAGATCGGCAGCAGCGCCACCGACGTCGCCGGGCCGGATTCCGCGGGTGCGGGGACCGGCGCGGGTTCCTCGAGAATCAGGTGCGCGTTCGTGCCGCTCAACCCGAAGGCGCTCACTCCGGCCCGGCGCGGCCGGTCGCCGCGTCGCCACGGCGCCGTCTGTCCGTGGACGGCGACCCCGCTGCGCTCCCAATCGACATGGGGCGAGGGCACATCCACGTTCACGGTGGCCGGAATGCGCTCGTGTTCGAGCGCGAGCACCAACTTGATGACACCGGCCACGCCCGCCGCGGCCTGGGTGTGACCGAGGTTCGACTTCAGCGACCCGACCCCCAGCGGCCGCCCCGGATCACGCCCGGGTCCGTACACCCGTGCCAGGGCCCGAGCCTCGATCGGATCGCCCAGCGCGGTCCCCGTACCGTGCGCCTCCACATAGTCGATGTCGTGCGGCGCCAGCCCCGACGCGCGCAACGCCGCGCGCAGGACCTGTTCCTGCGCAGCGCCATTGGGCGCGCTCAGCCCCTGACTGCGGCCGTCCTGGTTGACCGCGGACCCCCGCACGACCGCCAGCACCCGATCACCGTCGCGGCGCGCGTCGCTCAGCCGCTTCAGCAGGACCATGCCCGCGCCTTCGGCCCACACGGTTCCGTCGGCGTCGGCCGAGAACGGCGCGCACCGGCCGGTCGGCGACAGCACACCCAACCGGCACAGCTCGATATGGGCGACCGGTGACATGAGCAGGGTGGCGCCGCCCGCCAGGGCGAGATCGCACTCCCCCGCTCGCAGCGCCTGCATCGCCAGGTGCATCGCCACGATCGAGGACGAGCACGCCGTGTCCAGGGTGACGGCCGGACCGTGCAACCCCAGCGTGTAGGAGATCCGCCCCGAGGCGACGCTGGGCGAAAGCCCCGTCCCCACTTGACCGTTCAGCTGTTCGGGCGCGGGATCGGCCAGATACCCGGTGCTGTACACACCCAGGTACACGCCGGTGGCGCTGCCGTGCAGGGTCCGGGGATCACGCCCCGACCGCTCGATGGCCTCCCAGGCCAGCTGCAGCATCATCCGCTGCTGCGGGTCCATGACCGCCGCTTCGCGCGGGCCGATGCCGAAGAACGCGGCGTCGAAGCGGTCGATCCCGTCGACGTACCCACCACGGAACGTATACGCCGTGCCGGTCGCGGAGGTGTCCGGGTTGTACAGGCCGTCGATGTCCCAGCGGCCCGGCGGCACCTCGCCCAGCCCGTCGGCCTCGCTGTCGAGCAGCCGCCACAGCGCCTCGGGGGAATCGGCGGCGCCCGGGAACCGGCAGGACATGGCGATGATCGCGATCCCGTCGTCGTCGCTGTCCTCGCTCGCCGCCGCGTCGACTACCGGGGACGGCGCGGGCGCGTCCTGCGTCGGTGCCGTCAGCACGGTGGCGACACCGTCGATCGTGGGATGGTCGAAGAACAGATTGGTGTCGATGAAGCGGCCGGCGAAGTCCGACAGGTCCACCACCAGCTCCACCAGATCGGCCGAGCCCAAACCGAATTCGACGAGCGGGCGGTGCACGTCGATCCGCTCGGGGTCCAGCAGCGCCTGCCGGGCGATCGCGGTCACGAGCCAGTCCCGCACCGCTTCCGCCGACAGTGCCGACGCGGGTTCGGCGGCCACGGGCGCGCCGGCGACCGGCTCGCCGTCGGCACACTCCCCTTCCGGTGAGCGCCCAGGTCCCGCCAGCAGCGTGAGCAATTCGCCGGACAGATAGGCCGACCGGCACGCCGAGCGCTGGATCTTCCCGCTGCTGGTCTTGAAGATCGTGCCCGAACGGATCAACAGCACCGCGGCCACCGTGAGCCCGTGCTCGGTCGCCACCGCGGCCCGCACGGCGCCTTCGATCGCGGACAGTTCGGCGGGATCGGTCTCGCGCACCTCCGCCACGACCACCGGCTGCTCGCCGTCGAGATCGACGGCGAAGGCCGCCACGCACCCCGCGCGCACCCCGCGGTGCGCCGCCTCGACGGTGACCTCGATGTCCTGCGGATAGTGGTTGCGCCCATCCACGATCACCAGATCCTTGCGCCTGCCCGTGACGAAAAGCTCACCGGCGGAGAGAAATCCCAGATCGCCGGTACGCAAGAACTTCTCGTCGCGTCCGGGTAGCGCGGCCCCGAAGACCTCGGCGGTGGCCGCCGCGTCCCGGAAGTAGCCCGCCGAGACGCTGCCGCCCGCCACCCAGATCTCGCCTTCCTCCCCCTCGCCGCGCTCGGTTCCGCGCTCCGGATCGACGACGGCCACCGAGATTCCCGGCACCGCGCTCCCGACGCCGACGAGTTCACCACCGCGCGTAGGACTTCCGGTGATGGGCACGATCGTCGGCGCGGCGGTGGTGGCCGGCGCGGTGACGATCAGGGTGGCCTCGGCCAGGCCGTAGACCGGCTGCTGGGCCGTCGCGCGGAATCCGGCGCGCGCGAAAGTATCGGCGAAGCGGCGTACAGTGCCCGCCCGCACGGGTTCGGAGCCGTTGAACGCGACCCGCCACGAGCTCAGGTCCAGGTCGTCGAGCTGCTCGGGCGCGATCCGGCGCAGGCACAGCTCGTAGGCGAAATTCGGTCCGCCGCTGGTGTGCGCGCGATAGGTGGAGATCGCGCGCAGCCACCGTTGCGGCCGCTGCAAGAAGTGCAGCGGCGACATCAGCACCGAATGCGCCCCGCGATACACCGTGTGCAGTAGCGGCGCGATGAGTCCCATGTCGTGGTACATCGGCAGCCAGCTGGCGAACAGCGCGCCGTCGTGGTCGGCGATCCGGTCGTGCCCGAGTCCGGCGGTCAGCGCCGCCTGGTTGTGCAGCAGGTTGGCGTGGGTGAGCACCACGCCGCGTGGCGCGCTGGTCGAGCCGGAGGTGTATTGCAGGAACGCCACCGAGTCGGGTCGCAGCTCGGGTTCGCGCCAGCGCAGGGCGGCCGCGCTGGGCAGGTCGTCGGTCGACAGCCACGGCACCCCGGCCAATTCCGGGATCTCCACGCCCAGCGCCGCCGCGTCCGCGAGGATCCGGCGCGGCGCCAGAACGATGTCGACCTCGGCGTGGGCGACCATCCGCCGCAAGCGCCGCAGCGACCGGTTCTCCCACTCCGGCAGCGGCGCGGGCACCGCCACCACACCGGCGGCCAGACAACCGAAGAACGCCTCGGCGAACTCGGGCCCGGCCGGGTAGAGCAGCAGCGCGCGCCGCGGCGCGCGATCCTGCAGGACCGCTCCGATGGCGCGTGCTCGCCGCCCCAGTTCGGCATAGGACAATTCGCGCACGACACCATCGACGTCACCATTGTCCAAGAACCGATACACCACCTCGGCCGGTCGATTCTCGACCTGGGCGAACAATGTGTCGACGAAAGTGTTGAGCACGAACTACTTCCTCTGACCGTGGAACCCACTGACTGCGCCCACAATAGCGGCCGCGCGAGCGTGCAGCGGGAGTCGTGAACATCGACCACGGCATGGTGAGCCCCGATAATTGGGGGCATCGAATTTCCGACACCGCATGGCACAACGGCAATTTCGCGGTGAGGATGGCGGAGTGTCACAGACCCCGATCTCGCTGCGCGACCTGCCCCGACTACCCCTGCGCCGGCTCGGCGAGCTGGGCACACTGCTGCGCCCGGGCACCCAGAGTTCCCCGCTGCGGGAATTCGGCGAGCGGTTCGTCGTCGATCCGCCGGGATTTCCCACGATGCTGGTCACCCACGAACCCGGCGATGTGCGCGCGCTGTTCGCCAATCACGACGACTTCTCCATCGGTCAGGTGCTGAGCCGCTTCTCGAGTCACGACGTGATGTTCGGCAAGCAGACGATGATCTTCCTCGACGGTAACGAGCACCGTCGCGAGCGCAAGCATTTCGCGCCGCCGTTCCAAACCGCCGCACTGCGTTCCTACGAGGACCTGATGGTCGAGGTGGTCGAACGAGAACTGCCGAAGTGGCCGGTGGGTGAGTCCTTCGAATTCCTGACCGCCGGCTACGACCTCGCCATCGGCGTGCTGCTCGGTGTCGTCTTCGGCGAGGTCGCGCCCGAGCGCCGGGACCGGCTGAAGAACGCGGTCGGCGCGTGGTTCGGCGAGATCGAGAGCCGCGGATTCCTCGCCGTCACCCTGATCACCCCGTTCCTCGGCGGCCTGACCATCCCCTATCCGCCGCTGCGCCGTGCCCAGCGCGAGGTCGACGCCGTCATCGTCGAGGAGATCACCGCCCGCCGGGCCGCCCCCGAGCGCGCGACCGAGCGCCGCGACGTGCTCTCGCGCTACATCGGCACCGATCTCGACCAGCACGACGATCCCGCGCTGGCCCGCAATATGCGCGGAATCCTGCTGGGCGCCTACGAGACCACCGCCATCACCCTCGGCTGGATCGCCGCCATGCTGGCCGCCCATCCCGGCGCCATGGCCGAGGTCGACACCGCTGTCGACACCGGTGACGGCGCGCGCCTGGACGCCTACCTCGACGCGGTGGTCGCCGAAGTCATGCGCCTGCGTCCCGTCTCGCCGTTCACCGGCCGACGGGCGTTGCGCGACACCGAGATCAACGGCATCACCATCCCGCAGGGCGCGATCGTCATCGTGCCGATCCTGCTGATCCACGAATCCGAGCACCACTACCCGGACCCGATGACCTTCCGCCCCGAGCGCTTCCTCGACCAGCGGCCGAGCACCAGCACCTGGCTCACCTTCGGCGCGGGCGCGCACCGCTGCCTCGGTGCGCAGTTCGCCCTGGCCGAGGCGCGCATCCTGTTCCGCACAGTGCTCGAACATCGCCGCATCGCCCCGATCGAGGGCCCCATCGAGCCGCCGCGGCGCTATCACACCGGTTTGAGTCCGGCCGACAACGCGCGCATCACCCTGCTGCCCCGCTGACGAGAGCGACGGCCGGCCACAGTAGTGTTGCCGGAAGTGTGCTGGCCGTTCATCGGCGGCGGCGATCTCCGAGGAAGGGACTGTTGTGAACCGCACCCTGCTCGCCACTTCCGTGCTCGCCTTCGCGCTCCTCGGGGCCGGTTGCTCGCGCGCGTCCGACCCGGTGCCGACCAGCACGACGACCCCACCCACCACCACCCCCACCGGCTCCACCAGCACCGTCCCGCTGCCGACCGGCAACCACCGAGAGGGCGATTCCTACGATCCGACCGACCCGAACAGCGTGTGCTTCGGCGCCAAGCCCGACCTGCCCCGCCCGTACCCCGGCTGCCCCGGCTACGACCCGGGCCAGCCGCACGGATAGCCGATTCGTCGCCCGCCGGACAGCCCTGGCGACTCCGTAGGATCGGTGCGGTGTCATCAGCTCCGCAGTTCCGTTTTCGACGTTCCCGACGCGCTCCGGCGCGGATCGTGCCGAAACCGGCCGTACCGACGGCGCGGGCGATCGTCGATTGCGGTGTCTATGTGGACGGGCGGCGCCTGCCCGGTCGGTGCACCCCGGCCGCGGCGCTGGCGGAGGTACGGCGTCGAGGCGAGGGGTTCGTCTGGGTGGGGTTGTTCGAACCCGATGCCCGGCAGATGAGTGAGATCGCGGGGACGTTCGGTCTGCACTCGCTGGCGGTCGAGGACGCGGTGAGGGGCAACCAGCGGCCGAAGCTGGAGCGCTACGACGACACGTTGGTCACGGTGATGCGCACGGTCGCCTATGTCGAGCACGACATGGCGACGGTGAGCGAGATCGTGCAGACCGGGGAGATCATGGTGTTCACCGCACCCGATTTCGTGGTCGCGGTCCGGCGCGGTGAACATTCCGGGCTCGCCGATGTCCGGCAGCGGCTGGAAACGGACCCGCAGCGTCTCGCGCGGGGGTCGGGTGCGGTGCTGCACGCGATCACCGATCACGTGGTCGACTCCTACATCGCCGTCGCCCAGTCGGTGGAATACGACGTCGACCAGATCGAGGAGGAGTTGTTCACCCCGCGCAGCCGGTTGCCGATCGAATCGATCTATCAGCTCAAGCGCGAGATCGTGGAATTGCGGCGGGCGGTGAGCCCCTTGGGGCAACCGTTGCAGCTGCTGACCCGCCCCGAGGCGCCGTTGCCGAAGGAGATTCGCCGCTACCTGCGCGACGTGGCCGATCACCACACCGGTGTCACCGAGCGGATCAACGACCTCGACGAGTCGCTGACCGCGTTGGTGAACGCGGCGGTGGCCAAGATCGCCGTCCAGCAGAACGCCGACATGCGCCGGATCTCGGCGTTCGTGGCGATCCTGGCGGTGCCCACGATGATCGCCGGCATCTACGGAATGAACTTCGACTACATGCCGGAGCTGAAACAGGGCTGGGGCTATCCCGTGGTCTTGGCCACCATGGCGATCGTGTGCTCGGCACTGGTAGTGGTGTTCCGCCGGATCAGGTGGCTCTGACGGGACTACGAGTCGCCGAGTTCGACCGATTCTTCGCCGAGCACGTCGAGAGCGGGCGGCGTCCGGCGCCGACGCGGCTCGAGCTGTCGCTGTCGGCCGGGGCCGAAACCACGGCGCGTGAGCTCGCCGCGCGGGAATCGAGCTGCTGCTCGTTCTTCGTGTTCACCTTCGACGGCGACGCGATCATGCGGATCGAGGTTCCCGCCCGCTCAGGTCGCGGTGCTGGACGCCCTGGCCGCGCGCGTCGATCTCGCCATCGAGTCGCGCTCCGACAGGTGACGAGTTCGCGCACGGGTACGACGGCGAACGTCGACACCTGAGCCTCGGCCGGGCCGATCGCCTCCTCGCGGTGTCAGCGGCGGTGTCAGGCCGACGTCAGCTCGGTATCAGGCGGTCCGGCGACAGTTGTGCACATCGAACACACCGACCGGCATCGTTTCGATCGGCGCCACCACCGATTTCGAGGAGCACCCGACATGTCCATCATCACGCTGACCGACCAGGACAACAGCACCCTGCGCACCGCGGCCTACGGCGCCGTGTCGCTGCTGGCGGCCGCGGGCGCGCCGCACAAGGCGATCTCGCACGGCACGATCGCACTCACCTCGGCGACCGGACTGGTCGGGCATGTGCTCGCGGCCAAGTCCGCAGACATTCACCTGCACGGCAAGTCCGTCGCCGAACTCGCCGACCAGGTGCTGCCGAGCCTCACGGCGGCCATGCGCCTGCTCGGCGCGCACCACCCGGCCGAAGCCGAGAACTTCCGCGACACCGTGCTGACCGCGACCGAATCCGCCACCCAGTTCACCAACCGCCGGCCCAGCCCTGCCGTGACCGCGATGCTCCACAAGATCACCGCCGCCCTCGACGCGGCCTGACCCCGCCGAGGCCAGATCGGCCCTGCCCGGCGAAGCGCCCACCTGGCAGATTGCCTGCGGGCGCTTCGCCCATTGCCGTCGGGCGGTCAGGTGGTGACGTCCCGCGACATCGAACCGGCTGAGGAGACCGCGGCGGTGTCCCGGCTCGACCCGATCCACCGCCCCTCGGCCCCACCCGCGAGAGACTCACGTCGGGTTGATCCGAAATGGCTCGAGAACCGTCGTGACCAGCGTCAACGCGACGCTCACCGCATGATCGGCGCCCCCATCGGCCAGGCCGAGTAGCGGATCCAGCCCCTGGACGTGCGGGGCCAGGGCCAGATGCGGAAGCATCAGCAGCAGCAGCGCCAGCAGGGCATCGATGTCGGCATCACGGCGGATCACCCCGGTGTCCACCGCGCGTTCGATGAGGGGACGCAGGACCGCCAGGTAATGCCGGTTGACGGCCTCACGAACCGCCGTACGGGCGACCGGGTCGGGTTCGAGGTTGGTGGCGGCGGTCATGGCTCGCTCGAGCGGATGCCCGTAGAAGTACCGCACCCAGGTCTCCACCAGCTTCTCGAACGAGCCGACGAAATCGGTGTCCCATGGCAGTTCGGCCGCGGCCGCCTCGATGGTCGAGCGGATCCGTTCACTGGACTGTTCGGCCAGGTAGACATACATGTCCGCCTTGTCGGTGAAGTACTGGAACAGGCTGCCCTTGGCGACGCCCGCCTCCCGGCAGATCGTGTTGAGACTGCCGCCGCTGAACCCCCGCGCGGCGAACTCGGCCTCGGCGGCCGCCACCACCGCGGCGCGGCGGGCGGGCGCGAGCCGGTCCCATGTCCCTGTCGGCATCACTGATCTCCTCTGCCCGCGGGCTCTTGACGGTGCGACCACTCGATCGTACAGTGACCAGTGGTCATATGACCACTGGTCACAAAGGAGTGTGCAACATGTTCGACCCCTCCAAGGGCGCCCGGGTGTGCGTGATCGGTGCGGGCTCGGCCGGCATCGCCGCGGTGAAGGTGCTGGCCGAACGCGGCCTGGACGTGGACTGTTACGAGCTGTCCGACCGGGTCGGCGGCAACTGGGTGTGGGGCAACAGCAACGGCGTCTCGGCGGCGTACAAGTCACTGCACATCAACACCTCGCGGCAACGGATGGAGTTCAGCGACTTCCCGATGCCCGCTCACCTGCCCGACTTCGCCCGCCACGATCAGATCGCGCAGTACTTCGCCGACTACGTCACGCATTTCGGATTCGGCGAGCGGATCCGGTTCCGCACCGGCGTCACCCATGTCGCCCCACAAACCGACGGCACCTTCGACGTCACCCTGTCGACCGGCGAGATCGTCTGCTACGACGCGGTTCTCGTCGCCAACGGCCACCACTGGGATCCTCGCCTGCCCGAGCCGATGTTTCCCGGCGCGAGTGAATTCCGCGGACAGATCATGCACTCCCACGCATATACCGACGAAGCGCAGCTGGCAGGCAAGCGCGTCGTCGTACTCGGCATGGGTAACTCGGCGATGGATATCGCCGTCGACGCCTCGTATCACGCGGCACAGACCTATCTCTCGGCCCGCAGCGGCGTCCACGTCATCCCGAAATACGTCTGGGGGCGACCCTATGACCAGATCGGCGGAGCGGAATGGATCCCCTCCTTCCTGCGCTGGCCCTTGGCCCGGCGACTGATGGCCGCGGCCACCGGACCGATGACGCGATACGGCCTGCCCGCACCGGATCACAAATTCGCCCAGGCACATCCGACGATGTCGAGCCGCATCCTGGATCGGCTGGCGCACGGCGCGATCACACCGGTACCCACCATCGACCGGTTCGACGGCGACGAGGTCGTCTTCGCCGACGGCCGCCGCGTCGCCGCGGATCTGGTGGTGTTCTGCACCGGCTACAAGATCAGCTTCCCGTTCTTCGACCCCGGTTTCCTCGACCCCTCCGGCGACAACCGGATCGGCCTGTACCGCAGGCTCTTCCATCCGGACGTCCCCGGTCTGTACTTCCTCGGCCTGATCCAGCCGTTGGGCGCCATCATGCCGATCGCCGAACGCCAGGCCCATCTCGTGGCCGATCACCTGCACGGCGTCTACCACCTGCCCGACCGCCGGGCGATGGAGCGGGAGATCACCGCGCATCGTCGGGGACTGGAACGTCGCTATGTGGCGTCCAAGCGGCACACCATCCAGGTCGATTTCGACGATTACATGCGCGATCTGCGCCTGGAGCGCCGCCGCGGCGCCGCCCGCCCCGCCGGGATGTCGAGTGCCGATTACCCGACCGCGTCCGTGTCGGCGCGCCGCGAACGCGAGCTCGAGGTGACGCCGCGATGAGCAGCGAAATCCTGCGATTTCCCTCCGTGGCCGGCGAACGCTGCGCCGCGACGCTGTACCTGCCCGAGGGCGAGCGGCCGCCCGTGATCGTGATGGCGCACGGCCTCGGCGCGGTCCGGGCAATGGGTCTGGCCGCCTATGCCGAACGGTTCACGGCCGCGGGCTACGCGTGTCTGGTGTTCGACTACCGGTATTTCGGCGACAGCGACGGCACACCCCGGCACCTGCTCTCGACCACCGAACAACGCGCCGACTGGGCCGCCGCACTCACCTTCGCACGGCAGCTGCCTCAGGTGGACGGTGAGCGAATCATCGCCTGGGGCACCTCCTTCGGCGGCGGGCATGTCATCTACACCGCCGCGCAACGTCCCCCCGGTCTCGTGGCCGCGATCGCGCAGTGCCCGTTCACCGACGGCGTGGCCTCCACCCTGGCGGTCCCTGTGATCAGCTCGGTGAAGGCGACCGTCGCCTGGCTGCGCGATGTCGTCGGCACCCGACTCGGACGCGCGCCACACATGATCGCCACCGCCGGGCCCGTCCACAGCACGGCGCTGATGAGCGCTCCCGACGCCGAACCCGGCTATCTGGGCCTGGTCCCGCCCGGCATGGACTTCCGTAACGAGGTCGCCGCGCGCGTGGTGCTCGATATCCTCACCGACCGGCCCGGTCGTCTCACCCCCGATGTCCAGGTCCCGATCCTGTTCTCGGTGTGCGAGACCGACTCGGTCGCCCCGGCCGGGCCCACTCTGCGCTACGCCGCCCGCGCGCCTCGAGGCGAAATCCGCACCTATCGGGACGGACACTTCGACATCTACCGCGGTGCGGCCTTCGATCGCGTCGTCGCCGATCAGCTCGACTTCCTGCGGCGGCATGTGCCGACGGCCCCGCTCGGCGAAGGAGTATCCCTTCCCTAGCCGGACCCATCGTGCGGGCACACTGAGGGGGATGAGATCCGAGGTGACCACCCGCCGCACGCGACCGCGCAATCGTCGCACGATCATCCTCGCCGCCGCGTTCGACGCGTTCGCGCACGACGGGTATCACGACACGTCGATGGCGATGGTCGCCGCGCGGGTGGGCATTTCTCCCGGCGCGCTCTACCGGCACTTCGACAGCAAGCAGCATCTGCTCGGACAGTGTCTGCTCGCCGGATTGGACGACGCGCTGGCCCGGCTCGAGGGTGCCTACCGGCGGTGCCCCGCCGGTGACACGGTGGTCGTCGAACTGGTCCAGGTGGCGCTGGACCGGCGTGGCCTGCCCCGGCTGTGGCAGCTCGAGTTCCGCCATCTGCACCCGACCGACCGGATCGCGGTGCTCCTGCGGGCCGCCCGGATCACGGAGTTCCTGCGCCGGACCCTGCGGGCGCAACGACCGGATCTGCGGCCCGCCGACGTGGAACTGCTGAGCTGGGCGGCCTTCTCGGTCGCGGCGAGCCCGGCCTATCACCGGCTCGAGCTGCCCCCGCCGGTCGCGGCGCGAATTCTCGTCGCGACCGTGCGGGCGGTTCTGGCCGTGGAGCTCCCCGCGTCCGGGGCAGGCGCGGCGCACGTTCGCGCGCACTGGGCGGCCAGCGACCGTCCCGGACTCGACCGCACGGTGCGTCGCGAACGCCTGCTCGCCGCGGCCGCGCACCTGTTCACCGCCCGCGGCTACCCCGGGGTGAGCATCGACGACATCGGTGCGGCCGTCGGCATCACCGGCCCCGCCGTCTATCACTACTTCGACAGCAAGGCTCAGCTGCTCGACGAGATCGTGCGCCGACACGACGAGTGGGTGCACCTGCTGGTCTCGCGCGCGCTGTCGCACGGCCGCGATCCCGGGGAAGCGCTGCGGACCCTGACCCGCAACTTCGCCCGGTTCGGCGTCGACGAACCCGACCTGCTCGCCATCACGGTCAGCCAGACCCGGTATCTGCCGACGGCGGCCGAACGCCGGTACCGGCAGGTGCGTCAGGACGGGATCGGCCGCTGGGCCCGGATGCTGCGGACCCAGCGTCCGGAAGTGGCACCACCGGTGGCGCGCATGCTCATCCGCGCGGCGACCACGGTGGTCATCGAAGCGGTCCGCAACCCACGGCTGGCCGCGCGCCCGGATCTGGTCGACGTCCTGGTCACGGTGGCCGAACGGATCCAGGCCGTCCCGCTCGACCTCACCCGGCCCCGATAGTGATTCACGCCACTCCCGGGCCCTGTCCTCCCGGCCATCGACGGCCGATCACCAGCCGCTGGACCCGGCCACCTCGCCCGACCTCGTTTTAGGCTCCGTTCACTTATCGTTGCCGACCGCCGAGCCGTGCCGCACAGTGTGCCGCGGGAGCCGCACCGCCGCTCCCCTGTTCCCCCGGACGCGGCGCGTCCCCGGCCCACCGAGAAGGCAACGTTCGTGAGTCATTACAAGAGCAACGTGCGAGACCTCGAGTTCAACCTGTTCGAGGTGTACGGACTCGACACCATCCTCGCCGCAGGCACTTTCGGTGATATGGATGCCGACACCGCGCGCTCGGTGCTCAGCGAGGCGGCCCGGCTCGCCGAGGGCCCGGTCGCGGCACCGTACGCCGACGCCGACCGCAACCCGCCCACGTTCGACCCGGCCACACACACGGTCTCGCTGCCGGAATCGTTCAAGCGCGCCGTCCGCGCCTGGTACGACGCGGAGTGGTGGCGGCTGGGTAAGGCCGAGTCGCTCGGCGGCGTCGCCGCCCCGGCCATCCTGGAATGGGCGGTCACCGAGTTCGTCCTCGGCGCCCAGCCTGCCGCGCACATGTACAGCATGGGTCCGGTGATGGCCGACATCCTCGACCGCGTCGGCAACGACCTGCAACGCGAATGGGCCCGCATCATCGTCGAGCGCGGCTGGGGCGCCACCATGGTGCTGACCGAACCCGACGCAGGCTCCGACGTCGGCGCGGGCCGCACCAAGGCGATCGCGCAGGAGGACGGCTCCTGGCACATCGACGGTGTGAAGCGGTTCATCACCTCCGCCGACTCCGACGATCTGTTCGGCAACATCGTGCACCTGGTGCTCGCCCGTCCGGAAGGCGCCGGCCCCGGCACCAAGGGCCTGTCGCTGTTCTTCGTGCCGAAGTTCCATTTCGACTCCGCCACCGGCGAACTCGGCGACCGCAACGGCGTGTTCGTCACCAACGTCGAGCACAAGATGGGTCTGAAGGCCTCGGCCACCTGTGAGCTCACCTTCGGCGGCCACGGCGTGCCCGCCAAGGGCTGGCTCGTCGGTGACGCGCACAACGGCATCGCGCAGATGTTCGAGGTCATCGAGAACGCTCGCATGATGGTCGGCACCAAGGCCATCGCGACGCTGTCGACGGGGTACCTCAACGCCCTCGAGTACGCCAAGACCCGCGTCCAGGGCGCCGACCTGACCCGGATGGCCGACAAGACCGCGCCCCGCGTCACGATCCTGCACCACCCCGACGTGCGCCGTTCGCTGCTCATGCAGAAGGCCTACGCCGAGGGCCTGCGTTCGGTGTACCTGTTCACCGCCGCGCATCAGGATCCCGAAGTCGCCCAGCACGTTTCGGGCGCCGACGCCGAACTGGCCGCGCGGGTGAACGACCTGCTGCTGCCGATCGTCAAGGGTGTCGGCTCCGAGCGCGCCTACCAGTACCTGACCGACTCGCTGCAGACCTTCGGTGGCTCCGG
>NZ_JBIUYV010000019.1:0-38522 GCF_044744725.1 Nocardia sp. NPDC087230
CTCGACAGAAGGGGGCCGAGCTATGCCCGGTGGCACATCCGTTTTCCCGTTCAGGGTCAACAAAGACATCAAGGACCGCGTCGGCGCCGACGCGCTGTGGCAGATCGCCGCGAACCTCTGGCCGATGGACTGCCAGACCTGCGGCCGTCCGTTCGGCGAGGAGGTCCCGGCTCTGGTGGTCAACGACATCGCCGTCCTGGCGTCCGCGACGCTGCACCACACGCGCTGCCAGGCGCCAGGATGGAACGAGGGCCTGGTCGGGGTGACCACCCAGTTCCACCTGACCCACAACACACAGACCGCGCTGGTGCCGACCGAGGTCAACGGCCGACCGGACCCGATGCCCGCGGCGTTGCTGAATCCATCGTTGGAGCAGGTGATCCTGCGCAAGGATCCACAGTGGTCGGTGGCCACGGTGAGCCAGTACCGCGACCAATTCGGCCTGAGCGGTATCGACGCGCGTAACCCGGTCCCGGATGCCTACGCGCAGTTCCAGCCGAGCGGGCTGCTCCGGGTAGCGCTTGAGCAGATCGGGCAGAGCTGGGACTTCGACGTCAGCCAGCCGCCCGAACTGCGCTCAGCGATCCTGCGCCGGCGCGGGATCGCACTGGGCGTGACCACCGCCTACGTCCCCGGCGAACACTTCGTCACGCTGGCGGACTTCGTGCAAGCGTTCCAGTCCGGGCAGATGGCATTCGGGTGGATCGCCCTCCGCAGCTGACCCAATTCGACATGAATGAGGCACCCACTATCCCTGGTGGGTGCCTCATTCATCTCGTGATCGATCGACCGGGAGATCACCGTCGCCGAGCTGCGCCTGGCCGACCGCGAAATCCGCGGCCTCGCCGACGACGAAGACCGGGCCACCATCTACGAGCTGCAGCGCGCCCGCGGTCGGCTCAACTGAAGACCTCAAGATCGTCCCCGATGGAGTGAGGGCCTACCAGGCCAGCCGAGGACTAGCGAGTGGCGGGGCTCTCGTAGCAATCGAGGTAATCGGACGATCATCGTGTCGGGCGGTTCAGGGATGATCTGCTGATGCGCTTCTCCGAACGCCATGGTCTGGTTCCAGTTAGGTCTGTGGTGCAGATCGAAAGCATGGACGACGCTCTCCGCAAGCAGCTGTGGAATGTCACCCATGACTACTACGTCGGCTCTTTCAGCATGATGGCCAGGTCCGACCATCTCTATGCGATCTGGACAGACCTGATGGAGCGGGAGGTGGATCAGTTCAACGACCGCCGGTTCCCCGACGAAGTCAAGGCATGGATTCTGACCAACGAGTGGTACCTGGTGTACGACCTTATCGAGGCGTTTGTCGCGCTCGATCACAGCGCGAACGCGGTCAAAGCGTTCAACGACGTGCTGGAAAGGTACTTGGCGGGATACCGGGTGGTTGCGGGCCAAGTGGTGCCGATCGCTGACGATCACGAGCTTTCAGAGATCGAAGTCGCGCTGACCGCCCAGAGCCACTCTGTGGCGCACCACCTGCAGAATGCGTTGAGGCTCCTCGCCGATCGCGCGCAGCCGGACTATCCGAACTCGATCAAGGAGTCGATTAGCGCGGTCGAGGCGTTCCTTGCTCCGGTCACCGGCGAGCAGACGCTCGGCGCGGCGGTGAAGAAGTTGAAGAGGATCGGGGGTTTCACGCACCCCGCCCTTCTGGATGCATGGTCGAAGTTCTACGGCTGGACCAGTGACGAGAACGGCATTCGTCACGGTGGCGACTCGGTGCCTTCCGAACTCATCACCCAGGCGCTCGCTCGATACGTGCTGATCAGCTGCTCGGCCTTTATCAACCTTCTGACCGCCGAGCAGGCCGCAGGTCGCATCCCGCTGGCCGACAAGTAGCCAGCCCAACTCTCGATCGCCGAGAGTGCTCGGTGATCGAGAGTTGGCGAGATAGCCTGTGCCCCATGACATGGGAGACCAGTCAGAGGGGTGGTCGAATATGAGCGTTCCGGTGGGATGGACCCGGTTTCAGGTCGTCTTCGACGTGCCGCAACCGGAGGGATACGACGACGACAACTCCCTCATCCAGTTCTACTGCCACACCCCGATGCCGCCGCGGGCCGGTGAGGAGATCGACGTCGACGGCCCCGGCGACGGACTGATCCTGCGGATCGAGCACGTCGAGCACTGCTACCGCCCGCCGGAGACCAGTCTGCACCCGCACTACGAGACGACGGCGTGGGCCACGCTGCGCGACCCACGCGACGCGGGCACCGCACAGCAGATGCTGCTGCACCCCGACGAGCTGGAGCAGTGGATCCGACGGCATCCACTGCTCGAACCGGCCGAAGAGCCAGAACGCGACATCACCTGCGAGGAATGCCTCGCCGCGGGCCTTCCCGGCCGCGCCGACGTGAGGCTGATCCCGCACCCCGTCTGGGGACTCGCGTGATGCCCGGACCCGTTGTCCCGGTGACGTTCTCGGCGACGGCGCACCAGGCGTTGCGTGAGCTGGCCGCCCACGCGGCCACCGGCGTCACCGTGGTCTGCGGATTCCCAGCTGCGGGCAAGACCACCGCGACCCGGCTGCTGGCCGAACTGGTCGACCCGGTCGTGCTCGACAAGGACACCTTCGCCCCGCGGCTCGAGGAGTCGGTGATGGCCGAGCTAACCGGCAACCCGCACGACCGCGACAGCGACCTCTACCGCCGCGTCGTGTCCCCGCACCTCTACGCCGCGCTGGTCCAGCAGGCCGTCACCATCGCCCGCCGCTGCCCGGTCATCGTCGATGCCCCGTTCCTCGGCTACATCAACGCCGCCGGCGAACAAGGACAGCAGCTCAGCGACTACATCCGCACGATCGCCGGCGGCGACGCCGCGATCCGCACGGTGTGGGTCGGCACCGACCCCACCAAGATCCGGGAACGCATGGCCCACCGTGGCGCCGAGCGCGATCAGCCCAAGCTCGCCGACTGGGAGACCTACCGCACCGGCGTACTGGACTCCGGTCTGGCTGTCACCGGGCCCGCCGTCGTCGACTACCTCATCACGAACTGACTTCGCTCTCGTGCTTCGCGCACGGGCCGCGGCCGCCGGTCGGGATCGCGCAGCGCTGCCCGTTGGTCTTGACCGCGCCGCACTGCAAGTCGGTCGCGTGCACGTGGCACCGGTTGCGGCCGGCGAGTGGCTCGATGCTGCACGGCCGCCCGGTCTTCGTCGGCGCCGTGCAGCGGGTGCTGGTCTGGTCGATGACGTCGATCCGGGTGGCGATGCGCCGGTTGGTCTGGGCTGCGACGGCGCGGTTGTGCCGCGCTTGCTCCTGGCGGCCGCGCTCGGCGTCCTCGAGGTCGGCCGGGCTCATCCCGGCGTACGGTTCCTCGCCGGTGCGCCAGCACTTCGCGGCGTAGGCGGCAATCCCGTCGCGGCTTTGCGCGTGCAGCCAGACGATCTTGCCGAGACCTCGGAACGCCAAATCGTAGGGCTCCTGATCCGGCTCCCGCATGGCGTGGTGCTCGATGTACTCCACAGCAGCGCGGGCCAGCTGCGCCCGCTCGGGGATGCTCGGTTTACGACGGGCCATGGGCCGGTACCGTACTGGCCCGCAGCAGGAACCACACCCCGGAATCGCCGGTCGGATTCACTCGAAAAAGGCGAGGTGAAGGCATATTTCCGCTGTCACCGCGGCGCCGGGATCACTGCCTGCCGCCCCCGCTGACGGATGCCGACGTGGTAGGTGGTTCACCGTTCTCGGTCGTAGCCACGCGCGCGCTCGCGCAGGGCACGCTCGAGAGCGTTGCCCGACCAGTCGTCGAGCGCGTCTCGCTGTGGGCTCAGGATGGTCGGGTACGCAGCATCGTGAGCCTCCCGCTTCCGAGCGGCCTCGGCGACGGCCAACGCGATGTCATGATCGCTGCGGGCCTCCGACAGCAGACGGTGCGCCCTACCGCGCATCTTGTCCAACCGGTCGTAGTCCGCACCGGTAGCGCCGGAGATCCGGAGCTGGTGGTCGAGTTCGACCAGCTCGGCGCCGATCTCATCGAGGCGTTGCTGGTCGGGATGCCATCCCACCTGCTGCATCTCCGCGATCAGATCCAGATAGCGATCGGCCAAGCTGCTCACCACGGTCCCCTGCCGTCGACGACGTCCAGGTTCCGACGATACCGCCAGATCCCCTGCGGCCGTGGAATTGTCGGACCACCGATGCACCATCGCTGAATGAGCGCGCACGATGCCGTCAACACCGCGAACCTCGAATCAGCCCGCCGGGCCGGTTGGCCGGAACTCACCGGCACCCCCAAACAGATCGGCTGGGCGGCCACCATCCGGGCCGCGCGGATGCGCGAGTTCGACGCCACCGACTCCCCCGCATCCGCGATGACCGATGCGGCGCGGGCCGCGGTTCGCGGCGTGCTGCTCGAGGTCACCGCCGCCAGCGACTGGATCGACACGCAATCCAACCCTCATTGGCACCTGGTTCTGCTGGTTCTCCGGCGCACCCCCGCGGAGATTGCCGCGCTCGGCTCGCTGTAGCAGCCTCGGCGGCCGACCGGATCAGACCTACAACACAACTGTTACCAGAAATTGGTAACATGCAGGTCATGGGCAAGAACACCTCGATCAGCCTCGACGAGCACTACACCGGATTCATCGCCGACGAGGTCGCCTCGGGCCGCTACAGCTCGGCCAGCGACGTCGTGCGCACCGCGCTGCGCCTGCTCGAAGACCGCGAGACCCAGCTGCGCGCCCTGCGCGCGGCCCTCGTCGACGGCGAGAACTCCGGCCCGGCCACCCCCTTCGACTTCGACGCCTTCCTGGCGGGCAAGCGCCGGTGAACCGCTACCTGCTCACCCCGGCCGCCCAGACCGACCTGCACGACATCTACGACTACACCGAAAAGACATGGGACGCCGACCGGGCCGAGGTCTACCTGCGCCGCATCCAGACCGCGATCGAAACCGCCGCCGCACGCCCCGGTGTCGGCCGCGCCTGCGACGAGATCCGCCCCGGCTACCGCAAACTCGCGGCCGCGGCCTCCCACGTCATCTACTACCGGCTCAACGACGACGGCGACATCGAGGTCATCCGGATCCTGCACCAGCGGATGGACGTGGACTCCCACCTGTCCTAGAGCTCGCTCGACGTAATTCACCGTGTCGGTGCCCTGTGCGATCGTCAGCTTGATGATGCCCGCCGGCCGGAGGAGAACGACATGGCCGATTCCGTTGACCGTCCCGAAGTCAGGCTGGTCGCCCACTGCCGCCGGTGCCGTGGCTGGCTGCTGTCGGCGAAGTCGATCGCCGAGGGTATCGGCCCGACCTGCGCGATGCGCGAGCGCGCCGAACAGCGCGCCGCGGCCGCCAACGAATTGACGCTGTTCGACTTCGCGGCCTGAACGGTCTGCAACGATCACAGCCGAGTGACCACACGAAGGTTGGAGGAGGGCTCATGCCCATGCTGCGTCTGCTCGGCTGCGGATCGGAAACCGGCGGATGTCCCGCCTTGTATGACACCGACGGTGACCAGCTGATCGTGCAGGGCATCAAGGCCATCGAAGGCTCGGCCGTCTACGTCCCGCGCGCCCTGCTGAGCTGGGTCGAACCGGGAATGCAACTGCGCGCCGAAGACACCGAGACACAAGGCACGGTGCTCATCGCCGGAGACCCGGTCGACGACGAAACCCTCGCCAAGCTGATGCTCGACACGGGCGAGGGTGCTGTCGCAGTCGCCAAGCACCCGGGCGCCGGAGTTTCTGCGTGATCTTGTAGTCGGCGCCTACGCTCGTCTCGTCCCGACCAGCGGAGAAGGGGTCCACCATGCTGCGGTACGTGTGCGGGAACAGCACATGCCTCTACGCCTGGCACTACACCCCGACGTGCCCGAACCGGCCGCGGCCGGCGCCCGGACCGATCACTCCCGGCGAGCTGCAGGCCTTCCGCACGTATCTGCAGGTCCGTTACAACGAGCAGGCCCGCTCCCGCAGCATCCGCGCACCGCTGCACCGGCAGCTGATCACGCTGGCGGTCATGGTCGGCGTCGGTGCGGTCCTACTGGTCCTGCTGTTCTCGGTGTAGTCCTACTCGAGACACCGGTGAGCCCCAGAGCCGAAACGCTCTGGGGCTCACCGCTATCTCGTGCTCAGGAGTGGAGGGCCTCCAACCGGGTGACCGCGTCAGCGAAGAACCGGATCTTCCCCGCGGCGGTAACCCGCTTGCGCCACTCTCCGATCCGGACGTAGCCACAAGTAGCGAGGGTGCCGTCGAGGGCTTCGAGGGTCACCGGCTCGCCGTGAGTGGTCGAGACCGACTCCCACCAGGACCCCACGCCGCGGCCGTCGAGCGTCCCGTCCGGTGTGAAGAACAGCTCGGTGGTGAACAGATCCGCGACCGCGACGTTGTCGATGTCGTCGAGGCGGGCGATCACGTACAGGTCGACGGTCTCCTGCTCGGTCACCGCTCGATCCCTTCTCCGCGGAAGTTGCGGCGCCCGCCCACTCGCGCAGGTTCGGCCGCCGCCCGTGCGGCAGCAGCGGACCGTTCGGGGCGATTCCGGCACGCCCGGTCGCGGGCAGAGGGGGTGTGGCTGGCGGTCGCGTCCACCGCGGCCTGGCGGGCCAGCTTGTGGTCGCGGGTGGCGATGGCCCCGCCGATCTTGGTCTTCCATCCCGCTCCACGCTTGGCGGCGGCCTGGCCCAGCTGCCAGGCGGACTGGATACCCGAGTCCACCACCTGCTGCACCCCGGTCCGTACATCGGCTCCGGCGCGCGCGGAGCGCAGCTCGCGGCCGAGCTGCTCGGTTTGGGCCTTGAACCGCTTGACCTGCTCGTCAACGCCCTGCGGGGCACCCACGGCGACGGTGTAGAACGTCTCGGCTACCGCGGAGGTGGTGTACGGCAGGTGATTGTCCTTCCCACCGGTCAGATCCGCGCCCGCCAGCAGCGCGGTGATCATCTCCTTCTTCCCGTCGGCGAGCTCGCGGGCGGCGGTGGTCGTGCGCTGCTGGTCGACCTGCAGTTTGGAGCGCTCGTCGACCCACATCAGCTCGGGCAGATCCTGGGCGCGGGTGATCCGTCCCGCCTCGATGTCGTCGATAGTGAGCCGCAGCTGCGCCTGCTCCAACACCGCGAGGCCTCTGCCGTCGACCGCGTCGTCGAGCCAGTCCCGCCGAGATGCGGCGTAGGACACCGCCATCGCCATGTCCGCGCCGACGTTGCGGGAGGTGACCGCGTCGACGGCTGCCTCGCGGAAGGCCGCGTGGTCGTCGACGTAGGCGGCGAGCTGGGCGGAGAGGATCTCGCGATCGACGTACTCCGGCCACACCCGCAACGATTCCTCGGTGGCGGCGCCCGCGTGCAACGCCCGACCGAGCCCGCGCAGGGTCTCCTGGTCGGGCTGGGTCATCACCGAAATCTGCTCGGCGATGTCGGAGCCGTCGACCGTGCCGGTCGCGAATCCTTCCAACAGCTTCGCGGCGCGGCCGCGCATCTCCTCACCGGGATCGACGTAGACCGGGGTCGCCAGCAGATCAACTCCGGTCACATCACCGCGCAGGTAGTCGACGACGAACTCGATCTCGCTGCGCTGGCCGGGCGACATCTTCACTGCGGCGAGGTCGGCGGCGAGCTGGGCTCGCCGGGCGCCGGCGTCGGTCAAGTGCGCACCGGGATCTTCACCGGGCAGGCTCTCGCCCCGCCACGTCGAGACCGCGGCCAGGACCTCAGCCTTCGCCGACGCGTTCAGCGGGAGCGAGGAGACGAAGTCCACCACTGTGGACTCGCGCGCCCACAAGGCCGCGGCTTCGGCGAGTGCCTGGTTGGCCGCCGGGTCGAAACCGGGATCGATGCTCACGCTCCGGTCCTGCACGTCGATGACCACACCCCACGAGGACTCGAACGAATCCCGGATCTTGGTCAGCGTCGCGGCCGCCACATCAGACTCCTCGTGCCAGGTCAGCGAAGTGGTGAGAGCGTCGACCGTGGCGAACTGGTCGCGCCACCACATCCGGGAGTCATCGCCTAGACCCTGCTCCACCGCGGCGAGCTCGGCGGCCCGTTCCGCGCTGAGGTCGGCCGCGTGCTCGGGGTCGGCCGCGGTGATCGCCTCATCTCGTTCGGCAATCAGCACTCGTCGACGATCGGCCGCAGCGAGGGCCTCCGCCGCAAACAGATACGCCAGCTGCTGTCCTGGCCCGGTCGGGACACCCAGCTGCTCCGGCATGGGCAGCTCGCCGGCGTCGACAGCGGCGTGCACTGTCTGCGCCAGGTGGGTGGGGATGGCGCCATCGGCGGCGAGCTGGTCGACCTTGGCCAGGATCGTGGCGATCTCGGCGGCGGCTTCGGCGGTTTCGGTGTTGTCGGACATGGTGTTTCCCTTCTCAGTTGTCCACGCCGGGCCGGGATCTCCGGCGGCGTCGAGGTCGGTGGCAGACAGCCCGCGCCGTTCGGCAGCGCGGATCTGGTGTGCCCGCACGGCTTTGGCGACGGCGAGCAGCTGGGCTGGGGAGGCGGTGCGCTTCGGGGCCGCTTTCGCGACGTCGTAGAGGTAGGCGGTCACCTCGCGGCCGCGTCGCATCCGTCGCATCACGGCGGCGGGCTCCTGGCCGTTGGGGCGAAGACCCGCCGCGCGAAGCTGGCGGCGGGTCTTCAGGTGCGAGGGCGCAGCCATCCACGGGTAGATGTCGAGCTCAGTCATTGCAGGTCCCCCCGGGGTCCTCAGCGGCCCAGCGACGGGCCCTGGCCCTTGCCTCGGTGATGGGTGCGCTGCACACCGGCTCCGTGCCGGGTGGTGCGCTTCTTGCCCGCCGCGCTGCGCTGGGTCGCCGCAGACGCGGGGTGGGCGGCACCGGCGTCGGCGGCCATCCGCTGCGCGACCTTGGCCGGGCTCAGGCCCGCCGACTGCAGATCGCGTGCCATCTGGGCACGCCGAGCCTCGGTGTCGTAGCCGGGTGTGGCCTGCGGCTTGGCCGAGTTCGCCTCGACGACGGCATCGCGGCGCTCGGCCCAGACCTCCGCGATCCGGCGGGCCTGCTTGCCGACGACAGAAGCGTCTCCGGCGCCCTGGTCGAGGTGATGGTGCAGCCGGTGGCGCACTCCCTCGGGTACGCGCAGGGTCTGCAGCTTGGCGTCGAGCTGTTCGAGGCGGCCGGACTGCTCGACGTCGGGCAGGCCGGCCCGCCCCGCCGCGAGCTGGGTATGCGCGTCGATCACCCGCTTCAGTTCCACTCCAGACCGACGGGCAGCACCGACCGGCGTCGCTCCCGATTCGAGGATCTGTTCGGCCTGGCGCTCGGTGGTGCGCGCGGTCTGCTGCGCGATCCGCTCGGACCTCTCCCGATCGACCGAGGCGGCGGTGCGCTCGTCGAGCCACATCAGTTCCGGCATCACCGACTTGCCCGCCTCGACATCGGCGAGCATCAACCGCAGCTGATCACGCTCCAGGTCGTGCAAGCCCTTCCCCTTGTCGAGCGCCTTCTCGATCGTCTTGCGGTGCACCGCAGCGCGCTTCGCCAGCGCGGCAGCGTCCGGATCGGCGGTCTTCCCCTCGGCGGCGGCCTGGCCCGCAGCCAGATCGGCCTTGGGTGCCACGGTGGCGTAAACCCGCACCGCGCTGGTCAGCTCGTCACGGTCGACGTGATCCGGCCACAGCTTGGTGAACTTCGCGGTCGGATCCGACCGGATCGCGATGCCGCGTTCGCGGGCGAGCTGCTGATCTTCGGAGTCCATCACCGCGACCGTCTCGGAGAGACGTTCCCGCAGCGACGCCGTCGGCCCGCCGACCCGCAGCGCATCCTGGTAGCGCACCAGCAGCTCGTCGACCCGCGCCTTGGCCTCTTCTCCGTGGGAGACCAGCGCCTCGGGCAGTCGACGCAGCTCGCGAGTCGCCACCGCCGACTCGTACTCACCCAGCTGCCCAAGCGGCACCACCCGGCCGGGCTGGCCGAGATACACCGCGACCAGGCGCATCGCGGTGGTGGTCTCCTCACCGAGGCCGGAGGCCTTCAGCTTCTTGCTGAGCAGGTCGAGCTGCTTGGGCGTCGGGTGGTCGACCCACTTGGCGATCTCGCCGTAGAGCTCCTCTTTCACCTCATCGGCGAGCTCGGCCTGGGCGGCGATCATCTGCACCATCCGGTCTTGCGCGATCCGCAGCCGGGCCTGATCAGCGCGCCCGATCTCGGCCTGGCGCAACGCCACAACCAGTTCCGGCGCCTCTTCGGCCTGTGCCGACGGGGTGACCGTTCCCGTGCTGGCGTCGATACGGAGGCCGTAACGCTTCTCGACGTGGGCGGCGAGATCTTCCAGCGACTGCTTGGCGAAATCCGAGTCACCCGCCCAGGCCGCGGCATCGCGCACCGCCTCGACGATCTCGGTCCGCGAGGCGTTGTGCAGGCCCTTCTCGCGCAGCTTGCGCAACCGGGCCTCGGCCGTTGCCCGCGCGGCGGCCTGCTCGGCGTCGGCCTTGCGGCGTTCTTCCTCGGCGAGCTGAGCTTTCATCTCGTCGTAGCGGATCTTCTGCTCGATCGCTTCGCTGACCGCCTCGAACACCTTCTGCATCAGCGCCTGCATGAACATTCGCCACTGCATGCCCATGTTGTCGAGGTCGTCGGAATGCTGCGCCGGGGCATCGCCAGAGGGCATGAGCAGGTATTCAGGCATAGGGGTTCCTCCCGGAGTGACGTTGCTGCCCGCCGCCGGCGGCGTGGGCTCGGAGATAGGGGTGAAGGGATCCAGGCCCGGAACAGGCACCAGATCGGCGATCTCGTGACCGCACTGCAGGTGGTCGTGAAGGTCCTTGCCGGTGGCCGCACCGACGACCCGCACACGCGGGACCACCCCGACCAGCGAGGACATGACTTTCTCGGCCCGGCGATAGCCCGCGGCGTCCTGGTCGACGACGATGATCACCGTCGGTGCGCCCTTGAGCCACTGAGCGTGCTCGGCAGTCCAGCTCAAGGCGCCGCCCGCGTTCGTCGTCGCGACCAGACCGGCCGACTCCGCTGCGAGAACGTCCTTTTCGCCTTCGCACACATAGATCACTCGGTCGCCGTCAGCGATGGCGTCGAGCACCTGCGGCAGCTGGTAGGGGATCTTGTCGAACCCGGTCTTGGCCCATGAGCCCGTCGTCGGGTCCCACGACCGCTGCACGAATTCCTTGTCCGTGCCGCGGTCGAAGCGAGCCTCGCGGCGACGGACCGCACCGGCGACGGTGCCGTCAGCGCGCACGTAGGAGTAGCTCGCGGTCGTGCGCCACGACGACCGCTGCGCGCCCAGGTCAGGCTTGTGGGACTTGGGCGGCAGCCCGGCCGCCTCGATCGCCTGCTCGGCCCGTGACGGTGCACGGGTGGGCTGCGGGGCCTGCGCGCTGCGACCGCGACCCGAGGAGCGGGGAGCGTCGTAGAGGTCGCGGACCTGCAACCCGAGAACCTCGAGGATCTCGGTGTCGGGGCAGCCCGCGTAGCACTCGATCTTCGTGCGCTCAGCGTCGGCGAGGTACTTCGCGCCCAAGCTCGGCCGGTGCCGGCGCCCATCGGCCTCGTGCACTGGGCAGCAGTACTGGGTCCACGACCCAGCCTTGCGGCCAGGACCCATCACCGACTCCAGCTTGGTGGTGACGGCGACCCAGCTGCGCGGCCCTTCGGTCTGCTCGGTCACGAAAGCTCCCAGGTCGGGGGCACTTCCATGGACTTGGTGGGCCAGGGCTCACGCACGACCAGGCCCGAGGGCCGCTCGTAGTAGCCCGACGGGAAGGTAACCGCGGGCGCGTCGTCGCCGATGGGCAGCGGCTGGAGCTTCTCTGTGTGCCCACCGGCGACCGAGCAGTACTTGAACGGGCCTTCGGTGTCGAGGATGCGGGACATGTGCGGGTCCAGGTGCAGCAGCCAGAACTCGCTCGGCTCGGTGCCCTTGCCCTGGCGCAGGTGCTCGAACGCCCGCCACAGCACCTCCATCCGCGCCATGACCTCGGCGTGCTCCCACCACTGCGGGCACCAACGCAGACGCTGCTCGCTACCGCGCACGATGACTTCGCGGGCGTAGACCTGTACGACGTAGCTCTCGACGAACTCGCGCGCGTTCTCGAACCGCAGCTGCGGTGCAGGCTCCTCCCCTTCCGCCTCTTCGGCGGCCGGCGCTTCGGCGGCAGGTTCTGGCTCGGGCTCAGGCTCGACAGTCGGGACCGGGTCGATCGCGATGGTGGCTTCGAGGATCGCGGTCTCCCGCATCCCGGCGAGGACTTCATCGGTGAGCAGCTCGCCCAGCACGCCCTCGGCGACGGTCTTGGCCTTCGCGGCGAGCTGGCTGGTCACCGCCTTGCGGATCGCGACCTCGACGGCCTCGGACAGGTCCATCTGCGGGACGATCGCGGCGGCGGCCGTGGCCGCGGTGCCGAGCAGCTCGCCGTCGGTGGTGTGGTCGGCGGGGATCACGGTGGTGTTCTCGGTCGTGGTCATGCAGTTTTGCCTTCCTCATCGGTGGGCACGATGCGCAGACGCGCACGTGCGGACTTGGGATCGGAAACCTGTGCGGCGGTGCGGCTCTCGGCGTCCTTGATGGCCTTGGAGACCTGGGCGGCGTAGGGGCGGGCCATCCACGGCACGGTCTCGATCAGCACGGCGCGACGACCGGCGCTGAACACCACCGCGCGCCCGCGCGGGATCGCGGCCAGGTCGGACTCGGTGAGGGTGCGCTCGGTGACCCGCGAGGTCGAGGTCGACCGGCCGCCCTGGGGGCTGCGCGAGACCGCGTTGACCAGCTCGTAGTGGTCACCGACCAGCGCCGAGCGGTCACGCAGGAAGTTCGCGTCGTCCAGGCCGGAGCCGAGGACCTTCACGTTCGCGGCCGACCACAGCGCCTTCATGCCGTCCTCGCCCCAGCAGCGCACGCCCTGGGCCCACGACTGCAGGACCGTCATCACGACCATCCCGCGCGAGCCGAAGTGGCTGTACTGCTTGGGCAGATCCCGCCAGCGCACGATGTTGGCGGCCTCATCGAGCACCATCAGCAGCGGAACCTGCAGACGCCCGCCCGGGCTGCGGGTGCCCTCACGCTCACCGGCGCCCGCGATCGCCGCACACAGCGCGGTCACCAGCGGGCCCGCCGAGCCCTTGACCTCCCGCGAGAGCGGGAACAACGTGTCGCGGGAAGTGACGAACGCATCGACATCGAAGGCCTCGCGCGGTGCCTCGCCCTGCTCCGGAGGGGTCACCCACGGCCGGACCCGGCTGTACTTGAGGCAGCTGGCCATCTTCTTGGCGGTCGAAAACACACCGGAGCGCTGCTTTTCCGGAGCCTGGTACTGATCCGACAGCGCGCCGGCGAGCAGCTCGTACCCGGCGGCGTCGAGGATCTCGACCGGCTCGGTGTTGTCGAACTTGGTCACCCACGCGAACGCCTGGGTGATCGGGCGCTTCGCGATCGCGCACGCCAGGAAAAGCCCGGCGAGCAGGTCCTCACCCTCGGGCTCGAAAAATGAGTCCTTGGAGGTGCTTTCACCGCCGTCGGCGAAGTGCCCGGCGAGCTCGGCGGCGCGCTCCTGGGCGCCGACACCGTCGTCGGTTCCCCGCACCCACTCGATCGGATCCCAGTACCAGCTCACCGGCTCGGCGGCCACGCCCTGGGGGTCGAACACCCACGACCGGCCACCCGTGCGCTCCATGCGCAGCGCCCGGGTCGCGTCGACGACGTCGCGCTTGTTCGAGGTGGCCACCACCGGTCCGGGGGCGTCCAGCACAGCCGGGATCACGCGGGAGGTGGACTTGCCCTGGCGTGGACCCCAGATGTCGACGTGCAGATCCTCGTAGGAGGCGAACAGCTCCGAGCCGTCGACGACCGCACGCCCGATCAGCACACCCGGCTCGTCGTCCTCGCCGAGCTGCACTTTCAGGCTGGCGGCCTTGGCGGTAATGGCCTTGCGGCCCATGTCGGCCAGCTCGCGGCCGCGCGCCATGAACTTCGCGCGGTCGTCGATGGTCTCCTTGCGGGCCCGGCGCTGGGCTTTGCGGCCGCGGCGCTGGTCGAGCAGGTCGCGGCACTTCTCGCACGCTGCTGTCCACGCCCACACGCCGCCCGCGACCGTCACGGCGGTGCCGGCGATCAGGGTGGCCGCGCCACCGGTCGCGGCGTAGCTCCAGTGCAGCTGCTCGGTGGCCAACCCGATCGCGATGGCGGCCGGGTTGAGCGGGACATCCTGAACGGGACCGCCGTAGAGCGCGGCACCGATCCGCATCGAGACTCCACCGGCCTCGACCAGGCCGAACCCGGTACCGACCGCGATGAGCGGCGTCCAGGACTCGTCTCCGCTGCTACCACGGGGAGCTTTCACACTGCGGTCCATCAGAGGACGCCTTCCATGAGATCGGCCACCAGCACGACGCGAGTCGCACCGCCGTGGCCGTGGATGAGTTCGATATCGGCCAGGCGCTGGGCCTCGACCGTCGTGCGGACCGCGCCGCGCCAGCGCATCGAGACCGCACCGTCGGGCCAGATCACGCCGTCCGCGACCACACCGACCCCGGAGAAACCGGTGACGTCGATGTCGCGGACCAGCTGGAACACCCGCACTCCGGCGGTCTCGGTCGCCATTACGCAGCCACCTCGCCCAGGTCCGTCACCTCGGCGGCGATGGCTTTCAGCTGCGCGATCGCGGCCGTGCGGACGCGGTTGTAGTGGGCGTTGCTGACGCTGCTCGGCACGTACACCGAGGCGATCACGCACTCGGCGATGGCCCTGTCCTCGACCAGCGGCACCGCGTAGGCCGCGCACAGCTGAAGCACCGGGCAGGCCTGGCACAACCGCACGGCCGGACTGCGCTGGGAGCGCTTGCTCGGGTCCGGGAA
Organism: Nocardia sp. NPDC087230; assembly: GCF_044744725.1. NCBI lineage: Bacteria > Bacillati > Actinomycetota > Actinomycetes > Mycobacteriales > Nocardiaceae > Nocardia > Nocardia sp. NPDC087230. Next base: position 14,779 of record NZ_JBIUYV010000019.1, read on the forward strand.
GAACGTCTCCTGGCCGGTTCCGCTGCACGCCCGGTCGGTGAAAACGGCCGGGTCGATGAAGGTCTGAGCGTTCATCGCTGACCCCCGACCGGCGTCGAGGTCACCGAGGTGTAGTCCGTGCTCGGGAAGGCCAGCACGACCGCGGCCATCACCAGCAGCGCGAACCCGATCACCACGCCGAGCACGGTGAAGATCGCGGCCACGGTGTTGCCGCCCGACCCGGGGCCGACCGGGATGTAGAGGTCGACGTAGCGAGTACGGCGCCTCATGCCCGCACCTCCCGCACCCGGGCGGCCAGCTTGGGGTCGGTCACCCGGGCGTAGAGCTTGGGATCGGTCAGGCGGTCAGCGTCGATGCGCTGCACCCGCGCCGAGGTGATCCGCGCACCCTCGCGCACGACTACCCGGTAGGAGACCTTCGCGTGCGCGCGGCCCTTCGAATCGATGGTGGGAGCGGCGATGTCGGTGACCAGCAGCACGCGGGCGCCGTCGCGGTAGATGTCGGTGTAGAGGTGTCCGACGGCGATGGTCACGCCCTTGCCGGTGGTGAAGGTGAGGCTCATCGCGGTCACGCCCCCACCGACATGGCGAGGTAGCCGAGCGCTTCGGCGCTGGTCAATCCGAGTGCGGCCGACCAGCGCTCGACTTCCGGCTTGTCCGGAGCGATCGCGATCTGCAAGGCCGCCTTGGCCTGCGCGCGGGTCAGGTGACGGCCCGGCAGGTAGTCGACGACCCAGCGGTCCGACCCCATCAGATCGGCGTGGTGCTCGGTGGCCTCGCTGACCATGTGCCCGTCAGTGATGTACACCGCGGGAATGGTGGGAGCTGCTGCGCGACGCCAGATGTCGCGCGACCAGGTGGAGGGGATGTTCATCGTCCCACCGCCGAATCATCGGTCTCGTCGGCGACTCCCAGGCCAGGCGAGGCCATCGGGGTGGCCAGCTTGAGGACCTCGGCGCGACTGACGTGAATGTGGTTCGACGCCATACGCCAGCCGCTCAGCTTGCCCTGGTCGATCCACCGCCGGAGCGTTCGCGAATGGACGCCCACCAGGGCAGCACCTGCGGACAACCGGATCAGCTCGTGTGCGTCTGCGTCCCTGCGCATCTGCGGATTTGTCACGACATCTACTCCCTTGCCGTAATAGAGGTAGCTCTATTTGAGCACCGGCGAGGAGTATCGTCAATAGAACCGGCTGTATTGATGGCCCGGTGTGGCCAAGAGAGTTATGGCTACTCTTAACGAGGCGAGAAGGAAGGAGTACGGCGATGGCGGCTATCGGCGGATACCGGGAGTTGGCAGCGAGTCTCCGCACTGCGATCCAGCAGGGCGAATACGCGCCTGGTGCGACGTTGCCCAAGCAGGACGAGCTGGCTGAGCGCTACGCGGTCAACATCAAGACCGTGCGCCAGGCGATCAACCTTCTGGAATCGGAAGGCCTCGTGACGCCGATCAGGCGGCGGGGCACCGTGGTTCGTGAGCGGCCGCCTATGCGCCGTCTGGGCGCCGATCGGTACTCGAAGAAGAAGTGGAAGTTCGGCGACACCGTGGCTTTCGTGGCTGACCGGGAGGCGTCCGGCCGCCCATGGCAGCTCACGGACCAGACGCAGACGGTTCAGCTGGTCGAGGCCGACAGCCAGGTCGCCGAGGCGTTCGGTCTGGCACCAGGCAGCCTCGTGTATGAGCGTGCCCGGCTCGTGAAAGACGCTGACCAGCCAACACACACCCTGACGAGCTACTACCTGCCAGCCCACGTCGCTGGCACGCCGTTAGTCGACCCGACTCCCGGGCCAGCCGGGCGTGGCGGCGGCTTCGCCGTTCTGACCTTGCAGGGTTTCGAGCCTGACCACATGACCGAGACAATCTTCGCTCGGATGCCGACACCCGACGAGACCGAGCAACTGAATCTTCCCGCCGGCGAACCGGTTATGGTGCTGACGCGTCAGACTTATACCGCTGACGACACCCTGGTCGAGTTCGCCCGCGGAGTCCACGCTGCATCTCGATTCGCCTGGACCTACAGCTTCGACCTTCCAGAGTGAGGACGAACCATGCCGTTGACGACTATCCCTGACCACCTCCGGGCTGAGGTCGAAACGCTCTGGGACTACAACCAGCTCGCCCAGGAAGTGCATCCCGTTGACGTCGGGATCGGGCTTGGAAGCCACGATCTGGGTGTCGCTACCCATACCGCTGATCTCTACCACCAGGGGATGTTCCCGCTCGTCGTTTTCACCGGCGCGAACGCACCAACGACTGTTGATCGTTTCCCTCGGGGTGAGGCGGTCCACTACCGTGAGCACGCCGTCGGTCGGGGTGTTCCCGACAGCGCAATCCTGGTGGAACCCAACGCGACCAACACAGGCGAGAACATCGACTTCACTCGGGCGGCACTGCAGCAGCGCGGCGACTTAAGTCAGATCCGGTCGGTGATGCTGATCTCGCGGCCGTACCAGCAGCGCCGTAGCTTCGCGATCTGCCGTAAAAGGTGGCCCGGTGTCGAGGTGCTCTGTTCGTCTCTCCCGCTCTCCCTGGACGATTACGTGCGCTCAATCGGCGATGTCGACCGGGTGATCACCATGCTCGTCGGAGACACTCAGCGGATCTGGGTCTATGCCGAGCGTGGCTGGGCGGCTGCACAACACGTTCCTGACGAGGTGGACGAGGCATACAACCGGCTGGTGTCGGCTGGCTACACCGGCCGACTTCTTCCTGCAGGTGGATAGCGTGGTTCCAAAGCATTCTTCGATCTGGCACATGCCGAACCGAATGATGCGGATTGCCAATCGATCCGCATGGGAGGGGCTCCTGCGGCGTGTCGTTTGTACAGCAGCTGGAGCGATCGAGTTATATAACGGGTATGAGCGCGGTACGCGGAAAGCCCCAGCTAGTCGAGATCGATGAGGCGCTGCTCTCCGCCGTCAAAGCAGAAGCGAAGCGGCTCGGTATGACCTACCGTGCCTACTTCGAGTCGGCTCTGACGCGGGAGTTGAAGGTGTCGAAGAGGACCAAGACACCTGAGCAGCTCCAGCTCGCCAGCTGAACACCCACACGCTGCGTGACATCGCCTGGGCGCGAACGCTTCCCAGTAGGACCTTGCGACCCGTACAACTACCTCGAAGGAGGATCGCGACAGGGAGATTGACAGCAGCGCACTGAGCCTGCACTCAACAAACCCCATAAACGCGAGAAAACCCCCGGCCTGGCCGCCAGGGGTTGTGTCTCGCCTCATAGAGGGACTAGCTCATGCGGAGCAAGTCTCAGGATAACGCACGCACACACAAGGTTGTGTGTGGACACGCGCTTTGGAATGTGCAAAGCGCGCCTACCTATCCTGACCAGCGCAAACACACCATCCGAAGTCGCGGCCGAGTTGCGAAGAACGCCGTGGCCACGCTTCCTATCGCGATTCCGCCACTGCGGCTCGCGCTGCCCGACGCTGCCTACGACCAGGTCCAAGCCTGCTGGTGGTCACGGTCCCGCTGGGTCGCGCACAACCTCGCGCTCTACGACCTGCACTACACCGACCTGCGTGCCGCGGGCCGGTGCGAGTCTGTCGGCCGCCGCACGTTCGAGCTGTACCTGCTCGGCGAGTCCGCCGGCGCCGACTACAGCACCGGCCGCAACAGCCGGGTGACGGTCCGCTCGCTCCAGACCCTCACCCGGCGCAGCGAATCCACGGTCCACCGATGCAGGCGCCTCGTCGCCGTATTCGGCACCCGCACAGTTGTATTCCGCGGCCGCCAACGAACACTGCTCGAGCGCCTGGATTCCTGGCGGCGCGACGACAAGGCCCGCGGCTGGGCAGCGGTGTCCGCCTTGCACGAATCCCCGCTCTTCCCTGTGGATAACGCACTCCTCGAATCCATCCTCCACCAGGGTTTTGGCACCCCACCTACGCGTAGCGGAGGTTCTCTTTCTCTCTCACGATTCAGCTCAATCACTCCCACACAAAACGTGATCGAAAGACGCGCTCCGCGCGGCAAGGACACGAAGCGGGCTCGCCGAACAGCGCGCTCCTACGACCCCAGGGCCCTGCTGCTGGCCTCCAGATGCCGCTCTGACGAACGCTTTCCGCTCTGGCTACGGCAACTGGGCCCTCAAGGGCTAGCGGCCGTCCTGACCCGTCGCGCGGTCGACGGCGGCTGGACAGTCGACGACGTCCACGCCGCCCTCGACCAGGTCTACCTCTCCGGTCGCAAGATCTTCGACCGGCCCCGCGACCCCTACGCCTACCTGGCCTGGCTGCTTAAACCCATCCCCGTCGACGAGCCGCCGATGCTGCTCGACCGGGCCCGCGAACGAACGCTTGAGCTGGAGCAGCTTGACCGCGACCGTGCTCACCGCGCGCAGCTGCGCGCCGAGGCGATGGCGAAAGTGCCGGCGGCGGCGGACTCCTCTGCTCGTGCTGCCGCGATGGCGGCAGCGGCCGCGGCAGGGCGGCATGCCGTCAGCACGACCTCGGTGACCCGCGCGGCCGCGGAGGCCGCGCGGCGCGAGATCGCCCGGCTGGCCCGCGATAGCTGAGCTGCCTGCGGCAGCACCGCGTGTTCCGCTCGCGAGGAACGCTTCTCATGCTTGGTTAGCTAGCTAGGCATGCTAGCAACCATAGCGACGTTGCTATTCACGGATAACCGCAGGTCGGCGCCGGTAGCGGCTGTAGCGGTGCTAGCTAGCAGCCGTGGCGGTCGAGGTACTCGGTGATGGCGCGATCGGTGAGGGAGGCGGCCGAGATGGTTCGGTCACCCGTCTCGTAGCGCAGTTTGTCGACCGCACGCGAGAGCCGCGCCTTGGTCGACGGTCGGATCCTCACGTTGTGCTGTTCGATGAGCCGCTCGGCGAGCTCCGCTGGCGGCGGAGGGGCCGGGTAGCTCGCTGGAGCGGCTGACGGCGTCACGGACGTCGGCTCCGCAGTGGGGGAGGGCTTTTCGGGGAGGGCGTCGGCGGGGTGTGCGCGCTTGATCGCCGGTGGCCGGTTGATGTTGCTCATGCAGGTACCCCGTTCGGCAGTAGGTCGAGCTCGCGGGCGAGATCGGTGTAGGCGACCTGGAGCGCCAAGGCCTTGCCGCCCCGGAACTCGTGTATCGGCTGGGCGAGGGTGTGGGCGTCCTCGCGGGCGCCGAGCTCGGGGATGACGGTCCGGGCGACCAGGCCGCCGTTTCCGTCGCCGAGGTTGCCGTAGGCGGCGCGCAGTTCAGGCTCGCGAGCGATGTGCTCGCCGCGCGCGCGGCGGCGAGAGACCACGATGCCGCCGATCCGCAGTCGCTGGTTCGGCCGTCGCTGCACTTTCAGGACCGTCTTCTCGAGTTCGCCGACGCCTCGGAGGCTGTCGCCGGTGGGCTCGGTGACGACGATGACCTCATCGGCGGCGAGCAACGGGGCGAACAGCAACGTGCCGAGTGTCGGTGGGCAGTCGAACAGGATCGCGGTGTAGGCCGACAGGTCCAGCCCGTCGAACGCCGCATCCAGGCGCCACACCACGTCGGCGTTACCGGACTCAGCGACCACACCGAGCTCGGTATCGGCAGGTGCGACATCGACCCCGTCCCACTCCGAAGCCACCACCACGTCGACGAGACAGCCCGGCTCCCGGCCAGGATCGAACAGGTTCTTCACGGTCAGCTGGCCATCGCCGACGGCAATGCCGACCCCGGTGGTCGCGTTGCCCTGGGGATCCATGTCGACGATCAGCGTCCGGCCGCCGGCGTCCTTGATCGCGCTGGCCAGGCCCAACGTGGTCGCGGTCTTGCCGACCCCGCCCTTCTGGTTGGCCAACACGATCCGGCGCGGCCCGCCGGTGATAGATGCGCTCACACCGAGACCGTAACACCCATAGCAAGTAGCCCTAGCTAGGCTAGCTAGCAAACATACATGTAATACATGTATGTATTACATGTATGTAGAAATGCATGTAGAATTTGGGTATGCCAGAACCGTCCGAATCCGCGAAGATCGCCCTGCCGCTCCGTCGTGGCCGTCGTGGACCAGCAAAGCGCCCGTTCTCGACCCAGCTGCAGGTATCTACCATCGCGCGGCTGGAGTGGATCGTCACCCAGGGCTTCGTGCTCACCGAAACTGTCGACGCCGCGATCAACGCCTACCTCGATGCGGCCGGAGTCCCGGCACCCGACAACGAGGGCCGCATGCCCTCCATCCCGGAAGGGAACCACTGATGTTCCGACGCAAATCCGTCGAGGCCGATCCACTGCTCACCGCGCAGCTGCCCGAGCGCCGCGCCGAAGCCCACGACCGCATCGCCCAGCAGCACGACCCGGCACTGCTGGCGGCGCTCTCCGAACGTGAGCTGCGCGAGGAACGCACCGTCGCGGAATCGGTGCGCGATCACGACCGCCGCGAACGGCTCGCCCAGGCCGAGTCCGCGCAGTCGATCGCGGGCGTGATGCGCCGCGCCCAGGAGGACCTGGTGCGCGCCGAGGCCGGCGACCTGGTCACCGCCCGTCGCGCGCTTGCCGAGCAGCGGCGCCAGGGCAGTGCCCACGCGCAGGTCGCCGACCTGTTCCGCAAGAAGACCTGGACTGGTCGCGCGCTGGCCGGTGTGGTCATCGCCGCGATGCTCTACAGCGCGGTCAATGTCCAGCACAACCTCGCTCCCGGCGGTCCGAGCGAGCCGCTGTATTGGGCGAGCTACCTGCTCGAAGCGCTCATCTCCACCGTGCTGGTCGTCTTCATGGTCAACTCCGCGGCCGTCTCGCGGTGGCGTGTCAGCGAGGACGAGACGCTGATCCGCTGGCTCGAAGGCGCGCTGCTGGCGATGAGCATCGGGCTCAATGTCTACCCCTACGTCGGCAAGGGCGATCTCTACAACATCGCCGTGCACTCCGTCGCGCCGGTGATGGTCGGCGTCGCGCTGTTCGCCCACACCGCGGTGATGCGCCGCTACGGCCTCGCGATCGAGCGCGCGGTCGCGGCCGCCGACGCCGCCGGCGATGACATCGCCGAGCGCATGTCCGCCCTCGCCGACACCGCGCGCTTCGCCGTCAGCACCCGCGCCGACACTGCGGCGCCGAGCGTCACAACGCGGATGGTCGACGACGATGCGGTGCTCGCAGAGTACGAGGACGAGTTGCGCGTGATCGACGATCCCGCAACCGCCCCGCTGCCGCGCGCGACCGAGGCAGTGATCGACGACCCGCGCGCGACCGCGGACTCGACCGATCGCGCGTGGACGGATGAGTCGATCGCGCGCGACGAGGCGATCCCGCACGCCACTGATCGCGCGCCGATCGCGCGCGAGGACCTCGATCCCGCGCGCGGAATCATCGCTCAGTCGATCGCGCGCGCAGCGCACACCGCGCGCGACACCGACATCGTCGCGCGCGCGACCGAGGACAGTGGCACCGAGCCGATCGCGCGCGACGAGCAGCCCGCGCACGCCACTGATCGCGCGCCGATCGCGCGCGAAGACGACAGCACCGCGGCCGCGGCGCCCGCATCGATCGCCGCGCATATCCCGGCTGAGCTGGACACCGATCACGCTCCGATCGCCGCGCACGACAGCGAGCAGACCCCCGCCGACGTTGTCGAGACCGAGCAGCCGCGCGCGGACGTTGCTCCCGCCGAGGAGTCGGTCGCGCGCGGGCAGGAGACCCTCGATCGCGCGCGGACTGCGCCGATCGCGCCGATCGCGCTCGTCTCGATCGCGCGCGAAGACACCGATCGCGCGCGGCCGTCGCGCGCCGATCGCGCGCGGGAAGCCTCGACCACGGGTGCACTCGCGCGCGCGACCGAGCCCGCGGTGATCGCGCGCGGCGACCGATCGCGTGCGACCGATCACGGCCCGTTCGATCGCGAGCTGTCGCGCGCGGAGGCGGGCCGGTTCGCGCGCGCGGTGTCCGAGCGCGGACTGAGCAAGCAGCCGGTGGCGATGCTGACCGAGATCTACTTGCTCGCCTCGCAGGGCCACAAAGCCAACGCGATCGGCACCCAAGTCGGCCTGCCGCACTCCACAGTCGGGCGCGCGCTCTCGCGCGTGAGCCAGGTCGTGGGTCCCCGCCTGATCTGATCTCTCGTCCCTCACATAGGGACAGGGCCCTGGCGGGTCGTATCCGCCAGGGCCCTGTCGCGTCCGAACACTACCTGCGCGCGGACGCTGCTTCGTGCGCGCGGGTGTCGCTAAGCGCGAGCGTGGCGTGGATCTGTGCTTGCGCCTGAACGGCCCGCAGCCTCTCCCACATCACGCGGTCCGCCGCCTCGCGACCGCTGCCGGCGTACTGACCTGCCCACCCACTTTCAGGCACATCTCCCGACGTATCCAGCGCCACTTTCAACATCCTGTACGCCTCATTCGCGAGCTCATCAGCACGCGCAGCATGTGACCCATCCATGCCCCGAAACGCTAGAACCCACACCACGAAACCACGCTGAAAACCACCTCAACACAGTCCGACACGCAAACGCGACACACCACCCACAGAACCGCTACTATTGAAACAGTCCCGACGGAGCAAGTTAACGGATACGGTCCCGTATCTGTGCTCACCCTTTCGGGGTGAGGTCACCACCCAGCCGGGGTGGGCGCTGCGCTGGGCTGTCGGCGGGAGCCGAAAGGGAGGTGTCGGAACAATGGTGGTGGCGAGGCGGTGAGCACGGAGGTCGCGGCGGAGCCGACGGAGACGGGTGGGCGCCGGGCGCAGGAGGTGTCGCGTGAGCGTTCGCGTCGCCGGCGTTCCAACATCGACGAGGCGGAGGGACGCCGGATCGTGAAGGTCCGGTTGACCGATGCCGAGTACGCGAAGGTGGCGGCGGCGGCCGAAGAGGTGTCGATGACGGTGCCTCGATACCTGGGGGAGTGCGCGGTCAATCCAGTCGCGTCAGCGACGACCAAGTCCGGCAAGCCGCGGCCGTGGCTGACATGGCCGAAGCGCCAGGCGCTCGCGACGTTGGTGCTCTCGGCGACCGAGGCGATGGACATGATCCGGTTGCAGCACTTGTCGAAGATCGGGTCGAACCTGAACCAGATCGCCCGGGTAGCGAACAGCAACGGGGTGATCTCCTCCGACGAGATCTACGAGGTGCTCGACGATGTGCGGGAGTTGATCGACGAGCTGCGTGAGCGCGCGACGGAGTTGCAGCAGCTGGCGCGCGACACCACGCGACGGTGAGGGCGGCGCGATGATTCCGAAGGTGAGCCGCGGGCAGAAGATCGGCGGGCTCATGGTCTACCTGCTCGGCGAGGGTGACCACAACGAGCACAAGGACCGCCACATCATCGCGGGTTCGCCCACGGTGATGCGCGAGGTGTGGCTCGATCACTTCGATGGCAAGGATGCCAAGCGGCCCGCGCGCGACACCGCGCTCGCGGTCGCACACGAGATCGACATCCCCCGCCGCCTCTACGGCACCCAGGCGCGGATGAAGGCCAAGGCCGCCACCGCCACCCGCGGCAAGCGCGTCGATGTCATCGAGCGCCCGGACAAGGGTGAGGCCGGCGTGATGCGGGACGCCCCGGTCTGGCACTGCGTGCTGTCGCTGGAGCCGGGAGAGTCGCTGACCGACGAGCAGTGGTCGACAGTCGTGCACGACTTCATGACAGAGATGGGCTTCACCGCCTCGCCGGACGCCAAGCGCGCGCAGGCGAGATGGGCGGCAGTGCGGCACGGGCTCTCCGGTGAGCGCGGGGACGGCCAGGATCACATCCACATCGCTGCCTCCCTCGTTCGCGACGACGGGTCTCGGGTGTCGACCTATGACTACGGGCCCGGCAAGGCCAAGGGGGATTGGCCGCGCTCCCAAGAGGTCTGCAACCTGTTGGAGCACCGGTACGGGCTGAAGGTGCTCGCCTCCCGTGAGCAAGGCGGCTCGCTGTCGGGTGACAGTCGGGCGGAGTTCGAGCGCACCCGGTCCGGCCGCACACCGGAATCCGAGCGTGACCGTCTGCGCCGGTTGGTGCGGACGGCCGCGGTCGGCGCCGAGAACGAGACCGAGTTCGTCACCGCGCTGCGCGAGTCCGGCGTCTCGGTTGCGCCGCGTTGGGCCGCTGGCGGACAGAACGAAGTGACCGGATACAAGGTGCGTCTGCACCGCGCCGGCGCCGAGGCCGGGCCGTGGCTCGGTGGCGGGACCCTCGCCAAGGACCTGACCCTGACCGCTCTGCGCGAGCAGCAGTGGACCGACACCGAGCAGGGTCGTGCCGAGGCCCGCGCGGTGTGGAAGAACAAGACGGCAGCGCCGAACCGGTCTTCGTCGCGGGGCCGGGGACCGCGGAGTCAGGCCGAGCTGTGGCAGCAGGCCGCCGTGGAGTTCGGTGACTGGCAGCAGCACCTGGCCGAGATCCCGCGCGAGGACCGGGCGCGTTGGGCGTGGGTCGCAGGCCAAGCGGCGGGTGCGTTCTCGGCGTGGAGCGAGCAGCTCGAAGGCGAGACCCCCGGGGCGCTGGCAGCAGCGGCGAAGGAACTGACACGGTCTGCGCAAGCGCAGCACGCTGGGCGGCGTCGGTACCGGCCGACGGCGAAAGACCGTCCCATCGGGGACCTGACCAAGCTGCTGCTGTCGACGACACCGCTCGATGCGGGCACACGTCTGCCCGGCCGTCTTGGCCGCCAGCAGAACGCGGACGACGCCGTCGCGACGGTCGCAGTGGCGCTCCTGGCGCTGCTGCTGATTCTGCTGCTCGCCGCGATTGCGGCGCTGATCGAGATCGCCCGCGCGCATCGGCACCGCGGCGAGCTTTCCCGCGCCCTGGCCGTCGAAGGCGTGACCGGACAGCAGCTGCTCCCGGTGCGTGAGCGGTGGGAGCAGTCTCTGGAGCAGCGGCGCTACCAGTGGGACCGCGACGCAGCACAGGTGTTCTCCGCGATCGCGATCCGCGCCGCGGAACGTCGCGGTGAACCGCAGACCGAGGCCGCACCGAAGACCCCGGCTACCCCGAAGTGGAAGGGCTCCCGAGTTGCGGCCGCGCAGGGTCCGCTGACCCCGCCGCCGGCGGAGGCGCCGAAGCGCAAGTCCACTCCGAAGCAGCGCAAGCCGTTCTACGCCGAGCTGACCGCGGAGGAGAAGTCGGCCGTCCGCACGGTGGCGGTGGCCAGCGTCGCCTTCTCGGACCGGGATCTTCGGCCGCGCACGCTCGACGACGCGACTTTGGAGAGCGAGCTCGACCACCTACGCGCCGAGGTCGAGGTGCTGACCCGAGACTTGGACGCTCGCCGCGTCGAAGGCCCGTATGTCCGCAAGGCCAAGGACGACATCGCTCTTGCTCTCAGCAAGGTCACCTCGATCGAGGCCGCGCGCAAGGCCGACGAGCAGGCCGAGAAGTTGCGGCGGGAGAAGGAGCGGCAGGACTGGTCGCTGCAGAAACTGCAGAAGAACCTCGACGCCACCCCGCGCCGGAAGTTCCTGGCCCGCCAGCAGTTGGAGAAGGACATCGCAGCCTCTCGCACCACGATCGAGGAGCTGACCCCGCAAGCTGCAGCAGCCAAGGTCGCTGCCGAGGCCGCGGCCAAGGCGACCGGGTCACCGCGCGAGGAGTGGCACGGGATCGAAGCAGCCGCCGACCCGCGAAGCCAACAGCAGCTTCTTGCTCAGGCCCAGCGGGACGACAAACGCGAGTTCGACGCAGACGCCGGCTATCTGCAGCGGTACCTGCGGGCCAACCTCGACAAGCTCGAAGCCGAGCACGCTCGACGGTCTGAACTCACCCCGCAGCAGCGCATCGCCGAGCAGGCCCGGCGGGAGCAGGAACGTAAGAACCCGGTCCGGAGGCGACCGACGCAGTCGCCGTCGACCGGGCCCGAGCCGTACCGCGGACACCTCCCGCCAGATCTCGGTCAGGCACGCGGCGGCGGGCCCGAGCTGTAGATCACGTCACGGAGCTGCCTCGCCAGCTCGCGCCCACAGGGGCCTGAAATCGCTGTGACCTGCGTGGAGAAGCACCTGGTCATCCTCATCTCGTCAGTTCGAGACGACGAGGAGTCACGGTGATCGATCAGGTAGTGGACGGGGCGACAGCTCTGGGGTGGGTGGTGCTCGGTCTCATCGCCGAGCACGTGCTGGTGTGGGTGTGGACGCGGACCCGGCGTCAAATACGGCAGTGGCGCGCCCGGCGCCGGATCCGCAAGAAGCCGGAGTAGCCGCCGATCGGTAGACGCCAGGCATTGGTCTGGCGTCTACTCCGGCGGGCGGCTGTGCTCGGCGGCCGCGAGCACGGCGGTGGCCACCGCCACCCGGTGCTCCTGCGCGAAGGTGAACGGGTCCTCAAGGACCTCGCGGACGAACCCTTCGTGTGCACGCAGGTTCGCGGGCAATGTCACGCTCGCGAGGGCTGCCCGCACCTGCTTCGTGCTGGTCTCGCTTAGCCAGCGCAGCGCAGCGTCGACGAGTGCTTCACCGGCTGCATCGGGGCGGACCATGCGGCCGAGCGTATCGGCCCGGGTCAGTGCGGGAGGCGGCAGTGGCCATCGACCGGCGGCCAGATGATCTCGTGCCCGCAGGTCCGGCACCACCATGTCCGGTGATGCCCGTGCAGTCCACACGGCAGCGATCCGACCAGCACCTTGCCCCCGCGCAGGAGGTGACCGTTGCGGCAGGCCTGCGGTGCCGGGCGGGCCCAGCCGCCGCGGACCGCGTAGAGCCGGCCGGGGTCGACCACGGTCCGGCCCACCATCCAGACCGGCTCCCATGTCTCGCTCATATGTTCGAGTATTCTCGCTCGTATGCAGGTGGGCGACTTAGTCAGGATCGGTTCGGCTGGAACACAGCAGTTCCGCGTGATCGAGCTCGACGACGAGGGCGGCGCCCGCATCGAGCCAACCTTGGACGCACCGGGTGCCTATGCGTTCCGGATGCGGCTGATCGACCTCACGCCCTGGACGGAATAGCCCGTATGGCCGACGAGCACCTGCTCTCCACGCGCCAGCAGCAGCTGGTCCTGGCCGTCGTGGCCACGCTCAACGACGGCGCCGCAGACATCTACGCGCACGTGCGCGCTGCCGTCACACCGCGGCCAGAGCCCACCGACATCGACGCGGTCCGCCGGATCGTCGGACTTGACTGGGTCGGCTACACGCCCGGGGAGAAGCCCGCCGTCATCCTCGCGCGGCTGTTGGACCGTATCGAGGAGTTCGCCGCAGGTCGGTAGCGGAATCGCCCGGATCCAGTCGCGCGTGAGCCTCCGTTGGCCTTGGCCTGCTCAGACCTTGGGATGCCGGCGGCTGGAGGCGAGGCGCTGCTGCGCCGTGCGGCGCTTGGTCGTGTTTCCGATACGGGTGACTTCCACGTCGCTGCCCGGTGCTCGACCCCACCACTTGACCGGCACGCGCCTATCTGGCCAAGCGACGTCCATTCCAGCGGCGCGTGGGAGCTGGCGATCGTGGTAGTCCTGAAGCCAGGCCAGCACGGCCTGCTCGCCCCGTTCGTCGTCGATGGGGGCTGGCAAGTCTGTCAGTGTGTGCAGCACGCCGTCCACCTCGAGGAAGACGCTACGTCGCAAATCCTTCGGCGCGGCCGGGGCCGGGGCATCAATGGTCGGATCCTCGCAGGACGCCGTGGTCATGTATATGTTCCACAAACGTCCGTACTGGGCAGCGGTGCGCTCTTCGTGGTCGGGCTGTTGAGGGGCTGCCGAGTGTTTTGCCACGAGCGCGAGGATCTCGGAGACCGGTACGGCGCCGGATTTCTCACTGGGCTCGGTGGTGTGCGCGGCGACGGCGTTCTCGATGGCTTCGCGTAGCCAGGCGCCGGTGGTAATTCCGCGCTCGCCGGCGATCTTGCGGGCCTGTTCGAGTATCTCGGTGGGCAGGCGGACGCTGTAGCCGGACATGGGCGAGGTGACCGGCTCGCCCGGTACGGACTTGTCGATCTCGTCTTCGACGCTGTGGGTCTCGTAGTACTCGCGGGCCGCGTCGATGTCGGCTTTGGTGGTTTTGCTCATCCCTATGTCACCTTTCGCCGGAAGAACCTCTGTTCGGAATCGCTCATCTCCATCGCGGTGACGACGTAGGTGCGTCCGTCCATGGCTTCGGCGGTGACGACCTTGAGGTAGCGCCCAGCGTAGGTCTGGCCGAACACCAAGGTCGTGTTGTTGACGCCATCCGTGGTGAAGTTGGGTTTCCGCGCCGCCTCTTCCACTTCTGACGGCGTGACGTTGTGACGCGCGATGTGCGCTTCGGATTCGTCGGTCCAGAGGAACTCGAACACGATCGATCGTATCACGGACGTAATACGCGCTTGTGGTGCGGGTTCTTCAGCGAATCGGGTCTCGTCGTGCGGTTCGATGTTCGGTTGCGTCTGCATGGCGCGGGACCGTACGGAGTAGGGGTGCAAACCCTGGGGTGGCCGGGATCCGGCGCCGGCGCCAGAGTTCTTGTGGGATGGGGTGGGCGGGGGTGTCGTGGGTCATGGCTCAACCGTGGACACCCGAATTTCGCCTGTTGCAGTCCTATAAGTCCAGAGCTTCGAGGGTGCTCGGTGCCGGTAGCGCCGGTGATCCCCTCCTGTTTCAGTCGGATGGGGTCGGTAGGTGCGATATCGGCGCTCAGCTGGGCAAACCGACTTCGTCGGGGGTCTTGTCGGTGCGGATCCCGCAGAAGCTCGGGTGCCGCAGCAGTCCGTCGCCGCTGACCTCCTCACCGGTTCGGAGAAGTAGCATCTGGGGTACGCGGCTGAGCGCGGTGGGGGCGCATTCTGCGGACGCGAAGATAGTAGATTGCCGTACTGGGAATTAGTTTCTGGACCTTTCAGGTGCCACTATGAAACGACTTGCTTGCCTGCATTGCGGCAAGCATTATGGCGATGTCAGCAGCTTTAGCTGTTGGAAGCGGTGCGTGTAGGAGGTCTCCGGGGCGTAAGTACCCACGCAGGCAGCCTCACCGAGTGGTTTCTAGCCTTGCGGGCCCACATGACTTGAGAGCTCGACCCCCCAGGGGGTCGAGCTCTCGTCGTCTATGGGATGTAGTGAACCGTCATTCGGTGGGTCAGCTTCTTCCGGAAGTGGCTACCGCGGCCCCATGCCCAGGCGTGGATGTCGGGCAGCCACAGCAGGGGGTTGCCCGAGCTAGGCAACTCGTGGTCGTAGTCCATCTCCGCGCGTCCGGCGAGCGCCTCATGGATGATCCTGCGATCTTCCTCGTCCTGGTCGCACGATTCGATTCGCACTCTCGTCACCTGCAACTCCGACAGAGTCAGGACCGCTGCGCCCAAGGCCGCGTTCCTCGCCTGCCTCTCCGAGCGCGACTTCGTCACGACGAACAGGTGGCTATGAGCATCGAGTTCGGCGACAGCGTCGATGATCGGCAGGGGTTTGTCGACGCTTTTCATGTGGATTCGTCTCGAACCCCGCGGCCGCAGCGCTTCGAGTACCGACCGCGTTGCCGCCACGTCCCCAGTGGCAATGGTCGCCGCGCAGATGATGTACTTGCCAGGGCGCTTGGACTCATCGATGAACGCATTCAACTGGCCGGCCATTCACAGACCTCCTGCGGATGGTCGGGCGTGGCTGCTGCGAGCAGCCTCCTGCAGCGCGCGCCGGTCGGCCGTGCTGAACGGTGCGCGCAGCGCACGGTGGTAGCGCTCTCGCAGAACGCCCGGCGGAAGCCGGGGGGAAGCAACCCGCTGGATGTGGATGTCCAACAGCCGCTCAGCGTTCAGCTCCGCGTAGCCGCGCTCGGCGGTCCGCTCCGAAATGCCGTACCACTCGTGTGCGCGCTCCACAGCCATCTCGAAGGGTGGCTTGCCCTGGGTCTCCTTCAGCATGATCAACAACATCGCCTTGCCTGGCAGTCGAAGGCGGTCGATGTACCCCTCGGTCCAGAACGCATGGGGGATGGTGAAGTAGCCCACGGGGTCTTGATCCTTCGCCGATGCACCCGGCTTCGTCCACGCTCGGCCGCTGCCGTCCTCAAGGAGGGGGGTTACGACGGTCGCGTGGCCTCGGCGCTTCCTCGTAACCAGCCGCATCTCCTCAAGCACGCGAAAGGTTTTGGACGCGGTCGTGAGACCACAACGGTTACGAGTGCTGAGTATGTTCGCCCATGCGCCCAGCGGAAGTGCGTCGTCCTCCTCGGACAACACCGGCTGCAGGGCGTACAGGGTGAGAAGCGCCTCCAGTGCGCGCTCCTGGCGGTTGGTGACGAACTCCGCCAAGAGAGAAGGGCGCCCCTTCGGATCGCCCTGAGGGCGCTGGACGAGCACGTTCCTCACGGGCGCGAAGCCACGCTTTGCGCTCTCCAGCAGCGCGCCGAGAGCCTCCGAGGGGCTGAGCGGCTTCTCATCCTCGAGGCCAGCAAACGGATCAACGGTCATGACATAAAGATAGCTCCTCAGGTGATCGTGGCAACCGAGTTGTTCCGCTGATACTTGCCCTGCCAGGTGCCTTAATGAAACTACTTACAAATACACCTGAGACGCCAAATGAAAGACCCATGAAACACCTCAAACATGGTGGGGGTGGGCGCCGTGACGCCATCCTTGTCGGCCCACTTGGTGATATCGCCCCGGAACCTCGTAGACGTCAATTCGGGCTCCGATACAGGGGGTCTCCCGCAGCTGGTCCCGAGCCTCGGGCACCGCGGACTGTCTCGGTGGTCACTAAGATCGTGCTGGCTGGATGAAAAGAGGCTGGCAGCCTTTTTTAGAGAGATGGTTGTAGCGCTCCCAGCCAAGGGAGGACCAAAACGGATCGGCATTTTCGCTGAACGCTACGAGCCGTCGATGAGGATGTCGCTCGGCCAGCGCTTCGACCACCGACACCCCGATACCTCGGCGCCGCACCGGCTGCGACACCTCCAGAAGTTGGATCTTGAGCGCGCTGTCGTTCAGTTGGTCATTCCCGGTGTATGCCTCGAGCCAGACCTTCTCCTCCAGCTGGACGCGGGCGACCTCATCACCACCGACGAATGCCTGTACAAACCATGGATGAGGGGATCTGAGGCTCCGGCGGGGCCACCAATCCGGATTGAAGCCGGCCGTGTCGTCGAACAGGATCGGCTGGAGGCTTCCCCCATCGCCGGGCCGAAGATCAACCAATTCGATATCCAATGGTGGCTCCTCACCGCCTTGCTCAACAGTTCACCGTGCTTACCGGAACGGCGGTGCGCGGCGCTGGTTGGGTTGGACAAGTTGTACTTCACGGACGGGCCGTTCGAAAAACGACCGTTACCGAACACCCTGCTCGCGTCCGGGCGCCGGCGGATGACTCGCAGGAGCGGGTGTTCGGCAGCCCGTTCGTAAACCAGGCTTCAAGAACACGATGGCCACCGAGGCATTGTCTCGGTGGCCATCGGCTGATCGGCCCGTCCGACCAGGACCAGCGCAGGTCCGGGTCTATTGGCCGGTTCCGGACTCGATCCGGTGTTGCTCGACCACGTCGTCGTATTCAGCCCGACGGTCCGCGCTCATGTCGTCCTCGTCGTCGATGGCCAGGCTCCACGGGATCGGGCACGGCGGTGCGTGATCGGGATCAGGGCACAGCAGCCGCTCGATCTGCTCGGCGACCGCGCGTGCTTCCTGCTCCGAGGCGATCACGCCCAGACGGATCTCCCACAACCGTTTCTCGTCCGGCATTTGTCAGATCTCCTTGCAGTGGCGCTTGTAGTAACCCTGCGGCACGCTCTTGTCCGCGTCCTTCTTCGCCGCGGCGATCGCATCCGGCTTGGTCTTACCGGAGCCGGTGCCGGTGATGTACCCCTGAGCTTCACCACCGTGCTTGACCAGCTGGCACTTCACCGTAGCGGTGTGTCGGGCGATCGGGTCGGCCTGGACCACGCCGGGCGCCGACGCCGTCGGCTGTGCCGATGCGGTGGCGGTCCCGACCATCCCGGCGCCGATGGCCAGTGGCAGAGCGATGGCGACGATCAGCTTTCGCACGTGCATGTGCGTTCCTCCCCCTCTTGTGGCCGGATCCTCCTGTTCCGGCCTACATATTGGTTCGACGCGAGCCACCCCGGTTCGGTTCCGATGATCTTGAAAGATCTCACGCACAGCGGGTTTCGGTCCTGAAGGGTTGATCGAGTGCGCGCTGCTGCGTCGGGCCGAGGTGAGTGCAACGGCAGCAGCAAAGGCTTCCTACACGCGCACGCACACACGCACGCGCACGCACACACGCACGCGCACGCACGCGCACACGCACGCACGCGCACGCACGCGCACACGCACGCACGCGCACGCACGCGCACGCACGCGCACACGCACGCACGCGCACGCACGCGCACACGCACGCACGCGCACGCACGCGCACGCACGCACGCACGCGCACGCACGCGCACGCACGCGCACGCGCTCGCGAGACCGGAAAGGCGCCGAGCAACCTGAGACGGCTTCCCGAAAGCTCTGCAACGCCAAGCCCTTACACAGCCGTACAACCAATAAAGGCTGTTTCGGCTGATAAATGTGAGGACTTGATGGCAAAATATGTGAACAGCGCCGGGAAGATGACCACGGTTGGTCAGCACCTCGCCGCCGACCTCTACAACGAGGCCGTCGGATCCATGATCAAGTGGCTCAGCGATGGCGACGCCGACAGGCATTGCCGCTACGGGAACCTGCCGCGACGGGTACTCGCGGCAGCTCAGGTCGATCGGGACCTCCGCGAGGACATTGCGATCGAAACCTTTGTCACCGCCCTGGTTCCGTTCCTGCGCAATCTCGACGCCGGCATCTACGACGCGTCGCGTGGTGCCTCGATTCCCACCTACTTCATCGGGGCGTGCCGAAACCGGCTGGGCGACGTCATCCGTGCTCACCAGCAGCAGGTCGAGGAACTGCGTGGCGATACCGTCACCTATCTGGCTCTTCTCCAGAGGCCAGACGCCGGATTCGAGGAGTTCGAAGGACGCGAGCTCGCTCGCAAGCTTCTCCTGCAAGCTCCCCATGACCTGCGCGCGGCACTGCTGCTGCGCATTTACGACGGGGTGAGCCTGGCAGAGGCAGCCAAACGCCTGGGCCTGAACCCGACGACGGTGCGCTCACATCTGCTGCGGTTCAAGAAAAAGCTGATCAAGAAGCACTTCACCGGCGGGATCGTGATCCCCCAGGACACCGCGCTCGGCCACTGGATCGCGAATGAAACCACAGCCATCTCCGCCCCGGGGTTCGTGTATCAGGTTCAGGCCGCGACGCGAGCCACTCCGGCGATTTCCTCGATCGCGTCCAAGTCCATGACCGAGCTTCAATGACCGCCGCTGGTCACCTCCACCGGAGGAGCCGTCAGTTCGAGGACCGGGGGCCACCTCCTGGCCACCTCCGCCTGTTGCAGCAGGCAGAGGCAACCGGGGACACCTCAATATCCGCGAATCGCTGAAGAACACATCATCGAGGTAGGAAATGACTGTAGTAAGGCGGCCGCAGCAGCGGGCTGAATCCGGCTGCGACGACAACACTGGCCCCCGTCCCCGAAGCGCTGGTCATCGCCAGAAGGGGTGGCAGATGCTGCTCGGGGCAGCGGCTGGGTCCTTCTTCGGCCGGTTCGCCGGCGACGCTGCCACCGACGCCCGTAGAGAGTGGCTGCCGAAGATTCTGAGCTGGTTCGAATAGCGCTGAGGTGGCAGCCGCAGTTGCGGCTGCCACCTCAGCGAAGAACTACGCGCATCCTGTATGGCCTATCGGCGTAGACGCTCAGTGATCCTCCAGGCAGCCGCCGAAGACGCCGCCCGCCGACGGTCGTTCGGCCGGCCGGGGCTTTGCACCCCCTGTCCGTACGGTCCGCGCCATGAATCTGAACATGTGGCAGACAGGTGTGATCTCGCTCGTCGTCGCGGCGGTGATCGGGCTCGCGAAACTCCTTCGCACCTGGACCAGTGAACACTGGCCGAAGTGGCGGCAACGCCGTCGGGCCGCGGCCGACGCGCGCCGTTTCCAGCGCGACCTTCGACAACGAGAGCAGGCTCGGCAGGCGGCGATCGCGGCCGCGACTGCCGAGGGCCGGGTGATCGCGGTCGAGCACCAGAGAGACGGACCGGTCGCGGTGCGCTTTAGCGACAACACCTGGTCGTTCTACTTCAGTGGCGACCGCGTGGCCTACACCGCGGCGATGCGCAGCGGCGACTACCCGCCGACGCGCACCTTCCCGAATAGTCCGCCGCCTCTTCCCTGACAGGCGGGGCCGGGAGTTCGACTCCCGGCCCCGGTGACCTCTACCAGGTCAGTAGTCGAAGCCGAGATCCGCGAACAGTCGACAGGCGAAGGCGATGCCCGCGCGGAAATCGTCGCTGATCCCGTTCTCGTCGAAGCGCTCTGCCGCAGCCTCGAGCAGCGGATCGCTCTGGATCGACGGATGGTCGTCGAGGAATTCGTGGATGCAGGTGTCCGGGGAATCGCCGCCGAAGCCCTTGCGGTCGATCTTCGGACCGCCGATGAACATCTCCCTGATGTGCTGGGCGATGTCGGTGCGGGCCTCATCGGTCGCGCGCTGCCGGATCTCCTCGCCGATCCCGGACAGTTCGTCGGCCAGCTCGGACGCGGACTTCTTGGCCATTACCGTTGTTCTCCCTCTTCGGAATTCGACGCGGCCGCCAGCGCCGGGGCTGCGGTCGAGCTGCTGAGCTCGGGGACGTACTTGTAGATCGTGGCCCGCGAAACCCCGAGCAGCCGGGCCACCGAGGACACCGTCTCCTCGGGCCGAGTCAGGATCGCGCGGGCCTGGCGGATCTGCTCGTCGGTCATCGCCGGTGGCCGGCCGAGACGTTGCCCGCGGGCTCGTGCGGCGGCCAGGCCTTCATGGGTGCCCTGCACGATCAACTCGCGGATGAACTCCGCCAGCGCGGCGAAGACGTGGAACACCAGGCGCCCGCCGGGAGTGGTGGTGTCGAGGGCTTCGTGCAGGGACCGGAATCCGATGCCGCGGCGGCGCAGGTCGGCCACGATCGTGATCAGATCCTGCAGCGAGCGGCCGAGCCGGTCCAGCGACGGCACGACCAGGGTGTCGCCAGGACGTAGGTAGTCCAGGCAGGCCGACAGCTCGGCGCGCTCGACATCCTTGCCGGACTTCTTGTCGGTGAAGATCTTCTGGCAACCCGCCTCGCGCAGTGCGCGCAGCTGGCGGTCGAGGTTCTGGTCGCGGGTGGAGACGCGGCCGTAGCCGACGAGCGCTCCCCCGCCGCCGATCGGGTCGAGGGCGTCGCCATCGAGGGTCAGCGGCGCCAGGCCGGTGCTATCGGAAGTCGCTGTCACCCAACGAGTGTACAAAAAACGGTTCTCCGGAGTTTTTGAACACTCCTGATTTACAACACCTTTTTCAACACCACCGGGAATCGAGCGGCCTGGCCGTTCCGGTTCGGGCGGCCGAGTGTCGGAAAACGATCGTTTCCCGACACTTCGCCTTGGATGACCTCAGCGCCTACTGAAAGACGTCACCCCACGTGAGCCTCGCGGTAGCGCGGTCACCCCAAACCGGAAACCACCAAGGAATTTCCTCCTGATGACCGGGCGGCAGCTTGAGCCCGCGGCGGGGCGCTATCTCCCTCGCGATCGAGCCCAAGCGCTGCATGACCCGACAGCAGTCGCGCATCCAGCGCAAAGATTCAAGAGTGCTCGACAGCTCGGCCTCGGTGATCTCGTCGGTGTGCCAAGTCATCTGCGACCACGCAATGCCATCAGGGTCTGTCAGCGGATCCGGGACCTGACGCCAGTCGAGCCCGCGCGGGTGGCCCGTAGGAGTGACTCGTGCTTCTCCAGGCTGACCCATACGCATAATGCTCATCGTCCGATCGGGCCTCGTACCCGAGATGGACTCGATGTAGAGCAGGTGCGCGAGCTTGTGCCGCACGTTCTTCGTCCGGTTCGCTGCCCCCGACCACTCATCGTGCGGCCAGCGGATCCGTAGGAGCTCAGCGGCTTTCCGGATTTTCACTGGCAGTTCCACACTGTGCAGCGGGTCTCCTGCAGGCCCAGCAGCGTCGAAGTAGATGTGGTTGACCTCGGAGATCAGCATTTGCCAACAGCCCACCACGTTCCAGGCCGTCCGCTCCAGGGACCTGGCTGGATGCCACGCCGCTTCCTCTCGCCTCTCCTGTATCTCGATCTGTTGATATATGCGGCGCGCCCGCTCTTCGTGTGTTTCCTCCTCCATGAGGAGACCGTATCCGCCGCCCAGTCGTCGACGCCGCCACAGCGCCAACGACTTTCCCCAACTGGTCGTCGGGGGTCGGCATTACCCTCGCGGGGTGCCTCCCAAGCCCTCTCCCGCGCTGCAGAAATGGCTCTCCGACCGCTCGGATCGACTCGACGAGCTAGTCGCGGTCCACGGCAAAGTCGTAGACGGCCGTCGCGGCCGCCAATACGCCACCCAACAGCTCAACCACGCGCTGTTCGTCGCCCTGGCCGGTGAGTTCCAGGGCTACTGCCGAGACCTCCACGAAGATGCGGCGTGGGTGATGACCGACGGCCTCGAACCGCTCGGTGACCCACGAATCCCGATCCTGCGCAACGCGCTGCTGCGAGGCCGCAAACTCGACGGCGGAAACGCCCAATCCGGGTCGATCGGAAACGACTTCACCAGCATCGGGCTCGACTTCTGGCCCGCGGTCCAGGCGATGTACCCAGCAAAACGGGACGACTGGCGGGTCCACATCGACAAGTTGAACAAGGCCCGTAACGGCATCGCCCACCGTGACGAGACCAAGCTCCGCGAGATCCAGGAGCCGCTCACCCTGGGCACCTTCAAGAAATGGCGAGTCAAGCTCAAGGCGTTCGTCGCTGGAATGGACCGCGTGGTCGAGGCATACTTGCAGACAACGGCAGGAAAGAGTTGGTGAAGGAGGTGGACCACATGGCGACCACGCCCGCACACAGGCGCCGCGCCGCCGCGCGCAACAAGACGATCCACTTCAAGGCTGGTGACCGTGTGCGCGTCACCTACGGCGCGCGCGAGGTCAAGGGCACCGTCGTGCGCGTCTCCAACGGCCGAGTCAGCGTCGACCTGGACTTCGCCGACGAGCACGTCGCCGGCCTCTTCCGCGAAGAGGAACTGCGCAGCGCATAGCCGACCATCGACGGCCGAACTGATGTTCGAAGTCGGCGGCGTGTCGGCCGCTCCTGGATGCATTCGCGAATCACAATGTAAACATGAATTGTATGGTGAAGGATTGCCCCGCCGATCCGGTGACCGGGAAGAATCTGGACCCCCACAAGAAGCTCGGATGGTCCAGCTACCCCTACGAGGTCTTCCTGTGCGTCGATCACGCCACCGCGATCGACGCCGGCGACGCATGGGTCTGCCACGACGCCGAAGGGGTCTCCGGATGGCAGGTGCTGATCAACGACCAAGTCAAAGACCTGAACAAGTTCGTGGTGACCAACGCTGATGCTCGAATAACGCAGGGGCCGATGAGCCGCCTCGACAGCGGGGTGCTGCCGAGAGGGGCCATGGTGACCTTCGCCGCCCAGCACGTCGGAAGCCGCGACCCGTCGTCCACGGTCGAGCTGCACCTCGATGCTGCGCAGGCACGAAAGATCGCTGAGCAGCTGCTCGCCTTCGCCGAGCTGGAGGGGTGAAGAGGTCCCCCGCCCCACACCCAGGACTGGCCGCGATCGCCCGACGCCGTCGGCATCGCATGCGCCTGGTCCCGGCAGTAGCCCGAGCGGAAGCGCGAGGGCGGCCGGGTAGCACGCGAGTGTGGTTGGTGTTCAACCGATCCGAGAAGTTCTGTCAGTCCACGCCGCCATACTGGCCCGTGGTGTCGGCGCAGGGGTGACGGCACCTTCACTCGACAGAAGGGGGCCGAGCTATGCCCGGTGGCACATCCGTTTTCCCGTTCAGGGTCAACAAAGACATCAAGGACCGCGTCGGCGCCGACGCGC
>NZ_JBIUYV010000020.1:0-26608 GCF_044744725.1 Nocardia sp. NPDC087230
CTGGCCCGCGGTGAAGTACTTCCCCGAGCTGTTCTTCACCATGATCCTCGGCGGCGAGGAACCGATCGATCACCTGCAGAAGTCGCTGCTGCGCGCCGGGGTCGACCTGCATCCGATGGTGCAGCGGGTGATGCAGATCCACGTCGCCGAAGAGGCGCGCCACATCTCGTTCGCGCACGAGTACCTGCGCCGCAATGTGCCGGGGATGAACCCGATCACCAAAACCGCGCTGTCGGTGCTGTTCCCGATCGCGATGCGGATCATGCTGGACATGATCATGACGCCGCCGAAGGAGTTCGTCGACAAGTTCGACATCCCCGCCGAGGTCATGCGCGAGGCGTACTGGGGCGGCGAGGAATCGCAGGTCACGATGCGCAACATCTTCGGCGATGTGCGCGCGCTGGCCACCAACAGTGGACTCATGAACCCGGTCGCCAAGCTCGCCTGGCGCCTGCTCGGCATCGACGGCCCGGTCACCAGATACCGCAGCGAGCCCGCACGCAAGGTCGCTTGAGCGAGATCGGCCCGCCGCGTACCGGCGGGCCGACGGCGTCCCCGCCGTCGGACGTCACCACTGTACACAGCGATGTACAGTGGGATATGGCCGATTACGAAACTGTGCCGTTGACCGAATTGCGGGGGCAGCTCGGTAGTGTTTTCGACGGGGTGTCCGCCAGCGGACGACCGGTGATCGTGACGCGGGAGGGGAAAGAATTGGTCGCGGTGGTTCCTGCCGAAGTGTTGCGCCACGGGGCCCTGCCCCCCGCGTACTTCAACGACGACCTGCGCGAGCAGATCCTGGGCGGCCTCGACGACCGCATCCAGCAGCACTCCGCCGCCGACATCGCCGACGCGCAGGCCAAACTCGACGTACTCATGAGCGCACTGGACGGCACCGGCGCGGGCCTGCGGTGAGCGTCGCCGACCACACCGCCCTCACCTCGCTCGCCCTGTCCCCGCTGTTCGGGCAGGTCATCATGCGCCAGTTCACCCAGCAGCGCCGGATCATGGTGGTCCCGGCGGTGAGCCTGATGGCCGCCATGCGCGCCGTCGACAATATCGACGAACTCGGTCGCCTGCTCGACAATCGGGTCGCCGTGCGCTGGGCCGAACTGGACGCGGCCACCGCGATCCGCATCGGCACCACCGTCCCGATGGCCGACGACCACACCGAATGGCCGCTGGTCGCGCCCGTCGTCTTCACCGCGCAGAACCTCGATATGCCGGTGCTGACCGCCAAACCGGAGCTGTATCGCGGCTACAAGGTGCAGGTCGCCCCGATGCCGTGAGGCCGGGCCAGTGACCGCGGCCACAGTGCGCGTCGGTTACGGTGCACGAGCGAACGATCCACCAGGGAAAGCAGTACCAGGAACACTCGAGGAGAGCTGGTTATGCATCAACTGAGTTTCATGCGTCGCTTCACCACCGCGGTCGCCGCCACTTCGGCCGCCGTCGCCGTCGTCTTCGCCGCCCCCGCCTCCGCCGACCCCGCCCCGCAGGCCACGGTCGACGTGGCCGCGGCCGTCGCGCAGCTGCGCACCACGGTCGCGGGCAACCCGGGCGCGCTCGCCGCCCTGGACAAGCTGGTCGACAAGGGCACCGTCGACGTCGCGCTGCCCGCGCAGCCCTTCCAGATCCCCGCGACCTCCGACATCGGCCAGAACGGCGGCGGTCCCGGCGTCTACGGCTCCGGTATCGCCCTCGACATCGACGGCTTCCGGATGGGCTTCTTCGGCGGGCCCGGCACCATCTCCCCCAATCAGGGTGGCGCGAAGCTCGAGGTCATGTGGCTGAACCTGTCCAACGGCCAGAGCGGCACCGCGGTGCTGACCGAGCACCAGGACGTGCCGGTCGACACCACGATCCGCACCGCTCCGCTGAACACCGGCGGCGGGCTCGTCGTGGCCGCGGTGTACGGCAACCTGTGGCACCGCTGGTCGGTGCCGGTCGACGAGGCGCACCCGGACGGCTACGCCTACCAGCTGGGCACCATCCAGCAGCCGACCTTCGGCGCGGTCACCCGGTAGTCCACTCCCGCACGCACCCCGGAATCGCCACGTTTCCGGGGTGCGTGCACGGTCGGCGGGCAGCATTGCCGCGCAACCGGTCCGGTGTGGCGTAGGTTTGCCGCGTGGATCTGGTCGACCGACTCGAAGAACTGGAACGACGGGTAGCCGCCCTGGAGCAGTCCGGCGGCGGTGACCCGCAACTGCCGTGGGCGGTCGCGCGCCTGCGGCAGGAGTTCGACGCCGCCGGCGTGCGCAACGGCGGCGTCCTCCTGGCGGGCGCGCTGCAATTGCCGACCGGCGAGCGGCTGGACTGGCAGGCACAGTTCGCCACCGATGCCATCGTGGGTGACGTGTGGACCATCGAGGCCGCCAATTGCCTCGCGGTCCTGGCCAATCCGGTACGCCTGCGGCTGCTGCGCGAGATCGTCTACGGCCGCCGCACCGCGGCCGACCTGGCCGCCATCGAGGAACTGGGCACCTCGGCCGAGATCTACCAGCACCTGCGCCAGTTGGCCGCGGTCGGCTGGCTGCAGACCGCCGGGCTCGGCCGGTTCGAGGTACCGGAGGGCAGGCTCGTCCCGTTGCTCGCGGCGCTGGCCAGCGCGCAACGCTGATTGATAAATGTCCTAATTGTCCGGTTGGAATACTGTGATGCAGGGCACATCGACTGCTACCGTGAGCATCCAGGGATCGATGCTGTGGAGGTAGCCGAGTGAACGTGACCCATCTGCTCGAAAGCGTGAAGGCGCTCGGGGTGCTGCGTTCGCGCGGCGTCTCCGACCCGACCAAACCGCTCGAGACGTTGCGGACCATGAAGGAATCCAAGATCTACGGCCCCCAGGCCACCTTGGTCCGGCACTCCGCCCGCGTCGCGCCCGAGCAGGTCGCGCTGGCCGACGAGCGGGGCGAGCTCACCTACCGTGAGCTCGACGAGCAGTCCACGGCGATCGCCCGCGGCCTGCACGACGCCGGCATCAAGCAGGGCATGGTGATCGCGGTGCTGGCGCGCGATCATCGCGGGCTGCTCATGTCGATGATCGCGGCGGGCAAGCTGGGCGCGCGCATCGCGCTGATGAACACCGGCTTCGCCAAGCCGCAGTTCGCCGAGGTGTGCGAGCGCGAGCAGGTCCGCGCCGTGCTGCACGACAGCGAGTTCATCGGACTGCTCGACGCACTGCCCGCCGAGCTGCCGCGCTTCCTCACCTGGGTCGACGAGGGCGCCGAACTGCCCGCGGGCGCGACGACCTTCGACGACCTCATCGCCGGCAACTCCACCGAGCCGCTGCCCCCGCCGAGCAAGCCGGGCGGGTTCATCATCCTCACCAGCGGCACGACCGGCCTGCCCAAGGGCGCGCCGCGCACCAAGGTCACCCCGATGGCGACCGCGCAGTTCGTCGACCGGGTGCCCTTCCCCAAGCGCGGCACCATGATGATCGTCTCGCCGATCTTCCACAGCACGGGTCTGGGCACCTGGCTGGTCGGCACCATCCTGTCGAACAAGATCGTGGTGCGCCGCCGCTTCGACGCCGAGGCCACCCTGGCCGCGATCGCCGAGCACAAGGTGGAGATGCTGGTCGCGGTGCCGACCATGCTGCACCGGCTGACCGAGCTGCCCGCCGAGGTCAGGGCGAAGTACGACCTGTCCTCGCTGAAGGTGATCCTGTTCGCCGGGTCCGCGCTCTCCCCCGAGCTGTGCATCAAGGCCACCGAGGCGTTCGGACCGGTGCTCTACAACCTCTACGGCTCGACCGAGGTGGCCATCGCGACCATCGCCACCCCGGCCGAGCTCGCCGAGGCGCCGGGCACCTGTGGGCGCTCCCCGATCACCTGCGAGGTCCGCCTCTACGACGAGAACGACCAGCGAGTCGAGACGCCGGAGACCACGGGCCGGATCTTCGTGCGCAGCGGCGCGCCCTTCGAGGGCTACACCGACGGCCGGAACAAGCAGATCATCGACGGTTTCATGTCCAGCGGCGACCTCGGGCACTTCACCGCCAGCGGCCTGCTCATGGTCGACGGCCGCGACGACGACATGATCGTCTCCGGCGGCGAGAACGTCTTCCCACAGGAGGTGGAGAACCTGCTGGTGGAGCGCGTCGACGTGTTCGACGTCGCGGTGGTCGGCGTGGACGACGTCGAATTCGGCAAGCGACTGCGCGCCTTCGTGGTGCTCGAAGAGGGCCACAACACCGGCGCCGCCGAGATCCAGGCGCACGTCAAGGAGAATCTGGCCCGCTACAAGGTGCCGCGCGAAGTGGTCTTCGTCGACGAACTCCCCCGGAACGCGACCGGCAAGATCCTGCGCCGTGTCCTCATCGATTATGAGGTGTCACAGTGAGGTCGGCGGACTGAGAGACAGAGCACAACCGGACCGCGTTGCTTGCTATTGTTAGCACCAGCACTGGATCTCGATGACGCGGTCCGGCCCCACGGGGGTTCGTCGTGGGATCGGTCTGCCGGAAGGCTGTTCGATGTCTCTGTCTCTGCCCGCGCTCGGCGGAACCGCCCGGCGCGCCGGTGATTTCGCGCTCGGCGTCAAAGTGATGATGGATCGCAAGCTGTTCAATCCGCTGCGCCTGGATCACGCCGCCCGCTCGTTCTTCAACGTCTCCAAGTTCGGCCCGTTCGCCGGTGTGGTCATGCACGCCGCCCAGACCAGGCCGGACGCGGGCGCCATCGTCGACGAGCGCGGCGAACTCACCTTCGGGATGCTCGACGAGCAGTCCAACGCGCTGGCCCGCGGCCTGCGGGCGAGCGGCATCGCCGAGGGCGACGTGATCGCCGTGCTGGCCCGCGATCATCGCGGCATGGTGCTCAGCCTGCTCGCCGCGGGCAAGCTCGGCGTGCGCGCGGTGCTGATGAACACCGGCTTCGCCAAGCCACAGTTCGCCGACGTGGCCGCGCGCGAGAAGGTCAAGGCGGTGCTGCACGACAGCGAGTTCGTCGACCTGATGAGCGCCATCCCCGCCGACATCCCGCGCGTGCTCACCTGGGTCGACGAGGCGCACGGCGTCGACCCGGCGATCCCGACCGTCGAGTCGGTCTCGGCAGGCCGTTCGGTGTCGCCGCTGACCCCGCCGAGCAAGCCGGGCGGCATGGTCATCCTGACCAGCGGCACCACCGGAACCCCGAAGGGCGCCCCGCGCGACAAGGTGAGCCCGTTCGCCTCCGCCCAGTTCATCGACCGGGTGCCGCTGCCCAACAACGGCACCATGATCATGGCGGCGCCGATCTTCCACGGCACCGGGCTGTCGCAGTTCACCCTCGGCCTGGCGCTGGGCAACCGGGTGATCTTCCAGCAGCGCCGGTTCGATCCGGAGAAGACGCTGGCCAATATCGTGAAGTACCAGGCGGATTCGCTGATCGTGGTGCCGACCATGCTGCAGCGCATCCTCGATCTGGACGAGCAGATCCTGGCGAAGTACGACCCGAAGACGATCAAGGTCATCTTCGCGGCCGGCTCGGCCATCGCGCCCGACGTGGTGACCCGCACGCTGGACTACTTCAACGACAGCCTCTACAACCTCTACGGCTCCACCGAGTGCGCGGTGATGACGGTGGCGACCCCCGAGGACCTGCGCAAGGCGCCGACCACCGCGGGCAAGGCCCCGGTCGGCATCCGGATCGTGCTGCTCGACGAGAACCGCAAGCCGATCACGGCGCCGAACGTCACCGGAACCATCTTCGTGGACAACGGTTTCGCCTTCACCGGCTACACCGACGGCCGCACCAAGGAGATCGTCGACGGGATGATGTCCAGCGGTGACGTCGGCCATTTCGATGCCGACGGGCTGCTCTACATCGACGGCCGCGACGACGACATGATCGTCTCCGGCGGCGAGAACGTCTTCCCGCTCGAGGTGGAGAACCTCATTGCAGGCCGGGCGGACGTGTTCGAGGCGGCCGTGGTCGGCGTCGACGACCGCGACTACGGCAAGCGGCTGCGCGCGATCGTCGTCCCCGGCCCGGAGTCGGCGCGCGACGCGCAGGAGATCAAGGACTACGTCCGCGAGAACCTGGCCCGCTACAAGGTCCCGCGCGAGGTCATCTTCGTCGACGAGTTGCCCCGCAACGCCACCGGCAAGCTGCTGCGCAAGCCGCTGATCGAGATGGACGCCGAACAGGCGTGAGTCCGGCCGTGCGATGGCGGTCGGTCGGCCCATACCGGTCGACTATCATCAGCGCGTGATCATCGAGTTCGCGCGGACCGCCGCGCCGTCGCGTGCCGTCGGCGCGCGGCTGCGCGGCGCCTGCGCGGGCTCGATGTCGGGAGCGTTGTCGCTGGCCGCCCACGGGCTGGCCTCGGGCGGCGCGCTGCCGGGCAGCACCACCGTCGTGCTGCTGGCGGCGGTCTCGGCCGTGGTCGGCGCGGTGGTCGCAGGCATCGGCCCGCTCCGGGACGGCGCGGTCGGGCTGGCCGCGGTGCTGCTGGGCGGTCAGCTGCTCGGCCACACGACCATGAGCTGGTCCGGGCACGCCCACCACGGCGACGACACACTCGGCCTGGGCATGCTCACCGCGCACGCCGTCGCCGCCGTCCTCGCCGCCGCGATCATCCTCGGCGCCGAGGCCGCCTACCGGATCGGCAGCGCCGTGCTGGCGCGGATCCTGCCGCTGTGCTACCGCGCACCCCGCATTCCCGACCCGGCGCCGCTGCGCCTGGTCCACCGTGACCGCGTCATCCTGCGGATCTTCGCCGCGCGCTCACTGCGCACCCGCGCTCCGCCGCTCGCGATTCCTTTCTGAGCCTTCCTCCACCCGGTGCACGAGCGATTTCGCCGTGCGCTCTTCGCGCGTGCGCACCGGGTTTCCGCACTCCAGAAATGAATCACCATGAGCATCACGGACACCCGTCCGGCCGAGGAGCAGCCCACCTCGTCACCACCGGCTTCCGCTGGACGGCCCCGCTCCGGCACCCGCCGGGGCGCGCGCCTCTATCCCCTGGCCCTGCGCCTGCACTTCTACGCGGGGATCTTCGTCGCCCCGTTCATCCTGATCGCCGCGCTCACCGGCGCGCTGTACGCGATCGCGCCGACCATCGAGGGGATCGTCTCCCGCGATCTGCTCCAGGTCGACACCTCCGGCCCCGACCAGGCCCTCTCGGCGCAGGTCGGCGCGGCGGTCGCGGCCCGGCCCGACCTGACCCTCGTCGCCGTCGCGCCCGCGCCGGGCGACGGCGAGTCCACCCGGGTGCTGTTCAACGACCCGACCCTCGGTGATTCCGAGCGGCTCGCGGTGTTCGTCGACCCGCATACCGCGCGGCCGGTCGGCGAGGCCGTGGTCTACGGCAGCGCAGGCGCACTGCCGTTGCGGAGCTGGCTCAGCGAGTTCCATCGCAGCCTGCACCTGGGTGAGCCCGGCCGGCTCTACAGCGAGCTGGCGGCGTCGTGGCTGTGGGTGATCGCCCTGTTCGGCCTCGTGCTGTGGGTGCATCGGGTGCGCAAGCGCCGGGCCAAGCGCTCGGCGCGGTGGCTGCTGGCGCCGGATCTGTCCGAGCCAAGGCGGCGCAAGCTGAACTGGCACGGCGCGATCGGCTTCTGGATCCTGCCGGTGGTGCTGCTGCTCTCGGCGACCGGCATGACCTGGTCGACGTATGCCGGCGACAATGTCACGAAGCTGCGCGAGGAACTGAGCTGGACCACCCCCGCGGTGAACGTGAAGCTGCCCGGCGCCGTCGGTCCCGCGCAGTCCCCTGGCGGCGATCACCACAGCGCCGGCCACACCGCGCCCGCCCCGGTCGACCCGGCCGCCCGGATCGCCCAGCTCGACAGTGTGTGGGCGATCGCGCGGGCCAACGGCATCACCCAGGCCGCCGAGATCGCGATCCCGGCCACGCCGGAGAAGGCCTTCGGCGTCAAGGAGCTGCGCAAGTCCGGCACCTACACCATCGACTCCGTCGCGATCGACGGCGCGACGGGCACGGTCACCGACCGGCTCGCCTTCGCCGACTGGCCGCTGATGGCCAAGCTGACCAACTGGGGCATCGCCTTCCACATGGGTCTGTTGTTCGGCATCGCCAATCAGCTGCTCTTGCTCGCGGTGGCGCTCGGCCTGTGCGCGCTGATCGTGCTCGGCTACCTGATGTGGTGGCAGCGGCGCCCGACCAAGGCGACGGGCAAGTTCGCGGCCGGCGTGCCTCCGCGCCGGGGCGTGCTGCGCCGGACCTCGCTGTGGCTGACCGTCCCGCTGGTCGCCGCGGCGGTCCTGGTCGGCTGGTTCATCCCGCTGATCGGGCTGAGTCTGCTCGGCTTCCTGATCGTGGACGTCGCGCTCGGCCTCGCCGCGCGCGCCCACCCCACGGCCTGACCGCACACCCTCCGATCGCGAGGCGAAAGCTCCTCGCCCCCACACCTTTCCCGTGCTCGGGTGCCGTCGCGATGACGCGTGCCCGGAGCCGCTCCATTCGATGAAGGATGCACCGATTCCATGAAGACCACCAAGATCGCCCTCGCCGCTGCCGCCCTGCTGACCGCGGGCACCGTCGCCGCGGGCACCGTGCACGCGGCGCCGACCGCGCGGGCTCCGATCGGCTTCACCGCCGAAACGATCGACAGCACCGCGCGGATCACCACCGACGCGGGATCGCTGATCGTCGAGGACGGTGTGTTCGCGGTGCGGGCCGCCGACGGCACCACCGTCGCCACCACTGCCCTGCGGTTCCAGCTCGACGATTTCGAGTTCCCGATCGCCGCCGAGATCACCGGCCGCACCGCCACCCTCACCCCCCAGCTGAGCATGGACAAGGCCGTCTACAAACCGGTCGCACTGCCCTTCGAGGACAAAGCGCCCTGGAAGTCGGAGTACGACCGCGAACAGGCCGCCTGGTCACGCATGACCAGCACCATCTCCCTCGGCGCCGCTGTCGGCACCCTGGTCGGCGGACTCGGCGGCGCCGCCGTCGGCTGCGTGCTCGGCGGGATCGTCGGCGCGACGGTCGCCTCGGCCACCATCGTCGGCCTGTTCGGCCCGTTCCTGCCCGCGGCGGCGGTCGGCTGCCTCGGCGGCATCCTCGCCCTCGGCGCCCTCGGCACCGTGGCGGGACAGATCCTGGTGACCGCGCCGGTCGCCCTCGGCGCGGCCATCCAGTACTTCACCACGATCAACCAGCCGTTCCAGGGGAAATGATCCGGCGCTGCTGACCGCAGTGCCCAGTTCGACCCGCGTCGACCGGCTGCGTGCGCAGCCGGTCACGGTGCGGCCGTCGCCTCGCTGACGAGCACGGCGGCGACGCGGCCCGCGTAGTCGATGACGGTGGCCGGGTCGTCGCCCGCGTCGACCCGGCGCACGCACGCGTCGACCAGCGCCTGGAGTGACTCCGTCACCAGGGCGGGATTCGTCACCGCCGCCGCGGACAGTTCCCCGCGCAGGAGGTCGGCCAGTTCGGTGTGCAACGCGATCACCCGGGCCCGCGCGGGCGCCGAGAGGTTCATCCGCGAGAGCGCGGTGCGCCAGGCGTGATCCCCGTCGACGGCCTGCTCGACGTTGACGCGGACGTAGGCCACCACGCCGGCGGCGGGTGTCGGTGCGGCCTCGATCGCGTCGCGGACCGCGCTCGTCCACCGTGGGAAGCCGCGGGTGGCCACCATCTCGATCAGATCGTCGATCGAGTCGACGTAGCGGTAGATGCTGTTGCGGGCGATTCCCGCGCGGGCCGCCACCGCCCCGGCGGTCAGGGGGGTCTCGCTGTCCTGGGCCAGGAGGAACTCGGCGCTGTCGATCAGCGCCGCGAGTACTCGGGCGCGATGCTCGCGGACGCTGTCCGCGTTGATCTTGGGCATGGACCTTGGCTGCCTTCTCTTCCCCGTGTCCGGTTCCAGTTCGGGTACGTGCTAGCGTGCCGTCGAGCTTTTGGAGACACCGTGTCTCCAAGAGCGATTCATGTGCGTCCCGGACCTGGTCGGGCCTGCGCCGCGCACCGACGACACGGAGCTATTGCGATGAACGACCTTAGTGGGATCGACGGCTTCCTCGGCACGAGGGCGTCGATCGCCATGGACATGATGGTGACGTCGATGGTGCTGGTGGTGCTCGCGCTCGGATGGAGTGTGTACCGGGTCAAGGTCGGCAGGCGGTTCCGGCTCCACCGCGGGATCCAGCTCGGACTGGGTGTCGCGCTACTGGTCGCCGTCGTGCTGTTCGAACTGGATGTGCGCTTCAATGGCTGGCAGGAACGCTCCGCGGGAGTCGTGGGCGGCACGGCCTCCACCGCGGTGTGGACGTCGCTGGCGATCCACCTGGTGTTCGCCGTCACCTCGGTACTGCTGTGGCCGGTGGTGATCGTGCGGGCGGTGCGCAATTTCGGCAATCCGCCGCTGCCGGGCGCGCACGCTGCGTGGCACCGCCGGTGGGCCGGGGTCGCGGCGATCGATATGACGCTCACCGCGCTGTCCTGCTGGGTCTTCTACTGGCTCGCTTTCGCCGCCTGATCGGCCGTCTCGTTCGCGTGTCGGGGCCGGGCCGGACAGAATCGGAGGGGAACTCCGCATTCGGTGACGGTGAAAGGACGACAGGCGATGACGCTGTCCCGTCGGCAACTCCTGCGCTTCGGCGTGACCGGTTCGGTCGCGGCCGCGGTCGGCGTGTCGGCGGTGAGCAGCGCCCGCTTCGCCGCGCCGCGCACACTCGGCGAACCGTTCTCCCTCGGTGTCGCTTCCGGGGAGCCGACCGCCGACGGCGTAGTGCTGTGGACGCGGCTCGCACCCGATCCGCTGGCGCCCGACGGGTACGGCGGGATGCCGATCGACCCGGTGACCGTCGACTACGAGGTCGCCGAGGACGAGCGCTTCACCAGGGTGGTGGCCAGGGGCGCGGCGGTGGCCACCCGCGCGCTCGGCCACAGCGTGCATCCCGAGGTCGGCGGGCTGGCGCCGGATCGGTGGTACTTCTATCGATTCCGGGCGGGCTCGGCGATCTCCCCCGTCGGTCGCACCCGCACCGCGCCGGTGGCGGGCAGCCCGACCGCTCGGATGCGCTTCGCCTTCGCCTCGTGCCAGTCCTGGAGCTCCGGCTACTACACCGCCTACGAGCATCTCGGCGCCGAGGATCTGGACCTGGTGGTGCACCTGGGCGACTACATCTACGAGTCGTCCTGGGTGCTCGCGCGGCAGGGCGCGAGCCTGCCGCCCCAGCTGGAGGGCGAGGCGGTGAACCTGACGGGGTACCGCCTCAAGTACGCCCAGGCCAAGACCGAACCGCCGCTGCAACGCGCGCACGCGGCCTTTCCCTGGCTGGTCACCCTCGACGACCACGAACTCGACAACAACTGGGCCGGGGCGCAGCCGGGACTCGGTCTCGACGTGTACCGGCTGCCGCCGCTGTACCGGCGCCGCAAGGCCGCCGCCTTCCAGGCCATGTACGAGCATCAACCCCTGCGCCTGGCCCAGCTGCCCGCCGGGCCGAGCGCGCACCTGCACCGGCGCTACCGTTTCGGCGATCTGGCCGAGTTCACCATGATCGACACCAGGCAGTACCGCTCCCCGCAGGCCTGTGGCGACGGCACCGCGGTCACCGGCTGCGCCGACCGCTTCGCCACCGACCGCACGATCCTCGGTGCGGCGCAACGGGACTGGCTCGTCGACGGCCTGTCCACCTCGCCCACGCGCTGGCAGGTGCTCGGCAACCAGGTCGCGATGGCACAGTCCGACTACGACCCGGGACCGGAGCTGTTGCTGGGCACCGACGCCTGGGACGGCTACATCGCCGACCGCAACACGGTGCTCGGCGCCGCCGCCGCACGCGCCGCGGGCAATCTCGTCGTGATCACCGGCGACCGCCACGAGAACTACGTCGCCGACCTGCGCGGCGACTACGCCGATCCCGAATCACCCGTGGTGGCCACGGAATTCACGGGCACCTCGATCACCACCGGCGGTGACGGCGCCGACTTCCCCGATAGCGGGCGGGCGCTGCTCGCGGCCAATCCGGACATGAAGTTCTACAACCGGCAGCGCGGCTATGCCCGGGTCGAGCTGGATCACCGGCTGTGGCGCACCGACTTCCGGGTGCTGCCCTATGTCACCCGGCCGGGAGCACCGATCAGCACCCGCGCCGGTTTCGTCGTCCAGGACGGTATTCCGGGAGCCGCTCCGGCGTGAGAACGGCGGCAGGTCCTCCTGCGCCGACGTCGGATGCCCGACAGGCCCCGAGACTCACGGCACGGAGACAGGACGCAGGCAGCTCTGCAAGGGAGTGACGATCGAACACAGCGCGGGTCGGCGGGTCGGACGATAGTCCGCCGGGACGCCGTTCGCGGAGGTGATCGCACGCAGGGCGGCCACCGCGTCGGTGGGGCGGCGGGTCAGGCCGGGGTCGGTCACATCGACGGTGTAGAGCCCGAAACGCGGTGCGTAGCTGCCCCATTCGTAGTTGTCGGTGAGGCTCCAGTAGTTGTAGCCGATGACGTCGATGCCGTCGAGCTCGGCACGCTGGAGCCAGTACACGGTGTCGCGCAGATGGTCGGCGCGGGTATAGCCGTCGTGGCGGGGCGCGCCGTGCTCGGTCGGCAGCCCGTTCTCCACCACATAGATCGGCAGGCCGGGGAACTTCTCGGCGTAGGTGCGCAGGTCGTAGTAGATGCCCTCGGGCTCGATCGCGTTCTTCCACAGCTCGTCACCCACCAGCGCGGTGGTCGGCGGATGCTGGAGCGAGACACCGTAATAGAAGTCGATGCCGAGGTAGTCGAGCTTGCCCAGGACCCGGTCGACGAACAGCAGATCCGTGAGATTCTGCACGATCGGATACTGCGCGACATTGCTGGTCACCTTCGCGCCCGGCTGCCGCTGGTGGATGTAGTCGTAGATCGCTCCGTGCGCCTGCACCAGCCGGTCGAACATCGGCACGGCGTCGAGCGGTCCGATGTCACCGATCTTGATCGACTGGGCCACGTACCCCATCGGCTCGTTGATGGTCACCCACAGCGGATCGAACGCCGCGTACCGATCGACCACGCGGCGCATATTGGCCAGCCAGTCCGCGACCATGCCCTGGTTCGTCCAGCCGCCCCGGTCGGCCGCCCAGCCGGGGATGACCCAGTGATCGAGGGTGAGCATGGGCCGCATCCCCGCCGCCCGGATCTTCGCCAGGACCGCGTCGTAGAACCGGAAGTCGTCGTCGTTCCAGACATCCGCGCGCGGCTGCACCCGCGCCCACTCGATGCTGAGCCGGAAG
The DNA here is from genome assembly GCF_044744725.1 of Nocardia sp. NPDC087230. Lineage (NCBI taxonomy): Bacteria > Bacillati > Actinomycetota > Actinomycetes > Mycobacteriales > Nocardiaceae > Nocardia > Nocardia sp. NPDC087230. The sequence continues at coordinate 13,176 of NZ_JBIUYV010000020.1, forward strand.
ACCCGTACCCCCAGCCCGGCCGCCAGTTCGATGTCTTCGGCGTAGCGGGTGTAGAAGTCGACCGAGTCGCCGTACGGATCTCGCGCCTTCCCCGAACCGGCGTAGCGGCTCCAGTTGCTGTCCGGCACATGACCTTCGGACTGGAACCCGGACATGGACACGCCCCACTGGAAGTCCGCGCCGAGGGCGGGCACACGCGTCGGCGCGGCCGCCGCACTGCCGGTGCCGGACCCGCTGGGCGCCGCGAAGACCGTGCCGCTCCCGCCGAGCACGAGCGCGATCGTCGACAGAATCGTGCACAGGATGCGCGTGCGTCTCATATCGGCAGGATCTCCCCAGGTGGTCGAGCGGCGGTGATGTCAGCAGCCCGGACTTTACTGGTCACATGTCCAATATGTGGCGGATTCCGGGAGCTACTGATCGGGGGTGAAGTCCTCCAGGGTGAGTGGGGACGTCTCGGGCACCCGGACCGGGCGCAGGAACGCCCAGCCGACGAACACGACGGTCACCCCGAGCATGCCAAGACCCGCCCACAGGTTCACGTCGATCCCGCCGGTCTTGGCCTCCTGCGCGGCCGGGTCCTGCACCAGCGAGGTGATCACCAGGACGACGCCGTAGCAACCGAGCAACGCGCCGATAATGGTGCGGATATCGAAAAGCATGGCCCTGTCTCCTTATCCGACGACGATGTTGAGGGCGATCACCAGCACGAGCGCGATCCCGGCGAGCAGTACCGGGCGCTGGTACCAGGGCAGCGAGTCCGCGTCGGGGTCGGTGCGCAGCGCCTTGGGGGTCTCGGAGTAGACCAGGCCGACCAGTTCCGCGGCGGGCTTGGGCCGGGTGACCAGCGTGACCGCGACGCTGACGGTGATATCGACGACGAAGGCGGCGCCCGCGGCGACGAAGCTCGCGCCTTGCCCGGACAGGTTCGTCACCCCGGTCTCGTTGAGCAGGAACACCGATACCGCGGCCAGCGTGCCACTGACCAGGCCGACCCAGCCCGCGGCGGGTGTCATCCGCTTCCACAGCATGCCGAGGATGAAGGTCGCGAACAGCGGCGCGTTGAAGAAGCTGAACAGCGTCTGCAGGTAGTCCATCATGTTGCTGAACCCGCCCGCGATGAACGCGGTGAAGATCGCCGCGACGGTCGCGCCGACCGTCGCCAGCCTGCCGACCTTCAGGTAGTAGCCGTCTGGCCTGCCCTTGCGGACGTACTGCTGCCACAGGTCGAAGCTGAACACGGTGTTGAACGCGGAGACATTGGCCGCCATGCCCGCCATGAACGCCGCGAGCAGACCGGCCAGGCCCACCCCCAGCAGCCCGTTGGGCAGCACCTCTTTCATCAGGAACAGCAGCGCCTGGTTGTAGGTGACGTCGCCCTCGAAATCCGGATTCGCGGTGACCTGCTGCTTGTACTCGATCATCTGCGGCACCAGCACCGCGCTGATCATGCCGGGGATGACCACGATCAGCGGGATGAACATCTTCGGGTAGGCGCCGATGATGGGCGTGCGCCGCGCGGCCGAGATCGAGTGTGTCGCCAGGGCGCGCTGCACCTCGACGAAATTGGTCGTCCAGTAGCCGAAGGAGAGCACGAAGCCCAGGCCGAACACGATGCCCATGATCGAGGCGAAGTCGCCGGTGAACCCGCTCATCGCGTTGCCCGGCCAGGTGCTCAGCTGGGCGGCACCGCCCGGCGAGGCGGTCACCTTGTCCTGCAAGCCTTCCCAGCCGCCGACCCGGTGCAGACCGACCAGGGTCAGCGGCAGCAGCGCCGCCACGATGACGAAGAACTGCAGCACCTCGTTGTAGATCGCGGCCGAGAGCCCGCCCAGGGTGACATAGGACAGCACGATCGCCGCCGCCACGATCACCGAGATCCACAGCGGCCAGCCCAGCAGCACATTGACGATGGTGCCGAGCAGGTAGAGGTTCACCCCGGCGATGAGCACCTGGGCCAGCGCGAAACTCAGCGCGTTCACCAGGTGCGCGCCGGTGCCGAAGCGCCTGCGCATGAACTCGGGCACCGAGCGGACCCTGGAGCCGTAGTAGAACGGCATCATCACCACGCCCAGGAAGAGCATGGCGGGCACGGCACCGATCCAGAAGTAGTTGAACGTCGGGAAGCCGTACTGGGCGCCGTTGGCCGACATGCCCATGATCTCCACCGCGCCCAGATTGGCGGAGATGAAGGCGAGCCCGGTGACCCAGGCCGGCAGCGATCGGCCGGAAAGGAAGAAGTCGACGCTGGAGGACACCCGGCGCCGGGCGATCAGCCCGATGCCGAGCACGAAGACGAAATACAAAGCGACGAGCGCGTAGTCGACGGGAGCGGCGTCCAGACGCAGGGTCGACGACGCGTCGAGCGTGGTGGAAACGGCAAGCGGCACAGCGTGTCCCTCCTGGCCTGGAACCGGGCGGCGCAGGGGCGTCGTTGGCGACGGCGCGGGCCGCGTCGCCCGCCGAACATTCTCGGATGGATTTACTGTGCGCGATGGTGCTGCGCGTCACAGGCCGAATCGGGTTCAGCGAACTTTTGTTCAGGCCACTCGGTGGGCCCCGGCGGCCGGTTCGACGGTGAAGACCCGGGGCGCGGACAGACCCGCCGTCAGGAAGCGCTGCTCGATCCGCGCGGCCACCCGGTCGTCGTCCGCGCGGTCGACCAGCGCCAGCACGCTGCCGCCGAAACCGCCGCCGACCAGCCGCGCGCCGTGCGCGCCCGCCGCCAGGGCCGCGTCGACCGCGAGGTCGAGCGCGGGGGCCGACACCTCGAAATCGTCCCGCAGCGACCGGTGCGACGCGGTGAGCAGTCCACCGATCGTCCGCGGGTCGGCACCCGAACGCAGACGGTCGACGACAGCGAGCACCCGCGCGTTCTCGGTGACCACATGCCTGGCCCGCCGCCGCAGCAGCGGATCGGCGAGCCGGGGCAGGTCGGCCTCGGTGGCATCGCGCAGGGCGCGCACCCCCAGCACGGCGGCGGCCGCCTCGCACTGCGCCCGGCGCTCGGCATACGCGCCGTCGGCCAGGTCGTGCGGATGGCCGGTGTCGGCGACGATCAGTGCCAGCCCCGCCGCCGCGAGATCGAACGGAATCTGCTCCACCGCAGCGGGTTCGGGGCCGTCGGGCGCCGTGAAGGCGCGCACGTCGAGGAACAGCGCGTGACCCGCCGTGCACAGGATCGACGCGGACTGGTCGAGCAGCCCGGTCGGCACCCCGGCGAAACCGTTCTCCGCGGCGCGCGCGATCTCGACGACGGCGCGATCGGTGAGTTCGGGCGCGAACAACTCGCGCAGCGCCACCGTCACCGCGCAGCACAGCGCCGCCGAGGACGACAATCCCGCCCCGATCGGCACCGCGCCGTCGACCTCGAGCCGCACCCCCTCGATCGGATGCCCCCGGCGCGTGAACTCGACCACCACCCCGAGCGGATACCGCGCCCACCCGGGCACCCGATCACGCTGCGCCGCAAGCTCTCGCACCGCGACCACGACGACCTCGCCCGGCCGCTGCGCCGAGGTGAGCCGGACCCGGCCGTCCGCGGTGGGCCCGGCCGCGCAGACCACGCCCAGCGGCAAGGCGATGGGCAGCACGAACCCGTCGTTGTAGTCGGTGTGCTCACCGATGATGTTGACCCGGCCGGGTGCGATCCAGCTGTCCATCTTTCGGCTCCTCTACACTCGTCGACGCTGCGGCGATCCCACCACACACCCTGTCGGCCGGGTGCCGCGCACCGGGTACCGAATCGGTATCCGGCAATGCGCGCAAGGGCACGACAACCGGGTGCCGAACGTGTCATGATCGACTGAGTTGTAAAGGTTTTGAGCGTCTCTTACGTTCGATCGGCGCTCGTCGCGTGCGCAGCAGGATCGAGGGGGGCTGATGACCATCAGCGAGACATGCCGGCGGAACCCGCGCTGGTACGCGATCGTCCTCGGGGCGGCCGGGGCCGCGCTGCTCGCGCCGCTGCTCGGCACGCGGTCACTGTCGTTCCTGCTGCTGGTCGCGATTGTCGCGGGCAGTCTGGCGATGATCGGCTACGGCCTCTACAGTCACCGGCCGGCGCACCGGACGCCCTGGTACCTGCTGGCCACCTCGGTCCCGCTGTTCGCTGCGGGGACCGCGATACGCGAACTCGGTTTGCACAGCGCGTGGCGCCCCGTCGATGATCTGTGCACCGTGGCCGCCTACCTGTGCCTCGGGCTGGCGGCGGTGGGCTGGCTGCAACCGCGCCGCGTGGCGGGCGCCCGCGATCTGTGGCTCGACTCGATGCTGATCGGGCTCAGCGCCCTGCTCGCCTCGTGGACGTTCCTGATCTCGCCGATCCTGCGCCACCCCAACGGTTTCGACACCGTGCTGGCCGCGAGCTACCCGGTGATCGACGCGCTGCTGCTGACCGTGCTCGCGCATTCGCTGGCCACCGTGGTCCGCAGCGAGACCGCGTTGCGGCTGCTGCAGGCCGCGCTGATCGCGGTGCTCGTCGGCGGGCTGCTCGAAAGCCTCACCGCCGCGGGCACCGTCCTCGTCGACAGCGGTTTCGCGCTGGTGCCGCAACAGTGGGCGTACCTGCTGGCGGGGCTGGCCGCGCTGCACCCGACGATGGGCGTGGCGCACGTGGCCGACGACGCGCACCCGCACCGATCGCGCAGACGCGCGGGCGCGATCGCGGTGGCGCTGGTCGCCGCCTCGCTGGTGAGCGTCGTCGGCGCCGACCTCGGCTCGGGCGACCGGGTGGTGATCTGCCTGCTGCTCACCCTGCTGCTGGTCGGGGTGCTGGTGCGCAGCGAACGCGCGATCGCCCGGAGCCTGCGCAGCGAGCGCCGCGCCCAGTACCAGGCCGACCACGATCTGCTCACCGGCCTGTTCAACCGGGGCGCGCTGCTGCGGGCGCCGCACCGGCATCGCCGGGAGTGGGCCGGAAAACCGTTGTGCCTGTTGTTCATCGACCTCGACGGCTTCAAGATGGTCAACGACAGCTACGGGCACGCCGTCGGCGACGAACTGATCGCCGAGGCCGCCGCCCGCATCCGCCGCACCGCCCGGCGCAGCGACGTCACCGCCCGCTACGGCGGTGACGAGTTCGTCGTGCTCGCCGCCCGCAGCCGGGCCGAGGCGGCGGTACTCGCCCAACAGCTGCTCGGCGCGTTCGTGCGGCCGTTCGATCTGAGCTGCGGCGAGATTCCCATCACCGCCAGCATCGGCGTCGCCTGTGTGGCCACCCGGCCGACCGACTCCACGGTCTTCGACCTGATCCGCGCCGCCGACGCCGCGATGTACCACGCCAAGGAATACCGCCTCGGCCTCGCCTTCCACGACAGCCTGCGCCAGAACACCGGGCCCCGGGTCCTGCGCAGTACCGGAAGTCCCACCAGCACAGCGGTATAGCCGTGCGGGTGGGGACGGCGCTCAGTCTCCTAGTTCGGCAAGGAGCCTTTTGGCCGCCTCCAGTTCGGCCTGCAGCTGGGCGACCTTGGCCTGCTGCGCGCCCCGCGCGGCCTCCAGGATCCCGGCCACGACTTCCTCGACCTCCGGGTGCAGGATCTTGGCGGCCTGGGCGACGGCGCCACTGCTCACCGCCAGCCCCTTCACACTGCGCTTCTTGCCGTTGACCACGTCGACGGTCCACTCACCGTCGGACGTGCCGGTGAGGGTGACGGTCACCTCGGGCGCCTTGGGCTTGCGCGCCGCCGTGGTCTTCGCCGCCGGACGCGGTGTCGCCGGCTTGGGCGCGGCGGACTCGTCGGGGACGGGCGCGAGCGACCGAGGAGCGGGCGGCGTCGGTGCGGCGCTCGGCAGGGTCGACGGCTGGGTCACAGTGTGGTCCTTTCGATTGCTCGGCTCGGGGACACTCTCCGGGCGGGTCCGCGAGGATCCGCCCGGCGCTACGGTAGTCGCGCGGGCCGGCTTGGTCAGCGTCACCTCGCTCGGTCCGAACGACAGCACATCTTTGGAACCGGTGGGCTTCACCTGCAGGAAGTCGCCGTCGGCCGGGTCGCCGAGGGCGACGACCTTGCCCGACTTGCCCTCCGCGACGCCGACGGCGGCGGCGGTGAACCACACCATCGGCGGTTTGCCGTCGGCCAGCTCACCCGCGATGCGCGCGAGCTCGGCCTCGGACAGTACCTGCGGGGCGGATCGGCGGGATGCGGACTTGGTGCTCGGCGAGGACATCGTGGACTCCGGAGGTTGGTGCGTTCTACAGCGTGGTGTGCTGGAGATGATGCCGCACGCCACCGACATGTTCCGGGCGAGCCCACCGTCACGGCCCGAAAACCCGTCCGATGACGGGCTTCCCGGCCGTCCGCGGATCAGTCGCGGGCGGCGTTGCCCGCGGTCGTCGGGCGGATGTTGGCGCGCACCGCGGCGACATCGGGATACCCGTTGACGGCCATCAGCAGATCGGCCTCGGCGGCGTAGCTGCGCAGCAGGTGCACCAGTCCGCGCACCCCGCCCAGCGCCAGCCCGTACACGTACGGCCTGCCGAGCCCGACCATGGTCGCGCCCAGACCCAGCGCCTTGACGACGTCGGCGCCGGAGCGGACGCCGGAGTCGAACAGCACCGGCACCCGGTCGCCACACGCGGCGACGACAGCGGGCAGCGTCTCGAGCGCGCTGAGCCCGCCGTTGGCCTGGCGCCCACCGTGATTGGAGCAGTAGATGCCGTCGGCGCCGAAGTCGATCGCCTTGCGCGCGTCCTCGGGGTGCGAGATGCCCTTGAGAATGATCGGCAGCTCGGTCAGCGAGCGGAGCCAGGTCAGGTCGTCCCAGGTCAGCGAGTTGCCGAAGGTCGCGATCCAATGCAGGACAATCAGCTTCGGATCATCGGAGCCGACCATCGCCTGGAACACCGGGTCGCTGGTGTAGTTCTTCAGCACGTGCCCGCGCAGCTGCGGGAAGTTGCCGCTGGACAGGTCGCGCGGACGCCAGCCGGGGACCCAGGTGTCGAGGGTGACGGTGATGCCCGCGTAGCCGGCCGCCTCGGCGCGGCGAACCAGGCTCTCGGCCAGCTCCCGGTTCTTCGGCGTGTACAGCTGGAAGAACGCCGGTGTGTCGCCCGCGTGCGGACGGACGTCCTCGAGCGGGTCCTCCATCAGCGTCGAGAACATCGCGGGCACACCGGTTTTCGCCGATGCCTGGGCCACCGCGATGTCACCGTGCCCGTGCTCGCCGACCAGGCCGATCACGCCGACCGGGGCCAGGAACAGCGGACTGGCGAAGGTGTGCCCGAAGGCAGTGACGGTGAGATCGCGCTCGGTCGCCCCGACCAGCATCCGGGGCACCAGCCCCCAGTCGGCGAAGGCCTCGGCATTGCGGCGCTGGGTGAGCTCGTCGCCCGCCCCACCGGCGATGTAGTTCAGCAGCGTGTCGGGCAGCGCGGCGGTCGCCTTGCGCTCGAGCGTCGCGTAGTCCATGGGAAATTCGGGCAGATTCCCACCGAGCGCGGCCAGGTAGATCTCGTTCTGATAGTCGGCGAACTGACTCATCGCTGAACTTTCGCATGCGAGCCGGGGTTCACAGACCCCAGGGGGGATGTAAGGTGCGTCATACTCGTAAGTAGACAGCAGCGTACCCAGCAGCACGTTCCGAGATTGTGAGTGCCCCTGTCGTGACCCTCGTCGAACACTCGGCCGCACCCGCCGACCCGGACGTTCTCCTCGCTCGGCGCATCACCCACGGTGCGATCCGCTACCTCACCCTCCTCGCCTGTGGCCTCTCCCAGGATTCGATGGACCTGCTCACCTCGGTGACCGACCGACTACGCGCCGCCGAGGGCGCGCTACGCGATCCGCTCACCGCCGATCTCGGCTTCGACTGATCACCGCAGCCGGGCGGTGAGCGCAGCCAGGTCGGCCAGCCGATGCGCCCGCGCGATCTCGGCCGGCGTGAACGGTTCGTCGGGACGCACGAATCCCCAGCGATCGTCGTCGCGTTCGAGTTCCAGCACGGTGCCCTCGCCCACATCGCCCGCCGCGGGCGTGCCGGGCGCGAGATAGCGCGCGCCGAGCAATTCGGCGACGGCCAAGGGCAATTCGTCCGGATCGCCCACGATCCGGGCCGCGATGGCCAGCGCCTTGGTCTGACCGTCGATCAACGACAGCACCGTCGCGGGCCAGACCCGCACCCCCGAACCACCCGCCTGCACCACCGCCGAGGTGAGACTGTGCACGGTGACCCCCTCGGGCGCGGCGACGACGAGTTCGTCGAGCACCGCGTCCTCGAGTTGATGCACGTGCACCGTGAGGATGTTGGCCCCGCGCTGCGCCAGGTGTTTGGCCAGCGTCTCCAGCGCGCCCGGCCGGTCCGCCAGCCTGACCCGGATCCGCCACAGTGCCTGCGCCTCGTCGATCCGGTCGCGGTGGCGTAGCTCCGGGCCGTGCAGCCAGCCGCCCAGCATGCGCATCGCCCCCGGCTCGACCACCCAGATCACCAGGATCGTGGTGGTGATCGTCAGCAGGGCGACGGTGAGCAGATAGGGCGGGTGCAGGTGGATCACCAGCGCGTGCAGCGCCAGCTCCACCGGGAACACCGCCGCCAGTTTGGCCAGCGCCAGCCGGGTTCGGCGCGGGTGCGGCAGCCGCCCGCACACCTCGCAGGCCAGGGCCGTGACACGGGGTCGCACTGCGATTCGCCACATGCGGCTCAGCGTCACCCGCGCACGTGTCGATCATCGACGAGACACGTAAACGGGGCGTGACAGTCGCACCGAAACCGCTTGACCTGCACCGCCTTCCACGGTGACACCCGCCACGCGCACCGCGCGGATGTGACCGCGAGCACCCGGGACCGAATGGTGACCGACGATAGCGCCGCGCAACGATTGTGACTCGGCTCACCACAATTGATTGACAAAGCAACACAAACGGGCATAAAACAATATGAGTACACATTCAGCGCATCGGAGGAACCCATGTACGCCGAGGAACGGCAGCAGGCCATCGCGACCCTCATCGGGCATCGCGGACGGGTCTCCGTCGCCGAACTGGCCGATCAGTACGGGGTCACCACCGAGACCGTGCGGCGCGATCTCGCCGTCCTGGACCGGCTCGGCCTGATCCGGCGGGTGCACGGCGGCGCGGTCGGCGCGGGCGCGCTGACCACCATCGAGCTGGGCACCGCCGAACGCGACAACACCCGCGCCGCCGAGAAGGACCGCATCGCCGTGCTGGCCCAGCGCCACCTGCCCGCTTCCGGCGGCAGCGTGCTGTTCGACGCGGGCACGACGACGGCCAGGGTGGCCGCCGAGCTGCCGACCGACCTGGACCTCGTCGCGGTCACGAACTCACTGCCGATCGCCACCCGGCTCACCGGTTTCGCCGGGGTGCGGGTGCACCTGCTCGGCGGGCGGGTGCGCGGGGTCACCCAGGCGGCCGTCGGCGCCGAGACACTGCGAATGCTCGGCGAGCTGCGGGTCGACGTCGCCTTCGTCGGCACCAACGCGCTCACCGTCCGGCACGGCCTGTCCACGCCCGATCCCGAGGAGGCCGCGGTGAAGCGCGCGATGATCGCCGCCGCGGACCGGGTCGTCGTGGTCGCCGACGCGGGCAAGGTCGGCCGGGAGGATTTCGTCCGCTTCGGCAGCACCGACGACATCGATGTGCTGGTCACCGATACCGACATCCCGGCCGGCGCGCACGCGGACCTGGTCGCGGCGGGCATCGAGGTGGTCCTCGCATGATCGTCACCCTGACCGCGAACCCGAGCGTGGACCGCACGGTCACCCTCACCGGACCGCTGCGACGCGGGCAGGTGCATCGCGCCGCCGGGGTCACCGCGCAACCCGGCGGCAAGGGCGTGAACGTCGCGCGCGTCGTCGCGGCGGGTGGCGCGCCGGTCGTGGCGGTGCTGCCGGGGGCCGAGGACGATCCGGTGGTGCACGGATTGCGCACGGCGGGGATCGGTTTCCGTACCGTGCCGGTGCCGGGTGAACCACGCATCAACCTGACCATCGCCGAGACCGACGGCACCACCACCAAGATCAACGCTCCCGGCCGTCCGCTGACCGGCCGCGAGCTGGCCGAGCTGACGGCGGTGCTCGTCGAGCTGGCCGCCGGGGCCGACTGGATCGTGCTGTCCGGTTCGCTGCCGCCCGCGGTTCCGGTCGACTGGTACGCCGAGCTGGTCGCGCGGTTGTCGCCCCTCGGCGCGTCCGCGAACGGCGCTACCCGCACCCGCATCGCGGTCGACACCTCCGACGCGCCCCTGCTGGCGCTGTTCGCCGAATCTGTCGGCGTCGCACCCGATCTCATCAAGCCCAACGCCGAGGAACTCGCCCAGCTGACCGGGCTCGACCCGGTCGACCTCGACGACCCCGTGGCCGCCGCCGCGGCCGCCGCCCGCCTGATCGATCGGGGCGTCGGCGCGGTCCTGGCGACCCTCGGCGCGGCCGGTGCGGTGCTGGTCACCGCCGAGGACGCCTGGTTCGCCGCGGCCCCGCCGATCGTGCCGCGCAGCACCGTCGGCGCGGGCGACTCCGCCCTGGCGGGATATCTGCTCGCCGACGCGGCGGGCGCGGGCCCCGCCGACCGGCTGCGCGCCGCCGTCGCCTACGGCAGCGCGGCCACCGCGCTGCCCGGGACCGAACTGCCCGGTCCGGCCGATGTCGACCTCGACGCGGTCACCGCCCGCCCGCTCCGAACGGCCTCCGATCGCCCGCCGGGCTCGGCATGAGTACCGCGCGCCGACCCCCTGACGACCGCCGTCCGCCGCGGTACCCCGGCCGACGACGCACCGCGGCCCGGCTGCCGCACTGCGCCCGGCCCCGCCCGTCGACTCCCGTTCGCCCCACCCGCCCCCCACTGCCGACCTGCTGACCCGCTCCACCCCCACTCGCGAAAGACACCACGATGGCCGATTCGATCATCACCACCGACCTGATCACGCTCGACACCGATCTCGGCGCCGACAAGGACACGGTGATCACCGCGCTCGCGGGCAGGCTCGCCGCAGCGGGCCGCGCGAGTGACGCCGACGCGGTGAGCCGGGCGGCGCTGGACCGGGAAGCGCAGTCGGCCACCGGGCTCCCCGGCGGCATCGCCATCCCGCACTGCCGCGCGGCCGCCGTCACCACCGCGTCCCTGGCCTTCGCCCGCCTCTCCCCCGGCGTCGACTTCGGTGCCCCCGACGGCCCCGCCGACCTGGTGTTCCTGATCGCCGCGCCCGAGGGAGCGGGCGCCGAGCACATGAAACTGCTGTCGTCGCTGGCCCGCGCCCTCGTCCGCCCGGCCTTCGTCGCCGACCTGCGAGCAGCCGCGACACCCGCCGACATCGTCGCCCTGGTCGACGGCGTCATCAACCCACCGCCCGCCCCGGCACCGGGCACCACCATCGCGACGGGCGCCACCGCGCCACAGACACCCGATGCCCGTAACTCCACCAGTGACTCCCCGGCCGCGAGCACCGCCCCTGGCACTGCCACCGCAGCCGGCACAGGCGCACCGGCCGCCGAAACATCCTCGGCCACAGCCATCGCCGCTCCGACGGGCGAATCGGTCTCGGCCGCAACGACTGGCACTGCGACCGCCGGAACAGTCGGCGCCGCACAGACTTCCGCCGGGAGCGCGGCCGAGGGGGCGCGACCGAGGATCGTCGCGGTCACCGCCTGTCCGACCGGCATCGCCCACACCTACATGGCCGCCGACTCCCTCGTCGCCGCGGGCGAGCGCGCCGGGGTCGATGTGGCCGTGGAGACCCAGGGCTCCAGCGGCGGCGACAAGCTGGACCCCGCCACCATCGCGGCGGCCGACGCGGTCATCTTCGCGACCGACGTGGGCGTGAAGGATCGAGGCAGGTTCGCGGGCAAGCCGGTCGTCGAGTCCGGCGTCAAGCGGGCCATCAACGAACCGGACACGATGATCGCGGAGGCGGTGGCGGCGAGCGCCACGCCGGGCGCGGCCACGGTCGGCGGGTCGGCACCGGCGGCGGCCGCGGCGGCCAAGGGGATCGGCTGGGGTACCCGGCTGCGGCAGATCCTGCTCACCGGCGTCAGCTACATGATCCCGTTCGTCGCGGCGGGCGGTCTGCTGATCGCGCTGAGCTTCCTGCTCGGCGGGTACGAGATCTCCGACAGCGCGAAGGACATCGTGCTGAACAACTCGATCACCGACCTGCCCGACGGCGGCCTGGCCACCTATTTCGGCGCGGTCCTGTTCCAGATCGGCGCACTCGCCTTCGGCTTCCTGGTGCCCGCGCTGGCCGGCTACATCGCCTTCGCGATCGCCGACCGGCCCGGGCTCGCACCGGGTTTCACCGCGGGCGCCATCGCGGTGTTCGTCGGGGCCGGGTTCCTCGGTGGTCTGGTCGGCGGTCTGGTCGCCGGTTTCGCGGCCCTGTGGGTCGGCAAGCTGCCGGTACCGACGTGGGCGCGCGGCCTGATGCCCGTGGTCGTGATCCCGCTGCTCGCCTCGCTGATCGTCGGCGTCGCGATGTTCGTCCTGCTCGGCAAGCCGCTGGCCGCCGTGACCAACGGACTCACCGATTGGCTCAACGGCCTGTCCGGCACCTCGGCGATCGCGCTCGGTGTCATCCTGGGCGTGATGATGTGCTTCGACCTCGGTGGGCCCGTCAACAAGGCGGCCTATTCCTTCGCGGCCGCGGGCCTGTCGGTGACCGACACCGCGACGCTGCGGATCATGGCCGCGGTCATGGCGGCGGGCATGGTCCCACCGCTGGCGATGGCGCTGTCGACCACCGTGCGCCCGCGCCTCTACACCGAGGCCGAGCGGGAGAACGGCAAGGCCGCCTGGCTGCTGGGCGCCTCGTTCATCTCCGAGGGCGCGATCCCGTTCGCCGCGGCCGACCCGCTGCGCGTGCTGCCCTCGATGATGCTCGGCGGCGCGGTCACCGGCGGCCTGGTGATGGCGACCGGGGTGACGCTGAGCGCACCGCACGGCGGCATCTTCGTGTTCTTCGCGATCGGGCACCTGGCCTGGTTCGTGCTCGCGCTGCTGGCGGGCACCGTGGTCGCCGCGCTCAGCGTCACCCTCGCCAAGGAGTTCACCCGCAAGCAGTCCGTGTCCCCCGTCCTCACCACCGCGTAACCCGTTCACCCACAAGGAGATATCCCATGGCCAGCACCACCGTCACCGTCGGCTCCTCGGTCGGCCTGCACGCCCGTCCCGCCGCCCTGATCGCCGAAGCGGTCGGCGCGGCCGGGGTTCCGGTCACCCTCGCGCTGGTCGGCGGCGACCCGGTCGACGCGGGTTCGGCGCTGATGATCATGACCCTCGGCGCGGGCCAGGGCGCCGAAGTGGTGATCACCAGCGACGACCACCCGACCCTGGACAAGATCGCCGAGATGGTCGCCAGCGACCTCGACGCCTGACCGTCCGGCAGCCGCGGGGGCCCCCCCCCCCCCGGGGGGCGCCCCCCCCGCGGCCCCCCCCCCCCGCGCCCCCACCCCCCCCCCCCCCCCGGCCGCTGGGCGAGGGGCGCGG
>NZ_JBIUYV010000021.1:0-14501 GCF_044744725.1 Nocardia sp. NPDC087230
GATGGGCGCCCAGGAGCAGCCGACCGAGCTGTACAAGGTCGGCCTGGGTTCGGTCCGCTTCCTGATGGCCGTCGGCGACCTGTTCATCGGCTGGCAGCTGCTGCAGCAGGCCGAGATCGCCCTCGCGGCCCTGGACAACGGCGCCACCGGCTCCGACGTCGCCTTCTACACCGGCAAGGTCGCCTCGGCGCAGTTCTTCGCCCGCAACGTCCTGCCGGAGCTGACCGCCACCCGCGCGATCCTGGCCAACCTGGACAACGACATCATGGAACTGGACGAGGCCGCCTTCTGAGCTGTTCCGCCTCTCCGCGTATCAGGCCGCACTCAGGTGAGTCTTCGGCCTGATACGCGGCCGGTGGGAAGTGGCGTGGGGAGTTAGCCGGTTCCCGGTGAGTTACCCATGTTTTCTCGCGAGACCAGTCGAACGTCCCGGAGTCTGCCGACTCCGGGACGTTCGCGTTTCCAGGGACTACTGGGCGAACCAGCCCGAGGGGCCGACTTCGGCGCCCATGCGGGGGACGTACTGGTCGAAGTACACGCGAGCGATGAGTTCGCGGCGGCTGCGGACGCCCGCCTTCTCGAAGATCGACTTGAGGTGGTCCTGGACGGTGTAGGCCGAGACGTGCAGGGCCGCGGCGATCTCCTTGGTCTCCACACCCTGGAGGACGAACCGGGTGACGTCGTGTTCGCGCGGGGTCAGCCCGAAGGCGGCGACGACCAGGGTGACGATCTCCGGCGGCCGCGCCTCCTCGATGGTGACGACGACATCGCCCACCGCGCCGTCGGGCCCGGCCAGCGGCGACGCGTACAGCACCAGCCACACCCCGGACGCTGTCCGCACCCGGGCCCTCGGCATCGCGGCGCCGGGCGTGGCGAGCATTCGCCGCGCGGCGCTGACCAACGAGATCACCAGGCTCAGCGGGTCGCCGCTGTGCACCGACGACCGCAGCTGTGCGAACCGCTCCTCGGCGCCGAGGCTGATCTGGGCCACCTCGTCGTTCGCGTCGACGATGACGACGGCGGGACCGGCGGTCTCCGCGCCCAGCTCGGGCGCGTCGGCGAGCCGGGTCAGCACGCCCGCGCGCACGCCACGGGCGAACGAGCCGGACAGCGAGGCGAGATAGTCGACCTCGTCGTCGGTGAACTTGGGGTCGTCGCTGCCGCGGAACAGCGCCAGGCACCCCCACGCCCCCGAACCGTCCCGGAACACCAGCCGCGCCTCGTCGGCGAAACCGTAGATCGGGCGCATCAGCCGGGACATCCGCTCGCAGCGTTCGATGTCGTCGCCCATGGCCGCGTGCATGCCGATCGCGCGCCGCTCGGAGACCGCGAGCGAGCGGAACGACGTCGCGTCCTCGGTGCCGTACTCGATGAGGCCGAACAGCCGGTCGTGCTCGTTCGCCGCGACCAGCGACCCGTACTTGCGCGCGCTGGTGAGCATCATCGTCGCCGGGTCGTGCGTGCCGACGCACGCGGCCACCGCCGGTACCGCCCGGCGCACCGCGTCGGTCGCCTCGACCAGGAATTCGTCGAGGTCGAGACCGGCACGCGAGAGCACATCCAGATCGCTCCGCACGCGCTCGGGAACAAGCCGGCTACGCATGCCCTCAGTATGCGCCGCAGACCATAGGCCGCCATATCCCAGACGGCTGGGATACCCGATTCCCCGCCCGGCTGGGATGGCCCCGACCAGGGCGAACGCGCGAATCTGGACCGCGTGACCATCATCCTCGAGACGACCTCGGTCGACGAGTCGGGCCGCCTCGTGCACGCCGAGGACGCCGCCGCACAGCTGTGCCTGGCGTTCGAGCGGCTCGAGGCGGCGCTGGCCGCGCGCGGGCTGGAGGCGTCATCGATCGTGCGTCTGCGGGTCCGCGCCCGCGCTCCCGCCGACGCCGCCGATCTCGCCGACCTCGTCGCGGAATGGCTCGACGGCGCACCCGTGCCGGTCGACCTCATCGATGTCGCGCACCTCGCGCTCCCCGGCACGCTCGTCGAGCTCAGCGCGCAGGTGATCCCCACTTCTCCCGACCCGAAGGACCGTCCATGAACCCGACCACGACCGCCCTGCGCGACCTCGCGCTCCTGCCCGGCGACCCCGGCTACGACGCGGCAGCCACCCCGTGGAACCTCGCCGTCCGGCAGCGGCCCGCCGCCGTCGCGGTGCCGCGCACGATCGACGAGGTCGTCGACCTCGTCCGGGCCGCCACCGGTCTCGGCCTGCGGATCGCGCCGCAGAGCACCGGGCACGGCGCCGCCGCCGTGGCCGGGCTCGACGACGCGGTCCTGCTCCGGCTGCACGAACTCACCGGTGTCACCGTCGA
Organism: Nocardia sp. NPDC087230; assembly: GCF_044744725.1. Taxonomy (NCBI): domain Bacteria; kingdom Bacillati; phylum Actinomycetota; class Actinomycetes; order Mycobacteriales; family Nocardiaceae; genus Nocardia; species Nocardia sp. NPDC087230. The sequence goes on from NZ_JBIUYV010000021.1 coordinate 2,325, forward strand.
TCCGATCGCCCGGCGCGCCAGGGTCATCGGCGGCACGCTGTGGCGCGACGTGCTCGCGGCGACGGCACCGCACGGACTCACCGCCCTGCACGGCAGCGCGGGCGATGTCGCGGTCGCGGGGTATCTGCTCGGCGGCGGCCTGTCCTTCTACGGTCGCGAGCACGGTCTGGCGAGCTCCGCCGTGCGCGCGATCGACCTGGTCACGGCCGACGGATCGCTGGTGCGGGCGAGCGCCGAGGAGCACCCCGACCTGTTCTGGGCGGTGCGCGGTGGCGGCGGCAGCTTCGGCGTCGTGGTGGCGATCGAGCTCGACCTGCTCCCGCTCGCCGACGTCGTCGCGGGCATGCTGCTGTGGGACATCGAGCGCGCGCCCGAGGTGCTGTCCGCGTGGCGGGACTGGACCGCCACGCTCCCCGAATCGGTCACCACCTCGGTGCGGCTCATGCGGTTTCCCCCGCTGCCCGAACTGCCGCCCTTCCTGTCCGGGCGCAGCCTGGTGGTGATCGACGGCGCCGTGCTCGAAGACGACGACCGCGCCGCCGAACTGCTCGCCCCGCTGCGCGCGCTGGCCCCCGAACTCGACACCTTCGGCCGCATCCCGACCGCCGCGCTGCTCGACGTGCACATGGACCCGCCCGGCCCGACCCCCGCGGTGAGCGATCACGCCCTGCTCACGCACCTTCCGCCGGAAGCGGTCGAGGCCCTGCTCGCCGTCGCGGGCCCCGGCGTGCAGACCCCGCTGATGTTCGCCGAACTCCGTCATCTCGGCGGCGCGCTCGCCCGTCCCCAGGACGCCGCGCTGTCGCACCTGGCCGGCGCGTACGCCCTGTTCGCGGTGTCACCCGCGCCGACGCAGGAGCTCGCCGCGCTCGGCGAGACCGTCACCACCGGCGTCGTCGCCGCCCTGCGGCCGTGGGCCGCCGAGACGTCGTTCCTGAACTTCGCCGACCGCGTGATCGACCCGGCCACCGCCTTCGACGCCACCGCATGGCAACGGCTCCAGCACATCCGCGACACCTACGATCCGGCCCAGACCTGGGTGGCCGCGCACGCCGTCGGGCAGTAGCCGGCGATGCCGCGCGGACGAGGGGTTCGCGCGGCATCACTCGTGACCTGTTTTTCTGATCTCCGTCTCCGAACCCGGCGTACCCTGGGAATTGCCGTCGGTCGGGGTGAGGCTCGGGGGTCGTGATGGGTGAAAGTACCGCGCTCAGTGTGTATTTGCGGGAGCGCCGAATGGCGGCGGGCCTCGCGCGGACCGAGCTGGCCGCGCGGGCGCAGATGGCGCCGCTGCTGATCAGCCAGATCGAATCGGGTGCGCTGGTCCCGAATTCCCCCATGCTCCAGCGGCTTTTCGATTCCCTCGATGTGCCGCTGTGGTATCGCAAGCACATCCTCGTACTCGGCTTGCCCGCACTGGATTCCGGCACCCCACCGGCCGCGCCGACGGCGGAGGATCTGACCGACCTGGCCAGCCTCACGCATCCGGCGTGCTTGCAGCGTTTCCCCACCATGGACATGCTCGCCGCGAACGCCGAGTACCAGCGGCTGTTCCCCGGGCTCGGCGCCGGGGTGAACGTGCTCGAATGGATGTTCCTCGACCCGATCGCCAAGAAGGTGTTCATCGACTGGACCACCGAGGCCCAGCTGCTGGTGCACGCCTTCCGCATGCTCGCTCCGCTCGCGCCGACCCAGCGGGTCACCGCGATCACCGAGTCCTGCGGTCAGTCCCCCGATTGGGACCCCATCTGGACCAGCGACGTGCGCCCCCAGGACATCGCGCGGCGCCACCTGCGAATCCGGGAACGCAGTACCGGCATCGAACGCCGGATGCTGCTGCGCATCTACGACCCGGCCTTCCCGACCCGACCGTGGTGGCTCTACCGGCTGATCCCCGCCCGGTAGCCGGAAAACGGCGCCCGTCGAATCCGACGGGCGCCGTGAAATCCCAGGTAGCTCAGGCCGCCGACCCGCTGGCAAACGCGAGGAGGATGGGCAGGATCTGGACCAGGCTGTCGAACATATTTTCTCCTTCTAGACGAATACTGAGTTCCTATCACGACAGAATTACGCGAAACATAATTCAAATGAACGTGAGAAGAACTCATCGTCACAGGAAGCGCGGCCCCACTGTGCGACGGCCAGGTCACCCGGTCGCGACTACTCCGCGGGCGTCTCGCCGGCCGAACCGCTGGTCAGCTGGGCCAGCAGCGCGGCGAGCCCCTCGGCGGACCCGGTGCCGGGCTCCTCCTCGGCGACCGGCTCGGGCTCCGCGGAGGACCCGCCGGTCAGTTGCGCCAGCAGCGCCGCGAGCCCCTCGGCCGACCCGGTGCCCGGCTCCTCCTCGACGACCTCCTCGGTCTCCGACGATCCGCTGGTCAGCGCGCCGAGCAGAGCGGTCAGGTCGGCGGACCCGGTGCTGGGCGCCGGCTCCTCCGCGTTCGCCGCACCGGCGCCGAGCACCGCGATGCCCGCCGCGGCCGCCATCGCCACACCGAAGACACGAATCTTGCTCATTGTGAACCCCTCATTGTTCAGATTTACGACGGACTACGTTTCCGTCACACGAGATGTCTAACAGCGGCACAACATCACCCGGCAGACCGATGAAATGGGGGCAAGACAATCGTGTCGCCCGGCGACCGCCCGCTGTTAGAGTTCGCGAGCACCAGTTCCGGCGAGGACCTCGTCAGCCGATCCGGAATCTGTGGCGATACTCGGTCGGGGTGGTGTCCAGCCGCCGGCGAAACGCTCGGGTCAGCGTGTCCACGGTATTGAAACCACAAGTGGCGGCGACACGTTGGAGGGTGTCGTCGGTCGTTTCCAACCGGTGCCGTGCCACTTCCACCCGCGCCGATTCGAGGTAGGCGGCCGGCGTCATGCCGAGTTCGGCGCGGAAGATCCGGGTGAGCTGTCGCTCGCTCACATGCGCCCGCTCGGCGAGATCGGTGACGGTGAGCGGCTTTCCGATATTTCCGGTGATGTAGTGCCGGATATCGTCGATGCGTCGTGTGGTCGATACCGGCTCGAGCGAAACACTGAATTGACTCTGCCCGCTGGGCCTTTTCAAATACATCACCAATTGCCGGGCCACCCGCAATGCCAGCTCGTCGCCGAAATCGTCGGCCACCAGCGCCAGCGTCAGATCGAGGCAGGCGGTGAGACCCGCTCCGGTCCAGATGTGCTCGTCGCGGATGTAGATCGGGTCGGCGTCCACCTCGATCTCGGGATGCTCGGCCGCGAGCTGCTGCGCGGTCGACCAGTGGGTGGTGGCGCGTCTGCCGTCGAGCAGTCCCGCGGCCGCGAGAATATGCGCGCCGACGCATACCGACGCCACCCGGCGCGCCCGCTTCGCCAGCGTCGTCACCGCGTCGACGACCCCGGGATCGACCAGCGCCCGCACCCGCCTGCTGCTGTCGGTCTCCACCGCACCCGGCACGACCACCGTGTCGACGCGCCGCGCCGCGACCTCGGCGAAGGTCACATCCGGCAGCACCCGAACCCCCGCCGACGTGGTGACCGGCGCCATCGTCGCGGCCGCCAGCACCACCTGGTACCCGGTCGGCTCGTCCATCTCCCGCTGCAACAGCGAGAACACCTCCGGCGGCCCGGTGACATCGAGCAGGTCGACCCGATCGAACAGCACGATCACCACGAGCCGATCGACCACTCCACACCTCCATGTCCGAATCTGCAGGTTACATGACATTGCCGACATCTCCGGGGCTCCTTAGCGTGGACTTCGTCCCCGATAGGAAGGCTTTCCGATGGCTTCGACCACCCTCCGCCAGCTCAACGGTTTCGACGAGACCCCGGCCACGCTGGCCGAGTCCACCCTGATCCTGGTCGACTACCAGAACACCTATACCCAGGGCGTCATGCAGCTGACCGACTGGAAGGCCGCCCTCGACGCCGCCGCCGAATTGCTCACCAAGGCACGCGAATCCGGCGCGACGGTCATCCACGTCATCAACGACGGCGGCGAAGGCACCCCCTACGACATCACCGCCGACATCGGCGGCATCCACCCCGCGGTCGCCCCCACCGCCGACGAGAAGGTCGTCGTCAAAACCGTTCCCAACGCCTTCGTCGGCACCGATCTCGGCGACCTCGTCGACGCGGCGGGCCACGACAATGTCGTCATCGCCGGCTTCATGACCCACATGTGCGTCACCTTCACCACCGAGGGCGCCTTCCTCCGTGGCAACAAACCCACGGTCGTCGCCGACGCCTGCGCCACCCGGCCCTTGCCCACCGCCACCGGTGAAGTCCCGGCCGACCAACTCCACCAGAGCGCCTTGGCCACCCTCGCCGACCTCTACGCCGTGGTTGTCGACTCGAGCTCAGCCCTGCGCTGACAGGTGCGGGCCAGGGCGACGGTCTCGGCCTGCTCGGCCAGGCGGGGAGACCCGCGAGGGTCCTCAGCCCTCGGCTGTCACCCAGCTCTGCTGCTTGCCGTCCGGCAGACCCATCTCGCCGACGACCCGTCCGACGGGTGCACCGGCGTCCTTTCTCGTCACCGTGAAACGGGCGCCGGTGGCCAATTCGGCGGGGGTGCAGACGAATGCGGCGGTGACCAGCAGTTCCATCCTCGCGGCGTCGTCCGCGCAAACCCGAACACCGCTCCGGGCCCCGCTCAGGACGAGCGCGACCACCTCGGCCCACGCTTCGTGCGGTCGCCGTTCCAGAACGATCGACCGATCTCCGGCCACCTCCGCCATCGCCGCCACAGTCGCGGGCACGCCGCCCATCTCGGGTCGCCGATTGGTCAGCGAGTTCGTCATCCCACTCACCACCAGCCCCACGACCAGCAGGCCGACAGCAGCGCCTTTCAGCCGGCCGACCCGCTGGGCGAGACCGACCAGGAGAAGCATGAACATGAACAGGGGGATCGCGTACGAGAAGTAGCCGATGTAGGCCTCGTTGATCTGGTCAATGCCGATCATCGCGTAGGCCGCCATCAGCGCGACAGCCGCAGCGCAGACGGACAGGCCACAGGTCAGGAATTTCTCGCCGCGTGCCACCAGCCTGACGAGAACGAAGAGCGCGACGAGGATCGCGACGCCGAGAAGACGGTTCGGACCCCAGAACTGCACCGTGTAGGACACCGCGGTCCACGGCATATGGATCCCGTGCCCGCCGCCATAGCCGACGTACTTCGGGAGTTCACCGGGGAAATTCACGATGGTATTGAGCACGATCGGGAAGGCGAACAACGCCGCGATCCCGCCGAAAAGCCACCAATCTTTCTCGGCGACAGCAAGTTTGCGTCGCCACACCAGGTACAGCCCCGCTCCACCCACCAGCGACACGAAGAACAGGAATTCCGCGTGTCCATGGATGAGCAACCCACCGGCGAGCGCCCCGGCCCAAAGATGTCCGGTACGCCCGGCCACCACCGACGACACCGCGACCAGGAAGAGGAGAAACGGTGCGAAATACACATAGGGAAGCCCGATGCCACTGAGCAGCCCCGGATAACCGGCGAGGAACAACACACTCACCCCGCCGAGTCCGGCGACGAGCCTCCACGACGGGTACCAGGCGTAGACGATACTCAACGCCGACGCCACCATCGCCGCGTTGAACAGCAGGATGGCGATCGCCTGCCCATTCCACGGAGACGGCACCAACCGCAGCACATCGTAGAAGAGCCACTCACCCAACGCGTGCACATAGATGAGCGCGGGCCCGGGATGATGGAACCCGACCCGGGAGTAGTTGCCGACGAGAAGCTCGAAATCCTTCGCGGCCAGCACCTGGATCGAGATGGTCGCCCCATCCCCTTCCTCGGCCACCACCCGGGTGAACAGGTCCCGACTGCTGACCAGTAGAACCGTGGCGTAGGCGAGCCAGGCGGCGAGGAAAACCCACACCGCCGCGAACCGCTCACGTCCGGTGGGCGCTTCTCGCACGCTCGAGGTAGCCGAGCCACCGATAGCCCCGCCGCCTGTGTCCACCATCTCCTGACCCGAGGTGAACGACTGTGGTGCCGACATGGCACTCCCCCATCCGACGATCATTCGGCACACATCGCGTGTGGACCAGTCGGGACAGTAGGGCCTGCCACCCATCCACACAAACGGACACCCCTCTCGCGGCCTCGACGATCTCGACCCGATTTCCCGTGCTCGGCGGCGTGGCGATTCGTTCACCCGGTGAAGACGAAACGAGCGGCCCGGGAGATCCCGGACCGCTCGTCTCTCGCATGTCACTAGGACGGGCAGTTGACCGTGTACTCCCACCGGGTGTCGTCGGGGCCGCTGACCTTCACGGTCACCGTGGTGGCGCTGCCCGCGGGGAGGGAGACGACGGCGGAACCGGTGCCCTGGTTGAGGTTGTCGCCGAGGTAGCCGGTGTCGAGCACCTGACCGCCCTCGTAGTAGACCTGGATCCGGTCGGGGATGTTGAGGGTTTCGTAGGACAGGACGAAGGCGGTCGGGCCCGCCACGCCGAGCTGGTGCACGGTGGTGGTGACGCCCGCTCCGCCGGACTCGGTCGAGCGGTTGCAGGGTTGCACGCTGTCCGACGAACCGCCCGAGCTGCCACCGAGGATGCCGCTGCCCGTGTCGAGCAGGTCGCCGAGAATGCCACTGCCGGTGTCGAGCACACCGCTGCCGGTCGAGCCGCTACCGGTGTCGGCGCCGGCCAGGCCGGGGACCACCATCAGCGACCAGGCCGCCGTCGCCATCGCGATAGCCATCGATTTCTTCACAACGCTTCCTCCACACCACTTCGAGCCAACGGATCATCAGGTGAAATGCGCTGGGCGGCCGCAGGATCGCCGCCCGATCGGGGAGTCCAACATCCCGGGTTCGCCAGCCCCGCAGGCTGGGCACAGCAGTTCTAACACGCGTTTCCGGGCACGGGAATGCGCGAATATCGGGGCAGCGGGCTGTTCGGATGCCGGAGGATAGCCGGAATTTCCGGACCGGAATGTTGGCATCATGGCAACACCGAATCGCCCGCCCAGCGGGGGTGAGGCAATTTCTTAGCTCGGAGAAGAAAGCACCGGTCGGTAGACTAAATGTTGCTTGATCATGTTGTGCCGCAATCAATCAGCGAACGTGAACCGTGGAAATGAGTAATCTCACAGCGAATTCAGGTAACGATGGATTCGATCGGTCCGATCCGGTTCACCGGTTTCCGAACCATTCGGTGTTTCAACAGCCGTGAGTTGTGGATACGCCGACGGGCCGCACCACCGAAAGGAGGTGCGGCCCGTCGAGTCCCGGAACTCAGCGCAGGGTCGCGGTGAGGTGGGGGTAGCCCTTCTTGGGGTTGAGCATGGAGAGGTCCCAGCCGGAACCGACCTGCTCGGCGTAGATGTTGACCGACGACGGCAGGAAGACCGGCTTGCCGAATTTGACCGTGTAGGTGGTCTTCTCGGGGATGCGGCCCTCGATGGTGCCGAGGATGTTCGCGGCCGACCACATGCCGTGGGCGATGGTCTTCGGGAAGCCCATGGCCTTGGCGCCGATGCCGGAGACGTGGATCGGGTTGTGATCGCCCGAGGCGGCGGCGTAGCGGTTGATCATCTTCTGATCGACGCGCTGCACGCGCAGCGGCGGCGGGGGGACCACGTCGGCGGGCGGGGCCGACTTCGGGCCGCCCGACAGGGACGTGCGCTGCTGGTGCAGGAAGGTGGTGACCTGCCGCCAGACCAGCTCCCGGCCGACGCGGATCTCGGTGATCGCGTCGACCAGCAGGCCCTTCGGGTGTTCCCGCAGGTTCTCGATGTGCGCCGCGAAATCGAGCGGCTCCGCGACCGAGATCTCCCTGGTGCGCTCGATGACATTCTCGAAATGCACCGCGCCGACCGCGCTGAACGGGAAGTCCCGCGCGACGACGAGCTGCATCGCCAGCGGGAACGCCAGGATGAACGGGTACGTCAGCGGCAGGGTGTCGCTGAAACGCAGGCCCGTCGCGTGGCAGTACGCGGCCAGGTGATCCGGGTCGACCCGGAAGCCGTCCAGGACGACGCGGCGGTCGGGCAGCGTGGGCTTGCGACCCGACAGCGGGGCGGGCAGCGGGACGGCGCCCAGCGCCGCTTTCGCGTACAGGCCGCCGTTCTTCGGAACCTCGGAGAGGGTGATCGTCTGGGTCATCAGGCGCCGATCAGGCTCTGTCCGCAGACGCGAACCACGTTGCCGCTCACCGCGTTCGACGCCGGGCTGGCGAAGTAGGCGATGGTCTCGGCGACGTCGACGGTCTGGCCACCCTGCAGCAGCGAGCTCATCAGGCGACCGGCCTCACGGGTGCCGACCGGGATAGCGGCGGTCATCGCGGTCTCGATGAAGCCGGGGGCTACCGCGTTGATGGTGATGCCCTTCTCCGACAGCAGCGGGGCCTCGGCGTCGACCATGCCGATGACACCGGCCTTGGAGGCGCCGTAGTTGGTCTGGCCGCGGTTGCCCGCGATGCCGGCGATGGAGGACACGTCGATCACGCGGCCGCCCTCCTTGAGCACGCCCTTGGCCACCAGGCCGGAGGTGATGCGGTGCGGGGCAGCGAGATTGACGTTGATGACCGAGTTCCAGCGGCCCTCGTCCATGTTGGCGAGCAGCTTGTCGCGGGTGATGCCCGCGTTGTGCACGACGATGTCGATGCCGCCGAAACGTTCGGTGGCGAACTCGGCGAGCCGCTCGGCGGCGTCGGGGGCGGTGACGTCGAGGGCCAGGGCGGTGCCGCCGACCTTGTTCGCGGTCTCGGACAGGGCCTCACCGGCGGCGGGGATGTCGGCGACGATGACGGTGGCGCCGTCACGCGCGAAGACCTCGGCGATGGTGGCGCCGATGCCGCGGGCGGCACCGGTCACGACGGCGACCTTGCCGGCCAGCGGCTTGTCCCAGCTGGCCGGGGCGACGGAATCGGCCTTGCCGACCCGGATGACCTGGCCGTCGACGAAGGCAGACTTGCCCGAGAGCAGGAAGCGCAGGGTGGACTCGAGGCCGGTCGCGGCCGCGCCCGCCTCGGGGTGCACGTAGACGAGCTGGCCGGTGGCGCCGCGCAGCAGTTCCTTGGCGACCGAGCGGGTGAAGCCCTCGAGCGCGCGCTGGGCGATCTGCTCGTCGACCGAGCCGACCAGTTCCGGCGTGGTGCCGATGACCACGACACGCCCCGAAGGTGCGAGGTTGCGCATCGCGGGCTGGAAGAATTCGAACAGCTGCGAGAGCTTGTCGATGGAGTCGATGCCGGTGGCGTCGAACACCAGGGCGCCGTACTTGGTGCCCGAGTCGAGCGAATCCGCAACGGTGTAGTCCGAGAGCAGCGCGCGGACCGGCTCGGCGAGCCGACCCTTGCCGCCCAGCAGGACCGGGCCGGGCAGCGCGGGCTCGCCGGCCTTGTAGCGGCGCAGCTCCGCCGGCTGGGGCAGGCCCAGCTTGCTCGCCAGGAACGCGCCGGGGGCGGAGTGGATGAAGGATCCGTAGAGGTTGGGTGCACCCTTGCTCTTGGCTGCCACTGTTCCTACCTTCTCTGTGCTCGACGTGTGAATGACCGTGCTCGCCCAGTGTCCCCCGTGTTGGCTCACATTTGCGGGTACGGTGTCGACAACGAACTTACTCCAGAGTAAGTTTAATGTAAACCGATACGCCCGGCGTACCCGGAACCGACGAGACCATGGAGAACTCGAGTGACAAGCAAAGCCCGCTCGGCGACGGCCAAGGCCAACACCGCCAAGACCGCGAAGACCCAGCGCCCGGTCGCGATCGTTGGTGGTAACCGCATCCCGTTCGCTCGCTCCGACAAGGCCTACGCGCACGCGTCCAATCAGGACATGTTCACCGCCACCCTGGACGGGCTGGTCAGCCGATTCGGCCTGCAGGGCGAGCGCCTCGGCATGGTCGTCGGCGGCGCGGTGCTCAAGCGCGTCGGCGAGCACAGCCTGATCCGGGAGAGCGTGCTCGGCTCCAAGCTCTCGCCCTACACCCCGGCCCACGACCTGCAGCTCGCCTGTGGCACCGGCCTGCAGTCGATCGTCACCGTCGGCGACGCGATCGCCCTCGGCCGGATCGAGTCGGGCATCGGCGGCGGCGCCGACACCACCTCCGACGCGCCGATCGGCGTCAGCGAGGACATGCGGGAGTGGATGCTCACCGCCAACCGCGCCAAGACCAACAAGGACCGGCTCAAGCTGGTCGGCCAGCTGCGGCCGTCGATGCTGGGCATCGAGATCCCGCGCAACGCCGAGCCGCGGACCGGGCTGTCGATGGGTGAGCACGCCGCCATCACCGCCAAGGAGTTCGGCATCGCCCGCGAGGCGCAGGACGAGCTGGCCTACCTCTCGCACAAGAACATGGCCGCCGCCTACGACCGTGGCTTCTTCGACGACCTGATCACCCCGTTCCTGGGCCTGACCCGCGACGACAACCTGCGTCCCGGCTCGACCGTGGAGAAGCTGGCCACCCTGAAGCCGGTCTTCGGCACCAAGCTGGGCGACGCCACCATGACCGCGGGCAACTCGACCCCGCTGACCGACGGCGCCTCGGCGGTGCTGCTGTCGAGCGAGGAGTGGGCCGCGCAGCGCAACCTGCCGGTGCTCGCGCACCTGGTGGACTCCGAGGTCGCCTCGGTGGACTACATCCACGGCCCCGACGGCCTGCTGATGGCGCCCACCTACGCGGTGCCGCGCCTGCTGGCCCGCAACGGCCTGACCCTGCAGGACTTCGACTACTACGAGATCCACGAGGCCTTCGCCTCCGTGGTGCTCTCCACGCTGGCCGCGTGGGAGTCCGACGCCTACTGCAAGGAGCGGCTGGGCCTGGACGGCGCGCTCGGCTCGATCGACCGCAGCAAGCTCAACGTCAACGGCTCCTCGCTCGCCGCGGGCCACCCGTTCGCCGCCACCGGCGGCCGCATCGTGGCCTCCACCGCGAAGATGCTGGCGGAGAAGGGCTCCGGCCGCGCGCTGATCTCCATCTGCGCCGCGGGCGGCCAGGGCGTCGTGGCGATCATCGAGCGCTAGCCCCGGACCGAGGACGACGACGGCGGGTGGCTTCCGGAATCGGAAACCACCCGCCGTCGCTCATTCCGCGGCGGCGGTCAGGACGCGCCGATCGCTTCGGCGATCATCGGCCAGGAGTTGTGCAGATCCTGTTCCCAGTACTTCCAGGTGTGGGTGCCCGCGGCCCGGAATTCGGTCTGGGCGGGGATGTTCAGTTCCTGGAGGCGGGCCGCCAGCCGCTGGGTGCAGAGGTTGGCCGCGGCCTCGATGGCGCCGCCGAGCAGGATCTGGTCGGTCATGCCGATGACCTTGCCGGGGTTCGCGCCGGCCGGGAGGGTTTCGGCGACGCCGGGCAGGCCGGTCGCGCTGGAGAGGTAGATGGCCTTGCCGCGCAGGCGTTCCGCGTTGAGGTACGGGTCGTTGGCCTGCCAGGCGGGGTCGCCGGGGGCGCCCCACATATTGGCGGGATCGGCACCGGCGCGGGCGAAGACCACGTCGACGTAGGCGCGCCCGATCGGGTCGGCGACCTGGGCGCAGCCGCTGTAGGCGCCGACGGCGCGGTAGCGATCGGGTGCCGCGATGGCCAGGTTCAGCACCGCGGTGGCCGACATCGACAGTCCGGCAATGGCATTGACGCCGCTGGTATGCAACGTGTCGTCGATGATCGGCGGCAACTCCTCGGTCAGGAAGGTCTGCCACTTGTTGCGGCCGAGTTTGGGATCGTCGCGCTGCCAGTCGGTGTAGTAGGAGAACTTGCCCGCGGCGGGCGTGACCACGTTGACGTTCTTGTCGGCGAAGAACTGCACGATATCGGTCTGGTTGTACCAGTTCGCCCGGTCCTCACCGCCGCCGGCGCCGTTGAGCAGGTACAGCGTCGGCCGCGGGACGCTGGTGTCGTGCGCGGTGATGACCTGCAGCGGGATCACCCGGTCCATGGCCGCCGAGTACACATGCAGCGTCTGCTGCCGTTGCCCGGGCCGCTCGATGTGGTCGAGCCGGGAACCGTCGGCGCCCGCGGTGCCGACGGAGGCGACCGAGAGCAGCACCAGCGCCATGGCCGACACCGCGACCGCACGGGAACGGGTGAACACGAACATGAATCCTCACTACAGATGGGGCGGTGGCGAACCCAGAGCGCCGGGACGGCAGCGCGAGACCGTCCCGGCGACCAGGTGCTACGCGATCAGCTACCGATCAGATTGCGCAGCACGTCGGAGATGACGTCGCTGAGC